>NZ_AQUY01000001.1 GCF_000372445.1 Corynebacterium ulceribovis DSM 45146
GGCGCGGATATCATGTTTGCTTTCGACGAGCTGACCACCCTGGTGGAAACGAAGGATTACCAGGTCGAGTCGGTGGAACGTACCCGTGGCTGGGCTAACCGNTGNTTGGCGGAACATAACCGGTTGACGGAACAACGCGTCGATAAGCCCCTGCAATCGCTGTGGGGTGTGGTGCAGGGCGCACAATACGAAGATTTACGGCGCCAAGCCGTACGGGGTTTGGTTGCGCTTTCCGACGAATATGAGGCCGAGGGCAAGCGCGGCTTCGGTGGCTATGGTCTCGGCGGCGCGCTGGAGAAGGAGAACCTGGGCACCATTTTGCGCTGGTGCGTGGAGGAACTGCCGGATGGCAAGCCGCGGCACTTGCTTGGGATTTCGGAGCCGGAGGATCTATTTGCGGCGGTTGCTGCTGGTGCGGACACCTTTGACTGTGTGTCGCCGACACGGCTGGGTCGGCGCGGCACCGTGTACACCGCTTACGGCAAGACGACGTTGTCGCGGGCGGTGTACAAGGAAGACTTCCGGCCGATTGATGACACTTTCCCGGATTCGCCGACCGAAGGATTTACCCGCGCGTACATTCATCACCTGTTGAAGGCGAAGGAGTCGCTGGGTGGCACCTTGAGCTCTGCGCATAACGTGTGGTTCATTTGGCAGCTGGTGAACCGGATGCGCCAAGCGATTATTGACGGTGACTTCGCTGAATTCCGCGAGGATTTCATGGGGCGGTACACCGCGGGTAAGCGCTGACGGTTAGGAAGCTGGATAGTGAGCTACCTTCGCGGTACTGCTCGACCCGTTGGCGGCGCGAGTCGGGTGTCGAACTGGCTGCTGGCGAGCTGACGGTCGGCAATGTCCAGCAGGTCAAGGACATCATCGGCGTAGTAGCCAGCCGCGCCCCGGATACCGACAACCTTGGTTCGCAAGATGCCTACTTCGGCTAGGTTGTCGAGCGCCTTTCGTGCATTGCTGCTGGATACGCCATACAAACGTTCCAGGCTCTTGGTAGTGACGATGGGGTGTGCGGGCAGCCCTGCAAGAACCTTGAACTCAATTGAGTCCGAACGCAGTGCTCGCTGCATACCCTGACGCTTCCGGTGCTCGTCGAGAGTTGCTTTCCACTGCGATTGGACCTCAAGCAACTGGTCAGTGATGAGGTTTGCTTGCTTCGTTGCTTCGACAGCCGCATCCAGGAATGTTTCCAACCAAGCAGAAAGATTGCCTTCGCGGTATTTGGTGAGGCCATCAATGTAGCGTTCTGACCAGGTACCTAGAACCAGGCTGATTGGCAGAATTGTCTGCCGAGTTATTCCACGGCGTTGCAGCGTGCCGTGGATTAGTGCCCGGCCAACGCGACCATTGCCGTCAGCAAATGGGTGGATGGTTTCGAATTGTGCATGCACGATCGCTGCTTGGATGAGCGCACCGTGAGTGGCGCCATTCAGATAAGTGCAAAGATCAGCGACGAGACGGGAGACTTCTTGTGGCGGTGGCGGAATGAATTCTGCGCCGATTGGTGTCCGTTGTGAACCGCCAATCCAGTTTTGAATGGTGCGAAGGCCGGTAGGAACCGTTGGACGAGCACCGAGCAGTTCCGTCTGGAACTGAGAAAGCAGTTCTGGCGTGATCGCAGGAACGGTCGCAAAGGCGCTTTCGACAGATCGTAGAACTTGCAGGTTCCGGGCAACTGCTTCTGCACTTTCTTTGAATCCTCGGACTTCCTCTTCTTGGGCAAGTTCTGCGAGGACGACTTTGTCCACGTTTGGCGCGATACCTTCGATTCGCGAGGAGGAGATCGCCTCAGAACGCATGAGTAGCCGGGCGATGCTTTCCAGCTGACCGGCACCTTCGCGGCGATTCAGCGCGATAATTTGGCGCTCAATGTCGGCGGCGCGCTGGGAAAGCTTCGGTTCGATAGCCATCGCCGCGTCTGAAATGGTGTCTGGCAAAAAGGCGAAGAACTCGCCGCCGCGTTTGTCGCTGCGCGGGATACCGCTGCCGTCGGCAGGGGTCCAAGTTTGGCTCACATAGTGAGGCATGGATAGCGCCTTTCTGCTTCTAGATGACCGGCTGATGATTGGATAACCTTTATCCAATCATCAAACCCGGTTCTAGCGCTAGATAACGCTTATCCAATCGGGTGCGCTCGTGGGGCCCCACAGCTACTTACCTGGGTAGCCTTCTAGGCGCTTGACCCACGCAATAATTGGGTAGGTTAGTGGCAGCAGCACAACTTCCAGTGCGGTCTTCCACAGGAAACCAACGATGACGTAGTTCGCGAAGTCGCTGCTGGTAGCGATACCGATGACGGGTGCAGCAATCGCACAGAAAATCAAAGTGTCGGCGAATTCACCAACAACGGTCGAACCGATCAGGCGGGCCCACAGCGACTTTTCGCCGGTCTTGGCCTTAATCTTCACCAGCGCCCAGGCGTTCAGCATCTGACCGACCAGGTAACCAGCCAGCGACGCGGCGACAATCTGCGGGATGTTGCCCAGAATCAGGGCGAATTCGTCTTGCGATTCGTAGAAGTCAGCAGCCGGCAGTGCAATGGCAATCCAGAAGGAGACGGTGGCCAGCAGCTGTGCGGCGAAACCGGTCCAGATGGCGCGGCGGGCGGCGCGGAAACCGAAGACTTCGGTCAGCACGTCACCAAAGACGTAGGCGATAGGGAAGAGGAAGAAGGCGCCGTCGGTGACCAGCGGCCCGATTTGCACGCCCTTGGAGGCGGTGATGGCACTGACCAGCAGCACCGCGGTGAAGATACCGAAGAGGATTGGGTAGATGGATTTCGGCAGGTCAACAAATTGTGGCTGTGAGTTCTGGGTGTTTCCGGACGCAGCCTCAGCTACGCCCTGCCCAGACCCGTTTTCGAGTTTCGACATGCAGGTAGTTTAAAGCCGCCACTGCACAACTGAAACCTGGCGCGAACCTACAGTGGAAGATATGACCATGACCGGACGTTTCGCCCCCAGCCCCACTGGCGACTTTCATCTCGGCAATCTGCGCACCGCCGCGCTGGCGTGGCTCGCTGCCCGCACGTCCGGCCGCCGCTTCATCCTGCGTATTGAGGACATTGACCGCCAGCGTTCCAAACCCGAATTCGAAGCCCGCCAGCTCGCTGACCTCGCTGCGATTGGTTTGGATTGGGACGGTGAGGTGGTGCGGCAGTCCGAAAGGTACGGCCTATATGAAGATGCTTTGCGACGGTTACAAGCCGACAACTTAACCTTCGAATGTTTCTGCAGTCGCCGGGAGATTCAAGAAGCCGCCTCCGCTCCGCACGCAATTCCTGGGCACTATCCAGGAACCTGCCGGAACTTGACCCCTGACCAGCGTGAAGAGCGCCGGAAAGCCGGTAGGAAAGCGTCAATAAGGCTCAAAACTCCGGTAACCAACTGGACGGTGACGGACCGGTATGCCGGCAGTTACTCCGGTGATGTGGACGATGATATGGTGCTGCGGCGGGCCGACGGGATGTGGGCGTACAACCTAGCGGTGGTTGTCGATGATGCAGCTCAAGGGGTGGATCAGGTGACGCGCGGGGATGATTTGTTGTCGTCGGCGCCTCGGCAGGCGGCGCTGGCCCATTTGTTGGGGTTGCCCGAACCGGAGTACGTGCATGTGCCGTTGGTGCTTGGGCCGGGCGGAAAACGGCTCGCTAAACGCGATGGGGCAGTGACGTTGCGCGATATTGCCGGGGAGGAGCTGGACCCAGCGCGGGTGCGGGATGTGATTGGGTGGATTGCCGAGTCGATTGGGTTTGCGGGGGTGTATGACCTTTCTGAGCTGAACCTGTCCCGCCTGCCGAAAGAACCAGTAGTCTGGCGGCCATGAAGCTGCTGATTGTCCATCATTCACCAACGGAGAAAGTTCAAGCGCTGGCGGAAGCGGCAATCGCCGGTGCGGAAGAAGCTGGCGCCGCCATGGACATTGAGGTGGAGGTGAAGGAAGCGTTAGACACTTCCGTCGACGATGTGCTGGCAGCCGACGGCTATTTACTGGGCACCACCGCGAATTTCGGGTACATTTCTGGGGCGCTGAAGCACTTCTTCGACAGCACATTCATGCAGGTCAAGGATGAGACCGTTGGGCGGCCGTTTAGCTATTGGATTCGCGGCGGGATGGATACCACTGGCGCGGAAAAAGCGATGGAATCGATTACGACTGGCTACCAATGGCAAAAAGTCGCCGAGCCACTGGTGTTTGTTGGGGAAGTGTCCGAGGAGCGGCTTGCTGCGGCGGAGGAGCTGGGCGGCAATGTGTGCGCAGCACTGGCACTTTAGGAAAACTCGCGGACAATAGAAGGCATGACCGCCGCAACTTTGCCTGATTTTCCTCGTTTGTCCACCACCGACGTTGCCGAAGCGATTGCGCAGCTAGCCGACATCTACGACGCATCGACGCAGTACCTGGCGGAGAAATATCAGTCCTACCGGGATGGGGAATTGCCGGAGGAGCCCGTGCAGGTGTGCTACCCGGAAATCGTGGTGAACGTGGAGAAGGTGCCGCCGCTGGACTCATCGCTGGCGAACGGCTTCATTGAGTACCCAGGAACGTATCGCTCGGTGCTGACGCGGCCGCGGATGTTTCACGACTACTTGGCGGAGCAGCTGACGGCGCTGCGGGAAAACAATGACGTCACCTTTGAAATTGGGGTGTCGGACCAGCCGATCCCAGTGGAGTTCCTGCCGGACTACGCGGAGATTAAAGGCAGTGGCGAGGGCCCAGCCGGTGCAGATGAACGCGCCTGGTTCACGCCAATTGACTTGACTGCTGTTGACGACCGGATTGCCGATACTGGTTACATCGAGGAGCGGGTTCCGGGTGCGCCGGAACCGGACCGGCCGCTGTTCTTGTTCAAAGCGCAGCGCGTGGACTTGGCATGCTCTCGGTTGGAGCACTACACCGGCACTTCGGTGGAGGACATTCAGCAGTTCATTGTGTTCACCAACTACGCACTGCATACCGAAGAATTCGTGGAGTACGCGCTCGGCCGGTCGGATGAGCGGCTGGCGAAGTATCAAGCGCTGGTGGGGCCAGGGATGCGGGTGGATTTGGCAAGTGACCCAGACACCTTCCCGACGAACGCGGCGGTGCACGCGAACCAGTCGAAGTACCAAATGCCGGCGTATCACCTGACTGATGAGGACGGCACCGGCGTCACCATCGTCAATATCGGTGTGGGGCCGTCAAATGCGAAGACGATTACGGACTGCTTGGCGGTGCTGCGGCCGCAGTGCTGGATCATGATCGGGCACTGTGCCGGGTTGGATGGCCGGATGCGGCTGGGGGATTTGCTGCTGGCCAATGCTTATGAACGCAAAGATGCGGTGCTAGATAAAATTGTGCCGCTGACCACCCCGATCCCGCCGATCCCGGAGCTGCAGCGTGCGCTGATTCGGTCCATTGAGGAAAACGCGCAGTTGGAAGGGGAACAGTACCGGCGCAGTGTGCGTACTGGCACTATTTTGTCGACGGCCGACCGGAACTGGGAATGGGAGACCCCGACGGGCATCGCGGAGCTGTTCGGTGGTTCGACTGCCATTGGCCTAGAGATGGAAAGCTGCACTGTGGCTACGAATGGGTACCGCTATCGGGTGCCGTATGCGGCGCTGCTGAGTGTGTCGGATTTGCCATTGCACCATGTGCCTAAGTTGCCGGGTTCGGCGCGGGAGTTTTACCTGCGGTCGAAGCGGGCGCACCTGATGGTGGCGGTGCGGGCGTGTGAGGAATTGTCGGATGACCCGGCGTTGTTGTACACCCGGAAATTGCGTCGTACGCTGCGGGAAGTGCCGATGCGCTAACCACAGCAGCCGTTGCAGGAGTGGCGGAAGTGACATAAAGTTTGATTTGTCACTGAAACCTAAGACTTTTGGAGTCACCATGCATCACAGCATGATTGTCCGTCTCTGGGCCGAAGCAGTCGGAACTTTCGTTCTGGTCTTTGGGGGGTTGCGGTAGTGCAATCTTCGCCGCATCCGTCCTGTCCTCTAGCAACGAAAACGTCAATATGGGCATCGGCTTCCTCGGTGTCGCCCTAGCTTTTGGTTTGACCGTGCTGACCATGGCCTACGCTTTCGGCCACATCTCCGGCGGCCACTTCAATCCAGCTGTCACCCTTGGCGCAGTGCTCGCAGGCCGCGTCGAAGCTAAGGCTGTGCTGCCATACATGCTGGTCCAGGCCCTTGGTGCTTCCGCTGCCGGTGGCGTGCTGTACGTGATCGCTTCCGGTAAGCAGGGCTTTAGTGCTGTCGAATCCGGTTTTGCCACCAACGGCTACGGCGACCTGTCGCCAGACGGCTACTCCCTCGGTGCGGTGCTGCTCGCGGAAACCGTGCTGACCGCGATCTTCCTTTTCGTCATCCTCGGTTCCACTGACCGCCGCGCCCCGCAGGGCTTCGCCCCGGTTGCGATTGGCCTGGCCCTGACCCTGATTCACTTGGTGTCTATCCCAATTTCCAACACCTCGGTGAACCCAGCTCGTTCGCTCGGTGTGGCATGGTTTGCTGGCACCGACCCGCTGATGCAGGTGTGGGCGTTCATCGCAGCGCCGCTGGTTGGTGCCGCGTTGGCTGGTTGGTCCTACGGCATTATCTTCCCAGATGACTCCGACCACGTGCTGGAAGAAATCGGCGAGCCAGCAGAGGCTTAAGCTGTTCTTCACCCGCCCGAATTGGGAACAATTCCCAGTTCAGGGTGGGTTTTCTTTTTCTGGGGTGCGTCGCTAACCTGGCAACATGAACGCCGAACAGCACGCCCACGGTCACGGTCACGAGCACGGTCACTCCCATGCGCCATCTGGCTCCCTGAAGGCGCTGCTGGTCACCCTCACGATGACCGCCACAATTTTCATCGCCCAGGTCATCGGCGGCCTGCTCTCTGGCTCGTTGGCGCTGCTTTCCGACGCGATGCATATGCTGTCGGACTCCACCGGCCTGCTGATCGCCTTAGTCGCCATCCTGATTGGTCGCCGCGCAGCCACCGCTCGCGCCACCTTCGGATACCGCCGCGTGGAAGTCATTGCTGCAGTCGTCAACGCCGCCACTGTCATCGCAGCGTCCGTGTGGATTGTGGTCAGCGCGCTCGGCCGTTTTGGCGGCGACCACGAGATCGACACTGGCCTGATGCTCATCGTCGCCATCATCGGTTTAATCGCTAACGCCATTTCGGCGGCTATTTTGATGCGACACCAGCACGACAGTTTGAATATGCGTGGCGCCTATCTGCACGTCCTCTCCGACCTAGCGGGATCAGTCGCGGTCATTATCGCCGGCGGTGTCATTTACTTCACCGGGTGGACCGCCGCCGACGCCATCGCCTCACTTTTGATTGCGGCGTTGGTCCTTCCGCGCGCCCTGCGCTTATTGACGGATTCCGTGGCCGTTTTACTCAACCACGCTCCCGCCACCATTGACACTGGGGAAGTGACCCGGCAGCTGGAAGCATTGCCTGGGGTGGCATCCGTCCACGATCTCCATATTTGGAGTACCGATGGCAATGAGCCGCTGGCCACTTGCCACCTAGTTCTGGCGGAGCAGCACCAAGCTGGCTGTGACATTCTCGACGCTGCCCAGGCGAAACTTCGCGAATTCGGCATTGAGCATTCCACCATTCAGCTGGAAGAAGGCTCGCATGTCGGGCATGAAAAAATCTGCTGATGCTGCAAATGCAAAATCCCCGCTCGGCGTGAGCGGGGATTTTTACTGCGGAGGATGTGGGATTTGAACCCACGAGGGGCGTGAACCCCGCACGCGTTCCAGGCGTGTGACATAGGCCGCTAGTCGAATCCTCCATGGAATTAGCGTTCCGGAGAAGAACATTACATTAACCCCCACTTGATTTACCAAATCCGCTGGTCAGTTGCTGGTTTGACTTGACTGGGGAGCACTCGGCTAAAGTGGGAGTCCGGACCCCACGCGGCGTCTATCTTGTGAACTCCCCCAGGGCAGGAATGCAGCAAGGGTCAGCGAGCTCTGGCGGGTGCGTGGGGTCCCCTTATTTTTAGAAAGGGCCCTCGGCCTATTCGTCAAAAAGCAATCACCCCTATATTGGAAGCTGAAGCATTCGTACCGGACCGGTGCGGCACAGCGAGCAATGCACGACGTTGCACAGAAGGGTGAATTTAATGAAGCTCGAATCGTATGAGTCAGCAGAGCTAGCACAGCTCAAAGCACAGTTCACAAAATCTTACGAAGAACTCAAGGCCAAAGGCCTGAGCCTGAACCTGACTCGCGGAAAGCCTTCCGCCGAACAGCTCGACTTCTCCAACGCGCTGCTTGCCCTGCCGGGCGCGAATTACGCCACTCCATCTGGCGTGGACACCCGCAACTACGGTGGCCTCAACGGTCTGCCAGAACTGCGCGAACTATGGGCCGAAGCCATTGGCCTACCAGCCAAGAACATCATCGCTGGTGATAACTCGTCCCTGAACATGGAGTTCGACTGTGTGCAGTGGGCCATGATGTTCGGCACCAATGACTCCGAACGCCCGTGGCGCGAAGAACCAGTGCTCAAGTGGATTTGCCCAGTACCAGGCTATGACCGTCACTTCGGCATCACCGAACAGTTCGGCATTGAAATGATCACCGTCGGTATGGACGAAAACGGCCCGGACATGGACATGGTGGAAAAGCTGGTTGCCTCCGACCCAGCCATCAAAGGCATGTGGAACGTACCGGTGTTTTCCAACCCAACCGGCATCACCTACTCCGAAGAAGTCTGCCGCCGCATCATGTCGATGCCAACCGCCGCGCCAGACTTCCGCGTGGTGTGGGACAACGCCTACGCCGTGCACACCCTGACCGACGAGTTCCCACAGAATTACGACGTGCTGGCGATGGCTGCCGAAGCCGGTAACCCGAACCGTCCATGGGTCTTCACGTCGACCTCGAAGATCACTCTGGCTGGTGCCGGCGTCGCCTTCTTCGCGACCTCCGAGGAGAACCTGGCTTGGTACGCGAAGTACGCCGGTACTCGCGGTATTGGACCAAATAAGGTCAACCAGCTGGCACACCTGCAGTTCTTCGGTGATGCGGACGGAGTGCGTACCCAGATGCGCCGCCACGCTGAGTCCCTCGCACCAAAGTTCGACCGCGTGCTGGAGGTGCTGGATAAGCGCCTTGCTGAATACGAGGTTGCTACTTGGACCCGTCCGACTGGCGGCTACTTCATCTCTGTTGATGTTGTCGACGGCACTGCCTCCCGTGTGGTGGAACTGGCAAAGGAAGCTGGCATCGCGCTGACCGGTGCTGGCGCAACCTTCCCGCAGAAGCAGGACCCAAACAACCGCAATATTCGCCTGGCCCCGTCGATGCCACCGATTGCCGAACTGGAACTGGCAATGGAAGGTTTCGCCACCTGCGTGCTGCTGGCTGCTGCCGAAAAGTTCTCGGGCTAGTCGCGAACTGGGGTTCGCACGTACCGTGGTGGCATGAAGCGCGACGAAACCACCGCCTGGGTGACCCAACTGTTCCCAGGCGAACCCGAACTGCTCACCGCCACCGACTCCGAGTCTGACCTGAACTTTGCCGTCTTCCCACTCACCGAAGACGGCTCCGACCAAGTCGTTTGCACCATTGGCGCCGCCGACATTGACTCCGGGATGGTCACCGCAGGCGATGCCGCTGTCCGCTCCGAGATCTTTATCGCCGGGCACAAGCAGGACAATAAGCTGCTCCAGGTGCTGGGCAACGTCACCAAGCTGCTTGTTGACGTTGCGGGGCAACGCACAATCCAACCCGGAACGATGCTGCCTTCCGCAATTGCCGACGTGTGGCCAGAGGCAACGACGAAGCATGTCGCATTGGTTGTCCCGTGGGTGTGGTCGAATGGTGTGCCGCGCATCACGGAGAAGGCCACCGGCGAGCTTGCGACCCCAGAAGAAGCCGAGGAGAACCCGCATTCGGTTGAGCGCATCACCACCATGCTGCAGGTGGTGCCGCTGACGGACGCCGAATTTGAACTGGCGACCGACCCGCAGGCTGGTGGGCTGGGTGCGGTGCAGCAGAAACTGGCGGAAGCGAATGCGGACCTGCTTGATTTACACCGCCCGAGTGCGGTGTAGCCCAGCCCCGGTAGGCTGTTCACGTGGCTCTTTACCGTAAGTACCGACCGTCGACTTTTGCGGAAGTCATTGGCCAGGAACATGTGACCAAACCGCTGTCTGCAGCGTTGGATGCACGTGATGAACATGGCAATCCCAACCGCATCAATCACGCCTACCTATTTTCAGGCCCGCGTGGCTGCGGTAAAACCTCGTCCGCCCGAATTCTGGCCCGCAGCCTGAACTGTGTCGAAGGCCCAACCTCGACACCATGCGGCGTGTGCCCATCGTGCCGGGCACTCGCGCCGGGCGCGGTCGGCAACTTGGATGTCACGGAGCTAGACGCCGCCTCCCACAATGGTGTGGAAGACATGCGTGACCTGCGGGAAAAGGCGATGTATGCGCCCGCGGAGTCGCGGTATCGCGTCTTCATTATTGACGAGGCGCACATGATTACCGCGTCCGGTTTTAACGCGCTGCTGAAGATTGTGGAGGAGCCGCCGGAGCACCTCATCTTCATTTTCGCGACGACCGAGCCGCATAAACTGCTGCCGACGATTCGGTCGCGCACCCATCACTATCCGTTCCGTCTGCTGGCGCCGAAGGATATGCGCGGGCTGCTGGCTGGGGTGGCTGCCAGCGAAGGTGTACCGGTGGAAGATGCCGCCTACCCGCTGGTGATTCGCTCCGGTGGCGGTTCGCCGCGTGACTCACTGTCCCTGCTTGACCAGCTGGTTGCTGGGTCTGGCTCGGAAGGCGTCACTTATGAGTTGGCGTCGTCCCTGTTGGGCTTTACCGACGCCGCAGTGCTTGATGACGCAGTGGCCGCCCTCGCAAGCGGAAACCGCGCCGATATGTTCGGTGTGGTTGACCGAGTTATTGACGCTGGGCACGACCCACGCCGCTTTGCCATGGACCTGTTGGACCGGCTGCGCGACCTGATGGTGATTAGCGCTGTGCCGACAGCTTTCGATGAAGGCTTGGTTGATGCGCCGGAAAACCAGTGGGAGCAACTGCAGGCTGAAGCAACATCTATGGGTGATGCGACGCTGACGCGGTATGCCCAGATTGTGGCGGAAGGTCTGCCAGAGATGCGTGGGGCAACCTCGCCGCGGCTGTTGCTAGAAATTCTGTGTGCCCGGATGATGCTGCCTGCGGCTGAAGGCACGATGGAGGCAATACAGCAGCGCATTGAGCAGCTGGAACGCGGCATTGGCCAGACTGGGGCTGGTGGAGTTGGCGGGACGGGCGCTGGTGCTGCCGGTGCAGCAACTGACGCGACAGCTGGTACGTACACTGGTGCAGCTAGCCCTGACGATCAGTCAGAGCAGAAGCCGCCGCATCCAAAGTATGAACGACCATCGGTGGTCCGGGAGCGGGAACGCAAAGCAGCGGAAACTGCCGCTCAGCAAAACGCCGCGCAACAAGACGCTGTGCAGCCATCGTCTGCTCAGCCAGCAGCTACGGTGGCTGCAGCTCCTGCGCAGCAAACACCACCGGCTCAGCGCGGCCCGGCTGCGGCGCAAGCTACATCGGCGTCGATTCCTGCTGAACGGCAAGTCTCGGACGCCGAAGCGGCAGGCTTGGCGGCCATGGCACGCCTATCTGGCAAGCAAGCGCCAACGGCGCCGACACCGGAGCCAACACCACAGCCGGAACCGCGACCTGCAGCTGAACCGGAACCGCAGCCACAGCAGCAACCACAGCCGACCCCGGAACCGCAGCCGGAGTCTCAGCAGGCTGACTTGACGCTATCCAATGGTGATAGTGATTCGCTGGGCCGCATCCGCGGGGCTTGGACCGACATTCTCAGTGCGTTGCAGCAGCGTTCGAAGGTCACGGGCATTATTGCCGCCCAAGCTGTACCTCTCGGTATTCGAGATGACCAGCTGACCATCGGGCACCACACTGGTGCTCTGGTGCAACGGCTCAATACCCCAGACAATTCCACCGCGATTCGTGACTCCATTCTCCAGGTCACTGGAATTGATATCCCGGTGACCTGTGTGGTGGGAACCGACCCAGTTGCGCATGGTTTTGGCGGCGCTTCCCGGGAATCTGGTGGGCAGTCCCAGCAGCGGGGTAGTGGCCACGGTGGCCAGCATGGTGATGACGAGTCGCCTGAGGAACCAGAACCACAACCCGCACCACCAGCGCCACAGCCCAAGCCGGCTGCGCCACAACCCGCACCACCTGCGCCACCAGCCACCGATGTGCTGGCAGTGACGCGACAGATGGTCCAAAACGTCGAAAAGCACCAACCCCAAGAAACGCCATTCCAGGCGGCGCAACGACGCCTGCGGGAGGAAGCGGAGGCCGCGCAGAAGCGGGAGAAGGCCGAACGGGCGGCGCTTGCGGAGCAACGGATGCGTGCGCAGACGGCGGCTCAGCAGCCACAGGATGCGGCGCAGGGCAGGTCCGATGCCTTTGGGGACGGTACGCCATTGCCGCCGGAGCCAGCAGACGACTTTGATGAGGTGCCGCTGCCGCCGGAACCTGACTTTGAGCCCGGCTTTCCCGACCCAGGCGCTGGCCGGGGCAACAGTACGTCAGGCAGTCCTTCGGGCAATGCACCGGGCCGTGGGCAGGACAGCGCGGCGGAGGAAGAGCGCCGCAATGCCGAAATTGACGAAATGTATGCGTCGGCAAGCAAGCCAGGGCCGTACGACCACCGCACCGGCCGGGAAATTGCGATGGATCTGCTTGCGCGGGAGCTTGGCGCGAAACCGATGTAACCCCAGCTGGGCGCGTGCCGAACCGAGGTAACTCGGCGGGGCACAACTCGCTGACTGACAAGGCCGGTAAACTGGCCAACAACAAAAGTACGACTTACAACGAACCGTGGAAGGACCCACCATGAACCAGCCAGATATGAACTCCATCATGGCGCAGGCACAGCAGATGCAGGCACAGCTTCAGGCTGCGCAGGCTGAAATCGTCGCGTCGAGCGTGACCGGTCAGGCTGGCAACGGCCTGGTGAAGGTCACCATGTCCGGTGATGGCCGCGTCACCGACGTGAAGATTGACGCTGGCGTGGTCGACCCAGAAGATGTCGACACCCTGCAGGACCTGGTCATTGGTGCTTTCGCAGACGCATCCGCACAGATGCAGCAGCTGGCTGAAGAAAAGATGGGCCCACTGGCTGGCGGACTGGGCAGCCTCGGTTTCTAGCCTTGTTCGAAGGACCACTACAGGACCTCATCGACGAGCTATCCCACCTGCCTGGGATCGGTCCAAAATCCGCCCAGCGCATCGCATTTCACCTGCTGAACACCCCGCCGGAAGATATTGACCGGCTGCAATCAGCACTCGGAGCGGTACGCCAAGGCGTCAGCTTCTGCCGCATCTGTGGCAACGTGTCCGACGGCGACGTCTGCCGCTACTGCGGCGACCACTCCCGCGACGCCACCGTCATCTGCGTCGTCGAAGAACCCAAAGACATCGAAGCTTTGGAACGCACCGGCGAATACCGCGGGCGCTACCACGTACTCGGTGGCGCACTGGACCCGCTCGCAGGTGTCGGCCCAAATGAGCTGAACATCCGCACGCTGCTCCAGCGCATCGGTGGGGTGCTTGATGACGTTGACGTCCCGGGCGAATTCGCTGACGACGGAACCCCGAAACGACAGCCCGCGCCAGACATTCACGAAGTGATCGTCGCGACGGACCCGAATACCGAAGGCGAAGCAACCAGCGCCTACCTCGCGCGGCTACTGCGCGACTTCCCAGGCCTGAAAGTCACCCGGTTGGCCTCCGGCATGCCCATGGGCGGCGACCTCGAGTACGTCGATGAGCTCACGCTCACCCGCGCGCTCTCCGGCCGCACCGCACTGTTCTAGCGGGGACAGCGGCGGCTATGCGCCGCGCCTGCGCTAGTGCCGCTCGGAGTCCGGGCGCGGCACCGATGTCAGCCGCTCATGGCGCAGCTGGTCAATAATCGGCAAATCCAGCGGCGCCAATTCAGACACATCCACACCCATGGCCTGCGCCAGCAGCACATCCGCCAGCTGTGGGTTCCGGGCCAGTACCGGGCCATGCATATAGGTAGCAATCACACTGCCCTGCAGTGCGCCTTCACCGCGAACGCCATCGACACCGGCGACATCCGAGTTGCCGATCCCGCGGGTGACATGACCCAGTGGCGTCGCATCCGAACCCAGCACCGTTGCACCACGGTGGTTTTCAAAACCAGACAGCACCTCGGTAACACCCGGGAGCTGCGGTTCAGTGGCGATTTCACCGATGGCCCGCTCGGGAAGTGACTCCGTCGTGGCGTCGATAAGCCCCAAACCGTCAACAAGCTTGCCGGCGGCATGGAAACTCGCACCCAGCACTTGGAACCCTGCACAAATCGCCAACACCGGTCGGCCCGCATTCGCAGCGCGCACCAAACCACCATCGGCCAGCAGATGCTCCGCAGCCAGGACCTGGGCAGCATCCTCGCCACCGCCGACGCAGTACACGTCCGCAGTCTCCGGTACCGGCTCACCCAGGTTCACCTGCAGAATCTCCGCGGTCAGGCTGCGCATTCGGGCGCGCTGCCGCAAAACTAGGGCATTGCCATCGTCGCCGTAGGTGCCCAGCACATCCGGCAGAATCAAACCAATAGTTAGATCAGGGGCAGTCACTTTAAGCCTCCTCAGCGGTCGATGGTTTCTGGAACGGGTTGCTCAGTGAACTGCGCTCAGCCGGGCCGCGGTGCGCATCAGAAGCCCGCAAAATTGCTCGCCGCAAGTCCCGGAAGGCGGTGTAGTTCGCCAACACTTCCACCCGACCCGCCGGGCAGGACCGAATCGCATCCAACGTATCGGCCACCACAGTGTGCTCAATTCCCGCATAAGTCAGGCGGACCGCAAGGTCGGTGGCGCGCTCACCAGCGGCAACCACCTTCGTGTCACCGAAATCTTCAAACTTCACATCCCATAGCCAGGACAGGTCCTCACCGTCGGCAATGTGGCCATTGACCGAAATGACCACGCCCTCAGCGCTGCGGTCCAGCATGGCGAGCGCTTCCTGCCAACCAGCCGGATTCTTCGCCAGCAGCATGTGCACATCGTGGTTGCCGATATTGAGCGTGGAGTAGCGGCCTGCAACGTCACTGACTGACTGCGCCGCATCGACAGCATCTTCCACCGGAATGCCCAGCACATCAGCCGCCCCAATCGCCTGTGCCGCATTACCGCGGTTCGCCCGGCCCGGCAGCTGCAGCTCCAGAGGCATTGCCACACCAGTATCGCGGTGAATTCCCACGTCATCGATCCGCCATTGCGGTTTCGGACGGCGGAACATCTCCCCGTTAGGAAGCGGTTTGGTGGCGTACCAATCCAACGAGGTGCCCGTACCGGTGTGCATAATCGCCGACCCGGTACGTGGGCAGCTGGTCGCGTCGCCGGAAAAACCGCGGCCCACCGACACCCACACCACATTCGGATGGTCATAAGCCACGGATGTGACCATCACATCGTCACAGTTGGCGATCACGGTGGCCTCTGGGCAGGCGTTGATTGCGTCGCGCAGGGTGCGTTCAATCTTGTTGATTTCCCCGACGCGGTCCAGCTGGTCGCGGGTCAGGTTCAGCAGCACAATGACTTTAGTGTTCAGCTGCTGCGAAATCCGGGGAACGTGCAGCTCATCGACTTCCACGGCAATGTATTCCGGGTTGCTGGCCGCCATCAGCGCCGAAATGACACCCTCGTCCATATTGTCGCCGCCGTCGTTGGTGGCAACCGTAAATCTGGTGCGCATCGCCGCGGCGAGCATCCGGGTCGTGGTGGATTTGCCGTTTGTACCGGTGACAATCACCGCTGGGGTGTCGCCAGCCAGCTGCGGCAGAATATTCGGGTCGAGACGGCGAGCGATCAGCCCACCGATCATGCCGCCGGAACCACGGCCAGTTTTCTGCGAAGCCCAGGTTGCCGCACGGCCGGTCAGCGACGCGAGTCGCCCACGCAAGCTCATGTTGGAAGAGTCGGTCATGGCCTCCAGCATAAACCGACTTGGCTGCCTACTCCGCTGGCGTGCCCGGTTTTACGTCATCAAGGAGCGAAAGGAAGGCAGTATCAGCTAGCAATGGAATGCCTTTCCGCTTGCCGTGCATTGCCCTTCCCCGCAGGTCAGTAGTGGAATTGCACACCAGCACCGACGTTTGCCGCGTCACTTTCTCGCTGTACACCAGCTCAGCGGCCGCGCCCGCCCCAATAATCTCATCCGGGTCCGCCTCAATTTCCGGCGCCACCACAAACTCCATACCGGCCTGCAGTTTCGTGCCCGGCTCATACCGACCCGGATTGATATACGGCCGCGGCGCCTCCATGGCATCGACCCGCACCGCCGAACGCTGCAAACCAAACCGGTCCGGCCGCATATTGTCCGCGGCGTAGGTCACCATCGTTGCGCCTGCCTGCCGTTGCGCTGCATAGAGCTTGGCGACGACATGGGCATCGGAGATTGTGGTTTCCTTCTCGCTGCGTTGCGCTCTTTCGACGGTGGCGCGAGGCCCCTCAACATCAAGGCCAGCATGCAGTGCAACACCACGCAGTCGCGTATCCGGCAGCAACATATCAGCGCCCCGAGCCGTCGCCAGCGTATCGACGATCGCGGCTGGCTTCGGGGTGTGCCCAATCGAGCGGCGCCGGCGGTTCCGATTCCGGTTACGGTTGCGGCCATGGTGAGCCGCTTTTCGGGCACGATTCGCCTCCGACACCAAGAAACCCCAGGTCAATGGCGCATCGTGGGCAATGAGGGTACGACCATCCAGCAGCCGGTTCAGCTCCCGAAGAAGCCGACCAAATTTAGGCTTATCCGCTAAATCTTCAGGCAACAAGCCATGTAAATGAGCTGGTCCCGGGTCAGTTCCGGCATCGAAAATGGCATGCCATTCGCGGGACGGTTCCAATTCGTCGTCAAGCAAAACAACCGCCATGGACAACAAACGTCCGGTAGCGGGGTGGATGCCGGTAGTGCGGATGCTGACCGCGGCAAACGGGGTGGCAGCAACTTCCGCTTCGCGTTCGCGTCGACGTTGTTGCTGCAGCTCACGCCGCTGTTCCGGGGTCAGTTCTGACATCTACCTATCCATCATGGTGCAGTGGCCGTTATACAGTCACATTATCGCGGGTCAGCGCACGGTTAGCCGCCGACGTAATTGCCTTCAAGGAAGCATATGTGATGGAGCTGGCAATACCCACACCCCAGACCCGCTCCGTGCCGGCTGCAGACTTCACTTCCGCCTGAATGTAGGCAGCAGCTTCCGCGTCATCACCAGACGTACGGGCGTGCTGGGTGTACTCCTGAATCTCCACGTCAACGCCCAATTCCTCCAGCGCATTGGCGTAAGCCGCCAGCGGGCCGTTACCGACACCAGTGATGCGACGCTCGGCGCCGTCATAGATGACCTGTGCGGACACCCGGGTTTCGTCTGCTTCCGCGCGGGTGGAGTCCACCGTGACCGAGACCTGCTCCAGTGGGGCAGTGCGATCCAGGTACTCGTTGGCGAAGATATCCCACATCACCTTCGGTTCAATGGAGCCGCCCTCTGCCTCGGTGACTGCCTGCACAATGCCGGAGAACTCCACCTGCATTGGTCGTGGCAGGCGCAGACCATGATCGGTCTTCATGATGTACGCCACGCCACCCTTGCCGGACTGGGAGTTCACGCGGATAACTGCCTCGTAGGTGCGGCCCAGGTCCTTCGGGTCGATTGGCAGGTAAGGAACCTCCCAGATGTTGCCCTCCAGCGCGTCGAAGCCCTTGTTGATGGCGTCCTGGTGGGAACCGGAGAACGCGGTGAAGACCAAGTCGCCGCCGTACGGGGTGCGCTCGTGAACACGCAGCTGGTTGCAGTACTCGACGGTGCGGCGGATGTAGTCGATGTCGGAGAAGTCAATCTGCGGGTCGACGCCCTGGGTCAGCATGTTCAGGCCCAGAGTGACCAAGTCGACGTTACCGGTGCGTTCACCATTGCCGAATAGGCAACCTTCGATGCGGTCGGCGCCAGCCATGTAGCCCAGTTCTGCGGTGGCCACACCAGTGCCGCGGTCGTTGTGTGGGTGCAGCGAAATCAGGATGGAATCGCGGCGAGCCAGGTTACGGTCCATCCATTCAATGGTGTCTGCGTAGACATTCGGGGTGGTCATCTCGACGGTGGACGGCAGGTTGATGATCATTGGGTTGTCCGGGGTCGGTTCCATGATCTCGGTGACTGCATCGACCACCTCGCGGGCGAATTCGACCTCGGTGCCGGTGTAGGACTCTGGCGAGTACTCCCAGCGCCAGTTGGTGTCTGGGTAGTCCGCAGCAATGGTCTTAATCAGCTGCGCAGCGTCGGTAGCAATCTTCTTGATTTCCGGCTTGTCCTTACGGAACACCACGCGGCGCTGCAGGATGGAGGTGGAGTTGTAGAAGTGCACAATGACGTTCTTTGCGCCAGCGCAAGCCTCGAAGGTGCGGCGAATCAGGTGTTCGCGTGCCTGGACCAGAACCTGGATGGTGACATCATCCGGAATCATGCCACCTTCGATGATCTGGCGGACAAAGTCGAAGTCCGTCTGCGACGCGGATGGGAAACCAACCTCAATTTCCTTGTAGCCCATCTCCACCAGCAGCTGGAACATCCGGTGCTTACGCTCCGGCGACATTGGGTCAATCAGTGCTTGGTTACCGTCACGCAGGTCAACAGCGCACCATACCGGCGCCTTTTCGATGACCTTGTTTGGCCAGGTGCGGTCCTCCAGCACGAAAGTTTCGACTTCTTCGCGGTACTGCAGGTACTTCTTCACCGGCATCTGCGATGGGCGCTGCTTATTCCACGAAGGCTGGTCCGCTGGGATATCACCAGCTGGGGTGTTGATCTGTGCAGGAGCGGAAATAAAAGCGTCGTTCGGGGTCATGGGGCTTCCTTCGGAAAGTTTTGAAAAATTGGTCTAGTGAAGACCGGCATAACAAAACCCCGCGACGAGGTGCCGGTCAATTAGTTCCGAGCCCCGCCGCGGCACAGAAGGAGCTGGTTCAGCTGCTGCACGCGGTTCATAGCGATAACTGTAGCGCAGGTAACAAACTCGCGGCAAAGTTTGCGCAATTACACCCGCCCAAATTCGGGGCACAAACGGATAATTGCAGCTGCGCTAACCGATGCTGCGACGAGACAACGCAAAGGTCGACACAATCATCGCCGCCAGCGCCAACGCCATCCACAGCCACTCCAGGTTCGTTGCCTGGAATTTCTCGCCCAGCACGATATAACCCAGAGCAAACGCCACAATTGGTTCACCCGTTTTCATTGCCGGTAGCGAATTCTTCAAAGCCCCAGCGTTAAAGGAACTTTGCTGGACCACCGTGCCCAGAGTTGCGCTGATAAGGAGCGCGTAGGTCTCCCAATTCGTCAACAAGCCCAAAGGTCCGTACAACACGAAAATGTCAGCCACGGCTTTGGAAAACACGCCCACATAGCCAAACATCGCGCCAGTGACCAGACCCAAGATGAGGGCGCGCTCGCGGCGGAGCTGACGTTGGGCGAAACGATCCATCGCGAATAAAATTCCCCAACCAATCGCAATCGGCAACACCCAACGCTGCAGCGGCGGATGATCAATGCCCGGTGCGGGTCGGCCCAAAAGCACCAGCACCGATACCGAAACCGTCAAGATGGAGGCCCAAAACATCTCATCAAAAGTGATGGGGCGGCCATCGTAGCGGGCCGACAGCGGCAAGGTGAACATCAGTGACATCACCATGATGGGTTGCACAATCAGCAGGGGGCCGAAACCCAGTGCCACCACCTGCAGGCCATAGGCGATAATTGCAGTTGACATCCCCGCCCACCACAATGGTCGACGCATCGCCGTCAAAATGGCTCCCGAACCACTTTGAGGAGCCTCTTCCGCAATCCGGTGCCGTACAACGGTGCCCCACGCAATGGTGAGGGCAGATGCGAGTGCAAACAGCACTGCTAAGACGTTTCCGGACACAAAATTCAGGCTACTGGAATCCCACTCCAAATACTCGCGCAGGGCGCGTGTGGCCAGCTAGCCGTGTTGCGCAGCACTCCCGTTGCTAGAATGTTGCCCAGCACATAAGAGGAGGCATGCAACGTGGCATTGGTTGTACAGAAATATGGTGGTTCGTCGCTGGAAAGCGCAGAACGAATCCGCCGTGTCGCACAACGAATCGTGGCAACCAAGAAGGCAGGCAACGACGTGGTCGTCGTGTGCTCCGCCATGGGGGACACCACAGACGAACTGCTGGACCTAGCCAACCAGGTGAACCCAGTCCCACCCGCCCGCGAAATGGACATGCTGCTGACCGCCGGTGAGCGTATCTCCAACGCACTGGTGGCCATGGCGATTTCATCATTTGGCGCCCACGCCCAGTCCTTCACCGGCTCCCAGGCCGGTGTCATCACCACCGAACGCCACGGCAACGCCCGCATCGTTGAAGTGACCCCAGGCCGAGTCCGGGAAGCACTCGACAAAGGCAACATCTGCCTGGTCGCCGGTTTCCAAGGCGTGAACCGGGAAACCAAGGATGTCACCACCTTGGGACGCGGTGGCTCCGACACCACCGCAGTGGCCATTGCAGCGGCACTGGGGGCAGATGTCTGCGAGATTTACTCCGACGTGGATGGCGTGTACACCGCCGACCCGCGGATTGTGCCGGACGCCCAGAAGCTGGACAAGATTTCCTTCGAGGAAATGCTGGAAATGGCAGCCGTTGGCTCCAAGATTCTGCAGCTCCGTGCTGTGGAGTACGCCCGTTCTACTAACACCCCGCTGCGCGTCCGTTCGTCGTACAGCACCGAACCCGGCACCCTGGTGGCCGGCTCAATGGAGGATATTCCTGTGGAAGAAGCAGTTCTGACTGGTGTGGCGCACGACGTCACTGAAGCGAAAATCACCGTTCTGGGCATCCCAGACGAAGCCGGTAAAGCCGCCGTGGTGTTCCGCGCCCTCGCTGATGCCGAAATCAACATCGACATGGTGCTGCAGAATGTCTCCAGCCTGAAAGACAACACCACCGACATCACCTTCACCTGCCCACGTGCCGACGGCCCACGCGCCATGGAACTGCTGACCCGTTTGCAGGAAGCCAACAACTGGGGCGACATCCTCTACGACGACCAGGTCGGCAAGGTGTCCCTGGTTGGTGCCGGCATGAAGTCCCACCCAGGTGTGACCGCAACCTTCACCGAAGCGTTGGCGGAGCAGGACATCAACATTGAGCTGATTTCCACCTCCGAGATCCGGATCTCCGTGCTGATTCGCGAAGAGGCCGTCGACGACGCCGTTCGCGCACTGCACAAGGCCTTTGGCCTCGGCGGTGACACCGAAGCGATTGTTTACGCAGGCACCGGCCGTTAACAAAACTCACCTCGGGCGCTATCCTGAGGTTTCTAACCGTCAACAGTTGAGCCTTGGGAGGGCCTTGTGACCACGATTGCCATTGTGGGTGCCACCGGTCAGGTGGGCCACGTCATGCGCGCCATTTTGGAAGAGCGTAATTTCCCGGCAGATAAGGTGCGCTTGTTCGCATCCAGCCGCTCTGCAGGCAAGGTGCTGAAGTACCGCGACGAAGATGTCGTTGTGGAAGACGTTGCCGCCACCTCCGACGAGGACCTAGCTGGCATTGACATCGCCTTGTTCTCCGCAGGCGGCACACTGTCACGCGAGCAGGCGCCACGTTTTGCTGCCGCCGGCGCAACTGTGGTGGATAACTCGTCGGCATGGCGCAAGGACCCTGAGGTGCCGTTGATTGTCTCTGAGGTAAACCCAGAGCACCGTCTGAACCGCCCTAAGGGCATCATTGCGAACCCGAACTGCACCACCATGGCTGCGATGCCAGTGCTCAAGCCACTGCATGAGGCCGCTGGTTTGGTGAAGCTGCATGTCTCCTCTTACCAGGCAGTTTCTGGTTCGGGTCTGGCTGGCGTGGATACCTTGGTCAAGCAGGCGCAGGGCATTGTTGCCCACGAGGAAGACCTGCGCGCCCTAGTTCACGAAGGTGACGCCCTGACCGCCGAGGATTTGGGGCCGTACGTGGAGCCAATCGCCTTCAACGTGGTTCCGCTGGCCGGTGGGCTTGTTGACGATGGCACTGGCGAAACCGACGAGGAACAGAAGCTGCGGAATGAATCCCGCCGCATCCTGGATATCCCAGAGCTCAAGGTGTCCGGTACGTGCGTCCGTGTGCCAGTGTTCACCGGTCACACCCTGACCATTCACGCTGAGTTTGACCGCGCACTGACCCCAGAGCAGGCTACTGAACTGCTCAAGGACGCCCCCGGCGTCCAGGTTGTCGACGTGCCGACCCCATTGAACGCAGCTGGTCGGGATGACTCCTTGGTGGGCCGAATCCGTCAGGACTCCACCGTGGATGATAACCGTGGTCTGGTGCTGGTAGTTTCCGGCGACAACCTGCGCAAGGGCGCAGCGCTGAACACCGTGCAGATTGCAGAGCTGCTGGTCAACAGTTAGCTGCTCAGCTCAGGCTGCTGGCTGCCTGAGCGAGCTGCTGAGTGCTGGGGTGACATCCCCGGCTTAGACAACGCGAAGGCGACGGCGAGGGCCGTCGCCTTTGTCGTCTTCCGAACCGGAGTCAGCGTCACGAGACGTGGCTTCCACTAGGTCAGCGCGGGCTCGGGCAACACGGGAGCGGATTGTGCCCACACGCACCCCAGCAATGGTTGCTGCCTCCGCGTAGGAATAGCCCAGTACTTGAGTCAGGATGAGTGCTTCGCGGCGGTCCTCGTCGAGGTCATTGAGCAGCAGCCGGGCATCAACCACGTCCGCCCACTGAGCGGAGCTCGTATTTGCGGTGGCATCTGTGGCGTCTTCCCACTGAGTGATCGATTTACGTGGCCGCGCCATGTCATGGCGCACAGAATCCACCCAAACCCGTCGGGCTAACGACAAAATCCAGGTGCGAGCGGAGGATCTGCCGGCGAAGCGAGGCAGAGCTGACATGACGCGCAAATAGGTTTCCTGAGTGAGGTCGTCAGCTTGGTCCGTGTCGGCCAAGTGCGCTAATAGTCGCCAGACGTCCTGCTGGGTAGCGCGGATAAAAGCGGTCAGCGCAGCACGGTCGCCCCGGCCGGCCTTGAGGGCGAGGCGGGTGACTTGTTCATCATGTTCTGCGCTGTTGCTCACCCGGCTAGGGTATCAAGATCCCATATATTGCCCAAGAAACTGCAGCGCAAAGCCCGCTCCTCAACCCCCAAAAGGTGAGACAGCGTGCTCGTCTTAAGTCGAAAACTGCACCGGCAGTCAGCGACTACGCATCGCCTTCGTCAGCATTCTTCTTCCGGCGCAGTACTAGCACCAGAGCTGCAATCAAAAGGAGACCCAACCCGATGAACACGCTCGGCGCGGTGATACCAGTTCGTGCAATGACGCCGCGGATCCCATTGTTTGAGGTACCGTCCTTCGGGGTGCTTGGGGTCGGTGGCACTGTCGACTGTGGCGGGGTAGACGGCGGGGTCTTAGGCGGTGTGTTTGGTGGCGTCTTCGGCGGCACCTCCGGTGTGCCCGGTGGCGTACCCGGCTTGTTCACTTTCGCGTTGACTTCGACGCGGCAGTCCCAGCGAGGATTCGGATCATCCGTTGACCCCTTAAACCCAACCGGCAAGGTAATGAGCAGCGGCACAGACTGCTTGTACGCGCCCTGCGGATTCTTCGGAACAACTTCCTTCACCAAGTACAGTCCAACCTCAAGGCCTTGGAAGTAGGCTTTGCCTTCCGCGTCCGTCCGCGCGGAAACCTTGTCGCCGTCAAATGGGCCCTTTTCAGCTTCCTTTTCGGTCAAAGCTCGGGCCTTTTTCCACCCTTCGGCGGTGGTCAGGTCATATCCAGCGAGCTTTTGCGCCGTAAATTCAATATCCGCAATCTGGCCTATTGTCTGCGGGTTATCAAATTCATTCCCGCCAGTGGGCTTAACGACGATCAGATCAACATCGCCACAGTCTGCCGTGCGCTCATAAGCAAGCTCGCCGCTTTTTCGTGGTCCTGCGGCGACGTGTTGCCGGTGATGGTTTTCGCTGACACAGTGGGCGCACCAACGGAAAGCATCGCTAGGCAGGCAAGGGTGGCGCCTGCACGGCTGACACTTTTGCGGGTCATTTTGTTCGTTATACCTTCCACGCAGAGTGCGGCACCGGAAACCGAGAAGGTGCCCCTCTTATCTAATATGCATTTAAGGATAACTTGAAAATAGGGTGTTCAAAAATGAATATTGGCCGAAGTTATGAATTTCGGGCACGTTTTTCGGGTTTCGCAAGTGCGCCGGGCGCTTCTTCTGTCAGCAGCGCGCGAGCCATCATCGTCGAGCCCGTCGCAAGAACCGCAAGTAGACCGATAATCGCGACGATGGCGGACAATAAACCGCCCCAGCCCAAGGTGTTATCCGCGGCATCTCGAATGAGGTTCGCCACAATGAAATTCGGCAGACCCGCGACAGTCACCAGCCCCATGGCATTCGCCCTCGACAGACCATCGGGCAGCCGCACAACCGCGATAGCACTAGCGACAATCGGAATCGTTCCCAAAACCACGAAAAATGCAATCAATCCGTCAATAAGCATTTAACGGCCGCCTTTCGTGAGGATGCGGGCAGTAGCCAACGTGGATACGAAAGCCAACACACCCGACAACAGGGCAATGTCGTAGGTGACATTGGAGTGGGTCTGCAAGCTGAACAGCAAGAACAGGCCCACTGCTGGGAAAAGCACAATGTCCGGCAGCACTGCGACAATGCTGCGTTTCTTCGTGCGCACCGCAGTGATGGCACCGACCAGCATGGTGGTGGCCACACATACCGCGGCAATTGCAATTACAACATCAAGCCAATGCATTGCTACGCACCTTCCTGCGACGAATGAAATGGACGCTGATACTCCGGAAGCACCGAGACCTCCGGCCGAGCCTTAGCCCGAATATCCGGATTGATGCGCTCCTCCATGTCGGCGAAGGAATCCGCAAGCGCCGCGATATCCTGGCCTTGGACCGCATGTACCAAGAAATACCGGCCATGGTCATCGGCGGCGGTAGTGCAGGTCAACGTGCCTGGAGTCATGGTGATGGACAACGCGAACAATGCCACTTCGCTGTCCTGCTTCAGCCGCAGTGGCACCTTGACCACGACTGGGTCATACGTCCGACGAGGATTAAACAACATGGCCATGGTCTGCACGCTGGCGACCACAATTTCTTTCGCTAGCCATGGAAAATAGGTGAAGGCGGTGGTCAGCTTCATTTAACTCGCACCTCCAGTTTCAGGCTGTGGTTCCGGAACCGCAATCGCCGCGTCCGGGTTATCGAAAACTGCCGCGACATATCCATCAACGTTAATCAACGCTTCCGCAGCGTCGGCGGCTGCATCCGAGACTGGACCAGCCAGCAGGAACATGCCGAAGGACACCAGCACCAGCAACGCGCCAGGCGCCGACAACGCTGGGTGAATCCGCAAGCCGGGGTTCACTTTCTGCATTGGCCGACCCCAGAACACTTCACGCCACACGCGAATCATCGCCAACAGCGAGAAGAAACTACCAATCACAATGACGGTAATAACAACCCAACTGCGCATGTCCGCAGGTTCAGCGGCGGCAATCATAATGCCCACCTTGCCCCACAGGCCCGACATCGGCGGCAAACCAACCAGCGAAAACGCGCCAGCCGCGAACACCGCAGCCACCCACGGATCGCGGTGCATAATGCCCGAGACACTATGCAAATTGCCCGAACCATAAGTCTCTTCAATCGCGCCAGAGGTCAGCAGCAGCGAACCCATCGTCACCATGTGGTGCACCGCGTAGAGCACACCAGCGGCTAGCGCAGCGCGCGCGAAATCGCCGCCAGAAGTAGCAAAAGCCAGCACAATCAGAATGTGCGGCATACCGGTGACCATCTGGTAGGCAAGCACCTCACGGATAGTGCGGCCAGCCATACCGCCAATGGAACCGACGATGATGGAGATGGACATCAGCACAATGACGAGCCAGGTCCAGCGTGGGTCGAGGCCGAAAATCAGGACGCTTAGTCGGAACATCAGCACGAAGGCGACCTTGGTGTGGATGGCAGAAAAGAGCGTCATGACGGTAGCGGATGTGCCCGCGTAGGTGCGTGGCAACCACGTGTGCAGCGGCACCATACCGGCCTTCACTGCCAGCGCCAGCATGACAATACCCATGGCCACGGTGACTGGGCCGTTGCCGCGGGCCGCATGGGCGAGCGCTGCCATATTCACGGTGCCCGCAGTGGCATACACCAACACCACACCCGCCAGCAGTGTTGTGGAGGCGAAGAGGTTCACAATGACAAACACTCGGGAGCCGGACAGGCGCGACCAGGTGCCGGACATGGCAATCAAGCCATAGGACGGCAGCAGCATCACTTCCATGGCCACGAAGAAGTTGAACAAGTCCGCGGTGAGCAGGGCAGCGTTCACGCCGCCGAGCAGCATGAGTGCCAGTGCTGGGAAGAAGCGGGCTTCGTCTTCACCGGCGGCGATGGCGAACCAGCTGGCGCAGAACACCACGCCGGAAGCGGTCAGAATAATCAGCGCGGAAAAGGAGTCCGAGGCAAAGGGGATGGCAATCCCGTCGGCATAGTTGCCGATGGCATGGGCGATGGTGCCATGCTCTTGGTGTGCCACCAGTAGGCCGGCGGCACCGAGGAAACTCAGCAGGGGAGTGCCGACCAGCAGTAGACGGCGCGCCGCGAGGCTGCGCAACACCGTCGATAAGGCGCCCAGCACAATGGGTACGGCCAGGAACAGCGGCAGGAGCTGACCAATAGCTGTCGGTGTCACTTCTTGCCCTCCGTTGCTTGCGCCTGTCCTTGTGTCTGTCCTTGTGCCTGAGTCTCTTCTGGGACGTCGACAATGCGGCGACCCGCCCGGCGACCACGCAGGTCCAATTCAGTTTTGACCAATTCTTTGTCACTCAGTTTCAAGGCGTCATCCGACCGGCCCAGCCCCGACAGCGCCAACATGCAGGCGGTCGTCGCCATGGAGATGACGATGGCGGTCAGCACGAAGGCCTGCGGCAGTGGGTCTGCGGCCTGCGCAGGATCCACACCATTGAGTACTGGTTCGGCGCGCCATGCGCCCACACCGGTCGACAAAATCAGAAGGTTCGCGGCATGCGTAATCAAGCTCATGCCGAGCACAATGCGGACCATGCCGCGCATCATGACTAGGTATGTGCCGCCGGCCATCAACACTGCAATTAACAGCGCCAGAATCATTGCTCGACCTCCTGTAGCTGCGGAAGTTGGGCCGGTTTCAGTGGTTTGTCGGTACCTGGTCGACCCTCACCGCCCAAGTAGTTCAAGGCAGTCAGGAACATGCCGATCACCGCGAAGTAGACGCCAAGGTCGAAAATCAGCGCGGTATTCCACTCCAGCGGCCCGACTGTGCCGTGCAATGGCATGAGGAAACTGCCCTTGGCTAGGCCGAACACGCCGGAGAACACCGCCAAGCTGACACCGGCCCCGATGAACCACTCCGGTGGGAACTTTGGCATTACTGGTTCGTCGCGGTCAGAAGCCAGGTAAATCAATGCCAACCCGGCCGACGCCACCAGTGCTGCATTGAAGCCGCCGCCTGGTTGGGTGTGACCGCGCAGGAACATCAGCACCGACACAATCATCAGGATCGGACCAAAAATCCGCATAAGCTGCACCAACGGCAAGGTGCCCAGCATTGGCTGCTTCATTGGCACTGGCACAAATTCCATCTGGCCGCGCGGAATGGAAGAGACCACTGCGGCAATTGCCACACCGACGAAGCCCAGCACGGTGAGTTCGCCGAGGGTGTCGAATGCACGGAACTCCACCAAAATGACGTTGACAATGTTCGGCTGACCAGAAATGTCCAGCGTGTTGGCCAGGTACCATTCACCGATTTCATTGCGGCCAGTGCGCCCGGTCAGGCCCCAGACCGCTGCGAAGGTTACGACACCCATGGCGATGGCGGTGACGGCAGCGAAGATGCGCTGGTTCTTGCTTGGTGTCGGGAACTCTGGGCTCATGCGGCGAACCACCAGCATCATCAGTGCGGTGACCAGCACCTCCACCATGAACTGGGTGAGGGCAACGTCCGGCGCGCCGAGGAAAAGAATCATCAAAGTCACGCCGACACCGGAAATGGACACCATAATGATGGCCTTCAGTCGGGTGAGGCTGCGTACCGCCCCGAATACACCGACGGCAGCGACAGCTAGCGCCGCCAGATCCCACCAGCGGTCGACGTTTGCGACCTTCTCCGCAATAGGTACACCGTCGATAACCTGCTCGGTTCCGACGCCCCACAGCACCACGCCGCCCAGCGCAATGATGGACCACAAAATTGGTGCCAAGAACTGCGCTGGCTGCAGCGACTCGGTCGGCTTATTCAGTACCGCACCAAGACGGCTGGCCTGGCGTTCGACGGCGGCGAGGACCTTGGCACCATTGGTTGGTAGCAGTTCGCGGCCTTCAATCGCCTTATCGACGACACTGCGCGCCACAATAAAGCCAATGCCGGCGGCAATCGCAAGCAGAGACAACCCAAGTTCCAAGTTAATGCCGTGCCAGAGCGCAAGATGCGTCTGCGGGGACTCAGCGGCGATGGCACCGACAATGGCATCGACTGGCTTATCCAGTACCGCGACCACTGCCACCAGCGGCACCGACAGCAAAGCTGGCAGCGCAGCGGACAGCCACAGTGGCACCGGTGCTTCATGAACATGGCTCATATCGCGGTCACCGTCAATGAACGCGCCGATAACCAAGCGAGCCGAGTACGCAAACGTTAACGTGGCACCAATGAAGGCAACGGCCAGCAGCACTGCCGTCCACATGCCAGACAATCCGCCGGTGTTAAACGCCGTGAGCATGCCTTCTTTCGACAGGAAGCCGAAAAGTGGCGGCACCGCAGCCATCGACGCGGCACCGATGACGGTGGCACCGAAGGTGAACGGCATCTGTCGCCAGACCGAACCGATCCGGCGGATATTACGGGTGCCGGTCTCATGGTCAATGACGCCGACCAACATGAAGAGCGACGACTTAAACAGGGCGTGCGACAAGGTGTGCACCACGGCTGCTGCCAGCGCAAATGGGGTACCAATGCCGATGGTTGCCACAATCCACCCGAGCTGTGACACCGTCGAGTACGCCGTCAGGCGTTTCAGATCTGTTTGCTGCAATGCAAACAGCGCGGCCATCACCGCGGTGAACATACCGGCGCAAATAAGCAGCCCCTGCCACACCACATTGTCAGCAAACACCGTCGAGAACCGCAGCAGGACATACACACCAGCTTTGACCACTGCGGCCGCATGCAGGAACGCCGACACTGGGGTAGCGGCGGCCATCGCTTCCGGCAGCCACGGGTGGAAAGGGAACTGTGCAGCTTTGGTGAAGGCTGCCAGCGCAATCAGCGCAGCAATAATCGTGGTTTCTTCCGGATGCTCAGCCCATTGCGAGGAGCCCAAAACGTCAACAAGCACCGTGGTGCCGGTCAGGGAAATGGTCATCGCAACCGCGGCAAGCAGCAGTAACCCACCGAAGAACGTGATGATGAGGGTGCGCATGGCGCCTGCTTCGCCGCCGCTGCCCGCGCGGGCGATAAGCAGGAAGGAGCAGATGGAGACCAATTCCCACGCAATGAACATCAGGACGATGTCATTGGCCAGTGCCAACATGACCACAGCCAGCATGAAGGTGGTCATCAGCACGTAGAAACTGACGGCACCGTCCCGCTTGGGCAGATAAAACGTGGAATAGATGAAGACGGCCGAGCCGATCCCTAGCGCCAGCATCGCAAAACCGAGGGACAGTGGGTCCGCGCGGAAAGCGAAACTAATGGCAATGTCAGAATCCGCCAGCGGGCCGGGGATAACTAACGGGAACCAACGCTGCTCCCATGTCGCTGGAGCAGAGCTAGCAGTCGGAGTGAGCCGAGCCAGCTGAACGAGCGCAGCAACAAAAAAGGCCACTATGGGCCAACCAGCCCCTCGACCTAAGATGCGCGCAGCGATGGGAGATAGCATCAGTGCCAGAGCAACCAATGCTGGGACACTAAGGAGAGTCACAGTGGTGGCACCATCTTTCCATTGTTAACTAAGCACTAATTCACGCTACCAGCCGTGATATTGGGCGCGCCTGACAGCCCTTAGTCAACTACGTCACTAGCTTCTTATGGTATGGCCACCGAAAATAGCGAAGCTGATGTCCCAGACGCCGCCGAGGAAACACCCGGTGCGCGTCGTCCCCGCTCTACAAGCCTGAAAGCAGTAGCAGCACTGCTGGTGATGCTGCTGCCGTTGGCAGTCGGCGCGGGATATCTGTGGGGCAGTAACGCTAATATCGCAGCCACATGGGGGAGTGCTGAGGGGGAGCAAGTCGCCGCGCCAGGTGCAGGCGGCATGAACGTTGACGTCAACCAAATCCAGGACGCGCGCCGGGCAACGGGCGCTGCCGGGACCGAAGCTGGGTTCGCCAAAATTGGGTCCGGCGCTGCGAAAGATGGCGCCGTGGAACTGGAAAAGGGCGCCAAAACTGCGAAGGACGGGGCGAAGGAACTGTCCGACGGGCTGACGCTGCTACAAAACGGCACCGGGGAGCTAGGCACCGGCGCGAAAAGTGTCTCCGACGGCGTGAACACCATGGTTGATGGGTTGACCGGGTTGGTTGCTGCACAAACGGCGGTGCTTGGCGCCATTGATGAAGCTGACAAAGCGCTCAAAGACAGTAAGGACCCGCGCGCCCCACAGCTGCGCAAGGACCTTGCTGGGGTGAAGAAGCAGATTGCGACGCAGGGCATTGATTCCAACGCGGTTGACCAGGCGAACAAGCTGAAATCGGGTGCGAAGGAGCTGGCGTCGCAGCTCAATGACCCTGGCGCGCCGTACCACGATGGCATTTACTCAGCCGCGAAGGGCGCGAAGGAACTGTCCACTGGCATGGCGGAATTGCACACCGGTACCAAGGACCTGCGGGATGGGCTGGTGACCGTCGACCGGCAGGTGACCAACACTGACCAGAAGATTGCGGAGGCTAAACGTGCGCTACCTGTGCCAACGGCCAACCAGATCGATGCGGCAAATGGTGGGACTGCTGACGGCGCGGGTGGGGATGNCGAGGCTGACACCGGTGCGGTAGCGGCGCTCGCCCCGACGATTGCGGTGCTGATTGCGGCGTTGGCGATGTTCGGTGCGGCGCTGCTGTGGAGCAGTGACTGGTTGCGCGGCCTGTTCCAGGTTGCACGGTCGTGGCCGCGGCGGGTGGTTGTCGCAGGCGCGGTGACCGCGGTGGTTGCGGCGGTGGCGTCCGTGGCGCTGTTCGCTGTGGCGGAAGGTTTCACCTGGCAGCGTGGGCTGGCCGGCGTCGGCGTTGTGGTGTTGGCAGCACTCACCGCGGGCTTAATGACGGCCGCAAGCCAACGAATTTTTGGAAAGACAACCGGCCGCTATTTGGTGGCGATTGGCTCGATTTTGCAAGTAGGAATCGTCGGAGTGGTGTGGAGGACCAGCATGGCGACAGATATTCCGGAAGCAGCACAAGCAGCAGCGGCGTTGATGCCGTTGCATTACCCAACGATGGCACTGACTGCGATTGGCAATGCCACCAGCGGACCGCTGGTGTGGATTGGCGTCGGGGTGCTGGCGGTCCTGGCCGTCGTCTCTGAAGCGGTCCTGGTGATGTTCGGCCGCCCAGAAAACGAGGAGTAGCAGCGGCGCATGACTCGCGCGCTGGATGGGCTGGGCGCTGGGCGGCTAGTTCTGGGGCGCTTCGCGCTCTACCAGGTGCAGCATGGTTGCCGACGGTGGGCAGAAGAAGCGGATAGCCGCGTACTTGGAGGTACCCAGGCCGTTAGAGACGTGCAGCCAGGTGCGCTCAGTCCAACGGGAGACACCAGCGACGCGGGAACGGTCAATGCCACAGTTGGTGACAATGGCCTTACCGCCAGGAAGGCAAACCTGCCCGCCGTGGGTGTGACCTGCGAGTACAAGGTTGTAGCCGTCTTCAGCGAAGCGGTCTAGGACCCGCGGCTCTGGGGAGTGCGTCAGGCCGATTGCTAGGTCAGTGTCGGGGTGCGGCTGGCCAGCGATCTGGTCGTAGTCGTCAAGGTCGTGGTGGGGGTCGTCGACACCGGCGACGGAAACATTGACCCCGGCAACTTTGAAATTGAGCCGTTGATGGGTGGCGTCTTGCCAGCCATGCTCAATGAAAGCGGCGCGCATGCCTTCCCACGGCAGCTTTTCGTCAGAAACTTTCCGCTTCTTCCCGGTCAGATACTTCAGCCAGTTCACTGGGCGTGGGCCAAAGTAGTCGTTGGTGCCGAAGCAGAACAGGCCGGGCACATGCAGCAGCGGATCCAATGCGCGGAGCACTGCTGGCACTGCTTTACTGTCGCCGAGGTTATCGCCGGTGTTGACAACCAAATCCGGTTTGAGGGCAGATAGTCCCGCGACCCACGCTTGCTTAGCGCGTTGTTCGGGGAGCATGTGCAGGTCCGAAATATGCAGTACTTTTAGGGTGCCCGCGCCGGGGCGCAGTACCGGTAGCTGAATGTGGTGTACGCGGAAAGCATTGAGCTCAACATAGTGGGCGTACGCCAAGGCTGCGGCGCCGGATGCGGCGGACAAGCCCGTAGCAGCTAAGACAGGGCGCAGGAATTTAGACACGTTCCTAGGCTACATGCAGGTGTCGCTTTCGAATATTGCTGCCGTTGGGGACGTATCCTGACAGCATGAGTGAATTGAAACAGACCATCATTTCCGATATGACCGCAGCGATGAAAGCACGTGACAAGGTCACCACTGGCACTTTGCGCATGCTCAAGGCCGCACTGCAGACCGAAGAGACCTCCGGCGCGAAGCACGAGCTCGATGACCAGCAGGTGCTGGCTGTCATTGCCCGGGAGATTAAGCGTCGCCGTGAATCGGCGGATGTGTACGCCGAGAATGGCCGCCCAGAGTTGGCGGAGGCAGAACTGGCAGAAGTGGCTGTGTTGGAGAAGTACCAGCCGAAGCAGCTGGATGACGCCGAGCTGACCGCACTGCTGGATGACGTTGTCTCTACAGTCGAAGCAGACTCCGGTCAGCCCGCATCGATGGCCTCGATGGGCCCAGTGATGAAGGCTGCAAAGGACAAAGCCGCTGGCCGTGTGGACGGCAAGCGGCTGTCGGAAGCAGTGCGCGCACGCCTGCAGGGCTAACCGTTTGGAATGGTAATTGGCGGTAGACCCGGAATTTCAATCACCAGTGGTGGTTGTCCGCCGCGTGGCCGGCGGTCCCGGGATGGCCGAGAGCTATCGCCGTCGTCGCCATCTGACCCGCCATCTGGGATCGGTACCACCGCGCCGGATGGTTGTTGGGTGCCGTGAAGCATTTTCGGGTCGGCCTGAGGCAGGGATGCTCCGCCGTGGGTCGGCAGCAGCGGCGCGACAGCATTGAGCCAGGTCAGTGCTGGTTCTTTACCGCCGAACAGGTTGCCGGATGGGCACTGGCGCAGCGGGGCGGCACACAGTTCTGAGGCAGTTGGGGAGTCATTATAAATGTAGGTCGAGCCTGCCAGTTTTCCGGTGAATGCCAGGAATGCTGACGACTGGTGCGATTCGGTGGTACCGGTCTTTGCGGCGACCGGTCCGCTCCAACCCACAGTGCCAGCTGCCCCGGCGGCGGTGCCGCTGACAGTATCTTTAGACAGGCCTACTGCCAGGGTGTCTGCCAACTGCGGCGAGACTGCTTGGTCGCAGGCTGGGGTTTTCAATTTCACTGGTTTGCCATCGCGGTCGGTCACCGAGTCGATTGGGCTTGGTTCGCACCATTTGCCGTGGGAAGCCAGGGTTGCTGCCACATTGGATAGTTCGAGGTTATCCACTGCTGTTGGGCCCAAGGTGAAGGAACCGAGGTTGGAGTCTTTCCAGTATTGCGCTACGGACATGTCACCGTTGTAGGTGCCAGGGTCGTCGTAGCTGCGTAGCCCTAGTTTTACTGCCATGTCTACGACGGCTGGGATACCGACCCATTCGGCGAGCTGCACGAAAGTGGTGTTAGGGGAGTGCGCAAGCGCGTCTTGCAGCGTCATGGAGTCGCGGTACGAGCCGGCGTTTTCCACACAGTAGGTGTTCGGTGGGCAGTTGTCGGCGCCGCCGTGGCCCATTCCGGTCGCTTCGTAGCGCCGCGGTACGGACAGGGTTTGATTCAGGCCCGCACCTTTTTGCAGCGCGGCGGCAGCGGTAAAGATTTTGAATACCGACCCAGCGCCGTGCCCAACGGTGGCGTGTGGTTGCGGCTGGACGGTTTCTTCGTCCTTTTGGTTGAGGCCATAGGTGCGTGATGAGCCCATGGCGAGTACGCGTCGGCTGTTTTGTCCCGGCTCGATGAGGTTCATTACCTCCGCGACGCCTTTTGCTTTCGGGTCGGCGTAGGTTGCTAGCGCCCGGCTGACGGAGTCTTGGGCCTGCGGGTCGAGGGTGGTTTTGATGTCGTAACCACCGCGGAGAATATCTTCCAACGGCAGACCATGCGATTCGAGGTATTCCAGGGCGTAGTCGCAGAAGAATGCCCGGTCACCGGACGAAATGCAGCCGCGTGGCAGCCGTTTCGGTTTATCCAAAACCCCGAGTTCAGAGTTTTTGTGTTGCGCGGCCCCAGCTTCCGTCAAGGCCCCATTGGCCACCATGGCGTCCAGTACGAGGTTTCTGCGCTTTTTGACGTCTTCTTCCGCCGTAAATGGATTCAGTGCGGAGGAAGACTGCACCATGCCGGCGAGCATTGCTGCTTCGGGAACTTCGAGGTCTTTAGCGTCTTTTCCGAAGTAGGTTTGCGCTGCCGCTTGGATGCCGTAGGCACCGTTGCCGAAGGGCACAATATTGAGGTAGCGCGTGAGGACCTCTTCTTTGGACATTTGGTCGTCGAGGTCTTGTGCCAATCGGATTTCGCGGAGCTTTCGGGTGTAGCTTGTCGCGGTGGCTGCTCGTTGTTCAGCGGGGGTAGTTGCTGATACCAGCAGGGTGTAGTTCTTGATGTATTGCTGCTCCAAAGTGGATGCACCCTGTTGGACGGAGCCAGCGGTGAAGTTGGCTAAGGCTGCGCGCATGGTGCCGAGCCAGTCGACACCGTCGTGTTCGTAGAACCGACGGTCTTCAATTGCCACGATCGCATCTTTCATCGGCTGTGCGATGGCGTCGGGCTCTACTTCGACTCGGTACTGGTCATAGAGCCAAGCGATGGGTTTTCCGGTGGCGTCACGCACGGTGCTGACGGTCGGGACGAGACCATTGTTAATGGCTGCTGTCTCTGCCGTTAGCGCTTCGGCTGCCCGTGAGGAGGCATAACCTGCGCCACCGATGACGGGGAAGAGGAGCGCGGCAACTAACACTCCGCCAACCGCGATTGCGGCGAGAAGTTGTTTTATAGCGGCAATTGGTTTCACGCGTATTACCCTACGTGACTTCCATCTGTGGGCAGAGTTGATACAACCCCCTAAAATGTGACGCACTCGACAACCGGAAAGTTGTGTGATTAGACTTACAAAAAAATTGTGATGAAACGTCTGTTACAGCGACAGTAAGAAAATAGGGAACCGACATGACTGCATCCATTACCCGCCCACAATCTTCGAACCCATACGGCGACAAGGAACCAAACGTCCCGAACGCGCAGAGCTTCTACGACCGTCAGGAATGGGTCACCCAGGCGCACTGCCGCGAAGTCGACCTAGAAGAACTGTTTGTTCGTGGCGCTGCGCAGCGTCAGGCTGCGGTCATCTGCCGCCACTGCCCGGTTGTGCTGCAGTGCCGCGCCGATGCGCTGGACAATCGTGTCGAGTTCGGTGTCTGGGGCGGTATGACGGAACGCCAGCGTCGTGCCCTGCTGCGTAAGCACCCAGAGGTCACCAGCTGGGCCGATTACTACGCTGAGCAATTGGCGTCGCGCTAAGCGGTAAACACGTAAGGTAGTCAGCATGAATAAGACTTGGGAATACGCCACTGTGCCACTGCTGACGCACGCTACGAAACAAATTCTGGATACGTGGGGCGCCGACGGCTGGGAGCTCGTCGCTGTGCTGCCTGGCCCAACGGGTGAGGATCACGTCGCTTACTTGAAGCGCTCCATGGGAGATGTGTAACGCATGTCTTCCTGGTTTGAACGACTAAAAGAACTCGGTATCGAATTGCCACAGGTTGCAGCCCCTGTGGCGGCCTATGTGCCAGCCATTCAGGTCGGCCAGCAGGTGTGGACCTCTGGTCAGCTGCCGTTTGTCGACGGTGAACTGCCGGTTGTCGGCAAAGTTGCAGACACTACTGATATTGATGTCGCCGACACTTCGTACGTTTCGGTGGACAAAGCCAAAGAACAGGCCCGTATCGCCACCCTTAATGCGCTTGCTGCTGTGGATTCCCTCGTGGGGCTCGATAATGTGGCTCGAGTAGTTAAAGTTGTTGGATTTGTCTCTTCCGCTGCTGGCTTCCATGGACAACCAGGGGTAGTCAATGGGGCATCGGAGCTGCTTGGCGAAATTTTCGGCGAAGCCGGCCAGCATGCTCGTTCCGCAGTTGGGGTAGCAGAATTGCCGCTAAACTCCCCAGTGGAAATCGAGCTTATCGTTGAGCTTGCGGCCGAGCGCCCATAACTAAAGCAAAAGGACGTAGACTGTTGGGTATGCAGCATCCTGCCTACGCCCAGCTACGTCCTGTGACTGAATCAGTCGGTGTCATTCTTTGCCCTAACCCGAGCTACGCTTCGCTTGAAGGTACGAACACTTGGGTTGTGCGCGCGGAAGGTGACCCCCGCAGCATCATTGTGGACCCAGGTCCCCAGGATGAAGGCCATCTCAACGTGCTGACGCGTCACGCCGAAGAGGTCGCCCTGATTCTCATTACCCACCGGCACCACGATCACGCTGATGCCATTGAACGTCTCCGCCAGCTCACCGGCGCCCCAGTGCGCGCGGTTGACCCGCGGTACTGCGCCGGCGCCGCGCCGCTGCAAGACGGCGAGTGGATTTCCGTGGACGGCGTCACCCCACAGATTGAGGTTGTTGCCGCGCCGGGCCACACCGCCGACTCCGCACTGTTCTTCGTCCACACCGGTGGCGAGGGCACCCCGCTGGAAGGCATCATCACTGGTGACACCATCGCTGGCCGCCACACCACCATGATTTCGGAAACCGATGGCGACCTCGGCAAGTACATCGAAACCTTGGAGATGCTGGAAAAGCGTGGCGCAGGTGTCACGCTCATGCCTGGCCACGGCGCAGAGCTGCCGGACTTGGCCCCAATGGCACGCAAGTACATCGACCGCCGCCACCAGCGCCTTGAACAGGTGAAGGCTGCGCAGGCCAAGCTTGGTGCCGACGCCACGGTTAACCAGATTGTCGACGAAATCTACACTGACGTGGACCCTGTGCTGCGCGGCGCAGCTGAGCAGTCCACCCGCGTGACCTTGCGATACCTCGCTGAGCACCCAGATGCCTAGGTAGCCCCGTTGCCGGTGCCGGCACGGGCAACAACCCGGCAATAACTTGGCAACAAAAAGCCCTAACGGCGGTTCTTTCCGCGGTTAGGGCTTTTGAGCTTTGTGACGATTACCGAGCGCGCTTAGCCAGCCGCTCAGTGTCAGTGATGACGACCGACTTGCCTTCCAGGCGAATCCAGCCACGCACCGAGAGTCCGCCAACGCCTTGTTCACCGTTTCGCGGGAGGCACCAACAAGCTGCGCAATCTCTTCCTGAGTCAGGTCATGGGTGACCCGCAGGTGTGAGCCTTCCTGGGTGCCGAACTGGCCAGCCAACCGCAGCAGCGTCTTAGCGACACGGCCTGGCACATCCGTGAAAATCAGATCCGCCAGCGAGTTGTTGGTCTTACGGAGGCGACGTGCCAGCATCCGCAGCAGCTGCTGCGCAGTTTCCGGGTGCTGGCCAACCCAGTCCGACAACAGTTCCGAGTTCATCGTTGCCGCCTGCACCGCAGTGACACACACTGCGGAGGAGGTGCGTGGGCCTGGGTCGAAGATGGACAGCTCACCGAACATGTCGGATGGGCCCATGATGGTCAGCAGGTTTTCGCGACCGTCCGGGGAGTGCCGGGCAAGTTTCACCTTGCCCTCAACGATGATGTACAAACGGTCACCTGGTTCACCCTCTTCAAAGATGGTGGTGCCCCGAGGGAACTTGACGGTGTCCAACTGACCAATCAGCGCCTCGACCGCATTTTGGTCGACTCCCTGAAAAATGCCGGCACGCGACAGAATTTCCTGTACATCCACGGTGTTATCTCCGTCTCATAGCTAAGTGATTCCTTCGACTAGTCTATGTCAAACGCGCCACAATATGGGAAGGACTATCTACTTTTGCCCCGAAACGTGGATGTGTAATCGCAGTCCCTCACAAACCCGCCGGTACACTTGCTCACATGTCCACCACCCCGAGGCGCCGCCGACTGCCAGGCAAACACCCTGCAAGCGCTGGGGCCGAGACCCCGTTAGGCCGCACCCGCAGGGCGCGACGAATCAATCGAACGTTAACAATGGCTTATCCAGACGCCCATTGCGAACTCGATTTCCGTAACCCACTCGAGTTGACCGTCGCCACCATTTTGTCGGCCCAATGCACCGACGTGCGCGTCAACCAAGTCACCCCAGCACTATTCGCGGCCTATCCGACTGCCCAGGCCTACGCCGAAGCCGATCGCACAGAACTGGAAGAGCTTATCCGACCAACTGGCTTTTTCCGCAACAAAGCCAACAGCCTTATCGGTCTCGGCCAAGCCCTAGTCACCGAGCATGACGGCCAAGTGCCAGACACGCTCGCCGAACTGGTCAAACTCCCCGGAATTGGTCGAAAAACCGCGAATGTTGTCCTCGGCAACGCGTTCAACACACCGGGCTTAACTGTCGATACTCACTTCGCTCGTCTGGTTCACCGCCTAGCCCTCACCGAAGAAACTGACCCAGTGAAAATTGAGCATGCCATTGCCCAGCTGATTGAAAAACGGGAATGGACCATGTTTTCGCACCGCATCATTTTCCACGGCCGTAGGGTGTGCTTTGCCCGGCGTGCTGCGTGCGGTGCCTGCTTGCTGGCCTATGACTGCCCCTCCTACGGTCTGGCGGGGCCAACCGACCCCGTAGCAGCGGCGAAAATGCTCAAATCACCAGACCGTGACCATCTGCTTGCGCTGGCGGAATCCGACGAAACTGCCTAGCCAGGCTACACTTTCAGCGATGTCGAATACCGTGAAAATGTCCATTGCCGGCGCTGTGCTTGCCCTTGCGTTGCTACTGGCGTTGGCGCCTGTGCTGCTGCGCGCCGTCAATAGCGCCGACACTCCAAGCGGCACCGGCGGCACCGAGTCCGCTGCCGAGGACTCGACCAGCAACATGGACGCCGGTCTTTCTGCCTGCCCAGCACCGGAGGAAGGCAGCGCCACTTCGTCAATAAGCGCAGAAGGCGGACCACTGGCCGGGGTGACTATGGACTGCCTCGGCGCGCCTGGGGACGGTACTGACCTGCAGACGGCGCTGGCGGGCAAACCTGCGGTGATTAATGTGTGGGCGTGGAATTGTGCACCTTGCCGGAATGAACTGCCGCTGTTTGATCAGCTGCAGCAGCAGCGTTCCGACCTGACGGTTGTCGGGGTGCATGAGAATGCGCATGCGAAAAAGGGCATTGAATTTGCGCAGTCCGTCGGGCTGAAGATGCCGAGCTGGTTGGATAATGACGGTCGGTTCGCGGCGGCGTTGGAACTGCCGAATGTGGTGCCGCAGACCATTGTGCTGCGCGCCGATGGCACAGTTGCGGCGAAATTCCCGAAGACCTTCACATCGGCAGCCGAACTGGAGCAGGCTGTTAATGAAGCATTGCGCTAAGCGCACAGCGAGAACCTAACAGCGAGAACGCAGTAGCGAGAACCTAACAGGCAGGAAAGGTAGGTGGGCCATGACCGCAATGCCGGTGCCAGGGTGGTTAACAGGGCTTATTGACGATACCCGGCGCGGCGTGGTGCCGAAATCCCGTCGACACGTGGACCTGCGCACTCGGGCAGCGAACGCGAAACAATCCGCCGTTCTGGTGCTGTTTGGTGGCGCGCCGCAAGCCGAGGACCTACCTGATGATGCCGGGGTTGTGCTGCTGCACCGACCAGCAACCATGCGGAAACACTCCGGACAGATTGCCTTCCCAGGCGGCCGGATCGATGACACTGATCCGACTCCGCAAGCCGCGGCGCTGCGCGAAGCGTGGGAAGAAACCGGTGTGGATATCACCGGGGTGGCGCCGCTGGCGACGCTGCCGCAAGTCCACATCCCGCGGACCAACCACGATGTGCACCCAGTGCTGGCCTATTGGCAACAGCCATCGACCATCAGTGCCGTGAGCCCGCAGGAAGCGGACTGGGTGGAGAAAGTGCCGCTTCAGCTGCTGCTGGAACCGTCGAATCGGATGATGCTCGCCGCTGGCGACTACCACGGACCGGCATTCCGGCTGGGGGATTTCGTCGTATGGGGCTTTACCGCCGCAATTTTGGACGGACTGATCCACCAGGCAGGATGGGAACTACCCTGGAACACCGATACTCATCACGACCTGCTGGAAGTGCTGGCAGACTCGGCAAACGGTGAAGCGATGGACCAACTACGCATCCCCGGCGTATTCAACCAATAGGACACTAAAGCAACATGGACGGCACACTGTTCGGATTCAACATCGTTGACGCCGTGATTTTGGCGTTGCTGATAGTCTCCGCCATCGTCGGCTGGCAGCGCGGCGCACTGACCTCGTTCTTCGCGCTGATTGGTCTGGTCGCCGGCGGCATCATCGGCATCACCATCGCGCCGTACACCATGGCCATGGTCAACAGTCCGACTTGGCAACCCGTCATCGGGTTAGCTGGCGTGGCGGTACTGGCGCTTGTCGGCCATGCTGCGGCGACGATGGCGGGGCAGTTTCTAGCGAATAAGTTCCGTTCCCCACAAGTCGTTGGGTTAGACAGTGGGCTTGGCGCCGTCCTGCAGGTAGTTGCAACCATGGTGGTGGTGTGGATGCTGACAGTACCGCTGGCCTCCACCAAACAAGGCACGCTCAATGACGCGCTGCGCGGTTCCCAAATGTTGGCGGCAACCAGCCAAGTGATGCCTCCAATGGCGGCGCGGGTGCCGGCATATCTGGCGCAGATGCTGAACGAATCGGGCATGCCGGTGATTCCATCGCCGAATGCTACCGCCACCCAGCCGTCGGATAATCGGCCTCCGAACCCGAACTCGGTGAACTCGGCGATGGTCGAAGCGGTGCGCTCATCTGTGGTTCGGGTGCTGGGGGAAGCCCCGCAATGTGACCGGCTGCTGCAGGGGACTGGGTTTGTGGCGGCGCCAAACACCATCATCACTAATGCGCACGTGGTGGCCGGCACCGACAAGGTATCCATTGAAACTGTTGCCGGCGTCGCCGAAGCGACCGTGGTGTACTACAACCCGCAGCAAGACATTGCGGTGCTGCACTCCGAAGATTTGCCGCTGAAGCCGCTGGAGATGCCGGTGGCGCCAGTGGATCCTGGCACAGAAACAGTGGTGATGGGTTTCCCAGAATCCGGGCCGTTTTCTGCCGAAGCAGGGCGCGTGGCCAACCGTCTGATTATCGACGGGCCGGACATTTACGGTGAAACCCGGATTGAACGCGAAGCCTACGCGGTGCGCGGCACCATCCGACAAGGCAATTCCGGTGGCCCGATGTTGGGTCTGGACGGCAAAGTGATTGGTGTGGTGTTTGGTCAGTCCATGGAGGACAACAAGATGGGCTACGTACTGACCAACAAGCAGGTGCTCGACCACCTAGATAGCAACCTGCCGTACTGGAAGACTGCGACGGAGCCTCGGGGTACCGCGAGTTGTGTCGCGCGCTAATGCGACAGTTGCGCCGCGGGTGAGCGGCGCACCAAATCGTCAATAAGCACGGATGGGGCAGGTGGCAGCGACCGTACTAACTGGCGGCCCTGACGGGATAGTCGCAGCCAGCGGACGTACCGTGCGGCGCCGTCGACGGGGGACAGGGGGTCCGGTAGCTGGGCGCGGAGGTCGGATACCCGCGGCCACAGCAGGGGGTTAGGCAGCTGCGTGACGACGCCGTGGGCACGGACATCGAGTGGCAATTTGGCGGCAAGATAGCGCACCAACATGTCGGAAAACCGCGGGCGGGAATGTGGCTGAAGCTGCGGGAACGTGTTCTCGCGGGCCAAGCCCAAGACGGTGGCGGGGGCACCGAACGCGCGGATGATGCCTTGGATATCGCTTGCGGCGGTGGGGATGTCGTAGCCGGAAGGCGGTCGGTCGCTGCCGCCGTGGCCACGCAGATCAACCGCAACGGTGAAGTAGCCGGCGGCGGCAAGAGCGGATTGACCGGCGTGCCAATCGTCGCTGGAGCCACCTGCGTCATGGATGAGTAGCAGGAAGGGGGCGGTATCGGCATCGCCCCGTCCGGCGATGGTGAGGCGGAGGCGGATGCCGCGGGTATCCAAAAACAACTCCCGCCACGGACTCGGCTCAACAGGTGAGGAGTCACGTGGCGGAAGGGGCGTTGGGGGAGAAAAAGCCAACTGTCCAGAACTGTCTGAAACTGCCAGGGTGCTAGGTGAACATGCCGGAGTTGTTCGCGCGGGCTTGTGCCTGACGCTGCGCAGACGACCCCGGTACCACCTCGGATAGGCGGTTGACCGACTCAATGGTTGCCTCCGGCGCCTTGACCTTCTTCACTCGCTGCAGACCAACGAATGCCAGCGCGCCTGCTAGCAGCAGCATGAAGACGAAGACGATGAGGAAGGCAGCCCAGCGTGGCAGCCACTCGGCCAACAGCTCCGCGGCGAAGAAGAAGAAAAAGAAGGAGCTGTACAGGGCAATGACACCGGCAACAGCGAAGAGGCCGCCGCCGATAGCACCCTGCTTGGCGGACTTAGTGATTTCGGCCTTCGCTAGTTCAACTTCAGCGCGGACCAGGCTGGAAATCTGGGAGGTGGCGTCGCTGACCAAGGTGCCCAGGCTGGCTTCGCCTGGTGCGTGGGTGTCGACGTTTTTCAGCGGGATGGAGTTCACCTTCGGGCTGAATGCATCTGCGCCGGTTGTGTACATGCCCTTTGGCTTTTCGGTGCTCAAAACTAGTCCTCCTGCGTGTGAATCACGATTACCTGCCATGTTGCCACGAAATCAGCTTATGTGTGCAAGATGTAAGAATGACAAACCCACTGGAAACAGATCCATTAGCCCCACTTGAGGAACTCGATGGAGTGCTGCCAGCGGCGCAGGCTGCTGCAGATGACATTAGCGCAGTCCACCGCCATCGCGTTAACCTGCGCAAACATGGCATGACTGGTGCCGAGTCTGTGCTGCGCGGTGCTCGCTCCTCCGCGGTGCTCTCCGGCGGCACAGCTGCACTGGCCAGTGACGGGGAAATTTCTGACCCGGTACTCGCACAATCCCTGCGCGTCTACGACCTGTTGGCGCCGGAAGTCGTTGGCGAAACGGTCCGCACCTGGAACCGAGCACCGCTGCAGGTGCTAGCGAAATTGGCGACGGTATGCGCCCCAGAAGCCCCCGACGCCGGCCGCCCGCAACAGCGCCCCAACCTGCCAGTTGGACTTATTGACGAGCGCTTGCACCTGCTCGCCCGGATGGTGACGACCTCCAAAGTCCATGGCGCCATCCTGGCCGGTGTGGTGCATGGTGAACTGCTGACGCTTGCCCCGTTTGGTGGCGGATCAAACCCGGCACTGCAACCAGGAACTGTCGTGGACGACGGGATGGTTGCCCGGGCGGCATCTCGGCTGGTGCTGCTGTCGAGTGGCGTGGACCCGCGCGGCCTCGCGGTGCCGGAGGTGTGGTGGTCTCGGAACCCAGCGAAGTATCAGGAGCTGGCCGCGGGGTTCCGTGATGGCGGTGCTGACGGGGTGCGGCAGTGGCTACTCTTCCACCTGCAGGGGCTGAGTGAGGGCGCCCGGGAAGCACGGTCCATTGCCGATGCTGCCGGCTAGTTAGCTGCGCTCTTTCACCGCGTTCGTTAACCGTGTTCGTTAACCGCGACGGAGCAGGTGTTGTTGGCGTTTGCGCCGGGCACGCCTGCGTGACCAGCGGCGCTGCTCCTTCACACCGCGACGCACTGCCAGCGACATTGAGATAGCGATAATGCCAAGCACAATAATTCCGCCGGCGATGCCGGTGCGTGTTGACGTGCGTTCAAAAAGCGGCACCGGGTTATCGAAGACGCGGATATCCCACTCGTTTTCTTGGGCTGCTTCCCGCAGCTGCTTATCCGGGTTGACCGCCACCGGAGAACCGACGGCTTGGAGCATTGGCAGGTCGACAATGGAATCGGAGTAGGCGTAGGACTGCTCGAGATCAATGTTGAGCGCTTGGGCAAGTTTGCGCATTTGGCGAGCTTTTTCCTCGCCCTTGTTGTAGAGCGTGATGTTGCCGGTGTATTTCCCGTCGACTATTTCCATTTCGGTAGCAATAGTCGTCGATACGCCCAACACATGGGCAATGGGCTCGACGAACTCTACCGACGACGCCGACACAATGACGACGTCGTGGCCAAGTCCCTTATGCCAATCGATGAGGCGTTGCGCTTCGGCGTAAACCAGCGGAGTGATGACTTTGGTCATGGATTCGGCGATGATGCGGCGAATGTCGGCGACTGGCCAGCCCGCGATGATTTCCAGGAACTGGTTTTTGGTGTCGTCGATGCCTTCGTCGTCATGGCCGACCTGCATGTACATCACCTTGGAAATAATGAGACGCACCATTTGACCAGGGGTGATGAACCCTTCGTCCATGAAAGACTGACTAAACGCGTGTACCGAAGATGTCGCAATGATCGTCTTATCAAGGTCGAAGAATGCTGCGATTCGCCTTGAAGTAGTCACGAGAACAGCTTAGCGGCACCGCCTTTGCGTGGCCTATAAGAATCCTGGCGAAAGTTAAGTTTTACCCCTTGCTGAAATGTGGGGTACGTGGAATACTCAAAACAGCCTGGCCCCCCAGAAATGGTTGCGCGGCCGGCGGCCCGGCCAATCCCCCCCCTCGGCCGGGTTTTGTACGGCCCGCATCATCCCCCCCCCGATGCGGGCCGTCTCTAATTTTTGCTACCTGAACTGGCGTTTTGCTTAGGGGTAAAGACCAAACGCCTCGACCATGGCTTCTTCCGAACCCAGCCGTGGACCGAGCAGGTAAAGCACATAAATGAAGGTCGCGAAGATAATGCAGGACCAGCGCCAAAACCGTTCCCACGGCAGCTTCGATGCCAAGAGAGCACCAATGGCTGCGCCCGCAGTATTCAGAATGAGGTCGTCGGTGTCAGAAATGCCGAGGGCGAAGAGAAACTGCACAGTTTCAATGGCCAAGGACAGCGCAAAGCCCAGAAAGATGGTGCGCCTGACGCTGCCGATGAGCTGGTAAGCGAGTAGCCCCAGCGGCACAAACAGCACCATGTTTCCCACCGCGTTGAACAGCGGCCCGAACCAGCTGGAAGCACCGATGAAGTCGTTAAAGGGTACTAGCTGGAGTTCGCGCACATGATGAGCATCTTTGCGCCACAGATGCCCGATGACGAAGTAGCCTTTGAGCAGGGTCAACAAGAGGATGACAGGAAGGTAGTAAACCAGTGCACTTAGGCGAACTTTGAGAGGCTGCATAGTGCAAGCCTAGTGGGACTGCGGCGGTGCCAGTCGCGTGAGCGGGGTAGTTATCCACGGTTTTCGCCGGTAGTGGAGTTATCCACAGTGGCTCTCCGAATCGGGGTTTGGCCGCGCCGGATCGCTTCGTCAATAAGCAACACTGGCGCCATGACCGCACAACGCCACACCATTCTGCTCCTGATTGAAGACCCAGACCTCTCCGAAGACTGCGCGCACATCGCTGCTGCCGCAGGCTATTCGACGACTCGGGCCGAGCCGGACACCCCAAGCCAACTGGACTGGCGTCACGCGAACGCGGTTCTTGTGGATCCTGGGGCGCTGGCGCTGCTGCCGCGTGCGACACTACCGCGGCGTGACCGCGTATGGCTGGTGCATGGCGTCACTCAGGAACCGGATTGGCCAGCGGCGATGCGTCTGGGGTGTGCCGGTGGCTGGGTGCTGCCAACAGAAGCCGGTGACTTGGTGGAACAGTTGGGGCGGCCGGGTGCAGTGGCGCTCGGGGACGGGCACATTATCGGTGTGAGTCCGGGGTCCGGCGGTGTCGGTGCCAGCACGCTGGCATGTGCAGTGGCGGCCGCTGTGCCGGGGCAGCGGCTGCTCATTGAAGCAGATTGGCTCGGGCCTGGCCTTGACTTGGTGCTCGGTGCGGAGCAACAGCCGGGGTTGCGCTGGGCAGACTTGTCGCTGACCGGTGGGCATATTGACGCCGAGGATGTGCTCGCCGCGGTGCCGCAGTCCGCCGGTGGGTTGCCAGTTTTGGCGACCGGGCGGACTCGGCAGCAGGCGCCGACGCGGATTGAACCGGCCGCGCTAGATACCGTGGCGTCGTCAGTGGCTGCGGCTGGTGCAGTGGCGGTGATTGATTTTCCGCGTGGTGGGCAGCTTGGAATGAGCACGGGTGCAGAACACGGTGTGGCTAATGGTGCGGGCCTGGACTGCCTGCGGTCGTCGAGCCTGCATGCGGTGGTGGTCCAAGCGACGGTAGCGGGGGTCGCTGCGGCGGCGAATGCGGCATCCGCGCTGCGTGCGGCAGGTGCGGATCCAGTGGCAGTGCTTCGTGGGCCAGCTCCCAGTGGCATTAACTGGGCCGACATTGAAGCAGCCACCGGCATGGTGGTCATTGCGGACCTGCCTACCGTGCGTGGGCTGGCGAATAAATCCGAGCTCGACGGACTGGAACCGACGACTAAAGGGCTGTCGCGGGTGGCCGAGGTGCTGCTGACGGAAGCGGGCGTGGCATGAGCGCAGCAGTCAAGAGCGAAGCGAACCAAGAGCTGCTGGACCGAGTGCGACGCCGCCTCGCCCAGCGCAGTGACGGCGGGGCAAGCGGAACTGCCCACGGGACAGCAGGCAGCTTGAGTGCCGCTGAACTTGCTGACGCTGTGCGCCAAGAAACCGGTGGCGTCATATCCGACGTGGACCTTTTGGTCATGCTCAAAGAACTGCGCCAAGACCTCGCCGGAGCGGGCATTTTGGACCCGCTGCTGCGGATGGAACGCGTTACTGATGTGCTGGTCACTGCGCCAGACAAAGTGTGGTTCGACCGCGGAAACGGGCTGGAGCTATCCGCCGTCCAGTTTGCTGACGACGAGGCGGTCCGGCGACTTGCCGTTCGTCTGGCCGCCAGCTGTGGCCGCCGCCTTGATGACGCGCAGCCCTACACAGATGGCTTCCTGCCGGTTGGGGCGATTCGCGCCGGGCACAGCGTGCGGGTGCATGCGTTGCTGGCGCCGCCCGCGGGGGCGCACTGCCAAATCAGTCTGCGGGTATTGCACCAAGCGACCACCACATTGCCGGACCTCGTTGCCAATGGCTCTGTGCCCGCCGATATTGCGGAAACGCTGCGCCAAATCGTCAATAAGCCATTGTCTTTCCTGGTCACGGGCGGAACCGGAACGGGGAAGACAACGCTACTGTCGGCGCTGCTCGGGGAAGTACCAGCGACAGAACGGTTGATTTGTATTGAAGACACCGCGGAGTTGGAGCCGCAGCACCCGCATGTGGTGAAGCTGGTGTCGCGGCCGGCGAATGTGGAAGGTGCTGGTCAGATTACGCAGCAGGATTTGCTGCGGCAGGCACTGCGAATGCGGCCGGACCGCATCATCGTCGGGGAGATTCGAGGGGCGGAAGTGTCGGATTTGTTGGCGGCGCTGAACACCGGGCATGACGGTGGCGCCGGGACAATTCACGCCAATTCACCTGCGGAGATCCCGGCGCGGATGGAGGCGCTTGGGGCGATGGCGAATATGGACCGGGCGAGTGTGCATGCACAGCTCGCAGCAGCAGTGAACGTGGTTCTGTCAATGGAACGGCGCGCGGGGCGACGAAGGCTCGCGGCGATTGGGGTGCTGCATGGGCGGCCGGTCGAGGTGGCGCAGGTATGGACTGCTGATGGCGGCCGGACCGCGCAGTGGCCGCGGTTGATGGCGCTGCTTGGTGACGATGGGCAGTCGGCTGATCGTGGGGGAGTGCGACCATGAATGGGCAGGTGGGGGCGGCATTGATGCTGGTTGCGGGAGCGCTTGTCGCGTTGCCGACTGCGCAACCGGCTCGGCGTTTGGGTGTGACTGCTCGAACGCGGGAGCGGCGGCGGATGATGTGGCCCGCAGTGGCAGTCGCAGCTTTGGCGGGTGTGTGGCTTGGGGCGCTGCCGCTGGTCGCCGGGGCAATTGGCACGTGGGCTGTGAGCAAAGCAGTGCTCACGCAGCGCGGCGGGCAACGGCGACGCCAAGCTCAAGACCAGCTTGCAGAAATCGTGGAGTTGGCCGCAGCTGATATGCGGGCGGGTGCTTTGCCGCGAGCCGCGATTGCAGCGGCGGCGGAAGACGTAGGCGGCACGGTCGGGGCGGAGTTGGCCTTGGCGGCGCGGCGCATGCACTGGGGCCAAGGGGCGGAGGCCTTTGCTGCTGTTGGGGAAGCGGCTGGTGCTGGGACTGATCACCGGGCGGGCGAGAAAACGGAAGTGAACCTCAGCCGGTTGCGGCACCTGTGGGTGATGTCCACTGAGCATGGGGTGTCCCTCGGCGAGCTATTTCAACAGCTCAGCGCGGACTTAACCGCGCGGCATAACCATCGACAACGACTGATGGCGTCGCTTGCTGGGCCGCGGACCACCATGTGGATTTTGGCAGCACTGCCACTATTCGGCATCGCAATGGGCCAAGCAATGGGAACTGAATCCGTGGAGTTTCTACTCTTCAGCAGCATCGGTTCTGTAGTTCTCATTGTCGGGGTGGCCTTCATGTCGGCGGGACTTGTCTGGGCTGTGCATCTCACCGAATCGGCAGGTGAACTCGGATGATGGGACTTGAACTTTCCTGGCTGAGTTTGGCCACAGCGATGCTAATGCTGCCGCAGCCACAGTATGTGCAGCGGTGGCGAATTGCCCAGCGCGATGCGCCTCAGCCGCTCGCCACGAAGCTGTCATTGGCAGAGAAGTCGCCGATTGTGCGGCTGCTCAAACAGACTGCAAGCACACTCGGTGGGCAGCACACATCGCCCGGGCAGCACTTGGCGAATGCCGCAGCGATGGATTTGCTGTCCGCCAGTATCCGGATGGGATTGCCGGTGTCGGCGGCGCTGCGGGCTGTGGCTCCGATCGCTGGGGCGGTGGCACCGCAGCTGATGCTGGTGGCGCGTTCGGTGGAACTCGGCGCGGACACGATAACCAGCTGGTCACCGGTCGCTGCTACCGCGGGGTGGTCGGGGGTCGGTCGTCTTGCGGGCCGCTCCGCGCAGTCTGGTGCCTCATTGGCGCAGGGCATCGCGGATATTGCGACGCAGCAGCGCACGGCCGCTGGCGATGCCGCGGAAGCTGCTGCAGAACGCGCTGGTGTGCTTATCGCGGGTCCACTCGCACTGTGTTTTCTGCCTGCCTTCGTGGTGTTGGGACTCGTGCCAGCGGTCATCGGTTTGGCCGGAGCAATGGAGCTGACCTGGTGAAACACAAAGAATTCGTCGCCCTAGAGGCGCACACCTTTCGCCGCGGCGGCCGCGGGCCCCCTCACCGCGGTCGCCACCTTAGCCCCTCGTTAGCCATTCAATCCGAATCGACATCAACCAACTTTCACAATCCAGAACTTTTGAAAGGACACCTCATGAACACCATCACCCAGCTTCCGGCACTGATCCGCTCTCGTATTGAAGCCGCCCATACCAATGATGACGGCATGAGCACCGTCGAATACGCCCTCGGCACCGTCGCCGCGGCAGCGTTCGGCGCGTTGCTCTACACCGTGGTCACCGGCGGCCAGATTTCGGACGCGCTGACCTCCATCATCGAGCGAGCGCTGAACACCAAGTAATGGCTATTGCAGGGGAAGAAGGTTCCGCCACGGTTGAAGCCGCATTCGGCATTTCCTCACTGGTCGCCGTGCTGGTGTTGGCATTCGGCGGTCTCAGCACTGTCGCAACTCATATTGCCGCCACCGCTGCGGCCCGTGATATTGCCCGCGCGGCTGCCCGTGGCGAACCAAACCCTGCCGGAGCCGCCAGCAAGATTCACCCAAAGATGCAGGCAAGCGTCCGTTCTGGTGGCGGCCGTGTCACCGCCGAAGTGCGGGTACCCATGCCGCTTGTTGACGTCAAGAGCACAGCTGTTGCCGTTGCCGAACCGACAACGGAGGAGAACTGATGCTCCGGCGAATTGGACATGCAGCCACTGACGACGAAGGTTCCGTCACGGTCACGGCAGCCTTTGGGGTCGCAGCTGTCATCGCAGCGTGCGCCGTTGGTGCTGTGGCCAGCAAAGCGCTCGTTGATTCCAGCAAGGCGGCAAACGCAGCAGATTTGGCGGCCATTGCTGGGACCTATGCACTGCTCGACGGCCGTGACGGTTGCCTGGAGGCAACACAGATCGCACAGGCCAATGGCGCACATCTCACCAGGTGTGTTGTGGACGGTGAAAGCCTTGAAGTTCAAGCCACCGTCGCGGGGCGCAGTCGAATCGCGCGGGCTGCCCCGCTCTAGCTGTTCCGCTTTAGCTGTTCTGCTTGTCGCGCCGGGCAAAAACCACATTGAGCAGCGCAGCCACTGCGATGGCCACAGCAAGGAACACCAGTCCCATGACCAGCGACTGGTTTCGCGCGGCCAGGAAGACTGCATTGGCAGCGCCCAGACACCCAACAATCGCAGCGTTCGGGTAAATCGTCGCCTTCATAGTGTCCTCATTTCACGCTGTGTATCAAATATACTTCCAGGTATGCCAGAATTTTTCCCCAGCAATCCGCGCAACAGCTTAATTGCGCCCTCCTTGGACAGAATTGAGTTCGCATTACCGCACTTCGGCGACTGAATACAGGACGGACACCCAGCCGTACATTCACACGATTCGACCGCTTCGAGCGTCGCTGTTAGCCAGTCGGTGAAGCGGTCGAAGCCCCGTTGCGCAAAACCAGCGCCCCCAGGATGTCCGTCGTAAACAAAAATCGTCGGCAAGCCCGAATCCAAATGCAGCGCAGTCGACACCCCGCCAATATCCCACCGGTCACAGGTAGCAAACAGGGGAAGCAGCCCAATCGCCGCATGTTCCGCGGCATGCAGGGCCTCCGGAATCTGCTGACCGGTCAGGCCCCAGTCCCGCAGCCGCTTATCCGTCATCGTCCACGCCACCGCTTTGGTAGTCAACGTTCGCGGCGGCAAATCCAGTGGCATGACATCCAAAACCGCGCCATTGTCCAGGCGGCGCATATAGTCCACAACCTGCTGGGTCACATCAACTTCGCACATGGCAACCCGCACTCCAGGCGCATACTCCACCATCTGTTGGATGCCGGTGACCCGGATATCAGTGTTCTCCCGCGCCCACGTCGTCCACTCCGGCGATTCGGCGTGGACCAGCGCCAGGCCGGTCTCTAAATCCAGCTCATCGACGACAAAAGACTTGCCTTGGTGGAAGTAGAGCGCGCCGGTATGCACACTTGTTTTCGCGGCGGCTTCATCCACCGTGCCCAGCACTCGGCCATCGGTGCCGTCGACAATGGCGACTTCCTGGCCGTCACCTCCACGCAGATTCACACCGGAATGTGCTGTCCGTGGGTTCGGCTCCACGTCATCGCCGGGATCTGTCGGGAACCACTTATCCCGCCGATGCCGCACCAAACCCGCCTGCGCCAGCTGCTGCATCGATTCGGCTGCACCCCACGCCACAACATCGGCATCACTAAGCGGCAGTTCCACCACGGCGCAATACAGCTGATCTGCGACGACATGCGGATTCGTCGGGTCAAACACACTGTCCTCAACTGGTCGGCCCAACAGCGCATCAGGGTGGTGCACCAGGTAAGTATCCATCGGATTATCCCGAGCAATTAGCACCACAAGTGCGCCTTGCCCCCGTCGCCCGGCGCGCCCGGCCTGCTGCCAAAACGACGCCACGGTGCCAGGAAAACCAGCCTGCACCACCACGTCCAGCCCGCCGACGTCAATCCCCAACTCCAGTGCGTTAGTCGACGCCACCGCCACTAGCTCACCGCTATCTAGTCGGCGCTCCAGCTCCCGGCGGTCCTCCGCCAAATAACCTGCCCGGTACGCGGCGACTCGCCCCGCTAAATCCGACCGGCCGAGCTTGCGCAGCCGCTCCCGCATGCCAATCGACACGGTCTCTGCTGACCGCCGCGCCCGAGTAAACACCAGTGCCCGTGCCCCTTCTGACACCAGGTCGGCGGTAATTTCCGCGACTTCCGTCGACGCTGCTCGCCGCACTGGCATATCCGTCACCGACTCCAGCCCCGAAGTTGGCAGCAGTTCTGGTTCCCACAGTGCCACCGTCCGCGCCCCCAGTGGTGCACCGTCCTCGGTAACTGCTACTACCTCGCGCCCGAGTAGGCGAGAGGCATGTTTCGCCGGGTCAGCTGTGGTAGCCGACGCAAAAATGAAGGTCGGCGCCGCGCCATAGAACCGCGCAATGCGTTCTAGTCGCCGCAACACCATCGCGACGTGCGCGCCAAACACTCCGCGATAGGCGTGACATTCATCAATGACTACCCAGCGCAGGTTCCGGAACAGTCGCCCCCAATTCTCATGATTACTTAAGATTCCGGCGTGCAGCATGTCCGGGTTCGTAAACACCCACCGCGCCTGGTCCCGAATCGCCCGCCGCACATCCATGGGAGTGTCACCGTCGTAGGCTGCCACCCCAACATTGCTTAGTGACGGAATCTCGGCGCAGAGGCGCCGAATACTCGATAATTGGTCCGCGCCAAGAGCTTTGGTGGGCGAGAGGTATAGCGCGCTGGTGGTCGGGCTGGCAGCCATACTCGACAGCACTGGCAGCTGGTACCCAAGTGACTTGCCAGAGGCGGTGCCGGTCGCGACGACCACGTCTTTTCCTTGCCACGCCAACTCGGCAGTGGTTGCTTGGTGGGTCCACGGCTGGTTGATGCCCCGCGTCGTCAATAAGCCCTGAATTAAGGCGGGGTCGGCCCAGCTTGGCCAATCGGCAGTGCTCCCCGCTCGGCCCGGTATATCGCGGACGTGGGTGAGAGTGGAGCGTGGGTAATTGTTGACGACGGAGTGGAGCAGTTCTCGCCCGAATGTAGTCATGGCAACCTCCAGTCCGGTGCGCGGTGATTTAACACATCTAGGGGTCTTTTAGGATTTTTTCAGCTTACCGCTATCAATTTCGGCCGAAACGTGTAACACTACTTCTCGGTCGCAGTTTCTGATCGCAGTGTTTTGACGCTCGCATAGGAGATCGCGGGCGCGCATCTTCATTATGGGCATAACTAGTAGGCGCAACCTATTAGCGCTCTCGTGAGGCTGGGCATCGCTAGGCCCGGCGGTATGAAATCGTATCTGCCGACAAGTATCAAGTTTTTAGGAAGTAACAGCATGGCATTGGGAACTGTGAAGTGGTTCAACCCAGAAAAGGGCTACGGCTTCATCGCTCCTGCGGATGGTTCCGCAGACGTTTTCGTTCACTACTCTGAAATCCAGACCAATGGATTCCGTACCCTCGAAGAAAACCAGCAGGTTGAATTTGAGCTCGGTGAAAGCGACAAGGGCCAGCAGGCTCAGCAGGTGCGCGTCGTTTAATTGACTCGCTGAGGCTGTCGATAAGCCTCAGTAATATGTGAGACGGTCTTACTCCACTTGGAGTAGGGCCGTTTTGTCTATGTGCGGCGAAATAAAGCGCCGTGGCGGGGACTTTCCGAAAAAGAAAAAATTAGCCGCCTCAACAGGTACTTTTGTGGCCAAATGGGCACCTTGAAGGCTGCACTAAGGACAACCATGTGTACGGTAATGGATTAAACCCTGTTAAAACTGCGGTAGAACGCAACGCATGGTGCTTCATATTCACCTTCGATGACAGAACGTAGGTAAACGAAAAAAGTGTCAGACAGCGCAGTCCACGACGGCAAGAAGCGACTCGTTATTGTCGAGTCCGCCACCAAGGCACGGAAAATTCAGCCGTATCTTGGCGACGATTACATCGTTGAGGCGTCCGTCGGCCACATCCGAGACCTTCCCCGCGGCGCCGCAGACATCCCAGCGCGGTACAAGAAGGAACCGTGGGCGCGTCTGGGCGTCAACGTCGACAAGAACTTTGAAGCGCTCTACGTCGTCAGCCCGGACAAAAAGAAAAAAGTCACCGAGCTGAAGAAGTACCTGGGGCAAGTCGACGAATTGCTGCTGGCAACAGACCCCGACCGTGAAGGCGAAGCTATCGCCTGGCACCTGCTGGAAGTACTGAAGCCAAAAGTGCCGGTGCGCCGCATGGTGTTTCACGAAATCACCAAACCGGCCATTATCGAAGCCGCAACCAACACCCGCGAACTCGACCAGGACTTGGTCGACGCGCAGGAAACCCGCCGCATTTTGGACCGGCTCTACGGCTATGAAATTTCCCCGGTGCTGTGGAAAAAGGTCATGCCACGGCTGTCGGCAGGACGCGTGCAGTCCGTGGCCACCCGCATCATCGTTGAACGTGAACGCGAACGCATGGCGTTCATTTCCGCCGACTACTGGGATCTGTCAGCCCAGCTAGATACCGGCGAATCCGGCGCGGACCACACCCAGCCAGCGAAGTTCGAAGCGAAGCTGACCGCAGTGGACGGCACCCGCGTTGCCCGCGGTGTGGACTTTGATGACCGTGGCCAGCTGAAGAAGCCGGACGACGTCATCGTGGTGGACGAGTCCGCTGCCCGGCAGCTCGCTGATGGCCTGCAGAACGCCACCCTGACCGTCGCGTCGGTGGAGGAAAAGCCATACACCCGCCGCCCATACGCGCCATTTATGACTTCGACGCTGCAGCAGGAAGCTGGCCGGAAGCTGCATTTTACTTCCGAGCGCACCATGCGCATCGCGCAGCGACTCTACGAAAACGGTCACATTACTTATATGCGTACCGACTCGACATCGCTGTCGAAGGCCGGTATCGACGCTGCCCGTCAACAAGCCACCGAGCTTTATGGCGCGCAATACGTGGCACCGTCGCCGCGCCAGTACACCCGCAAAGTGAAAAACTCGCAGGAAGCGCACGAAGCGATTCGGCCAGCCGGTGAAACATTCGCCACCCCGGGTCAGCTTTCCGGGCAGCTCGATGCCGAAGAGTTCAAGCTCTATGAGCTGATTTGGCAGCGCACTGTGGCCTCCCAGATGGCGGATGCGAAGGGCACCAGCATGAAGGTGACCATCGCAGGTAGCGCCACCACCGGCAACGATGTTGAATTCAGTGCCACCGGCCGCACCATCACCTTCCCCGGCTTCCTGAAGGCCTACGTGGAAGTCACCGACTTCGCTGATGGCCGCAAGGTTGCGGACAACGCTGAAAAGCGTCTGCCGCAGCTATCGGAACAGCAGCAGCTGACTGTCGACTCGGTCGAAGCTGACGGTCACGCCACCAAACCACCAGCCCGCTACAACGAAGCGTCGCTGGTGAAGAAGATGGAAGAGCTAGGTATTGGTCGACCATCGACCTACGCGTCGATTATTAAAACCATTCAGGACCGCGGCTACGTCTACTCCCGCGGTAACGCACTGGTGCCATCATGGACTGCCTTTGCGGTGGTCGGGCTGCTGGAGCAGAACTTCACCCAGCTGGTGAACTACGACTTCACTTCCGACATGGAAGATGAACTCGATGAAATCGCCGCCGGTAATGAGGACCGCACCAAGTGGCTGCGCGCCTTCTACTTCGGTGATGCTGATGGCCACACTGCCGATAATGAAGCCGATGCCATTGGTCAGCTCGGTGGGCTGAAGCACCTGGTGGAAGGCAACCTGGAGGCCATTGACGCCCGTCAGGTCAACTCCCTCTATCTTTTCGACGATGACCAGAACCGCCCGATTGTGATTCGGGTTGGCCGCTATGGGCCATTCCTGCAGCGCGTCACTCCAGGCGCCGGTGACGAAGGCGCGGACCTAGTTGAACGCGCCAACATTCCGGATGCCATGACCCCGGATGAGCTGACTCTGGCGACTGCGGAGAAGCTGCTCGCCACCCCACAGTCCGGCCGCGAGTTGGGGCCGAACCCTGCCAATGGCCGCATAATTGTGGCGAAGGAGGGCCGTTTCGGTCCGTACGTCACCGAGCTTTTGCGTGACGACGAACAGAAGACCGCGGAAGCCGACGCGCTTGAGGTCATTGCTGCCGAGCGGAAAGCTGAAGATGAGCAGCGGGCTGCCGAAGGTAAGCGGGCAAAGAACTGGGAAACCAAAACTGCGGAGAAGGCGAAGGAAAAGCGTCTGAAGGAGCTGGTGGAGGAAAAGCTGAAGCCAGGTACCGCATCGCTGTTTAAGTCGATGGAACCGGCAACAGTGACCTTGGATGAGGCACTGCAGCTGCTGAGTTTGCCACGTGTGGTTGGCCAGGACCCAGAAACGGGCGAAGATATTACGGCGCAAAATGGCCGCTATGGCCCGTACCTGAAGAAGGGCACGGACTCGCGGACCATCGGGTCGGAAGAAGAACTCTTCACCATCACCTTGGACCAGGCATTGCGGATTTACGCTGAGCCGAAGCGTCGTGGTCGTCAGGCAGCGCCGCAGGCGTTGAAGCTGCTGGGCAACAATGACGTTTCCGGCAAGCCAATGAGCGTTAAGGATGGCCGCTTTGGGCCGTATGTCACCGACGGTGAAACCAACGCGTCACTGCGCCGCGGTGACACGCCAGAAACCATGACGGATGCGCGTGCCTGCGAACTGTTGTCGGAGCGCCGCGCAAAGGTGGCAGCTGACGGCGGGGCGAAGAAGACCACGCGGAAGAAGGCTGCGAAAAAGACGGCTAAGAAGGCTGCTAAGAAAACTACCGCGAAGAAAACCGCTAAGAAGGCAGCCAAGAAAGCTGCGAAAAAGGCGGCTTCGCGGAACTTGACCAGCCGCACTGTGGCGAAGGGCCAGTCCGCGGCAGCGAAGAAGGCTGCCGCCCGGAAGGCCACGAACTAGGCGCTAACGAACTAAGCGCTAACTGCGCTCTGCCAACGTGGAGCGCAGTGGTCGGGCCAGCTGGGTCATTTCCTTACGGCCACGCAGCTCCACCGACTTCAGGGCCGTCCAGCGGGCCTGTTCTTCCTTATTCGCCATGCGGACCGTTTCCGCGGTGGTGAGTACTCCACCTGGGGTGAGCTTGGCAATGTCGGTCAGACGGGAGGCAGAGTTCACTGCATCACCAATGACGGTGTATTCGAAACGGTCGTGACCGCCGAGGTGACCGGCCACGACATTGCCTGCTGCAACACCAATACCCGCGTCTAGGCGCAGCCCACGCAGTTCCTTGCGCAGTTCCCGAGCCGCAGCCAGCGCATGGCCAGCGGCGTCGTCTAGGTCCAATGGGGCGCCGAATACGGCGAGCGCTGCGTCACCCTGGAACTTGTTAATGATGCCGCGGTTGCTGTGCACCACGTCCACGACACGTTCAAAGAACTCATTCAGCGCCGCCACAACTACCTCTGGTGGGTTATTGACCGCGAACTCTGTGGAAGAAACCACGTCGACGAACAGCACTGCCACTTCGCGGTTCTCGCCGCCTAGTTCCGGTCGAACTTCCAGCGCGCGGCTAGCGACTTCCGCGCCGACATAGCGGCCAAAAATATCCCGAACCTTTTGACGTTCCTGCAGACCCCGCATCATTTCATTGAAGCCGGCCTGCAGCACACCAATCTCGGAGCCGTCGTAAATGGCCACACGGGTGTTGGTATCACCTCGACGTACGCCATTGATGGCTTCCTGCAGCTCGTGGACTGGGTCCACAACGGAGGCGGTGGCAAGTTCGTTACCCACATACCCCGTCATCATGGTCACGACCGCCAGCGCCACAATTGTTGGCATCAGGTCAGCCGCATCTGGGGTGAAGTAACCAGCGTCCTGGGCCACCAGCGCCAGCACCATCGCGAGCACCGGCAGCATAGTGGTCAAAATCCAGGTCAGACGCAGTCGCAGAATCAGTGGCGGCTCCAGGAGGGACTCTGGACTGTATTTACGCAGCACATCACGGGCAATAGGGCGGAATAGCCGTTCGGCAATCAGATAGGTCAGCAACGCCACCATCAGGCCACCGACGACCGACACCACACCGACGACCACACCAAGGCGTGGCCGGTGCGCCGCAGCAATCGCGGTGAACATAACCGTCCCAAAGCCCCAAATGACCAACCCAACTAACGCCTGGTATGCCGGAATCCGGATGACCAACGTGCGGATGGTGGAGGCCTTGTGCTGCTTCGGGGAGTGCTGCCAGCGGATAATCGGCAGACAGAACGCCCAGGTCGTAGCGATGCCGGACACCAGTGCCAACACAAAATAGGCAATCAAAGCCACCATGATGGCCGGTGGCACTTCGCTGAGCCCCGCCAGTGCCTTGATGGGCAGCAGAACACCTAAAAACAGGGCGACGAGCGCTGCACCAATGGCATTACACACAAAAATGGAGGCTGCGTAAAGCGGCCAGACAGTCGAGCTGAGCCACTTCAGTTCCTTCCATAATTTTTGCATGCTCAATAGCTTAACCCCTCAGCCAGACCAGAGGTTGCGGCATCGGTCACGCTAAGCTGAACAGGTGTCCTCCCCATCGGTTTTCGACAAGATTTCCAGCCCGCAGGTCCGCGAATCACTGCAGAAGGCTGCAGCTGCCGCGCGCCGCATTGTTGCTGGTACCGCGTCTGTCGCCGACCACGCTGCCATGACGCACTCCTGGATTTTCACCGGCCCGCCAGGCTCCGGCCGCACCATCGCCGCCCGCGCCTTCGCAGCGGCCCTCATGTGCGAAAACCCGGAAAAGGTAGGCTGCGGCACCTGCCAGGACTGCCGGACTGTCCTAGGCGGCACCCACGCTGACTTCCTGCACATGATGCCGAGCGGCAAAACCTACCTGGTCGACGACGTTAAACGAGTTATTGAGCAGGCCTACGCGCTGCCGACAACCGCACCATGGCGAGTCATCCTCTTCGAAGAAGCCGACCGATTCAACGACCCTTCCGCCAACGCATTGCTGAAATCGGTGGAAGAACCGCCAGAGCGCACCGTCTTTTTGATGTCCGCACCGTCGACCGCGCCGGAAGACTTCAAAGTGACCCTGCGCTCGCGCTGTCGGCATGTGTATGTGCCTAGCCCTAGCGCCGACTTCATTGCCGACCTGTTGCTGGCGGAACAGCAGCAGAAACCACAGCCGGGTCAGGACCCGCTGACCGAAGACCAAGCGTTGTGGGCTGCCGCGGCCGCCTCGGGGCATATTGGCCGGGCGCGAGCATTAGCGCGCAATGAGGAGTCCCGGCAGCGGCGGATGGTGGCAGTGAAACTACCGGAAGTGGTGTACGAACCAGCGCGTTCCTACCTGTACAGCTCGGAATTGTTTGCTTCCGCGGCGGAGGAAGCAGAGCGCCAGTGGCAGCCGGTGGAAGAACGCGAACTGGCGGAGCTGGAGCAGTCCTTAGGTATGGGCGCCACCGGCCGTGGTGTGCAGGCGTCCCTGCGCGGAACGAAGGGGCGTATTGACGAATTGCAAAAGGATCAGAAGCGCCGCCGGCGCCGCGCGGAGCAGGACTTCTTGGACCTTGCACTCTTGGACGTGCTGAGCATGTATCGGGATGCGTTGGTGGTGGCGACTGCGGCACAGGCTCGGACGTCGCTGAACAATCCAGACCGCGGGCGGGCGGCGGCAGAGCTTGCGCGGCGCAATACCCCAGAGCAGCTGCTGCAGTGCATTGACGCGGTGACACAGACTCGACTGTCGTTGGGTGGAAATGTGCGGCCAGAGGTAGCGCTCGACGGGATGATGGGACAGCTGCAGCAAATCTGCCGAGTCGGGCAGTAGCTACTCGTTCGCGCTACTCTTCACGCTGATTATCGCGCTGGGTGTTGGACTGATTGTCCTTCTTCGCGGTGTCTTTCTCCGCAGCGGCTGCGGCATCCATGTCTGCTTGCACCGCGGCGTCGACTTCAGGGTCGTGGTGTTCCTTCCGGCGCTGTAGCCACTCGATGAGCGAACCCACGACGGCGGCAATAACCAGACCGACGGCCATACCAATCAGTGGGAAGTCTTTAAACAGCCATCCACCGATGTAGCCAATGAGGGCGGCTTGGGTAGCCCACAAGATGACGCCGAATGTGTCAATGAGGAAGAAGCGGAACCACGGGAAGCGGTGCGAGCCGAGCAGAATCGTGAGAATGAACCGGGCCCATGGCAAAAAGCGCGCAATGATGATGGTGGACATGTGCCGCTTTTCAATATTGCGGGTGGCCCATTCGATGGCACGGGCGGCACGGGAATCTGCTGGGAAGCGGCGGATGACCTTTTCTAGGCGTCGGCCGAAGAAATAGCAGAGATTGTCGCCGATTACGGCAGCGAGGACAGACACACCGATAATGCCGTAGATATTCGGTACGCCTCGGGAACCAGACCATGCGCCCGCCAGGGTGATGAGCGATTCGCTCGGTGCCAGGGGGAAAACGGCATCGATAACGATGAATCCCGCGAGCAAGGGATAGAACATTATCGAGGTGATGAACCCTTCAATCCAGAGTTCAATTTGGTCGGTCACAAGGCCTCCTGCTTACCACTGCACGCCCTGTGGGGCGCCGTTGTTTCAGCGTAGTCGCTGCGTCCACAGTTGTGCATTTAAAGTTCCTGAGATAACTCCACGGGCGGAGGCGCTGCTGCCGCGTTATCCAGCTGATTTCCTGCGCGTGGCAGTGCTGCGGTAAAGTGCACCGAGTATGCCGCCTTAGCTCAGTCGGTAGAGCATCTCACTCGTAATGAGAAGGTCGCGAGTTCGATTCTCGCAGGCGGCTCCATCGCCCCAGGTCACGGACTTATTTAAGTTCAGACTTGGGGTTATTTCCTATTTTGCTCACATTTTGCCCGCGGGTTGCTCGCTACGCCACGACGAGATCCACCACGGTGTATAGCGCGACCAGGACCAATAACGTCGCAAAGCTCAAGGTCAGTACTTTTGCGGGCAGACGCTGCGACGCTCGGCCGCCCACCAGGGACGCCACCATCGCGGCGACGAGGTATGGCAGCACTACCGACCAATCCACGCTCACTCCACCGGCTGCGTGAAACCCGAAGGAGACAGCGCTGTTGACTGCAATGACCAGCAGCGATGTCCCTACCGCGACGGGTGCGGAGAACCCCAGCACCAGCATCAACGCCGGCACAATGGCGAAACCACCGCCGACACCGAAGAACCCAGTGAGGAACCCCACCCCAGTTCCGGCGAGCAGCAGCAATAAAACGTGGGGGCTTATTGACGTTGGGGTCCCATGCTTAGTTGCTGCCGGTTTGCGCAGTGCTTTGCGGAACATGGTTGCGGCGACGACCAGCAGGAGCCCGGCGAACAGCGCGAAAAGGAGATCGGGGGAAAGTCTGGCGCCGAAGAAGCTGCCGAGGAACGAGCCGCCGATGCCGACGAGACCGAAAATCAAGCCCTGTCGGAATCGCACGTTGTCAATGCGGGCGTGGGGTAGCAGTGCTGTTAGGGAGCTAATTCCGACAATGATGAGGGATGCTGTGATGGCTTCATGTGGGGCGAAGCCAAGGATGTACACCAGCACTGGGATGGTGATGATGGCGCCGCCTCCTCCGAGGGCCCCCATGATCACGCCGACCACTGCACCCGCTAAGACAGCGATGGCAGTGGTCATAGTTTTCTACTCCTCTAGGTGGCAATACCTGGGAGTGTACCGGGCAATCCCGGCGGTGCCAGCGTGTGCTGGCACCGACCCGCAACGTCGACACGCGGCGGGCCGGGCACGTTTAGGCACGAATTAGTACAGTGGCGGTTTCATCAGCAGTGCGGCCACCAGGTAAATCAGGATTTGGGGGCCAGGCAACAGGAACGATGCGATGAAAGCCACGCGCAGCAGAGTTGGGTCGATGTTGTAAGTTTCGGCGAAACCACCGAGGACACCGAGGAAAATCTTGTGGGTGGAGCTGCGACGCAGTTCGCGCTGAAGCTTAGGGGTGTTGTCCATGGATAAATGCCTCCTTTACTTTCTCCACCAAAAGTATGCGTCTAACCGCAACCCAATTGGGCTGCGGTTAGATAACAACTGTTGTGAATTAGCTGACCACAACTTCTTCTTGGTCAGCGGTATCCACTGCTTGGTCAGCCTTGTCGGCAGGAATACCCGGCTTCGATGGGGCCATTGCCTTGTCGCCGAGAAGAACCACAATGGCCGGAACCATCAGCGGACGAATGATGAAGGTGTCCAGCAAAATACCGAGTCCCATCGCCATACCGAACTGGTAGAGCTCACGGATTGGCTGAGTCATCAGGACTGCGAAGGTGGCCGCCAAAATCAGGCCGGCAGACGAGACCACGCCACCAGTGGTGATAATCGACTGGCGCATTGCCTCAATCATGGTCTTGTTCGGCAGCTCCTGCTTCAGTCGAGCCATCACGAACAAGGTGTAGTCAACGCCCAGGGCGGTGAGGAACACCAGCACGTAGACCGGAACCTGGCTGCCGAAGCCAGAGTCACCTTGCAAGGTCAGTGCAATGAAAGCAACCAAGCCGAGGGCGGCGACGAAGGAAATTGCCAGGGTGACAATGAGGTACAGCGGCGCTGCCCAACTGCGCAGAAGCACACCCAGAATCAGTGCAATGACACCGAAAATTAGTGGGATCAGCAGCTTTATGTCCGATTCAATGGCTTGACGGGTGTCATCTGTGGTGGCGGTTTCGCCGGCAGCTTGGACCTGAATGTCATCGCCACCAGCTGCACGCGCAATGTCGGTTGCCTTGTCGAAGGCGGTATCCAGCATCTGGAAGCCTTCGTGGGCGTACGGGTCAGCGTTGAGGACCACGGTCACGCGGGCTGCCGTGACGGTATCCCCGTCCTTAGCGACGTCCATGCGTGGTTCGAATGCTGCGCGGGTGACATCGTCTGCAGCCTGCTTTGGCAATTCGGATGCCACAGCCTCTGCGGCCTTATCAGCGTTCTGACCAGTGATGAGCAGGGTTGTTGGGGCGATTTCACCGGCACCCAGATCCTGCGCAATCACCTTTTGACCAGCGGCGGAGTCCGTGTCAATGCGGAAGCTGGTCATAATGTTGTAGGACACGGAGTAGTTGACCAGTCCTAGGCAGAACAACAGCAGCACAGCGCCGGTGCCGGCGAGGATGGCGCGTGGACGGGCAACAACGGTGTCTGCCACCTTCGTCCAGAAGCGGGAATCGTGGCCCTTTTCCGGTTTGGTTGGCCACATGGCGCCGCGACCAGCAAGCACCATCAGTGCCGGCAGTAGGGTAACTGCAGCAATGAAAGCGGCTGCCACGCCGATGGCAAGGTATGGGCCGAAGCCTTGCAAGGTCGGTGATTTGGTCACCAAGAGTGCCAGCATTGCGGCCACAATAGTGCCGGCACTGGACAGGATGACTGGAAAGACCTTGCGCATGCCCTTAACCATCGCTTCGGCGTGGTTTTCGGTCGTGCGGAGGTATTCGCGCCAACGAGCATTGATGATCAGCGCGTAGTCGGTGCCGACGCCGAAGAGCAGCACGGTCATAATCGACGCGGTCTGGCTGGAGATTTCAATGACTCCGGCCTGTGCCAGCAGTGCGCCGAAAGTTTCGGCCAAACGCATAGCCATACCGACCGCGAAGAGTGGCAGCAGCGCCATCAGTGGGGCGCGGTAGACCGCGAGCAGGATGACCAGAACCAGCAACACGGTGGCTAGCAGTAGGGTCATGTCGCCGCCTGCGAAGACATTGACGGTATCGGTGATGATGCCGACTGGACCGGTGACATGCGCTTTCGACTCGTCAGTGGTCAGGCCATCGGTGTCGGTGTCAAAGGCTGTTGCGATGTTCTCGCGCAGTTTTTTGATGTCGTCGCGGTATTCGGTGGTCGTCGGGTCGCCCTGCACCGGCACGATAATCAGTTGGGTGTTGCCATCTTCGCTGACCATGCCGTCAGTTCCGGAGGGCATGCAGCTTTCGCCTGGCTTGGTGCACACGGTGCTGATCGAAGGTCCGAAGCGGTCACTGTCTTTGCGGGAGCGGTCAATTGCGTCTAGCGCTTTGTGAGTTTCCGCTTCCCCGCCACGAACGGTGATGATGGCAGGCTGGGAGTCAGTGCCCGGGAAGTGTTCTTTCAGGGCTTTTTGGGCGGCGACGGATGCGGACGTTTCTGGGGCATTGTTATTGCCTGGTGACTGCACGTCCTTCAGGGTTGGGGCGAGGGTGGTGATGACTCCGATGAGGAGAATCCATGCCAGTACCGTGAGGAGCGCACGTTTGCGATTTCCGAATAAGGCGTTAAACATCAGTTTCCTTTAGGGGGTGACAAGCTGTCACATTGGAAGTGACCATGTGTCACTAACGTTACTAAAACAGTATGTGACTGTGCGGTGACCTTTGCAAACTGTGCTGGTCGGGTTATGATCAGCCTCATCAATTTCTTTTAATTATGGGCGTAGGAGGTTCATAATGCCGCGCATTGTTGGTGGCACCATCGCCCAGAATCGTGAAATGCGATGGGCTGCCATCTTGGATGCTGCAGAAGAGATTCTGCGCACCGGTAGCGAGCTGACTTTGGGGGCGGTCGCGCGGCAAGTGGGCATTGGCCGCACTGCTGTGTATCGATATGTTTCTGGTGCAGATGAGCTTATTGCCATTTTGGCCACTCGGGGGTTTCCGGAGTGGACTGCATCAGTTGCCCGCGCAATGGGGGAGTGCGATGGCAATCGTGAGCGCGCGATCGCATGGGCGCGAGAAAGTGTCAACCAGGGGCGCGCCGCTGATCATGCATGGCTGTCGACCTTGGGGCAGATGGAGCTTTCCGACGAGTCGCGCGCGCAAATTGCCCGAGGGCATCAAGAGATTGAGCGTTTGCTTCGTATTGAGTTGGAAGCCTTGGGTGTTAGTGAAATCGACGTGGTAGTTCGGGCGCTGCAGGCCTTGGTATCTGCGGCGACGAAGCAGCCGCCGTCGGAGCGGGTGGATGAGTTTTACGCTCAGGCTTTCGGTGCGGTTATTGACTCCGCATGCTCTGCTGAGCTTTAGCTAATTATGTCACTGTTGACTCATTAGTCACAGGTGTGGGTATAGTGTGAACTGCTTTTCTAAGCGAAATGTTTTAGTAGGAAACTTCCGACTAGAAAGATCCCGGTCTGATAGCTAGCCTACAAAAAGCTAGCGTTTTCCTTTGACGCTCTTATCCAAAAATCAAGTCACGCTTTTAGCTCAGCAACGTGGAGGTTGACGTCGTGCTCGCAGTTAAGAAGACAACAGCTGGGGCCGTAGCCGCTCTGGCGGCCCTGATGATGTTCTTCTCTGGCATCGTCAACACACCAACTGCATCCGCCGCAGGCGGCCGTGCTTACGTCGGTATGGGGGACTCTTTCGCCGCAAACCCAACTGTGCCGCAGCAGTTCGCGGGCTTTTTTAACGGTGGTTGTGGCCAAGGCACCGACACATACGTGGACCGCATTGGTCGCCAGCGATTCGGTGGCAATTACGCCAACATCGCCTGCAACGGCGTGACGGTTTCCGGACATGCGGGCCCAGGTGTGGCACACCTTGCTGAGCAAGCTAAACGCCGCGGCATCATCGGCCCAAATACTCGTCTGGTGACAATCACTGTCGGTGCGGCAGAAGGCTGGAACCCAGCACGACTCAATGGCCGCGACTTCGGCATTACCGGCGGCGGTGCATTTGCCACCCAGCAGCGCTGGAATGACCGCATGGGCTCAGCAATCCGCCGCATCAAGCGGGTCGCACCTAATGCTCGAATCATGGTGGTTGGCTACCCAGAAGTGACCCGTCCAGACCGTCTGCTCTGCACCTCGTCGATTGCGCTGGGGAATAAAGAGAGCTTGGATGTCGGTGTTCCATCTGGCATCGGCGAAATGATGCACAACGTCAACCGGATTGCCTCCCGCGGCACCCACTTGGGCTATGAATACGTCAATACGGTGCGACCAGACACCGGCACCTGCGCCCACCCGAACCGCCAGTGGGTGCATGGCATCGTGGATATTCCGGGCGAGAATGACCGGATGCCAGTTCACCCGACGAGCCGCGGAAACCAAGGCATCGCAAACATTGTGAAGGCGCGGCTCTAAGCTTTCCCAGCAAAAACTGATTCCATAATCCAAGTAGGCCTGCAGTCACGTGTGCTTCAAGCACACCGAACATGCAGCCTGCTTGGATTTTTGCGTACAGAGCGAAAGTGACGAAGATGTAAAGCTTCCGGTGGGTTGCCGTTACGATGTGTGTATGTCGCGAACCGGAAGTAACGCTGAGGCCCTGCGCGGGCGGTCTAATCAGAAACTGTCATGGCTGTGGGTTGCCATCTCTGTATTTGGTATCTCATGGGGCGGAAACCAGTTTTCGCCCATGTTGGTGTTTTACCACCAGGACAATGTTCTCGACTCAGTGTTCATTAACTCACTGATGTTCATCTACGCCTTGGGCATGGTGCCGTCATTGCTGATTGCCGGCCCGCTATCCGACCGGTATGGCCGTAAACCCGTCATGCTATTCGCCCCAGTGTTCATTGTTCTGGGATCGATTCTGTTGGCTTCGGGGCAGACTTTCGGACCACTGCTGGCGTTAGGTCGGTTCATTTCCGGGCTTGCAGTTGGTATCGCTATGTCAGTTGGTGGTTCGTGGGTGAAGGAACTGTCGCAGGCGCCTTTTGATCCTTCAGCGAAGGATACGTCCGGCGCGAAACGTCAAGCTATGGCGTCGACTCTGGGGTTCGCTCTTGGTGGAGGTGGCGCCGCTGCGATGGCACAGTGGCTGCCGTTGCCTGGCCAGCTGCCGTACCTCATCCACATTCTTATTATTTTGACCACAGTTGGTCTGCTCTTTGCTGTTCCGGAAACCCGCCAAAGCGCACACCTGCGCACTAAAGGCTCCTTTTGGCATGACGTCCGTACCCCTTCGGTACTGCACCCGCGCTTTTTGACGGTGGTCGCCACTACCGCGCCTTGGGTCTTCGGGTGTGGCGGTGTGGCCTACGCCATCATGCCGACATTGACCACACATTTGACGGACTACCCACTGGCTAACGCCGGTCTGATGTCTATCGTTGCCCTCGGCGTTGGCTTTATCACGCAGCAGTTCGCTCCGTATCTGGTGGACCGCGGGAGCGCGCGTGGCCTCATCGTCGCGATGATCGCGGTGATTATTGCCATGAGCGCAACCACCTACATCAACGAGCACCTCACCTTCGGCTTGTCCCTCGTCGTGGTTGTGCTGCTGGGCATCGGTTACGGTTTGACACTGTTCAACGGCTTGAATGAAGTGCAGCGGATTGCCGGCCCAAGCGACTTGGCTGGCCTGACTGGCATTTTCTACATCATTGCTTACATCGGCTTCGCCTTCCCCGCCATCCTGGAAAAGCTCCACGAGCTCAATGATTTCTTCACCTACACCCGCATGTTTGCTTTCGGCGCGGTGATGGCCGCAGTCTCGCTGGTTATCGTCCTCATTTTCTCGAAGCGAAACATTCCGGCCTAGCTTCTTCGCGATAGCCAGCCCGCCAACTAGTGTTAGAGGTTATGCGAACTCTTGTCACTGGTGGTGCTGGCTTTATCGGTTCAAACTTGACCGACCGACTGTTAGCGGAAGGTCATGCCGTGACAGTTATTGACGACCTGTCGCACGGCAAGCTTACGAACCTGGATGCTGCGGCCGCTGCGTACCCAGACAAGTTCTCGTTCATCCAGGCCGACATCCTCGACATTGACTGGCTCGCTGTCTTCGAAGAACACCAGCCAGAGGTGATCTTCCATTTGGCTGCCCAAATTGACGTGCGTAAATCTGTTGAAGATCCAGTACGCGATGCGGAGCTGAATATTCTCGGCACAGTTCGGCTGCTGGAGGCCGCACGTCAAAAAGCAGTAAAGCGTGTAGTTTTCACTTCGTCGGGCGGTTCCATCTACGGCGCCCCAAGTGAGCTACCGGTCGCCGAAACTACGCCAGTGAATCCGATGAGCCCCTATGCCGCTGCAAAAGCCGCCGGGGAACTGTACTTGAACTGCTTCTACCACCTGTACGGCCTGGAGTCGGCAATTATCGCTCCGGCAAACGTGTACGGGCCGCGGCAGGACCCACACGGGGAAGCCGGTGTCGTGGCCATTTTCAGCCAGAATCTGTTGTCTGGGGCGCCAACTAAGGTCTTTGGTGCGGGCGATAACACCCGTGACTATGTGTACGTTGGCGACGTTGTGGATGCGTTTTACCGCGCCGCAACTTACGACTGCAATGGTTTGCGGTTCAACATCGGCACGGGTGTGGAAACCACGGACCGCCAACTGCACAGCCTGGTAGCCGCCGCAGCAGACGCCGCAGACAATCCTGACTATGCGCCCGCCCGACTAGGTGATGTGCCACGCTCAGCGCTCGACGCAACCCGCGCCCGCGAGGTGCTTGATTGGGAGCCACAAGTGGACATCGCTGAAGGCATTCGCCGGACCGTGGCGTATTTCCGCAACTAAGCTTTCGGCTGCGTTTCCGGCTCGACTGCGTTTTGCAGCGCTACCGCACGCGCGAGGCGGGCATAGCGCAGTTCCTGCTCACGGAAACGAATATAAGTGGACAGCGTCGTGAACATAAATGCCACGACCAGCACATAGAGCAGCAAGTCAGTGCCACGTGCAACGCCGACCCAGTTCGCCACCACCGTGAGGTCATCCGGCCGCAGCACTGCCCAAATCACGACGAAGATGAACATCACAAAACCGATTTTCACCCACGCTTTCGTGCGAGCGCGGCGTCGGCTGGACAGAAAATAAACCACGAGGAGCGCAGCCGCGGCGATGAGCAGCAGTTGAATGAGAATCATTTACGGCAACCTCCGCGCCACAAACTCGTCGGACAGAATGTTGATGCCATTAATCAGCGACTGTCCCTTCGACATCGAGTATTCGGTGTACAGAATATCGACTGGCTCTTCCGCAGTCCGCCATTTCTTTTGGTCCATGGTGTGCACAAATTCGGAAGCATGGCTCATACCGTTCATCCGCAGGTTCAGCTCCTGCGCGACCTTCTGGTTGAACGCACGCAAGCCATTATGTGCATCCGTCAGCCCCAAGCGGCGGGTGCGTGGCGACAAAAACACCACGGTTTTCAACACGATGCGCTTAATCAGGGGCACCTGGTCGTCAGCGCTGCGTGGCCGGCCAAAACGAGTACCCACCACAATGTCAATCGGTTCGGTGCGTAGCCGCTCGATCATCCGCTTGACGTCTTTGACTTGGTGTTGGCCATCGGCATCAAACGTCACAAAGTACTGTGCGCCTGGCTGCATCCGCGCGTATTCAACACCGGTTTGAATGGCCGCGCCTTGGCCAAGGTTGACTGGGTGATTCACCAAATGCGCACCGGCAGCATGGATTTCGGCGGCGGAATTATCCGCAGAACCATCGTTGACGGCGACAATATTCGGGAAGGTTTGCAAGGCATCCGAAAGGACTTCCCGAATGACTTGCCCCTCGTTGTAGCACGGAACAATCAGCCAGGTGTCTGAATAGTTCGAGTTGGCAGGGGTGCTCATAATGGCTTTACTCTAGTTCAGTTCGTGGAATTCTTATGGAACAGCCGCCGGTATAGGCTTTTCACTGCCCCCCGCGGCAGGATTCGGTACCCCATCCGCGCCACAAAGTTAAACGCTGCCCGGGGCTTATTGACGATTTGGTAGCGCAACAAATACCGCTGCATCTGCAATTCTGACCGCCATAAATCGCGTCCTGTGCGCCGATCAAATACAGCTTCTGAGGTGCGAAACATGGTCAACGGTTCCGGCAGATTTTCGAAACGGTATCCGCACGCCAGCATCCGCGCCCATAGTTCGTAATCCTCCATCATCGGCACATTGCGATAGTTTCCAGCAGACAGTACCGACTCGGTTCGAAGCATCGAGGAGGGGTTATTTATCGGAGAGTTGATCCGCATGTACTTTTTGATTGCTTCATGGCGTTCTGGCAAGGACCGAACCGCAACGATAGCTTCTTCCGGAGTTTTCCCGCCGACAACTTCCGCGTCGTCGAATTCGGCAACTGCAGTCCCGAGCACATCAAGAGGCTTCCCTGCGGCATCGGCCGCTTCAAATATTTCTAGCTGCTTCTCAAAACGCTCAGGCACAGCGATGTCGTCAGCGTCGAGTCGAGCAGTCAGCGTGGAGCTGATGGTGCGCATTCCGGCGGCCGCAGCAGGGCCAGCGCCGGAGTTTACTGCTAAACGGATCCGCCGCATCTCGGGATGCTGCTTGGAGGCGTCATCAAGCACTTCAGTGAGGGCATCCGGCAACGGGCCGTCTTCGACAATGACTACTTCGTCAGCCATGTGGGTCTGCGCCCATAGGGATTCGAGAGCGGCCTGCAAGTGCGTCGGGTCGATGCGGTGATAGACCGTAACTAGGGCGGTTAGTGAGGTAGCAGTAGTCACACTTGGCACTTTAGCCGCCGGTAGAGGTACGCAGCATGCCGACACCTTGCAAAGCTAGACCCAAAAGTGGGCCGACAATCAGGGCTAGTGATGCGGAAGTAGCCAGCGGCAATGGCAACAGCAACAAGCCAATTGCTGCCCCTGTGGCCACCAGCCAACCGACTAGATAGAGGTTGTGCCGCTCATAGGCAATGGTGGCGCTACCAGCGACCATCAGCGATGCCGTGCAGGTCGCGCCAATTGTGAGCATCGCCAACACAGAACCGGGGACAGCAAACGCTGATTGCCGCAGCAAGAACTCCATTAACCAAGGGCCCACTAGCCACGCCCCAGCTGCGCCCACCAGCCCTACTGCCCACACGAAACCTAGCGGGCGAATCAGCGCACGCAGTGGGGTATCGCGGTGCTTGACGAAGTGCACAATCATCGCTGACTGGAACTGCTGCAAAGGCACCAGCAGCGGTGCTCGGGTCAGCGTGACTGCGTAAATGACAGCCGCAGCAGTGACAGCTTGGCCGGTGGTATCCGGGTTCGTTAGTCGCACCAGTGTAGGAAACCCGGTGATGAGTACAGCATTGGCCCCAGAGGCGACCATGGCGGTGCCGACTCGGGTGAAGAACGTACGTGGAGGCACATCGGTGAGACTGCGCAGCGCAACCCGTGCCTCCGGTGACGTCGCGGCAATGACCAGCCACGAAGCAGCACCAATAACAGTGATAACAAGGAATGCGAGTAGCCCCCAGCCCGCCTGCCACGCAACAAGTGCGATAACCATGCGGACACCAGAATCCAGCGCAATCATCGTTGCGTATTGGCGCCACAGCTGGCAGCCAGATAGAACTCCGGCGACTGCCGCCTGAATGGCATACGACAGCAGTCCGACTGCCAAAAGCGCAATGCCGGTGACGTGTTCGGTGCGCATGAGCTGGCCAATCCACAGTGGCCCCGACGCAGCAATAAGAACAGCGGTAATGACGCCGATGCCTAGGGCCACCAAGAGCGGCCGAGCTGTCGGATTTCCACTCGGCGTAGTGTTCTGTTCCCGCGCGGTCGACACTGCACGGGTAGTTTCCTGCATAATGCCGCCGAGGACACCGGTGGCAGCGAAGAACAATCCCCAATAGGCATTGAACTCAGTGGTGGTTTCAATGTCAGCGCCTAGCGCCCACGCAGCGACAATGATCACCACAAAGCCGGAAATTCCGGCAATGATTGTCGCGGCTGTTAGGAATCGCACGGGGTTAGTTTAGTCGGAAACGGGGGCAACTCAGTCCGACCCAGCCACTGGGTGAACAGTAGGTCAGCGTGGCTAGCTGCGATGCCTTCGTCACGGCAGACTCGGTTGACCAACGAGCGCATATCGACTGTGTCAACCACACCATGCTGGTTCTCGCTGGTCCATTGGTGGAGCAAACGAATGAAGGCTTCGTCACCAAGCAAAATGCGCAAGGCGTGCACCATCATTGCGCCCCGCTTATAAACGCGGTCATCAAACATGTCGTTGGCGCCTGGGTCGGCAAGCAGGAGGTCCTGCGGTTTTTCGGCCAGCAGGTTGTAGTGCTTCCAGGCCTTTTCGTCGGCGCTCGGCCCACCCGAGCGTTCCGACCAGAGCCATTCGGCGTAGCAGGCGAAGCCTTCGTTCAGCCAGATGTCCTGCCATGATGCGAGGCCGACGGAGTTGCCGAACCACTGGTGGGACAGCTCGTGGGCGATGAGCCGTTCCCATTTGCCGTCGCCACGGGCATGGTTCGCCCCGAAAATCGAAAGGCCCTGTGCCTCCAGTGGGATTTCCAGCTCATCTTCAACCACCACAACGGTGTACTGGCTGAATGGGTACTCGCCGAAAAGTGCCTCGTAGGTCGCAAGCATCTCGGCCTGCTGGGCGAAGTCAGCTTTGACTCCGGCCCGCAGTTTCGCCGGGTAGTAGATGTATACCGGTACCCGCGCGCCGGGCAGTTGCCACACCTCGAATTCGCCGGTCACCACGGATGCCAGGTACGTTGCCATGGGATGTTCGGCGGTGTAGTGCCAGGTGGTGCGGGAACCATGGGCGTGTTTGCCGAGCAGAATGCCGTTGCACACCACGGTGTAAGGATTGTCGGCAGTGATGGCAAAGTTATAGCGCGCCTTGACTTCTGGGTCGTCGTCACACGGGAACCAGGAGGCAGCGCCGATAGGCTGGCTGGCAACTAGTGAGCCGGATTCGGTTTCTTCCCAGCCGAGTTCGCCCCACGGGGATTTCACTGGCCGCGGCGACCCAGCGTACTTCACGGTCAAGGTGAGCAGTTCGTCCGGCTGGACCACTCGGTCGAAGTATACGCGGAGTTTGCGTGCGGAGTGCGAATATTTCTGCACGCGCACTGGGTTGGCGCCGGCGGCGCTGCAGGTCACTTTCCCCACCCGCAGGTGGTGCGCAAAGTCGAGGGTGAGCACTTTGATGGCCAGGTTGGTTTCAATGTGCAGCGTGGCCTCGGCCTGCAGGTAGTTCGGCAGGACACGGTAGTTCAGGTCGAGGTCATACTTGGTGACCCGAAAGCCCAGGTTGAACTCGATACCGGTGTAGTGATTCCGGAACGGGGACGCAGGGGTGGAGGAAGTAATCATTGTCTTGTCAGCTTATCCCGCGGCACCGACACTATTCGCCGCGCCCACCGATCTGCCGCCACAACCACGTATAGATCAGCGCTTCTACCTGCGCAATCTGCGCATTATCTGCTGCGCCGCCGTGCCCGCCTTCCGTGTTTTCGAAGTAATCAACCGGCTGATGTGCCGCAGCGAGCGCCCACGCAAATGTCCGCGCATGCGCCGGGTGCACTCGGTCATCGCGGGTCGAAGTCGTCACCAAAGTTGGTGGGTACGGCCGCACCGAATGCTTATTGACGTTATGGAGCGGCGAGTAGCTTTCCAACACAGCTCGGAGCTGCGGATCCTCCGGATCGCCATATTCGGCCATCCAGGACGCGCCCGCGGACAGCTCGTGATAGCGCAGCATGTCGATGAGTGGAACCTGGCTGACGGCAGCGCCAAAAGCTTCGGGGTAGGAAGTCAGGGCCACGGCAGTAAGCAGCCCGCCATTGGAGCCGCCGCGGATCCCGAGCTGGTCGGAGGTGGCATACCCACGAGTGACTAGATCTTCGAGCACCGCCTGGTGGTCCTCGTAGATTTTTGTCCGGTTGGCCCCGGTGACGCTGGTGTGCCAGTCGGGGCCGAACTCGCCGCCACCACGCAAATTCGCGACCACATAGTTGCCGCCCTGCGACAGCCAGCCGATGCCGCAGGTAGCGGAGTACCCGGGAACCAATGAGACTTCGAAGCCGCCGTAGGCAGAGACCAGTGTTGGTTTCGGAGTTGGTGTGCGATCTGGCGTGTCTTCGTTGTCGAAGGCGCCAGTGATGAAGTACGGAATTGCGGTGCCATCTTGTGAGATAGCTGTGTGCTGGCGGGTCGACAAGCCGGTTACGTCAAAAAGCTCGGGGCTTTTTCGAATCGTGGTGATGGGGTCGCCGTCGATGCTGCCACGCAGCAACGTGGCTGGTTGCGTGTAGCTGGAACCGACCAGCCAGACTTCGTTGTCGGTGGTGGGGTTCGTGCCGATGACGCTCGTGGTCGCGGGCGCGGCGAGGGCGCCGACGAGTGGCAGTGGTTCCGGTTCCCAGGTGTCGACGTGCAGGGTGACTAGTTGCGTGGCGACGTTATTGAGGAGCGTCAGGATTAAGAAATCTTTGGTCCAGGCCAATGATTGGAAGGACGTTGTCGCAGTTGGCGAGAAGATTGTTGTGAAGTTTCGGTCTCCGGAGAGGAACTCCGCGAAGTCGATGAGGGCGACGGTCCCAGGTGCGATTCCGAGGTAGTCAGTGCGCGGGATGATGACCAGCCAGTGTCGGTGGATGCTGAATTCGCAGTCTTCCGGCAGATCAATGTGGTGCAGTCCGTCGTCGGTGACGAGGAATCGTTGTGAGCGGTAGAAGTCGAGGGCGCGCTCGATGAAGGTGCGCTCGAAACCTTCGGTGGCATCGTGCCAGGCGCCCACGGCAACATCGGTGGCTTCGCCGGTGAAGAGGATGTCGGCGTCAGCCAGCGCTGCACCGCGCTCCCATCGGCGAATCTGGCGCGGGTAGCCGGAAGCCGTCAGCGAATCGGGGCCGAGGTTTGTGCCGACCAAGAGAGTATCGCGGTCAAGCCAGCTGACGTCAGATTTAGCTTCGGGAACCGTGAAACCACCTGCGGATTCCGGGATGAAGCTTGCAGTGTCGATATCAAATTCGCGGATGATGGTGGCGTCGGAGCCGCCCCGTGACAGCCGCACGAGTGCTCGGTCGTATGCCGGATAGCGGACATGGGCGCCCTTCCATACCCAGTTCTCTTGGTCGAGCTCCGCCAACTGGTCAACGTCAATAAGCACCTGCCACTGCGGGGACCCATCAAGGTAGGTGTCGGCCGGGCAGCGGCGCCATAGGCCGCGGGGGTGGTTGGCGTCGCGCCAAAAGTTGTAGAGCCAGTCGCCGCGACGGCGTGGAAACGGGATCCGGTCATCGGTGTCGAGGGCGGTGCGTAGCCGATCTTGTAACTCTGGGTTCGCGAATTCGGTGGTGGTGCGCTCCGACCAGTCGGTAGCCCAACCGAGGGCATCGTCGCCGTCGATGTCATCGAGCCATGCAGGTGGTGCGCCCGTGATGGCAGCGGTGGCTGTGGCGGATAGTGCGTGCGGCGAAGAAGAAGACCCCATGCCACTACAGCGTAGCGACATGGGGTCAAATGGTTGCGCAGCAGGTAGCGCAACTGCGTGCAGGTTACTTCAGGCCGAAAGCTGGACCGAAGGTGGTGCGCCAGGACTTCTTCATATCGTCCTGCCAGTAAGGCCAGGAGTGGACACCGGAGTTACGGAACTCGAAGTGAGTCTTGTTGCTGGAGCCTTCGCGGTCCATCTTGACCTTCAGGTCGTGGGTGCAAGCGTTGGTAGCAGCCTCAATGCCGCCGCCGACTGCACGGACCCAGCCTGCGCCCAGCGGGTTATCGAAGTTCTTCATGGTGTCATGCTGGCCCATCAGACCAGTTGCGCTGGAGACGTACACGCGGGTGTTCTTCAGCTTGTGCGACTGGTGCAGAGCGGAGTTGTAGCGCCAGATAGCGTTGCCTGGCTTGCCCCACATCAGTTCGTCCTGGCCGCCACGGCCACCCCAGGTGAAGGTTGCCTTGACGGCAGCGATACCCAGTGGAGTTGCGGTGTCTGCGCAGCCGGAGAAGGAAGCGACTGCGTTGTAGAAGCCTGGGTTGTGCGCTGCCAACGTCAGGGAGCTGGTGCCGGACATGGACATACCTTCGATGCCGCGCTTGCCGTTACCGTTGATCTTCTTTTCCAGTGGTCCTGGCAGTTCCTTGGTCAGGAAGGTTTCCCACTTCTGCTTGCCGCCGAGGCTGTTGTTGTTGTTCACCCAGTCGGTGTAGTAGCTGAACTGACCTGCCATCGGGATGACGACGTTGACGGCCTTGTTGCTGAAGAAGTTGAGGATGTCAGTCTGGTACACCCAGTTCGCGCGGCCCTCGCCGCCGTCGCCACCGTTCAAGTAGTACAGGGTTGGCATTGGCTTGCTCTGGTCAACCTTCTTTGGATCCGGACGCAGCCACAGCAGTGGGATGTCGCGGTTCATCGAAGGGGAGTGGTACCACAGCTCTACGACGCGGCCGGACTTCATTCCCTTCTTGAATTCCACTGGGAACGCGTCGTCGCGCCAGCCGGTGGTGGCAGCTTTGCCGTTGGAGTCCTTGCCAACAAAGTTGATGTCGCCCTCACTGACGAGCTTTGCTTCGCGTGCGTTGGCAGCAGTGGACTTGTACTGGCTCAGAGACATAGCGCCGGCAACCCCAGGGGTGACGACGGCTGGGACGGACAAGACTGCAGCGGCTGCGACCGTGGCAAGGGCTTTTTGACGAGGCTCTTCATGTCAGCTTTCTTATGCGGGTGGACAACGGGGCGGCGGGAACTGATTGCCGGGTTGCGAATCTGTAATGCTTATCGAATGTGGTCCGATAAACGTTGCAGATTGCTAACGATTCAGTAACCGAGATTTATGTTGGCTGGTTAAGTGGAGCCTGAGGTCTTGCCGCAGTGCTCACGAAGTCATACCAATTCTTTAGCTACCATAGGTGCTTAGCTACTCATTCGTCCAGCGGAATCACCCTAAAATCGAAACCATAGTGGCAGGACTGACATAATTTCGGTGGTGAGGTACTCTCAGTGAGTGGTATTTGGCCGGTGAGTTCAAGTTGGCCGCCCCTAATCTTTCAACCTTGGAGAAACTTATGAACCCAGTTATCGCTATCGAAGAGTTCCTTGTCATGCTGAACAACACCGTGTTCGGTCCACTGTCTCACGGTGGGTCTTCCGGTATCTCTCAGCTGAAGTCCCTGCTGCGCGTCTTCTAATTTGGGTGCGCCTCCGCGCACTAGGCTGCGACCAGTTCGCTCTGGATAGCGGTGCCCCTCGCTTGGGGCGCCGTTCTTTTAGTTCCTAGATACTAAACAGGGGATTGAGGGAGACAATCGACTAGCTGCACACGTAAGCTAGAGTGCGTGGCTAATCATTATGATCTCGTTGTCCTTGGTGCCGGCCCAGGTGGGTACGTCGCCGCTATCCGCGCTGCGCAGCTCGGCCTGAAGGTCGCTGTCGTCGAAAAGCAATACTGGGGCGGTGTATGCCTGAATGTCGGCTGTATCCCGTCGAAGTCGCTGCTGAAGAACGCCGAGCTGGCGCACACCATCAACCACGAAGCCAAGCTGTTTGGCATCGAAGGTGATGTGTCGATGAACTTCGGCGCCGCTCATGACCGTTCCCGCAAGGTCTCCTCGAAGATCGTCGGTGGCGTGCACTACCTGATGAAGAAGAACAAGATTCAGGAAATCAACGGTCTGGGCGTATTCAAGGACGCAAAGACCATGGAGATTACCGAGGGTAAGGATGCTGGGCAGACCATCACCTTCGATAACTGCATTATTGCGACCGGCTCCGTGGTTCGCTCCCTGCCGAATGTCACCATTGGTGGCAACGTAGTCAGCTTCGAAGAGCAAATCCTTGACTCCGATTTGCCGGACTCCATGGTTATCGTCGGCGCTGGCGCTATTGGCATGGAATTTGCTTACGTTTTGGCAAACTACGGCGTCGATATCACCATCGTCGAGTACATGGACCGCGTCCTTCCTAACGAAGATGAGGACATTTCCAAGGAGATCGCCAAGGTTTACAAGAAGCTGGGCGTGAAGCTGCTGACCGCCCACGCGACGACCGCTGTGCGCGACAACGGCGACTCCGTCGAAGTGGACATTGAGTCCAAGGACGGCAAGAAGTCCGACACTCTGACCGTCGACCGTGTTCTGGTGTCTGTTGGCTTTGCGCCACGCACTGAGGGCTACGGCCTGGAGAACACCGGCGTTGAACTCACCGAACGCGGTGCTATCGCCATCGACGACTTCATGCGCACCAACGTTGATGGCATCTACGCCATCGGTGACGTCACTGCGAAGCTGCAGCTGGCCCACGTGGCAGAAGCCCAGGGCATTGTCGCTGCGGAAACCATCGCAGGCGCTGAAACTGAAGCACTCGGCGACTACATGGACATGCCACGCGCTACGTTCTGTAACCCACAAGTTGCCTCCTTCGGTTACACCGAAGCGCAGGCCCGCAAGCGCGCTGAAGAATCTGGCCGTGAAATTAAGGTGGCAACCTTCCCATTCTCCGCGAATGGTAAGGCGCAAGGCCTCGGCGAAGCCAACGGATTTGTGAAGGTGGTTGCGGACGCTGAATACGGCGAAATCATCGGTGCACACATGGTCGGCCCGAACGTCTCGGAGCTGCTACCTGAGCTGGTTCTGGCGAAGAAGTGGGACCTGACCGCCGGTGAAATCGGACGTACCGTCCACATTCACCCAACCCTGTCGGAGACCATTAAGGAAGCCGTTCACGGCATCGAAGGCCACATGATTAACCTGTAGCCCTCCCCGCTCCACAACCAGGCACCCGCGCTAAGGCAGGTGCCTGGTTTTTTAGTACGGCGACACCGTGGAGCGGTGCGGCTCAATATCAATGGCGCCTTGGATTGGTGGGAACGCCCGCTGTGGGCAGTTATCGCGGGTGCAGACACGACAGCCCGGGCCAATCGGTGTTGCTGCATTCATATCCGTCAGGTCCAGGCCTTCGGAATAGACCGTGCGGTCGGCGTGCCGGGCTTCACAACCCAAGCCGATGGCGAAGGTCTTCCGGGGGCTGGAGAAACCGGCGTTGTGGTGTTCCACCGTCCGCGAAATCCACAGGTAACCGCGTCCGTCCGGCATCTGTGCCAACTGCCGCATGACCCGTCCGGGGACCGCGAAAGTTTCATAGACATTCCACAACGGGCATGTGCCGCCAGAATTGGTGAAGTGGAAACCCGTCGCGGACTGGCGTTTCGACATGTTGCCGGCTCGGTCGACACGAACGAAGGTGAACGGAATCCCTCGTAGCTGAGGCCGCTGCATCGTGGACAGCCGGTGGCAGATCGTTTCATAGCCCACGCCGTACATGTGGGACAGCTGCTCAATGTCGTAACGCTGCGTTTCTGCGTTGGTGTGAAACGCCTCATAAGGCAGCATCAGTGCCGCACCGAAATAGGAAGCAACATTCCGCAGGGCGAGCTTCTTCGAGTCCTCCGAGGTGAAGTGGCCCTGACTCACTTGGTGCTCGAGTTCTTGACCAACCTCGAGGTAGCCCAGCTCGGTGGCCATTCGGAATGCACGCTGCCCTGGGTGCAACTGTGCTGCAATGTGCAGCACGCGGCTCCGTGGGTCGAAATAGTGCTGGGTGTCGCCGAGAGTGGTCGCGTACTCGATGCGGATGCCGTGCTCAGTGGACAGCCTGTTCGCGAGGATATCCTCGGCCTCGATCATCCGGTCAGCTTCAAGTCCCAGTTCGTCCGCGAGTTTTTCTCCAGCGGTGTCGAGCGGGTCAATGTAGTTCTGTCGTTCGTAGAAAAAGTCCCGGACTTCCTCATGGGGCATCGACAACGCTTGGGCGCCGGTTACTTTGCCGGGCTTTCCTTCAAGGTTCCGCTCTTCAGTCGCCAGTGACAGTTTGTCGGTCACAAGCCGGTATCGGCGGTGCACGTCGACCATGGCGCGGGCAAGCGATGGATAGTTGCGCACCATGTCGGAGATCTCTTCAACATCGACGCTGGCGGGACAGATCTCTTTGTCCATGACAACGTCCTGCACCTCGGCAAGCAAGCGGGAGTCGTCGTCATGCGAGAAGAAGGTGGCATCGACGCCGAAGGTTTCCGTGATGCGGAGGAGGACTGGGACAGTCAGTGGGCGTACGTCGTGTTCAATCTGATTGACGTAACTGGCAGATAGGCCCAGGGTCGCCGCGAGGGCCGCTTGACTGAGGTCACGTTCGCGGCGCAGTTGGCGCAACCGAGAGCCAACGAAAGTCTTGGACATAACGCGATTTTAGGCAAAGTTCACCTAGATAGCTGGGAATTTCAGAAAATTGGTGAAATTTGCGAAGAATTTACTACGCAAAAGGCCGCCGCCTCCCGAACGGGAGACAGCGGCCTTTAAAACCTAGGTTTACCTAGTGGCAGTTCAAGGAGTGAACCTTAGAACTGGCCTTCCTCGGTGGAGCCCTTCAGAGCGGTGGTGGAGGAGTTAGGGTCAACGGTGGTTGCAATGGTGTCGAAGTAGCCGGCACCGACCTCGCGCTGGTGCTTAACAGCGGTGAAGCCGCGCTCTTCAGCAGCCTTGAACTCACGGTTCTGCAGGTCGACGAATGCGGTCATGCCCTCGCGAGCGTAGCCGTAAGCCAGGTCGAACATGCCGTAGTTCAGAGCGTGGAAGCCAGCCAGGGTGATGAACTGGAACTTGAAGCCCATTGCGCCCAGTTCCTTCTGGAACTTAGCGATTTCGTCAGCTTCCAGGTGAGCGGACCAGTTGAAGGATGGGGAGCAGTTGTAGGACAACAGCTGGTCTGGGAACTCAGAGCGAACGCCTTCAGCGAACTTCTTAGCCAGAGCCAGGTCAGGGGTACCGGTCTCCATCCAGATCAGGTCAGCGTATGGAGCGTAGGACTTTGCACGGTCGATGCAAGGCTCCAGGCCTGGCTGAACGTGGTAGTAGCCCTCAGCGGTGCGCTCACCGGTGATGAACTTCTTGTCGCGGTCGTCAACGTCGGAGGTGATCAGGGTTGCTGCCTCGGCGTCGGTACGTGCAATAACGACGGTTGGGGTGTTAGCAACGTCAGCTGCCAGACGTGCAGAGTTCAGGGTACGGATGTGCTGCTGGGTAGGAATCAGAACCTTGCCGCCCAGGTGGCCACACTTCTTTTCGGAAGCGAGCTGGTCTTCCCAGTGGGTACCAGCAGCGCCAGCCTGAATCATGGCCTTCTGCAGTTCGTAAACGTTCAGTGCGCCACCGAAGCCAGCTTCACCGTCGGCCACGATTGGGACCAGCCAGTTGTCGACGGAGGTGTCGCCCTCGACACGGGAGATTTCGTCAGCGCGCAGCAGTGCGTTGTTGATGCGGCGAACAACAGCTGGCACCGAGTTTGCTGGGTACAGGGACTGGTCTGGGTAGGTGTGGCCGGAGAGGTTAGCGTCACCAGCGACCTGCCAACCGGACAGGTAAACAGCCTTCAGGCCAGCGCGGACCTGCTGGACAGCCATGTTACCGGTCAGGGCACCCAGTGCGTTGATGTAGCTTTCGTCCTTGACGTTGACGCCTTCCCACAGGATTTCAGCGCCGCGACGAGCAAGGGTGTGCTCTTCGATGACGTTACCCTGCAGCTCAGCAACCTGCTCTGCGGTGTAGTCGCGCTTGACCTGTGCCCAGCGTGGGTTCTCGTCCCAGTCCTTCTGGATTTCTGCGGCGGTACGTGCCTGTCCAACGTTCGACATGCTTGTCACTCCTAAAGTGCGTGAACTTAATATGTGTCCGGTAACTACCTTACTGAGGCGTGAGGTAGGCGGTAAACCACGGCTAAACGTGATGCAGATCCCTATACCCAATTACTTGAGCGTTGCGTAACTGGCATCCGTTCCGTAAATCACATTGTGCTGTACCGAAAAGGGCACGTCAAGCGTCAGGCAGTTGTGAATTTCCGCGGGATCACCCCCGTTAGTTTGTAAAGGTTGCAAATAAATTCTTGCCAAGTCGGCTACCCCCATTTCAAAAAGGTGCCACTGTACTGCGGGATTACAACAATAGAACTAAAAAACTGATTCCTGCAGGTCAGAATGTAGTTTTTGTATTCACGTTGAAAGAATTGGGGGAGGGGGGAGGAAAAAGTGCGCTGTGTCCAAAAACATGGAAGGGCGTTGGCTGGATCACATAAGCTAGGTGCCAGCGGCGGCGCTTGTTGGCATTAGCGACCCTTGGTCCTGCTTTTCTCTGAATGTGAGACTGCGCCAACCTACGCACCGCGTTTATTGCTAAAAGAAGTAACGAATAGGAGCACCATGACCGAGCGCATTTCAGCCGGCGGCATGCAGGTCGCCAAGGTTCTGTACGACTTCGTCAACGACACCGCACTTCCAGCAGCGGGCATCGAAGACAAGGAAGCATTCTGGCAGGGCTTCGGCGACCTCGTCGAAAAGCACACCCCACGTAACAAGGAACTGCTGGCTAAGCGTGACGAACTCCAGGCAAAGCTCGATGACTGGTACCGCGCCAACCCAGGTGTGCCTGAGCAGGACGAGTACATCGCCTTCCTGAAGGAAATCGGCTACCTGGTGGAAAACCCAGGTGACTTCCAGGTTTCCACCGCCAACGTGGACACCGAAATTACTTCCACCGCTGGTCCACAGCTGGTTGTCCCAGTGCTGAACGCACGCTTTGCCATTAACGCTGCAAACGCACGTTGGGGCTCCCTCTACGATGCTCTGTACGGCACCAACGCCATCCCTGAAGACGGCGGCGCTGAAAAGAACGTCAAGGGCTACAACAAGGTGCGCGGCGACCGGGTTATTGCCTGGGGTCGTAACTTCCTGGACAAGGCACTGCCACTGCTGGAAGGCAGCCACGCAGACGTCACCAAGTACGCCATCGTTGACGGCGCGCTGAAGGCAACCATCGGCGACACTGAAACCGGCTTGCGCGAACCAAAGGCTCTGGTGGGCTACACCGGCGACATTGCCACCCCAGACTCCCTCTACTTCAAGAACAACGGTCTGCACATCCAGCTGCTGATCGACCCAGAATCCCCAGTTGGTTCTACCGACAAGGCCGGCGTCAAGGACATCATCCTGGAAGCTGCCGTCACCAACATCATGGACCTGGAAGACTCCGTTGCGGCAGTCGACGCAGCCGACAAGACCCTGGGCTACACCAACTGGCTCGGCCTGAACGTCGGTGACCTGCACATCGAGTTCCAGCGCGGCGACAAGACTCTGACCCGCTCCATCAACGATGACCGCACCTACACTGACCTGGATGGCAACGAAGTCACCCTGCACGGCCGTTCCCTGAACTTGGTCCGTAACGTCGGTCACCTGATGCAGAACCCAGCCATCCTGGACCGCAACGGTGAAGAAATCTTCGAAGGCATCATGGATGCCGTCATCACCCCGATCTGTGCAATCCCAGGTCTGGACCAGAACAACCCACGCAAGAACTCCCGCACCGGCTCCATCTACATTGTGAAGCCAAAGCAGCACGGTCCTGAAGAAGTTGCTTTCACCAACACCCTGTTCGGTGACGTCGAAGACCTGCTGGGCCTGGACCGCAACACCATGAAGGTCGGCCTCATGGACGAAGAGCGCCGCACCTCCGTGAACCTGGACGCCTGCATCAAGGAAGTCTCCGAGCGCGTCGTGTTCATTAACACCGGCTTCATGGACCGCACCGGCGATGAAATCCACACCTCCATCCAGGCGGGCCCAATGTTCCGCAAGGCAGTCCAGAAGACCGCCCCATGGATGCTGGCATACGAAGACAACAACGTCGACGCTGGTCTGGCACACGGCCTGCAGGGCAAGGCTCAGATCGGTAAGGGCATGTGGGCCATGACCGAGCAGATGGCTGAACTGCTGGAGCAGAAGATCGGCCAGCCTAAGCAGGGCGCTTCCACCGCATGGGTTCCGTCCCCAACCGGTGGCGTGCTGCACGCGACCCACTACCACGAGGTAGACGTCTTCGGCGTTCAGGACAAGCTGATGGTCGATGGCCGTCGCGACACCTTCACCGACCTGCTGACCATCCCAGTGGCTGCCACGAAGGTGGGCGAACCAGGCGCTGACTGGTCTGAGGAAGAGCGTCAGAACGAACTGGACAACAACTGCCAGTCCATCTTGGGCTACGTTGTCCGCTGGGTGGAACAGGGCGTCGGTTGCTCCAAGGTTCCAGACATCAACGATGTTGACCTGATGGAAGACCGCGCAACCCTGCGTATTTCTTCCCAGACCCTGGCTAACTGGCTGGTCCACGGTGTCATCACCGAGGAACAGGTCATGGACTCCCTCAAGCGCATGGCTGAGGTTGTCGACCGCCAGAACGAGGGCGACGCTGCTTACCTGCCAATGGCCGCAGACTTCGACAAGTCGATCGGTTTCCAGGCAGCTAAGGACCTCATCTTCAAGGGCACTGAGCAGCCTTCTGGTTACACCGAACCACTGCTGCACGCAGCTCGTTTGGAGTTCAAGAAGCGCGAAGGCATCGACCAGAACTAAGGTCCCGCTTCCGTCAATAAGCACCCGTTACTAGCGAACCTCACACCTTCGCTGGCGGCGGGTGCTTTGCCGTTCCCAACCTTCCTTCATCCTTTCCCACAGCCAGAACCGGACTACTTCATTACTGTGGTTAGTACCTCCTAGGGCAAGGACGAAAGGATTCGACCTGTGAACGTCAATAACTATCGAGCCGTGCTATTCGACCTGGACGGCGTACTCACCCCGACTGCTGAAATGCATCAGCGGGCGTGGGCAGAGATGTTCAGTGCTTACCTGGCTAAAAAGGATGTGACGCCCTACCGGCCGCAGGACTACTTCACGTACCTGGATGGTCGCCGCCGTGATGAAGGAATTGCTGCGTTGCTGAAGTCCCGCAACCTCAGCTTGCCGCACGGCGATGCCGATGACACGGCCAATGATGAAACCATTGTTGGCCTGGGTGTTCGGAAGAACGATATGTTCCTCGACCTGCTTTTCGACGGAATCGACCCGTACCCAGGTTCCATCGCCTTCTTGGATTCCCTGACCCCTGCGTCGGAGGGCGGCCCGCAACTAGCTGTGGTGTCTTCGTCAAAGAACGCAGGGCCAGTATTGGAAGCCGCCGGCATTGCTGACCGGTTCCCATTGCTTGTTGACGGTTTGGTGGCCCAAGAACTCGGGTTGCCGGGCAAACCGGCGCCGGATACTTTCTGCTACGCCGCTGACCAGCTGGAACTGAAGCCAGAAGAATGTGTCGTGGTGGAAGATGCTATTTCCGGTGTGCAAGCAGCGGCAGCTGGAAAATTTGCGGCCGTGATTGGCGTGAACCGTGGCGCAGGTCGCGAAGAAATGCTCGCTGCAGGTGCAACCATCGTGGTCAACGATTTGCAGGAGTTGGTGTAGATGGCAGTTTCGCGAAAACTTCGGCACCGGCCGCACCCAGCCACCCGTGCTGACGTCCACCACAACCTGATTTCACCGCGCGGCCTGATGGACCGTCAGAACAACCCGATTGACGAATGGCGGCTGGTGGAAACCGAGCCACAAAAGATGCCACTCGGGCTGTCGGAGACGCTATTTGCGCTGTCCAACGGCTATATCGGTGTGCGGGCAAACCCCGTGGAAGGCCGCGACTCGTATGAGCACGGCACGTATATCAACGGCTTCCACGAATCCTGGCCGATTCGACATGCTGAAGACGCCTTCGGTTTGGCGCGCTGGGGACAGACCATTGTTAATGCGCCGGATGCGAAAACTATTCGGTTGTACATCGATGACGAGCCACTGCGGCTCGGTTCGGCGGAAATCGAAGACTATGAGCGGTCGCTCGACTTCCGGGATGGTGTGCTGCGCCGACGGATGCACTGGATTACGCCGGGCGGGAAGAATATCCGCATTAATACTGAGCGGATGGTGTCCTTTGAACAAAAGCACCTGATGCTGGCCTGCTTGGAACTGGAACTGCTGGACGCTGAAGCCGGTGTGATTCTGTCTTCGGATATTTTGAACCGCCAAGACGGTGAAGATGAATTCCAGGACTTCAAATCAGCAGCGGTTAGTGCCGTCGATGCGGAAATGGACCCGCGGCGTGCCGAAAAGATTGAAGAGCGCGTGCTCATTCCGCGGTTGCAGGAGAATCCGCGCGAAGGCAGCGCAACGCTGGGGTACCAAACCGCGCATTCGGGCATGACGCTGGCGTGCGCAATGTCTAATCAGCTGACGGTCATCGTGCCGGATGGTGAAGAAGCGCCAAAGGTGCGGGTGCATGAAATAGTGTCCGGGGATAAGGCCTCGGTGAAATACCGACTGCAGGCACCAAAGGGCACCAAAATCCGGTTGGAGAAGTACGTTTCCTACCACTCGTCTCGGGATGTACGCCCAGAAGAGCTGATGTTCCGCTGCGACCAAACGATTGAACGCGCGGAAGGGATGGGCTTTGCGGAACTGTACGAAGAGCAAGGCGAATTCCTGGAGCGCTTCTGGCAGCGCAGTGACGTCGAGATTGTGAACCAGCCAGAGCTGCAGCAGGCAGTGCGCTGGAATCTGTGGCAACTGTTGCAGGCGTCGGCACGCGCCGAGAAGAGCGGTATCCCAGCGAAGGGAATGACGGGGTCAGGATATAGCGGCCACTATTTCTGGGACACTGAAATATATGTCATGCCGTTTTTGAGCTACACGAACCCGAACTATGCGCGCAATGCGCTTCGGTTCCGCTATGACATGTTGCCAGCAGCGCGGGAGCGTGCGGAAGAACTCAGCCATAATGGTGCTCTTTTCCCATGGCGCACCATTTCTGGCTGGGAGTCCTCTGCCTACTACGCAGCAGGTACTGCCCAGTACCACATTGATGCAGCAGTGGTATACGCGCTGATGAAGTACGTGTACGCCAGCGGTGATATTGACTTCCTGCTGGATGAAGGCGCCGACATTTTGGTGGACACCGCCCGATTCTGGATGTCGCTTGGCTTCTTTAATCGTGACCGCAGTGTGTTTTCTATCCACTCGGTTACTGGGCCGGATGAGTACACCACGGTGGTGAACAACAACCTGTACACCAACCTGATGGCGCAGTACAACCTGTATATTGCTGCTGAGATGATCCGCCAGATGGGTGAGGATCGGCCAGCTGACTTGCAGGCATTGGTGGAAAAGTACGGCATTGAAGATGGGGAAGTCGCCGGTTGGCGGGAAGCCGCCGAAAAGATGAACATCCCATTTTCGGAGAAGCACGGCATTCACCCGCAAGATGACGAATTCTTGGACCGAGAGCACTGGAAGTACGATGACCCAGAAGTCGGACCAAAGCGGCCATTGTTGCTGTACTACCACCCGCTGACCATTTATCGTCACCAAGTACTAAAGCAGGCGGACGTGGTACTGGCCCTATTTTTGCGGGGCGACCAGTTCAGCGCGGAGGAAAAGCGTGCCGACTACGACTACTACGACCCACTGACGACGGGTGATTCTTCGCTGTCGGCCGTGGTGCAGTCGATTGTGGCGGCAGAGTTGGGATATGAACAAAAGGCGATGGACTTCTTCCTTCGCGGTCTGTTCGTGGACTTGGCGAACCTGCACAAGAATGCTGCCGACGGCGTGCACGTGGCATCGGCCGGTGGGGTGTGGCAGTCGCTGGTATACGGCTTCGGTGGATTCCGAGACTACAACGGCAACTTCACCATCAACCCATGCCTGCCGGAGGAATGGGACAGCCTGGTGTACCGCGTCACCATCCACGGCAACCGCATCCGCGTGACGGTGCGCCGGACCGCCGTGGAACTGGTGGTGGAGGAGGGCGACCACAGAGTGGGACCAATTTTGGTGGGAGACCGCGAAGTGATCGTCGATAAGGACCCAATTACCATCGTTTTAAAGTGACCATTTTCATGGCGACCTGACGCAGGCGGATAGGCCACACAGCCCCAAACTGTGTGGCCTATCCGCCTTCGCTGTGTTTCTCAGATACCGCTTACCCCCCACCTGGGTATATAAGAATCCCAGTTCAGCAGATTGTGTGACTACCCCCGCGCGGTCTAAGTAGTTTCGACACCCCAATCGGTCGTAAGGTAATGGAGACACTGGAGGTGCCATGACTGTTAAAACAAACCGTGATGCAATCGCTCACGGCAAGATTACTGAAGCGCCGCTGCGTGAGCGGCCAAAGTTTCCTTCGTGGGCGCTGAAGCTCGCGATGGCCGTAACCGGCCTGATTTTTGCGCTTTTCGTCATTGTCCACATGGTGGGCAACTTGAAGGTGTACATGGGTGCAGAGCACTTCAATGCGTACGCCGAATTCCTGCGGACCGTGGGTGAACCACTGCTGCCACGCGAAGGCATGCTGTGGATTTTCCGTATCACCCTGCTGGCTTCCCTGATTATCCACGTTTATGGCGCACTGGCGCTGACCGGCCGTTCGAGCCAGTCCCGTGGTAAGTTCCGCCGCACCAACCTGGTTAGTGGCTGGAACACCTTTACCACTCGGTCGATGCTGATCACCGGCGTTATCCTGCTGCTGTTCATTATCTTCCACCTGCTGGACCTGACCATTGGTGTTGAACCGGCTGCATCTGCTGTGTTTGAGCACGGCGAAGCATACGCAAACCTGATTTCTTCCTTCGATCGCCTGTGGGTTGCAATCGTCTACATCCTGGCGAACCTGGCGCTGCTGCTGCACCTGTCGCACGGCATCTGGCTGGCAACCTCTGACTTCGGCATCACCGGCAAGCGCTGGCGCCAGGTCATGCTGTTCCTGGCCGGCCTGGTCCCAGTCCTGGTTGTTGCAGGCAACATCTCGATCCCACTTGCCGTCCAATTCGGTTGGCTCAGCCTTTAAGGTCGAAAGGGAATACTTAAATGACTACTGAGAACTCCACCATGGAGCACCCAGCTTTCGTCCATCCAGCAAGTGTTGTTGCTGACGTGAAGCCAGGCACCGTTCTGAACGCTGACCTGCCAAACGTCCCTTCCGCTGAAGCATGGACCTACCAGCGCGACCACTACAACTTGGTCTCCCCGCTGAACCGTAAGAAATTCCGCATTCTCGTCGTCGGTACCGGCCTGTCCGGTGCTGGTGCAGCCGCCGCCCTCGGCGAGCTCGGCTACGACGTGAAGGCCTTCACCTACCACGATGCTCCACGCCGTGCGCACTCCATTGCTGCGCAGGGTGGTGTGAACTCCGCTCGCGGTAAGAAGGTGGACAACGACGGCACTCTGCGTCTGGTTAAGGACACCGTTAAGGGTGGCGACTTCCGTTCCCGTGAACAGGACTGCTACCGCTTGGCGATTGAGTCGGTCCGCGTTATCGACCACATGAACGCTATTGGTGCGCCATTCGCTCGCGAATACGGCGGCACCCTGGCTACCCGTTCCTTCGGTGGTGTGCAGGTCTCCCGTACCTACTACACCCGTGGCCAAACAGGCCAGCAGCTGCAGCTGTCGGCAGCGTCCGCACTGCAGCGCCAGGTTGGTCTGGGCTCGGTGGAAATGTTCACCCGTAACGAGCTGGTCGACCTCATCGTCGCTGACGGCCGTTGCCAGGGTGCGGTTTTCCGCAACCTGATCACCGGTGAGCTGACCGCCCACACCGCGCACGCTGTCATTCTGGCGACCGGTGGTTACGGCAACGTGTACCACATGTCCACCTTGGCGGTGAACTCGAACGCGTCGGCCATTATGCGTGCGTACGAGCGTGGTGCTTACCTGGCATCGCCTTCCTTCGTTCAGTTCCACCCAACTGGTCTGCCGGTGAACTCGACCTGGCAGTCGAAGACGATTCTGATGTCGGAGTCGCTGCGTAACGACGGTCGTATTTGGTCTCCTAAGAAGGAAAAGGACGACCGCGACCCGAACACCATCCCTGAGGACGAGCGCGACTACTTCCTGGAACGCCGTTACCCAGCATTCGGTAACTTGGTGCCACGTGACATTGCGTCCCGTGCGAACTCCCAGCAGATTAACGCTGGCTTGGGCGTTGGTCCGATGCACAACTCGGTGTACCTGGACTTCCGCGACGCCATCAACGAACTGGGCAAGGACACCGTCCAGGAGCGTTACTCGAACCTCTTCCAGATGTACGAAGAGGCCATTGGTGAGGACCCATACACCACGCCAATGCGTATCGCCCCTACTTGCCACTTCACCATGGGTGGCCTGTGGTCGGACTTCAACGAGATGACCTCCATCCCAGGTCTGTTCGTCGCCGGCGAAGCTTCTTGGACCTACCACGGCGCAAACCGTCTGGGTGCAAACTCGCTGCTGTCCGCATCGGTTGACGGTTGGTTCACCCTGCCGTTCTCTGTGCCGAACTACCTTGGCCCACTGCTGGGCACTGAGCGCCTGCCAGAAGATGCGCCAGAGGCTCTTGAAGCTATCGACCGCATCCGCACCCGCCTGCAGCACCTGATGAGCATCAACGGTGAGCACGGCGCTGAGTACTTCCACCGCCAGCTCGGTGAAGTGCTGTACAAGTACTGCGGCGTTGCTCGTGACGCTGAAGGCCTGGCAAAGGGTATTGAAGAAATCCGCGCTATTCGCGAGGACTTCTGGAAGAACGTCCGCGTCACCGGTGGCTTGGACGAACTGAACACCCAGCTTGAGTACACCAACCGCGTTGCGGACTACCTGGACCTCGGCGAGCTCATGTGCGTGGACGCACTGGACCGCGACGAGTCCTGTGGTGCGCACTACCGCGACGAACACCTTTCCGAAGACGGCGAAGCAAAACGTAATGACGAAGAATGGTGCTTCGTCTCCGCATGGGAGCCAGCTGACAAGTCCCAGGCTTGGGAACGTAAGCCAGGCTTCATTCGCCACGCTGAACCGCTCTTCTTCGAAGCAGTGCCTCTGCAGACAAGGAACTACAAGTAATGAAACTGCATTTGGAAATCTGGCGTCAGTCTGGCCCAGAAACTGAAGGTCACTTCGAATCTGTCGACATCGACGACGCTGTGCCACAGATGTCCATCCTGGAACTGCTGGACTACATCAACGCCAACCGCGTTGAAGAAGGCCTGGAGCCGTTCTACTTCGAGTCGGACTGCCGCGAAGGTATTTGTGGTACCTGTGGCATCTTGGTTAACGGCCGTCCACACGGTCCGGACAAGAACAAGCCTGCTTGCCAGCAGCGTTTGGTGTCCTTCAAGGATGGCGACCGGCTCAAGCTGGAGCCGTTCCGCTCTGCTGCGTACCCAGTTGTGCGCGACATGATTGTGGACCGTTCTGCTCTGGACCGGGTCATGCAGAAGGGTGGCTACGTTTCGGTTATGGCCGGTACCGCCCCAGACGCTGACACCCTGCACGTGAACCACGAGACCGCTGAGAAGGCTCTGGACTTCGCAGCGTGCATCGGTTGTGGCGCGTGTGTGGCTGCTTGCCCTAACGGCGCAGCGCACCTGTTCACCGGCGCGAAGCTGACTCACCTCTCCTTGCTGCCTATGGGCAAGGAAGAGCGTGGCCGTCGTGCCCGCAACATGGTTGACGAGATGGAGACCAACTTCGGTCACTGCTCGCTGTATGGTGAATGTGCAGACGTTTGCCCAGCTGGTATTCCATTGACTGCTGTTGCGGCAATCACCAAGGAACGTGCCCGCGCTGCTTTCCGCGGCAAGGACGACTAAGGAAACACCATGTCTACTGAAGTTAAGCAACACCCGAAGCCTGAATACATCGAGGGTTACATCCCACAGAGCCTCGATGCTCCTCACTCTTCGCTGCAGACCGCGAGCCTGTGGGTAGGTATGTTCCTGGTGCTGGTTGGCATTGCTGCTTCCGGCATTGGCATCTTCGGTTTCGCATCGGGCCGACTCGGCTCCCAGGAAAACGGGATGTCCTACCTCATTGTTGGCGCTGCACTGGCAGTGACCCTGTGGGTTATCGGTTACGTTCTGGTCGTTTTCGGCCGCCGTGGCGTGAAGAAGTACCGCAAGGAAAACCCAATGGCTGAAATGCACTAGGGCTACTGTGCGCTAGTTGTTTGTCCGCCGAGTCATCGGCACACCTCCAGGGAACCTGGTTGCTTTCGAGCAGCCAGGTTTCTTTGTTTTTAAGGACATAGGGCTTTGTGACGTTATGGGGCATTCCTGATGCGCTCCGCGAGGCCCTCAACCTCTACCTCACGGTGCTTCACTCTTTCGACACCTTATAGCCTCCAATAGTTGGGGAACATGTGTTCTATTTGTGACATGAATAGTCTGATGCGCCTGCTAATATCGAACATGTAAGCGATAGTGGGGATTGTGGCTAGAGGAGGTGAAGCATGTCGAAGGTCTATCTGAACGGAACTCGGTTGAAGGGGAGCAGTATCAGCTTTCCGAGTTGCCCCGACGCCGTTGACCAGTCTTCATGCTATGCCCACCTCGCCGCACTGAAGCATTATCTTGAAGCGTTCGTGGATGCCATTGCCAATGGCGATGGCGAAGAAGGAATGAACTTTTGGGACTTAATGGAAGTCGCACAAGAGTTTGAAGATGTCATGCGATTGCGCAACATTGTGGACCTTCACTTGGTGCACACACTACTTACGCCAGCTGGAGTTGCCGATTCTGGTACTCGCAGTACGGCGAAGTTTTTAGTGGACCGGTTAGGAATCAGCTACCGCGATGCGAAAGAACGGGTGAAGGCCGCCGAGCTTGATGGAGACATCGAACCGGACAATACGCATGCCTCCCTGAGCCCTGACGGTCAAGCGAATGCGCCAGAGCAGGAATCATTGACGGCTGAAGAGCAAGCTGCCGAGCAGGAGTTTTCAGCGCAGCTACAGCGTCAGCGTGCAGAAAACGCAGTCGCCGCTAGGGCAGCTACTGCCCGTGGGGAGTTGGATATATATGCCCGCGCGGTTATCCGTGATCAGTTGCGTAACTTGATGCCGAACGGTCCGATGACCGGTGAGGACATTAAGGAAAAGGTCTACGCCGACATCGGCGACCTGACGCACTCAGAAGTGAAGGCGAGGGTCAGGGAGCTGGTCGACGAGTCCAACGACGCTATTCGAACTCCCGAAGATATCTTTGCTGACCAAAGACGCCGCAACCTTTTTATTAGTGCGCCAGACCAAGATGGATGCAGCACTATCCGAGGAACCCTAGATGCTGCATCCTCCGTAATGCTTGCCAAGCTGATGGGTGCCTACGCAAAAAGCGGTTATGGCACTCCGGTGGAAGCAGCCGACGACAAGCGCACTTTTGGGCAGCTAAGCGCAGACGCGCTCACCAAGATTCTGAAGGACGCACTAGCCGCGTTCAATGGGAATAACGGTAACCGTGGTGGTTTGGCAAGCATTGTTGCGGTCGCTGACGCTGCTGACTTCACACCGACCGCAGACGGGTCTAATCCATGGTGGAGCAGGAAGTTCAACACCAACGTCGGCATTCCACTTAATGGTCCGCAGCTACTGCGGCTAGGCGTCAGTCAAAATATGCTTCTTAGCCTGATTGACACTACCGAGGGTGTTGCGCCTATTGATTTGCAGCTCTTCAGTGCGCAGCGCCTAGCTGACTTCCACCAGCGGGTTGCGTTGCAGATTCTGGATGGCGGCTGCCAACACCCCGGGTGTGACCAGCCGATGGATAAGTGCGATATCCACCATATTCTCCCGTTCCTCATGGACGGGCGTACCGATATTGAGAACCTAGTGCCGCTATGCCGAGTGCATCACAGTCAACACGATGACACGAGGCGTGCGAAATATCGTCGGCACATGTCGCCGCGAACGGCGGATACAAACTTCGGGTCGGGCAGCATCTACGTCGACGGAGACGGCCGCGCCCACCCGCCGGAATTCAATACAGGGCCGACCGTGCGGCAAGCGCCAGGATATGTGCCACCGCCTGGGGCGATGAAAGCACCCAAGCCGGGAGAAAAGACTAAAGGGTTTTCGTTCCGGAGAACTCAACCTAAAACGCCGGGCAAAAGCTCTGGAAAACGCCCAGAAGAAGGTCCAGGGAAGGGTACGGCGGGCTGATAGCTCGCGATATGCGTGGACAATGCAGGTAGCCAAACGGGTTACCTGCTACTGGTGATCCACAAGAAGGTGCAAGACAATTCGGTTAACGAAAAGCTCGGCAAACACAAAAGCTTTGCTAATGCAGGGACTCTTTAGCGCCGAAGAGTAAGTAGAAGACTGGACCAACAAAGAGCAACGTCAAAATAACGACGAACTCTCCGAGTGCTGCCCACGGGCTGCTGTGCTTGCGCAGCGTCAGAACGATAAGTGCGCTGATGAACGAAAGTGCAATAAGTACGAAGACTGCCGCGGTGATGGAGTCATATGGAGCAATTGCCTGCACGCCTCGTCCTCTTTCTGAACTGAATTATCAAAAATGCTCCAAGCATACCGATCACCTACAGCAGATATGCTGACAATCCCTTTGGCTGACGTTTAGCGCAATAATGGAAGAATGACCGTCAATTCTGCACCAACTTCGAGCACGTTCCGTGGCCCGTCGACCGAAACTGAGCTCCGCAAGCGGAAAGAGCTCCGCCGCGCAAAGTTCTTCGCTACCGGGCTATTGGTGCTGGCTACCCTGATCTATTTGGGTTGCCGTTTCTTGCAGGTCCGTGCGACTGGCCAAGGAGAACATCCTGCTGCCTGGATTGGTTATGTCCGCGCTGCGGCGGAGGCTGGCATGGTCGGTGCTTTGGCGGACTGGTTCGCGGTGACTGCGCTGTTCCGGCACCCGTTGGGCATTCCGATTCCGCACACCGCGATTTTGCCGAAGAATAAGGACCGCGTTGGTACTGGGTTGGCGGAGTTCGTCGGCGAGAACTTCCTGAACCCAGAACTGATCGTGGAGAAGATTCGCGCTGCCAAAGTTGCGGAGAAGGGTGGTGCGTGGCTGACTACTCCGGGTAATGCTGAGCGAGTCTCCCACGAGGCTGGTCGGTTCACGGCAAATGCCCTTGCTGCCGTCAATAAGCAGGACGCGGAAGTGGTGATTAAGGCCGCGATTATTGACCGCGCTGCGGAACCGGAATGGGGCCCGCCGGCTGGTCGAATCCTGCAGCAGCTGATTGCGGAGGGCCGCACGGAGCCGATTATCCAAGAATTGTCGGAGTGGTTGTACCGCAAGTCGCAGGGGGCTGGTGGGCTGCTGGACCGGGTGATGGGGGAACGGGCACCGTCGTGGGCGCCGAAGTTTGCGAAGGAGTTTGTTGCTGAGCGTGCGCACCGGGAGCTCGTTGATTGGGCGTGGCATGTAAAGACGGACCCAAATCACGAGGCTCGACAGGCACTGCGGGCGTGGCTGGATAGGCTCGCGGAGGATCTGCAGTCGGACCCGAAGACCATTGAGCGGGTCGAGTCGCTGAAGGCTGATTTCTTGGGGTCGAAGGCGGCTCAGGACGCGCCGGGCATGATTTGGGATTCGGCGAGTGCCAGTTTGATTGAGCAGGCCCAGCAGCCGGATTCGATGCTGCGCACCAAGCTGACGGAAGCGGTGCGTAATTTCGGGCACCGCGTGCAGTCGGACGCGGAGCTCCGTGCGCGGATTGATGACCGTGTGGAAGGGGCGGTCAGGTTCCTGGCAAGTAACTATGGTGGGGAGGTGACGACCTTGATCACTGACACCGTTGAACGTTGGGACGCGCAGGAAGCTTCCAGCAAAATTGAGTTGATGGTTGGCCGCGACCTGCAGTTCATCCGCGTGAACGGCACAGTGGTGGGGGCGCTTGCGGGTCTATTGATTTACACCTTGTCTGAACTGCTTTTTGTTTAATTCCCGTGTTTCATTTCCGCAGAGGAGAAGCCATGTCAAACAACTACGGACGCAACGAATTCGGACCATTCGACCTTTTCGGCACGCCGCTGGCTGCCTGGCTCGGCACCGGCGCCCGCATTGTGGACATCATCAATGAGAACGGTTTGAATCCAGAAAACCGCGCCAAGCCTACCGGCCGGAACGATGGGCTTGTTGACGATTACACCGTCGTCACGGACGACGGTGACGACACCCCGAACGCTGACGCAGCTGCGCACGACGGGACTTTCTCTGACATGACGGTGCCCGAGGAGCGTGATGAGGTGGAAGCTGGTCGCGCTGCGCTGGCAGACACTTTGGGCGAGGCGAAAGAGTCTTTCAAGAAGGCCATGAGCCAGCTGGAGGAGCAGCTGCGCCTTGAGGGCGGCAATGCCGTGAATCGGATGGACCCTGGTGAGGGGCTGGATCGTTTCGTCAAAAAGCTTCAAAACAGTGAACTTCGCGGCCTTGCCGATTCCTTCCGGACGTCGGCGGAAGCACTCTATAAGGAACTGGCGGGGCGACGGTTCGTCGGCGATGTGCCGACCGAGGACGATGACGATTGGGCGGAGGACTTTGATCCGCGGGACTTCCTTGACGCGGATTACGGTGACTATGCGGATACCGATTATGCAGAAGAGTCGGACTTTGAGTGGACTGCGTACCCGCCAACCGAGGCGATGGTTGACCATATGAAGCGGAGCTGGGCGGAAGTTGGCGTCGAAGCGGCACGCCTAGCGAAGCAGGTGCTGTTTGTCGCCTCGGATGAGCTGATGAACCGACGCAACAACAACGACAACTACACTGCGAATCAGGAGAATAAGGGCGGCGACGTTGACGCCGACACTGGTGCTGCGGACACTGCCCCTGAGAAAGAAGAGGACACTGAGTGAGCATCATTCAATTCGCGATGACAGGTCCGGTCTACCTGGAATTCGTGCTGACGCTGATGGTGGCGCTATTGGGCCTCATCGGCGCGGTGATGGCCGCTGCGACGCGGCCAGACGCTTATGATGTGGCCGACCGGATGAGCAAGTGGGCGTGGACGGGCGTGCTTGCCGGGTTCGGCATCGGCATTCCGCTGCTCGGCCAAATCAGCCTGATGATTCCAATTATCGGTGCGGTATTTATCGGCCTGTGGTGGACCGACGTGCGGCCGCAGATCCGTGACATTCTGGACGGCACCGGCGGCCTGTAGCCGCTAGTTGAACACCACGGTGCGGTTACCGTAGACCTGCACGCGGTCTTCGAGGTGCCAGCGCACACCGCGGGCAAGCACCTGCTTCTCGGCGTCGCGGCCTAGACGGGCCATGTCCTGCGGGGTGTCCTTGTGGGAGACCCGGATGACGTCCTGCTCAATGATTGGGCCGTCGTCGAGGTCTTGGGTGGCGTAGTGGCAGGTTGCACCGATGAGCTTCACACCACGCTTGTACGCCTGGTGGTATGGGCGGGCGCCCATGAACGATGGCAGGAAGCTGTGGTGGATGTTGATGGCACGGCCGGACCACATTTCGCACAGGTCAGGCGGCAGAATTTGCATGAAGCGCGCCAGGATAATGACATCCGGGTTTTCGGCATTGACCAGTTCGGCGACCGCATCGAAGGCGCGGCGCTTGCCCACGGCATCCTTTGGGAATGGGATGTGGTGGAATGGTACGCCGTGCGCGCGGGCGAGGGGTTCCAAGTCTGGGTGGTTGCCGATGATGCAGGCAACGTCCATTGGGTAGTCGTTTTGGGCGATGCGGCCGAGGAGGTCCTGCAGGCAGTGGCTTTCGCGGGTGACGAGGATGACGCCGCGTTTGAGGACGTTGGTGTCACTGATTTTCCAGGTGACATTGGGGCCGAGTTCTTCGGCGAGCTGGCCGAAGCCTTCGCGTAGCTCGGCTAGGGAGATGCCGAGTTCGTCGGCGCGGATGGATTGGCGGGTGAAGAACCAGCCGGATTCCGCGTCGGAGAAGTAGTGCGCTTCCGTGATCCAGCCGCCGATTTCCGCGAGGAAGTTGGACAGTTTGGCAACGATGCCGGTGGAGTCTGGGCAGCCGAGCGTCAGGACGTACTGGTGTTCCTGCGGTGCAGCTAGCGGTTGTGCGAGTGGGGAAACGGTCATGGCGATTTATCCTAGTCAAGACGGTGCGCAACGTACCATTTAGGCATGACTTTGCTTTTTGACGTTCGCGAGCTGACCCCGACCGCTACCGCAGATCAGATTGGCGATGCCATCGCGTTGGCGGCGGCGGTGGATGCGCGGGCAGTGTGCGTGTTGCCGACGATGCTGACAGTGGCGAATAGTTTGCACACGCAGCTGCATGCCGAAACTGGTGCGGCAGTTCCCATTTCGACGGTCGCGGGGTGGCCAACTGGGGCGCACCACACCTTGGTTAAAGCGTCGGAGGCTCGGCTGAGCGTGGACAGTGGGGCCCAGGAAGTAACGGTGGTGTTGAACCCGGCGGCGGTGGCAGCGGGTGATGCGACGGCGTTGCTTTCGGAGGCAGTGACGTTGCGGCAAGCTGTGCCAAGCCCGTTGTTGCTGACGTTAGGGGTTGATGTGGCGAGTTTGCCAAGTGACGGCGACGCGGCAGCTCGGCAGGTGGCGGCTGCGGTGCAATCTGTGGTGCCTGCTGGCGCGGATGGGATCACGTTGCTGCGCAGCGATGGTGCAGATGTTGCGGTGGCTTTGTGTGCGGCGGTCAAGGCGGTGTTGCCGCCGAGTATTGGCCTTCGGGTGGACAGCGCAGGCGGTGCAAGCAGCACTGTTGGCGAGACAGGTGGCACTATCGGCCAGGCAGGCAGCACTGCCGGTGTGGCAGCAAAAAACCCGCAGGCCGCGGAGAATTACGCGGCTGCGGGCGTGGGGGTGTTGGCGCTTCCAGACCCTAGCTCTGTATCTGGCTGAGCGTGAGGTCGGTGCCGTGCAGGCTCACGGCAAGCTGACCGCTTTCGACCTGCACATCTGTGAACTTCAGCCCGTTGTTCAGTTGGGCGGCATTCTTGGAGAACTCGTCACCGAGGGCTTTGGCAACTTCTTCGCCGAGAGAAATGCCGACGACGTTAACGTTTTCGACGTCCATCAGCAGTTGCCCGTCTTTCACTGTCGGTTTGAAGGTGATGGTGGCGAGTCCGCCAGTGAGTTCGACATCGACGGTGCCTTGGCCTTGGTCGCTGGTCACATCGGTCACTTCGATGAGTTTGCCGGCTGCCCCTAGGTCGGATTCGGCGGCGCTGGCCACCATCATGTCCTGCAGGTTCTGGTCACTCATCAGCAGGTTGAGGTCTAGTTCGCCGAAGGTTGGGTCATCAAGGTTTTTAATGCCGAGGTCTTTAATCTTGATGTCCATTTTCGGCGTGCCCGTCATTTTTGGTGTGCCTTGGGCGTCGTTCTCTAGCTTCAGCGTGGATGGGGTTTTCACGTTGACGGTGCCTAGTTCACGTTGGGTGAATCCGAGGAGGACGGAGCTGCGGCCGAAGGTCACTTCCGCATCGTCGCGGTTGATGTCTACGCCTTCTGTTTTCGCGGTTTCAACCATGGCCTGTTTCACAGTGGAGTTCAGTACCCATCGGGTGCCGAATTCGGCGGCGCCAAGAATGACCACGACGGCCACCAGGATGCTGATTAGGCAGCCTGGCAGCATGCTGCGGGATTTCTTCGGTGGCTGCGGCCGGGAATCGTACTGGTCAGGCGGCCGGTTGTGGTTGCTGCGGTTGGGTTGTGCAGGGCCGACCCCGTGGGGCTGCTGCGATTGCGGCGGCTGCTGTGGCCCTGGTTGCCCATAGTTTCCCTGTGAGGGGCCGAACCCAGCATGTCCGAACCCTTGCTTGGGCATAGCTTCGGTCGGATTTGGAGTTTCTGGCGGTGGCGTTGTGCCTAGCCAGTCCGGAGCACCATAAGGACGCTTCGATGGGTCGTTGTTAAAAGTCACATTGCTAGTTAAGAACAAAAACGCGGATCATGCCACCGGCACCACTGCTGACCATGCGATTGTCAGGAAGTTGTCGCGGAATCGGCGGTGTTGGCGTTCGATTGGCCATCCATTTGCGCGTAGCTGCTCGACTGCTTGGCGCCATCGCACGCGTGGCCCGTGTGGTGCCCAGCCGGCACTGTGGTCCCATGCCATATCGGCGGCTTGCAATAACTCGTGGATGGGTTGTCCGGGGACGTTGCAGTGGATGAGGACTTTTGGCAGGCGTTCAGCTAGGTCGGAGGGGCGGTTTACGTCGAAGGGGTCCCAGGCCAGGGTGAGGGTTTGGGGCCCTTGTTCGTCAATAAGTAGCCAGGTGCTGCGGCGGCCGAGTTCGTCGCAGGTGCCTTCGATAATGAGGCCGCCGGGTGCGAGGTGGGTTTGCATTTCGGTCCAGGCTGCTTCGACGTCGGCGACGTCGTATTGGCGTAGTACGTTGAAGGCGCGGACTAGGTGCGGTTGGAGGCCGGCGAGTTCGAAGCCGCCGAGGGCGAAGTTGACGCCGTTGCGGGGCGGCAGGACGCGTTCGGGGGCGATTTCTAGGCCGGTGACGGCGATGTCGGGGCGGATGGTGCGGAGCCACTCGGCCCATTCGCAGGTGGTGGTGTGGCTGGCGCCGTAGCCAACGTCGACGGCGTGGGGGCGGTCGGCGTTGCGTAGTAGTGCTTGGATGCGCGGGTGGGCAGCCACCCAGCGGTCGCAGCGCCGTAGTCGGTTGATGTTGGTGGTGCCGCGCGTGATCACGCCGACGGGACCAAAAGACCGGTGGCCGGTCATTCGCAGGTTATGTGCGTGATCGGCCACCGGTCAGTGCTTCTTTATTTCTGTTGCGTTGGGTACAGCTGGTTGGGTAGCGGACTACTTGGCCAGGTACTCGGCGATAACTTCTGCTTCGCGGGCGTAGAGCTGCTGCAGGGCGTCGACGACCTTTGGTTCCATGGCTGCGCCCATGAATGGGATGTTCACGGAGACGTCGAGTTCGGTGTCAATGGTGGTGGCTTCGGCGCCGGAGAGCTTCTGGGTGCCGTTGTAGGACACTGGTGCGCCCTTGATTTCGGCTTCGACAACGGAGCTTGCTGCGTCGCCGCTCAGGCCGGTCCAACGGATGGTGCGCTTGACGTTGAGGTCGTTCTTGATGAGTGCCTGGACGTTTTCTGGGAGCATGGACTTTGCCATGATTTCGTAGAGCACAACTTCAACGCCGTCGTCGGTGTTGTTGAACTCGTTGACCTCGCCTGGAGTGGTGGAGAGGTTCTGTGCGAAGTAGGTCCAGAATTCTGGGGACGTCAGTGCTGCGTGCACGTCAGCTGCTGGGGAAGAGACCGTAGTTTGAATGTCTGTATGCGTAGCCATGAGCTCATACTAACGTTAAAGGGGTGAGCACTACACTGAATAAGCAATTTTCCGGCATGTCCGGAGTGACGCTGCGCCACGACCTTTCCCTTGCTGACCTGACAACATTACGGTTGGGTGGCGTTCCGCGGGCGGTCATTGAATGCGCTACCCGTGAGGCTATCGCGGCGGTTACTCAGATCCTCGACGACAGCGGTATCCGCACGTTGATTGTCGGTGGTGGTTCGAATTTGGTGGTCGCTGATGATGTCACCGATTTAGTTGTGCTGCATATCACAGCTGATGCGTTGGATATTGATGCCGAAACCGGGGTCGTGGAAGTTGATGCCGGCGCGGAGTGGGACGCGGTAGTCGCCGCGACAGTGCAGGCAGGTTTGGGCGGTTTGGAGTGCCTTTCCGGAATTCCGGGTTCGGCCGGTGCCACGCCCGTGCAGAATGTGGGTGCCTACGGGGCGGAAGTGTCCGCGGTACTTGCTGAAGTGCTGCTCTATAACCGCGAAACTGGGGCCACGGAGTGGGTGACCCCAGATTCTTTGGAGCTGTCTTACCGCTACTCAAATCTGAAGTTCACTGGCCGCGCAGTGGTCCTTGCGGTGCGATTCCAACTGACCACTGATGGGCTGTCGGTGCCGCTGCGTTATGGCGAACTTGCCCGCCGACTCGATGCCGAAGGTGGGGACCGCCGCCCAGTGGGCCAGGTCCGCGAGACAGTGTTGGCGTTGCGGCATGGCAAGGGCATGGTGCTTGTTGACGAAGACAAGGACACCTGGAGCGCCGGGAGCTTTTTCACAAACCCGGTGCTCGCCAATCAAGCGGAGGCGGAAGCCGTCCGGTCGCGGGTCGCTCACATCGTCAATAAGCACGACGCGGAGTTTATGCCGGTCTACCCTGCCGATGGGCAACAGGTGAAGCTGTCGGCGGCCTGGCTGATTGAACGCGCCGGGTTTGCCAAGGGCTATCCGGGGGCCGATTCGCCGGTGCGGTTGTCGACGAAGCATACGCTTGCGCTGACCAATCGCGGCGGGGCGTCGACGGCGGATTTAGTTGCGTTGGCGCGGACGGTGCGCGATGGGGTGCGTCGGGAATTTGGGGTGGAGCTGCACCCCGAACCAGTGTGGGTCGGGGTCACACTTGACTAGCGTCTGCCCCTCGGCGCTAGAGACCCCAGCGCTAGTGAATACCCTCGACGCTAGTGAATGTCGTCGGGGGTGGTGCCTGCTTCCTGCAGGGTCTCCATCAGCAGCGTTTGAATATCCCGGCGGCGGACCTTACCCATCTGGTCGCGTGGCAGTTCGTCATAGTGGTAGAACGCACGCGGCACCTTGTAGCGGGTCAACATGGTGCGGGAGTAATCGCGCAGCCCTTCCGGGTCGAGTCGGGCGCCTTCGCGCAGCGTAATCGCCGCGACAACCTTCTCCGAACCATCGGAGCACTCCAGACCAACCACAGAGGCATCTTCAATGTCTGGGTGGTCGGTCAGCACCTCTTCGACTTCGGCCGGATACACATTGAACCCACCGGTAATAATGATTTCCTTGATGCGCGAGACCAACCGCACGAACCCGTCTGGCTCCTGCACACCCATGTCACCGGTGCGGAACCAATCGCCGTGGAAAGCGCGGGCAGTTTCCGCTTCATTATTCAGGTAGCCCTTGAACACCTGCGGGCCGCGCAGCAGCACTTCACCCGGTTCGCCATCCGGCATGGTTTCGTCAAGGTTGTCTGGGTTAGCAATCCGCACTTCAGTGTCCGGGAATGGCAGGCCAACGTAGCCCGGCCGGTGGTTGCCATCCATCGGGTTGCCCAGGGCAACCGGGGCGGTCTCGGTCAGGCCATAACCTTCGACGAGACGTCCGTGGGTGGCATCTTCCCACTTTTTCACGGTGCTGACCGGCAGCGTGGACGCACCAGAAAAGGCGTTGCGCACCGACAGCAACGAGACCCCTTTTTCTTCGGCGCCTTCAATGATCTTTTCGTACAGCGGCGGCACACCCGGCAACCACGTTGGTGGGTGCTTTTTCATCAGGTCGAGGATGAGGTCGATCCGTGGGGTTGGCAGCAGCACCATCTCGCCGCCAACAAGCAGCGACAACGTCAGCACCATGGTCAGGCCGTAGGCGTGGAAGAACGGTAGGGCGCCGAGCAGCCGTTCCGCCTCGTCGCCAAGGTTCGGCACCCACGCCAGACCCTGGTTACAGTTGGCCACGAGGTTGCGGTGGGTGAGCTGCGCACCTTTTGGTTGGCCAGTGGTGCCGGATGTGTACAGAATCAGGGCGACATCGTCGGCGCTGATCTGCGGGTCGGTAACGACATCGCGGCCGTCGCCGCCGCAGGCATCACCTTCGACGCTGCTAAATGCAATGGTGTTCGGGGCGAACTTCGACAGTTGCGCGCGCATTGCCGCTACCTTCGGGATCGGCAGCTTCAGCATGGTGCGTTTGAGCAGCGGCATCGCCTCAATCATGTTGACCGAGATGATGGTTTCCAGGTTGGTGGTTTGGCGCAGTTCCTGCGCCACTGGTGCCGCCTTATCCCAGAAGATGGCGACCTGTGCGCCGTGGTCTTCAAATGGCCCGCGCAGTTCGTGTGCGGTGTACAGCGGGTTATGTTCGATGACGGTGGCACCGATTTTTTGGCAGGCGTAGAAGGCGATGACGTGCTGTGGGCAGTTCGGCAGCACGATGGCAACGCGGTCACCGCGGCGTACCCCGAGGGCACGTAGGCCGGCGGCGAAGCGTCGAACGCGTTCGTCGAGTTGGGCGTAGCTGAGTTGGGCACCCATGAAGTACACGGCCGGTCGGTGGCTATAGCGGGTGACCGCTCCGTCGAAGAGGTCGGCCAGGGTGGTGTCGTCATAGTTCAGGGAATGTGGTGTCCATTCTGGATATAGTTCCAACCACGCGCGGTTTTCGTAAGCTCCCAAAGCAGTACCTTTCGTTAACAGTTAATTCTTAGGGTAGTACTTTCGGTAGCAATAGAGTTGCGTAATCCCCTCACTGCCGGGAAAGCTGGGAGACATGAGCACCAAGATGCGCCGACTTGCGGTGATTTCCATGCACACTTCACCGTTGGAGCAGCCCGGTTCCGGTGATGCGGGCGGGATGAATGTGTACATTTTGCATACTGCCCGGCAAACAGCTCGCCGTGGGATTGAGGTGGACATTTATACCCGCGCCACCCGGCCGAGCCAGCCGGAAGTGGTGACGGTGGAGCCAAATCTGCGGGTTATCAACATTGTGGCCGGGCCATATGAGGGCCTGTCCAAGAATGAACTATCCACGCAGCTGACGGCGTTTACCGGCGGCATTATCGATTTCATTCGGCGGGAACAGACTGCCCCGTACTGCACGATTCATTCCCACTATTGGCTTTCTGGGCAGGTTGCCTGGTTACTGCGCGACCTATGGGAGGTGCCGTGGGTTCATACTGCGCACACATTGGCCGCGGTGAAGAACCTGAATCGCGCGGTCGGCGATAAGCCCGAGCCGGAGTCACGTCGCATCTGTGAGCAGCAAATTGTCGACAATGCGGACCGCCTCGTGGTTAACACCACCGATGAGACGGAGATGTTGGTGCACCACTATGACGCGGAGCCGGAGCGTATTTCGGTGGTGCCACCCGGCGTCGATTTGAGCTTGTTCACCCCGGGCACGAACCGTAATACCGAACGGTCGCGCCGGGCCTTGGGCATCCCATTGGATGCGAAGGTGGTGGCGTTTGTTGGTCGGCTGCAGCCGTTGAAAGGCCCGGATGTGTTGCTGAAGGCCGCGGCGGAGCTGATGCGTCGCGATCCGTGCCGCAATCTGCAGGTGGTGCTGTGCGGTGGCCCGTCGGGCAATGGGTTGGAACGGCCGGATGAATACATTGAGTTGGCCCGGGAGCTGAAGCTTGATGGGGTGGTGCGGTTCCTGCGACCACGGCCGGCCGAGGAGCTGGTCACGGTGTACCAGGCCGCCGATGTAGTGGCGATGCCGAGCCACAGTGAATCCTTCGGGTTGGTGTCGATGGAGGCGCAGGCCACGGGCACGCCGGTGGTGGCAACGCGCACGGGTGGTTTGACCTTGGCGGTCCGCGACGGGGAAACCGGTTTGTTGGTGTCCGGTCACGATCCGCTGGTGTGGGCCGACACTTTGGAACGCATTTTGGAGAACGATGAGCTGCGGATTCAGATGGCGACGCAGGCACCGGTGCATGCGCAGCAGTTCAGTTGGGAGAAATCGGTGGACATGTTGGAGCGGGTGTATGACGGCGCGGAGCAGTGCGCTGATCAGCGTCATCAGCGCGATCGGAATGGGGTGGGGGCGTAGCCATGGCTGATTCACCTTCTGCGGGGTTTGACCCGTCGGCAGCTTTGTCGGAGTTGTCCGCGCAACTAGACGAGGTTGGCGTTGACTTCGAGGTTCGCGATAACAGTGCGGTTGTGGTGCTTCCGGGCGTCAAAAAGCTCAAAACCCTGTGCTTATTGACGCCTACCCCTACCGCGCTCCGTGCGGAAGCCTTCGTATGCCGGGCGCCCGAGGAGAACTTTGCCGAGGTGTACCGGTGGCTGCTGGAGCGCAATCGGAACCTGTTCGGTGTGGGGTACACCTTGGATGCGCTTGGTGATATTTATTTGGTCGGGCATGTGCCTGGGCCGGTGTCAACGGCGGCGTTGGATTCGCTGTTGGGGCAGGTGTTGGAGGCTGCAGATCGCGATTTCAACCTCATTTTGGCGAAGGGTTTTGCCACTTCGATTCGCAATGAGTGGCAATGGCGAACCGAACGGGGGGAGTCTACTCGCAACTTGGCGGAGTTCACGCACTTGTCCAGCCACGAAAGCAAAAGCAATGGCACAATTGAAGGTATGACTCAAGGAACACTCATTCTGCTGCGACACGGCCAGTCGGTTTGGAACGCTTCGAACCAATTCACCGGTTGGGTGGATGTCGCTTTGACCGAAAAGGGCATTGAAGAAGCGAAGAAGGCGGGCCAGCTTCTCAAGACCGAAAAGATCTACCCGAACGTGCTGTACACCTCCCTGCTGCGTCGTGCGATTAATACCGCACACATCGCGCTGGATGAGATGGACCGCCTGTGGATTCCAGTTGTGCGCGACTGGCGTCTGAACGAGCGCCACTACGGCAAGCTTCAGGGTCTGAACAAGGCGGAAATTAAGGAAGAGTTCGGCGACGAACAGTTCATGCTGTGGCGTCGTTCTTACGACACCCCACCGCCAGCTATCGACGCGGATAACGATTACGCGCAGACTCATGACCCGCGCTACGCCAACCTGGACGAAGTGCCAAACACCGAGTGCCTGCTCGATGTGGTCAAGCGGTTCATCCCGTACTTCGAGGAAGAGATTCTGCCTCGCGCCAAGGCTGGCGAAACTGTGCTGATTGCAGCGCACGGTAACTCGTTGCGCGCGCTGGTCAAGCACCTGGAAGGCATTTCCGATGAGGACATCGCTGGCTTGAACATCCCAACTGGTATTCCACTGCGCTACGACATCAGCGCAGACGGCAAGGTGCTGAATGAGGGCGGCAAGGGTGTCTACTTGGACCCTGAAGCTGCCGCTGCTGGCGCTGCTGCGGTTGCGGCGCAGGGCGGTAAGTAGTTTCAGTTTGGGCTGCTAGCCGGAACCGTTAAAGACCTTGGCCTGGTGATCGCCGTCACCGGGCCGGGTCTTTTTTGTGCAGTTTGTGACCGCAGCGACGGAGAATGTAGGGACTGTGTCCAATTATCTCGCCTTTTTCTTGGGGTTCGCCGCCTCATCAGTGGTGTTTGTGCTGGTGGTGATGTTTTATCGCCGACACCAGCAGAAAATGCTGCTGGACCGGGCTGCCGAAAACCGAGTATCCACCATTGCCCAAGTCCTGCACTTGGCTATCCAAGGTGCCCCAACTGGGGTGGCGGTGGTGAACTCTGCCCGGAATGTGCTGCTGTCTAACCCGAGCGCGCATGAGCTGGGCTTAGTGCACGAACGCAATTTGAATGCGAAGGCGTGGGATGTGGCTTCCCGGGTGTTTTCCGACCAGGAAAGCCGCGAGTTTGATTTGACGATTTCGACGCGGCGGGTGGGGCGGCCACCGGTGGCGGTGGCGGGTTTTGCGATGCCGCTGACAATTACTGATGACCGCTATGTGGTGCTGTACGCCAGCGATGAGTCTGAGCAAGTGCGTATGGAAGCTGCACGGCGAGATTTTGTGGCGAATGTGTCCCACGAGTTGAAGACTCCGGTCGGTGCGATGAGCCTTCTGGTTGAAGCGCTGATGGAGGCGAAGGATGACGCAGATTCAGTGGAGTACTTCGGCGGCCGACTAGTCCGAGAGTCCAAGCGGCTGTCGAAGATGATCACCGAGCTGATTTCCTTGTCGAAGTTGCAGGGCGCGGAACCGCTTCCGGATATGCACCGAGTCAGTGTGGATGACGTGGTGGATGAGGCAGTATCGCGGTGCCAACTGGTGGCGGAGAACGCCGGCATTGAGATCACCGCCGACGAGCCGACTGGGGTGTATGTCCGCGGTGATAAGGCCCTGTTGGCGACGGCAGTGGCGAACCTCATTACGAACGCGATTAACTATTCGCCGGAGCAGACCCCGGTGACGGTGAGCCGCCGCATTGTCGACGGTGACACGGTGGGCATTCGGGTGACGGACCGCGGTATCGGTATTTCCCTGGAGGACCAGAAGCGAGTGTTTGAGCGTTTCTTCCGAGTGGACAAGGCACGGTCGCGGGCGACTGGCGGCACCGGCCTTGGGCTGGCAATTGTTAAACATGTCGCAGCTAATCACGGCGGAGCCATTAAGCTGTGGAGTAGGCCTGGGACCGGTTCCACGTTTACGCTGGAACTGCCAATCAGTGACCGGGATGGCCAGGCTGTGTCGAGAGGATGAACTGTTAATGACTAGCGTTCTAATCGTTGAGGACGAAGAATCGCTTGCGGACCCATTGGCTTTCTTGCTTCGTAAAGAGGGTTTTGAAGTCCACGTGGCGTTGGACGGCCCCACTGCTTTGAGTGAGTTCGACCGAGTTCCCATTGACATTGTGCTTTTGGACCTGATGCTGCCTGGCATGAACGGCACCGAGGTGTGTAAGCAGCTGCGGACGCGCTCCCAGGTGCCGGTCATTATGGTCACTGCCCGCGATTCGGAGATTGACAAGGTTGTCGGCCTGGAAATTGGCGCTGATGATTACGTCACTAAGCCGTATTCGTCCCGGGAGCTGATTGCCCGGATCCGTGCGGTGCTGCGCCGCGGCGGCGATCCAGAGATGACCGAAGAAGTGCTTGATGACGTTTTGGAATCTGGCCGAGTACGGATGGACGTCGAGCGGCACACTGTCGAAGTTGATGGTGTGCCGGTGCAGATGCCGCTGAAGGAATTCGATCTGCTGGAGTTCCTGCTGCGTAACACCGGCCGGGTACTCACCCGCGGTCAGCTCATTGACCGGGTGTGGGGCGCTGATTATGTCGGCGACACCAAGACTTTGGATGTGCACGTTAAGCGGTTGCGCTCGAAGATTGAGGAGCACCCGTCGCGCCCGAAGCACCTGATTACGGTGCGTGGCCTCGGTTACAAGTTCGAGGAGTAGTTCTTCTGTCGGCGACCTGGCTGCTCGGCTTGTTCCCGGGTGGCTGGGTGGACAGCGAGTAGCGGGTACCCGGACGGGGCGATGGCTCCGTTTGTCGCAGCGTTCAGTTCTTTCGCGATCGCTTCGCGTTTGCGGCACTGTTCGGCGAGGTAGTCGTAGGCTGCGTCGCCAATGAGTTCGCGTAGTTCGGACTCCATGGACTGATACACCGCGACTTTGCCCACGTGTGCCTGCGGGGAACTAGTGCACCACCAGTCGAAGTCTTCGCCGCCGGAGCCCCAGGCACGGCGGTCATACTCGGTGATGGTGGTGTGTAGGACTTCGACGTCGTCAGGCCGGGTTTCGTAGTCTTCGAGGCGGCGCAGCGGCACTTGCCAGCACACTTCTGGCTTGGATTTTTCCAGGAGGAGGCCCTTGTCGATGGCCCATTGGTGCAGTGCGCAGCCACGACCGAAGGGGCCGGTGTGGTCATTATGGAAAATGCAGGCACCTTTTTTGACGACAGTTTTGAGGGCAGGTTCCATTTCGCCGGCGTCGTCAGCCAATTCGTCCCAGACCAGCCATGGTTCCAAGGGCTCGTCGAGGATGTCGGAGTCGATAGCGTTGAAGTAGGCCTGGGTGGTTTTAGGTTTGTTCTGCCAGTAGTCGCCGTCGGCGACCATGTTGCGGACGTTGTCGATGAGCCGGTCGCGGTCATCTTCGTCGGTGAGGAATGCGCCGTGGGTGCAGCAGCCTACTTCGGGTAGTTCGTGGTCGATGCCGGGGCAGGCTTCGGTGCCGAAGACGCATTGCCAGCGGGAGAGCAGCCAGGTCAAATCAACGGTGATGAGGTGCAGTGGGTCTTCTGGGTTGGTGAATTCCAGCCATTCGCGGTCGAAGTCTGGGGTCACTTCCCACTGCGATGGGGCCTGTGGCCGGCTGGTGTCCGGGGTATCGGTTTCGGTGCCGGTTTGGCCGTCTTCTGGGGTGAGATCGTCGTTTTGCGCAGGTGCATTCACACTTACCCAGGGTATAGCGTCTAATCTGGTGACCGTGCGACTAGGTGTATTGGATGTGGGCAGTAATACTGTTCATCTGGTTGTGGTGGATGCGCGTCCGGGCGGTCACCCAACTCCGATGAGCGATTCGAAGACCACGATGAAGCTGGTAGAGCACCTCGATTCTGAGGGTGCGATGACGAAGGTGGGCATTAAAAAGCTCACCGGCGCTGTTGCGGAGGCCGCCGATTTGGTGGGCTCGATGCGTTGTCAGGAAATGATCTCTTTTGCTACTTCTGCGGTGCGTGATGCCGCGAATGGTGAGGAGATTTTGGCGGCGGTGGAGAAGGATACCGGCGTTAAGCTGGAGATTCTGTCCGGTGAGGACGAAGCCCGCTTAACCTTTTTGGCGGTTCGTCGTTGGTTTGGTTGGTCTGCCGGCCGCATTATCAACCTCGATATTGGCGGCGGCTCCTTGGAGCTGACTTCCGGCTCGGATGAGGACCCAGATGCGGCATATAGCTTGCTGCTGGGTGCTGGCCGCCTGACCCATGAGTGGTTTGATACCGATCCGCCGTCGCGGAAGAAGATTGATGCGCTGCGTGACTTTATCGACGCTGAGCTGTTTGAAGCGGCACGTAATATTCGGAATTTGGGTCCGGGGGACCGGGCAACTGCGACGTCAAAGACTTTCCGGACGTTGGCGCGGTTGACGGGTGCAGCGCCGAGTGCGGCTGGTCCCCGGGTGCGCCGTACGCTCACAGCTGCAGGTTTGCGCCAGTTGATTGCGTTTATTTCGCGGATGACTGCGGCTGACCGTGCGGAGCTTGAAGGTGTGAGCCAGAACCGTTCGCACCAGATTGTTGCCGGTGCGTTGGTTGCGGAGGCGAGTATGCGTGCGCTTGGCTTGGAGGAGCTGGAAATTTGTCCGTGGGCGTTGCGTGAGGGTGTTATCCTTCGCCGAATCGACCGAGGATACTAAGCTAGACCTAATAGCCGTCTGCGCGGGTGGCCGTTAATCGAGAAAGGTGTAGGACGTATGAGCGAGAAGCTAACAGTCGCCGAATTGCTGGCGCGTGCCCAGCAAGAGGGTAAGACTCGGTCTGATCGTCCACGCCGTCGTCGCCGTCGCAGCTTGGAGGAGGGCGGCATTTCGGTTAGCGAGCTCACTGGTTCGATTCCGGTTGTCCGAGACCGCAGTGCCGCTGCCCATTCCGATGGGGGAGACAAAGAGTTTGTTGACGTTGCGGGGGAGTCGGGAGCACCTGCTGTCTCGGAGCCGGTGTCTGAACCGGGGGTAGCTGAACAGCCTGCGGAACAACCTGCTGCCGAGCCTGCTGAAGCAGAGGCCTCCGAAGAAGAGACCTCTGACGAAGTCGCGGAGGAACTCGCCCCAGAAGCTGACGCTGAGCCTGAGGTTGTGGAATCAGAAGTCGCACCTGCTTCTGAGCCAGAACCGGTCGCCGAGGTTGAACCGGAAACCGAGCCAGAACCGGAAGCTGAGCTAGAGCCGGAGGCTGAAGCAGTAGCGGCTCCACAGGAGCGACTTGAGGCTGAGTCGCACCCGCGCACCGACTCCATCCCATTTGTTATCCCGGCGGCTCCGCGGGAAGTCGATGTTGATGATGCTACCGGCGACATCACGTTTTCTTTCGAGGCGGTTACCGCCGCTGACCCTGAGATGCCTCCATTTGAGGCTCCTGGGGAAGTATCCGTCGACAAGCTCGAATCTGGGGAGACTGAAGTTTTCCCAACCGTTCCTGACATGGCTGACGCCACCGACGAGCCGGTGGGGCTGACCGTGCCTGCCCAGGTGGATGCTGATGTCGATGAGGCCGCAGACGTTGACGAGGACCTCGATGACGAGGACTACGACGCGTACGAGGATTACGACGAAGATTACAACGAGGACCTCGAAGCCGAAGACTACGACGGGGATTTCGACGACGAGGACTATGACGAGGAAGACTACGAGGGCGCGGACGACGACGCCGAAGACGATGAGGATGACGCCATTTCTTGGCCAGTTCTCATTGGTGAAGTCATCGTTGGGTTGGCTATTGGTGCCGGTATCTTCTTGGGCTTCGAAAAGCTGTGGGAATCTGCACCAGTGTGGTTGGTCGTGGCCCTGGCTATTGCGGTAATCGTGTTGTTGATGGCGGTGGTTCAGGTGCTGCGCCGTGAGCGCGACATTTTGACCATGCTGATGGCTGCAGCTGCCGGTGCTGCAATCACTTTCGGTCCTGCGCTACTGGCGTAACTTCCGTCAACTCAGCAGGAGTTTTTCGCCACGGCGCCGCGCTAGTTCGAAATCTTGGCGGCTAGATGGCACCCTGAAGGCATGCAAAAAATTGCCATTATTGGGTGTGGACAAATCGGAACTGCTCTGACCGCAGGGCTGATCAACGGCGGTATCGATCCGGACAAGATCTATGTGACAAACCGTCGCCCAGAACGTTCCAAGGAACTGAAGGAACAGTTCGGTGTACATGCCATCCAAGACAATTTGCAGGCCACTGAGGAAGCAGATGTCGTCTTTTTGGCTGTGAAGCCGTATGGCATTGTCCCCGTGCTGGATGAGATTGCTGCAGCTGTGCAAGACAACGACAAGGACACCATTGTCGTCTCAATGGCAGCTGGCATGACACTGGGCGCTATGGAAAGCGAGTGCACCGCAGGTACGCCGCTGATTCGCGTGATGCCGAATACTCCGATGCTGGTCGGTAAGGGCGTCAGTATTGTGTCGCCTGGCCGGTTCGCGTCGAAGGATCAAGTTGCACGCGTGACAGAGCTGCTGGAGAAGGTGGGCTACGTCGAGGTGCTGCCTGAATCAGACATCGATGTTGCGACGGCGGTTGCGGGTTCCGCGCCGGCGTACTTCTTCCTGTGCGTGGAAGCGATGATCGATTCTGCTGTGAACATGGGCCTAAAGCGAGATGTGGCGACTGCATTGGCTTCGCGTACGTTGGAGGGCTCTGGCGCGCTGCTGGCATCCGGCTTGGACCCAGTGCAGGCACGGGTGAACGTCACTTCGCCAGGTGGAACGACTGCGGCGGCGCTGCGCGAGCTGGAGCGGAGCGGAGTGCGGACGGCGTTCGCAGATGCCATGGAGGCGTGCTACCGCAAGGCTGCTGGGAAATAGGACGGTCCGCCGCTGACGATTATCCGCGCAACTGCGGCTATCGTTGCGTGATTGTGACCTGACGGGCTTGCTGTGCGCCCGAGCCGGGGAAAACCGGCTGGAAGTCACAGCTTTCTCTCTTTCTGATGCCACATTTGTCACAATTATTCACCCCGCCCACATGGGGTTACATTGGTGTAATTTCGTTGCCGTTCGTCCCAGAGGTCGCATCTGCCCCATGATTCCCGGTATGGTGATAGAAGCACATGCGTGTCAAGCACTGCGGGAGGGGAAGCCTGCAGCGCGCATTTGCGTTGAAGGGTTGATTTTTTATGGCGAAGCAGGACAGTGGAACATTTCTAACCGTTGCAGAAGTCGCGGAAATCATGCGGGTTTCCAAGATGACTGTGTACCGGCTTGTGCATTCTGGTGAACTGCCAGCAGTGCGTGTCGGTCGGTCTTTCCGCGTCCATGACTCCGCTGTGAAGGAATACCTCGACGCATCTTTCTACGACGCTGGATAGCCCCTCCACGGCGTCGTAGTTGACGTTCTGTAGTTGGGTTCCGCAGTCGAATCGGGTAGGGAATTTTTGTTCTCACCCTGCCCGTCGTTATGATGGAACCCATTGCTAATCCGCGACGTGCCATCGCACCCGTTCGGCTCCCAGTCGCGGTCACATTGTCCCCAATCCAAGGAGCAGTCCACTATGGGTTCCGTCATTAAGAAGCGCCGCAAGCGCATGTCCAAGAAGAAGCACCGCAAGATGCTGCGCCGCACCCGTGTTCAGCGACGGAAATTGGGCAAGTAAATTCCCAAATTTTTGACATCATCCCGCCACCCTGCGCAAGGGTCGGCGGGATTTTGTTTTCGCACCTAAAAGCAGACATCGAAGTTTTTCCCTAGGATCGGCATCACAATTAAAAAGGTGCCCTGGTCGACAGTTAGACCGAAGAACCAACGCCGAATCCACTTTGACCAAGCGATGGGAGAAAACGATGTCCACTGAAAATACCAACACTCCGAAGCCAAACCAGCGCGGACCAAAGCCATACACGCCGACTGGCTGCCCTATGCACAATGCCCCGACAGACGTAGGGGAGCAGGGAACGGTCCACACCACCGCGCAAGGCGCTGAAATCACCGACACCGATAGTTCACTCAAAGTGGGCGAACGCGGCCCCATTCTGCTGCAAGACCATCACTTCAGAGAGAAAATCACCCACTTTGACCACGAACGAATCCCAGAACGCGCCGTTCACGCCCGCGGTGCAGGTGCGCATGGTGTGTTCAAAGCCAACGGCGCCGCTGAAAAACTCACTGCCGCAAGCTTTTTGAAAAAGGGCGTGGAAACGGATGTTTTCGTCCGATTCTCCACTGTGCTCGGCTCCCGCGGCTCGGCGGACACCGTCCGCGACACCCGAGGGTTTGCCACGAAGTTCTACACCAGCGAAGGCACCTTCGACCTAGTTGGCAACAACATCCCAGTCTTCTTCATTCAAGACGCGATCAAGTTCCCCGACATCATCCATGCCGGTAAACCACACCCAGACAGGGAAATCCCGCAGGCACAAAGTGCCCACGACACCTTCTGGGACTTCGTCACGCTCCACACCGAAGCCACTGCGCACACCATGTGGAATATGTCCGACCGCGGTATCCCTCGGTCCCTGCGAATGATGGAAGGCTTTGGTATTCACACCTTCCGCCTGATCAATGACCAGGGTGAAACCTCCCTTGTGAAGTTCCACTGGAAGCCAAAGCTCGGCGTGCACTCCATGACCTGGGAAGAAGCGCAGCTTGCCGGCGGCATGGACCCAGACTTCCACCGCCGCGACCTCGCCGACGCCATTGAAGCTGGCAACTTCCCGGAATGGGAATTGGGCATCCAAGTATTCCCAGACAATGAAGAGCAAGAGTTCGAAGGCATTGACCTTTTGGACCCAACGAAGTTTGTGCCAGAAGAACTTGCCCCAGTCCAGATCATCGGCACAATGCGGCTGGACGGTAACCCAATCAACTACTTCGCCGAAACGGAGCAGGTGGCCTTCCACCCAGGCCATGTGGTCCGCGGTATTGACTTCACCAATGACGCTTTGCTGCAGGGCCGACTCTTCTCCTACCTGGATACGCAGCTGTCGCGCCTTGGCGGGCCAAACTTCTCCCAGCTGCCAATTAACCGACCGCATGCCCCAATCAACGACAACTTCCGCGACGGCATGCACCAGAGCGCAGTGCACAGCAACCAGCCGTATAACCCAAACTCGATTAGCGGCGGCTGCCCGGTTATCGCCGGCGATGATTCTGCGGCCAAGCTCATCGAAGTGCCGCAGGAAATTCGAGACGCGCACTTCACACGGCAGCAAGCCAAGAGTTTCGACGACCACTTCTCGCAGGCCACCTTGTTCTACCGGTCCTTGAGTGAAGCAGAGCAGCTGCATACCGCGAATGCTTACGCCTTCGAGCTAGGCAAGTGCTACGAGAAGGAGATTAAGCAGCGCGGCGTCGACGTTCTTTCTCACGTTGACCAGCAGCTCGCCGAATACGTGGCACACAAACTTGGGGTCCAGGCCCCAGAGCCACAGCAGATCGAAGAACAGCAGCCAAGCCCAGCGCTGCGCCAAACCGGCAAGCAGTGGCCAGTGGATGGTCGAGTGGTGGGCATCCTCACCAGCGCCGATACCGATAAGAACGTGGCGGAGCAGGTACGCGATGCGTTGGCGCAGCACAAACTCACAGTGTTTGTGGTCGCCGAAACAGGCGGCGACGGTGCCGATCGCACTTATGACACCACGCGTTCCATCGAATTCGATGGGCTCTATGTCATCGATCAGCCAGACAACACGAACGCTCGAGTGCTGGTCGAAGAAGCGGAGCGACATGGCAAGGCAGTTATTGCGCACGATGCGGATGTTTCCGTCACTACGCAAAACCTGGTTGATGAACTAACGCAGCACCGTAAGTGGGCTCACTAACCGCACCCACTGCAGCTACCGGCGGGCATTTTTATGTGACGCGTCGCACCAGGGTGCATTGGCTGTTTTACCGCAACGGCACAGCGCCACTGGGCCGCGCGCAATGTCAATTTTGGCGCCATCCGGCAGCTCAACAGTTATCGGCCCACGAATCAGCAACGGACCGTCCTGGCACACCCGCACAGCGGTTCGGTTATCTTGAGGACAATCCATGCAAACCAGTATGCCCAGCGTCGCACCGAAATGGCCACTGCCGACACCCCGGGGCCCCTTCAGCACGGCAGTACTCAGCGCGTTAACCGACGGTACTCCCGCCCCTGCCGCGCCGACATCAAAAGATGTGCTTTTTGACGACGATGTGCAGATCGCACTTGCCACTATTCATGAGCTGCGTTTCCATGGCGTGCAGGGAATCGCTGACGGGGCAGAGCTGCGCCCAGATATTCATGCGCTGCGGCTGGAGCTAGACGAGCAGCTGCTCGCAACCGTGCGCGAATTGGTGACTGTGCCGGAGATAACTGATGCCAGTGAGGTCTCTGGATACATCAAGGAGCGGTGTTTACCGCAGAAGACCTCAGTCGAGGAAAGTTTGGGGCGCAGGTTGTCAGCGCAGGGGACGCTAGCGGAGTTCCGGGAGTATTTTGTGCACCGGTCCCTGTACTTGTTGCGTGAAGCGGACGCCCACTCTTATGCCATTCCGTGGCTGGAGACAGAGGCCAAGTTTGCGTTGCTGGAAATTCAGTTTGATGAGTACGGCTCGGGCCGACGCAAAGATGTCCACGCGCAGCTTTTTGCGAACACGATGGCATCGGTGGGGCTGTCGCCGGAGTATGGCCACTACATTGATGCCATTCCGGCGATTACCTTGGCGGATCTGAACATGCTGAATGCGTATACGACCAGTCGGGCCTATCGCGGTCAGTTGATGGGCAACCTGTGCGCGCTGGAGGGGACCTCGTCGCTGGGCAGTAAGGCTGTGTCGGCGCGACTGAAAAGGTTGGGGCTTGGGGACGATACCCGCAGGTTCTACGACATTCATGTGCTGGCAGATGCGGTGCATGAAGAAGTGGCGGCTACTGACTTGGCAGGCCGGATGGCCGCGTCTGACCCTGGGGCGGCGGCCGGTGTGCTTGAAGGTGTGGAAAGCTACTTTGCGATGGAGCAGCTGGTCGGCGGCTGGATCCTAGAGAGTTGGAAAGCGGGGAAAACGTCGCTTCGGCAGGAATTGGCCGCGTAAGATTGACACTATTCCCCTAAATGTCAGGAGTGGTGATGAAGCGTGCAGTGTTTTTAGCTCCCGCCGTTGCACTGGCCCTCGGTGGCTGCACGGCACTGCCCAAAGATGTCAGCGGCACATTGGAGGACGTCAGCGGCGGCACTCTCATTGTCGGCGTGACGGAGCACCACCCGTACATTGACGTGCACGATGACGGTTCGGTAACTGGAACCGACGCGGACCTTGTCCAAGGCTACGCCGACAGTATCGATGCGAACGTCGAATGGATAATCGGCAACGAAGAACAACTGGCTGAACAAATCAGCCAAGACGAATTGCATATTGTCGCTGGTGGACTGACGAAAAAGAATTCCTGGTCCAGCAAGTTTTCCCCCCACCCGAACCTACGGCGATAACCGTGTGATGGGCGTGCCGATGGGCGAAAACGCCTTCCAAGTGTCCTTGGAACGCTACCTCGCCGAACAAGGCGGTGAACTGAAATGACCGCCACTAACCAAGCCAGCGTCTCCCCAAGCAGCGACGAATACCTCGCAACGCTGAAGAAGGCGCAGCGCCTCGAATGGCTTTCCATCGGGTCTGTAGTGCTCATCGTCACCATGGTCGGCCTGACCGCGGGACAATCCCAAGCTATGCGCGCCGCATGGATTGAAGACGCACTGGCTGCGGTGCCACCAATCGTCTTCCTGATCGCCACTCGGATTGCCCGCCGCAAACCCGTCGACGCCTACCCGTACGGCTTCTACCGCTCCTACGGCATCGCGCACCTCATCTCCGGTTTCACGCTGTTCACACTCGGTCTGATGCTGTTGTACAACTCTGCATCCAGCCTGCTGAAAGCTGAAAAGCCACCCATTGGCCTGACTGTGCTTTTCGGCTATCCCGTGTGGTCTGGTTGGCTGATGATTGCCGCGATGGTGCTGTCGGTGATTCCACCGTTTTTCCTGGGCCGAGCAAAGATGAAACTGGCCCGCACCTTGCATGACAAAGTGCTGTACTTCGACGCTGACATGAATAAAGCAGACTGGAAAACGGGCCTCGGTACCGTCATCGGTGTCCTCGGAATCGGGTTGGGTTTCTGGTGGATGGACGCCGCTGTCGCTGGTTTCATTGCGCTTTCGGTGGTCAAAGACGGTTACGTCAACGTCAAGGGTGCGGTCACTGACCTGATGGATGCCCGCGTCACCACGTTTGATGACAAGGTCCCGGAGTTGTTGGACCGCCTCGAACAGCTGGTCGCACAAACGCCGTGGGTGGTTGAATCGGAAAGCCGAGTCCGCGACCAAGGCCACAAGTTCCACCGCGAAACCTTTGTGGTGCCTGTTGACGGAATCACCCCAAGTTTGTCGGAATTGACCGCCCTGCATGACGACATTCAGCACCTCGATTGGAAGCTGGACGACGTCGTGGTCACACCGGTTCCACAGCTGCCGCAACATCTGGACTAGCTTCCGGCAGGCGTAGAATTTCTGAACATGAAGAACTACGACCTCATCGTCGTCGGAGGTGGCATCGCGGGCCTCAGCGCGGCCCTGCGAGCTGCGGAATTAGGGTTAGCTACCGCTGTAGTGGATCGCTCTGGGCCCCAGCATCTTGGGGCCGCCACCAACTATGCCCAAGGTGGTCTGGCCGTCGCTGGGCTTTTTGACGCTCCGGAAGGCATCGATAATCAGCCAGACTCTGTGGAGCAGCACGTCGCGGACACCGTGAAAGCGGGCGTGCAGCACAATGACATTGCCGCCACCCACAGCATTATCGCGGGTGGGGCAGAAGCTGTCGCCTGGCTCACTGACCACGGCGCGAAGTTTGACCGCTCATCCAAACACGACCGCTACCGCCGCACCTTGGAAGGTGGGCATACGCATCGCCGCATTATTCACGCCAATGGCGATGGCACTGGCACCGAAATTCAGCGCGCCCTGAACGTTGCTACTGCACATATTGAAACCATCAAAGCCACCGCTTTCTCTGTGCAGGACGGGGCCGTCCTTACTGATCAGGGTGTTGTTTCTGCTGCCAACGTCGCGATTGCTACTGGCGGCTGCGGACAGCTCTTTTCTGCAACCACCGCGCCACACGGCGCGACCGGTGCCGGCATGGCTTTGGCGTTGGATGCTGGTGTGCCAGTGCGAGATATGGAGTTCATTCAGTTCCACCCCACGGTTCTTGATCGGGTCGGCGCCTACGGCCAGCGGACTTTGCTATCCGAATCAATGCGTGGTGAGGGGGCCCGGATCGTCAATAAGCACGGCGAAGCAGTGACCACCAACGACCTGGCGCCGCGGGACATCGTCTCCCGGGCGGTGCTGGCGGCGGGGGAAGCATATCTGGATGCTCGTTCGGTACCGGATGTGCGGGAGCGTTTCCCGGGGATCACGGAGGCAGTGGCAGTGTTCGGGTTGGACCCAGCGACGGACTTGCTGCCGATTGCTCCCGCGGCGCACTACACCTGCGGAGGCATCACAACCGATGCGTCGGGGCGCACCGCACTGCCCGGGCTATACGCCATTGGGGAGTGTGCGGCCACCGGGCTGCACGGCGCGAACCGGTTGGCATCGAACTCGCTGCTCGAAGGGCTTGTGGTTGGGCGCCGAGTGGCGGAAGACGTTGCCGGAAAAGTGGGGCACGGCTTAGCGCGCACCGTCGGCGCAGGGAACTCGGATCAGCGGCAACCACGGCCGACGCTGACCGAAGCGCAGCTCGGCGAGCTGCAGCGAATTATGACAGCGGGTGCCGGAATCGTGCGCACTACAGCGGGGCTGGAGCAGACCCTAGACCTGTTAGGCACCTTCCCAGCTGCTGCTGAAGTGGCGGTGGCGCGGGAGATTGTCACCGCAGCGTTGGCTCGGCCGCAGACACTGGGGTGCCACACCATGGCGGCGGGGTAGCGGTTACTGCTCGGACCGCGACCGCTTCACTGCGACGTACAAGCCAACACCAGCGGCGATGAGCGCCGCCGTGATACCGGCATTAATCGGACCGGCCCACTTGTTGCGGTAGTCGCGGATCTCCCAGCCATGTTCCTTGGCGTATGCCCGCAGTTGCTTATCTGGGTTCACTGCCACGGCAGTGCCCACCATCGACAACATGGGGATGTCATTGACAGAGTCGGAGTAGGCGGTGCATTTTGCGAGGTCCAGACCGTGGGCTGCCGCCAGCGCCGCGACTGCCTGCTTTTTACCTGGGCCATGCAAAATATCGCCAATGAGGCGACCGGTGAACTTATCGCCTTTAACTTCCGCAACCGTGCCCAATGCCCCTGAAAGGCCCAAGCGCCGGGCAATGACCTGCGCCAGCTGCACCGGGGTGGCCGTCACCAACCAGACTTGCTGCCCAGCGGCAACGTGCATCCGGGCCAGTTCCTTTGCGCCTTCGTAAATCCGCGAGTCCATCGTTTCATCGAAGATTTGCTCACCGAGGGAGACCAACTCTTCAGTGTTGCGGCCTTCAATCAGCGACAGGGCTTGCTGCCGACCTTCAGCAACATCAGCCATGTTTTCAGTGCCGGTGACTCGGAACTTCAACTGTTTCCAAGCAAAACCGGCAACCTCGCTGGCGGTGAAAAATTTGCGTTTAGCCAGGCCTGCAGCGAAATGCAGGATGGAGGCGCCCTGAATGAATGTGTTGTCTACGTCGAAGAATGCTGCGGCGGTAGGGTCTTGCGGTACATCCGGGTCGGGCTCGGACAGGTGCTCCAGGCCTCCAGCGGCGAACTGGGCGCCAGCTACGGACGTCATGCCGGCAACGAGTTCGGTGTCAGTCAGGTCGTAGGCCTGGGCCAGTGCCGCAAGCGCGGAGGCTTCACCTGCTTCGCGCTGTGCTTCCTCCGAAACCGGGGCAAAGGCATACTGCTCCAAAAAGTTGCGGATATTGCCTTGGGAGGGCGCCAGTTCGCTGAGAACTTCGAAGGGGGTTGGGGCGCTGCCGCCTGGTGGAGTCACGAAAGTCTTTCCTCTATCGGTGCTGGTGAGGGCAGAATGCGTGTCTCAGGGCACGACTGATTTCTGCCAGCAATTCTTGTCTGGGGTCTATGGTATTCCTGAAACGGGCAACCCGTCAGCCCTAGCGATCCGAAAGTGAGCCAATACCAATGCAGGCACCCCCGAAGCAGAGCGAAAAACACACCGTTACGCTAATGGTGCGACAGACCTGTGGGTCCTGTGATCGGGTGTATAAGCAGATCGAGCCGATTGCGGCTAGGTATGGCGCCGCCTTGGAAGTTCTTGATGTTGATGCAGGTGACGGCAGTTTAGCGGTTGAGTTTGGGGACCGTGTGCCGGTGGTGCTGGTCAACGATGAGGAAATTGCCTGCTGGGAAATCGATGATGATGAACTCATCGAGGCGCTCAATAGTTAGCCGCGCTTTTTGAAATCACGAATTAAGCGGCTACCGTTGACGAACGTAACAACTCGCTGTGAAGTGAACGCAAGTCGTGCTCTTCTAGCGTAGGACATGAGGGATCTGACGCTTTGCGTTGGGGTGCCACAAGGGCGTGTAGCGGGTGATAGCCGCTGACACAAAGGAGGAACGTAGACGGTGATGGAACCGTGAGTGTTCTACTGGTTGGCATGTCCCACCGATCTGCTCCGGTGGCAGTACTTGAACAAATTGCTGTGTCGGAGGCGGACCGCCCGAAGATGGTCCAGCAGCTGCTGGAATCGGAGTCGATCACCGAGGCGATGATTGTTTCCACCTGCAACCGGGTGGAGTACTACGTGGTCACTGAAGGTTTCCACGCCGGTTTGGCGGACACCGTCCGAAATATGTCGGAGTTTTCCGGCGTCGATGTTGATGACCTCACCCCGCATCTGTACGTCCGCTACGCCCAAGGCGCAGCAGAGCACATGCTGACGGTGGCTTCCGGTTTGGATTCCATGGTCGTTGGTGAGCAGCAAATCTTGGGCCAGATCCGGTCGGCATACCAGTCCGCCGATGAGCACCAGTCTGTGGGCCGCACCCTCCATGAGCTCGCGCAGCGCGCATTGCACACCGGCAAGCGAGTCCACACCGAAACCGCTATCGATGAAGCGGGCGGCTCCATGGTGTCGGTGGCCATTAACCACGCTATCACCCAGCTTGCGCCGGAACGTGCGCATGAGGAGCAGCCACTGTCGGGTCTGCGTGCGTTGATTCTGGGCGCAGGTTCGATGTCGTCGCTGGCGGCCGCTCATTTGGGCCGCGCCGGTATCAGTCACATCACCGTGGCGAACCGGACAGTTGAGCGTGCCGAACGCCTCGCGGAGCATTCCATTGAGGCAGGCATCCCTGCGGTTGGCATGGCGCTGGCCAATATCCCAGAGCTGATGGCTGATGCGGATGTCATTATTTCTGCAACCGGCGCGATGTTGCCGGTTATCAATATTGATGATGTCGAGCGCGCCCAAACGCTGCGCAGCAACCGCCAAGTCACCATTGTCGACTTGTCCCTTCCGCGCGATGTTGCCGAAGGGGTAGGGGAGCTTGTTGACGTTAACCTGACTGACATTGCCACCATTCAAACTCTCGGTGGGGCCAACGTCGGGGAGAGCGTTGAAGACCAAGCTCGTCGCATCGTCGATTTTGAGCTCGATGGTTTCCTCGCGCAGCAGCGCGCCCAGCAGGTCGCCCCAACAGTGAAGGCACTGCGGGAACGGGCTGGCGAAGTCGTGGCGACGGAGCTGCTCAGGTTGGAGTCGAAAACCCCGGGCCTGACAGATAAGGAACGCCAAGCGGTTGAGCAGACCGTTCGCCGTGTCGTCGATAAGCTCCTGCATCAACCAACTGTGCAGGTGAAGAAACTGGCCACCTCTCAGGGTGCCTCTTCTTACGCCGAAGCACTGCAGCGACTATTTGACTTGCCGCTGACCACACCGTCAGTAATTTATTCGGATACTGCTGTGGCCTCCGAGGTATTAACTCAACGGCCCGGCGAAGTTCTGATTGATACCAATGCAATTGTCGGCACTATGAAGAAGGAGCAGCACTAATGAGCACGACCACACTGCGCATCGGAACCCGCGGCTCCGAACTGGCGACCACCCAGGCCGGCCACGTCCGGGATGCACTGATTGCCGCTGGCTACCCAGCAGAACTGGTGATCATTAAAACCATCGGTGACCAGGACCGCGTCAGCCCAGTCGAACGCCTCGGCGTCGGTGTTTTCACCCAGGCTCTGCGCGACGCCATGGCTGAAGACCGCTGCGATATTGCCGTGCACTCCTTCAAAGACCTCCCGACTGTCAAGGCCGAAGGTTTCACGGTGGTGGCGGTGCCGCCGCGGGTCAACCCACGTGACCTGCTGGTCAGCAAGAATGGTTCCGCGCTGCAGGACCTGCCAGAAGGCGCTGTTGTTGGTACCTCGGCGCCACGGCGCGTGTCCCAGCTGCGGGCGCAGCGTCCTGACCTCGATATTCGTCCGCTGCGCGGCAATATTGATACCCGGATCAGCAAAGTCACCGACGGTGAACTCGACGCGGTGCTGCTGGCTCATGCAGGCCTGGAACGCACCGGCAAGCTAGGCGCATCAGCCGAAACCCTTGATACCGACGTGATGTTGCCAGCTCCAGCTCAAGGCGCACTCGCCGTGGAATGCCGCAGCGCTGACACCGATATTGTGGCCGCGCTCCGCACCCTCGACGACCCGAAATCGCATTATCGTGCCATCGCAGAACGCACTATTTTGGCGGAACTGCAGGCAGGCTGCACCGCACCGGTCGCCGGCTACTCCGAGTTCGGGGCCGACGGCACCGACCAGGCTGACGAGCTGACCTTAACCGGTGGTGTGTTTGCCATGGACGGCAGCCGGAAGCTGCTCGAGACCCAAAGCAGACCAGTACGCAACGCTGACGAAGCTAGAGCGCTGGGCCAATCCGTCGCAAAGCAGCTGCTTAGCGGTGGCGCCCACGACATTATGGGTGACACTCTGCGCTGACCCCGCGGCGGCCACTGCCAAGGCCCGCCCCTGCACCACGTTCATTCTTTTTGCTCCACTTAAGCTAGAAAATCAGGAAACTATGACCATTAAGCGTCCTCAAACCGCCGGGCGGATTCACTTCGTCGGCGCCGGGCCAGGAAACCCGGACCTTTTGACGCTGCGTGCCCGCACCGTGCTGGAAAACACCGCCGTCGCCTACACCGACGACGCCGTTCTGCCGGAAGTGCGCCACTTCGTCGGTCTGGAACTGCCAGTACCGCAGGAAAAGATTGACGCCGCCGACGCCGCCTACGAAGAAGCCGTCGCTGAAGCGAAAGCCAAGGGAGCTCGCCGTAAGCCACCACGCCCAGCGGCCCCTACCGCCGGAGAAATCCGCGAACCGCTCACCGACGCGACCGCGATGGCCAAAGAACTGATTGCGGCTGCCGCCACCGGCGACGACATTGTCCGCCTGATTGCCGGCAACCCACTGTCCGAAACCCACGCCATCGCCGAGATCCAGGCAGTGTCCGCCGCGGGGGCGGAATTCAACGTGGTGCCAGGCATGCCAATGGCCCCAACTATCCCAGCGTTCGCCGGTATCGCCCTAGGCGACACCTTCACCGAGGCGAATGTCGCTGTGGGAGAAGCCGATTGGGATAGCTTGGCGACGGCACCTTTGCCGCTGGTGCTGACTGCGGCGCTGGAAGATTTCCCAGCGATTTCCAAAGAACTGCTGGCACGTGACCTTGACGGGCAGCTGCCGGTCACTGTCACCACGAACGGCACCACCCGCCGCCAACGCAGCCACGATGTGACTTTGCAGGCGCTGGCGAAGCTGAACGTGGAAACCGGCGGCGACGTCGTGTCCGGTGATGTCATTGTCACCATCGGTGCGCCGGCGTCGAGCCGGAAGGACTTCGCTTGGTGGGAGTCCCGCGCGCTTTACGGTTGGAATGTGCTGGTGCCGCGGGCAAAGTCCCAAGCTGCGTCGATGTCGAAGCGGCTGACCGCACATGGCGCTATCCCAGCGGAAGTGCCAACTATTTCGGTGGAACCACCGCGCAGCCCAGCGCAGATGGAACGCGCAATTAAGGGCATTGTCGACGGTCGCTACCAATGGGTGGTGTTTACTTCTGTCAACGCAGTGCAGGCAGTGTGGGACAAGATGACCGAATATGGTCTGGACTCTCGTGGTTTCGCCGGGCTGCGCGTTGCCGCAGTGGGCCACAAAACCGCGCAGGCGATTAAGAACCTGGGCATCGTGCCGGAGCTGCTGCCACGCTACAACGAGCAGAACGCGCAGGGCCTAGTGGATGTGTTCCCAGAGTACTGCGAGGAAATTGATCCAGTAGACCGGGTGCTGCTGCCACGGGCTGACATTGCCACTGACGTGCTGGTCGACGGATTGATTGAACTGGGCTGGGATGTTGAGGACATTACTGCCTACCGCACGGTGCGGGCCGCGCCTCCATCAGCCGATATCCGCGAACGGATTAAGGGCGGCGGTTTCGACGCAGTCTGCTTCACTTCCTCGTCGACGGTCCGCAACCTCGTGGGCATTGCCGGTAAGCCGCATCAGCGCACCATCATTGCGTGCATTGGCCCAATGACTGCCGACACTGCCCGCGAGTATGGGCTGCGCGTTGACGTGATGCCGGAGCGTGCCGGAATTGAAGAGCTGGTCGACGCATTGGCTGACTATGTCTCGGAACTGCGGGCGAAAGGTGAACTACCTCCGCCACGTAAGCGTCGCCGCCGGAGCCGGAAGACTACTGCCGCGGTGGAAGCGCAGGGGGCGTAAAACTACTCCCGTGGGGTAGGTAGGCTGTGGCTATGACCGAAGCTGAGTTCTCTGCCACCGATATTTCTGCCGCAATTGGCCCCGGGCTGCGCCGCCCGCGGCGACTGCGCACCTCGAATAACATGCGCCGCCTCGTCTCCGAAGTGGACCTGGCGCCGCGGCAGCTGATTCTCCCGATGTTCGTCGCTGACGGCATCGACCAGCCACGCGAAATCTCCTCCATGCCAGGGGTGTACCAGCACACCGAAGATTCGCTGGTCCGCGCGGTGGAAGAAGCTGCCGAGCTGGGCATTGGGGCAGTGGACCTATTTGGGGTGCCGCTGGATTCCGATAAGGATGCCGAAGGTTCGCAGTCCTGGCATGACAACGGGGTACTCAACCGGGCGCTGCGCCGGCTGCAAAAGGAATTCGGTTCCGATGTCATTGTGGCCGCGGATACCTGCCTGGATGAGTTCACCGATCACGGCCACTGCGGTGTGCCTGGCCACGACCACCATGGCCACTCGGTGATTGATAATGATGCGACGCTGCTGCGCTACCAGAAGATGGCGATTGCGCAGGCCGCGGCGGGTGCGGACATTGTTAGCCCTTCCGGAATGATGGACGGCCAGGTGGAGGCAATCCGCACCGCCTTGGACGCAAACGGTTTCCAGGATGTGGCGATTTTGGCGTACTCCGCGAAGTATGCCTCGGCGTTTTACGGCCCGTTCCGGGACGCGGTGGGCTCGTCGCTGGAGGGCGACCGCTGCTCCTACCAGCAGGATCCGGCGAACCGTCGGGAGTCGCTGCTGGAGGTCCAGCTGGACATTGATGAAGGTGCGGACATGGTGATGGTCAAACCTGCAATGCCATACCTAGATATTGTCCGCGAAGTGGCTGACATGTCGCCAGTGCCGGTGGCCGCCTACCAGGTCTCTGGTGAATACGCGATGATTTCGGCGGCCGCCGCGAACGGTTGGATTGAGCGCGACCGTGCCTTTATGGAAGCGCTGCTGGGAATTCGCCGTGCTGGCGCCGACATGATTTTGACCTACTGGGCTGTGGAAGCTGCGCGGAGGCTGAAGTAATGCGGGAGAATATGCCCCCGGTACAGCAGGAGCCTGCCCCGACCCCGAAGTCCCGAAAGCCAAAGAAGCGGTCGAAGCAGGAGCTGGCGAAGAAGATTGGCGACGCACCGGAGCAGGTCACGATGGCCAGTCGTGTGGTGTGGGTGGCTGCGGCGTTCGCGGCGCTCCACCAGGTCGGGAATTTCCTTGCTTCCGTCATTACGCCCTACGCTTTTCAGGAAGCGATCCGGGATTATTACGGGGACAACCTGGAATCTGAGGCCGCGAAAATTGACCTGCCGGTGGAGTCATTCCTCAACGCCACCACGATTGTTGGCCTAGGCTTTTTCCTGGTTGTGGGGCTGCTATTTTGCCTGATTTATGCCCTCGCCGGGCGGGGCCTGCGTAAAGGCAGTAACTGGGCGCGACTTTTCGTCATGTTTGGTGCGTTTTGGTTGGGCATCTCCATGCTATTTTCCTTCCTCCGCAGCCCAGAGTCGGTGTTTGCGCAGGGGCCAATGGCATTGGAGCTTATTGACGGAATTGCGACGATTTGCGCTGGTGTAGCGGCGATCACGGCGCAGGTCTTATTATCGTTGAAGCAATCAGTTGAATTCTTCATCAAGGCTTACGAAGCCAAGCACGGTCCGATTGAACATCTGAAGAAAGATTGAGGACGCCTTTCATGCCAAGCATGTTCCCGTCGATGGCCAGGCGGACGGAAGCGAGCCCACTGGGTCCGCGCCCAACCAGCACCCCACAGATTGTGCATATCGGATTTTGGCTATTGACCGTGACCGTCGTGCTGACCTTGGTTACCGGCCTGAACATGGTGACCACGGATGTCAGCGGACGTGCTACCAGTGTCGAATTGGCGGATTTGGTTGCCCGAAATATGAAGATTCTGGGTGTGACAAACCTAGTGCTTGGCACCGGCATTGCCGCTTTTCTGATGTCGGTTCGCCAGGGGGATCGAACCGCCCGCACCGTAGTTTTGGTCCTGGTGATGCTGCTTGTACTGGCCAACATGCTTGGTTTTCTGCTCCGACTTGGTATGTTCGCAAGTCTGCTTATTGTGGTGTTGTCAGTAGTTGGCACCCTGCTGCTTTTTACTGGACGAGCACGGCTGTGGTTTCAGCCAGAGGACTAGGTAATGGAATCTGCGAGCGACGATAAACTCGAGCAATTTGAGGCGGAGCAACGCGCAACTGAAGCGCAGGTTGCGACCGCCATTAAAGCCGCGAAAGATGCGGCCGTGCAGCTGGGTGTTTCCGGTGCCGAAACACACCAGTTCCCGTTAGTGTCCTTCGGCCTGAGCATTGAAGGCATGGATGATGCCATCGAAGCGCAAGATGTGCAGAACATTTTGAATGCCATGGATGGCGTCCAGTCGAATGTCATCTACCACACCCAAAGCGCGTGGATCACCGCGCGGGCGAACGTTTCTGCCCGCGAAATCGTGCGTGAGCTTGCCCGACATGGCTTCACCGCCACCATGAAGCAAAGCTCGGTGCACCGCTACGAATCACGACTGCAGGAAAACCCACGACGGCGTCGCGTCGTCAAAAAGCGTCGGTTGACGCTGCGGGAACAACTCGACCGCAACGCTGGTGAGGCCGTACGCTACGGCGACTCGGAAGTGCTGGCTACGCGCCCGGAGCTGCTGACCCGCACCCGATTGCTGATTACCGCACTGTTTTCAATTCCGGTGTTGGCAATGGCGCTGCTGACGCAACTGCATTTTGACGGCTGGCAATGGGGGAGCCTCGCGCTAGCCACCCCAGTGGTGTTCTGGGGTGCGTGGCCATTCCACCGTGCGCTGCTCTCTGGCATGTCACGCAGTATGCCGGCGCTGGACTCGGCAAGTTCGCTCGCCATTTTGTCCGCCTACCTGTGGTCGCTGTTTTCCCTGCTGCTGACACCAGTCGGGCATATCGGCTACACCGTGCCGCCACAATGGTTGGTGTGGAGCTACAGCCTGCCGCAGGATGGCGCCCTGTTCCTTGACGTTGCCTGTGGTGTCACTTTGCTGCTGCTTATCGGCCGGCAGTTAAGTTTCCGCACCCAATCGCTTGGCGACGAAGTGTTTGCGGAACTGAAGATTTCACCAGACAAACTGGTGACAGTCATGCGGCGCGAAAAAGGTGCCGTCATGGGCGCTGGCCGGAAAGATATTCCGATCAGCGAACTGCGGGTCAATGATGACATCATGGTGCCGCAAAACGGCATGATTCCGGTCGACGGGGAAGTGATCGGCGGGTCCGCGGAAATTTCGCCGGGGCCAGCATCAGGCAATAAAGCCCGCGTAAAAGTGAAGGTGCATTCGCCGGTGTTTGCCGGTGGCATCAACCACGGCGCGCCCCTGAAAATCCGGGTGGTTGCCACCGGTTCGCGCACCCGCTTGGCACAAATGCAGGACTGGGTGCATGACGCCACCCGCGACGAAGCACGCGTCCGTGAAGTCGCAACTAGGTCGGCATCCATCTTGGTGCCATGGGGACTTGCCGCCGCCGTCGCACTGTTTTCCGGATGGTGGCTAGCAACTGGGTCACCGCACGCAGGTTTGGCGGCGGCACTTGCCGTGCTGGCTGGTATCGGACCGGTCGCGCTGGCAACGAGCGCCCCAACCGCACTGCGACTGGGGCTGCTGCACGCGGCAACCAACGGCGTGCTGGTTCGAGGAGAAGACACATTTGAAAACTTGGCGCACATGTCACTGGTGATCTTCAACCGCAGCGGCGCACTGACCGACGCCAATAAACAAGTGCTGTCGGTGCACGCAGTGGAAGGGGAGAACCCAGAACTGGTGCTGCGCGTAGCCGGCGCATTGGCCATGGAATCGAATCATCCGATTCCGCGGGCGCTGGTGCGGGCGTGCCGACGAGCACGAGACACCGGTGCCGGTGGCAGCGAAATTCCGCACTGGATTGATGTGACCCATGTGGAAATGACCGGCAACGGCGACGTCAAAGGCATGATTGAACTGCCAGTAACTGACGAAGATGGGGAAGCGGAAAACATCCTGGTGCCAGCCAGGATTTCCCGCCCCAACGACCTGATGGACCTGCCGAAGGATATGACGTCCGCGGCGCTGTCTGGTGGTGTGCCATTGACGGTGTACTGGAAGGGCAAACTCCGGGGCATCATTCAGGTCTCGGATGAGCTGAAAGATGGCGTCGGCACTGTCGTTGATCAGCTGGACGACCAAGGCATCGAATCGGTGATGCTCTGCCGTGACGACTACCTCATTGCCCGGCGGTCCGCGGACCGAGTCGGTATGTCTGCCGTGCTGGCGGGAATTGCGCCGGACCGGAAAGAACTGGCAGTGCGCTCGATGCGCCTGTCCGGTGAAGTGGTCGGTGTGGTCGGAAAGTCGGATTCGCGCGAGGCCTTGAAAGTTGCTGACGTGGGCATTTTGCTGTTGCGCGATCCTAATGATCCAGAGTGGAAGGACGCGCACGGCCACCTCGACCTGGAGTACCCAGAGGCCGACGTGGCGCTGCTGCAGGACAAACTCAGTTTGATCCCGGAGATTGTGCAGCTGGCCCGCCGGGTCAATCGCATTTTGCGCGTCAACCTCATTGGCGCGTGGACCTACAACATTCTGATTATGGTGCTGGCGGCCGCGGGGCTGCTGCACCCAATGATGGCGACCTTGCTGATGATTTTGTCGTCAGTGACGATTGAGCTGCGGTCGCGGCGCCTGCTGCGCCACTTCCGCATGAACAACTAACCCGCACAACTAACCTGAGCGACTAACCCGAACAATTAACCCCGGGGGATTAACCCCCGGCGGGGGAACTCCCTACTATGGGCAGTGTGACTGCATCGAAGCCTTATTCCATTGAAAAATCCGCTGCTCAGTTTGAACGCGCCGGGCAGGTCATTCCGGGTGGTGTGAACTCGCCAGTTCGTGCCTTTGGTTCCGTTGGTGGTGTCCCACCGTTCATCTCCCACGCCAAGGGTTCCCGGATGTTTGATGTCGACGGCAACGAGTATGTCGACCTGATTTGTTCCTGGGGCCCGATGCTGATGGGCCATGCACACCCAGCAGTGGTGGAGGCTGTGCAGCAGGCCGCGTCCCGCGGCGTGTCCTTTGGCACCCCAACCGTTGGTGAAGTGGACCTGGCGGAGGAGATCATTTCCCGCACCAGCGTCGAAGAAATCCGCCTCGTGAACTCCGGCACCGAAGCAACCATGTCGGCAGTGCGCCTAGCCCGCGGTTTTACTGGCCGCAGCAAAATCATCAAGTTCGCGGGCTGCTACCACGGCCACGTTGACTCCTTGCTGGTGGCGGCAGGTTCCGGTGTCGCTACCTTCGGCCTGCCGGACTCGCCAGGTGTTACCGGCGCGGCTGCCGCGGACACCATCGTGCTGCCATACAACGACATTGCTGCAGTTCGCGAAGCTTTCGCGGACAACCCAGACGCCATCGCCTGCATTATCACTGAGGCCGCTGCCGGCAATATGGGCACTGTTGCTCCGCAGAACAATTTCAACGCGGAACTAAAGAAGGTGGCGCATGAACATGGCGCGCTGCTCATCCTGGATGAAGTGATGACTGGTTTCCGTACGTCCCGCTCCGGCTGGTTCGGCGTCGACCACGTCGCCGGTGACCTCACCACCTTCGGCAAGGTGGTTTCTGGTGGCCTGCCAGCAGCCGCATTTGGTGGCCGCCGCGACATTATGGAGTATCTGGCACCTAAGGGACCGGTCTACCAAGCAGGTACCTTGTCCGGTAACCCACTGTCCGTGGCTTCCGGTTTGGCGTCGCTTCGCGCGGCGGACGATGCCGTATATGACGCGGTGGCAGCGAACGCGGACCGGCTGGCGAACCTGATGTCGGAGCATCTGACGGCAGCTGGCGTCGCGCACCACATTCAGCGTGCCGCTACCTTCCTGTCGCCACGTTTCGCCGAGGGCGAGGGCCACAATTTCGCGGATATGCAGGCCGCAGACACCTTCCGCTACCCGGCATTCTTCCACGCGCTACTCGACAATGGGGTGTACGCACCACCAAGCGCCTTCGAAACGTGGTTCGTTTCTTCGGTGATGACCGACGATGACTTTGACCGGATTGATTCTGCGCTTAAGGTTGCTGCAAAGGCTGCAGCCGCCGCCTCTCCGACGGAAGCTTAAAGAGATATGAACACTGGTCACAGTAAGCGCACCATTGTGCACATGGTTCGTCATGCCGAAGTCCACAATCCGGACAAGATTTTGTACGGCCGCCTGCCGGGCTATCGCCTGTCAGCCCGCGGCCGCGGTATGGCCGCTGCTGCTGCATGGGCGCTCACTGGTCACGACGTGACCTACCTGGCGTCGTCGCCGATTCAGCGGGCGCAGGAATCCGCCCAGCCGATTGCCTCGAACCTGAATTTGCCGCTGCAAACAGATGAAGACCTCATTGAGGCTGGCAATACGCTGCAGGGGCTCCATGTGAAGGGTTGGGCCTCTGACCTGTGGAATCCTCGGTATTGGAATCGGCTGACGAATCCAGCCGAACCATCCTGGGGTGAGCCATATTCGGTTATCGCGGAGCGGATGCAGCGTGCGGTGGAACGTGCCCGTCAACAAGCAGAAGGACACGAAGCGGTACTGGTCACGCACCAACTTCCGATTTGGGCGTATCGGCGTCAGGTGCAGGGCTTGCCGTTGGCCCACAACCCGGGGAATCGACAGTGCGCCTTGAGCTCTATCACGTCGTTCACCTTCCTGGGGGACACCGTGGTTGATATGCATTACTGCGAACCGGCGGGAAGGAAGTAACCTGCGGCCATGCCTGTGCTGAATTTCCGAGCTCGCCGCGCTGCCATCGCCACCGCGCTCTCTGCTGCGATGCTGCTCACCGCAACGGCTTGTGCAACTGAAGATTCCCGACAGAATGCGGTCGCCGTCGGCGGTACCTTCACCTTCGTCTCCCCAGGTGGCGAAACCGTGGTGAAATACGCCCCCGAAGAGCGCAAACCGGTTGCGGAGTTCAGCGGGGAAGACCTGATGGAACCGAACAAAACCATCAACCTTTCTGACTTCAAAGACCAAGTAGTGGTGCTCAATGCGTGGGGCCAATGGTGCGCGCCATGCCGCAGTGAATCCGATGACCTGCAACGCGTGCAGGAAACCATGCAGGAACGTGACCTCGGCACCTTGCTGGGAATTAATGTGCGCGATACGCACCGGCAGAAGCCGCAAGATTTCGTCACCGATAATGGGCTGACCTACCCGTCGATTTACGACCCGCCGTTTAAGACGGCGGCGCGGCTGGGCGGTATTCCAGCATCGGTCATCCCGACGACGATCGTGCTGGATAAGCAGCACCGGCCGGCTGTGGTGTTCCTTCAGGAAGTGACCGATAAGCAGCTGCTGGAGGCCGTTGAAGAAGTGGCCGCAGAAGGTTAGAAGGCTGTAGAAGTTCGTGGTTATTCAAGCTGCATCGCTGCAGAGTGCATCGCTCCAGGCTGCCTCCATTGGTGAGTCCTTCGCGGACATGGCAGCCTCCGGCCCATTGCTGCTGGCGTTGGCTGCCGCGGCGCTGGCTGGGTTGGTGTCTTTCGCCAGCCCATGCGTCATTCCGTTGGTGCCGGGCTACATTTCTTACCTCACCGGCGTGGTCGGTGCGGATGATGGCCGCAGGTGGCGGGCCGGCGGCGCCGCGACCCTGTTTGTTCTCGGGTTCACTGTGGTGTTTGTGCTGGCCACCTCCACAGTGTTTGGCCTGATCAGTGTGTTGGCGTTGAACTCTGACCTGCTGATGCGTATCGGCGGTGTCATCACCATTGTCATGGGCCTGGTGTTCATGGGTTTCGTTCCGGCGCTGCAAAATGACACGCGCCCAGCCCCGCGGCGTTGGACAACTTGGGTCGGCGCCCCAGCACTTGGTGCGGTGTTCGCGCTTGGCTGGACCCCATGCCTCGGCCCGACATTGTCCGCGATTATTTCGGTAGCAGCTGGCACGGAGGGCATGACGGCGGCCCGCGGTGTCATCTTGATTGTGGCTTACTGTTTGGGGTTAGGTATCCCATTCATTTTGGTGGCACTCGGGTCGCAGGCAATGGCCAGCGGTGTGGATTTTCTGCGGAAGCATTCGCGGGCAATTCAGGTTGTCGGTGGCATTATGCTCATTGTGGTGGGCTTTGCCCTGGTTACCGGCACGTGGGCGTTGTTTGTGGATTGGGTCCGGGAAGCATTTTTGAATGATGCTGTTGCGCCGATTTAGTCGCAGTTATAAACGTCAATAAGCAAGGATTTTACGGTGAACTTTTTGGTGTCGCTGCCGCGGAAGGCGTGGCGTTGGCTGACGAGTATGCGGACGGCGCTGGTGTTGCTGTTTCTGCTGGCGATTGCGGCGATTCCGGGGGCGTTGCTGCCGCAGCGACAGCTGAATGAGGGCAACGTTGAGGATTACCTCGCGGCGAACGGCAAGTGGGGCGAAATCCTCGACGCGATGCAGATGTTTGACGTATTCAGCTCTTGGTGGTTCATTGCGATCCTCATGCTGCTGCTGTTCTCGCTGGTCGGCTGCATTTTGCCGCGTAGTTGGGACCACTATAAGGCGATGAAACAGCCGCCGGTCCGCGCGCCGAAGAACCTGTCCCGGTTGCCGATGCATGCGACTGGCACGGTGGCAGCCACCGAATCGGAGCTTATTGACGAATTGAAGCGCGACCTGAAGGGATGGAAAGTCGCGGTCTATGAGCCGGGGGAGGACCGGGCTGGGAAGACGTCGATTGCTGCGGAGAAGGGGTATCTGCGCGAGTTCGGCAACTTGGTGTTCCACCTGGGGCTGGTGCTGCTGCTGGTGACCATTGCGTGGGGTCGGATGGTGTACTACGAAGGTCAGGTCATTGTCGTTGCGGGCGAGGAGCAGTCGCAGTTCTGCAATACTGCGGTCGCGAACTTTGACTCTTTCCGTGCCGGGCCAACTGTGGACGGCACTGGTTTGCACGAATTCTGCCTGAATGTGAATAGCTTTAAGGCGGATTACCTGCCGAATGGGCAGGCAGAGATGTTCACCTCCGACGTGGACTACGCAGAGGGGGATGACATTTTTAAGCCGGTATCGGAGTGGAAGAAGTATCAGCTGCGGGTGAATAATCCGTTGCGCATTTCTGGTGACCGCGTCTATCTGCAGGGCCATGGTTATGCCCCACAGTTCACGGTGACCTGGCCGAATGGTGAAAGCCGGACGGAGAAGATTCAGTTCCGTCCAGATGACCCAACCTTCTTCCTGTCCTCCGGTGTGCTGCGGTTTGACCCGCCAGCTGGCATGTACCCAGATTTGGTGGATCGTCGTGAGAACCAGATTGCGGTGCAGGGGCTGTTCGCGCCGACGGCGGAGTTCACCGGGGAGAAGGGCACCCTGCTGCAGTCCTCGTACCCAGCGATGACGAATCCGGCTGTGGCCATTGACGTCTACCGCGGGGATGCTGGTTTGGATACCGGCCGTGGCCAGTCGATTTTCAGTCTGGACCCATCGCTGATGCACTCCGGGCAGCTGCAGAAGATTGACCGGGTGAACTTGTTCCAGGGCGAATCGGTGACTTTGGATGACGGCACGAAGGTGACGTTTGACGGTGCGGCGGAGTTTGCGAACTTCCAGGTGTCGCATGACCCGACGCAGGGTTGGGTGCTGGCGGCGTCGCTGGTGATGCTTGGCGGGCTGGTGCTGTCGTTGGCGATTAAGCGTCGCCGCGTGTGGGTGCGCTTGACGCCGGTTGCCGCGGATGGCGCACCTGTTGCTGGTGCGACTGGTGCCGCTGGTACCGGTGCCGCTGGTGCGGAAGCAACGCACACACTTGTGGAGATGGCCGGTTTGGCGCGCACCGACCGCGCGGGCTGGGGCCCGGAGTTCGACCGGTTGAAGCGCAAGGTGTTGCGTCTGCCGGATGAAGATGACGTTGACGAGGATGCTGAGGTTGGCGCTGGCGCTGACGAGAACCGTGAATCATAGTGACGGATTCGCAGTTTTAGTGACAACCTGTCATATCCCCCGAATAGGTCCGCTACCTGCTTGGGACTAGATCTATTTCCCTGTGCCTACTAGCGTCTTTTCCAGTGGAAGCTTGGTCCGCGCCTACCAAGCAATTGAGAGTTAAGGAATTCCATGCCCGTCGATATGAACCTCGCGAACTTTTCGGATCTCTCGTTCCGAACTGCCTTCGCCGTCTACGCCGTTGGTCTGCTGCTGATGATCGTGCACTACATCAAGCACCGCGCGGTCTTTGATGCCAAGCGGGAAGCTGCCATCCAGGCAAAGGAACGCGAACTCGTCGCCGTGGGGGCCAAGGGTGCGGCAGCAGGTGACGCCGCTGACGTCACTGCCGACGTCACCGCCGACGCGACTGCAGATTCCGCTGCAGGTTCTACTGTAGATTCCGCGGCCACCGCAACGACGTCAGTCGACGCAGTCACGGACGCGGATATCGCTAAGCATCAGGCCGCAGCTGACAAGTGGGCCAACATGGGCGAGCTGGTCATTTGGCTCGGCATCGCGGTGCACTTCGCATCGGTTCTGCTGCGCGGCCTGTCGGCCAACCGTTTCCCATGGGGCAACCTGTACGAGTACATCTCCGTAACCCTGCTGCTCGGTATGGTCATCGCCGCGATCACTTTGCGCAACCGCGAATACCGTGCACTGTGGCCATTCGTGCTGGCACCAGTGATGGCGCTGCTGTTTTACGGCGGCACGGAACTCTACGCCGAATCCGCACCCGTCGTGCCCGCGCTGAAGTCCTACTGGTTCCCAATTCACGTCTCCACGGTCGCAACGGGCGGCGGCATTACTCTGGTCTCCGGTGTTGCGTCCCTGCTGTACCTGCTGCGGATGTCGCAGCCGAAGGGCAAGGAGAAGGGCGTTCTCGGCGCGCTTGCCGCCCCGCTTCCGTCGGCGCAGAAGCTCGATGGTTTGGCGTACCGCACCGCGATTTGGGCACTGCCACTATTCGGTTTGGGTATTGTCTTCGGTGCCATTTGGGCGGAAGCGGCATGGGGCCGTTTCTGGGGTTGGGACCCGAAAGAGACCATTTCCTTCGTCACGTGGATCATTTACGCCCTGTACCTGCACGCGCGTGCGACTTCCGGTTGGCGAAACACCAAGGCCGCGTGGATTAACATCCTTGGTTTTGTGGCCATGATTTTCAACCTGTTCTTCATCAACATGGTCGTGTCCGGCCTGCACTCTTACGCTGGCCTGAACTAATCGCCACACACGAGCCGGTGCTACTACGCTGGTGACTATGCGTCTTTTAGTCACCGGCGGCGCCGGCTTCATTGGGTCCAACTTCGTCCGCTTTGCGCTTGAGCGTGGGGCGGATGTCACTGTTTTGGACGCATTTACTTACGCTGCCAACCCACTTTCGCTTGTTGACGGAAGCGGCCAGCCGCTCTGTGAGACGATCCGTGGAGATATCCGGGACCCCCAAATCGTCGATAAGCTCATTGCCCGCACTGACGCGGTGGTGCACTTTGCAGCGGAGTCGCACAACGATAACTCCCTGCGCGACGCCGACCCTTTTGTATCGACGAATGTGGATGGCACGCTGAATATTGCGAAGGCGTGCGTGGCGCATGACAAGCGGCTGCACCACATCTCCACGGATGAGGTGTTCGGGGATTTAGCGCTCGACGACCCAGCGCGGTTCACGCCGGATACGCCGTACCGGCCGTCGAGTCCATATTCGGCATCGAAGGCGGCGGCCGACCATTTCGTGCGGGCGTGGGTGCGCAGTTTTGGGCTCGCCGCGACGATTTCGAACTGCTCGAATAATTATGGGCCACGGCAGCACCCGGAGAAGTTCATTCCGCGGCAGATCTGTGGACTGATTGAGGGGCGGGCGCCACGGCTGTATGGCGCTGGGTTGAATGTGCGCGATTGGATCCATGTCGACGACCACAACGCGGCGGTGTGGCGGATTCTGGAGGCCGGGGAGCTGGGGGAGACCTACCTGATTGGTGCGGACGGGGAGCGGTCGAATGTGGAGGTCGTGGGTGATTTGTTGGCGGCGTTCGGGCGGAGACGCGATGAGTTTGTGCATGTCACGGACCGGCCGGGGCATGACCGGCGCTATGCCATTGACCCGGCGAGCATGACGGCGCTGGGGTGGGCGCCGCAGTGGGACTTTCAGGAGGGGCTGGCACAGACGGTGGCCTGGTACCGGGAGAATGAGCCGTGGTGGCGGGAGGCGTATGACGCGGCGGAGGCCGGCTACGCGGAGATTGAGCGCGAGCTGTAGGCGGGGCGTGCGCGAACGGAGTGGCGCCCGGCTACGCTGGAACCATGACTCACGGCAGCTACGAAACCACCTCCATCCCCGGCGTATTCACCTTCACCCCGCAGATTCATGGCGACGACCGCGGCGCCTTCCTGGAGTGGTTCAAGGCGGACGCCTTCGCCGAAACCGCCGGATACCCGTTCATTCCGGAGCAGGCGAATATGTCGGTGTCGGCGGCGGGTGTGCTGCGCGGAATTCACTTGGCAGAGGTGCCGCCGGGGCAAGCCAAAATGGTGACCTGCCCTGCTGGCCGCGTGCTCGATATCATAGTTGACCTGCGCGTCGGTTCGCCGGCCTACCTCAAGCACATTGTGGTGGAGCTGGGCGGGGAGCAGCGCCAGGTGGTGCACCTTCCGGTGGGTGTGGGGCACGGTTTCATTTCGCTTGTCGACGATTCGGTGGTCACCTATCTCACTTCGACTGGCTACGACCCGGATGCGGAGTTCGGTGTGAATGTGCGCGATGCGGAACTCGGAATTGATGTCGAGGGAATGTTTGCTGAGCATTTGCCGGGGGTCGAGCCGATTTTGTCAGCGAAGGACGCGGCGGCACCGGGGCTGGAAGATGTCGCTGAACGGTTGCCAACCTGGGATGATTGCGTGGACTTGGAAACTGAAATGAAGGACATTTGGGTCCTGTCGAACCAGGAAGCTAGCGAGTAGCGAAGGCAATCTCTAGTAAGAGGCACCATCTAGTGAGAGGCAATCTCTAGTGAAAGGCATCATTCTCGCGGGCGGTACTGGCAGCCGCCTGCGTCCGATAACAATAGGCGTCAGCAAGCAATTGGTGCCGGTCTACGACAAACCGATGATTTACTACCCGCTGACGACGCTGATGCTCGCGGGCATTCGGGACATTTTGATTATTACGACTGAGCAGGATTTACCGCAGTTTCAGCGGTTGCTTGGCGACGGTTCCCAGTTCGGTTTGACCTTAAGTTACACCGTGCAGGCAGCGCCGAATGGGCTGGCAGAAGCGTTTATTCTGGGGGCGGACCATATCGGCGATGAGCCGGTGGCGTTGGTGCTTGGCGACAACATTTTTTATGGCGCCGGTTTGGGCACGCAACTACGGCGCTTTCATGACGTCGACGGCGGCGCCATTTTCGGATACTGGGTGGCGGATCCGGAGGCCTACGGTGTCATCGAATTTGATGAGGATGGCCGGGCGCTGAGCTTGGAGGAGAAGCCGGCGGAGCCGAAGTCGAATTTTGCGGTGCCGGGGCTGTACTTCTATGACAGTTCTGTCGTCGAGATTGCGCGGGGACTGGAGCCGTCGCCGCGTGGTGAACTGGAAATTACCGACATTAACCTGGAATATTTGCGGCGCGGGAAGCTGCAAGTGGAGATTCTGCCGCGGGGGACTGCGTGGCTGGACACGGGCACTTTCGACAATCTGATGGCTGCCGGAGATTTTGTGCGGACCATTGAGCAGCGGCAGGGCTTGAAGATTGGTGCGCCGGAGGAAGTTGCGTGGCGTATGGGCTTTATTGACGATGCTCAGTTGCGTGAGCAGGGAGAGTGTTTCCAGTCGTCTGGTTATGGCGAGTATTTGCTGCAGCTGCTTAAACGGGGCAAGCGCTTCTAGCTCGCCTAGTGCAGCGCCGCGCATGGTGCTGTGCCTCGTTTGGTGTTTGCCGCGCTTGGTGCTGTGCCTCGTTTGGTGTTTGCCGCGTTTGGCTTAGCGCAGCTTTTGGCGTGTGCAGCGCAATACGCCATTCGGATCACTTTGGCACTGCCATTCACACGACTTTTGCCAAACTATCCCTTCCTTGGCAGTGCCAAAGTGATCTGCGGTGTGAGAAGTCTTGCTTTGCCGAGAGAATCTGGAGCTTTTCGGTCTCAACAAGGGCTTTGGTCCTTATCGAGGAATTTTCAGTACGAAATTGTGTCGTTTTTCGTCAGATGTCACTTTCGCACTGCCAAGATGGCTGATGCGTTTTCATATTCGCCGGTTTGGCAGTGCGAAAGTGATCATGGGGCAATAGGAAGTCGCCGGGTGCGATGAGTGCATCGTGGGCGGGGCCAAGAGAAGGACGTATTGCCGGTGCGCGATAGCGGAAGCTTTCGCCTTGTACCTGCTAGATGGGGTTTTAAAAAAGGGGCCGGCCGCGTTCGCGGCCGCCAGTAGTGCTTTTTGCGGGCGGTTAGTAAGGAATCCGGCCAACCACGGGCCGATTCGCGAAGCGCCGAGCGCGGGCTGTCACTTTCGCACTGCCCAGACAGAGACTTTCGGGCGACACCCGAGCTATTGGCAGTGCGAAAGTGACGCGGCGATACTGATCGCCAAGTAGCTAGTTGGTCTGGTCCGGAGCAGCGGGATCGTCGCTCGGCCCCTGTCCAGAGCCTTCGTCAAAAGAATCATCGTCGCGGGAGGCACCGCCGGCATCTTCCGAGCTTTTACCTCCAGCACCATGGTCACCGCCGCGAGCGTCGCTCGCGCCACCGCCTCCGCGATGGACGCCACCCGCGGCATCGCCGCCACCACCGCGAGCGCCACCGCCGCGAGCGCCTCCGGCACCACGGTCGCCGTCGGCGGATTTAGGTCGCCCGTATCCGTCAAGAAGCTCCTGCTGTTCGGCCCGACGCCGCTTGAACCGTTCCTTTTCAATCTGCCACAGGAAGTCCTCGTCGTCGTCTGGGCCCAGCGCGCGGCGGTCAACGGGGTCGACCTCCTTGCGCGACGGCGGCCCGAACGCATACCAAACGGCAACGACCGTGGCTACCACCAGCAACAATAAAACGACGCGTCCCACTTGATTCCTCCTTTTGTTCCAGAATACGTAGGCTAATAACCGTGAGTGACAATGACGATGTGATTTCCGACAAGGCCGCCGCGAACGACGCCGCGACCAGCGACGCCTCGGCCACCCCGGCCAGCGACACCCCGGCCGCCGCGACCAGCGACACCCCGGCCGCCCCGGCCAGCCCGGCCAGCAACCCATTCCGCGATATGGCGGTTTACGGCCTGCTGCGCCTACTGCTGTTCATCGCGCTGACCGCATTCATCATGGGCGTCAGCTTCCTCATCGACCTGCCCGTCCCGCTGCTCATCGCCGCGATGCTCGCGCTGATTGTCGCCTTCCCGCTGTCCATGTTCCTATGGTCTGACCTGCGCAAACGCGTCAATCTCGGCATGGCGCAGTGGTCCGCGGAACGTAAGCGTCACAAGCAGTCGATTCGCCAGCAGCTCGCCGACCGCGAAGAACAATAAGGAGCTTTTTGACGTTCACTTCAACGTCAACGTCAATTAGCCAAGCCCCAACGCCAGCGCCGTCACAACGGCCCACACCAGCATCGCCTTACCCGTCGCCCCCAACACCGGAATGAGCGCCGCGCCCTGCGCGCCCCGCACCACGGGCAACGCCGCAGCCACCGCAAACACCGACGCTGTCAGCCCCGCCAGCGCCCACACCGAATGCGCAGCCAAGAACAAAGTCACCACAAAAGGCAGCGCGACCAGCCCGACATACAACATGCGGGTCCGCGGGTCACCGAGCAACACTGCCAGCGTAATCTTGCCTGCCACCCGGTCCGTCGGAATATCGCGCAAGTTATTCGTCAGATTTACCGCCGCGGACAACGCACCAACCGCGACCGAACAGCCAAACCCAATCCAATCAACGCGCCCAAGCTGCGTGAACTGCGTGCCCAGCACCGCGACCAGGCCGAAGAAAATGAACACCGCCACTTCACCAAGGCCCATGTAGCCATACGGTTTCTTACCGCCGGTGTAGAACCACGCGCCGGCGATGCACAGTGCCCCAACCAGAATCAGCCACGGCGCTGACACCAGCGACAGCACCACACCAGCAAGCCCGGCGACGCCGAAACTGATAAATGCGGCGAACTTCACAGTTTGCGGGTCAGCGAGGCCGGAGCCGGTCAAGCGCAGGGGGCCAGAGCGGTCGTCATCGGTGCCGCGAATGCCATCGGAGTAGTCGTTGGCGTAGTTCACGCCGATAATCAGCGCCCACGCGACCAGCCCAGCGAGCACCGCCTGCCACCACGACGCGCCATCGGATGCTGCGGCAGCGCCGGTACCTGCGACAACGGGGGCGAAAGCGTTGGCCCAGGTGTGTGGCCGGGCGCCCTCTAGCCAGTCAGCGGCCGTGGCGGTGCTGCCGCCGGCGCCGGGCCAGTTGCCTGCGGAGCCGGTTGGTGCGCGGAAATGAAGTCGAGACATGGTGCCATTGTCCCCCTTTTCCGTGGCGAAGGCGAAGCCGCCCTGTTGCGCCGAATGGGCGGTTGGCCCCATAACGTCAATAAGCTTTCGGTTGACGCATGCCGTAAAGTGGCGGGGAACCCGTTGTCGATAGAAAGGCCACCGTAGCGTGAAGCTGTGGTATATCGCAGGCCAGGTGGCAAGCTTTTTCATTACGCTGTTCCGCTTGTTGCCGCTGAAAGTTAGCAATTCGCTGCGCATCCATAGCCCGCGGATCCCACAGGACGGCGAAGTGGTCATTTCGCTGACGACGCACGGCACTCGCCTGAACAAAGTGTTTTACGCAATTGAGTCGCTGGCGCGCGGCACCGTGCAGGCTCCAATTGTGCTGTGGCTTGATGAGCCTGACTTTAACCGAAAATGGCCGCGGTCGCTGCGACGCCTGGTGAAACGCGGCCTTGAGGTGCGGTGCTCCGATGGCATGTTCGGTCCGCACACCAAATATTGGCCGATGTTCCGCGAGGTGGTCGGCACCGGCAAGCGCGTCGCCACCGCCGATGACGACATCATTTACCCGATTTGGTGGCTGGATCGACTGCTGGAAACCCAGGCGCATCGCCCAGACAGCGTCGTGTGCTACCGCGCGCACCGCATCGAGATGCGCGACGGCGACATCCTGCCGTACGCAAAATGGACGAGCGTGGATAACTGCAGCCCGTCGTTTCTGCATTTCGCCACGGGTGTGTCCGGGGTGCTGTACCCAATCGTTGCTATTGACGCATTGGTTGCGGCCGGCGATAGCTTTTTGACGGTTACCCCGAAGGCGGATGACATTTGGCTGCATGCGGTGGAACTGCGCAACGGGATTAAGGTGCGGCAGGTATTCGGGTACTCCCGGAACTTCGCGATCGTGCCATCGACGCAGCTCAATGGGCTGATTATGCTGAACATTCTTGGCGGCGGGAATGATGAGCAGATGAAAAAGGTGTACACCGACGCCGACAAGGCGGTGCTGCAGGCCGCTGCCGACGAGGAAGAGTAGCTCGGGGTTGCTCGGGGTAGCTCGTTGGATTGCTTCGCGCGTGGGGTGACCTGACGCAGGTTGCTTGGGTAGCCCGGAGGGTTGCACCGCAGGGATGTCGGCGGTTTGGAACCCGTTCGCTCGGTCGCGGTCGCGAGATCACTTTTGCACTGCCATTACAACGCGGCTGGACCCAAAAGCTGACCTTTGGCAGTGCGAAAGTGACCTTCCGCCGGAACCCTCCCATTTTTCGGCAGTTTTCTAGGAGCATTGTCAGTTTTCTAGGGGTGCTGTCCGTTTTCCAGAAGAATTGCCCGTTGTCCAGGAGCATTGCCCGTTTTCCCACGATGGCCGACGGATTTCCCGCGGCGGTACAAAGCGTTCCTGGGTTTTCGTGCGCAGCCCGCGCATGTCGCGGGCTTATTTCAGAGACTCGATGGGCCGAGATCCCTTTCGCACTGCCAAACTCACCGTTTGTTGCGGATCTGGTTCGCTATGGCAGTGCGAAAGTGACATCGACCGAAAAACGGAAGCCTAGCGCGGCAACAAGCCACGTCTTTCAAAAAGGAATACTGACGGCCGCATCCGCGGCCGGCCCTTTTTTAATTCAAGGGTCGAGCTACTTGAGGCCTAGTGCTTCAACAGCCATCCGCTGCGCGCTCTGTCGGTCAACCTTTCCAGGACCAACCGTGGGCAACGTCGCTACCTGCACAAATGCTCGTGGAATCAGGTGCCGGTGTACTCGGTCCGCCAGCCAGGCTTTCAGCTCTGGCCCGGCCACACCCGCGGTTGCCGCCGCATTTTCGGGTCCCCTCTGCCCGGGAACCACAAGTGCGACCGCCTGTTCGCCAAGCTCGGGATGCGGCGCCGCAACAACCACGCACGCAGCAACCCCTGGGTGCTGCGCCAACTCACTTTCAATGCTGGTCGGCAAAATCTTCAGGCCACCAGAGTTGATGACATCGTCGGCTCGGCCAAGAACTTCCAAGACCCCGTCGGAGGTAATTCGGCCCAGGTCGGAAGTGATAAAAGTGTTCTGGACCTGGCCCCCGACCGCCTGCGGCCCCGGTGGGGAACCCGCCAAGCGGAAGTCCGCGGAGCCGGGTACGTTGCGGTAGCCGTGTGCGACCATTGGGCCGGTTAGTTCGATTCGGCCGACGTCACCCCGGCCGGCGACGTCACCCCGGCCGCCACCTCCGACATCACCGCCACCACCGCCGACGTCACCCCGGCCGCCGCCTGCGATAGCAATGTCCACTCCAGCCAGCGGACGTCCGTCGTACACGCAGCCACCTGCGGTTTCGCTCGAACCATACGTCAGTACCACATTCACCCCGAGCTGCCGCGCCCGCTTCACGAGCGCCGGCGGCGTGGCTTGCCCGCCGCACAGCACCGCGTCGAAGGTTCGTAGTGCGTCAACCCCCAATGCGTCATCAAGCAACTGGGAAAGCTGAAGGGGGACAATCGAAGTGAGGCGCCGGGCACCGGTCATCCTCTCCGCGGCGTCGGCGAAGCTGCCACCTGGCGGCAGTACAACCGGTGTGGTGCCGGCGTGGATGGACCGCAGCAGCACTTGCAGCCCGGCAATGTGGCTCGCCGGCAGCGCGAGTAGCCATTGACCAGTGCCGATGCGCGCGGCGGTGGCGTCGGCGGAGGCCGTGAGGTGTGCGGCCGACAGTTGCGAACCTTTCGGCGTGCCTGTCGAGCCGGAGGTGGGGACGACCAGCGCGACTGAATCGATGGCTTCGCCGGGGCGTTGGGTGGCGCGCAGCAGCTCGGCGCGGTGTGGGTCGTCGGTAGGCAGGGGGAGCCAAGCCGCGGTGCCGGCGAGTGCGCGCTCGAGGTGGGGGAGGATGCCAAGCACGGCGGGGCCGGGTGGGACAGGCAGCGGCTGGAGAATCACACTGTCACGGTACCGCAGGCCGCCGACCACCTCCCGCACGCACGGAAAGGCCCCGCCAGCGTTCTGCTTGTGCAGTGCTGACGGGGCGATTCGCTTGAGGATGTGTTGGCGTGCGCTACGCGGTCATTCCGAGGTGACGCAGGTGCTTCATGTAGCCGCGGATTTCGGACTTGGTGGCCTTATTGCCGGTCATGTGCTTGTAAACCCATGCGACATCATCGTTGTCTGCCGGGGTGCGGCCGTATTCGATGAGGCGGAATACCATTTCGTCGTCGGAAATTTCCTTCTTCGCCCACTGGCCGAACAGCATGGAGAATACGCTGCGTGGGTTTGGGTCCTGGAAGAAGTTGAGGAATGCGCGTGGAGCTGCGGTCAGTGCGCGTACTGCGCCAGACTGTGACTGGGCGGCACGGGAGGGTTGCATTGTTGCGGTCATAGTAAACGTGCCTCCTTTTCAAGGCTCTAGGTGGTGGGTCAATCCATGAACAATTTGTTAACCCGTTGTTTACCTAGGGCTAGTTTAACCCGGCCGATAGGTTAACGCAAGGTTAACAATGAAGATTTGTGAAATTGGTTATAGGACAGGGTATTTCAATAATAAATCTGTCTACCTGCGGTGATGCTGTTTGTTGTGTCAGTTCACTTTAGGTTAACTTTTCGGTGCCGCTGAGTTTACCTGTGATGGCAGCCACTTTCTGGCATTTCGCTTTTTGACGTTTACCGCCGACCGCTCGCAACCATTAGCCCCGGTACCCCCGCTCGAATCCCGTCCTCACGTGCACCGGATCATCTCCTCGCTTCCACCTGGACCCACTCACCGGCCCACCGCCGGGACCCGCACACCGCCGAACCCTAGCCACCTAGCAACCTGGTCACTTGGCCACGCCTAGCAACCTGGTCACTTGGCCACGCTAATTAGTAGTAAAACGGAAACTCCTCCCACCGCGGTTCGCGCTTTTCTAGGAACGACTCCTTGCCTTCAACTGCTTCGTCAGTCATGTACGCCAACCGGGTCGCTTCACCTGCGAAAACCTGCTGGCCCATCAGGCCGTCGTCGGTCAGGTTGAAGGCGAACTTCAGCATGCGCTGCGCCGTCGGGGATTTGCCATTAATCTCGCGCGCCGCCTGGATCGCTTCGGCCTCCAGTTCCGCGTGGTCAGCGACAATGTTCACCGCGCCCATCCGCTGCATCGTTTCGGCATCGTAGCTGCGGCCGAGGAAGAAAATCTCGCGCGCAAACTTCTGCCCAACTTGCTTGGCTAGGTACGCCGACCCATATCCGGCATCGAAACTGCCGACATCGGCATCGGTTTGCTTGAACCGCGCTTCCTGCCGCGACGCAATCGTCAGGTCACACACCACATGAAGCGAGTGCCCACCACCGGCCGCCCACCCGTTGACCACGGCAATCACGACCTTCGGCATGGTACGAATCAGCCGCTGCACCTCGAGGATGTGCAGTCGTCCGCCTTCGACTTTCGCGCGCGCTTCATCGACTCCGCTTGCATCGGCCGCCGCCACATCGTTGTCGTGGTTGGTGGCGTACTGGTAACCGGAGCGTCCACGAATTCGCTGGTCACCGCCACTGCAGAACGCCCAACCGCCGTCTTTGCTGCTTGGGCCGTTGCCGGTCAGCAGGATGACTCCGACGTCAGGGGTTCGCCGCGCGTGGTCGAGCGCCCGATACAGCTCGTCGACGGTGTGTGGCCGGAATGCGTTGCGTACTTCCGGCCGGTCAAAAGCGATGCGCACAATGCCGTCTTTGCGCTGGTCACCGACGTGGCGGTGGTAGGTGATGTCGGTGAGGTCGTCGAACCCGTCGACGGCGCGCCATTGCGTTGGGTCGAATGGGTTGTCGGTGCTGTACTGCGGTTTTTGTGTTGTGTTCATATCGCAAGGGTAGCGGTTGGTTAGCCCGCGGCGGCGTGCCACAGCCAGACTGCGTTGATGCGGTCGGTTGCCAGGATGCTGCGGGTGCGTCGTTCTTTGAGGGCGGCTCGGATTTCCGCGAGGACTTCGGGCAGATGCAGGTCGATGCATTCGCAGGTGAATCGGAGGAGCAGCCAGCCGGCGCGAGCGGCGGCGTTTGATTTCCATCGGTCGACGATGAATGGCTTTTCTTGGTGGTGATACTGCCAAGAATCGACCTCTACCAGCACTTTCTCCTTTGGAAATGCCAGGTCATATGTGTAGGGCCCAACGCGGAAGTTCGTTCTCGGCCGGTAGCCTTCCTGGTGCAATGGCCGCAACACTTCGCGCTCTAGCCCGGATGACGTCCCGATTTCGGTTTTCACCAGCATTTGCTTGATGACGTTTATGCCCCGCGGTGAACATCGACTGATGTCTTTTTCTAGGTTCTCGTTTCCACGGAGGCCACTGTAGTGGTCGATGAGGAAGCATTTGAGCTGGGCGACAAGTGCTTTGAGGCGGTCGCGAATGGTGTGATGTTTGGTGCTTTCTTTCCACTCGCGGTGCTTGTCTCGTTTTCCGTTTCGGTAAAAGCGTCGTTTGCGGCGGCGGTCTTTGAGCTCGGGGATTGAGTATGTGGAGGCGGTGCCGAATTCACTTGTTAATTGCGGTATTTGACGGATGATGTCGGCAACGGCGGCGACGGGAGGCACAACTCGAATGCCGTCGTCGAGCGTTCGGCTGGGCAGAACACGGCTGGTGCGAACTTTGAGGAACCAGTCATCGGTTGCGTTGCACCCTCGTGGCGCCCGAGCTGCTGCCGGCCATGGGAATGTGGGCCGCAACGCTTGGGGTCCCCGCACCTGCTTCCGCCTCCGCCGCTTCACTGTCCCTCCCGTACTCGCTCCTCCCACATCCGTCCCTCCCAGCTGTTGGGCAGACAGCTCGTCTTCTTCAAACATGACCGCATCGTCGTGGGTGAGGTCATAGGGAAGTTGGAATCCGTACAGGTAGAGGGCAGTGAAGCCGGTGAATACTATCTCGGGGCGGATCTGGTGCAGTGCTTTGAGTGCTTGTCGACGAGAAACGTTGCCGTCCACGTAGTACCCGCGAATCAAACGAAGCAGTGTCCGGTCGCGCAGCGCCTTAGCAAGCTTCCGGGAATGGTATCCGTGTTCCCGCAGTTCAGTAGTGGTGTAGATCCGCACAGCGCCATCGGTTGACTGTGCTTCGGTTGCGGTGATTGCTGACATGTTCCCCCATCCCGGTTGTCGGATGTCTGCATCCTTTCAACGTCTCTGCAATTGGCGCCGGGCCTGAGGAGCTTTGCGGTCCGTAATTGTGGATAAACATTGTGTTGTGAATTCCCGTCGCGTTGCCTAGAAGCTCATCGGTCTTGCCTGCGTTCAACTCTGCCTGCGAGCTCATCAACCTTGCTTCTCACTGTTGCGTCACTTTTGCGTCACTTTCGCACTGTCAAGCCGTCTGGAATCTATCCACTTCCTTGTTTATGGCAGTGCAAAAGTGAAATGCCTCCTTCCCTATGTCATCGTTTTCGATTGGTGGGGTGTAGGGCTTCGGGGACTTCGAGCGCTGGCGTTTCCGGCTGTGAATTAGCGGTGCCGTTGTGCCGGGAGATGTTCTTTGCTGAAGCCGAGACGCGGCTCTGGTTTCGATCGAGTTCCGCCGTTCGAAGTCAGCACTGAAACCACAATCAGATATCCCGAAATACAAAAAGTAATGGTCGGCCGCATCCGCGGCCGGCAGTAATTCCTTTTTGAGGACGTGGCACACAGCTGCCTAGAGCAGAAGCACACCCTCACCCCGCAACCTCCCGCCCACCTGCTCCCGCCCTCACCCCGCTACCTCCTGCCAACCTGCTCCCGTCCGCACCCCCACATGACCGTCTCAGCCCTCAGCCTCCGGCCTGTCGGCTCTTACGCAACCGTGTCTGGCCCCACGCACCAATCCACCCGTGATCACTTTCGCACTGCCAAGCCACCTAGAACCTTTCCTTTTCCTTGCTTATGGCAGTGCAAAAGTGACAACCTGCAGATTTCTGCTGCTGCAACCAGCGCAAACCTCGGGAAACGACTGGCAAACCTGCCGAGATCACTTTCGCACTGCCAACCCACCCACATTTCCTCTAGCTCCTCCCGTATGGCAGTGCGAAAGTGATCCGACCCCATCTCGTCGCTACCGTGAGAGTCGTGAACACCCCAACCAGCCCCGACCCTCAACCCCAAAGCGCCCCACAACCCCCAAACACCCCACACGCCCCACAACCCCCAAACACCCCACACGCCCCACAGCCCCCACGCCCCTCCCTCAACGACATCGCCGATCGCCTGCACGTCGTCCAGTTGCCGCTGCGCACCAGCTTCCGCGGCCTCACCGTCCGCGAGGTCGCCCTATTCGAGGGGCCTGCCGGCTGGGGCGAGTTCGCCGCATTCCCCGAATACGCCGCCCCGGAAACTGCCCGCTGGCTCGACTGCGCCCTCGAGATGGCGTTCCTCGGCCCACCATCGCCACGCCGCCCATCCGTCGAGGTCAACGGCACAATCCCAGCATCGGTCGCCCCGCAGGACGTCGAAAAGTTCCTCACCAATTACCCAGGGGTGCGCACCGTTAAGGTCAAGGTGGCAGAGCAGGGCAGCGAGCTTATTGACGATATTGAGCGCATCGCAGCAGTTCACGCGGCAAATCCAGAGCTGCGTATTCGGTGTGACGCGAACGGGGCATGGTCGGTGCCCGACGCGCTAGCAGCGGCAACTGCATTAGCGGAGGCCGCAGGGGGTACCATCGCAGCTGGCGGCGCGCTGGACTACATTGAGCAGCCGTGCCGCACAGTAGAAGAGCTTGCTGAACTGCGAAAACGCTTGCGAAATACCTCTCACCCCGCCACCGCAACCACCGCGGCCGACTCCGCGAGCACCCCGGCCGTCACACAGAAAGCTCCACGTATCGCGGCCGACGAATCGATTCGCCGCGCCGACGACCCCGCTGCTGTTATGCGGTTGCGCGCCGCCGATGTCGCTGTTGTTAAGGCCGCACCTCTCGGCGGGCCGCGCGCGGTATTGGCACTCGCGGAGCAGTTCGCGTCTCACAATATGACCGTCACAATTTCCAGTGCGCTCGAGTCCGCGGTGGGCATGTTTGCAGGTCTGGCGACCGCGGCCGCGCTTCCGGAGCAGCATAATGCAGCTGGTCTGGGCACCGGCAGTCTTTTTCTAGAAGACGTTGCCGCGCCGCGCCCGATTGTCGATGGCCGTATCGCCGCCACCCCCGTCGTGCCCGATCCTGCCCGACTGGCCGCACTAGCAGCCCCTGCTGCGCGTCGCGACTGGTGGCTCGACCGAGTGCGCGCCTGCTGGCCACTGCTCAACTACTAGCCGCACCGCCGCCGCGTTACTGCTCAACTACTAGCCGCACCGCCGCTGCCGACTGCCGCTGAACTACCGTGGAGCGTGTGAGTAATCCTTCCTCCATCGCTGCCACCGTCATCATCGATGAACTCGTCCGCGGCGGCGTCCGCGATATCGTCATTTGCCCCGGCTCCCGCTCCGCACCCCTCGCGCGCGCCGCCGCCGTCGCCGCAGGTAGCGATGGTTTTGGCGGTCAGTTGTTGCGGTTGCATGTGCGTTTTGACGAAAGGGCCGCCGGCTTCCTCGCACTCGGTTTAGCGGCTGCCAGTGGCCGACCAACTCCAATTATCGTCACCTCGGGCACCGCTGTGGCGAACCTGATGCCCGCGATGGTCGAGGCGCAGCTCTCCAGCATTCCGCTGTTGGCGCTCACTGCCGATCGCCCGCTTGAGCTGTACAAAACTGGGGCGAATCAAACGATGGATCAGGTGCGATTCTTTGAGAACATCGCAGCATCCGAGCTCATTAATACTGCCGCCTTCAACAGCGACACTTTTGACCCCGTCGATTCGGCCTCAGCCCAGTTGGCAAATGCCCAGATGCGGTCGACTATTTGTCGACTGCTCGCATCGATGACCAGTGACGCCGCCGGCGGCCCCGGGCATCTTGATGTGTGCCTGAGAGAACCGCTGTACCCAGTCAGCGCCGCCGAAATCACCGCCCCCGCTGGCCGAGCGCCACTCCCCGAAAATGCCACCGGCGACACCACTGCCGCCACCGGCGACACCACTGCTGCCGCTGACCGCATCCGTGCTGCCGACAAACTAGTGCCGTGGACACAGATTTCTCGCCGCCTCCAAAACGTCAAAAAGCCCCTTGTGCTTGATATTTCCCGCCCAACGCTGGTGATTGCTGGCGACGGTGCGGAAGAATACCCAGCGCTGGCGGACATTCCGACGATTGCGGAACCGACGGCGTATGCGCCGTCACGGCAGGTGCACCCGGCGGCGGCAGGAATGTTGCGGCAGGACCCGCTTGTGGGGGAGGAGGGGGTGTATCAGCTGCGGCCCGAGCAGGTTGTCGTCGTGGGACGGCCGACGCTGCATCGCGGGGTAGCGCAGCTGCTTGCACACCCAAAGGTGCAGGTCACAGTGGTTACTCGCCACACGGACTACACCGACGTGGCGCGAACTGCCCACGCTGTTACCGCGGACATCACTGTCGTCGGGGAGCAGCCGAAAGCATGGCTGGATCTGTGCGCTGGTGTCGACCGTCTCGCCGCCGACGCCGTCCGAAATGCCTTGCAGCACAACGGGTTTACTGGCCTGCACGTGGCCGCTGCGGTCGCTGACCACCTACGCGTCGGCGACCAACTCATCCTCGGTGCCTCCAACCCCGTCCGCGACGCCAGCTACTGCGGCCTGCCCTTCGACGGGGTGGATGTGCATGCCAACCGCGGCGCCGCCGGTATCGACGGCACCATCGCCACCGCCATCGGCATCGCCCTGCACCGCGACCGCCAAGAACCCGACCAGCTCCGCGCGCCGCGCACCGTCGCCTTCATGGGCGACCTCACTTTCCTGCACGACGCAGGCGCGCTGGCCATCGGCCCTGACGAACCACGCCCCGACAACCTCACCGTTGTCGTCGCGAACGACTGCGGCGGCGGCATTTTCGAAACCCTCGAAGGCGGCCGACCGGAGCTGCGCGACCACTTCGAACGCATCCAAGCGGTGCCGCACACTGTCGACATCGAGCAGCTTTGCGGCGCATATGAGATTGGATACCTGCAGGTCAGTGGCTTGCAGGAGCTAATTATTGCCCTCGATGATGATGCAGAGGCGGGCTACGGCATCCGTGTCATTGAGGCGCGCACGGACCGCGAACCTCTCCGCGCGGCGCATGCGGAGATTGCCGCGGCGACCACCCTTGGGCAAAAGTAGACGGCAATGACCACATCGCCCACTATGCCCGCCATGTACCGCCGCCTGAAGCAGCTCATCCTCGCTGCCGCCGCGCTGATGCTGCTGGTGTGCGTTGGCATGGTCGCCGGGCCCGCGATGAACGACCGCGCCATTGAGGCCGACACCGGCGAATCGATGGCCCGCGTTGTTGATACCCGGCTGCTGCGCACGTCTGTGGAGTTCGTCACAGCTGACGGGCGGGTGGTTAGCCCGCGCGCCGGCCTGCTGTACCCCATCGGCTTGGAGCGCGGTCAGCGCGTATGGGTGGAGTACAGCCAGGAGAATCCGGAGTTGGTGCGGGTCAAAGGGCGGAAATGGACACTTGCGCTGTGGCCGGCAGTTTCTACGGGCTTATTGACGTTGGTCATCCTCGGAAGCGCATGGCTGGCTATCGCGTGGTCGGAGCGGCGGCGACGGAGCTAACGGCGCAGGCTCGGGTTTGGTTGTAGGCTGTCGGCATAACTATTTCCGGCAGATTTTGCGGTGAATTGCGTTCGGACGCAATGCTTTTCTGGTTAGGTCCGGTCTAGGTTGTGGCCGGTGGGAAATGGGTCGTTGATGGCATAAAAGTGAACTCCGGTGAATTTATGTAATCAACAATTCGTTTTCCTTTGACTTCGAATACACCAAGGGGTTACTGCCTGGCGACCTGGAAGGGAGATACTGTTCGGCATGCGTGTCGCCATCGTCGCAGAGTCGTTTCTGCCCAATGTCAATGGAGTTACCAACTCCGTCCTTCGAGTGCTGGAGCATCTCCACGCCAACGGGCATGAAGCAATTGTGATCGCCCCGGGCGCACGACCTGGGCAGGAAGAAATCCCCGACTACCTGGGGTACCGCATCGAACGTGTGCCGACCATCAAGGTCCCGCTGATTAATTCCCTGCCGATCGGTGTGCCGCGACCAACGGTGACCAAAATTATCCACGACTTCCAGCCGGACGTAGTGCACCTGGCCAGCCCATTCGTCCTCGCAGCGGCCGGGGCATTCTCCGCCCGCACCTTGGACATTCCGTGTGTTGGTGTCTACCAAACCGACGTTGCCGGCTTCGCGAACAACTACCGGCTGTCGCTGCTGTCGAAGGCGGCGTGGCGCTGGACCCGCTACATCCACAACATCTGCCACCGCACCCTGGCGCCGTCGACAGAGACGATTGAAAGCCTGGAAGCGCATGGTGTGAAGAATATTTACCGGTGGGGCCGGGGCGTTGACGCAGTCCGTTTCCATCCGTCAAAACGCTCCGACGCGCTGCGCACCCTGTGGAACCCGACTGGCAAGAAGAAGATTGTTGGTTTCGTGGGGCGCTTGGCGGCGGAAAAGTCGGTGGACCGGTTGGCGTCGCTGTCGGGCCGCGATGACATTCAGCTGGTTATTGTCGGCGACGGCCCAGAGCGTGAAGCGCTCACCGAGCTGATGCCGGATGCGGTGTTTACCGGCGCCCTGCACGGTGAAGAACTGGCCCGCGCCTACGCCAGCCTCGATGTGTTTGTGCACGCCGGTCAGTATGAGACTTTCTGCCAGGCCATTCAGGAGGCGCTGGCTTCTGGAGTGCCGTCGATTGGTCCGCTGGCTGGCGGCCCGCGTGACCTCATCCGCCCTGGCGTGGACGGCGATCTGCTGGAAGTAGCGACCTTCAAAGAAGACTTGCCGGCGGCAGTCGAGCGCATTATTGACCCGGAGAATTACCCGGCGATGGCGGCCGCGGCCCGCGAGTCGATTCGTACGAAGACCTGGGAAGCAGTGTGCAACCAGTTGATGACGCACTATGAAGAGGTCATTGAGATTGCCAAGCCGGGCTGGCGCGCGGAGCTGTTGCGCCCTTTCGCCCGGAGCGCCGCTTAGCCGGGTGGCGCGAATTCCGAGATAGCTGGCGCTAGCTGCTGGGGTACGCTGTTCGGTGTGGCTCGAGCATCCTTAGATAAAAAACCGCACGAAGTAGCATCCATGTTTGATGCTGTTGGCGAGAAATACGACCTCACCAACACGTTGATGACCGGTGGCCTCGACGGCTATTGGCGTCGTCGCATCACCGCGCGCCTAGCCCCCCAGGCTGGCGAAAAGGTGCTTGACTTGGCGGCCGGCACCGCGATTTCGACGGTGGATTTGGCGAGCCGCGGCGCATGGTGTGTGGCGTGCGATTTTTCCCAAGGCATGCTGGCGGCTGGCCGTGACCGCGATGTGCCGAAAGTGTGTGGCGACGGCATGTTTTTGCCGTTCGCCGACGAGACCTTCGATTGCGTGACTATCACCTGGGGGCTGCGGAATATCGCTGACCCTGCGCAGGCCCTCCGCGAGATGCTGCGCGTGACTAAGCCGGGCGGTCGATTGCTGGTCGCGGAGTTTTCGCACCCGGTCAATCCGCTGCTGCGCACCATTTACATGGAGTACATTATGGCCGCGCTGCCTGCCATCGCCCGCGCCGCCTCCTCCAATCCGGATGCTTATGTTTATTTGGCGGAGTCCATCCGCGCATGGCCGAATCAAGAGGAGCTTGCTGACGTTATTAGCGAAGCTGGCTGGTCGGAAGTGGGTTGGCAAAACCTCACCTTTGGCATCGCGGCGATGCACAGCGGCATCAAGCCCGCCTAGTCACGCACGAAGCCCCCGCGCGCCGAAGCCCCGGCGTGCCGAAGCTCCGGCCGCGCATGCACGTGCTCTGGCGGCTGCTCGCGCCGACGCCCCAGCGCGCATGCGCACACCCGTACCTATGCCCACGGCTTGCGCTTATCCAGCGCGAGCGACAACCGCCCCGCGAGCCGCCACAGCACACTGAGCGCATCCCGGTCGCCCGTCGACACCAAGTTGCCCATCAGGCGAGCAGCATTGCCCATCAAGGTTTGCGAGAAAGGCATCGCCAGACCAATGGGGCCCAAGCGTTGGACGCGGCTTGGTTTCGTCAATAAGCCCCCAAAACGCCGCGCCAATGAAAATGCGGCACCATACTCGCGGCGCAGCAGGGCAGGCCACGCGTGCGTGAGGTCATTGCTGCCGGCGGAAATCAGCTCAACCACCAGCCGGCCACTGGCCATCCCGTAGTCAATGCCCTCGCCATTTAACGGGTTGACCAGCGCCGCAGCATCGCCAATGAGGGCCCACCGGCGGCCGGCAACATTCGACACCGCCCCGCCCATCGGCAGCAGCGCCGAAGCCACCTGCTGCGGCTCACCAAGCTCCCACTCGTCCTTGACCTGCGCCCAATAGTGGTGCAGCAGCTGCTTCGTGTTCACCTTCGCGGGGGCATCCGCGGTCGACAGCGTGCCGGCACCGAGATTCACCAGACCGTCGCCAAGCGGGAAAATCCAGCCGTAGCCAGGCAGCGGAGTCCCCGTGTCGTCGTGGAGTTCAAGGCGGGAGTAAATCCATGGGGCATCGGCGTGCGGGGAAGTGCAGTAGCTGCGCGCGGCGGTGCCATAGACGTGGTCGCGGTGCCAGGTGCGGCCGAGGGTTTTGCCGATGGGGGAGCGCACCCCGTCGGCGACCAGCAACCAGCGGCAACGGATAGGCGCAGCGCTGCGGAAATGCACGGTGACGCCCTCATCGTCCGCGGTGACCTCGGCGATGTCGGCGACGCGGAATGTGGCCCCGGCGGTGATGGCAGTTTGACGCACCGTGTCATCGAAAGCGGTGCGGGGGCTAGCAGTGCCCTCAGAGGGGAAGCGGCCCCGCGGCCATGGGGCGGTGATGGCGCCGCCGAAGCCGGACAGTTTGAGGCCCTGCGACTGCGGCGGGTGGCCTGGCAAGTCGGTGCGGCGCAGTCCCATGGCGGCCAGTTCGCGGATAGCGCGCGGTGTCAGGCCGTCTCCGCACGTTTTATCCCGCGGAAAGTCCTGCTTATCGACGAGCAGCGTGGCGAACCCGACGGTAGCGGCGTGGAATGCGGCGGCGCTACCAGCGGGGCCCGCACCGACAACGATGACGTCAAAATCGGGGCCGTGATTAGGGGACACAGGTCGTGCACTCATGGCTCTATATTGTCCCAGGCTGCGGCGGTGGGGATCCGCGTGGGGGTGTTGGCGGTTATTTGCGGTATCTTTGTCAAAGGAATTGCTTGTGGCGCGTATGTCGCGGTCGGTGCGACGTGCGCGGGAATTCGCCCACCGACACGAACGATCGAGGTTAAACGCATGCCATCTGGTGACGGTTCGCCCGCCAACAAAACGCCGGAAGCCGGACAATTGTTGGCTTTTGAGCTTGGCGACGAAGCTCTAGAAGCAGAAATTTTGGCTGGCATGCAGGCCAGTGAAGTCCAACTGATGGCCGAGCTGAGCAAGGGCGCCGACTTTCTGGTCGACAAAATCAGCCATCTGGCGAAGGCCGGCGGGAAGCGCTTCCGCCCGATGTACTCCTTGATCGCGGCGCAGTTCGGCGACAATCCGCAGAGCAAGGATGTGATTCGGTCGGCGGTGGTGGTGGAGCTGACGCACCTAGCGACGCTGTACCACGATGACGTCATGGATGAGGCGGACATGCGCCGCGGCGTGGAGTCGGCGAACGCTCGGTGGGATAACTCGGTCGCTATTTTGGCGGGTGACTACATTTTCTCGGTGTGCTCAGCGATGCTGTCTGGCCTGGGCAGTTACACGCTGGACCATTTCGCGACGACCTTTGGTGATTTGGTGACCGGCCAGATGCGCGAGACGTTGGGCGCGCCGGAGGGCACGGACCCGGTTGACCATTACATGCAGGTCATTCGTGAGAAAACTGGTGTGCTGATTTCCACTGCTGGCCGTTTGGGTGCGTACCATGCGGGCGCGCCAGCGGAGTACGTGGAGGCGCTGTCGAATTACGGCATGTGCGTCGGGTTGGTGTTCCAGATTGTCGACGACATGATCGATATTTACTCCGACATGGATGAGTCGGGGAAGACGCCGGGCACGGATTTGCGCGAAGGTGTGTTCACTTTGCCGGTGCTGTTGGCGATGCGCCAGCAGGATGAGGTCGGTGCGCGGCTGCGGGAGATGCTCACGGGGCCGCTGGAGACTGACGCTGAGGTTGAGGAGGCCTTGGAGCTGCTGGCTCGTTCTGAGGGACGTGAGCTGTGCCTGGGTATGGTGCGTCAGTTGCTGGAGGATGCGAAGAGTGAGTTGGCGGTGCTGCCGGATGGTGCGGCGAAGAACGCGCTGCGTAACTTGACGGAGTACACCACCCGCCGCGTCGGTTAAGGGCCTGCCCCTGATTTCCTACCGTGACCTGCTGATTTGCCAATAGCTACACGGTTGTTGGTAATGTATTAAACCGCGCTGCAAAGCGTAAGCCAGATTGCCCGAGCGGCCAAAGGGAGCGGACTGTAAATCCGCCGGCTCAGCCTTCATTGGTTCAAATCCAATATCTGGCACAAATCACCCGGCACCATTATGGTGTCGGGTTTTTTGTTTCCCTTTTTGCTTGTTGACGTTTATTAGCTACGGGTATTAGCTACGCGCTCTTTCTGGGGGCTCTTGCCTAGTTCCTGCCAGCTCTGATGCCCTGGTTCGCTCGTGCTGACACTCGTATGTGATTGCGCGGGTGCACAAGGGATCACTTTCGCACTGCCAATGCTCACGATCGCTGTCAAAAGTCAGGTGTATGGCAGTGCGAAAGTGACAACCAGACAACGTTTGCCGGTTTCGCAAGCAAAAGGTGTTGTAAAAGCGCATTTATGCCTTCGGCGGGCGCTAACTACCCTGCCGGATCGTCAAATGGCGCCGATTAGCGTTGCCGGATCGCTCAAGATCACTTTCGCACTGCCAACAGTCGTGAACAATGCGGAATCGCGGGTTATTGGCAGTGCGAAAGTGATCCGTGAGCGAAACAGTCCCGTGAATCGACTGATTTCAGGAGATTTACTCCTCGTGGGACCGAGAGCTAGGGCCTGAGGTTCCCGTGGAGTGCTTGACGGCGCTCTGACCGTCTTACAAAAAGCTTTACTGACGGCCGCGAACGCGGCCGGCCTTTAATTGCGGGACAGAGGCACGCTGGGTTGACGTTGCGCCCCCGTTGCCTGGTCCCACTTTGGCGGGAGTTCGGCTTTTGGTGCGCGAATGCAGCTGGCAGAACGCTCAAGATCACTTTCGCACTGCCAATAAGCGCGAACGCTGCCAAAAATCAGGTGTATGGCAGTGCGAAAGTGACAACCAGACATCATCTGCCGGTTTCGCAAGCAAAGGTGTTGTAAAAGCGCATATGCGTCTTGGGTGAGCACCAAATAACGCCAAATGCCCTTGCTGGATCGCCAAAGATCACTTTCGCACTGCCAACACTCACGATCGCTGTCAAAAGTCAGGTGTATGGCAGTGCGAAAGTGACGGCCCGACGAAAGCCCCACCACAGCGAAAGTTTCACCACGACGGAAGCGATGTCGCGTCAACCTAGCGCCCGACGGCTGCATAAACGTCAATAAGCCGCGTTCGCGGCCGAAATACCCCAGCCCCGGTAACGGCCAAGCCACCGCACCGCCCACCGCACCGCCCACCGCACCGCCCACCGTCCACCGCACTGCCCAGCCCAGCAAAGCGCACCACCTTGCCGACCTCCATGAGCACCAGGGCGCATCTCAGTGCACATAAGGCGCATAGAACTGGCTCAATTGCCCTTCCTACCAGCGGATTTGTGTTGTTCGTATGAATCGGGTTAATCTTTCCAAGGCTTCACAGAGAGCAGCGAGACAAAAGCTGTACGAAGTGAAACTGGCCCCCTTAGCTCAGTCGGCAGAGCGTTTCCATGGTAAGGAAAAGGTCGACAGTTCGATTCTGTCAGGGGGCTCTGTTGTTTGTTAGGCACGGCCGCCGGTCGACGGTTGTCGGCCGAGCAGAGAACGTGCGGCGATGTAGCTCAGTTGGTGAGAGCGCACGACTCATAATCGTGAGGTCGAGAGTTCGAATCTCTCCATCGCTACTGGAAACGGCAGCCGTATTCGGTTCACCCGATGCGGCTGTTTTTGTTTTCCACCCGTGGGTGCCCTCCGGCCACGGAACACCCAATTTCACCATTCCGGCCCAACGGCTGGTAGTGTGAGAAGTCGCTGTAACGCAGCGCATAGGGGCGTAGCTCAATTGGCAGAGCAGCGGTCTCCAAAACCGCAGGTTGCAGGTTCAAGTCCTGTCGCCCCTGCAATTTCATCTAGCGCCTGTACGTGGACTTGAGGAGAGAAGTGGCCGACGAAAAAGACACTGGTTCGAGCGAGAAGCTCTCCGGCGCCGCACGCCCATCCGGCAAGCGCCAGGTCACCGGTGAAACGACCGCCACCAGCACCAAAACCGTCGAGAAGCGCAAAAAGGCTGCCGCGGACAAGAAAACTAACCCACTGTCGTTCTTCGCGCAGGTGTGGCAGGAAATCCGCAAAGTTATTTGGCCAACCGGCAAGCAAATGGTGCAGTACACCATCATTGTCCTGCTGTTCCTCATCCTCGTGACGGCACTGGTTTTCGGCGTCGACTGGGCCGCCAGCTGGGGCATTGACCAAATCCTTATCGGTTAAGGTAAGCTAGTCGCCAGACTAAAAAGTTGCGTACTGTATCCCGCCACCTCAAGCAGGTAGGCGGGATAAATTTTGTTTTAGAGCTTTTCGACGAAGGGATCCCGAATGAACGACCCACAGTTCTCCGATGCTCCAGAGGCACAGGGCGACAATCCGCAGCCACAGACCGCGGAAATCACCGACGCTCCTGAAGACGGCGATGTGGCCGCAGAAGTTGCTGCCGAACAGGTTGTGACCGAAGAAGAAGCACAGGCGCAGGAAGCTGCAGAAGGCGCTGCGGACGCTGAGGCTGCCGCTCCAGCCGACGCCGGCGCTGCAACTGACGCAGCCGCTCCAGCTGACGCAGCGGCAGAAGCACCTGCGGAAGAGGTTGACCCAGACGCCGAGTACCGCAAGCGCCTGCGTGAATTCACCCGCGAGCTGCGTAAGCGCGACGGCAAGTGGTACATCATCCAGAGCTACTCGGGTTACGAGAACAAGGTGAAGACCAACCTGGAGATGCGCGCCCAGACCATGGGCGTCGATGAATTCATCCACGAAGTGGTCGTCCCAATCGAGGAAGTCCGCGAAAACCGCGACGGCAAGAAGAAGATTGTTAAGCGCAAGCTGCTGCCGGGCTACGTCCTCGTCCGCATGGAGCTCAACGACGCTTCTTGGTCCGTGGTGCGTGACACCCCAGGCGTGACTGCGTTCACCGGCCCATCGGCGCAGCCAACCCCAGTGCGCGTCGGCGAAGTTGCCAAGTTCCTGATGCCAAAGGTGCTGCCAGAAGAAGCAGCAGCCGAAGGCACCGACGCAGCAGACGTCTCCACCGCAGGTGTCGCACTGCCACCGACCGCCGAAGAGCCACAGGTCACCGTGGACTACGAAGTCGGTCAGTCGGTCACCATCCTCAAGGGCCCATTCGCATCGGTCACCGCGACCATCTCCGAAATCGATCCAACCACCGGTCGCATCAGCGCCTTGGTGTCCATCTTCGGTCGCGACACCCCAGTGGAACTGTCCGCCGACGAAGTCACCTCGCTGGACTAGTTTCCGTTGGTTGACCACCGCGTGGTCAGCCACGTGGGCGACGCGGTCCGCTAGACAATCCGCTAGGCAAAGCCACTACGCGTTGCTCGGCAGGTAAACGTCAATAAGCGGTTTGTTTTTCTTAACACCCAGCCGGTAGAGTCGTACTCTGCTGTCTGGGTGTTTTGCTTTGCGTAACGCACGCGCCACCCGCAGTGACCATCTAAACCATCCCCGGTGGCTGCAACCGCGGCATCCGGACGGGAAGCGTCGCCTCGGCTCGGCGCGCGGCCCGGTAACAAGGAAGTAGAGACTGATGCCTCCAAAGAAGAAGAAGCTTTCAGCAATCATCAAGCTGCAGATCCAGGCAGGCGCTGCTAACCCAGCTCCTCCAGTTGGCCCGGCACTGGGTGCCCACGGCGTCAACATCATGGAATTCTGCAAGGCGTACAACGCTGCAACCGAATCGCAGCGCGGCAACGTCGTGCCAGTTGAAATTAGTGTCTACGAAGACCGCTCTTTCGACTTCAAGCTGAAGACCCCACCTGCTGCGAAGCTGCTGCTCAAGGCTGCTGGCCTGCAGAAGGGCTCCGGCGTGCCACACACCGATAAGGTCGGCACCGTTACTTGGGAACAGTGCAAGGAAATCGCTGAGACCAAGAAGTCTGACCTGAACGCCAACGACATCGAAGCTGGCGCTGCGATTATCGCTGGTACCGCCCGCTCCATGGGCATCGTCGTCGAGAAGTAATCTCGGCGCGCGGTTGGTCGCTTGTTGCGGTCGGCTGCACCTTTCACCGTGGTAGGGCCCGCTTCGGCCCGCACAACCACAACTCCAAACCCACAGATTGGACATCCAATGAGCAAGAACTCCAAGGCATACAAGGCCGCTGCAGAACTGATCGACGAAGGTCGCATCTACAGCCCACTCGAGGCTGCCAAGTTGGTCAAGGAAACCTCCTCCAAGAACTACGACGCTTCCGTCGACGTTGCTATCCGCCTGGGCGTTGACCCACGTAAGGCTGACCAGCTGGTTCGCGGTACCGTCTCCCTGCCACACGGCACCGGTAAGACCGTCCGCGTCATCGTGTTCGCGGAAGGTCCGAAGGCGACCGAGGCTGAAGAAGCTGGCGCGGATGCCGTGGGCACCGCAGAGCTGATCGAGAAGATTCAGGGCGGCTGGCTCGACTTCGACGCTGCGATTGCAACCCCTGACCAGATGGCCAAGGTTGGTCGTATCGCACGTGTGCTGGGTCCACGTGGCCTGATGCCAAACCCTAAGACCGGTACCGTGACCACCGATGTTGCGAAGGCCGTCAACGAAATTAAGGGCGGTAAGATTTCCTTCCGCGTGGACAAGGCTTCGAACCTGCACGCAATGGTTGGTAAGGCGTCCTTCTCCGCTGAGCAGCTGGCTGAAAACTACGGCGCGCTGATTGACGAAATCAACCGTCTGAAGCCATCTTCCGCGAAGGGCAAGTACCTGAAGAAGATCACCCTGTCTTCGACCTCCGGCCCTGGCATCCCTGTCGACGAGTCTGTCGAAAAGAACTGGACCGCGTAAGGTTCTGCTTGCACCTGCTTTGAGGGCTGCCTTAGGGCGGCTCCTAATGCGGCTGTGAGGGCTGTCTTAGCTCGGCCCTTAATGCTGCTGTGAGGGCTCCCGTGTGAGTGCTTCTGTGTGGGTGCCTCCATGTGGGCGCTTCCGTATGAGTGCCCTCGCGCTTTGACCCTGCCTTTTGGCAGGGTCTTTTTGCTTATTGACGTTTATAAGCCGATTTTCGGGTGCTTTTTGTCTGGTCGTCACTTTCGCACTGCCATGCGCGGGACTTTTGTCAGGAATCGTGAGGGTTGGCAGTGCGAAAGTGATCTGGGGGTCAAGCAGGGCTTTGGCGCTCAGTTTGAACGTTCAGACAAGTCTTTTGCGCTTATACAGAGCTTTTCGCGATGCTTGTCACTCAAAACAGAGCCCCAAAAAACGATCTTCTGCGCGTGCGTCACTTTCGCACTGCCAAAGGACCGAAGTTGGAAGCTTTTCGTCAGTGTTGGCAGTGCGAAAGTGATCACGGAAGCTATCTCGGGACTCCACCAGCGACGTGAACGGCTCGGCCCCGGCGCTACTCGAAAATTGATGTCGGAAAGCGGGGGAGTGACGCCGGGTAGCCACTACGCAAACCCAAAAGAAAGGCCGGCCGCGAATGCGGCCGTCAGTAAACCTTTTGGAGGGCGGTATTCACGACGTCAGGCACTCCACGGGAGTCTCTGATGTTGGTTAGGCTGTCTTACATTCGGTGAGGATAGCCTGTACTTGCTGGTCAGAGGCTATTTCTATGGCCATAATGGAATTATGGCCTCGTCAATATCTCCCTCCCCACACACCTCGCCCGGCGAACCCGGCGCGCCCACCGCCCCCACCGCAACCACAACCCCCACGACAACCACACGTAATCCGTGGTTGCTGTTCATTCGTTCGCGCGATGGCATCATCACGGTCGCGGCCATCGCCGCAATCGCCCTGCACCTCATGTTGTGGTTCGGTTTCGGTTTTGACAGTTGGGCACGTGACTGGCCGCTCGTCGCCATCGTCATCGCTGGTGGCTTACCGCTTATGTGGGAGGTCGCTAAGTCCGCGATTCGCACGCGCGGCGGCGCAGACACCCTCGCGGCCGTCTCAATTATCACTTCCGTCCTCCTCGGCGAGTGGCTAGTCGCCGCGATTATCGTCCTCATGCTCTCTGGCGGTGAAGCCCTCGAGGAAGCCGCATCCAAACGTGCTTCCGGCACCCTCGATGCCCTCGCCCGCCGCGCGCCGACCACCGCGCATCGTCTTCGCGGCAAGTCGATTCAGGATGGCACGGACGAGATCCCAGTCGCTGACATTGTGCCCGGCGACTTGCTCGCGGTCCTGCCGCACGAACTGTGCCCGGTCGACGGTGATGTTGTTGCTGGTCACGGCAATATGGACGAGTCTTATCTGACCGGCGAGCCATATGTTGTCTCCAAGTCGAAGGGTTCGGCGGTCATGTCCGGCGCGGTCAACGGCGACACCCCACTCACCGTCGTCGCCACCCGCCCCGCACAGGACTCCCGTTACGCCCAAATCGTCGGCGTTCTGCGCGAAGCGGAGGAAAACCGTCCGGGGATGCGTCGCATGGCCGACCGCATGGGCGCCTGGTACACCGTCATCGCGCTCACTCTCGGTGCGGCTGGCTGGATCATTTCCGGCGACCCGATCCGTTTCCTCGCAGTCGTGGTGGTGGCCACGCCATGTCCGCTGCTCATTGGCGTGCCGGTGGCCATCATCGGTGCGATTTCCTTGGCTGCCCGCCGCGGCATCATTGTGAAGAACCCGGGGATGCTCGAGAACGCCTCGAAAGTCCGCACAGTCATGTTCGACAAAACGGGCACGCTCACGTATGGCCGCCCCGTGATTTCGGACATCCACACGGCGCCACGCTTCACCGAAGATGAGGTCCTCGCCTACGCGGCATCCGTCGAACGTTATTCCCGTCACCCGCTCGCCGAGGCCATCCGCCGGGGTGCGAAGCAGCGTGGCCTGACCCTCCCAGACGTCACCGAGGTGTCCGAAAAGCCAGGCCAGGGCCTTACCGGCGTCGTCGGCGGGAAACATGTCCGCATCACGAACCGCGCCACGGCCTACGACGTCGACGCCGCCAGCCGCGACCTCATCCCCGACACCCCTTCCGGGATGGAGTCCATTGTGCTTATTGACGATCACTACGCGGCGATGATTCGGCTGCGCGATGAGCCTCGTGCTTCGGCAGCGGATTTCATTGCGCATTTGCCGAAGCAGCATGAGGCCGACAAGCTCATGATTATTTCGGGGGACCGGGAATCTGAGGTGCGGTACCTGGCCGAGAAAGTCGGGATTGAGGAGGTCCACGCCGGGGTCAGTCCAGAAGGTAAGCTTGCTATCGTCAAAAAGCACAATCAACGTGGCCCAACCATGTTCCTGGGGGATGGCATCAATGATGCGCCGGCGATGGCGGTGGCGACGGTCGGTGTGGCGATGGGGGCCGATTCGGATGTGACGTCGGAGGCGGCGGATGCGGTGATTCTGGATTCGTCGCTGGAGCGGCTGGATGATTTGTTGCACATTGGTGCGCGGATGCGTCGGATTGCGTTGCAGTCGGTGATTGGCGGGATGGCGCTGAGCATTATTGGCATGGTGCTGGCGGTGTTTGGGCTGCTCACGCCGTTGATGGGGGCTGTCGCGCAGGAGATTATTGACGTATTGGCGGTGCTCAATGCGGCTCGGGTGGCGGTCGAGCCGAGCAAGCTCAGTGACTTCGATGAGGAGTGAGCGGCGGGGCAGGCGCATGTGGGCGGCGAGGCGAGGCGCATGTGCGGGGCGGGCGCGTGGGCACTGGCGTGCCAAGGGCCACATTGACCTGCGGATTTGGTTCGATGATGGGGTGAGTGTAACGTCCTTAGTCGAAGTTTGATTCTCAAGTTTCACCGAAGACCGTCGGTTTCTGGTTTCGACCAGATGAAAGTCCTACTCGCTAGGCGACCCACGCAGGAGAGACGAGACGCGACCAGCTCCGACCGCACATGTGGTTCGTTGAGCTTCGAGCGCCCCGTGTTTTCTGCACGGGGCGTTTTTGCGTGTGGGGGTTCGTAACCGACTACCACCGTCAAAGACATCAATGAAAGGAGGCGAGAGTATGGCAACCGAAGCAAAGGTAGAAATCATTGCCGAGCTGAAGGAAAAGTTCGCTGAGTCCAGCACTGCACTGCTCACCGAGTACCGTGGCCTGACCGTTACGGAAATCACCGAGCTGCGTCGTTCTCTGGGAGCTGACACCAGCTACTCCGTCGCCAAGAACACCCTGATTAAGCGAGCTGCTGCTGAGTCGGGCGTCGAGGGTCTTGACGATCTGCTGACCGGCCCAACCGCTGTGGCTTTCGTCCGTGGCGAAGCTGTTGACGCTGCTAAGGCTCTGAAGAAGTTTGCTGACGAGCACAAGGCACTTGTCGTCAAGGGCGGCTACATGGACGGCGCGTTCATCGACGCTGACCAGGTTAAGGCCTTGGCCGAAATGGACAACCGCGAAACCACTCTGGCAAAGCTGGCTGGTGCCTTCAAGGGTTCCCTGTCTGGCGCTGCTGGTCTGTTCGCTGCTCCGGCCTCTCAGGTCGCACGTCTCTCTGCTGCTCTGCAGGAGAAGAAAGACGCTTAAGGCGCCTTTCGCTTAACACCACTTACACCAAAAACTTTCGCGGGCCCGCGGGCTCGCACCACATTGAGAGGATGCCAACATGGCTAAGCTTTCCACCGAAGAGCTGCTCGAAGTTTTCAAGGAAATGACCCTGATCGAGCTGTCCGAATTCACCAAGGCTTTTGAAGAGACCTTCGAAGTTACCGCTGCTGCTCCAGTTGCAGTTGCTGCTGCAGGCGCTGCTGGCGGCGAAGCTGCTGCTGCTGAAGAGAAGGACGAGTTCGACGTCGTTCTGGAAGACGCAGGCGCTAAGAAGATCGGCGTTATTAAGGTTGTCCGCGAAATCGTTTCCGGCCTGGGCCTGAAGGAAGCTAAGGAGCTCGTTGAAGCTGCTCCTAAGGCACTGCTGGAAGGCGCTTCCAAGGAAGACGCTGAAGCTGCTAAGGAAAAGCTGGAAGCTGCTGGCGCAAAGGTCTCCCTCAAGTAATTGCGCGCCCGCGTGGTTGCGGTCCGGAAGGGCCGTGGCCGTTGGGCGACAATTTGAGGCTGTATCCCGCCGCTTGTTGACGGTTATTTCCCCGTCGCTTGTGGCGCAGTCGCTGGCCGAGGTTCCGTTTGGAATCGAGAATCCGCAGCTTTCGAAAAACCACCTGGTTGGTCAGTTCCCACTGACCCCAGGTGGTTTTTTCATGTGTGGGTGTCACTTTCGCGCTGCCAAGACTCTTTAATTTCTCCGAGTGGCCTCGTGTTGGCTGTGCGAAAGTGATCTGCGGCCTTTGGGCGGGGTGTTCGAGGGGGCTTGGCGTTCTTATCAGCGGTTTTGGCCTGTGAAAGCAGTGGTTTTCGTCTTGTTGTCACTTTCGCACTGCCACCCGGATGGGTTTCGGCAAAAGCTGTGATTGTTGGCAGTGCGAAAGTGATCTTGGATGCTCGAGCAGGAAGTTCGAGACTGCTTAGGCTGAGAACTCGAAGGGCTTTGCCACGGTAGGGCGTGGTTGGTCAGGCGAATTAGCGTTCTGAAAGCCGTACGCCCGCTAAAGGGAAGCAGGGCAGCGGGGGCATAACGTCAATGCAGCTCCTGACGTCCCACCTAAAAAGGCCGGCCGCGTTCGCGGCCGTCAGTAAGGCTTTTTGCAAGACGGGCAGCGTCCTGCCGGGAACTCCACGGGAACCGCAGACCCCCGAAGCCCGCTTACCCCTCAAGCTCTTTGCGACGCTCCACCGCCAACTTGAGACGCTTCCGCCGCTCCTTTTGCTCGGCCTTTTCCAGTTCATCGAAAGCCTCTTCGTCATCGTCATCAAGCCCGGTGACCAACCGAATGCCCACGGAAAGGGCGCCGGCAACGGGCAGCGCAACCCAAAACATGCTGGTCGCGTCGGCAAACATGAGCACGAAGAAGGTAATGAATGCGAGGGTCCACACGACAGAGTCGACGGTCTTGACGACTTTGCCTTTGCGGCGCAGCTGTTCCAAGTCGGCTTGCATGGCGAGTTCCGATGGCGAAGCGCCCGCACCGCCGAGGTAGGAGCCGGAACCAGGGGAGTCGGTAGGCCCAGCAGCCGCTTCCGTCGTCGGCGTTCCGCCAGGCAGGTCGGCAAAGAGTGGCTCGAGGTCCGCGAAAGTGGTTGCAGTTGCGGCGTGGGCGGTGCGCTCTTCGAACTCGTCAATATCCAACCGGCCCTCAGCGAAGTGCATGCCGAGCACCTCAATCGCACGGTTTCGGTCCGAATTGCCGAGCCGAATCCCGCGATATTCTGCGCCACTGTTATCCATGTTCCCGACAGTATCAACGCCCGAATCGCAGCGCCGTAAACAGCCCCAACTTCCACATAAAAATGCAATATCTTGCTGGCTGCTGGGTATGGTTAAGGCATGCTACCTCGTTCTCGTGTCGTGTCCGTGTTGCTCATCATGCTGGGCTGTGTTCTCCTCGCCGCAGGATTTTTCGCGCCGCGGTTTATCCCCACCGATGGCCGGATGCCGTTGAACATTCCAACCACCACACTTTCGCTTTATGACGAGAACGCCGAGTCGACTCCATTGGTTGGGGAGCACAAGGAAACTATTAAGCAGCCGGTGAAAAAGCAGTTCCACGCTCAGGTGGTGCCGCCGCATGATGACAAGATGGTGACGCTCCGAGTCGGTACCACCACCGGTCGCACCAGCGAGAACGGTGACGGCTCCGCCGAAGATGAGATTAAGGACTTGATTACCGCACGCGTCTGGTTGGTGCCCATCGACCGAGTGACTGCGCAGGCTACCGGGCCAGCGCGCGTGACGGACCAGCTCGCGGGGGACCCTGCCGAGGTAGACATGGAGGGCCAGTGGATTAAGTTCCCGGTGGGCACGGAAAAGCAGGACTACCAGGTGTTCGACGATGTGATTCGGCGGGCGGAAACTGCGCGTTTCGTTGAAGAAACTGAGATTGCTGGCACGAAGGTGTACCGCTTCCAGCAGGTCATTGACAAGGTGAATGTGGCGCAGGCTTACCCGAACCAAGTCTTCAAGCGCACGGCTAAGCACAACGGCAAGGATGAACGTCAGTTCCTTTTCCACACAGTCACCCGCGATTGGTATGTCGAACCGCGTACCGGTTTGGTTGCCAGTGTGCACGAGGATCTGCATGAGTACTGGGGTAATGAACAGGGCGACGAACGCGGCATACTGTTGCGCTTCAATGGTCAAGTATCGGATGAAGACAGTCGAAAGATTCTCGATGCGGCCGCCAAAGTGAAGGATCCTAAAATTGTCCGCATTTCGAGTATTGTTTTGCTGACGTTGGGTGCTATTCTGGCCCTCATCGGCCTCATTGGTGCGTTCCGGCCGGGACGTAAGCAGGCTACAACGGCCTAAGGCTGCACCAGCTGGCGTGCCGAGCGGGCGAATGTGAGCGCCACGCCGACCGGACGTCACGCCAACGCCAGACCAACTTGAAAACAGTAGCCCCACCGACTAGACAACCGCGCTAATCGGGTATAGGCTATATCGTTGCGCTGGAATCTGGTGTATATACGCATCTACAGACCTTGACAATCGGGGGAATTATTTCTTGCAGTAGCTTCGGCTACAAGCGAAAATAACCGACTTGACAAGGTCCTTTAGGGCTACCTAAGGGCTGTAGGGTAGCGGGCTGACGAAGTTTGTTAGCCAGCTAGTCGCATATGTGCACCAACACGATTCCGAGCAGGTAAAACGCTCACAAATACCCACGCGGTAGATTGGTGCCAGGCATCGGCACTGATCCCCGCATGAGGTGCTGGAAGGACGCATCTTGGCAGTCTCCCGCCCAACTACGACAGTGGCAGGTATCCCCGGGGCTTCAAAGCGGTACTCGTTCGCAAAAATTAGCGAACCGATCCCAGTTCCCGGACTTCTTGATCTGCAGCTCGAGTCATTCTCGTGGCTTATTGGCACGCCAGAATGGCGCGCAAAACGACAGCAGGAACTTGGAGAGGGGGTCAAGGTAACAAGTGGCCTCGAAGACATTCTTGCGGAACTGTCCCCAATTGAGGACTACTCCGAGAAGATGTCGCTGACCCTGTCCGAACCACGCTTCGATGAAGTCAAGAACTCCATCGACGAGTGCAAAGACAAGGACATCAACTACTCGGCGCCGCTGTACGTGACCGCTGAGTTCATTAACCGCGAAACCGGTGAAATTAAGTCCCAGACCGTCTTCATTGGCGACTTCCCAATGATGACCGACCGCGGCACCTTCATTGTTAACGGCACCGAGCGTGTCGTTGTTTCGCAGTTGGTCCGTTCCCCAGGTGTCTACTTTGACGCAACCCTGGACAAGTCTTCCGAACGTACCCTGCACTCGGTGAAGATCATCCCTTCCCGTGGTGCATGGCTTGAGTTCGACGTCGATAAGCGCGACACCGTTGGTGTCCGTATCGACCGTAAGCGCCGTCAGCCGGTTACCGTCCTGCTGAAGGCTCTTGGTTGGACCACCGAAGAGATCGTGGAACGTTTTGGTTTCTCCGAAATCATGATGTCCACTCTGGAAAACGACGGTGTTGAAAACACCGACGCCGCACTGCTGGAGATCTACCGCAAGCAGCGTCCAGGCGAGCAGCCAACCCGTGAGTCCGCGACCGCGCTGCTGGAGAACAGCTTCTTCAAGGCGAAGCGCTACGACTTGGCGAAGGTCGGCCGTTACAAGGTCAACCGTAAGCTGGGCCTCGGCGGCGACGCTGAAGGCGAAATGGTGCTGTCCGAAGAGGACATTGCTACCACCATCGAATACTTGGTGCGCCTGCACACCGGCGAACGTAAGATGACCTCCCCACTGGGCATTGAGGTGCCTATTGAGGTTGACGACATTGACCACTTCGGTAACCGTCGTCTGCGTACCGTCGGCGAGCTGATTCAGAACCAGGTTCGTGTCGGCCTGTCCCGTATGGAACGTGTCGTGCGTGAGCGCATGACCACCAATGATGCCGAGTCCATCCAGCCGACCACTCTGATTAACGTGCGTCCGGTTTCTGCCGCCATCCGCGAGTTCTTCGGTACCTCGCAGCTGTCGCAGTTCATGGACCAGAACAACTCCCTGTCCGGTCTGACCCACAAGCGCCGTCTGTCCGCGCTGGGCCCAGGTGGTCTGTCACGTGAGCGTGCCGGCCTGGAAGTCCGAGACGTCCACCCTTCGCACTACGGCCGTATGTGCCCAATTGAGACCCCAGAAGGCCCGAACATTGGTCTGATTGGTTCCCTGGCGACCTACGCCCGCGTGAACCCATTCGGTTTCATTGAGACCCCATACCGCAAGGTTGTCGACGGCCAGGTCACCGATGAAATCGCGTACCTGACCGCTGATGAAGAGGACCGCTACGTCGTTGTTCAGGCGAACGCTGAGCTGGATGAGAACGGCCGCTTCGTCGAGGAGAACCTGGCTGTGCGTATGCGCGGTGGCGACGTTGAAGTTGTCCCGGCTACTTCCATTGACTACATGGACGTGTCCCCACGTCAGATGGTCTCTGTGGCTACGGCCATGATTCCATTCCTGGAGCACAATGACGCGAACCGTGCCTTGATGGGTGCGAACATGCAGCGTCAGGCTGTGCCACTGCTGCGTTCGGAAGCTCCGCTGGTTGGTACCGGCATGGAGCTACGTGCTGCGCATGACGCCGGTGATGTCATCTTGGCTCGCCGCGCTGGCGTGGTGGAGACCGTGTGCGCCGATTACGTCACCGTGATGGCCGACGATGGTTCCCGCGACACCTACATGCTGCGTAAGTTCGAGCGCACCAACCAGGGCACCTGCTACAACCAGGTTCCGCTTGTTGACGCAGGTCAGCGTGTGGAGTTTAACCAGGCTCTTGCGGATGGTCCGGCAACTGACAATGGTGAAATGGCCCTTGGTCGTAACCTGATCGTGGCGTACATGCCATGGGAAGGCCACAACTATGAGGACGCCATCATCCTGAACCAGCGTGTGGTTGAGGAAGATACTCTGACCTCGATCCACATCGAGGAGTACGAGATCGATGCTCGCGACACCAAGCTGGGTCCAGAGGAAATCACCCGCGACATCCCGAACGTGTCTGAGGAAGTCCTGAAGGACCTCGACGAGCGCGGCATTGTCCGCATCGGTGCTGATGTCCGCGATGGCGACATTTTGGTCGGTAAGGTCACCCCGAAGGGTGAAACTGAGCTGACCCCAGAAGAGCGTCTGCTGCGCGCTATCTTCGGTGAGAAGGCTCGCGAAGTCCGTGACACCTCCATGAAGGTGCCACACGGTGAGTCCGGCAAGGTCATCGGCGTGCGCGTGTTCTCTCGCGACGACGAAGATGACTTGGCCGCTGGTGTCAACGAAATGATTCGTGTCTACGTTGCTCAGAAGCGCAAGATCCAGGACGGCGATAAGCTCGCTGGCCGCCACGGCAACAAGGGTGTTGTCGGTAAGATCCTGCCGCAGGAAGACATGCCATTCCTCCCAGATGGCACCCCAGTCGACGTCATCTTGAACACCCACGGTGTGCCTCGTCGTATGAACATTGGTCAGGTGCTGGAAGTGCACCTCGGCTGGTTGGCAAAGACCGGCTGGACCATTGAAGGCAGCCCAGATTGGGCCAAGAAACTGCCACAGGAGCTTTATGACGTTCCGGCGGACTCTTTGGTTTCCACTCCGGTCTTCGACTCGGCTTCCAATGCTGAGCTGAACGGTTTGCTTGCGTCAACACGCCCAAACCGTGACGGCGAAGTAATGGTCGACGGTGAAGGTAAAGCGCAACTCTTTGATGGCCGTTCGGGTGAACCATTCCCGTACCCAGTTTCCGTTGGCGTTATTTACCTGCTGAAACTGCACCACCTGGTCGATGAGAAGATTCACGCACGTTCCACTGGTCCATACTCCATGATTACCCAGCAGCCACTGGGTGGTAAGGCACAGTTCGGTGGCCAGCGCTTCGGTGAAATGGAAGTGTGGGCAATGCAGGCATACGGCGCTGCTTACACCCTCCAGGAACTGCTGACCATCAAGTCGGACGACGTGGTTGGTCGTGTGAAGGTCTACGAAGCAATTGTTAAGGGCGAAAACATCCCAGACCCAGGTATCCCTGAGTCCTTCAAGGTGTTGCTCAAGGAATTGCAGTCGCTATGCCTCAACGTTGAAGTTCTGGGTGCTGACGGCACTCCGATGGAACTGTCCACCTCCGACGATGATGAGCTCGATAACGCCACTGCGGCGCTGGGCATCAACCTGTCGCGGGATGAACGTTCCGACGTTGACACCGCATAGGGTCTACCTGTCCCCACAGTCATAACTGGTGGCGGCCGCACAATTGTGGCCGCCGCGGGCTGGAAACAGTCCACTTATAGATCTAGATATTTAGAACTTCTACGCACTGACATCCCTCTTTAACGAGGGGAAAGGGAACAAGGTGCTCGACGTCAACAACTTTGAAGAGCTTCGGATTGGTCTGGCGACCTCCGAGGATATTCACCGCTGGTCCAAAGGCGAAGTCAAAAAGCCTGAGACCATTAACTACCGAACCCTGAAGCCAGAGAAGGACGGCCTTTTCTGTGAGCGCATCTTCGGTCCAACCCGCGACTGGGAATGTGCCTGCGGCAAGTACAAGCGTGTCCGCTACAAGGGCATTATTTGTGAACGCTGTGGTGTTGAAGTCACCAAGTCGAAGGTCCGCCGTGAGCGCATGGGCCACATTGAGCTCGCCGCTCCAGTGACCCACATCTGGTACTTCAAGGGTGTGCCATCCCGTCTGGGTTACCTGCTGGACTTGGCGCCGAAGGATCTGGACAAGATCATTTACTTCGCTGCCAACATCATCACCACCGTTGATGAAGAAGCGCGCCATGAAGACATGGAAACGCTGCTGGCAGAGATGGAAGAGGAAAAGCGCATCGTCGAAGGCGAGCGTGACTCCGACATCAACGACCGTGCCCAGACCTTGGAAGAGGACCTGGCGGCACTGGAAGCTGAAGGTGCCAAGGCTGACGCCCGCAAGAAGGTGCAGTCCGCTGCTGAGCGTGAGATGAACTCCATCCGCAACGCTGCCCAGCGCGAACTGGACCGTCTGGATGAAATCTGGACCACCTTCGTCAAGCTGGCTCCGCAGCAGATCATTCCAGATGAGAACATCTACAATGAGCTGCTCGACCGCTACGAGGACTACTTCACCGGCGGCATGGGTGCTGAAGCGATTCAGACCCTGATTCGCAACTTCGACCTGGAAGCTGAAGCTGAGTCCCTGCGCGAAATCATTCGCGACGGCAAGGGCCAGAAGAAGCTGCGTGCGCTGAAGCGCCTGAAGGTCGTTTCGGCCTTCCTGCAGTCGGAAAACGACCCAGCTGCGATGATCCTGGATTGCATCCCGGTTATCCCACCAGAGCTGCGCCCAATGGTGCAGCTGGACGGTGGCCGCTTTGCGACCTCCGACCTCAACGACCTGTACCGCCGTGTCATCAACCGCAACAACCGTCTGAAGCGGATGATCGACCTGCGCGCGCCAGAAATCATTGTCAACAATGAAAAGCGCATGCTGCAGGAATCCGTTGACGCCCTCTTCGACAATGGTCGTCGTGGCCGCGCAGTCACCGGACCGGGCAACCGTCCGCTGAAGTCGCTGTCTGACCTGCTGAAGGGTAAGCAGGGTCGTTTCCGTCAGAACCTGCTGGGTAAGCGTGTCGACTACTCCGGCCGTTCCGTGATTATCGTTGGTCCGCAGCTCAAGCTGCACCAGTGTGGTCTGCCGAAGCTGATGGCGCTCGAGCTGTTCAAGCCTTTCGTCATGAAGCAGCTTGTGGAAAAGCGCGAGGCACAGAACATCAAGTCCGCTAAGCGCATGGTGGAACGTCAGCGTTCCGTCGTGTGGGACGTGCTCGAAGATGTCATTCGTGAGCACCCAGTGATGCTGAACCGTGCACCAACCCTGCACCGCCTAGGTATCCAGGCCTTCGAACCAGTGCTGGTGGAAGGCAAGGCTATTCAGCTGCACCCACTGGCATGTGAAGCGTTCAACGCCGACTTCGACGGTGACCAGATGGCAGTTCACCTGCCACTGTCTGCAGAGGCGCAGGCGGAAGCCCGCATCCTGATGCTGTCGTCGAACAACATTCTGTCGCCAGCCTCCGGTAAGCCACTGGCTATGCCACGTCTGGACATGGTCACCGGCCTGTACTACCTGACCCTGGAGAAGCCAGAACAGCTCGGCGGTTACAAGCCAGCTGAAGGCGAACAGCCAGCTGAAGGTGTCTACGAGTCTGTGGCTGAAGCCATCATGGCGCACGACCGTCTAGTGGTTGACCCATCGGACCCAGACCCAGAGAACCCAACGCTGCCACGCGTACCTTCTCTCGGCCTGCAGGCACCGATGCGCGTGCGTATTTCGCACCTGCGTCCACCTGCAGAGGTTGAAGCTGAGCAGTTCCCAGATGGTTGGGAAAAGGGCCAGACCTGGTTGGCTGAAACCACCCTGGGGCGCGTCATGTTCAATGAGCTGCTGCCATGGAACTACCCATACGTCGAAGGCGTTATGGATAAGAAGCGTGGCCTGACCCCGATGATCAACGACTTGGCTGCCAAGTACCCAATGATCACCGTGGCGCAGACCATGGACAAGCTGAAGGACGCCGGTTTCTACTGGGCAACCCGTTCCGGTGTCACCATCTCCATGTCCGACGTTCTGACCCTGCCAGAGAAGTTCAACATTCTGGACGGCTACGAAAAGCAGGCGCTGCGCCTGGAGAAGAAGTACGACCGTGGTGCCATCACCGAGCTGGAGCGCCACGAGGACTTGGTGAAGCTGTGGAAGGCTGCGACCGAAGAGGTCGGCCAGAAGCTGGAAGCCATGTACCCGCTGGACAACCCAATTCCAATGATTGTGAAGTCGGGTGCGGCCGGTAACATGGGCCAGATTCGTTCCCTGGCCGGCATGAAGGGCATGGTTACTAACCCACACGGTGAGTACATCACCCGCCCAATTAAGTCTTCCTTCCTGGAAGGCCTGACGGTTCTGGAGTACTTCAACAACTCGCACGGTTCCCGTAAGGGTCTGGCTGACACCGCGCTGCGTACCGCAGACTCCGGTTACCTGACTCGTCGTCTGGTCGACGTCGCGCAGGACGTCATTGTCCGCGAGGACGACTGTGGCACCCACCGCGGTGTGCTGGTCAACCTGGCTAATGAGGAAATCGGTATCGACGGTAACCCATCGGGTAACTTCGTCCGCGACCCTTACATCGAGACCTCCGCGATGGCTCGTATCCTTGCTGCCGACGCTGTCGACGCCGAAGGCAACGTAATCGTCGCTAAGGGCACTGACATTGGTGCGGACGACATTGAGAAGCTGCTGGCCGCTGAGGTCTACCAGATTAAGGTCCGCTCGATTCTGACCTGTGACACCACCACCGGTGTCTGTGCTACCTGCTACGGCCGCTCCATGGCGACCGGCAAGCTGGTCGATATCGGCGAAGCTGTCGGTATTGTTGCGGCACAGTCCATTGGTGAGCCTGGTACCCAGCTGACCATGCGTACCTTCCACTCCGGTGGTACCGGTGGCGACATTACCGGTGGTCTGCCTCGTGTTCAGGAGCTTTTCGAGGCTCGTGTGCCAAAGGCGAAGTCCCCACTGGCTGAGTACTCCGGCACCATCACCATCGATGAGACCTCCGACGCGGCGTTCTACACCATCACCCTGCACCCAGATCAGCAGGATGGCATGGAGTTCGACGACGTTGTCTACGAGAAGCTGTCGAAGCGTCAGGGCCTCTTTGAGGTCATGCAGGGTGTGCCACTGCGTTCCGGCGACCGCGTTGTTGCTGGTCAGCAGCTGCTGAAGGGTGGCGCGGATCCGCACGAGGTGCTGAAGATTCGTGGCCGCGTCGGCGTGCAGAAGTATCTGATTAATGAGGTGCAGGGCGTCTACCGTGACCAGGGTGTGGCTATCCACGATAAGCACATTGAGGTCATTGTCCGTCAGATGCTGCGTCGCGACATTGTTGTCGACGCTGGTTCGACCGAGTACCTGCCTGGTTCCTTGGTGGAGCACACCGAGGCTCAGCACATTAACCGTCAGGTGATGGCTGAGGGTGGCGAGCCGCTGAAGGCCCGTGCGGAAATCATGGGTATTACCAAGGCGTCGCTGGCGACCGAGTCGTGGCTGTCGGCTGCATCCTTCCAGGAGACCACTCGTGTCCTGACCGATGCTGCTATCAACAAGCGCTCCGACAGGCTGATCGGTCTGAAGGAAAACGTCATTATCGGTAAGCTCATCCCAGCTGGTACCGGTATTGCGCGTTACCGCAACATCTCGGTTGAGCCGACTGATGCGGCCCGCGCTGCGGCGTACTCCATCCCGTCCTACGGCGATGGTTTCTACTCCGCGGAGGACGGCTACTTCGACACCGCTGGCCCTGCCGTTCCGTTGGATGACCTGTCGGACTTCCGCGACTAGTCACCGTCTGCTGGGCTAGCTCACCCTAGCCCGCCTGCCCGGTTTCGCCGGGTTGCGGCAGTTGTAAACCCGCACTGTGGTTGCCATGTTGGCAGCTACCGTGCGGGTTTTTTGTTTGTTGGCGTTTGGGCTTATTGACGTTGTGGCCGCTCTCGCGCCTCCGTTGGAACTGCTCACCTTTCCGTCGGGTCGCTCTCACTCTCCTGGGGGTCGCTCTCACCCTCAAGGCCGATGATGTAGATGTCGAAGGTGTGTTCTCGGCGCGTGTTGTGCAGCTCTTTCAGCATGGTCAATGGCACCACGATCTGCTCAGAGGGCACCCATACTCCGTACCCATCCAGCCCACCTAGTTCCGGGGAAAGTCGCACCCAACGGCCGTTCGTGTGCGTACGAATGACTTCGCCGATGCTCTTTTCCAGCATGCGGTCATCAGTGTCAATGCGTTCTTGAGCGTCAATCCGCCTTGAACCGCCAACGCTCATTGGGTCGTCGCTGCCCGTGATGTGCTGCTCGAAATAGCTAATAATGCGGCGTTCGAGCTCGGCGCACTTGTCAATGAGCGACATGTCGCCGTCAGCGATGAGGTCGTGAACAGGTAGGGAAGTGGTGACCTCGGCACTGGACCGGATCCATCCCTCGAGCTCCGGCTGCTTTTGAAGCGCTGCGAAGTCTGCGATTTCCATGAACCTCATGAAAGTAACCTTCCGGGCGGTGAATAGTTGCGAACGATTATCACCATAGTCGTAATGCTTGACAGATACAGCCCTCTTTACCTTTAGGTTCTCCTGCACAAAACCGATGTCAGCTTCGTCGTCACTTTCGCACTGCCATGCGGGAGGGGTTCGGCGTGGTGGGTGTTGGTTGGCAGTGCGAAAGTGATCACCGTGGTGCAGCGCCGCACCAGGCAGTGCGGCAGTGCTGGTGAGGCAAGCATGTTTGCGGTGGTGCGAGGGAGTTTGCCTTGGTCCGTGGGTGTTTCCGGTGGAGCAGCGGTGCCGGTGGCGAGGGAAATATCCCCGTGCTGACCCGAGGTGTGTGGTGCTGAAGGTTGGTGCGTGGCCCTAGTCGTCACTTTCGCACTGCCATGCGGGAGGATTTTGGCGTGGTGGGCTTTGGTTGGCAGTGCGAAAGTGATCGCCGTGGTGCAGCGCCGCACTTGGCAGTGCGGCAGTGCTGGTGAGGCAAGCGTGTTTGCGGTGGTGCGAGGGTGGGCGTGGCGCCGCGACGTCCGCGCTTGTTGACGTATTGGAGCACCTCGGAGTGCAATGACCAGCGCGATGTGAATCAGTCTGGCGATGCGCGCAGAAATGCAGACGGATCGATGAGCAGACGGATCTGGTTAGCTAAGTGGTTAGCCTTCAAGCTCAGCGCGGTTGCGGTACCGAGGAACTCGTTTCACTTCCACGCCGCCCATAATCGCTACGCCGTTGACGGTTACCGATGGCGCATCGGCGGGCAGATGATCGTTATAGATGGTGACGTCTTTGTGGCTAGTAGACCCGAAACCACCCATAATGCCGAACCCGGAGACCGTCAGGCGGATATCTTCCGGCACCACTACTTGGATACCACCCATAATCGCGATCGCAGTAATAGTGGTGTGCTGCGCGCTCAGCCGCGCGCGGGTGAGATCCAACTCAGTACCGCCCAGGATGGTGAAGTTGGTGTGTTGCGGCGCCACAGTCCAACTGCCATTGCGTTCAAGGCCGAACATCAAACAAACAGAGACCGGGAAAGCATCTGCTCCTTCGACGACATACTGCTTTGCCACGTCCAGCGGCGGCATCGAACGCGCGTCACTGGTTTCTGCGACAGCATAGTTCGGTGCCGGAACTGGCAAGCCCGCAGTATAAGGGCCGCTGCCTGCGTAAGGTGCGCTGAGCGCTTGCTCGGGATGCGGAACCAAATCGTCAATAAGCGGATATAGGTCGGCCACCTTCACGGCCGCCCAAGCCTCGGTGATGCGATCTTCCATCTCAGGGAGGGTGATCTGGCCGCGGGAAACGGCGTGGGCAAGGAGGTCTGCAACGCGCTGGCGATCATCGTCGGAGGCACGGAGGTTCGCATTCATGGCTTAAGTATATGGTGCGCGGCGACCCTGTGCGGGGGTATCGGAAGTGCGGGTACTGGGGTGAATGACGTGCGCAGATATGGAGGTATTTAGCCCGCCAAAAGTATGATTTATACTGGTAATCGACCCCTGTAAGTGTAAACAAGGACCGCAATCATGAGGCCCGCCGATATCGACCTTGCACGCCAACTCGTGCGGAATGTCCGAAAAGACTTTGACCTGCCGGTGGCATTCGCCGGACTAGGGGATAGCGCCGGGGTAGTGATGGGGGCCTACTCCGGAACTCAAACCGATGCCGTGAAAAACCTCAACATTGTTGCAGGTCGCGGGCTTGGCGGCTTGGCATTGCGGGATAATAGGCCCGGCGCAGTGGCGGACTATCTCACCGCCGCAACCATTACCGACGACTATCAATTCGCGGTGGTACGCGAGGGGTTGCGGACGGTTGCGGCAGTGCCAATTATGGGCGACCGTACGCGCATGGTGCTGTACGTTGCGCACCGGGCGCAGCTGCAATTCGGCGACCGTGTTAAAGATGGGCTGGTGACGCTGGCGCGACAAGCTGGCCAAGAGCTGCGGATTCGCGATGAAGTGGACCGCAGGATGCAACTTGCAGAAACTGCGGCGGCCAATAGTGCCCAGGAGTTTGTCACCACCTCTGTGCGGGAAGAGCTGCGGGAGTTGCATGCGGAGCTGCGGACGATTGCGGCCAGCGTTGAGGATGCGGACCTGCGGCAGCGGCTGCTCAATGCGGGGTTGGGGTTGGCGCGGGTTGGACGTTCGGCGCCGGTGCCGGAGGGGGAAGCGTTGCCCACCCTTACTACCCGCGAATTAGACGTGTTGTCGCAAGTCGCGCTGGGGTGTTCCAACGCCGAAGCAGCCGACCGATTGGCGCTAAAAACAGAAACAGTGAAAGCGTATTTGCGCAGCGCAGCCCGCAAATTGGGTACCAGCGGCAGGACCGCCAGCGTGGCGCGCGCCCGGGCATTAGGCCTGCTGCCGTGAGTGTGAAATAGGTCATACCCTCTTCGGGGTGTATTGCCGGTTAATCGTCGCTCGCTAGATTCCTTCTCACACAAGTTCACTTGTGATGGCAGTCACAAAAACTGAGTAAGTATTTGAGCAAGGAGACTCGAGTTGACGAACGTAACCACGCGACGGAATGCAACCGTCGCCACCCCAACCGCCGGCGCACCTGCCGCTGGCGCCACCGACACTGAACTCGCCGGCGGTAAGAAGCCGGGCATGGGCCGCGTCGCCGTAGCCAGCCTGGTCGGCACCACCATTGAGTTCTACGACTTCTTTATCTACGGCACCGCAGCCGCGCTGGTCTTCCCAGCACTATTCTTCCCAGAGATGACCCCGGCCCTCGCTGTGGTCGCCTCCTTCGCCACCTTCGGCGTCGCCTTCCTGGCCCGCCCGCTCGGCGCCATCTTCTTCGGCCACTTCGGTGACAGCATTGGCCGCAAAAAGACCCTAGTGTGGACGCTGCTCATCATGGGTATCGCCACCATCCTCATCGGTGTGCTGCCAGGCGCCAACACCGGTGTCTTCGGACTTTTCGAATCCGGTATCGGCGTACTCGCACCAATCAGCTTGGTGGTCTTGCGCTTCCTGCAGGGTCTAGCCATCGGTGGTGAATGGGCCGGTGCAACGCTGCTGACCGCAGAATACGCACCAGAGGGCAAGCGTGGCTTCTACGGTATGTTCCCACAGGTCGGCGCCGCTATTGCTTTCTTCCTGTCCTCCGGCACCTTCCTGGTTACCGGCCTGGTGCTCGGCGACAAGTCTGATGCCTTCATGGACTACGGCTGGCGTATCCCATTCCTGCTGTCCATCGTCATGGTTGTTGTCGGTCTGTATGTCCGTACTGCAATTAGCGAAACCCCAGCATTCCAGAAGCAAAAGGAACGCGAAGCTGCTGCTCGCAACACCATTGCTGAAGAGAAGGTCCGTCTGCCATTTGCCGCCACCTTCAAGGAGCAGTGGCGTGAGGTTGTCATCGGCGGTATTGCATGCTCGGCTATTTTCTCCATGTTCTACATGGGCACGTCCTACCTGACCGCCTACGGCACCAAGATTCTGGAGCACTCCCGCACCGAGGTTCTGGCTATGGGGATGACCGCTTCGGTTATCTTCGGCGCTGTGATTATGGGTGCGGCCATCCTGTCGGACCGCATTGGTCGCCGCAATGTCATGCTGATGTCCACCATCGGCACCCTGCTGCTCAGCCCAGTAATCTTCATGATTATGGACCAAGGCTCCCTGCTGGCCTTCGGTGCTGGCCTCACCCTGACCCTGGTTATCTTCGCGATGTCCTACGGCCCAGCGGGCGCACTGCTGCCAGAGATGTTCTCCACCAAGAACCGCTACACCGGCGCAGGCATGGCCTACAACCTGGCCGCGATTATCGGTGGTGCAGTGCCACCGCTGCTGGCCCCACAAATTGCTGCTGAGTACGGCGGCGTCGGCGTCGGCCTGATGATGTCCGTGGTTGGTCTGATTGCTACTTGCGGCGCGCTGCTGCTGAAGAAGAAGACCCACACCGCGTCCATCGACGCCACCGCCTAAAAACCCGGCAGTCTGACTGCCTCCTGCTGAGGTTCGGCAACACCGAGTCAAGAGCTAGTTACATCCAATAAGTGGATACCCAAAAGCCGCATCGGAAATCCCGGTGCGGCTCTACTGTGCGCGCCAGTACACGATGGACTTTTCAGTGCGGCGGCGTACCGGAATGGCGTCACCGTACTGTTCGCGGAGCGGTTCCAGGAGCTTATTGACGGAAGTACCCTGCGCTTGCGCTTGAGAACTGAACCGGCCTGAGTAGCGCTGCACTGCCCCATCAAAGGTGTAGGTCATCTCAGTGTCGAAGCCAATGGTGTCCACAATTGGCTCGTGTCCCTGGGCCTTCAACAACTCGATCAGGTCGGCAGTGCGCTGCGGATCATTGTGTGGATCGGCAGCGGTATCCCCGAGTCCGGTACGAATCGCGTCGCTGATGTTATCGTCACCACGCGTGAACTGGGTGATTGCTACCCACCCGCGGCTGGCGGCCGTCATAGTGGCAAGGGCTTCTGGGTGCGCAAACACCGGCACCATGGATGCGAAAACAAGGTCGAATGCGCCCTTCCAGCCCTCAAGGCTAAGGTCCACATTCATCCAGTTGGCGACGCGGAATTCAGTGTTGGTGATGTGGCGTTCCTCGGCGCGGTGAAGTGCTTCTTCCAGCATGCGCGGGGATACGTCGGTAAGCACGACGCGCTTGCAGTGGGCGGCCAGCGGCAAGCCGAAGCGACCGGAACCCGCGCCCACATCGAGGATGAGTTGGCCAGCGAGGCCCACATGCTTGTTCAGGGACTCGATTGTCAGGTCGACGACACGGCTGTCCTCGAGGTCCTGGGAACGGGCGAAGTCTGCGGCTTTCGCGTTCCAGAACTCTTCAGTTAGAGCAGGGTTTGTTGTCGAAGATGCCACCGGCCAACTCCTTACTTATTGGGCGATAGAAATAGGTATCACGCGGGACACAAGGTCACCGCGTGAATACTGAGGTTGTTTGCTCAGACGCAAACAGGATACGAAATTATGACTACTGTTCGGTAATCGGCAGGTAAACTCGGCTGCCAGCTTCGGTGAACTCCGCCGACTTCTCCGCCATACCCGCTTCGATAGCCTCTACCGTTTCCAGGTTGTTTTCCTTCGCATAGTCGCGCACGTCCTGGGAAATCCGCATGGAGCAGAACTTCGGACCGCACATCGAGCAGAAGTGCGCGGTCTTTGCCGGTTCCGCTGGCAGGGTTTCGTCGTGGTAGTCCAGCGCAGTGTCTGGGTCCAGCGCCAGCGCGAACTGGTCGTGCCAACGGAACTCGAAACGCGCCTTCGACAGCAGGTCATCGCGCTCCTGCGCCTTCGGCAGGCCCTTCGCCAGGTCAGCGGAGTGCGCCGAAATCTTGTAGGTAATCACGCCGACCTTGACGTCGTCGCGGTTCGGCAGACCCAGGTGCTCCTTCGGGGTGACGTAGCAGAGCATGGCCGTGCCAGCTTGCGCAATAATCGCCGCACCAATCGCGGAGGTGATGTGGTCGTAGCCTGGTGCAATGTCGGTTGCCAGTGGGCCTAGGGTGTAGAACGGTGCTTCTTCACACAGTTCTTCTTCCAGACGTACGTTCTCGGCAATCTTGTGCATTGGCACGTGGCCTGGGCCTTCAATCATGACCTGCACGCCGTAGCTCTTGGCAATCTTGGTCAGCTCGCCGAGGGTTTCCAGCTCCGCGAACTGTGCGCGGTCATTGGCGTCGGCGATGGAGCCTGGGCGCAGGCCGTCGCCGAGGGAGAAGGTGATGTCGTACTTGGCGAAGATTTCGCACAGCTCAGCAAAGCGGGTGTACAGGAAGGATTCCCGGTGGTGCGCCAGGCACCATGCCGCCATGATGGAACCGCCGCGGGAAACAATGCCGGTGACGCGGTTGGCAGCCAGTGGCACGTAGCGCAGCAGCACACCAGCGTGGACGGTCATGTAGTCAACGCCCTGCTCAGCCTGCTCAATGATGGTGTCCCGGTAGATTTCCCAGGTCAGGGCAGCTGGGTCGCCGTTGACCTTTTCCAGCGCCTGGTAGATAGGCACGGTGCCGACTGGCACTGGGGAGTTACGCAGAATCCACTCGCGAGTTTCGTGGATGTCGGCACCGGTAGACAGGTCCATGATGGTGTCCGCGCCCCAACGGGTAGCCCACACCATCTTCTCCACTTCCTCCGAAATGGAAGAGGTGACCACGGAGTTACCAATGTTGGCGTTAATCTTCACGGCGAAGCGCTTACCAATAACCATTGGTTCGACTTCTGGGTGCTTGTGGTTCGCCGGGATAACTGCACGGCCGGCAGCGACCTCTTCCCGAACGATTTCTGGGTCAACACCTTCACGAGCAGCCGCAAACGCCATCTCTGGGGTGACGATGCCGGCGCGGGCCCATGCCAGCTGGGTGGTGGCCTTCAGTTCTGGCTTCTGCTCAGACGCCTGGGCAGCTTCTGGCTTTGGCCAGCTGTTACGGGTCTTTGGCAGACCAACTTCCAGGTTCAGTTCTGGGTTTTCTTCGGTGTACAGACCGGAGGTGTCGTACGCGTCGAAGTGGGTGCCATCCGTGAGGTTGATGCGGCGCCATGGGATCTGCATCTCCACACCCTCGTGGGTGAGGGTTTCGTAGCGCTTTTCGCTGCGGTAGATCGGACCGGTGGTTACGTGGCCTGCCTGTGGTGGGGCAGACTTTTCGGCACGAGTAGCCATGTCTTCCTTTCCTACGCCGGAATTACCCGGTCAGGTTCAACCGGTCGACGCCCGATTCCTGGCGTCCTCTCAGCGCCGGTATCGGTGGGCGCTCCCGTGAGGTCAAAGTCAGTCTTAAATTATGGCTGCCATTCTACCTGATTCGGTGTACCAAATTTTCTATTTGGGCTACTTGAACGGTCTACTTGCTGGTTTTCACATATGGTTGACTCATTAAATACGTGTTTATGAGAGGCATTCTTAATGAGCAGTCCGTTTGGCTCACCGCAGCCTAACCAGCCAGGCCCTAGCGGCGGCTTCGGCACTCCGGGAGCTGCTGGCCCAACCTCTGGCGGCTTCGGCGCTCCGAATCCCGGTGGTTTTGGCGCCCCCAACTCTGGTGGGTTCGGCTCCCCGAATTCCGAGGGCTTTGGTTCCCCAGCCCCTAGTCCTGCCCCGTCCGGTGGGTTTGGTTCCCCAGCGCCAGCTCAGTCGGGTGGGTTCGGTTCCAATTCGTCGACAAGCTCCGGTTTTGACGGCGGTACCTCCTCGGAACCGTTGACCTTCCGCTCCGGTCCGTGGAGTTGGGTGATTGCCGCGATGGTGGCCGCTGTCCTTGGTTTGATTCTGGGGCTGGTCGCGCACTTTGGTCCGTTTACTGCGACCGATACGTCGTACTTGGTGCTCGCGGTCATCGGGTGGGCGCTGGCCGGTATTGCGACGTTTGTGCTGCTCGGCGTGTACCTGACTGAGGACACTAAGCGGCAGTCCGAGGGGCCTTACATTGGCATTTACGGGCAGATTGTGACCTACCGTGCCGCTGCTGGCATCGGGCTGGTTGCCGTCGTGGTTACCGCTATTGAAATCGCTTTGTCCGTGTCGAAGTCGGGGATTATTTAGCCATGAAACGTCTTGTTGCAGTTGTCTTTTCGTGCTTATTGACGTTATGGGTCGGCGCTCCGGTGGCGTCAGCGCAACTGGAATTGCCGGAGTTTACAGCTCCGGAAATGCCGGCACCTAACCCTGATGCTCCGGCACCGGGCAGTCCCGATTCGCCTGCGCCAAGTGCCACCCAACAGCCACCAAGTGCAGCCCCGAAGTCGAACAATTCCGGCACCGACGCCAAAACTCCGCCAGCGCTGGCTGACTTCGGTGCGTGCATTGCCGGTAGCGGCGGCGCGGACTTGGTGCTGGTGATTGATGAATCTGGTTCGCTGTCCGACAGTGACAATTGGAAGGGTACGGACCCAGAGGGCATGCGTGTGGACGCAGCGAACGACTTCGTTGCTCAGCTGGCGAACTACTCGCAGGACACTGGGGCGAAGTTCAACCTGCGTTTGGCCGGTTTCGCTGATGATTACACCCGCTACGGCGACTGGATGGAGCTGGAAGGCGACGGCGGGAAAGTCCAGTCCGAAGTGGAGAAATTCCGCGACCGCGACAACGGCAACTGGACTGACTACCGCAAAGGCCTCGCTGGTGCTTTCGAGGATGCCGCCAGCAGCGGCTCAGATTGTCGCGCCGTGCTGTTCTTCTCGGACGGTCAGCCAACTGCTGATGGCACCTCGTCTAGCCAAATTATGGACGAAGTGTGCTCGGAAGCCGGTCCCGTGGCGCGACTGCGGTCCGCGGGCATTCGAATTTTCACCATCGGGCTAAGCGTCGGCGACAGTGACGATTCGCCGTCAGAACGCCTGAAGGACATTGCCGAAAATGATGACTGCTCCGGGGTTCCAGCCAACGGGGCGATGCTGCCAGCTGACGACCCAGTAGCGTTGTTTGCTGCGTTCCGCTCCATGCTGCCGAAGGGTGCGTCGAACAGCCGCGAAGACATCGCCATCGATGATCTCTACACCTTCGTTTTGGATGACTCAGTGGCACCCGTTCAGCTCTCGGCACAGCCTGACCGGAAAACCGACGGCGAAATTGTGCCAACTTTGACTAGTCCATCGGGTGACAAAGTAGACCTGACCGGCGATAACGTCGAAGTTGATGGACACAAGCTTGCAGTGAAGACCAATGCCGCACTGCCGGGCATGGTCGACGTGCGCTTGGAACCAGGCGACGGCAAGTGGGCAGGGCAATGGAAATTCGGCTACCGCACAGATAATAAGGACGCGAGCTACCGCGCGACCATGTCGATTGCGCCCGGTCTAACCCTGAAGGTTGATGACGGGGCAGGTTCGATTTCCAAGTCTTCAGATGAAGAATTGGCAGTGGCGTTGATTGGTGCCGATGGGGCAGTGCGCAAGCTGGACGGTTCAGCGAAACTGACTGCCGAGTTGGTGCCGGTTGATGGTGGTAAACCAAAACAGCTGGCAACGAATGAAGACATTGCCTCCGGTGAAACCAAGATTGGTTTGAACACGGTGGAAAACCGCTTCGCCGGTAACCTGCGACTGCGCGTAGACATCACCACCGCAGACGCTGATGACGCGCCGGGCACCAAGTTGGAGCCACTGGAATTGGAAGCACCGATTTCTATTGCGCCATCCAACATGCCGAAGCTTCCTGGCAAAGTGACGCTGTCCATGGTCGGTAATGAAACCGAAGTGGAACTGCCAATCACTGGTCCAGGCAAAGTGTGGATCGACGACACCACGATTACTGCTTCGGATGGCTCCGATCTGAAGATTTCGTCGCAAAGCACCAAGGACTCGCCGCTGACTCTGCAGCGCGGCGAAGAAAAAATGCTGACGCTGAAGGTGACCACCGACAAGGCCGTCGACGCCACCATTGATGGGGTCGTGCCGGTTAAAGCTGCCGAGGAATCAGGCGATGGGGAAGAAACCGTGGATGTGAAGGCCACCGGTTCGATGACTGCGCCAGTGGACGCTGCCGTGTTTGGCGCAGCGCTGGTCGGTGTGCTGCTGCTGGCGCTGCTGATTCCGCTGCTGGTGCTGTATCTGATGAAATACTTCACCGGACGCATTCCGAGTCGACCAGGTTTCCGCCCAGTGCGGGTGCAAGTGGCGCTCAAAGACGGGAAGTTGATTCGTACCGACCGCGGCAGCGAATTCAGTGTGGACAAAGAAGAAGTGATCCAGGCACCGCGGATGGTCTCGAGTGGACGATCCGTGAACCTGTGCGGTGTCGACGTTGCTGTCAAGACCGGATGGAATCCTTTTGAGCCGCCGCGGGCTTTTGCTGACACGGAACTGTCGATTGCTGATGAGGGCGCGCAGTCCGGTGGCAAGGCACAGCTGCCGCTGGGCGTGCATGACCACTGGTTCATGCTGATGAGTCCAAATAATACGGATACCGCAGCGGTGATTATCGCAGCTGATGAGGGCATCACCCAGGACCGGTTGGACAAGGTGTTGGCAGATATTCGTCACTATGGTCCGCAGCGGTTTGAAAAGCTGACGGAGCAAGCAGAAATGAACGGCAACCCTGATGATGACGCAACTGGTGTTGCAGCCGCAACGACAGAGCAGTTCGGCGGGTTTGTTGCGCCGCAACAAGCCTCACAACAGGGTGATTTTGGTGGTTTCGGACAGACCCCACAGGCTCCGCAAGCACCACAGCCAGGTGGCTTTGGTCAGCCAAACCAAGGCGGTTTCGGTCAGCCGGGGCAGCCGCCACAGCAGGATGGTTTTGGGGCGCCGCACCAGAATCCTCAGCAGGGTGGCTTCGGTCAACCAGGCCAAGGTGGCTTCGGCCAGCCAGGGCAAGGTGGGTTCGGCCAGCCAGGGCAGGGTGGATTCGGCCAGCCCGACAATCGCTTCTAAATTACGCTTGACTTTGCGTGAAAACGTTTAGCTAGGAAAGGCAAACAAAGTGCAGAAATATCTCGTCGTCGGCTGCGGTGGCTCGGGTGCGAAAACCCAGTCTTTTATGATTGACCAGCTCAAAGCGTATCTGCGGACAATTGACCCAGAAATCACGACATTGCCTGAAGCCTGGCAGTTCGTCACCATTGACGTTCCAATTGTGCCGGAGAAGGGTCCGGCTGGCCTAGCAAACGTTGAAGAAGCCGGTGGTACTTACATTTCGATTGGGTCCACCCAGCACTACTCCCAATTTGATTCGGGTTTGTCGACTGAGCTCGGCCGTTCCAAGTCTCTCGGAGAGGTTTCCACATGGGCAAGCCGCAACCCGGAAACCTTGAACACCCCGATTTCGGATGGCGCAGGCCAGTATCGCGGTATTGGCCGCATGCTCACGATTCAGAACCTGGGCAAGATTCACTCCGGTCTGAGCCGCGCGGTTGATCGTCTGAAATTGATGGACACTAACCGTGAGCTCAATGCGCTTAACAAAAAGATCACCGGCTTTGACACGGACAAGTCGGATGAACAGCCAGTAGTCCTAGTGATTTCTTCGATGGCTGGTGGCGCCGGTGCTTCCATGTTCTTGGATGTCTGCCGCGTGTTGTCGACCTTGCCAGACATCAAGCCGGCACATACTGCGGTATTTATGCTCACTCCAGAGGTATTTGAGTCGCTCTCCGCCTCCTCGCAGGTCGGCGCGTGGCCTAACTCCTTGGCCTTGTTCGGCGAAGCAATGGCTGCCCAAACTGGAGCCGCAGTTGAACATGACCGCGCTCTGTTCAAAGCGATGGGGCTGTCCGCAAGCCCAGAACGAACGACTTTCGCACGCCTATTCCCAATTGGCGCGCGCATGGGTGGCCAAGGCAGCCGTTTCGGTGACGGCTCCGTCACTGCGGTTTACCGTGGACTGGCTCGTGCGCTTGCGGCACTGATGTCTTCGGAGCGAGCCTCAACTAGCTTCAAGTCCTACACCCTGGCAAACCCTGGGTCCATCGACGTCAAGCGTTCCTATCTGGGCTGGGGGTCTGGAAAAGTCAGTTGGAACGATTTGCCATGGGGCTCGATGGGCTACTCCCAACTCTCGATGGGGCGCGACCGTTACCGCGAATACGCGGCTCAGCGTTTGGCACGAAGCACTTTCGATCGGCTTCTCACAGGTCATCTAGACCCAACTGATCGTGGATCCACTTCCAAAGAACAGCTCGATAAACGCCTAGCAGAGTATCTCCCGAGCTTCCGCATGGAAGTGTATCTCCCGCCGAGCGACAACTTTGGCAGCAACCTGCAGCTAGATGCGATGAATTGGCTGGACGGCGTCTTTGGGCCTCTGGCGCAGCCTGCAGCGCGAGAAACCGTGGGACTTGTTCGCCATCGAATTCCGCTAGGCGATGGAATGAAATCAAACGACTGGGCTAACCAAGTCCGCAACCAGCTTGCAGATAGCACTGGAGTGGCCGAAAGCCTATCTAGCCGTGCGTATGACATGGTTTATTCGTTTGCAGACAATTTTGCTGACAGTTTGCTGGCGGCACTCGAGAGAGCACTCAGTAAGTACGGGATTCCATACACTGAAAAACTCATTGCGCTTACCGCGCAGCAGCTCCAGGAAATGTTGGTACCAGCGCTGCAAGATGTGGCTGCCAGTTCCGGAAACGTCAATCCAATGGCGCCATCTCCGCAGCTGGAAAGCATTTTGGCACCATTGTCCGGCAGCGGCACTGTGAACCAAACTGCGCAGACTGCCGACCGGATCGCGGAAAGCTACTACCAGCAGTTCTACGTTTACTGCCTAGCGATGGTGGCAAGGACGCTAGCGCCCGTGCTGGAAGATTTCCGGATCAACTTCCTACGCCCACTGCAAGAAAATGTGAATAACCTGCACCTTGACTTGGCTCGCGCTGGCCGAGAAAAAGAAGTCAAGATTAACCTCGCGGATGTTGCGACGGATGACCCAGTGGCATGGCCGCAGGACAGCGATCCGCAGATCGACGATCGCTTCGTTACTAGCGACAACGAAATCTTGCTGACGGACACCAACGAGTTTGCTGACAAATATGTGCAACACATGGTGCGCACCATGCAAGAGGTTGAACCTCAGCTGAAGCAGTTCCATGATGCAGTACCTTTGGCCACCCGTGAAGTGATCCTTGGCCACTGGGACGCAGTTGGTGCGCAGCAGCCGCCAAAAGACACGCTGGCGCCACCGACCACTGGCGTCGGTAACCGGGCAGGGTGGGTTGCCAAGGACCTAGTACGGTCTGGAAGTAGTGGTGAGCGTCGAGAATCTCGTCGCGCAACGTTCGACATTAAACTGCAGCCAACCGACCTAATCGGACGTTCTCGTCAATGGATTGACCGCACCGGCAAACCATTCGCGGACTTCATCACCGTCGATATGCGCACCTATCTGACTGAAGCCGACGCCCAGAACAGAGACGATTACCTCGGTCGTCTCGACCGCCTGCGTCAGGGCTTCTATGCTGCGCTTCGGTCTGCTCGCCCATTGGCGGCGGTTGACACGAACATGCTGAATGCTGTGCATAACGTGAACAAGGAAACGTATCACTTCAACTTCTCGGAAATCCCACTGAAGCAACTTCCGGCCGCGGACGTGGTGAAGCAAGTGATGGAACAAGACCGTACGAAGGATGCCGCGACCGAGGACACCTTCAAGAGTGCATTCACTGACGAAGAAAAGGTCTATCGCATTGAGGTGTTTGGTTCCTACCCGAACTACTCACCAGTAGTGTTTAGCTCCCTGTTCCCACACATTGCGAAAGACTGGGCAAGCCGCCATGGCAACTCGGAGGGGTTCTGGAACTTGCGTCGTTCTCGGCCGCTGCCAGCTGCGCTGCCAATGACCGATGAAGAACGTCAAGCGATGGTTGGTGGCTGGCTCGTCGGTAACATCACGGGCCGTATTTACATCGCAAATCCTGGCCAGCCAAACGCCGCGGCCTATATTTGGGATGACCATGAGCAGGAGTGGGTGCCATTCCCGCCGCAGATGCTCACGCCGCCGACGAAATTCATGATTCCTCTTGACTGGATGCCTGCAGTGATGGAGTCGATTCTGCTGGCCTATGCCGAGGTACAGTCCACTCCACCGGGTGGCAAGATCGGTGATTCGCTGCGGCCATATCACCTGCTCCGCGGTCTGTACGACACTGGTGAAGAAGGTCCAACGACCGGTGCTGTGGACCATTCCGTGGTGCAGTTGCTTGCGAAGTGGTTGGCCACCGGAGACGACCCACGGACCGGTTCTGCTGGCACCCAGTTGGGTAGCACCATTGTTGAGCGTTTTGACGCAGCGAAGAAGATTCTGGAACAGGCTCGCGAGAAGGCAGCGGTGTTCTTGCCAACTGGTGGCCGCGCTGCGCTACCAGATGCCATTAGTCAGGATAAAGCGTGGGCTAACGTCTCAGACCGTCGCGTTGCTTCTCGGATGCCGCTGTATCGTGACCTTGCTCCTGATGTAGACATCATGGCGGCGGACCTCGTCAAAAAGCTCGAAGCAGCCAAGGTGCAGGCAGAAACGCCAACTGTGCCGGGCTCTCCGTTCGGTGCGCCACTGTCGACCCCAGCCGATGACCTCGATGCAGGTCCAACGTTGCCAAGCTTCGGCGACGGTTTGGTGTAGAGGAAACTGATCAATGACCGACACAGTAATTTTCTTCGGCAATGGAGCCGGGCCAGACGCCATCCGGGGCAACCTCACTGACCTAGCTACCCTCGGCCTCATCGACCAGTTTTACTGGGTCGATGTTGCTGCGCAGCCGGTGGCAGCGCTGGTCGACGGCACTGCCCGCATCGACATCATCAGTACTCACCCAGAAGAAGGGGTGCTTCGCCGTAGTGTCTCAATCGCCGATGCCTTGCGCAACCATGGCGGCAGCCGGGTGTTGCTGGTTGCGCTAGATGAGCCTGACGAAAACGGCTCGACGCTTGACGTCGTCGCGACGCAGCAGTGGTCTGAAGCCATTGCGACCTCGCTGAACCACATCTACTACCGTCTGCACCTCTATCTGCCTCGACTGCCACTTCCGCACCAGGCACCTACCCAGATGCATGGCTGGCCGACCCTGGCGCTTTCCCCAGAGGACTCGGTGAACCCAGCGGCACCAAAGCAGGCGAAGCGTCGTACCGATGGTCCAGATGCGTTGGCTGAATATGCTGCGCCTGCAATTGCTGGTTTGACCGGCCTCTGGCAAGGCGACGAGACAACCCCAGCGCTGGACGGACCGGATGGGCAAGTCTCAACTGGCGAAGTCGGCAATGTGCGTTTAGTGCGCGTGTACCACCGCCGGATTGATACCACTCAAATGGAATCGGAAGCCCGCAATGAGGTGCTCGACGTGACGGACCGCCTGCCACAGGCAGAACGCCGCGATGGGCACCGCGTCATGATCGCGGACAATCCAGCAGAAGTGGTGGACAAGATGTCCGACGCATTCTTGAACATTGCTGGTCAAGAACTGCTGACACCTCCTGAACAGCTCAAGCCAGCGGAAACCACGCGGATTTCTGCCTGGGAAGCTGTGAAGAAGTTCTTCCACTTCTTCTTTACTGCCGTTATCGGCGGCCCGAAGTCGTGGTACCAAGCACAGGTTGGCGCACTTCAGAAAGGTTTTGCCACCGCGGTACAAAACGCATTGTATGGCCAAGGCCCTGCGATGGAAGTTGTGTGCGGTCGCCACTCGGGGCATCGCCAGATGCACAGCATGGACCAGGTCACAAGAGCAGCTGCGCAATTGCGCGAAAAGCTCGACAATTCTGCGGATGTACGCATTGGTCGGCCACCGGCTCTATCGGAAATGTGGCGCGCGTATGTAGACACTTCGCTGAGCATGGTTGACGGCACCGAACGGCAGGCCGACCGGTTGCCAATGCCGAAGGACTATAACGACAACCCAATTATTGTTGCGCAGCCACGTCAGGCGGTCGCCGACTATTCGGAGCGTTTTGACGGAGCCAGCACCGCGCTAACCAATATCATGGGGCAAAACTTGGGCGAGACCACTGTCGAACCCTACGACCCTTACGCCGCGCTGATGTACTCCGAGACCGTGGACTTTGCAGCGCGGCAAACCACTGACCGTGCAGTTTCTGACCTACAGAATAAGTTCCGTCAATGGAAGGCAACGCATGAGCAATCCTTCGCATGGCGGATTGGCACAGGTCTGACTGGCTTCATGGAAGAGGCCCAGCAGCGACTGGGGCGCTGCCATCAATCCTTGACTGCAATTAATGGCCAGCTAGAGGGAATGGGAGAAGCCGACCCAGAAAAGCCGCGCAAACTGGTGCGAAAGCTCCGCGCCGCCACTTTGATTTGGTTCTTGTTGTCGCTACTCATCGGCTATCTAACGTACGCCGACGTATTGTCGTGGAACTGGGGTCTATTGGCCTTCGTGTTGACCACTGTCGTGGTGCTTATCTGCATGATGGTGATTTTTGCGCGATCCCAGCGCGGCATTATGGATGAGATCGCGCAGCGCCAGAAGCTGCTCGATGACCAGGCTGTCCTTTCGCGGAACTTGCACCAAGCGGCTGCTGATGTGGAACGCATCAGCTGGGCATATAGCCAGTTTGTGTCTTGGAGTGCGCTGGTTGGTCGTGCTATTTCGCAGCCTTTTGGCCCGCAGCGTGCGGCCGCAGCGCCAGTTCAGATTCCACATTCCGGTATGCCGGCAGCGACCATCATTGCACGCGCTGCCGATGCTGGTGCAAGTGGCGATACGTTTAATGCAATGCGTAACAGTGTGTTCCAAGCGAACTGGGCCAGTGACTCGCTGGAGGACCTACTGCAGTCGGCCTCTGCTGCCGCGCAGCAGGAAGGCACTTGGGTGGAGGACCTGTCGCAGCTTTATGGGCAGACCGGACGGAAGTCGAACACCTCGTTGGACAAGGTGTCCGATATTGCTGTGAAACGGATTCTGCCGCGACGCAATAACCCAGAAGTGGCTTGGGCACGGGCTTTGACTCAGCTGCAGCACAGCGGTGCGGCGCACCATCTGATGGGCAATCTTCATGGCTACCACAATGGCCAGGTGCAGCAATATGACATGGCTCAGTTGACCAGTGGCATGGATACCAGTGCAGACTCAGGGTTCTCGAACCATGCGCTGAACGCGACCGGAAATAATGCCAATGGTACGGCCATTGACGCAGCGGTCAGTAGCGTCCACCAGCATCCACGCCAGGACGCCGGGGTAGTGAACACACTGTCGCAGCTCGCAACACTGGTGCAGTACGGCCAGTTGGCGCAGTCCAGCTGGTTGACCAGCGGCACAGAAACTACTACGTCGACGAGCTCTGATTGGGCTGCCTCGGATCAAGCAACTGACTGGGGCCTCCCAGATTTCGGCGAAGGATTGGTGTAACTCTCGATGAAAACCTCGGAAGAGGAGATCCTGCAGCTGGCTCGTATCCCCGAGTCCGTGCTGTTTAACGTCTTGGGGCTTGCTGACCCTACCGTGCATGAAGTCGCAGAAATTCTGCCGCCGGAGTTTGTGCACTTTGCTGAAGCTTTGCAGCAGCGGATGACCACGCCGCAGCGCATTGAGCCAGAAGCAGAACCAGTACCAGGGGCCGCGCCAGAACCAGAACCGGTTCCAATGCCAGCGACGCCACCACCTACGCCAGCACCGCAGCCTACGCCAGAACCGCAGCCTGCGCCTGAGCCTACGCCCGCCGCAGAAGCTGCGCCAGCTGCGGAGCAGCCAATGACGCTGCAGCAGCAGTTCGCGCAGTTCGCGAAGCAAGCCCCGACCTACCGCTCGGTGATGCGCCCAGAGGACAAGCTTGACGTTGCTCGTACGATGTTCGCGGACTTCGACTACAGCACGATCCAGGACGAATCGGTGCTGGACCGTCGCTTGAACGTCCATGTGCGCGAACTCGAAGACGGCGATATCGTCCAGGTCACCTGGGACCCCATCGAAGCTCCGGCAGACCACTTTGTGGTTTACCGGGTTATTGTCGCGGACAGAGAACTCAATCACACGCCGGATGAGGGCGACCTAGCCCTTGTCACTGGGGGCCGTGGCTATGAGGAGCCGGTCCCAGAAGGCATCGCTTTCCGCCACTACCAAGTGTGGGCAAGCACCGGCACTGACCCACAAAACTGTGTCGATAGTCAGCCGGTGTTTGTGGGTGAAGAAATCTATATCGCCCCACTCCATGATGTCTCCATCGATGAGTCACAAGGCGTCGTCGAAGGCACTTGGACGTCGTTGCCGGGACACACCAGCGTGCGTGTGTTCGCATCTCCGGTTTCGGAGCCTCATGAGCCTACCTATCCGGATCACCAGCTGCGGACCCGAGTGACGCCCCACAACTTCGAGCATCGTCCGCTGATTCGTGGCGTGGTGATGCGGTATGCACTGCAGCCGGTAGTGATGTTCCGGGACACCCAGCGAGTGGGACCGACCACCAACTATGAGCTGCTCATTAGTGCAACGCTGGAGAAAGTCGACTTTGACATCTGCGAACGTCGCTTCGATGACGATAAAGAGCAGATTTACCTGCATTGGTACACACCACCAGCTGGCTATGTCCGGATCTACCTGAGCCAAACCAGCCCGTCGACAGAGCTGAACTATGAAGATGAGATTTCGGTTGACGCGGTTGAACGTGACCCAGCGTTGTACTTGGACCCGTCTGCGGCAGTAGGCCGCAGAGCAACTGCGATGAAGTTCGACATGGAGCCGGGCACGCATGGCAGCGATGGCGAAAAGAGCATCATTTGGCCTAATGAGTGGACCGAGGTGCATATCACTCCGGTAACCATCGTGAAGGACAAAGCTGCTGTCGGCAAAACCCAAGTTCTGCAGCGGGTGGATTCGATTACCAACCTGGAGCTGCAAGAGCGCGCGGACTCGCAGTTGGTCACGTTTGAGTGGCCACGGGGCGCCGATTACGTCCGCGTGGAGACGGCATCGCTTGGCGAAACTGATGCAGCAAACCGAGTGCGGTTCACTGAGGTTGACGAGAGCACCTACGCTGAAACCGGTGGTGTCCGCATGAAGCTGCAGCAGAACGGTGAAATGGTCATTTTGACGCCGCTCAGCCGCCACGGCGGCGACGACACCGTGGCCAAGGAGACCGTCGCAAACTACCCGGGGCTGCGCCGTTTCCACTACGCCATCGACGCTGCGCAAGAGGGGCTCTACCTGAGCATTTGGTGCGACGGCGCAGAGGTACTGAACCCACCACGATTCCAGCTGGTGCAGAACCCGGTGCGGTTCCCGCTGTCCGCCCAAGACACTCACGAGCCTGGCGCCGGCCCGTTGAGCACCGCGCGCCGCGATGAGAACGGAAACCACGAACAACCAGGCATTATTATCACGCCAGCGCGCCTGCCAAACAACCGAGTAGAAGCGCAGAAAACTCCATGGCTCATTGCAGCTTCGGAAATCACCAGGCTTTCCGGCCCGACCTATTTGCGGTTGTTTTTGCTTGATGACGATTACGAGGAATCTAGCGGACCGCGTCGCATCTTGACCGACGAACATCTGATGACCCCACCGGTCCTCTACCCGAGCTATTGGAGCAACTGATGAACTGCAGCGGGTTCTTTACTTATGCATCCTTCTCTAAGGGAGGCCGTGGCGGTTGGCAGGTAGGCCAGTCGGATGGACTAAGCGATTCAGAAATCGAAGCGCTCCTTAAATGGACACCAACCCAAATCGACACTGGGATACCACTGCCGAAGTACCCATCGAATGAGCAAGTGACCCAGTTCATCCGCCGTACAGCGTGGCTGGATGCACCTTGGGGGCAGGGCGACAAAGCCTTGTTCTATTCGACACCAGCTGGTGAAGATGCCTCGGGCCGTCAAGGAAATGTGTTTTCCCAGGTGTATGTTTTCCGCAATGGGGATGCACCACATTTTCGGCCAAGTGACTTGTTAGCTTCCCCAGACTTTGCACAAGTTTTCGGTGCGGTAGCCGTCAATACGCATACGGTGACCATGGAACAATGCCGGGTGCAGCCGGGTCCACTGGCGGACACCGCGGCGGTCGCGGAGTGGTTGTACCCAGAAACGGACCCAGCCGCCGGGCAGCACCGCCGAGAACTGCTGATGCAGATCATGGATGCTCTTGAAGCGAAGCAACAAGTGGCCATTTGCGGGGACCTAGCTGAAGCCGCAGCATGGATCGCGGCATTGAATACAACGTTGGCGCCAGCGAATGCAGTGAAATTGTCGTGGTCGACGCTAGAGCGGGCACGAGGGCTAGACCACGCCACCGCCAAAAAGCTGCAGCTCGTGTTTCTGCCTGATGCTGACTTCGCCGAAGCGCAGAGCAATCGTCAATGGACAACATTCCGAACACATGACCAGGTGACCGCCACAGAAACGCAGTCGCCGTGGGCACAATTGGCACAGTTGGTGTTGCGCAACCAGGCAGATTTCCAGGCAGCTGCTAACCAGCAGGTTCCAGTACAGGGCGCGCAAAAAGGGTGGATGTTGGCTAACTACCTTGCAGAGAACCCGTATCTACTCAGTGACGCGAGCTCGCAGGTAACGGCACTAGTGCAGGCAGCCGAAGCACATTCGCCATTTGCTGGGGCCAGTAATCCATACGATGACCACGCGCCAGCTCTGGACAGTTTTTCCGGCCAATTCAACTCGAATGTTTTTGATATCGGGGAGTCCGCCGCTGACCCACTGGAGAGTTCGGCAGGCCTCGGCAACCCTTGGGGAGAGACCCCGCCGACGAATCAATTGGCGGCTGCGGAAGTGCCGGCGTGGAGCTACGAAGACTTGGAAGCAGTGGCTGACCATTACGCGCCGTTGCCACCGATTATTCGCGGGCGTCGCGTGGAATGGTGGGAGGTTGCCGATATCCTGCGGCTATCTGCTCACGGCGCCGAGCACGCAGATGTGCTTGCCAGCGCGCAGCATCATGTGTTGATTACCGCGGCTGCGTTTGCAGCTCAAATGGGCCGCGACAATGATGTGCGCATGTTGCCGTGGTGGCGGGTGGCGGAGCTATCCGATGCTGATTTCGGCACTGTGGCGGCCTCAGTGCGCGACCTTGTTCCGGACGTGTCAGCAGCACAATACGATCAACTTATTCAGCAACCGCAGGTGCCCGATGGGCTGCGCGACATTTTGCGTAAATGCCAACAATAGAACGCCAACAATAGGAGCTACTTGTGAACATTACTTCTCTCCGCGAAGGCGATACTGTCACCACCAGCGCCAGCGGCATGATGCAGATTGAAGCGCAGAACCTGGGCAACCGCAGCGCCGTCGAACTTGTGGTCACTGGCACGAATGTGCACACCAACAGCATGAGCCAGAGCGCAACGAAGCTCACTGGCTTGACCGGAACCGCCAGCATTGCATTGCGGCCAGTGGGCCAGGATGTGTTCGCGCCGGGCACGCATGTGCAGGTGGTGCTGTCACGGGGGCGGCCGAACACCCCGGCATATTCAGCTTGGGAACTGCCGATGGTCACGTTGGATGGCCGCAGTGAACTCGTAGTGGGGCAGTTGACCCAGACCGGCGATAAGTTAGCCATCTCCGCGGTCGCTTCGAAGTTTGATGCTCAGCTTGGCCGGGGCGCGGAGACTATTCGTGCGGCGCTGCGTAGCCGTCTTGACGGGGTGAGACTACCGGCGGATATGCGGTTTAGCGTGCTGCTGGATACTTCCGCGTCGATGTCGGTGCCGTCGACTGCCCGGTATCTGGCTACTGCAGCTGACGTCATTACTGGCATGGCCGATGAGTTGGCACCAGGAAATGACATTGAGTTGCAGATTCCTGGGCAGCGGCCGGTTTCAGTGCCGCAGGCAGAAATTGGTGAGAAGCTGCAGGAATATGTCGCTGCAGGTAAGCAGCGTATTGGTGGCGTTCAGACGGTGTCTCCGCAGCCGGGTACATATGTTGTAGCTATTTCGGACCAGCTGCTGAGCTCGGTGGCTGCAGGCAACGTCAACGCGTTGGCGCTTGTCCTCGGTGATGAAGCGCAGGGGGCGGAAAAGACGATTGCGGTTAATGCGTCGCTGGCGACCGCTCTTGAAGCAGGCCAGACGGATGCCATTGGCGGCAGCGTCGACAAGATGGTCGTGGTAGCCCGCGCTTTGGGAGCACGCCATGACTAACGTGAATCCGGACAATAGCTACGAGCAGCCGATGGCACCTCAGATGTCAGCTCCAGCGTTCCCACATACCCCGACCCGCTGCCCATACACTTTCAAAGTGTTGTCGGATCCGACCGCGACTACCAGCGAGTTCGTTTACCGAGAGTTGCCGCCGAACTGGGCGAATTCGGCGACTATTTGCGTTGCGATGGCTGGTGCGCGAGCCTCCGGTAAGAGTTTTTATATTGCGGTGTTGGTGAAACTGCTGAGGCAGTTGACCTCGCAGAACAACAAGGTGGCGTGGCCGGCGAATGAGAATACGCAGCGCCAGTACTCGGAGCACTATGAGTCGCCGCTGTTTGAGGAGATGGGGCTGATTAAGTCGACCCCAGGGATGGCTTCGGAGGACGCCTACCACCGGGACCCACTCATCTATGACCTGGGCATATGGCAAGTCAACGGTGAAGATCGCCGTTTCTTCTTCGTGCTGCGCGATGTTGCCGGCGAAGACCTGGAAAACTTGCCGTCCGACCTCAATGACTTGGAGTTCTTCCGCCACGCCGATGAAGTGGTGTTCCTCTTTGACCCGCTGCGCGTCCCGTCAGTGAAAACGAACCTGGAAGGTTTGGTTGAGGTCCAAGAACTTGGCGGCGACCCTTTGAGCGTATTGACGAATTTGCTCCGCATTCTGGGGGACGCCCGTCCGCCATTAGCGCTTGCGTTGTCGAAGTTTGATGCGCTGCAGAAGCTGGAAGATGTGCATGGTTCGGAGTGGCGCCCCATTCTGGGTAACTACGGGGCAGCGTTCCGCCGCGACAACGGGATGCGTTTCGACGAAAAGGACAGCCAACTGGTTGACCTTGAGGTCAAAAGTATGCTGCACCTGCTCAAAGCTACGGACTTGCTGAACACCATCAGGAATTCCTACCAGCTCCATGACTCTCAGAACGTGCGGTACTTTGCGACATCAGCACTGGGCAATGCGCCGAAGGGACGGATGATTGCTCGAACTGGTATCGCGCCTTACCGGTGCTTGGATCCAGTGCTGTGGCAGATCACTAAGCGAGGGATTTTCCTATGACGCAGGGATTCGGCGGGTTCGGGAACCCACAAGGCGGAAACCCACAAGGTGGTCAGGGTGGCTTCGGCCAGCCTCGTCCGCAAGGCAATCATGGCGGCTTTGGTCAGGCAGGCCAGCACGGTGGGTTTGGACAACCACACCAGCAGGGTAGGTTCGGAGGTTTTGGCCAGCCGTCTCAGTCGGGGTCCCAGAGCGGATTCGGTCAGCCTGGTCAGGGGCCGTCTCGTGCGGATATGGATTACCGATTCGCCGATTCCGCTTCGTCAATAAGCCCCCAAAAGCCAATGCCTAGCTTCGCGCAACGGATGCGGACCCGGGTGAGTTACCGGGCGCCGTGGACCCTACTGCTGGCGGGGCTGGCGCAGCTGGGCACGGTCGGTTGGGTGATTTACAAACTGCAAACCATGGATCGGCCTGACAACTACACCGAAATTGTGGTCGGCTGGACGATTGTGCTGATCGTGCTGGTGGCGTTAGCTGCGTTGGTGATTAAAGGTGACCCAATTGCGCGTATCGCACTGACCGTGATGTGCGTTTTTGGGGTGCTGCTGCTGGCGCTGGGCGGGTTTGCGCCGGTGGGGCTGCTCAGTTTGATCACCATCGTGCTGATCTGGCTGCCGGTGAACCGAGAATGGTTCACCCACAACTACTGAGCAGAGCGCCTGAGCAGAACTGCTGAGCAGGTGACGAACGCCGAGCGAACTACTGGAAGGAGCCAGTCTTGAGGAAGTAGTTCGCCTCGGCCATTTCCTCAGTGAACTCGCCGGCCATGAAAATCTCTAGGGCGGCGGACACCAAGTTGTGCACCACACCCATCTGCGCGGTATTGCCCTTTGCCTGCGCATGCATGTAGCGCGCCTTTTCCATCAGTAGCTTGCCGATGAGGCGACGAGTTTCTGCGTTCTTCGCTGCTGGAAGCGGATTGCTGTTCAGGACGCGATTAATCAAGCCGATTGCAGTGTCAAAACGTTTGGCAAAGGCCCACGACCTGCTCAGATGCAATGTGACCTCGCAGATGAGCTGCAAATCACCCATCACCTGTGCATTGCGGTGCACCTTCGTCAGCACATCGTGGGCTTCCTTTAACTTGCGCTGCGAGACGAAGTCCAACGCCAGCTCGATATCCACGAAGCTTGCCTGCGCTTCATTGCCATCGCTTCGAAACTCTTTCATCGCCGACTGCAGGAACAGCTCGCGCAGCGGCAAATAGTTTGGTTGACGCGGCACAGCCAAGCCAACATTCTTCAGCAAAGCACCAGAAGTGGACTTGTTTGGCAATGTCTGCGCTGTCTGGATGACGGTGACGGAAAACTCAGACAGTAGGTCAGCATCTTCAGCCATGAGAATACGGTGCGTCATTTGTCGCAAAGCGTCGGTGAGCTGCTCTTCAGTCGGGCCGAAGTCGAGACCGAGGAAAGACACAGAATGAGTCAACACTGTTCGCACCATCTGAATGTCAAAGGAGCGTTCCACCGCGGTATCAAAGAACTTGTCCCACTTGGCGGTAATAGTGTCGTGGAAGCGGTCGCGTGTTTCAGTGAATTTTGGTGCACTGGTCAGCTTGCCCAAAGCTTCCCATGACACTTCGTGGATATCTTCCACGGCCGCGGGCGGAAGGAAGGAATCAAATGCTAACTCGACTCGGTGAATAATCGCGTCGGCAAGTTGATCGTCATTCGGGCCGCCTGGGGTGCCGGACGCAGCCAAAACGGCTTCCAGTTGCTGCAGACCGGACCGTTCATCCTTTCGAAGGGCGTCGGCAATGACCGCGTCCCAATCAGTAGCTGGCGGCGATGCTGGAGTAGGGGCGGGAGCTGAGGCCGCCGGTTGGGCTGGCGTAGGGGCGGGAGCAGGTGTCGCCGGTTGGGGCGGGATGGGGACCGGCGCTTGACTCGCGGCAAAAGTCTGCGCTGAGGAATCGAGCAACAGCTGTTCTGCCATGTGTGTCGCATGTTCCGCCGTATCGACGTTGCCCAGCGTCGCAGAGGTGGCAGCAGTAGCTAAATAGAACTTCGCCCCTTCCGCCGGTTGCCCAGAGTCGGAAGCATGAACCGCGATCGTATGCTGAGCTTGATTGATGTAACCAAGGTCGCCCATCACAAGCGCAAGCGGACCCGAGCGACTAGCGGTTTTTGCCGCGGCAGGGATGTCATCAGTGCTGATGAAAAAGTCCAACTGCAGCTTGCGTAGTTCATGCAGTGCGCGAAGCGACTCCATGTCCAACGGCCATGGGCCCTGTGGGTTTACGGCAGTGATTCCGTCAACAAGCAACTGCCGGAACTCCTGGCATAGCTCTTCCGGCCACTTATCCAACCATCCAAACTGTTTGACGTTCCGATCGTGGAATGCAGCGATGTGGCCAGTGACTTCCGCAGGAGTAGCAGTGTTGTTGAAAGGCATATGAACATGCTAGCTGCCTGCGATGGAAGTAGCTGGGATGAGCGGTTTTTGGTTCTGTGGAAAGGGTGCTGTACCGTAAACAACTAGTCCCACGTCTCCAGGGTGGGGGCTTAACTTTTACCCAGTAGGCCAGCGAGAGCGGCTGACTGGGTTTCGCGCGTCTAAAATGATTCGCTCAAGTTGAGCTGACAAAGAAGTTTTCTCGGTCGGCTAATCCGGCCAAGACTAGCCGATCAACATAGAAAGACGGTTCATGCCAACTATTCAGCAGCTGGTCCGTAAGGGCCGCCACGACAAGAAGTCGCCGGTTGCTACTGCTGCGCTGAAGGGCTCCCCACAGCGTCGCGGCGTTTGCACCCGCGTGTACACCACCACTCCTAAGAAGCCTAACTCTGCGCTGCGTAAGGTCGCCCGTGTGCGCCTGACCTCTGGCGTTGAGGTTTCCGCTTACATTCCAGGCGAAGGCCACAACCTGCAGGAACACTCCATGGTTCTGGTTCGCGGTGGTCGTGTGAAGGACCTTCCAGGTGTCCGTTACAAGATCGTCCGTGGTTCCCTCGACACCCAGGGTGTCAAGGACCGCAAGCAGGCTCGCTCCCGCTACGGCGCAAAGAAGGAGAAGTAATCCATGCCACGTAAAGGTCCTGCACCAAAGCGCCCAATCGTAAACGACCCAGTTTACGGCTCCCCACTGGTTACCCAGCTGGTCAACAAGGTTCTGATCGACGGTAAGAAGTCCACTGCAGAACGCATCGTTTACGGCGCACTGGAAATCACCCGCGAAAAGACCGGCGGCGTTGACCCAGTTCAGACCCTGAAGCGCGCAATCGACAACGTTAAGCCTGCTCTCGAGGTTCGCTCCCGTCGTGTCGGTGGCGCAACCTACCAGGTTCCAGTTGACGTGCGCCCAGGCCGCGCAACCACCCTGGCACTGCGCTGGCTGCTGATGTTCTCCCGTCAGCGCCGCGAGAACACCATGATCGAACGTCTGGCAAACGAAATCATGGACGCATCCAACGGCTTGGGTGCATCCGTGAAGCGTCGCGAAGACGTCCACAAGATGGCTGAGGCGAACCGCGCCTTCGCACACTACCGCTGGTAATACCACGGCAACCCCTGGGGCAGTGGACAGTCGGCTGCCCCTTATCTTCGGGTTGATCGGCTGTTCATATCGCCACTTACGCAGTTAGGTGGCAAAATAGATAAAGCAATAAACCACTTGCGGGGTTCGTGGAGGATTTCCTCGGCCCTGCCGAACGACGAATGAGCGGGGCTACTGTGGCACTTCCAGTGCTTGACGACCTGAACAAGGTCCGCAATATCGGCATCATGGCCCACATCGATGCTGGTAAGACGACCACGACCGAACGCATCCTCTTCTACACCGGTATCAGCCGTAAGGTGGGCGAAACCCACGACGGTGCATCCACCATGGACTGGATGGAGCAGGAAAAGGAACGCGGTATCACCATTACCTCCGCGGCTACCACCTGCTACTGGGGCGACAACCAGATCAACATCATCGACACCCCGGGCCACGTTGACTTCACCGTGGAAGTTGAACGTTCCCTGCGTGTCCTCGACGGCGCAGTTGCTGTCTTCGACGGCAAGGAAGGCGTTGAGCCACAGTCTGAGCAGGTTTGGCGTCAGGCTGAGAAGTACGAAGTTCCACGTGTCTGCTTCGTGAACAAGATGGACAAGCTGGGCGCTGACTTCTACTACACCGTCGGCACCATCGTTGACCGCTTGGGTGCAAAGCCATTGGTCATGCAGCTGCCAATCGGTGCTGAAGATGACTTCAACGGTGTCGTTGACCTCATCGACATGAAGGCACTGGTCTGGGAAGGCAAGGTCGACCCAGGTACCCCTGCTGACGTTCAGGAAATCCCAGCAGACCTGCAGGAAAAGGCTGAAGAGTACCGCGAGAAGCTGCTCGAAGCTGTTGCTGAATCTGATGAAGCTCTCATGGAGAAGTACTTCGGCGGCGAAGAGCTGACCAAGGAAGAAATCCAGGGCGCCATCCGCAAGATGACCGTGAACGCGGAAATCTACCCAGTGTTCTGTGGTACCGCATACAAGAACAAGGGTGTTCAGCCACTGCTGGACGCAATTGTTGCTTACCTGCCAAACCCACTGGACGTTGGCCACATCGATGCGCACGACGTCAAGGACCCAGAGAAGATCATCGAACTGGCTCCTTCCAAGTCTGAGCCATTCTCCGCTCTGGCGTTCAAGATTGCTGCACACCCATTCTTCGGCCGTCTGACCTACGTCCGCGTGTACTCCGGTCAGGTTGCCTCCGGTGACCAGGTCATGAACTCGGTCAAGGGTAAGAAGGAACGCATCGGTAAGCTATACCAGATGCACTCCAACAAGGAGAACCCAGTCGACAACGCTGTGGCTGGCCACATCTACGCTGTCGTTGGCCTGAAGGACACCACCACCGGTGACACCCTCTGCGCTACCGACCGCCCAGTCGTGCTGGAATCGATGGAATTCCCAGACCCAGTTATTGAGGTCGCCATCGAGCCTAAGACCAAGGCCGACCAGGAGAAGCTGGCTACCGCTATTCAGCGTCTGGCTGAAGAAGACCCAACCTTCACCGTGAAGCTGGACGACGAAACCGGCCAGACCGTCATCGGCGGTATGGGTGAGCTGCACCTCGACGTCCTGGTTGACCGCATGAAGCGCGAATTCAAGGTCGAAGCTAACGTTGGTGCTCCACAGGTTGCCTACCGCGAAACCATTCGTAAGGCAGTCGAAAAGCTGGACTACACCCACAAGAAGCAGACCGGTGGTTCGGGCCAGTTCGCAAAGGTCATCATCTCCATCGAGCCTTACGAGCCAGAAGAAGGCGAAGAGGGCTACCTGTTCGCCAACGAGGTCACCGGTGGCCGCGTTCCGAAGGAATACATCCCTTCGGTCGACGCTGGTATTCAGGACGCAATGCAGTACGGCTTCCTGGCTGGTTACCCACTGGTCAACATCAAGGCCACCCTGCTTGACGGTGCTTACCACGACGTTGACTCCTCCGAAATGGCCTTCAAGATTGCTGGTCAGCAGGCTCTGAAGGAAGCTGTCCAGAAGGCTAAGCCAGTTCTGCTGGAGCCAATGATGGCCGTGGAAGTCATTACTCCTGAGGAATACATGGGCGAAGTTATCGGTGACGTTAACTCCCGCCGTGGCCAGGTCAACGCAATGGAAGACCGCTCCGGCGCCAAGGTCGTCAAGGCGAAGGTCCCACTGTCCGAAATGTTCGGCTACGTTGGTGACCTGCGTTCCAAGACCCAGGGCCGCGCTAACTACTCGATGATCTTCGACTCCTACGCTGAGGTTCCTTCCTCCGTTGCAGCCGATATCATTGCAGAGCGCACCGGCAACTAATTTTGCCTCCCAAGGGCAACTAGCCCAGCGCTAGTGCCCGGTCGGGCTGCTGCTGATAAGCCCAGTGCCAGTCAGCATTCGGCAGTAGTTCGACGGGGTAGGGGTCGGCCCTCTGCTACCTGCTTTCGTGGCAAGGTAGTGGGGAGCCGGCCGTTACCCCGCGTCAATAGGGGCGGGTTTGTAAAACGGCCCGGTAACCCTTTAATATGCTGTAACTGGCAATCAATAAAAACGACCTGAGATTTTCTTGGGTCTAACCACCTACGTGGCTGCGAAAGTCGTAGCCACCGAGACGTCCAGGAGGACTAAAGTGGCGAAGGCTAAGTTCGAGCGTACAAAGCCGCACGTTAACATCGGTACCATTGGTCACGTTGACCACGGTAAGACCACCACCACCGCTGCAATCACCAAGGTTCTGGCTGACAAGTTCCCAGACCTGAACGAATCTTTCGCTTACGACGCCATCGACAAGGCGCCGGAAGAGAAGGAACGCGGTATTACCATTAACGTTTCTCACGTTGAATACCAGACTGAGAAGCGCCACTACGCACACGTTGACGCCCCAGGCCACGCCGACTACATCAAGAACATGATTACCGGTGCTGCTCAGATGGACGGCGCTATCCTCGTTGTTGCTGCAACCGACGGCCCAATGCCACAGACCCGTGAGCACGTGCTGCTGGCTCGCCAGGTTGGCGTTCCATACATCCTGGTTGCACTGAACAAGTGCGACATGGTTGAAGACGAAGAGCTCCTCGAGCTCGTCGAAATGGAAGTTCGTGAACTGCTGGCTGAGCAGGACTACGACGAAGAAGCTCCAATCGTTCACATCTCCGCTCTGGGCGCCCTGAACGGCGAAGAGAAGTGGGTTGAGTCCGTTGCTGAGCTGATGGAAGCTGTGGACGAGAACGTTCCAGACCCAGTTCGTGAAACCGAGAAGCCATTCCTCATGCCTATTGAGGACATCTTCACCATTACCGGTCGTGGCACCGTTGCTACCGGTCGTGTTGAGCGCGGTCAGCTGAACGTCAACGACGAAGTTGAAATTCTGGGTATCAAGGAAAAGTCCCAGAAGACCACCGTCACCGGTATCGAAATGTTCCGCAAGCTGCTTGACTACACCGAAGCTGGCGACAACTGTGGTCTGCTGCTCCGCGGTATCAAGCGCGAAGACATCGAGCGTGGCCAGATTGTTGCTAAGCCAGGCGCTTACACCCCTCACACCGAGTTCGAGGGCTCTGTCTACGTCCTGTCCAAGGAAGAAGGCGGCCGCCACACCCCATTCTTCGACAACTACCGTCCACAGTTCTACTTCCGCACTACCGACGTTACCGGTGTTGTGAAGTTGCCTGAGGGCACCGAGATGGTCATGCCTGGCGACAACGTCGACATGTCCGTCACCCTGATTCAGCCAGTCGCAATGGACGAGGGCCTGCGTTTCGCTATCCGCGAAGGCTCCCGTACCGTTGGTGCCGGCCGTGTCACCAAGATCATCAAGTAAGCAATTGCTTGTTGACGAATAGGTGGCCCGCATGGGCCATCTCACTGCTTTGAACCTCACACCAGCAGGTGTGAGGTTTTCTGCGTTCTATGGGCTAATAGCTTTCCCGCGGCACAGTGCCCAAATGAATGAGGAAGCGCACCGCCAAATCACGGCCCTCGACCGCACTTGCGACGTATTGGCGCTGACGAATTAACTCATCGCGCAGCTCTACGACGTCATATTGCGGTGGGACATCGACAATGATCGTCAGCGTTTCGGTGCCCCGGTCCAACTCAGCCTTGCCTCGGGCACGAGTGACATTCGGCAGCGTAGCGATATCATCAGCAACTGCCTTAGCTATCAGCTGCAGTGAGTAGTCAATGGTGCCGGTCTCATTCGACTGTCGCGAATACACTTGTTGTGGCTGCCGAGTGCGAAAATTCGCCCACACTAGCAGCGCAATAAACAGCACGCCGACAGTAGCGACTGCGGTGAGAATCCACGACCAGCCATCACGCAGCGACCACGTGGTCGCTTCCCGCCAGTCAATGTTCTCTACCAAGTAGCGTGCGGGTGGCCAACTCAGCGCATCACCGATGGCCCATGCGCCAACCAGGAATAAGGAAAGACCCAAGAGCGCGGTGAATATTCGGTTGAGTGTGCCTGCCAGTTCACTCATTTGCCGCTCCTTCGTTTCAAATCACTGAGGTGCTCGTCGCGAAGTTCCTCCGGTGTGTAGCCGAGCAAAGAGACATTGACCTTCAGCTCTGGAGTGTCTTCCAATACGTCAACAAGCGGGGTGACGGCCTTTTCTACCCGTGAGCGCAACTCCTCCACGGACGCGCCACCACCGCGGGCGTTAATAATGACGCGGCGGCCATAGAAGGTGCTGTGCACTCCCATAATTCCCGGCACCATTTCCGCTGTGGCCGAACACATGCGGCAGAAGTCGACGGGGCGGGTCCATAGATCATGCTCGGCGGGGGACAGGCGGATATGTGTGCGGCGGCGGGGCAGCGAAGCGACCACCATGAGGCCAATTCCGATCGCGATGACGGCTAGCCCAGCTGGCACCACCCACCACTGCCACGGGGCATCGGCAAGCCAGCCGAAAATGATGGGTATCCATTGGTCGCCATTGACTAGGTCAGCTCGGACCAAAATATCGCGTACCGCAATGACGATGATGGCAATGATGACCGGCACAACAGTGGCTGCGACCGCAAGCGCGCCAGGTGCAGCAGCCGGGCGCCGGCTCGGCCTTAGTCCGAAGGACACCGGGGTAGCGGGGTGGTGTCGCGAATCCATTACAGCTCCTTCCGCGGAACGAAGGGCGTTACGGTGATGGGGATAAACGGCTCGAGTGGGCGGGGCTCTGGAATCGCCACAATGGACAGGGGCGATGCCACGACGGGGCGCAGCCGCGGCGCAGGGGCGCCGACACTGGCATCGGGAGCCGTCAGCTTCGCCGGAACTACCGCGCCGACAGAAACATTGACCGATACCACCGGGATGTGCGTGAACTCTGTAACCCACTGCGTGATGGTTGCCCGAACCGCCGCCGCGACATCTGCGACCGGCGAGGGCCATGTCGCGGCGATCATCGCCTCGACTGCGATAGCGCTGCCGTCACTATCCATGAATAGCTCCACCCGAGGTAGCGGCCGTCGAGTAAGCCGATCAAACCCGCTCGCGTGCCGAACAGTGCCAGGAACTGAGTCAATGGCGCGGGAAATGATGGCCGCGATGGCGCGCTCTTCAACAATGGTGCTGCCGGTGGGACCGTGGTGAATACGCGAAGTAGGCATTAGCGCTCCTTCCTCGGGGCAGTACCCGCCGACGGCCGGAAGGAGTCGAACCACTGTGCCGCGGAGCGCAAGGACAACGTGCTGACATCAACGCGACCCGTGAACTGCGCTGCCAAAATACCGCCGACCAGTGCGAATGCGACTGCCAGCAGGAAGCCGCCAAGGCCGCCGACAATTGCGGCAATCGCTAACAAGATGCCGACCAAGGCGCCGAACTGGGGTGCACTCATCGCTTCGGCCTTTCAGTTCCTGGATCCTCGTTATAGCCTTGTTCGACCTCGTCGGCGAGGGTTTCCAAAAAGTCAGACATCCGGTCGATAGTGCGGTTAGTGGCACTGCGGAACTTCGCCAAACGGCGCACCGCGACCCGCGCCGCTTTGCGCGTGGCCTCATCATCGCCGAGGCCGCGCAGGAAACCTGGGACGGGAAGCTGCTCCAATTGGCTGCGGAGCTGCCACTTACGGTCGAGCGCATCCAATTCGCTGATGAGCTCATCCTGATTGCCGCCGCGGTCGGGATGGTGTCGACGGATAATCTCGCGGCGCTGCGCCAGATAACGTGGATCTGTTGGGCGAAGTGGTTTATTCATATGGCTCCAACTCCCTTGGGGCGGGCACAGCGTCGCTGGCAATCGCCCGCGCGCGTGTCACGCCGGACTCCGGATACTGCTGAAGAATGTGCATCACCTCGGAATGGACCTGCGAAACCACGTCGGGAAGCATCCGCGGCCGGCGAATATCAACCTCGACGGTCACATGCACATCCAGCTGGTTGCCGGTGACGGCTAAGCCAGGCACCCGCAGTCGCGGGTAGAGCAACGCCAACTCGCCAACGACTCCGTGGTACATCCCAGCCACCCCAGGAACCGCCATAGCGGCAGCGGCAATAGCCTGGGCAGCCTCCGGTGGTAGGTATGGTTCGAATCCGGGGTTCATTGCTATGCCCTAAACTTCAGCAGCGTCGACGTCTTCAATACCCAGATAGATGTCATGGATGTGAATATTGACGCCGGTGACGGTCAGCCCAGTCATCCGCTCAACTGAGACAATCACATTGCGCCGAATTGCTTCGGCTAGTTCATGCAGCGCCACCCCATACTCGGCAATAACCCCAACCTGGACCGTGGCCTTTGTGCCGGAGACTTCCACGGAAATGCCGGGTTGACCTGCCGGTCGTGGGGCAGGCTGGATCCGATCCCGCAATGCGGCAGTTCGATTAGCAGCAGTACCTAAATCGTGGACGCCTGAAACCTCACTCGCTGCCATCGCCGCGACTTTCGCCACCACCGTGTCCGAAATCATGGTGCTGCCGCGTTCGGTAACGAGATCGGGCGAATCCGAGTTAAGTGCGAACGGGTCAGTCATGGCGGCTTCCTCTCGACAAAAACGATGCACCCTATATATTGCCCGCTTCTATTCAGCTCCGCATTAACCTTGAGCCAGTGACGCTGCTCACCTGAACCTATGACGAATGCCTCGCTGCAGCTCGGGGCCATAAACGTCAACAAGCAGGGATTTGGAATACCACCATCCGACGTGCTTTAATAGCCAGGTTACTTCAACAACGTCGTACTAGCTGCGGCGATGGTGGAGTGAGCATGACCAACCTTCTCGTGGACTGCAATCGTAAGTTCACGGGACCGGAGTGGTGCATGGCAAATACACAGCGGCAGTTGGAATATAGGCCCTTTTCTGGCCGACGATTTTCACCATATTGGTTTCGTCACCACGGGGGACCCTCTTCCACCTTGAGATTCGGGTGATGATCCGTCCTCTATGCGCGCATGTAGGCGCAGCATCATGAAGGTTCACACGAAGTACAGACGATTTTCAAGAGAACACTGGCGCTGGCCAGGCATTACGCCAAGACAGTGACCAAATAGTGAGGAAGAGGACAAGCGTGGCGGGACAAAAGATCCGCATCAGGCTGAAGGCCTACGACCACGAGGCGATTGACGCGTCCGCGCGCACCATCGTCGAGACGGTCACCCGCACGGGTGCCCGAGTGGTCGGCCCAGTGCCGTTGCCCACCGAAAAGAACGTGTACTGCGTCATCCGTTCGCCGCACAAGTACAAGGACTCGCGCGAGCACTTTGAGATGCGTACGCACAAGCGACTGATCGATATTCTCGACCCGACCTCCAAGACGGTGGACGCGCTGATGCGCATTGACCTGCCGTCCAGCGTTGACGTCAAGATTCAGTAGACCTGGACTTAAAGGCAGCGGAGACTAGATATGAGTGAAATTGAGATGAAGGGCATCCTGGGCCGCAAGCTCGGCATGACCCAGATTTTCGATGACCAGAACCGGGTTGTTCCCGTCACGGTCGTCGAGGCTGGGCCATGCGTTGTGACTCAGGTGCGCACTGAGGAAGTTGACGGCTACAGCGCCGTGCAGCTCGCATTCGGCGAAATTGACCCACGTAAGGTCAACAAGCCAGCAACCGGCCACTTTGCAAAGGCCGGCGTAACCCCACGTCGCCACACCGTGGAAATCCGTACCCCGAATGCTTCGGAGTACGAGGTTGGCCAGGAAGTTGGCGTGGACATTTTTGATGGCGTCGAGTTTGTCGACGTTACCGGCACCACCAAGGGCAAAGGCTTTGCCGGTGGCATGAAGCGCCACGGCTTTGCTGGCCAGGGCGCTGCACACGGTAACCAGGCTGCTCACCGCCGTGTCGGTGGTATTGGCGCTTGCGCTACTCCAGGCCGCATCTTCAAGGGTAAGAAGATGGCTGGCCGCATGGGTGGCGACCGCGTTACCACCCAAAACCTGAAGGTTCAGAAGGTTGACGCTGACTCGAACTTGCTGCTCATCAAGGGCGCAATTCCGGGTGCACGCGGCGGCCTGCTGATTGTAAAGACTGCTGTTAAGGGTGGTGCTCACGCATGACCAATCTGAAGCTTGACGTCCATACCGTTGACGGTAAGACCAACGGCTCTGTGGAACTGCCAGCAGAAATCTTCGACGCAGAAGTTTCCGTGGCAACCATGCACCAGGTCGTTATCGGCCAGATGGCTGCCCGTCGTCAGGGCACTCACGCCACCAAGACCCGCGGTGAAGTCCGCGGTGGTGGTAAGAAGCCATTCCGTCAGAAGGGCACCGGTCGTGCGCGCCAGGGTTCCATCCGCGCGCCACACTTCACCGGCGGTGGCACCGTTCATGGTCCACAGCCACGTGATTACGACCAGCGCACCCCAAAGAAGATGAAGGCAGCTGCTCTGCGCGGCGCCCTCACCGACCGTGCTCGCCACGATCGCATCCACGTGGTCGAGGAACTGGTTTCGGGTCAGACCCCGTCCACCAAGTCCGCTCGCGCGTTCATCGAGCGCCTGACCGACCGCAAGTCGGTGCTGGTTGTGCTTGGCAAGGCTGACGAGACTTCCTGGAAGTCCGCTCGCAACCTGCCAGGCGTGCACATCCTGAGCGAAGATCAGCTGAACACCTACGACGTGCTCAACTCTGACGACGTCGTGTTCGGTGTCGAGGCCCTGAACGCCTTCATCAACCGCGCCGCAGGCGTGCAGAAGGAGGAGAAGTAATGGCTAAGATTGCTGACCCACGTGACATCATCATCGCACCGGTGGTCTCGGAGAAGTCCTACGGACTGATGGAGCAGAACGTGTACACGTTCCTGGTGCGCCCAGATTCCAACAAGACTCAGATCAAGATCGCGGTCGAGCAGATCTTTGGCACCAAGGTTTCCAGCGTGAACACCGTGAACCGTGAGGGTAAGCGCAAGCGCACCCGCACCGGTTTCGGCCAGCGCAAGGCAACCAAGCGCGCCTACGTGACTCTCGCAGCCGGCAGCGATCCAATCGACATCTTCGGTGGCTCGGCTCAGTAGGCCGCGCCGAGGAAGTTTAAGGACGAAACAGTATGGCTATTCGTAAGTACAAGCCGACTACGCCGGGTCGCCGCCAGAGCTCCGTCTCCGAGTTCAGCGAAATCACTCGCTCTACCCCAGAGAAGTCTCTGCTGCGCCCGCTGTCGAAGAAGGGTGGACGTAACGTCCACGGACACATCACTACCCGTCACAAGGGTGGTGGCCACAAGCGCCGTTACCGCGTCATCGACTTCCGTCGTAACGACAAGGACGGCGTGCCGGCAAAGGTCGCTCACATCGAGTACGACCCGAACCGCACCGCAAACATCGCACTGCTGCACTACGTCGACGGTGAGAAGCGCTACATCATCGCGCCTCGTAACCTGAAGCAGGGTGCAATGGTCGAATCCGGTCCAAACGCAGACATCAAGCCAGGCAACAACCTGCCACTGCGCAACATCCCAACCGGTACCACCATTCACGCAGTTGAACTGAAGCCAGGCGGCGGCGCTAAGCTCGCTCGTTCCGCTGGTACTTCTATCCAGCTGCTGGGTAAGGAAGGCAAGTACGCTGTGCTGCGTATGCCATCTTCCGAAATCCGTCGTGTGGACTACCGCTGCCGCGCAACTGTTGGTGAGGTCGGCAACGCTGACCAGATCAACATTCGCTGGGGTAAAGCCGGTCGTATGCGTTGGAAGGGCTGGCGCCCACAGGTCCGCGGTGTTGTTATGAACCCAGTGGACCACCCACACGGTGGTGGTGAAGGTAAGACCTCTGGTGGTCGTCACCCAGTGTCGCCATGGGGCAAGAAGGAAGTTCGCACCCGTAAGCCGAACCGCCCTAGCGACAACATGATTGTTCGCCGCCGTCGTCCAAACAAGAGCAAGAAGCGCTAAGAGGAGGTAAACAGTATGCCCCGCAGTCTGAAGAAGGGTCCCTTCGTAGACGAGCACCTCCTCAACAAGGTCGACGCTCAAAACGAAAAGGGTACCAAGCAGGTCATCAAGACCTGGTCACGCCGTTCTACCATTTTGCCTGACTTCATCGGTCACACCTTTGCCGTCCACGACGGCCGGAAGCACGTTCCGGTCTTCATCGACGACTCCATGGTTGGCCACAAGTTGGGTGAATTTGCACCTACCAAGACCTTCAAGGGTCACGTCAAGGAAGACAAGAAGGGACGTCGATAAGCGATGAGTGAAGAAATCACCACCGCACGCGCCACTGCGCGCTTCGTCCGCGTCACTCCAATGAAGGCGCGCCGTATGCTGGACACCATCCGCGGCAAGTCTGTGTCTGATGCTCTGGCAATGCTGGAGTACGCACCGCAGTACGCCTCGGAGCCAGTTGCGAAGGTCGTCGCATCCGCAGCAGCTAACGCCGAGAACAACTTCGGTCTGGACCGTAACTCCCTGGTCGTTTCCGCGGCCTGGGCTGACGAAGGTCCAACCATGAAGCGTTTCCGTCCACGCGCTCAGGGTCGTGCATTCCACGTCCGCAAGCGCACCAGCCACATCACCGTGGTTGTTGAGAGCCAGAAGGAAGGTGCCAAGTAGTGGGCCAGAAAATTCATCCACACGGCCTCCGACTCGGCATTACCGCTGACTGGCGGTCCCACTGGTACGCAGATAAGCAGTACGCCGAGTATGTTGCAGAGGACATCAAGGTTCGTAACCTGCTGACCTCTAACCTGGAGCGCGCCGGTATCTCCAACGTTGAGATCCAGCGCAAGCCAGAACAGATAACCATTAACCTGCACGCAGCACGCCCGGGCATCGTCATCGGTCGTCGTGGTGCCGAGGTTGACCGCATCCGCGGCAAGCTCGAGAAGCTGACCGGCAAGCGTGTTCAGCTGAACATCATCGAGGTCAAGAACGTCGATGCCGACGCTCAGCTGGTGGCTCAGTCCATCGCCGAGCAGCTGGTTAACCGTGTCGCATTCCGTCGTGCAATGCGCAAGGCTATCCAGTCTGCAATGCGTCAGCCACAGGTCAAGGGTATTAAGATTGTCTGCGCCGGTCGTCTGGGCGGCGCAGAAATGGGTCGCATTGAGCGCTACCACGAAGGTCGCGTCCCACTGCACACCCTGCGTGCCGAGATTGACTACGGCACCTTTGAAGCTCACACCACTTTCGGCCGCATTGGCGTTAAGGTGTGGATCTACAAGGGTGACGTTGTCGGCGGCCGCCGTGAGTCCGAATTGAACGCACCTGCCGCACGTCCACGCCGCGACCGTCGCGAGCGTCCACGTCGTGGTGGTCAGCGCCGTCAGCGCGCTGAGCAGAAGCAGAACCAGGAGGGCTAAGCATGCTTATTCCAAAGCGTGTCAAGTACCGCCGTCAGCACCGCCCAACCCGCTCGGGCATGTCCAAGGGTGGCACTCAGGTGACCTTCGGTGATTACGGTCTGCAGGCTCTCGAGCCGGCATACATCACCAACCGTCAGATTGAAGCTGCTCGTATTGCCATCAACCGCCACGTCAAGCGTGGTGGCAAGGTCTGGATCAACATCTTCCCAGACCGTCCGTTGACCCAGAAGCCACTCGGTGTGCGTATGGGTTCCGGTAAGGGTGGCGTCGAAAAGTGGGTGGCCAACGTTAAGCCTGGCCGCATTATGTTCGAAATGAGCTTCCCTGATGAAGCAACCGCTATCGAAGCACTGAACCGCGCAGGCGCTAAGTTGCCTTGCAAGACCCGTGTTATCCGGAAGGAGGACCAGTTCTAATGTCTACCGGAATTCCTGCAAATGAGCTCCGCGGTCTGAACGCCGCAGATCTGGAAGCCCGACTGAAGGAAGCGAAGGAAGAGCTGTTCAACCTCCGTTTCCAGTTGGCTACCGGTCAGCTGACCAACAACCGTCGTATGCGTACTGTCCGCAAGGATATCGCGCGTATCTACACCGTTATGCGTGAGCGTGAGCTCGGCCTGTCCGAAGCTCCTACGGACGGTGCAGCATGAGCGAGGAAACCATGAACATCAACGAAAACGACTCCCGCGGCCGTAAGGTTCGTACCGGTTACGTCGTCTCCGACAAGATGCAGAAGACCATCGTTGTCGAGCTCGAAGACCGTAAGCAGCACGCGCTGTACGGCAAGACCCTTCGTACCAACTCGAAGGTGAAGGCTCACGACGAGAACGAGACCGCCGGCGTCGGCGACCGCGTTCTCATCGAAGAAACCCGTCCACTGTCGAAGGACAAGCACTTCCGCCTGGTCGAGATCATCGAAAAGGCTAAGTAGTCGCTGACGGCACCGCTCTAGGTGCCATCGACAACACTTAAGGCCACTGCCTGCAACTTCGGTTGCTTGGGCAGTGGCCTTTTGCGTTGGCCCATGTTATGAGGGCTTATTGACGGATTGGGTCGGAGCTCTATGGCCGGGCCTGTCCAAGGATCCAGTACGGCACGAAGGTCACTTGCTCTGGCGAGAGGTTCCAGTCCTGCGTTGCGTACTTGCGGATCTGCTTTGTAAGCGCACGCTCACCACTAACCCAAACATAATCGGGTAGTTTCGCTGCCCCATTGAACCAGCTATCTAAAACAGCAATCACGGATTCCGGTTGGCCTTCGGGCGTGCTCTGTAGGAAGTGAAACCGGGCAACGCGCTGCGACCAGTCATGCAATGTGTGCTCGTAGGTCGATGCCGACGGGGCAACTGCGATGACGTTGGTAGTCGCGAGCCTTTCCGGTGCGTGTGTCTGCAGATACTCGAGGATGTGCTGCAGCGCTGGTATTGCGGTCGCATCGGCAATGAGTAGTTGGTCGTTGGCGTTTGCTTGCCAAAGCGCAGCGCAGGTGAAGATTCCAACGGAGTCCTCCGCCTGGGCTTGAAGAACCCAGCTGCTTCCGGGGCCTTCGTCGCCATGCGTGACGATATCGACGTCAATTTCGCCCTGTTCTGGGCGGTGCTGGCGAATCGTGTACCACCGCAATTCTGGGCGCTGTGCTTCCGGCAGCGCCGCAACTGCAGCGCGAATATTTGAGCCTTCCCAGTTGAATGCGGTGAACTCGTGGCCAGGCTTGGGCATGAGTAGTCCGAAGAACTCGTCGGGGCCGGTGAGCTGGTGTTCGCGGAACTCGTTGGCGTGGAAAGTCAGGCGCGAGAGGTGTGCGTTGAGAGTCTCGGCGCGGGCAACTGTGGCCGAAAACAGTTTGTGCGCCACGGTCGGTGTGGTCATGAATTCTCCTGCGCATTGATTTAAGCAATGAATGGATTGCGCTAATATCCTACCCCATACTAAGGTTAGGCGAACCTAAATACGGGCCGAGTATGTAACGATGGAAGGGACCAGAATGAAGCGAAGCGTGCGGGCAGTTATTGCGATGGCAATGGTTGGGGCACTAGCCCTCACCGGCTGCTCAAGAGGCGAGGGTTCCGTAGACGCCACATCGGAACACAACGCTACGAACAAGCGCATCGTTTCCCTTGGCCTCGGGGACGCCGACACGCTGTTGGCGCTCGGTATCAAGCCAGTCGCAGTAGCACCGTGGGGAGCGGAAGGCGACAACGTCACCCAAAACGGAGTTGGCCCATGGTCGCAAGCCCTGTTGGGGGAGGCCCAGCCAACACCCATCTACCAGGCAGCCTCCGGCATGACCACCGAGATCCTCGAAAAAGTCACTGCAGAGAACCCCGATCAGATCATTGCGGTGAACCAGGCAGTCGATGCACAGGCCAAGCAGTCTCTCGAAGAGATCGCGCCGACGACGGTGAAGCCCGCGCAGTTCCCGGACTGGCAGGTTCCATGGAAAGAACAGGTTCGGACGATCGCCCAAGCCGTCAATAAGCAAAAAGAGGGTGACCAACTGATCGCCGAAACCGATGCAGCAATGGAAGCCTTTCGGAAAGCTCACCCAGAGCTAGCCGGCAAGAAGGTCGCTGTGGTCATGCCGTATGCCGGGAAGCTGGGGTTGTACACTCACGGCGACGGTCGCGGGCAATTCGTAGAAGACCTAGGCATGGAGATTCCCGACGAACTTGAGGCCGGTGACCCACAACAGTTTTACCGTGACATAGCTCCGGAAAACTACAACAAGCTCAACGACTTGGACTACCTATTTGTGCTGGACTACAACGACGCGTCCGCAGCGCTCAAACAGGACGCAACCTTCACCAACTTGGACGTGGTGAAGTCCGGGAAGGTGCGTTACTTCCAGCAAGATGTCGGTAATGCCATGAGCATGCCGAACCCAGTCACCATCCCATGGGCCGTGACGAAATTCGAAGCAGCTCTGTGAGTGCAAAGCTCAACACGATTCTCGGCATTGCGCTGCTGGCCGCGGCTGTTCTGTCGCTTTTTGTTGGGTCGCGGTTTATCTCAGCCACTGACGTTGCCCACGTCTTGATTGGAAAAGCTACCGACCCAACCAGCGACGTCGGCCACATTGTATGGGAACTGCGGCTACCTCGAACGATACTTGCGGTGCTGGCCGGAGCCAGCTTGGCTTTGGCTGGCGCGCTGTGCCAAGTGTGGACCCGGAACCCGCTCGCGGACCCGGGAATCATTGGGATTACCGCCGGTGCTAGCTTCGCAGTCGCCGTCGGGGTAGTGGCAGGACTAGCGCCCAGTATTTCTAGCAAAGCAGGTTGGGCGATTGCCGGTGCAGCACTCGGCGCCCTAGTCATTATTGCGATTGCGAAGCTCAGCGCCGATCCGCTGAGCCTGGTGCTGGTTGGATTTGGTGTGGCCGCGGCGCTGCATGCTGCGACAACACTGCTGTCTTTGTATTCGAGCAGCAATTTGGACAGTATGCGCCAGTGGACGGTCGGGTCGACTGTCGGGCGCGCGGCCCCAGAAATTCAGCTCGCTGCTATCGGATTAGCAGTAGGAGCAGCTCTCGCGGTGGCTATCGCGCGGCCATTAGATCTGCTGGCGATGGGCACGGAGACCGCCCGAAGCTTAGGAATCTCACCGCGCCGGATTGAAGCCGCAGTTGCAGCCGCGGTGATTGTGCTGGCAGGTACTGCCACCGCTGCGGTGGGGCCGGTAGCTTTTGTTGGATTTGCGGTGCCCCATATTGTGCGGCGTTTTACCGGGCCAGCGCTGACCAAGCTGCTCCTTCCGACCGCTATGACTGGCGGGCTTTTGGTGCTCACTGCCGACATTGTGGGGCGCCTGCTACTACGGCCTGGAGAAATTGAAATGTCGATTGTCTTGGCCTTTATCGGCGCGCCATTGATGATTTATGTGGTGCGCCAAGGTTCACGAAGTGCGTCAGTGCTGGACAGCAGAGGGGCAGTGCAATGAGGAGTGACTTAGTAAGCGCCCAGCGTATCCGCACTGGTGGCGGTGTGGTGGTCCTGGCGCTTATCGCAGCCGTCAGCTATTTCCTGATGCTTGGGGCTGGGCCAGTGAAGCTCTCCCCGGCAGAAGTTTTTGACACTCTAACTGGCGGCGGTGATGCTCGGTCGATCCGGGTGGTGTGGGACTTGCGTATCCCCGTGGCGCTCACCACCCTAATTGTGGGCGCAGCGTTGGGTTTTGCCGGCGCGCTCACCCAAACAATGGCGCGTAACCCACTTGCCTCGCCAGATATTTTGGGCGTTTCAGGCGGGGCAGCCGTCCTAGTGGTCTTGGGCACTGTTGTTGTGCGACCTGCGTTCGCTGAGGGAATCGACAACTTCTGGTGGCGCGCTGCGTTAGCATTGGTCGGCGCTACGGCAGTGGTGCTGGTTTTGCTGGTGCTAGGTGGTTTCGGTTCTTCCCAACGCGTCGTGCTTATCGGATTGGCGCTGTCGTTGCTCGCCAACGCCACAGTTTCTTACTTACTGGTCCGGGCAAACCTCCAGCGCGCTGCTGATGCCCAAACATGGCTTGCTGGCTCAACGGGTTTTGTTCGTGGGGACGTCATCGTCCCTATGCTTCTTGGGCTAGCACCTTTTGTTGTGTTGGCCATGTGGGTTGCCCGAGATCTGCCCATATTGGCCCATGACGACCAGACGGCGTTTTCGCTTGGTGTCCCGGTTCGTCGTGTGCGCGCGCTGTTGCTTCTCTGTGCGACCGCCATTGTCGCCGTGAGCGTTGCGGTTGTCGGCCCGATAGGTTTCGTCGCACTTGTCGCCCCGCAAGTGGCGCGGCTGGTCTTGGCAGCGCCTACGCCGCCGCCGTTGGGATCTGCGGTAGCTGGTGCGGCGCTACTGGCGAGCTGTGCGGTGTTGTCTGTCTACTTGCCGTTTACTGCGCCGGTCGGACTGGTTACAGCTGTGGTTGGCGGACCGGTTTTAGTTGTGCTGGTGTTGCGTACTTACGGTGGCCGCTCACTACAGAAATTTGGAGGTTCCTCATGGCATTAGTTGAGGTCAAAGAGCTCAGCGTTGGCTACTCGAAGGAGGCTGCCCCAATCGTCAGAAATGTCAGCCTGGTCGCCGAACCTGCTGCGGTAACCACGCTGTTGGGGCCAAATGGATGCGGAAAGTCGACGTTGCTGAAGACGATTGCGCGTCTGCTTTCCCCTGCGGTTGGTTCGGTGCTTATTGACGGACACAATGTGCACACGTGGAAGCACCGAGAAGCTGCGCAGCGTATCGGGCTGCTACCGCAGCAGCCAATAGCCCCAGAGGGATTGACCGTCAGGGAACTTGTTGCCAGGGGGCGGCACCCTTATCGAGGAGTGTTTAGCGGGCTGCGGGCCTCAGACCGAGAAGCGATTGAACGCGCTATTGAAAGCACCCGCATCACCGGATTTGTTGATCGTGACTTGGGAGAGCTGTCCGGTGGTCAGCGTCAACGAGCCTGGTTAGCAATGGTGCTTGCGCAAACCACTGACGTGATTCTGCTGGATGAGCCGACCACCTACCTGGATCCAGCTCATGCATTGGACATGCTCTCGGTTGTTCGGGAACTTGCCCGCGAAGGCAAAACAATAATTATGGTTCTTCATGACCTAGTGTTGGCCGGAGGTTGCTCCGACCAACTGGTCTTCATGAAGAATGGCGAGCTCGTCGCGGCGGGAGCGCCAAACACTGCGCTCACACCTGAGACGTTGTCTGCGGCTTATCAACTCGATGCAGAGGTGTGGCCGGACCCCGCCGGTGGCGCACCAATTGTGGTGCCGCGAGGTGTTGCGCACTAGCCGATAGGTAGCTTGCCTTCCATGCGGACATGGTCGCCAACCCAGCGGTAGGTCACGTAGTTCTGCCAAATGACTTCGGCATTCGAACTGCCGCGCACGCCGTATTGCACGGTGACGGAAGTGCCATCGGAATGGGTGATTCGCTGGTACGGCATGCTGACTTCAGTACCCACCCCGAGGTACTCGCCCTTGTGGAAAAGTATCAGCTGCTTTGGGGAAGAGACGGTGCCGCCCTTGGTGGTCAGTTCGGCGTAGCTCAGGTCTTTACAGAAGTCGACGTTGGTGGTGCGGCCGTCAAATGTCCATTCGGCGCCGGGCACCGCGGGCGGAACCCTGTGCATATTTTCGTAGATCGGATTGTGGTTTGGCGCGCACATCTGCGCGGCATCTGCCGTCGGGGCGGCAGCCGGAAGGGTGAGCGCTGCGCCGACAGGAGCGAAAGCAGCAAGAGCGGCGAAGGCGGCGGTTGCAATGGTGGTGCGGATTGTGGTGGCCATGGTCAAGTCCTTTCTATGAAAAGGTTCAGTAGTGGTGGTTAGTACTTTGGTTCGGCCTAGATGCTCAGTTTCTTAGCTACATGTAGCTCACCCCCTCCTTAGTGACCGTGATGCCGTGGTCGCTCACACCGCGGGTGATTTTGACGGCGCCGCCTTCTCGGGTGTCGACAACCATTTCCTTATCGACCAGCGTCACCCCATTGGCGTGCGCGGTAGCAGCACCGGAAAACACGGCAGTTGCCGTCAAACTGGTCTGGTAGTAATTCAGGACCACGTCCGGGTTGAAGGAGAAAGCAAACGCGTTGTTGCTGCCACCCGAGCCTTGTGGTGGCTCACGGCGAGCATTGCTGTTGTCGCGTGGGAACTCCTTCCAACCGGGGTTGGGGTCCAGCTGGCAGGCCATGTCGTCGCCCCAACGCGGGGTGCCATCGCCTTTCGGGACGACGCAATACAACGTGGCATTGTCATCCAGCTCAATGACCACTGGGGTCACGGGCTTGTCGTCTGCGCGTGGCACCACCGTGTCGAAACCAGTGCGGTATTTATTGCCATAACGCAGCTTCGCGTAGTTTCCCGGTACTGCTGGCTTGGAAAAATCAAGCTTCATCACGTTGCCCGTCTGCGGGTAAGTGGAGTTCGTCACCTTCACCTCACCGTTCTCCAGCTTGAATACGTCGGTGTATCGCTTGGTATGTGCTGCATTACCGTCGCCGGCAGGGGAGTACTCGTAAATAACCTGAACCACATTGTCCTCGAGGCGCTTTACCTCAGCGATGCGGTCAGCTTCGGTCGGTTTGATGTGCTTGATCAGCTTGCTTCCGTCAAAAAGCAGCACTGCCTCGGCCTCGGAAGTGGATTTACCGTCGGGGTTGGCGATTTTGCCATTTTCGCCGGAAACAGTGACCCAACTGAGCTGGCCGCATGGATCGAATTGGTTGTCTTCAATCTGCTTGAAGTGAAAATAGATGTCGGAGGTGCCGTCCCTGGTGGGCGCTTCGTTAGCGCGAGTGACTGGGATGCGGCCGGAGTCTGCGTAGGAGCCAAAATCGGTGTCGGCTAAATCGATAGACTTGCAATCGTCGGCGGGCGTGCTGTCGGCATCGTCGGTGTTCTTGAACTGAAGATTTGGCATTGCGAGCGGAGCGGCGAACGCTGGACCCGCGCCGAGCAGGCCGACGGACACCAAGCTGACCGCTGCGAAAGTGGTGCGCTTGAACATGGGCTAAATTTCCTTCTCTGTGTTTCGCGTTCACACATGAGATAGGGCGGGGCGGGCGGAATGTTCCGGAATGTTTCGTGGTGAAACAGGATCGTTATGGCCTGTTTAAGTGGGCGTGACTGTAGAAGACTTGCCAAATTAGGCCTGTGGAAGGTTTTTTGGTTCTATCGATGCAGCGTGCTATCGTTTTCCTGTTGCAGCCAACTGCGCATAACCCTACCGCTGGTAGCGAGCATGCCGTTCGCGCTGCAAGACCATGTACGTTCGGGACGGTAATCCGGCGTACGAAGCAAATCCAGGTCTAGGAGAGACTCAAGTGATTCAACCAGAATCGCGTCTACGAGTCGCCGACAACACCGGTGCACGTGAAATCCTGTGCATCCGTATTCTCGGCGGTTCCACCCGACGCTCCGCTGGCATTGGTGACATCATTGTCGCCACCGTCAAGGAAGCTGCACCAGGCGGCAACGTGAAGTCCGGCGAAATCGTCAAGGCTGTCATCGTCCGCACCAAGAAGGAAACCCGTCGTCCGGACGGCTCCTACATCAAGTTCGACGAGAATGCAGCTGTCATCATTAAGAACGACAACGAGCCTAAGGGCACCCGCATCTTCGGCCCAGTTGCCCGTGAACTGCGCGACCGCAAGTTCATGAAGATTGTGTCCCTCGCTCCGGAGGTGATCTAGGTGAAGATCCGTAAGGGCGATACCGTTCTGGTTATTTCTGGCCCAGATAAGGGTGCTCAGGGCACCGTCATTGCCGCATACCCAACCCGCGAAAAGGTGTTGGTGGAAGGCGTCAACCGCATCAAGAAGCACGTCGCTGACTCTTCTCGTGAGCGCGGCGCTTCTTCCGGCGGCATCGTGACCCAGGAAGCTCCAATCCACGTTTCCAACGTCATGCTGGTCGACGAAGACGGCGTGCCAACCCGCGTCGGCTACCGTTTTGATGAGAACGGCAAGAAGGTCCGTATCTCCCGTCGCACCGGGAAGGACATCTAATCATGACTGAAAAGTACATTCCTCGTCTGAAGACTCGTTACCGCGAAGAAATCCGCGAGAACCTGCAGAAGAAGTTCGAGTTCGACAACGTCATGCAGATTCCTGGCGTGACCAAGGTCGTTGTGAACATGGGTGTCGGCGACGCTGCTCGCGACTCCAAGATGATCAACGGTGCGCTGGAAGACCTGACCCTGATTACCGGTCAGAAGCCACAGATCCGTCGCGCTCGCAAGTCCATCGCTAACTTCAAACTGCGTGAGGGCATGCCAATTGGTGCCCGCGTCACCCTGCGTGGCGACCGCATGTGGGAGTTCCTGGACCGCATGCTGACCGTTGCACTGCCACGTATTCGTGACTTCCGCGGTCTGTCTGACCGTCAGTTCGACGGCCACGGAAACTACACCTTCGGCCTGACCGAGCAGACCATGTTCTACGAAATTGACGTGGACAAGGTCGACCGCCCACGCGGTATGGACATCACCATCGTGACCACCGCCACCAACGACGACGAAGGTCGTGCGCTGCTGCTGGAACTGGGTTTCCCATTCAAGCGCAACGATGGTGAAGGCCGTCAGATGCCAGAACAGGCATAAATCCTTCCGCAAGGTTGGTTGAAAGGCATTAGTTAGTACTTTTGCTTTTCGACGAATTGGGGCTACAGCTGTAAAGCTGTAGCCCTTTCGTTTTCTTACGCACCAGCGAACGGTGTCGATCTCGATGTCGCGTACCTAGATGCTGAACTAATTACACCAAAGTAGAAGTCAGCGTCGCCGGGCGAGTGTAGGTGTTCACAACCGGCGACCACTTGACTGCATCGCGCTGAATCTTGTCCAACGTATCCCGGTCAGCGTCGCCCTCAAGGTGAATGCGCACTCGGACATCAGACACACCCGTGCGCTTATCGTCGTCAAGGTCGCCGACGCCCCAGACCGCGGAGATATCAATATCGGATTCGATATCGATGTCAATCGCCGTCAACGTCACCCCGCGGTGCGTCGCGATGGCCTGAATGCCCACCGAAATGCACGACGCCAGTGCAGCTTGTGCCACTTCCGTTGGGTTCGGGGCCGAGTTGTCGCCAAGCAGCTTTTCTGGCTCCGACACCAACACCGGCTCCAGGTCGCGGACCTGGGTGTAGTTCCGGAACTGCCCGTCTGCTTCGGTGTGCGTGCGAATCTGCTTCTTGCCAACACCAGGATTGACCTGGTTCTTTTCCGCCAATGCGCTCAGTGCCGCAGCGTCGATTGCTTCCAGGGGCTGGCCTGCAGTGTGGTTAGGGGTCAAAGAAGTCATGAGTGTTTCCTTTCAGGAATTGAGAGTGAGAGAAGATGGCACAGCGCGTTTGCTGAAGCGTTTACTGAACACGGCTGCGACAAGGACGAATTGCACAGCGATGAGCGCTGTGATGATGCCGGACATGTTGTTCAGGCCGATCGCCGCAGCGATGGGCCCGGCCAGCAAGCCGCCAGCGGCGCCACACAAGTTCATGATGAGGTCGCTGCGGCCCTGGAATTTGGTGCGCAGGTGCAGCGGCGTGCCGGTGAGCAGCAGGGCAGAGGAGCCCACGAGGGTTGCGGACCATCCGAATCCCAGCAGCACCATCCCCAGCAGCACCATCCCCAGCAGCACGCCATTATTGTCGTGGCCGGATAGGTAAATGATGATTCCGGAAACCATATTCAGTACCGCGCCGATTCCGATGGTGGTCCACGGTCCGCGGCGGTCCACCAACAGTCCGAAAACCGGTGCGAGCACATACATGGCGCCGACGTGGCCGGAAATCACGATGCCAATGAAACCGAGGCTGGCGTGATGCGACTTCATATGCACCGCGGACATCGCCATAATTGCAATCATCGCGAAGTGCGACAGTGCCGCGATGCTGATTGCCGTGCTCACCGTCACCACATCAAGTTTCCGGCTGTCAGTGGTGGTGCGACGGCCGGCAGCTGCACCTGGTCCGGATTCCGGCGCCGGTTTGATCCCCTTCGGCATTGCAATAGCGAGCGTCAGCACGCCGACAAGTTGCACACCTAGGCAAACCAAATACGCGCCGGTGAACTCCGCCAGCCCGAGCGCCGCGCCCAGCCGTTCGGTCGTGCCGAATAGCTGTGGGCCAATGACCGCACCAATGGTCGTCGACCACAGCACTAGGGACAGGTCGCGCCCCAGGTTGTTGCCAGTCGACACGTCGGTGGCGGCAAACCGGGCCTGGTAGTTCATCGCGATTTCGCCGCCAATCAGCAAGAAGCCGACGAGAACCAGCGGGAAAATGTGTAGTTGTGCGCCGGTGAGGGCACTGGCTGCGCCGAACATCGCCAGTACCAGACCAAGTATCAGCGACAACCGTCGGTCATAGCGTCGCACCACTTTTCCCAGCGGAATTGCCCATAGTGCTGCGCCACCCATGGTCAGCGCCAACGCCGTGCCACCCCAGGCGGGTCCTTGCAGTTTGGCTGCCAGCAGGCTGCCCATGGAAAAGGTCATGCCGTGCGCGAGCCCCGCCATAATTTGAGCGGTCATTAGCGCACTGATGGTTCGGCGTCGTTGCGTTTGGGTGAACCGGGTCGCGCCGCCGTCGGCGACCGCGTGTTCACGGGTAGCAGTCGTCGTTTGGCTCATGCAGACACCACCGCCTGCTGCCGTGTGCCCGCCCACGCCGCACTCAGCAGCCGCAGTGTATGCACAGCCGCGCGGTCCGTTTCCTGAATGAACCAGGGGTCAGTGCCCGGCACCGGCGGCGAGATTGTTGTATCCGGGTATTGTGCGTGCGCCGGAATTCCGACCATGGCAATCCGCGGGTCCGGCTGACCATCAGCGGTGATGAGCCGCCTCGTTTCCGGGTCCTGCGCTGGTGAACCCGTTGGCGCTGCTTCCCCTGTGCTGGTGCGTTCGGCAAAGGGGCGGGCCAGGTTTCCGTCAATAAGCGACTGAATGAAGCCATCGCGCCCACGGGTGTGGCTGGCCTGTCGGATGGTGGGTTTATGCACCCATGCGTCAACCAAAACGTCGGCGGTCACGGGGTGGCCACCGCTATTGTGCGAGGTCACCGACCATGTTGCGGTGCCATTGGGTTTTTCATTGGGCGTGTTGACGCTTACCTTCAGCGCTGGCTGCGCGCCGATGAACTGGACAATGCCGGCATCGATAAGGGCAAGGAGCTGACGCGTGCGAAATAGCGGCGGCCCAGAGCAGGCCATCTGGCCGAGAGCAATGGCGCGGTCGAAGGCTTGGACGCGGGATTCGTGGGTGTAGCGTCCTTCTGCGCCGAGCACCTGGGTGGGTTTGCGAGCGCAACCAACGGACCATAGCGCGGCAATGACTGGGCTATTGTCGCCCGCGGCAGCTTCGGCAATGTCGAACTCTAGCGAGCGGGCAATCGCGTCGGTCAGCTGCTCGGTGTTGTCATAGGTGCTGGTCAGTGGGGTGATCCAGCGTGTCAAGCTGAAGCTTCGAGTGCTTACTGCGGCGATGACGGCGTCTAGGGCGGCCAGGCCCGCCGCGCCGACCGTCGGGCCGACCGGTGTGTTATCGACTTCGCTCAGCGCCGCGGCGAGCGGAACGCGGAGGGCGTCTGGCTGGGTGCGGGCCAACACGGTGAGGAAAGCGGCGTAGGAATCGCGGGCGACGGACGGCCACACATCACGTCCGTAGTCGATGCATGCGCTATCGCCTGGGGCCACACGCGCGGAGAGTTCAGCGATGGTGGCTTTCGTACGAGGCAGCGCTGCTGGCGGTTGAAGTTGGCCATAGTCGCCCTGTGGCAAAAATGGGTAGCCGCGGCCAGAGGTGGCATAGAAAGTTGGTTCCTCCCCGGTAGGCACGTAGCGCAGCCCGGACCGGCTGGTGTCATCGGGGAGGAAGCGCCCGCCACGTTCAATGGTGGTCAGTGCCAGTGTGTCGAAAAAGCTCATGCCCAGGCCGCGGATAAGGACATCGGCGCGGGCTGGGATGCGATCGAGTTGCTGCTCAATGGGGTTGTCGGCACGGAACCACCGCAGATTCGGGTAGCTGTCGACAGCGTCCTGCAGCCGAACTTCCGTGGCGCTGAGAGGCTGTTGCTGCCAGCCGGTTACTGCGATAACTGCGGAGACGGTGAGCTGTTCACCGGTGGAAAGCGTAATGGTGTCAGTGTGGTCACTGCGGGTGACTGATTCGGCGCGGGCGATGTGACGTTCGACGTGAACCCATTCCGGCAGACGCGCCAGGCAGGTGCTGAACACCCAGCGGACGTAGTAGCCATAGATTGCTCGTGGCAGAAATGACTCCGGACGGAAGCGGACTAGGCGCCCCGTGCCGTACCGGGACAGCAGGTCGTTAGCTGGGGGATGCGACGCGAACAAGGCGTGCTTGGCGCTATTGATTCCGGCGGTGTTTGCGGGGGCGCCGGTTGCTGCCAGCTGCAGTTGAAGCCATTCGTACAAGGTGGGGCCCTCGACGACGGGGGCGGTGACTGTCGAGTCGGTTTCGCTGAACAGGGTCATGCCATGTGCAGGTGTGTTCATGCACAGAGTGTCAGTTTGGTCGATGTCCCAGATGCGGCCGCCGTGGGGAGCGTCATCGATAAGGTGCAGCGTTAATTGATGGCCTGGATAGTGCCCTGCGCGAAGTGCGGAGGTGAGCCTCTCGAGCGTGGAGACTCCTCGCGGGCCAAGCCCAATTACGGCTAATGACCGAGCTTCGTCGGTGTCGTCCAATAGTGTCATCACAAATCCTCAAATCTATACATACCGGTCTGTCTGTTTTGGTAGCGTATAGAAAGCAGACCCATCTGTCTAGTTTTGGGGCATTGGTGCAGGTAGTGTGGAGTTACAGTAAGTCCGTTGCCTCGCAGTGCCGGTCCGCCACTGCGCAAGGACATCTTCGCCCGCATGCTCCGGCGGGGGCTCCGACCACAACTCGAAACCGCCGCACTCAAGCAGTTTGGCGCGGTCGAACAGTACGCATCCGCCGACTCACGCAACTTTGTATGCGGCAAAATCGGCGTCCAGCTGCGCAGCCAGCCCAGACAGCGTTACCGCCAATTCTGCGGAACTGGCCGCCTATGGGGCTGCACTCTTGTTTGCTGCAGATCTGTGGGTGTGGTGGCGATGGGGTGATAGGCGCTACTTCATGCAGTTTTTCCTCATGCGGGATTTGGAGTATGGGCGGGGCGCTTGGTAGCGTTACACAGTCCCATATTGGGTGCTTTGTGCTGTCTCGGTATTCGAACCGACGACCAATACGTCGAAAAGCAACTGGTATCCAGTCGGGCAGAAATCCAAACTTCAACTTTGTTATAGGCCCCTTGCCTAATGCGTCCTTGCCGTCCCGGGTAGCGAGCCGACATAGTTACTGAACTATGCCGGCGGGAGTTTCCCGAAATCGTCAAGATAACGCCAGGTGAGTAGGGAACCGTGACGAGAAAGGACACGGTCATCCACCATGACCATGACTGATCCAATCGCCGACATGCTGTCGCGCGTGCGCAACGCCTCGAACGCGCACCACGATGCAGTCGAAATGCCATCCTCCAAGCTGAAGGCGAACATCGCTGAAATCTTGAAGCAGGAAGGCTACATCGCTAACTACTCTGTCTCCGACGAAAAGGTCGGCAAGACTCTGAAGATCGAGCTGAAGTACGGCCCAACCCGCGAGCGTTCTATCTCCGGTATCCGCCGTATCTCCAAGCCAGGTCTGCGCGTGTACGCAAAGTCCACCGACCTGCCACAGGTTCTGGGTGGTCTGGGTGTGGCAATCATTTCCACTTCCCAGGGCCTCCTGACCGACCGTCAGGCTACCGAGAAGGGCGTAGGCGGAGAAGTTCTCGCCTACGTCTGGTAAGGGAGGAAAGACATGTCGCGTATCGGTAATGCACCAATCACCGTTCCAGGTGGAGTCACTGTCACCATTAACGGCCAGGACGTTTCCGTCAAGGGCGCTAAGGGTGAACTGAGCACCACCATCCCGACCCCAATCTCCGTCACCCAGGATGGCGACATCATCACCGTCGCGCGTCCAGACGAAGACAAGCGCAGCCGTCAGCTGCACGGTCTGTCCCGCACCTTGGTCAACAACATGATCGTGGGCGTGACCGAGGGCTACACCATCAAGATGGAAATCTTCGGTGTCGGCTACCGTGTGGCGCTCAAGGGTAAGAACCTGGAGTTCTCCCTGGGCTTCTCGCACCCAGTTGTCATCGAGCCACCTCAGGGTGTCTCCTTTGCCGTTGACGGCACTAACAAGCTGTCCATCACCGGTATCGATAAGCAGGTTGTCGGTCAGGTCGCTGCCAAGATCCGTCGTTTGCGCAAGGACGACCCTTACAAGGGTAAGGGCATCCGCTACGAGGGTGAGCAGGTCCGCCGCAAGGTCGGAAAGACGGGTAAGTAATGAGCAACGAAAACAAGCAGGCAAAGCGTCTCCCAATCGGCAAGGATGTCGCGACTCGTCGTCGTGCCTCTCGCGCACGTCGTCACTTCCGCATCCGCAAGACCCTGCGTGGCACCACCGAGGTCCCACGTCTGGTCGTGCACCGCAGCTCTCGCCACATGACCGCGCAGATCATCGACGACACTGTCGGCCGCACCCTGGCCGCAGCTTCCTCCATGGAAGCCGACGTCCGCGCAGTCGAGGGCGACAAGAAGGCACGTGGTGCCGAAGTCGGTCGCCTCATCGCACAGCGCGCTAAGGAAGCTGGCATTGAGCAGGTCGTGTTCGACCGCGCTGGCTACCAGTACCACGGCCGCGTCGCCGCTCTGGCTGACGCCGCACGTGAAGGTGGTCTGAAGTTCTAATGATCACCACCAACATCTCTGTACAGTTCAACGGAAGGAACGCGTAATGCCGGGACGTGAACGGCGTAACGGCGGACGTGGCTCCGCCGAAAACGACAACCAGCAGCAGAACCGCCGCGGCGGACGCGACGACCGTCGCAATGACCGTCGTGACGCACAGCAGGACGAGCGCAACCAGTACCTGGAGCGCGTCGTCACCATTAACCGTGTCTCCAAGGTCGTCAAGGGTGGTCGTCGCTTCAGCTTCACCGCTCTTGTAATCGTCGGCGACGGCCAGGGCATGGTCGGCGTTGGCTACGGCAAGGCTAAGGAAGTTCCAGCTGCTATTCAGAAGGGTGCCGAGGAAGCTCGCAAGAACTTCTTCCGCGTGCCAATGATTGCTGGCACCATCACCCACCCAGTTCAGGGTGAGGCCGCTGCCGGTGTTGTGATGCTGCGTCCAGCAGCTCCTGGTACCGGTGTTATCGCTGGTGGTGCAGTCCGTCCAGTGCTTGAGTGCGCTGGTGTTCAGGACGTGCTGTCGAAGTCCCTGGGCTCCGACAACGCCATCAACGTGGTCCACGCAACCGTTGCTGCACTGAAGCAGCTGGTTCGCCCTGAGGAAGTTGCTGCTCGCCGCGGCAAGTCCGTCGAAGATGTTGCGCCAGCTCGTATGCTGCGTGCACGTGCAGGACAGGGGGCCTAAACCATGGCACTGAAGATCACCCAGATTCGTGGTACCGCAGGTACCAAGCAGAACCAGCGAGACTCGCTGCGTACCCTCGGCCTGAAGCGCATCCGCCACACCGTGGTTCGTCCGGACTCTCCGGAAACCCGCGGCCTGGTGCACGTTGTGCGTCACCTGGTTGAGGTCGAAGAAGTAGCGGGGGAGTAGGTAACAATGAGCGAACCAATTAAGCTCCACGACCTGCGCCCAGCAGAAGGCGCGAAGAAGACCAAGAACCGCGTGGGTCGCGGTGAAGCTGGCAAGGGCGGCAAGACCGCAGGCCGCGGTACCAAGGGTACTAAGGCTCGTAAGCAGGTTTCCGCAGCGTTTGAAGGTGGCCAGATGCCACTGCACATGCGTCTGCCAAAGCTCAAGGGCTTTAAGAACCGTGCGCGCGTCGAGTTCCAGGTTGTCAACGTTGGCGACCTGAACCGTCTGTTCCCTGAGGGCGGCGACGTCACCGTTGCTGACCTGGTTGCTAAGGGCGCTGTCCGTGCGAAGCGTCCAGTTAAGGTTCTGGGCGAGGGTGAAATCACCGTCGCGCTGAACATCACCGTCAACAAGGCTTCTGCTTCCGCTAAGGAAAAGATTGAAGCCGCTGGCGGCAAGGTGGAAGTGACCGAAACCAAGGTTGCTATCAAGCCTGAAGCTGACAAGTAAATTACGTAACGTAATTTAAGTTCGGCACACAAAGACCCCATTTCCGGGTTGCAGTCAAAGTACTGCCCCGGGGTGGGGTCTTTTGCTTATTGACGTTTATAAGAACAGTCGGATGCGGTTCTTCCTAGCGGGCTTGAATCGGAAGAATCAACACAGGCTGGTAGAGTGGCAGAGTCATAATTAACCGGAAGAACGAACCGTGGAGGTTAAGTGCTCTCCGCCTTTACTGCTGCCGTGCGGGACAGGGATCTACGTAGGAAGATTCTGTTCACCATCGCGATGATTATTCTCTATCGCATCGGCGCACAGATTCCTACCCCTGGCGTTGACTACCAGGCAGTGTCCAGCCGACTAGCCGCTATCGAACAGGGCCAGTCCAGCGTCTACTCGCTGATTAACCTGTTCTCTGGTGGCGCGCTGTTGCAGCTGTCGATTTTTGCCGTCGGCATTATGCCGTACATTACGGCGTCGATTATTACTCAGCTGTTGACCGTGGTTATTCCGCACTTCGAGCAATTGAAGAAGGAAGGCCAAACCGGGCAGAACACGATGACGCAGTACACGCGTTATCTGACTATTGCGCTTGCGATGCTGCAGTCCGCCGGCATGGTGGCCCTGGCAGACCGTCAGCAGCTGCTTGGCCCTGGGGTGGAAGTGCTGGTCGCTGACCGCACCATCTGGGATCTCGTTGTTATGGTGCTGACCATGACCGCGGGTGCCGTGCTGGTGATGTGGCTCGGTGAGCTGATTACCGAGCGCGGTATCGGCAACGGTATGTCGTTGCTGATTTTCGCCGGTATTGCCACTTCGCTGCCACAGGACGGCGCAAATATCCTCTCCGGGAACGGTGGCGTGGTGTTTGCTTCCGTGGTCGCTGCGGTTCTTGTCCTGATCGTCGGTGTGGTCTTCATTGAGCAGGGCCAGCGTCGTATCCCAGTCCAGTACGCCAAGCGCATGGTTGGCCGTCGTCAGTATGGCGGCACCTCCACCTACCTGCCGCTGAAGGTGAACCAGGCTGGTGTTATTCCGGTCATTTTCGCATCCTCGCTCATGTACGTGCCGGTGCTGATCACCGAAATCGTCAACTCCTCCGCGGACATGGTTGCCGACAACTGGTGGCAGCGCAATGTGATCCAGTGGCTGACATCGCCAGCATCGTGGCAGTACATCGTTGGTTACTTCGTCTTGATTGTGTTCTTTGCATACTTCTACGTGTCGATTCAGTACGACCCGTACGAGCAGGCAGAGAACATGAAGAAGTACGGTGGCTTCATCCCAGGTATTCGCCCGGGTCGGCCAACCGCTGAATACTTGGCCTACGTGTTGACCCGCCTGCTGGCAGTCGGTTCGATCTACTTGGGCTTGGTGGCAGTGCTGCCGAACTTCATGCTCGATATGGGGGTGTCGGTTTCCGGCGGCTCTCAAGGCGCACTACCGTTTGGTGGTACAGCCATTTTGATTCTGGTCTCGGTCGCATTGACTACGGTTAAGCAGATTGAGTCTCAGCTCATGCAACGTAACTACGAAGGATTCCTGAAATAATGCGCATCGTTCTCGTTGGCCCTCCAGGTGCAGGCAAGGGCACCCAGGCCGCTATCCTGTCTGAAAAGCTCGGCGTCCCACACATCTCCACCGGGGACCTCTTCCGCGCCAACATTGGCGAAGGCACCCCACTGGGAATCGAAGCAAAGAGCTACATCGATGCCGGCAACTTGGTGCCTGACGACGTTACCGTCCGCATGGTCGAGTCCCGTCTTGCTGAAGACGATGCGAAGCCAGGCTTCCTGCTCGATGGCTTCCCACGTACCACCGCGCAGGCTGACGAGCTGGCACGCATTCTGGCGGACCTCGGTGTGGAACTGGACGCTGTTGTGCAGTTCGACGTGTCCGAAGATGTCGTTGTCGAACGGATGCTGGCCCGTGGCCGCGCCGACGACAACGAAGAGGTTATTCGTAACCGCATGCAGGTCTACGCCAAGGAGACCGCACCGTTGCTGGACTACTACAGCGACAAGATTGTCAAGATTGCGGCCGAAGGCACCGTTGAGGACATCAACGAGCGCACCATGGCTGCTCTTGGTAAGTAAGTAACCGTCATAAAGCTCACAACTGAGGCAGACCGTTGATCGTGGGATTGCGCAACCGCTGGAAAAGCATTCCAGCTAAAACCGCCGCCGAGCTGGACGCGATGACCGCCGCTGGCGCCGTCGTCGGCCAAGCACTGGTCGCCGTGCGGGCGGCCGCGAAAGACGGTGTCTCACTGCTTGAGCTGGACGCTATTGCCGAAGCCACCATCCGCGATGCCGGGGCGGTTCCGACCTTCAAAGGGTACGAGGGCTTCCCAGGCTCCATCTGTGCCAGCGTCAACGACGTCGTGGTGCACGGCATCCCCACCGCGGACCACATCTTGCGGGCTGGGGACTACATTTCCATTGACTGTGGCGCCACCCTCGACGGTTGGGTAGGGGACAGTGCTTGGTCCTTCGGCATCGGCATGGATGGCGCGCTGGACACCGACGCGCTTGACGACAACCCAGACTCTGAAGCTGGTGGATCGTTGTGGGCTCTCGACCGCGCGACCCAAGACGTCCTTGCCGCGGGAATCGCCGCGATGGTACCGGGCGCGCGCCTGACCGATGTGTCCAACGCCCTTGAACTGGCCACCCGCGCCGCCGAAGAAAAGTACGGCGTTGCGCTCGGCATTGTCGATGGCTACGGCGGACATGGCGTCGGCCGGAGTATGCACGAGGACCCATTCCTGCCGAATGAAGGCCGACCTGGTCGCGGCCCACGTATCCAGGCCGGGTCCGTACTGGCGATTGAGCCGATGCTCACCCTTGGCACTGTTGACACCGAAGTGCTTGATGACGATTGGACTGTCGTGACCACGGATGGTTCCTGGTCCTCCCACTGGGAGCACACCGTCGCAGCTACCGACGACGGCCCACGCATCCTGACTCCACGGCCACTGTAATCTGCTGAGTTTTGGCGTTTTCCCAGGTGACGTGTAATGTTGGGTAGCGGTCAATGCGCACCTGTGCATCTGACTGCTAGCAAGACGAAACTCAAACCAGGAACCATAAGTGCCGCAAGGTGCTGACCTGGGGAAACGTGGAGGATATGGCTAAGAAGGAAGGCGCCATCGAGGTTGAAGGCCGAGTAATCGAGCCTTTGCGCAACGCGATGTTCCGTATCGAACTGGACAATGGGCACGAAGTTCTCGCGCACATCTCCGGAAAGATGCGCCAGCACTATATTCGTATCCTTCCCGAGGACCGAGTCGTGGTCGAACTGACCCCATACGACCTGGACCGCGGACGTATCGTCTACCGCTACAAGTAAGACATATAACCCCGCACCTCAAGGTTCGAATCGCAACTAGCCCACGCGGCGAGTTGCAGGAGCGACCCACACACCTCCGGCTGCGGTGGCTGGAGCCTCGTCGTTGCGCAGCGTTGTGCTGCTTCATAAGTCGTCCGGTCCGTCCGGATGCAGAATTTCTACGAGGATGGGTACGGGGCAAACCACCGAATCAACCGGAAGGAATTGCCACATATGGCACGCCTCGCTGGTGTTGACCTCCCACGCAATAAGCGCATGGTGGTCGCACTTACCTACATTTACGGCATCGGCCCAGCCCGTGCTCAGGAGCTGCTGGAACGTACTGGCATCTCCCCGGATCAGCGCACTGATGCTCTGACCGACGAACAGATCTCCGCTCTGCGTGACGTCATCGAAGCCACCTGGAAGGTGGAAGGTGACCTGCGCCGTGAGGTTCAGGCTGACATCCGTCGCAAGATTGAGATCGGCAGCTACCAGGGCCTGCGCCACCGTCGTGGCCTGCCTGTTCGTGGCCAGCGGACCAAGACCAACGCTCGTACTCGTAAGGGTCCGAAGAAGACCATCGCCGGGAAGAAGAAGTAGTCCATGCCTCCTAAGAGCCGCGCCACTGCGCGCCGTACCGGCCGTCGTGTCGTCAAGAAGAACGTCACGAACGGCAACGCATACATCAAGTCCACTTTCAACAACACCATCGTCTCCATCACCGACGACCGGGGTGCCGTTATCTCCTGGGCCTCTTCTGGCCACGTTGGATTCAAGGGCTCCCGTAAGTCCACTCCGTTCGCAGCGCAGATGGCTGCTGAGAACGCTGCCCGCAAGGCAATGGAGCACGGCCTGAAGAAGGTCGACGTGTTTGTTAAGGGTCCAGGTTCGGGCCGTGAAACCGCTATCCGTTCTCTGACTGCTGCTGGCCTCGAGGTCGAGTCGATCACCGACGTGACCCCACAGCCACACAACGGCTGCCGTCCGCCTAAGCGCCGTCGTCCATAGGGAAAGGGAAGGATAAAGAAAAATGGCTCGTTATACTGGCCCTGCAACCCGTAAGTCCCGTCGTCTCCGCACCGACTTGGTCGGCGGTGACAACTACTTTGAGCGTCGCCCATTCGCGCCTGGTCAGGCCGGCCGTGCACGCATCAAGGAATCCGAATACCTCCTCCAGCTGCAGGAGAAGCAGAAGGCTCGCTTCACCTACGGCGTGATGGAGAAGCAGTTCCGTCGTTACTACGCGGAAGCTAACCGTCAGCAGGGTAAGACCGGTGACAACCTGGTCATCCTGCTGGAATCTCGCCTGGACAATGTTGTCTACCGCGCAGGTCTGGCAAAGACCCGCCGTCAGGCACGCCAGCTGGTGTCCCACGGACACTTCACTGTCAACGGCAAGAAGACCACCGTTCCATCCCTCCGTGTCTCCCAGTACGACATCATCGACGTTCGGGAAAAGTCCCGCAAGATGCTGTGGTTCGAAGAGGCTCAGGAGAACCTGGTTGACGCTGTGGTCCCAGCTTGGCTGCAGGTCGTTCCAGACACCCTGCGCATCCTCGTGCACAAGCTGCCCGAGCGCGCTCAGATCGACATCCCGCTGCAGGAGCAGCTCATCGTCGAGTTCTACTCCAAGTAGTAGAAACCACCATCGGCACAGCCCCGGTTGTGCTGGTGACTATCCATTCATCCTTTCCGTCACAACGTCATATAGCGGTCGTTTCTGGAGGAAACCCCCACATGCTTATTTCCGAGCGTCCACAACTCACCGAAGAGTTCATCGACGATTCCCGGTCCAAGTTCGTCATCGAGCCACTGGAACCAGGTTTCGGCTACACCCTGGGTAACTCGCTGCGTCGTACCCTGCTGTCGTCCATCCCGGGCGCTGCAGTCACCAGCGTGCGTATCGACGGTGTACTCCACGAGTTCACCACCATCCCTGGTGTGAAGGAAGATGTCTCCGACATCATCTTGAACGTCAAGGCACTGGTTCTGAGCTCTGAGTCCGATGAGCCGGTAACCATGTACCTGCGCAAGACTGGCGCTGGTGCCGTCACCGCAGCTGACATTGAGGCCCCTGCAGACGTCGAGGTCCACAACCCAGACCTGCACATCGCAACCCTGAACGACCAGGGCAAGCTGGACATCGAGCTGGTTGTGGAACGTGGCCGCGGCTACGTGCCAGCAGTGCCAGGCGTAGACGAGATTGGCCGCATCCCGGTCGACCAGATCTACTCCCCAGTGCTGAAGGTCAGCTACAAGGTGGAAGCAACCCGTGTGGGTTCCCGAAACGACTTCGACAAGCTGATTATCGACGTTGAGACGAAGAACTCCATCACCGCGCGTGACGCCATGGCCTCCGCAGGCTCCACCTTGGTGGAACTGTTCGGCCTGGCAAAGGAACTGAACTTCGAAGCCGAAGGCATCGAAATTGGGCCTTCCCCGCAGGAATCCGAGCACATCGCTGCTTACTCCATGCCAATTGAAGACCTGAAGTTCTCCATGCGCTCCTACAACTGCCTGAAGCGCGAAGAGATCCACACCGTCGGTGAGCTTGCTACCCGCAGCGAATCCGACCTGATGGATATCCGTAACTTCGGCTCCAAGTCCATCGAGGAAGTCAAGGCCAAGCTGGCTAGCTTGGGTCTGAGCCTGAAGGACTCGGCAGAGGGTTTCGATGCTGTGAACCTGGATGACTTCAACCAGGGAAACGAAGAATGGATGGACACCGAATCTGAGGAGTCCGGCGAGTAGTTCACGGCCTAGCCGTAACGCGCCACTCCATCTGACGCGCTTACAGATTTAATCGAGGAGAATTCCCATGCCAAAGCCAAAGAAGGCACACCGCCTCGGCGGTTCCGCTTCGCACCAGAAGAAGATTCTGTCGAACCTGGCTGCTCAGCTGTTCGAGCACGGTGCCATCAAGACCACTGACACCAAGGCCAAGCTGCTGCGCCCATACGCAGAGCAGCTGATCACCAAGGCCAAGGGCGGCTCCGTCGCTGACCGCCGTAACGTTGCCAAGCTGCTGCCGCAGAAGGACATCGTTGCCAAGCTGTTCGACGAAATCGCACCTGTCTTCGAAAACCGCGAAGGCGGCTACACCCGCATCATCAAGCTGGGTAACCGCAAGGGCGACAACGCCCCAATCTCTATGATTGCGCTGGTCACCGAAGAGACCGCCACCACCGAAGCTACCCGCGCAACCCGCGCTGCTGCTTCGAAGAAGGCTGAAGAAGCTAAGGCTGCCGAAGCTGAAGAAGCTAAGGCCGAAGAAGCTGACGCTCCAGAGGTCGAAGCTGACGAAGCTACCGACGCTGAAGCTGAAGCAGAAGCCAAGGATGCTACCGAGGCTGACGCCGAGGAAGACAAGTAAGTCTTCCGTTAGGTGACACCTTGAGCGTTTCTAGCTCCACTAGCTGCACTGAACCCGCCGCCACTGGTACCCCGAGTACCGGAGACGGCGGGTTCCGTCGCCTTCGCTTACACATCGCCTACGACGGCACTGACTTCCACGGCTGGGCCCGCCAAGCTGGCACTGACCTGCGTACCGTTCAATCAGCCCTTGAAGACAACTTATCGTTGGTGCTGCGCACGCCGATTTCACTGACGGTCGCCGGCCGAACTGATGCCGGGGTGCACGCCTCTGACCAGGTCGCCCATTGTGATGTGCCTCTTGCTAGCCTGCAGACCCGTTCCATCGCCGGTGACCCGACCACATTGGTTCGCCGCCTAGCCCGGCTGCTTCCGGAGGACATTGCGTTACGGTCCTGCGAGTTCGCCCCGGAAGGATTTGACGCCAGGTTTTCTGCGTTGCGACGTCATTACCGCTATCGCATTTCCACCAGCCCGTCGGGCCCACTGCCAACCAGAGCACGAGATACGGCCCACTGGCCTAAGCCGGTCAATCTGGCACAGATGCAGCTGGCTGCTGCCAGCCTGATTGGGCTCAATGACTTCGCTGCCTTTTGCAAAGCTCGTCCACATGCGACCACCATCCGCGACCTGCAGCGTTTCGAATGGTTCGATGTGTCCACTGCGGAAGAACCAGAAACCTACGAAGCCCATGTCACAGCGGATGCGTTTTGTTGGAATATGGTTCGTGCGCTGGTGGGCACCTGTCTGATGACAGGGGACGGACGACGGGGCAATGACTTCACCACTGAACTGTTAGGGCAGACGGAACGTTCTTCGAAAGTGCCATTGGCAGCGGCCTGTGGCCTCACCCTCGTTGGGGTGGACTATCCCGAGGACACGCAGCTGGCCGCCCGCGCTCAAGAGACCCGCGGCCTGCGGACACTTCCTGACCAGCCGCACTGAGCGGTATGCTTTAAAGCTTGTAGAGCTAGACGGTCTGAAGGGATAACACCGCGTGACAATTTGGGAACTGGCGGCAGCGTTCGTGCTGTGGGCCATTGTGCCTGGCGCACTTGTCGGGGCAGCCACTAGCCTGCGGCTGCCGTGGGCACTAGCTAGCGCCATCCCAATCTCTCTCGGGATCGGGGGTCTCCTCGCCTGGGCTGGTGGCGCCGCCGATTTCGAAGTGACCCTAGCGTCCTATATCGGTGCCTGCCTGATTTTCGCTCTCGTCGGCGTGATCTGGCAGTTTGGGTTTCGCACAGCTAATCGTCGAAAAGCGAAATTGCACGCTGACCTGTACGGGGAAACCATCGAAACCAGCTGGTCACAGCGGCTACGCACGATAACCCGGCCAGTATGGCTCATCCCCGCAGCCGGAGTGGTGGCCAGCGCCGGACTGACCATGTCCGCGCAACTGACCCGCATCCGCGATTCCAACCATGGCGTAGAAAACGTCTACAACATGTGGGACACCTTGTGGCATGCCAACGTCATTAAGCTTATTGACGATACCGGGCTGGCCGATCCCACCAGGATGGGTGAGCTGCAGTATTACGAAACTCACCAACAGATGTACTATCCGACGGCCTGGCATGTCATTGCTGCTGTCGGTCGGGAAGCCACTGGGGCCAGCCCCATCGCCGCGACGAACATTGCTGCAGTGGTTTATCCTGCGGTGCTGCTGCCCATCGCGGCGGCGATCCTGGCGTGGTGGCTGGCCGGCAAGAACTTCACCGGAGCGCTAGCCGCGGCAATTGCCGCCATTATGATTGCCGCAGCTCCACCAGTGCTGCCTATCATGACCTTCGTTGGTGCTTACCCATATCTGCTCGCCACCGCATGCGTGCCAGTGTGCGCAGCATTGCTGGCGGCATGCGTGGAACGGCCGCAATACATGTTCGGTGCGGCGCTAGCGCTTATCGGTGCTGGCCAAGCTCACCCGTCCGCCGTGCCGACCGTGGTCCTGCTCCTAGCAATGTGGTGGCTTGGGGCGGCGGTGTGGAATCCAGCCCGTAGCTACCGAGGGGCGCTGGCGCCGCTGTGGACCCGACTTCGGGACATTGGGTTAATTGCGGTTCCCGGACTAGTAGCAGCAGTAGTGCTGTTGCCGCAGTGGCTGTCTGGTAGCGCCCAAGGCGATGAAATCACCGGCTTCGGTGAGCGAGACCAGTTGGATCTGTGGCCAGCAACGGAGAAAATCCTGACGATGGCGACACGGCACACCGAGTTCGGGCCAACGGCGTGGCTGCTGATTGTGCTCGGGGCCGTCGGGGCTGTGGTGGTGCTGGTGTGGCGTCGAAATCCGTGGGGAGTTGTCGCCGGTGCAGTATTCGCACTGATGGCAATTAATGCTTTCCACGTGTTCCCAGAACCGTGGGAAGGGATCTTTAATGCCTACAGTCGGCTGCACTACGGCATGGCACACCGCATGGTTGTGCCTTATGCGCTGTTCTTAGCGGCGTTCGCTGGTATTGCTGTGGCGGTCGCCGCTCGACTTGTCACAGCGGGGACTGTCCAGAAGGCTGCGCCGTGGAATGCGGTTGCGGCAACTGTGCTCACTGTTGCGGTCGGGGCAGGCTTGCTGCCGTATATCGAAAAGCAGATGGTGGGGCATAACGACTTCACCCAAGTGACTGCGCGAAATGAACGCATTTTTGGTGACGCGGACCGTCGCGGATCTGACATTTTGGCAACCCTCCCAGGTGCCTACGACCACCCAATTTTCACGAATCCTGATGACGGTTCCGGCTGGATGTACGCCTACAACGGTCTGCCGTCGATGTTCAAACACTTCAACCCACAGCCAATTGGGAAGCCAGGCACCGACTCGAACCGCATCTTCTTCCACATTGGCGAAGCTGGTGCCGGAACCGATGATGGTCAAGACTCCCCGAACTATGTGGACTTTGCGCTGCGCGACCAAGGCATCCGCTATGTCTACCTGTCGCCGCCATCATTCTTCCCTGGGGTTGCGCGGTGGGGGCCAGAGCTCATGCGACAGGCATGGCATGCACCAGGGCTGACTCCGATTTATCAGGACGGGCCGGTGAACATTTTCGTGGTCAATGCGGCGTTTACCAACGAAGAAATCGCTGACATTCGGGCGAAAGTGCAATCACCAAACCGGCTGCCAGCAATTAAAACCAAGGGAGAGCTTGGTTTGGCGCAGACGCCAGCGGAAGAAAGTGAACCATACTTCCACCGGACGCTGAGCTACTAGGCTGAGTTACTCGGCTGCGCACTATGCGCTGCCGGCCTACTCACAGTCGGCGGGCTATAGGGCATCCAGAATGGCTTGGGCCATCGCCTTGTGGCCTGCGGCCGTCGGGTGCATTGGGAAAGAATTAGTCTCTTCACCAGTAAAGTCGGTCCACCGGTTATCCACGGTGGCGCAACCCGTATGCTGGCTTGAATTTTCCGGCAGCACGAAGGTTGCGCCGTTTTTCTCGGTAGCTTCCTTCACCACACGGTTGATGTCCTTGGCCACTTCCAGCGCCCACGAGAAATCAGCGGCGGTAAATGCCGCAGCTGGGGTGCAGCTATCCTGCTCCTCAGGAATCAGTGCCATGTAACCAGTGGTGATCACTCGGGCATGAGGCGCCAACGCAGCAACTTCGGCATACATCGCAGACAGCTTCGCTGGGAGCTTCTCCAATGAGCTGTAGACTTTCTCGCCTTCGGTTTCCGAGCACTGCCGCACCACATGCCCGGACTCGTGTGTGCGGCGGACACAGTCAATAATGTCGCCGAAGAAAATGTCATTCCCACCAATGGAGATCGTCACCAAGTCGGTGTCTTCGGTTAACGCCTCATACTGCGGCGGCACGTTACTGAACTGGCTTGTGGAGAAGTGCTCGGTGGTTGCGCTGGAACAGGACACATCGACCGCATTGGTAATCCGCGGGTCAGCTGCAACTAGGGCAGGGTAGTTGTCAGCAGAGCGAACACAGTCCGGCGGGCCAGCAAGATGATTGGCGCTGGACATAGCAGCGAAAGAATCACCCAGTGCTACATAGTGTGTGTAGTTTGCTTTGCTCGTCGATGGCTGCCCAGCGTCGGAGTTATCGTCATTGCCGATGGAACATGCCGTCAAAAAGCTGACACTGCACATAGCTGCAAGAGCCAGGGAAGTCAGTTTTGGAAGGCGCATACTCGTCATTATCTCTTAGCTTTGTTTAATATGCCTAACATCTTTGCTTAATGACGGTAGCGGTAGTACCCCCGTAGAAACTAGTTCCGGGCCCTGCGCCCGCACGACTTTCCACAAAGCGCCCTGCACAATCACCGTAATCGGCACCCGCGCATCGACGGCCACCGTCTCCTCCGCATCCGCGGAACCGGGGAACGGTAACTCTGCTACCTCCCACACGCAGCAACCGGCAGGATGCGGCGCACCAACATCGACCAGCACCACATCACATGGCCGCCGCGAATCGTGGAAAAACCACGCCCGGCCGGCCGCACTATGCACAAAATCCCGCCACTTATCTAGCCGCTGCACCCGAATCCCCACCGTCCAGCCCAGCGCCAACAACCCCGCAGCGCACCGCTCCAGTTCCGCCTGCGGCGCACACAACCGGGCCACCGGATCAATCAACGGCCGCACTCCCACCACCACGCCAGCCGAGTCCAACCCCAGAACCAACATCGGCGCGGCCGGCACCACCGGCTCGACACCAAAAGTCGCGACCTCAGTGCGGAACCGGGGTGTGATCGCACTGCGGTGGCAATGCCGCTGCACTGACCACACGACCGGCTGAGCCGCCGCCAATGCCACTTCCGTCGGGGACAGCACGCGAGTACCAAACCCGGCTGACTGAAAATGGTGCTGCGTCAGCGCAATAATGTGCTGCCACGTTTCCTCCGGACCAAGCTCGGCAAAAGCCCGGGCCGCGACCACACTGCGCGGGTCGACGGACAGCAGCAACGCCGCCCGGCCACTGGTGGGCGCACCCGCAGTGTTCACTTCGGAGAGATAACCACGTTCCCACTCCGTTGGACGCACCACAGTCGAACCAATATGGAGCGCAGATTCGGCTACGACGTCACCCAATTCGTCAAAAAGCGACAGCGCCACCGTAACCGGCAGCCCGCGTGGTTCTTGGCTCACAATGTCAATGCCCACTGTCAAGCACTGCGGCGACCGGCGGAGGCGGGTGCGCAGTGACCGACCCCGAAATGGAATATGTGCACCCACCGCGGCAAGCATGCTGGCCAGCACTGTGCTCACCGGCAACGTGGCGGCAGATGAAAGCAATGCGAAATCCGACATAGTTCCCCCAAACCCGAATCGGCCTCGATAATCGATCCCCCAATCGATACCCAGCAGTGTAGTTGGAGCTGGCGTAGGCTGCACAGTGTTCATGGGGACGGTGTCGGGGGACACCGAAGTTCGTCGGGAACGCACCCGGCGCAGTCTTTTTGGGGGAAAGATGCCACGCAGACCAACGTCGCGGATCCAAGTCAGCGGCCATCGATTTCTCGTGCGGCGCATTGAACATGCGCTGGTGCGCGCCGACGCCCGGATGATTCATGACCCGCTGCGGATGCGATCCCGCGCGCTGATTGTCGGTGTTGTGCTGGCGGTTTTGGCGCTTGCCGGGGCTGGGATCGCCGCAGTGCTATCGCCGCATGTCAAACTTGGCGACGCCCACTTGGTCGGCGTGCGAGCTACCGGCGCGCTGTATGTGCGGCTCGATGGTCGGCTACACCCGGTGCCCAATTTAGCGTCCGGGCAGTTGATTCTTGGCCGGCATGAGGACATCACTTGGATACATGCCAAAGAGCTTATTGACGTTGATTTAGGTCCCGGACTAGGTATTTCTCCCGTGCCGGAACCGCCACGTACCGGTACCCAACCACCGCGCGCAGCCATGATCTGCGACGACCGCGCCACCTCCAGCACCGGCGATCCACATGTGGGCGCTACCACCATCGCCGTGCTGCACGAGGAATCTACACTGCCGAAAGACCGCGCCATCCTTGCTGTTGACGATGCTGGCCAACACTGGTTCCTTGCCAGCGGCACCCGCGCCCGCATCAACCCAGACGACAATGTGGTGTGGCGGGAGCTCGGGGCCGCTGACACCACACCGCGCCCAGTCAGCGACCACCTGCTCGCTGTGTTACCCATCACCCCAGACCTTGACGCGCCGACCGTCCCCGCAGCAGGCGAAAAGACCGCACACCCGGCACCTTTCGACCGCGTCGGCACCCTCGTGGTTGTCTCCGGGCAGCAATACCTCGCCACCCACTCCGGGGCGGTACAACTCAGCGGGTTTCAGGCGGGGCTCCTGCGCGGCAATACCGTCACTGCGGCGCAGTCCGCGCTTGATGACGTTCCTGCAGCTGCAACACCTCAGTGGCTGACGCACTTTCCCGTTGACCGGCCCACCTGGTTCGAAGACCCCACGCTATGCGCGAGCTACCACAGCGGCGACCACACTTTTCATCTGGCAACATTGCCGGCGCCACTGGGCGAGCCCGGCCACCGCGATGGCGCAGTGACCCTAGCCACCGCTGATGGTGCCGGCCCTGGGCCAGACCACTACCTTGGCGCCGACTTTGGCACTTTCGCCGTCGATACCGGTCACAGCTTCGGGGTGGTCAGCGCCACCGGACAATTGTTTCCAGTGCCCGATGCCGACACACTGCCAATTCTGGGCGCAGACAGCGAACCGGTGCAGCTGCCGTGGACTGTCATCGGGGCGCTGGAGAAAGGCCCCGAACTTAGTCGAGCTCGCGCCTTAGAACCGGTAGCGCAGCCGCCGCAGTAGCCACCACCAGCAGCAGCGCAGCCAGGCCCGCGACCACGCCAAACCGCTTCGGACCCGTGGGATCTGGAGTAGGTGGCGACGCTGGAGCAGGGACCGGATTGGCGGCGGCATGCGTCGTGCCATACGCGCCGCCGGTACCAGTCAGCGGTGCCATTACAGCCGCAACCGGATCGACCACCCCCACTCCGAGGCCAGCTGACGGGCTAGCTGGAGATGCCGTCGCCAGCAGCCGCTGCTTAATCTCAGCCGGTGACCACGTGGGGTGGAGTTGCCGTAGTAAGGCAGCGCTGCCGGCAACGACCGGCGCGGCAAAGCTCGTCCCAATGAGTGGGTAGGGTCCGTCAGCAGTTTCGCCTCCGTCAATAAGCCCCGAATCGGAGGGCGCCAACCCAACCACCGGGCCGCCCGGTGCCGCGATATCCACCCACGGACCGGGCACCGAATACTCCGCCGGGCTGTGCCGCTGCTCCAGCGCCGCCACTGCGATGACCTGCGGCAAATGCGCCGGCCACGCCACGGCACCATATTTACAGGTCGGTGAGGTGTTGCCTGCTGCCGCGACCAGCACAATCCCCGCTGTATGCGCCCTTTCGACGGCTGCCCGCACGTCAGCGGCGCCAGTTGGTGTGACCGTCGGCGGGGCGCAGGCAACCACACTCATATTGATGACATCGGCGCGCTGCTCCCGCGCACGGTCAATCGCCGCGGCAAGGGTAGAGAGGTTGCCGACCCCAGACGACGTTGCGGCATCGGGATCCTTGTCAGTGCTGCTACGCACCCGAAAATGTGCCGACGACTGTCGCACCGCCACAATCTGTGCCCGCGGCGCAATCCCAGCAACTTGGTCACTGGCATGCGGCCGAGCGGCAATAATTCCGGCAACAGTTGTGCCGTGGCTATCGCAGTCCGCAAGGGCCGTATCGCCCGCCACGAAGTCGCCACCGTCAATAACCGAGCCGAGTCGCTGATGTGGGGCAACACCGGTATCAATCACCGCGACGGTGACGCCGCGCCCATTGGCCACATGCCACACCGAGTCACTGCGCGGAATATGGGCAGCGGGCAGGCGCTTGGGTGCCTCACTGGACGAAAGTCGACCGGGCTGACACACGATGTGCTGGCGAATTTCCGGCGGTGCTTCTTGTGCAGCCGCAACCGGGGCAGCAGGGCTAGGGCTGACGGCACCAGGCAGCGCCAAAGCAACCAAAGCGGCAGTAGCCCCCAATGCACGTAATTCCCGGCGCATCAGCCGAGCCCTCGGACCAATGCCACCAACCCGGACACCACAATCGCCAACGGAATTGCCGCACCCAGGCACGCTGATTCCACTAGCTCCAAAGTGCGGCGCGCCGCAGGCGACGGCGTGCGCCACAGCTGCACCCCGAAACTAATCGGCATCGCCGCGAGCAACGCCAACAGCACCGGCACCACGACATACCAAGCACCCAAGTCTGCTGCGATAACACAACCAGCACCTGCCAGTACCGTCGCACCAAAGGCCAAACTGAACCCGGGCAACAGGCGGGCTTGCCCACGGGATTGAATCGCACAGGCCACCGCCGACGTCGCCACCAGTGCCAACGTCCACCAAGACGGCCGAGTAAGAGCAATGACACCGCCACAGCCAGCAACAACAAGCATCCACCCGGCGATACCACCGTCGAATAGGGCGGCGGCTCGGTCCGCGACTCTCACCACAACTTCGGGGGACTGCCGCCGGTCGGCTTTCGACAGTTCTTCCCCGGCAGCGGGCACATCCGGGATATGGATGCCGGACAGACTGACTGCGGCAGACGGCGTCAAAACGATCCCCAGCAGCGCCACGGCTAGGCAGGCTGCGGCAGCGGATGGGGCAGCGAGCCCTGCCAGCAGCAATGCCGTAAACGCTACCGTGGCTACCGATGCGATAACCACAGCGCACGCTAATCGTCGTGCCTCCGGCAACATAATCGCCGCAACCAGTGCCAACGCTGCAGTAGTGGTGGTTGCGGCGGCAGTTTGCCATTCCCATTGCGCGCCGACGAAAAGCACGGCGCCCACAGCCGCAAACATGAGTGCCTGCACCACCACAACGGTGGTAAACAGCGCGGGGACGGCAGGAAACCGCTGCCCAGCGGCCGCCAAGATCATGCTGATGGCAGCGGTGCCGACAGCAATCAGCGCCGTAATGGCATCCCCGACCGGCGGTGACCAGAGCCACCAGCCCGCTACTGCCACAGAAGTCAGCACAGTAATAGCGGCTCCGGCCCACACATCGGAAGCCCCGTCGGTGTGCTGCGCAGAACTATCCGCCAGTAATGCTGCCGCGTCGGTGATGTGCGCTGCTGGCGGCGTGAAAACCGACTGGGTCAAAGTGATTCTTTCACCGGGCCGCAGGCCAGCCTCTAGGGCGGTGTCGGACATGGGCAGCGCCGTGCCGCGTTCCGATAGCAGCTGCCAGCGGACCCCAGGTGGCGCGTCGGGATGGAGCAGTTGCACCAGGTCGGGCAGGATTTCGGCCAGTGGTAGTTGCGCGGGCAGTGCGATGTCAGCGCGGCGCAGATGTCCGTCAATGTCGGTGACGCAGCGGATGCGCACGACACTGGCCGGCAGCAGTGTTGCAGTCAATGTTGTCCCCCTGAAACGTGACGATGACTGTCCCCCAACAGTCATTGCTTCTCACTGTGACGCAGCCCGCGCCAATCCGCCACTCGAACCCGCCAGCTGAGCTACCCAGCCATGTAGCGACCAGCTACCCGGCCATATCGCGCCGGGCCATCACCATCGGCACCAGCGCCGCCGCCACCACACCGATGATCACCAGCACCACTGGCCCAACCCAATGCCACCCGTCCGAGTCATACATTGGGTGCGCCAGCAGCGACATATCCAGCAGCCATTGTGGGAACTTCAACAGCGCCCCATACAGCGTAAATAGACCGGATAGTGCCAACGGTACCCACGCCAGCCACGCCATCTGCGGCGCGGCAGCGGTCAGCAGCATCGAGAGCCCAAGCACCGCCACCGCTGCTGGGAGCTGCCCCAACATGCTCAGCGCGGCGAAGGATGCGGACCCAGAATCAGTGGCCGTCTGGTTCACAATCAGCGCCATCACCGGCACTGTCACCGCCATAATCCCGACGGTAGCTAACGAGGTGGCAAGCGCCGCGTCGAATAGTGGTTGTGGCGGCCGCACCCCCGCGGTCCACATATTCGTCACAAAGCCCTTCTTTTCTTCCGTCCCGATCGCCGTCATCAACTGCACAATCATGCAGCACAGCAGCACCACTAGGACGGTGCTGATGAGGGTGAGGTAAATCTGCTCAAGGTCGTCGGCCAGCCCCATCTGCCGCACCAATTCTTCAGTTTGCGGGGAGCTGGCCAGCAGCTTCGTCATCTCCCCGGTCATCCCGGCGTACATCGCACACATCCCCAGCACGACCAGCCCCCACGCGATGACGCTTTGCCGTTCCAGGCGAAGGCGAAGGCCAAGCCGAGTCATGCCGGGCACGGTGTGTGGTTTGGTGCTTGTTGACGAATCGGTGGCCAGCCACACGTCACCGAGGTCACGCCGACCAGCGGTGAGGATACTGGCGGTGACCAACAGCGCGACCACCGCAACCATAATGAGCAGCGGCCACCACCTATTTGTATCGAACGCGCCGACGACATCGCGCCAGCCGAGGCTGGACAGCCAGCGCAGCCACTCAATCTCAAACATGTCGGCGACAGCGCGGATGGCATACATCACTCCGAGCCAACCCAGCGCCGCCAACTTAGCGGAGCGGGCAGTGCGAAAGCTTTGTGCCGCCAGCAGCCCAACCCCAGCGGCAGTGGCTGTGGACACCGCCACCACAACGCCGAAAAGCGCGGACCCGGTCACTGAAATATCGTCCGTGAACAGCCGGGATAGTAGCAATGCGGCAGTGACTACAACGCCGAGCAGAGCGCAGCTGACCACGGACACGATGGCGGCGGCGTAGGTCGGGGACTGCCGGGACACCCCGGAAGACCGCACAATCTCGGTGATGCCGTCATCCTCCCAGCCGCGGGTGAGGCCGATGGCGAGCATAATCGCCATGACAGAGCCCAGAATCAGCACAAACATGCCAATTTCCCAGGCCACTAAACTGCCGACGGACACGTTCGCAGCGGGGATGCCGAACATGGCGCGCAGCCCACCATTGCTCGCCATATCCGCAGATAGGGTTTGCAGGTCTTGGTCGCTGGGGTATGCCTGCGGGTAAGTCACGCCGCCGAGCAGTACCAACGCAGCCAGTGATAGTAACCACCCGAGCAAAAAGCTGCGGCGGGTGCGGAACATAGTGTCGATGAGGGTGGTCATCAGCGTGCCTGCTCGTGGTAGTGGCTGAGGAAAATATCTTCCAACGTCGACTCCGTGCACGTGATGTCCGTGGCACCCTCGGCCAAGGCGGCTTGCAGACGGCCCGGCACCTCAGCTCGATCGACAAGGTCTTCAACGCGGTGGCCATCAGGCAACGTGTACGTCAGCCTGGAGCCACGCAGGTGCGACAGCTCGGCCAGCGACCCAGATTCCACAATGCGGCCAGCGTTAATGATCGTGATGTCGTCGGCCAACTCCTGCACCTCTGACAGGATGTGGCTGGACAGCAGCACCGCAGCGCCCTGGTCGCGGGCTTCGCGGACGCAAGCATTGAATTCGCGTTCCATTAGTGGGTCGAGGCCAGATGTCGGTTCATCAAAGACGAGGACTTCTGCACCAGCGGAAAACGCCGCCACCAGCATGACTTTTTGGCGGTTACCTTTAGAGTATTGCCGGATTTTCTTCGTCGGGTCCAACTGAAATCGCTCCACGAATGCGGCACGCTTCTTCCGAAACGCTTCGCTGTCGGCGCCTCGAATCTTCGCCAACGTTGCGAGTGCTTCCGCGCCAGTGAGCTGCGGCCACAGCGCCACGTCACCGGGCACATACGCCACTTTCTTGGTGGCGGCAGCCGGGTCCACTGTGGGGTCGATTCCTAGTAGTCGGATGGTGCCCGCATCTGGTCGCAGCAGCCCGAGGAGCGCCCGTAGCGTGGTGGATTTTCCGGCGCCGTTGGGGCCAAGGAACCCGTGGACGCTGCCGCGATGCACCGTCAGGTCCACATTGTCTACCGCGACTTCTTTGCCGAAACGTTTGGTTAATCCGTCAATGTGCACGGGAACTTCTGCCTGGCTCATGGCCTCTACTTTACGCCCAAAAAACTGTGGTCTGCGCCAGTCGCGTGCCCATAGTAGGGTTTTGCTCACACCCATGCGCTGGGGCTTCGGGGGAAGTCTGGTCAGCCATGGCGGGGTTAGTTTGTGGGGCACGTCGAGCACTTCGAGGGGGACGTTCGTGTCGGGGGAGATTCTTGTCGAAATCGGCGATCGGGTTGCGGCGCCGCCATTGCCGTCAGGCGCGGTGACACCAGATCCGCCGCCGCAGTTGCCGCCGCCAGCGGTGGTGCCGCTGTATAAGAAGTTGATGCCGCTGGTGATGGTGGTGGCGGTGGTTGGCATGATTGCGCTTTTTGTCATGTCCGGTACCGCCCGCAGCCCCATGGGCTTTTTGTTCCCCATGATGATGCTGATGTCTATGGTCGGCATGCTTGCTGGTGGCGGCCCTACGACGCAGGACATTGACCGGCAGAGGCGCACGTATCATCGCCATCTCGCCGCGGTGTCAGACACTGTGCAGACCCAAGCCACGCAGCAGCTGGCGGCGGAGCTCCACGACGCACCAGACCCAGAAGTGTTGTGGACTTTTGCGGGCACCCGCCGAATGTGGGAACGTGACGCGCAGGATCCGGACTTCATCGTGGTGCGCGTTGGCGTGGCAACACAGCTAAATTCGGCGCCGCTCACGGTACCGGAGACACCACCGGCGGAAGATTTGGAGCCGGTGAGTGCAGTGGCGCTGCGCCAGCTGATCCGCACCATGAGCACGGTCGATGGTGTGCCGGTCGGCGTATCGTTGGCAGCGTTCCGCTTCATTGGTCTGGCCGGTCCAGCCACCGACGCCCGTGCCTTGACCCGCGCGATGTTGGCATCGCTGGCCACGTTCCATGCGCCGAGTCAGGTGGTGATTGCGCATTTGGGTGTGGCTCCGGAGTGGGAGTGGCTCAAGTGGTTGCCGCACCATAATCACCCCACGCACGGCGATGCTGGCGGTACCGCCCGGATTCGTGCTCACACCGCCGCGGATTTGTTGCCGCAGCTGCGCACACTGCCGGAGGAGGTCGTCGCGGTGGTCATTGTGGTTGACGGCTACGAAGTGGACCCGAATAACCCCGCGGACCAGGAACTATTGCAGTTCGATGGCCCCGTGACATTTCTGGAAATCGCCGCAACGGAAGGCTCAGTCATTGGCCAGTGGGCACTAGTCGACGGGCTGTTTTGCAGTTTAGATTCTGGCCGCTTAAACGCTCATACCGCCACCGGTGTGGAAGATTTCGCCGAGGCAGATGGCTTATCGACGTTATGGGCCGACGTGATTGCCCGCCGGCTTGCCCGGTACGCAGTCGCAGGCAGCGGCGCAGACCGAGAAGTGGTCACACAAACCTCTGGCGACTTACACCGCATGCTCGGTATCGCCCACCCCGACGACACCGACCCGGAGAATCTGTGGTTGCCCCGCAGCGGCTCAGCGCGACTGCGCGCCCCGATCGGGCTGCAGGCCACCGGCGAACCGCTGTATTTGGATATCAAAGAAACCGCCGAGGGTGGGGTTGGCCCACATGGCCTATGCATTGGGGCAACCGGGTCGGGAAAGTCGGAGCTGCTGCGCTGCATCGTTTTGTCACTCGCGGCGACACACTCCCCAGACCAGCTCAACCTAGTCCTAGTCGACTTCAAAGGTGGCGCCACTTTCCTTGGGCTAGAAGAACTGCCACATACCAGCGCTGTCATCACCAACTTGGCGGATGAGCTGATTCTGGTCGACCGAATGCAAGATGCCCTCTCCGGTGAAATGCTTCGACGGCAGGAATTGCTGCGCTCTGCTGGAAACTATTCGTCTGTCGCAGATTATGAAGCCGCTCGAGCACGCGGGGAAACCGACTCCGAAGGCAAACCACTGGAACCACTGCCAGCACTGTTCATCGTTGTCGATGAGTTTTCAGAAATGCTCTGCCAAAAACCAGAGTTCATTGAGCTGTTCGTGGCGATTGGTCGGCTGGGCCGCAGTTTGCGAATGCATCTATTGCTCGCTAGTCAGCGGCTGGAGGAAGGTCGACTGCGCGGACTGGATTCGCATTTGTCATATCGGATCGGGTTGAAAACATTTTCCGCCACCGAGTCTCGCACGGTGTTGGGCGTGCCCGATGCGTACCATTTGCCGGCGCAGCCCGGCGCGGGCTTCATCAAATCTGGTGCGGATCAGCTCACTAGGTTCCAAGCGAGTTATGTGTCAGGGCCAGTGCGACCCCGGGCTTCGCACCGTCAACAAGCAGACGATACGGCCGCAACCATTAACCGGCCGGTACTGTTTACCGCCGGCCCAATGGCAAAGGTCAACGCCCCGAAGCCAAGTGAGCCTCCGCGAGAAGTTCGACAATCGGATGCCGTCACTTCAGACGCCGAACCGCGCGTCGTGCTCGATGTGATGGTGGAAAAGCTGCGGACCCGCGGCGGGCACGTGCACCAAATTTGGTTGCCGCCGCTGCCAGAACGCATTGGCCTCGCGGACATTGCGGACGCTGATATGTCTGCGCTGACTGCGGCGATTGGCATGGTGGATGTGCCACAGGAACAGCGGCAACAATTGCTGACCATTGATTTGCGCGGCGCCGGCGGTCACGTGGCGATTGTTGGGGCGCCGCATTCGGGAAAGAGCACTGCGCTGCGCACGTTGGTGACGTCGCTGGCGCTGACGACCTCAGCCCAGCAGCTGCACATATATATTGTCGACTTTGCGGGCGGTGGCTTAGATATGCTGTCGCGGTTGCCGCATGTGGCGGGCGTGGCGCATCGCGGACAAGCTGACCGGCTGCGGCGCACCCTTGCGGAGGTGCTGCAGCTGCGAGCGGAACGGGAAGCGCTGTTCCGGGAGCATGGGTGGCCGAATATGGCGACGGCGCGGGACGCGGGTCTGCCGGACGCGGTGGTGGTTATTGACGGGTGGGCGACGCTGCGCCAAGACTACTTCGCCTATGAGGAGCAACTCACATCGCTTGCCGCAGACGGACTTTCGCTTGGTATCCACTTGGTGGTGACGGTGCATCGGTGGACGGCGCTGCGCCCCGCTATCCGCGACCTGCTCGGCACGCGTATTGAACTGCGGCTCGGTGAAGCCATGGACTCGATGGTCAACCGCAAAGTCGCCGCACTGGTACCGGAGCTTCCTGGTCGCGGCATTACAACTGATGAAAAGCACTTCCTCATTGCTGATTGCGCCGGTGAAGACATCGCCCATGTCGCCGCCTTCGCACGCAGCCGCGGTGACGAGCAGGTGCCGCAGGTGCGGATGTTGCCGGATACCTTCCGGCCGCAGGACCTAGACCAATTGCTTATTGACGAAAAGGTGCACCTGACGCCACACCAGATCCCACTGGCCATCGACGAAACAGCGCTGGCACCGGTGCTGTGGGACCTGCAGGAGGAACCTGGCCTGGTGGTCGTCGGCGCCCCGAGCTGCGGCCGCACCACCACGGTGCGGACCTTGCTGCGCGGGATGGTGGCGCACCGGGACAGTGCGCAGTCGCGGATTTTGCTCATCGACTACCGCCGTGGCCTGCTGGGAGAAGTGCCACCGGAGCATCTGGCCGGGTATGCCGGGGCCGCGGGGCAAGCCGCTGACATGGTCGCCGAGCTTGCTGGGGTGCTGCGCAGTCGGCTCCCTGGACCGGATGTGACCGCGGAACAACTGAAGAACCGTAGTTGGTGGCAGGGCCCGGAAGTGACTGTGGTGGTTGATGACGCTGACTTGGTGATGGGCCGGAACAATCCGCTTGGCCCGCTAGCCGAACTCATCCCACATGCGCGGGATATCGGTTTTTCGATGGTCCTTGCTCGGCGCACCGGAGGTTTGGGACGGGCAATGCATGAGCCGGTACTGGCTGCGTTGCGCGATAACGCCTGCGCTGCGCTGATTATGGACGGCACTCGGCAGGACGGTCAGCTCTTTGGCGGTGTGACACCAACACCACAACCACCGGGGCGCGGCATCTGGGTGTCCCGCGTTGGCGGCGCGCGGGTCGTTCATGTTGCCCAGACGGAGGCGACGGCATGAAACGGGTAGCACAGACACAGTGGGTGCTCGCTGCGGGTCACCACATTGGCGGCGAGGTGGGGGAGCTCGGCACGAAGACTTTTCGTCGCAGCGTCACCGGGCAACTGACCACACAGGTGTTGTCGTCGCTGCATCGCCAGGACACCGTCGCGGTGGTGGTGCCGACCCGATTCGGGGCGCGCCGCAGTCGGATGGTGCAGCGTATGCTTCAGGTCCATCTGACGGCACAGCTTCCAGCATCGGCCAGTGATGTGCCGGGCGTCACCACGTCACCGTCCCCGGCGGTGCGGGCAGTACCGCTGGCCGAGCGAGTAGCTAGGTTGGAGCCGCCGACGGCACCGGCGAGCTATTTGGTGGAAATTGAGGCGACATGTCTGACTATCACCGCGCTTGATTTCCAGGATGGGGCGCATGTCAGTCGCCTGTTTTTTGATCTGCCCCGCAGTTTGCTCACCACTCCGGAAGGCATCGGGCAGCTACTTGAGCGTATCGAGTTGCTCGCAGAAGACTTGGGCGCGCCGGGCCTGGCGGAGGCCGAGATCATTTTCTATGGCGAATTGTCGCCTTGTACTGCACTGGCGACTAGTTTGCATCGCCGAAAAATTCTTGCGTTTGTATTGGAGGACCACACGTTGACTGACCGAAAAGTCCCGCTTTTTGACGATTACCGCCACGACGATGATGTTGACGAAGAACTCGAGGACATCGACTCCGACCGCCCAGAAACTGACAGTCCTGACGCTGCCAAAACCTTGGCGGGAGCACGGACGATGAATGTTGAGCCGACGGTGCTGCGGCCACGTCCTGAAGATATGAAACGTTCAGTCGATGTTGGCGGGCTGGTTGAAGCGTGGTGGCCGGTGGCGCTTATCGGGGTGATTGTGCTGCTGATTGGTGGCGGTTTGCTCACATTACTGCGGCCAGGTTCGACAACGGGCAGCACGGAGGTTATTTCGGCAGCGGCTACGGAGCCAGCCGACTCAGCACACTCTGGCGATGGCGCCGATCCCACTGCACCGGGCAGTACTTTTGAGGTGCCAAGCAGCACTGTTGATCCGGCTTCCGAACCGACTACTCCGAACCGCAATGCCAGTAGTCGTATTTCGGGGGCAGGACTGACGATGAGCTTCCCGTCGGGGTGGCGCCGCGATGAACGCACCTCCGACAAACTGGTGGTGGTCAGTGAACAGGATTTGCCGATGCGGGTGATGGGGGTGCTGCAACCCGTCACACCAGGCATTGATCACGAAGATTTGGTGGGCGAGTTAGAGCGGTTGGTGTCCGGTCAGGTGACGTTGTCGCAGCTGAGGCCGGAGGTCACGATTGAGTCGGTGATGGTGGCTACCTATCGGGAGCAGCCCGATGATCGTTCTGAAGTGCTGTGGCATATCCGGCTAGTGGGGGACCAGCAGATTTCGGTGGGGTGTCAGTATCGCGGTCGATTGACTACTGAGCTGCGGCGCGTCTGTGAGCAGGCCGTTGCCAGTGCCACCACGACTGAAGAGTCCGAATAGTCGAATTAGTGGGAACCCTTCTGCACTGGGGTACGTCTATCTAATCGGACGCGCAACCAAGCAGAAACCTGCTGCGTTCCGTCGTAGGGACACTGCGGCGACATAGCGAGGAAAAATGGGGGGACATCGTGGCACAGATTTTTACTACCGAAACCAGCACGATGAATGTGACCGCTGGCCGCGTCGACGGGGTCAACGGCGAAATTGGAACTGAACTAACGACACTGCGCGGCACCGTAGACGGGCTGGCTGGCCTGTGGGTTGGCTCCGCGAAAACCAAGTTTGACCAGCTGATGATCGACTGGGACGACGCCGCCAAGCGTCTGTCCGAAGCGCTGAACACTATCTCGGAAACTATCCGCGCGAACTCGGCTGACTTCGACTCCGGTGAAGATGACAACGTCACCGAGCTGAACAACGCTTCGTCGAACCTGAACCTGTAACCACCGCGACCAACACGCACGCACTATTGCGACACCGCACCGAAGGAGAACCATGAGCGACCAAATCCGCTACGAATTCGCCGGTATTGAAACCGGGGCCAGCGACATTGACGGCACCGTCACCAAAATCAATGGGCTTCTTGACGATTTGAAGACTGACCTGAAGCCAATGGTGGACACCTGGGAAGGTTCCTCCGCCACCGCCTACACCGAAGCACAACAAAAGTGGGACACCGCAGCCGCAGACCTGAACTCTGTGCTGTCGACAATTGCCACTGCAGTTCGCAACGGCAGTGAACGAATGAGCGACCTGAATAACAAAGCCGCACAGTCCTGGTCTTAACGGACGAGACACATCCAACCATCGCAGTGCCGCCTGGGGAAGGGGAGAGCCCCACGTGGCAAGCGGTGGTTTTTTGGATCTGAGCAGGTGGGACGGTAGTGTTAATCAACTGTGCATAGGTGCGCGGCCCATAGTGGTCGCTGCAGCAGTCCACCGGGTCTCCACCGGCCGCCGGAACGGACTACCTACCTGCGCGTTTCTGGCTGGCAGTTCATGGACAAACTCAAGGAGTTCTTTTGTCTACTTTTCACCCGAAAGACGGTGACATCGAGCGCAAGTGGTACGTCATCGACGCTACCGATGTTGTGCTTGGTCGTCTGGCCGTCGTAGCTGCGGACCTGCTCCGTGGCAAGCGTAAGCCAATCTTCGCACCAAACACCGACTGCGGCGACAACGTCATCATCATCAATGCTGACAAGGTTGCAATCTCTTCCAACAAGCGTGACCGCGAGTTCCGTTACCGTCACTCCGGTTTCCCAGGTGGTCTGACCACCCTGACCCTGGGCGAGTCCCTGGACAAGCACCCAGAACGCGTCGTTGAAGAGGCCATCAAGGGCATGATGCCGCACAACAAGCTCTCTCGCTCTTCCATCAAGAAGCTGCGTGTCTTCGCGGGTTCCGAGCACCCATACGCATCCCAGAAGCCTGAGACCTACGAGATCAAGCAGGTGGCCCAGTGACCAACGCTGAAAACAACAACGAAAACGTGAACAACGAAGTCGAAGCAGTCGACGCAGAGCTGATTGCAGCTCAGGTTGCTGCTGAAGCTGCCGTGGAAACCTCCACCATCGGCGAGGCAGTTGCTGCTGCTGAAGCTGCTGTGGACGCTTCCGAAGAGGTTGCTGTCGCTGAACCACTGAGCATGGATTCCCCAATCCAGACCGTGGGCCGTCGTAAGCGCGCCATCGTGCGTGTGAAGATGACCCTGGGCTCCGGCGAAATCACCTGCAACGGCCGTTCCTTGGACGACTACTTCCCGAACAAGCTGCACCAGCAGCTGATCAAGGACCCACTGGTTCTGATCGAGCGCGAAGGTCAGTTCGACATCAAGGCAAACCTGAACGGTGGCGGCGCTTCCGGTCAGGCAGGCGCACTGCGCCTGGCCATTGCTCGTGCACTGAACGAGTTCAACCCTGACGACCGTGCGGAACTGAAGAAGGCTGGCTTCCTCACCCGTGACGCTCGTGCAGTGGAGCGCAAGAAGGCTGGTCTGCACAAGGCCCGTCGAGCACCTCAGTACTCCAAGCGTTAAACCACTGGTTTTCCAGCTTGTGCGATGCCCCACAGCAACCCCACGCGGGTTGGGTGGGGCATTTGCTATGTAGAGGGAGTACCCTATTTCTAATATCCACCGGCAAAGGGGTTGAGAGCAAAGATGGCTCGGCTATTCGGAACAGACGGCGTGCGAGGCAAGGCAAATGAGGTGCTGACCGCACCGCTAGCTTTGCGATTGGGGGCAGCAGCTGCCCGTGTGCTGACATCCGAATCAACCCCATCTGGTCGCCGACCACGCGCCGTCGTCGGCCGCGACCCACGCGTGTCCGGAGAAATGCTCGCCGCCGCGATTTCGGCCGGCTTGGCATCGCAGGGCGTCGACGTGCTGCGCGTTGGCTCCATCCCAACCCCAGCGGTGGCGTACCTGACCGACGACTACGGTGCGGACCTTGGCGTGATGATTTCCGCCTCCCACAACCCGATGCCGGACAATGGCATTAAGTTCTTCGCCGCTGGTGGCCACAAACTCGATGACACTGTTGAAGACGCCATCGAGCGGATGATGCTGGCCCTCGATGAAACTGGCCCTACCGGCGCTGGTGTCGGCCGCATTGTTGAAGAAGCACCAGATGCACTCGAACGCTACTTGATGCACCTGTCGCAGGCGGTGCCGACCAAACTTGATGGCATCAAAGTTGTGGTTGACGCCGCAAATGGTGCTGCTTCCGATGCCGCTCCGATGGCCTATGCCGCCGCCGGAGCCGAAGTCGTGGCGATTCACAATGAGCCCGATTCCTTCAACATCAATGACAACTGTGGTTCTACGCATATTGACGTTTTGCAGAAGGCGGTATTGCAACACGGCGCGGATTTGGGACTTGCGCATGACGGTGATGCTGACCGCTGCCTAGCAGTGGATTCCATGGGCAATGTTATTGATGGCGACCAGATTATGGCGCTGCTCGCTGTAGCCATGCACGAAGATGGTGCGCTACGGCACAACACTTTGGTGGCGACAGTGATGTCGAACTTGGGGCTGAAGCTGGCTATGCAGGACGTCGGCATCAAACTGGTGACCACCCAGGTGGGTGACCGGTATGTGCTCGCGGAGCTGAATGCCCGCGGCTACAGCCTGGGCGGCGAACAGTCAGGCCACATTGTGCTGCCTCGTTACAGCACCACCGGGGACGGTACTTTGACCGGTTTGATGATTATGGCGCAGATGGCGAAAACCGAGAAGTCCCTGGCCGAGCTTGCTGGTGTGATGTCGGTATTGCCGCAGACGCTGATCAACGTGCCGGTGCCGAATAAGGCACTGATTCTGGATTCGCCTGCCGTGCAGGAGTCGCTTGCGAAGGCGGAAGCTGAATTGGGTGCGACCGGCCGTGTGCTGCTGCGCCCATCAGGTACTGAGGAATTGTTCCGCGTGATGGTGGAGGCGAAGGATCCCGAAACCGCACGTGGCGTTGCCGGACGATTGGCCGCCGTCGTCGCGCAGGTTTAGCCCCACCACGACGCAGGAACTATTCGGAGTCTGCCTGGAACCTTTTAGCGATGTTGCACGTCAAATAAGGCGTGCAACTTTCGTGTTCTAGGGGGAGAAATGAATAGCTCACAGCCGATGGGCCATAGCGGGCACATTGAGTTCGATATTGCTACTGGCCAAACTGTTGGGAAAGATTTCCAAGTGGCAGGCGATGCCATCAGCATGGCTTATGCTGCGCTGCCAGAATTTCCGTCGGCAGCCGCCGGTGCCGGTTTCACTGATGCTGGAATCCTCATTGCGGCGAAGGTAGCTTCCTTGCAAGCCCGCGGCATTGAACTGGGGGTTGCGGTGCAGCTGCATGGTTGGGGAGTCCATGAGCAAGCTGGTGCTTTTTCAGACACCGATACCGACACCGCCGATGTTTTTGGTGGGCAGTACTAATGGTTGCCCCGGTCGACATGACAAAGGTGTCGCACTTGGAAGCACAGTGCGCAAAGCTTGCTGGCTCCGTACCGACGCCCTGGCACAGCAATATCCGACAGATTTCGCAATCAGCCAGCGCAACTGACGGAACGGACACGCAGGCGCTCAACGACCTCAGCAAAGACCTCAAGAGCATTTCGAAAAGTACGAAGTCGACGGCGAAGCAGGAAACTCACAGCTGCAAAGCATTGGCTTCTACTAGTGATGGCGCTGCGCCCCAGGCAATGCACTCCAAGCTGAACAAAGCGACAAAATGTACTGACGACATGAGTACGGCCACGGGTGACGCCAGCCAGTCGGCAGAAGAATGTGGCACTTCGATTGACAAGATTTGTAGCACTGCGCAAAGCACAGTTGCGACGATGGTAACCACTGGCGAAGGCCTCGTGCAGGCAGGAGTCCTGGCAGGTCTGCCACCGTTTCCGAATAAACCATTGCAGATGGCGATTTGTACCCTGCTCACTGAGCTGATGAGCGGTATTTTGTCGGTGATCAAGGGGCGGAATGAGGGCATCGAGGAGTGTTTTCAAGGCATTAGCGAGGACCTAGACAAGGTAGCTGAATGCGAGGTGCCGTCTGAACCGGTACCGGAGAAGTGTCAGGAAACACCCCAGCAACCGCCGATTTGCGTGGAGAGCAGTAGTGGTGGAGGCAACAGCGGTGGCAGTGGCCAGCAGCCTGGTCCTGTGCCAGCACCAACAACACCAGCGGGGGAGGTGCCGCCTCCAAAACCGTCACCCGCGCCAACACCACAGACGCCGCCTCAGACTCCGACGAGTCCTTCACTGAATCTTGGGCCGGAGCCATGCCCACCGACGCAACCGACTCCTACACCGGCCCCAACACCTCCGCCGGCAGAATGTGTCCCAGCAAGTACCACTACTCCCGTCAACACGCCGGAACCTTGTCCGCCGCAGCCGGCCGCTTCGGCTCCATGCCCACCTGACCCGTGCCCACCGGCATCGGCACCTGCATCGTCATGCCCGCCTTCGGGCAGCCTGTTGCAGCTAGGGCTGAATATCGCGACTGAGGTGTCCAAGCTGGTGGAGCAGTTCTTGTCGGCGAATCTTCCACCGATTGAGTTGCCGGATTGTCCAGCGCAGCCGGAATGTAGCCCGGTCGATGCGAAACCTGAACCATCACCTGAACCGGCACCTGAACCAGCGCCGAAGCCGACACCAGAGCCTGCACCGAAACCGGATCCAGTGGCCGCCGAGCCGCCACCAAAGCCTGCACCACCAGCGCCTGCTCCGGCCCCAGAACCTGCGCCCCAGCCGGTGGAGCCTGCCAATCCGAAGAATGACCCAACCCCGATTCCTCCGACAGGCAAGACCTCTGAGCATCCAATTGGGGTCACTGCTCCGGAAGCTGGTGCCTGGTGACCACAAACTATGACGCAATTGTTGGCCACTTTGATGCCTATTGCCGTCAGCAGCGGGACTCGCTGGCTGACCGTGCCGCGACGTTAATGAAGCAGGCGCAGGAGCACCAGCAGGCTGCGCGACAAAGTGCCCCTTCGCATTCGTCGGCAGCAGCCTCCACCGCCCGCACCCCGGCCGCGCGCTCCCCGGCCGCGCCGAACCACATTCGCCCTCGCACCACGAGACCGCGACAAATCCAGCAGCTTCGGGTGCGCCGCGATACACTGGGAACATTTCCGGGCGAAGGCGCATCAAACCGTTGAGATGCTTACCTACGGAAGGAACACAGTCCGATGCTTCACACGACCTGGTTCGAGAGGGGAACCCAATGAGTGCCGAAGATTACTCTGACCTGGGCCTCGCAGATATCGAACCCATTGAATACGACGGCGCCAGCTTCGAGGCAATGCTCGCCACAGCCACCCACCCGAACACCCCACCAGTGGAAGGGCTCGATGTGCCGGAGGCCGTCCCCGAGTCTGATGACGACATAGACGAAATTCAGCTTGTTGACGATGACCTTGAGCTGGACGACCCAGTTGATACCGATGATGTCGCCCCTGATGACGACCTAATCAATGTCGACGATGATCTGGAAGATTCGGCAGCGCCGGACGATTTCGGAGACGACGAGTTCGACAACTTCCTCGACGATGATTCGGATGTCGACCTTGGCTTCGACGATTCTTCGGACTTCGGGCTGTAAAGGGGCATCGTGGCAACTCAGACACTCGACCGTGAACGCGAACTCGAACTCATTACGCGTGCCCAGGGCGGCGATACCCGCGCTTTTGGCACCTTGATGACTGCGCATCGCAATCACTTGTGGGCTGTCTGTTTGCAAACTACTGGCCACCACCAAGACGCAGAAGACGCGATGCAAAACGCGCTGACTGCGATCTGGCAGAACCTGCATAAATTCCGCGCTGAAGCGAGGTTCTCCACCTGGATGCACCGGATTGCTTCTAATGCTGCGCTGATGATTATTCGCAAACGTCGCGAAGAACCAGATTCGGAAGCCGCATCAGATGAAGTGTCTACCGCGCCGCGTATTGACGAACAAATCACCGATGTATCGATTGTGCGGACTGCTCTGGCACAGCTACCGGATGATTTCCGCGAAGCCATCGTCCTTCGTGAATATGGTGGCCTCACATACGCAGAGATTGCTGCCCATCAGCAGATTCCTGTGCAAACGGTCAAATCCCGGCTGAACCGAGCTCGAAAACAATTAGTCGAGCTTCTCGGTGCAGCCGGGATAAACCGCTAGATGTAGCTGGCTAACCCCAGTTCTTGGTGGTCAGCCCCGAATTCGCGGCGAAAGCCTTCGCGTTTTCATCCTGGTCGTCCAAGAACTCGCGCGAGAAGGTAATCAGAATGTCCTTTTCTTTATTGGCAACAAACAGCTCAACTTCGTTGACTTTATTGTTGGTGTACTCGTAGGTGTAGCTCCAAGCGACCACATTGTTGGTGCTCGGAATTTCATTGAAAGTGTGCTTGTCCAACGAGTCCTTCTTGTCCAAGTCTTTCAGCGCAGCTTCCACCACTTTCTTATCGTGGTAGATGTACAGCATTGGCTTGTGAACCTTGAAGTGGTTGCTCAGGCTCTCGTTTTCCATGTTGCAGAGGTAGCTGGACTTCACATCGACTGACTTTTCTTTGAAGTCCTTCGGGAAGAACTTGCTACGCCCATCCTCGCTGAAGCAGTCCACCGTGTTCGCGAACGCAGCAGGCAATAGTTTTGCCACGTCAGCAGGCAGTTTGTCACCGCGCGGCAACTTCAGATCCTCATCCGGCAATGGGGACGAACCCGCGGCTGCCTCATTGTCCGAACCGCCATCCTGCGGGGCAGCAGAGTTTTCTGAGGAACCAGAATCAGTGCCTGGTTCTGCTGAAGAACTCGCCGATGTACTCGGCTCGCCGGAGTCCCCGCCGCCGACCATCTTGCTAATACCGAAACCACCGGCAGCCAGCGCTGCCACCACACTAACAGCTAGTGCAGCCTTCGCACCGGTGCTCAAACCGCCACCATTGCCGCCCGTGTTCGAATGCGAACTCGGCACATGTGGCGCGTTATGGTTGCCAGGCATTGAATAAGCAGCTGCACGCTGGTCGCTATTTGGGTACTGGTTCGCGCCAGGGTTGGTGTTAAACCCACCTGGCGGCGTGTGTGGCGCGGGATTGCCCATACCTGCGGCCGCCATTGGCGCTGTTCCAGTGTTTGGTTGCGTCGCAAAGCCCCCACCCATACCGGGACCGTAGGCTCCGGCTGCGGCACCTGCCATGCCGGCACCAGCGGCGGCGCCGGCAACAAAACCGGCTGCACCTGCGCCACCTTCGCCGCGGAAGGAATCGGCCTGCTTGTCACCTGGATTGATATACTGCGACAAGTTGCCGTCCAAAATCGCGGACGCTGGGCGGGTTGGCCCCATTAACGCGCCACGGCACACCACAGTTTTTGGGTCATCGAGAGTCGCAACATGCGCCAAGTTGCCCAACTGATCCTGGATGTATGGAATGCGTGCGGAACCACCGGTGAGGTACACCAAAGTGGTTTGGTCCGGCCGCAGACCAGCATCGAGCAGGGTGGCGCGGGTCAGATCCATTGCTCGGGAAATATCAGCGGAAATCAGACGCTCAAATTCCTGGCGTGTCAGCAGCAAGCTTTCAGAATGGCCGCCACCGGAAATAGAAATCGAAGCGCTCGGTGCATCCGAGAGCACTTCCTTGGCCGAGCGAACCGCCAAATCCAGGTCATGCAGCGCAGCGCCAGCTTCCGGCGACAACAAGAAGTCGTGGAAGGGGGTGTTGTTCTCATCCAGCTGGTCCATGACCCATTGCTTAATAATGGAGTCGATATTGCGCCCACCCAGCGAATTATCGCCGCGCGCTGCCACCACCTGCAGGGTGCCGTCACCGGATGGCGACAACACAGCCACGTCCAAGGTGCCACCACCGAAGTCAAAAACGGCGACCTTCTCGCCGGCCTTCAGATTGTTCTTGGTGGAGTAGTGGTACGCCGCAGCACGTGGTTCGGAAATCAGCGACAATTTGTCAATAGCAATTCCCGACTGACGGGCCGCCTCAATCAACGTTTTCAGCGCAGCAGAAGACCACGCCTCTGGGTGGGTAACCACCACAGCATCCGGCTCGGTGCCATTGTGCTGAGCTTTCGCCTTTTCGACGATCTGGCGGATCACTGCCGCAAATACCGTTGCGGTTGGAATATCCTTGCCACCCAAACGAATGGATGGATGGTCGATCGCACGCTTCGGCGTAGCCAGGTAGGCGTCGGGGCGGGAGCTTGCGTGGTTAATTGCTGCGTGGCCGGCGAATGCCTCAGTCTCGGTGAAGAACACTGCCGATGGCATCAGGTTGCCCTGGTGAGTCAGCGGAAGGGTTTGTGGCTCCCTTCCACCGATCTGCTGGGCGGCAGCCGAGTTCGACGTACCGAAATCAATGGCTAGACGCCAAGAGTTACTCACAGTAGCCCTTTCTCATTCACGCGGTGGCAGGCTTTTCGACGGAACCGGCCGTGGCTTTTTAAAACAGTTCCGCGCAATAGTAACGCTTCAGGCCGAGATAGTTCGGGTGAGTAAACAAAAATCAGGAAACCGGGGTGAGCGTAGCGTCAGTGCTGCAAGCTGCGCATAATCGTCTGGATAGTGAAAATAAGGTGCATTCGGGCGTCATCCTCGGCAGCCGACAAATTCACCAAACCCAGCTGCTGCAGCTCCCCAAGCAAATACTTCCCGCGCTCCAGCGTGGTCGTAATCGTGGCATCCGGAGCCAGCCCCAACCACTCCTGTGGCGTTGATCCCATCAGCATGGACTCCAACACCGGAATCAACCGCGACTTCGACGAGTTTTGCAGCACGCCACGATACGAGTTGAACAACAACACCTGCGCCATTGCTGGTTGAGCCGCCAACGTATCGCGAATATGCCGGATCTGGTTGAAGGACGGATGGTTATACGCCAAAGTATCCAGCTCGCGGAGCATCCGGTTCGCACGTTGGTACGTCGCAAACCGCAGCAACTGGCCATAAATGGCGTTCTCCAAATGCTGAATCCCCGAGCAGCGCTGCAACCAATCATTAAGTGCCACCGCGCCTTGCGCAGCCACCCCGGCGCCATGCAAAACACCGTATTCGCCAAGCAGATCGAGCGCTAAGTCACGCGCCTCCACCGTCATATGCCGCGGCGTATCGTTCTCTAGCTCTTCAATCAAATCTTCGCGCGGCAGCGACGATAAACCACTGACTAGCCGAGCCAAGTGCTCTGTCACTTGACCGGTGCGCGCAGATTCCGCCAAAAGGCCAGACAGTGGAAAGACATGCTTCGTCAGGCTCGCAATTCGCCCCTCCAACACTCGGCTATAGGCCTGAGCATGCTCCAGCGGATCACGGGCACCGAGCGCGCCTTCACCAAAACCATCGGCGCGAGCAAGCACCCCGATGGTGTTGAGCGGCGTGAAACCGAGCTGCGCAATAAAGTCCCGCTCATCGGTGCGAGGGGAGGAATCGAATAGGAAAATCGCGGCGTCCGCGTCGACGGAAGCATTGCGGGTCTGATCGTATCCGTCAATAAGCGCACGTTGAGTGGCCTGCTGATTCTCCACGGTCAACGTCGCAATGCCGGGGGTATCAATCAACGTAATGTTCTGAATCGCAGCGGACGGCAGGAAGCGGTCCACATATGCCACCTCGTTGACGGGGCGACCCAACTCCATCAGCACACCATGCTCCAACGGCTGCCGGTGACGCTGACCATCCAGCCCCACGACTTCGGCGCGGGCCGGCTGCCCATTGTGGAAAACGGAAACTGCATTGGTGCACTCGCCAGCCGCCGTCGCCGCAATCCGCTGCCCAACAAGGGCATTGACCAACGTGGACTTGCCGGCCTTCAACCGACCTGCGATAACCACCCGCGGTGGTGACCACAAAATGGTGCCCAACCGGTTCGCTTCATCCAACAAATCACCGCCATGGCTCGCCAACGCGCGCAACGCCTCATCAATCGTCGCGGTAATCGGATCGACCTGCGGATTCGTCCCCGGGTTCACTAGCTATCCTTCCTAGCACCGACACCAGCGCTCGCGGCCACACCAGCACTCGCGGCGGCACTGGTCGCGCCCGCCGCACTGACCGCCGGCTGCTGCCCAGGCTGCGGCAACGGCAAGCGGGCGGCAGCATCAATCCGATTGACATGCGCCAAAATCTCATTGACCGTGCCATTAATCACGGCCTGGTTCTTCGACAGGCGCTCCACCGTCTTTTGCCGCTGCGCTTCATCCTGTCGCGCAGAGCGGGTAGCCGCATCAATCTGCTCCTTGACTAGGTCAGACTGACTGCGGATATGAGCGCGGTAGCGGACAATAATCTCCGGGCGGATGGTGTTAATCAGCGCGTCGATAGTGCGGTTGACGTTCATGCGGGCCTGCGAAATCGTTTCGCGCAGCCACTGCACCAAGTACTGCTTACCGTTGCGCATAGCGCGGTAGGCCATATTGATGCCCATCCACGCGCCACCAATAATCGCCACCGGCATCACCGCAGCAGCCGCTACACCCATCACACCGGCGAGCATGCCACCACCGGCCAGACCCATTGTCACCAGGGAAGGGTCAACCAAGTTTTCCTTCTTAGAACGCACCTCTTTGCTGGTCAGCTCCGGTGGGGCCAATGTTTGGAAGGCGAATTGTGCAATGTCTTGCCACACCATTTGGTCGCCGAACAGCCGGTCGACTTCACGCTGCAGGGAACGCACCACGTGGCTGACCGACCGCTGCATCGTGTCGCCCAGCGCTGCCTCAATCTGCGAGGTGAACACCTGCGGCTTTGACCGCAGCACCTTCATTCCCTGATGGTTAAACAAGTTTGTCCAGTACTCGCGGAGGCGCTCAAGCTCGTCGTCCATCTCCGCCAGAATGGAGTGCCGCGCCTGGGCGATATTGCGCTGCAGGTACTGCTCCCATTCTTGGCCGTGTTCGCGCAGGTCCTTGAGTTCTTGGCGCTGCGCTTCCAGTTCTTCCAGCACCTCAACTGGCTTTTCGATGGTGGCCAGTTCCATCGCAATTTTGTCCTGCACTTGCGACAGCCCAGATTTCGCCAACGCCAATCCTGCAGACTGGGCGAGCAGGTCGGCGCGGCTGATTTGCGCAATCAGGTGTTCCCGCAACTCGGCAATGCCGGAGGACTGTTCCACTCGGGCGCGGCGCTCTTCGTCAATCATTTCGGCAGCATCGACGGCACGCAGCGACGACACCCCAATCACCGGAATGTCACGCCCGGTGTGCTTTTTCAGCAGGCGGCGGTCATCTTCGACAATCCGTCGCCACCGGCGCAGGTTCTTATCCGTTTTCGTCACGGCCACGACCACGGATCCCACAACTTCCAGCGCCTGCTTGAGAATGTCCATCTCCGGCGCAGTGATTGGCGTCGTGGCATCGCACACCATCAGCAAAACACCAGCACCCTGGGCGGCGGTCAAGGCAGTCTTCACCGCGTCGGCGTCCAGTCCACCAGCTCCGGGCGTATCGACGAGAACCAGCCGACGTAGTGGATTATCCGGCGCGTATACCTGGATGGTCGAAGGAAGCTCGTCAATCCTTGGGTCTGTGACGTACCGGCCGGACAGAGTGCCCCAATCTGCGAGCTCGGCATGCGGAACTTGGCGCAGCAAACCCGAGTAGTTCAGGTCGATGGTGCCAAGCTGGTTCTTCTGCGTGGCTGCACTGATGTGGATTGGGACGGAGGTGCAGATGTCAACGTCGACGGGCAGCAGACTCCGCGTGCCGACAAGGGCGTTGACCAGCGAACTCTTACCACGTTTAACCTCGCCGAGAATGACGACGGTACGCATGGTTGAGGTATCGCGGAAGGTTCGCCGAGCGCGTTCTGCATGGTTCGGCAAGCCGTACTTATCAAGAATCGTGGTGGCACGTTCCAGTGTTTGAGCGGCGGTGCGCTTTGTTGGAGGGGCTGAAGCCACGATTGTGAGGCCTTCCTAGAACTCGAAGGGGGCGGGGCAGGGGCAGAGCGGAGAACGAACAAATGCGATGTTAACGGTGATGCTAACCCTGAATGAGATTTTTTGTCATGAACAAGCTGGATATCCGGGGTTTATCGAGCTATTTGCAGAAAAGTTTTAGCCGCTTGACCTGCAAGGTTGGGCTAATCGCGATAGTTTCTTGAATACCACGGGAACATTTGGACCCAAAAGCGCATCCCATCACTGAAAGCAACAAGGAACCGGTTAGCAAACACCACGCCGAGCGGAAACATTGAAAGGAACCTCACTATGTCCTCCGAAAACCAGACCCCAGAATCCACCACCCCAGAAACCACCGCTCCAGCTTCCGAATCCACCACCGGCGCAACCACCGCTCCAAACACCGGCGTGATTGTCGGCGGCGGCGACTCCGACGGCGACGGCAAGGTCGACACCATTCACGTCGACACCGACGGTGACGGCATCGCGAACGAAACCCACATCGACAGCAACAATGACGGCAAGGTCGACACCATTCACGTCGACAACAACGCAGATGGCGTCATGGACTCCACCTACCGCGACACCAACCGCGACGGCAAGATTGACTCCGCCAACGTAGACACCGACGGCGACAACTACGCGGAAACCACCTACTCCGACTATGACCACGACGGCAAGGTAGAAAAGACTTCGGTCGACACCAACAACGACGGTGTCGTCGACACCGAATACACCGACCACGACCACGACGGTAAGACCGACTGGGTCAAGGTGGACACCGACGGCGACGGCAAGATGGACACCACCCACTATGACCACGACGGCGATGGCGTGATTGACTCCTCCACCACCACTAACTCTGCAGGCAGCGTGGACGATGTCAACGCTCCGAAGGCAGAAGCGCCTAAGGCCGACGCACCTAAGGCTGAAGCCCCAGAAGAAGACGGCGCGAAGGTTGCTGAAACCCAGCCAGGCGGCGGCACCTCAGCCACTCCAGCAGGCGAGATTGACCTGAGCGTCTTGGACGAGTCCCAGGGCCAGCCGGTCACCGGTGAGGACGGCCAGGAAGGCTACGCTTTCGACACCGATGGCGACGGCGACCTGGACACCGCAGTGTTCGACACCAACAACGACGGCAAGGTCGACTTGGTCTCCGCAGACACCAACAATGACGGCAACATCGACCTGGAGTTGGTCGACTCCAACTACGACGGCAACGTTGACCAGGTGGCATACGATACCGACGGCGACGGCAAGGCCAACTACGTCGGCATCGACAACAACAACGACGGCCAGGTCGATGAAGTATTCCTCGACACCGATGGCGACGGCTACCTGGACACCCACATGCAGGACACCGACTACGACGGCTACGCAGACATCGAAGAAGGCGTCACCGACGCCAATGCCGACTCCTTGGACGTCTAAAGCTCAGCAAAAGGCTCCTATTAAATAGGCATAGCAGGTTCGAAGGCTCTGACCATACGGTCGGAGCCTTTTACGTTTGGTGGCGTACCTGAGCTTTTTGACGAATTGGGCCAGCCTCGAGCGTCCGATTAACCCGGAAAGGCACCGAAACCGGTCTTCTTGTTCTCCGGCAAAAGCTCACGAACTTCTTCCAAGGACAGGCTCTCCACGCCCTTGGCCTTGGCATCCCATTCAGCGAAGTCTGCATAGTCTTTATCGCCAGTAACAGACTTCGCCCAACCAGCTAGCAGTGCCCGAGTTTGCTCCTGCGTTTTCACATTGCTGGAGGAGAAGCCAAGCAGCCTGCGCCACATCGGTGATTCCGAGAAGTCATGCTGCCCGGCATCTTTGACTTTGCGGTACACGACATCGCCGGCCCAATTCGTCGCTAAGCGTGGCGGGTTACCACGGTCGAAGATTTCGTCTTCGCCTGCCGCAACCACCAACCCCGGCACTTCAACGTTTTTGGCGGCGTCATAGGACGACGGTGAGGTTACAGCAGGGTAGAGGGCAGCAACGCCGCGGATGTGGTCGCGGCCGGCGGCAGCAAGCACTGCGCAACCTGCGCCCATGCCGTGGCCAGCAAGCAGCAATTTCTTCGGATTCACGGTGATGTTTCCGGTGCCGAGTTTCACACCTGCCAGGATCTGCAGCGTCGACTCCAAGTCATTGGCAAACCCGCGGTGGTTCGGCATCGCACCGAGCTCCGTATCTGGGGCTGCAACCACGAATCCCCACGAAGCGAGGTGGCGCAAAGTCGCATGGTACTGCGCAACAGGGGTGCGCCAGTCATGGCCAAAAGCAATGGCCGGCAGTCCCGAACCTTCTTCTGGGGCGTACACCCGACCCGGTAGCCCAGCGAAAGCAAGATCGCCAGTAAGAACGTGGTGCGGGCCGCGCTTGGCCAGTGTTGGAAATTGCGATTTCATTTTTGGAGCCACACCCCCGACCTTAGTCGAGACCGCCTCAGTGTGTTTCACGAATCAATGACCGCTATTGTTTCCCCTATGTGTGGAATCGTAGGTTACGTCGGTCATAAGCCAGCGCTCGAAATCGGACTCGATGCGCTCCGACGCATGGAGTATCGCGGCTACGACTCATCGGGCATTGCCGTAGTTAATGAACACGGCAGCATTGCCGTTGAAAAGAAAGCCGGCAAACTAGCCAACCTGGAAGCAGCGCTCGAAGCACGCGGCCGCGACCAGATGGTAGGAACGACCAGCATTGGGCACACCCGCTGGGCTACCCACGGTCGCCCAAATGATGTCAATGCCCACCCGCATGCGTCCTTCGACGGCAAGTTCGCTGTGGTGCACAACGGCATCATTGAAAACTTTGCCCCACTGCGTGAAGAACTCGAAGCAGCTGGCATTGAACTGCAGTCGGAAACCGACACTGAAGTTGCCGCCCACTTGGTGGCACTGGCCTACCGCGAAGGCGACACCGCAGATGACTTCGAAGCGTCCTGCCTGAAGGTGCTGAACCGCCTGGAAGGTGCTTTCACGCTGCTGTTCGCCTGCGCGGAACACCCAGAGAAAGTTGTGGCAGCACGCCGCTCCACGCCACTGATTGTTGGTGTCGGCGAAGGCGAAATGTTCCTTGGTTCCGACGTTGCCGCGTTCATCGCGCACACCCGCGATGCTGTGGAATTGGGCCAAGACAACGTTGTGGTCATCACTGCCGATGACTACCGAGTGCTGAACTTCGACGGCAGCGAAGCAGAAGGCCGCCCATTTACCATCGACTGGGACCTCGCTGCTGCAGAAAAGGGCGGCTTCGACTCCTTCATGATGAAGGAGATTTTCGAGCAGCCAGAAGCCATCACCTCGACTCTGGCTGGTCACATGGAAGACGGTCGCATCGTCCTTGACGAGCAGCGCCTGTCTGACAGCGACCTGCGCGACGTGGAGAAAGTGTTCGTGGTTGCCTGCGGCACCGCCTACCACTCTGGTCTGCTGGCCAAGTACGCCATTGAGCACTGGGTGCGAATCCCAGTGGAAATTGAGGTGGCCTCCGAATTCCGCTACCGCGACCCAGTTCTCGACCGCCAGACGCTGGTGGTGGCGATTTCCCAGTCCGGTGAAACCGCGGACACCCTAGAGGCAGTGCGCCACGCCAAGAGCCAAGGCGCGCGAGTTCTGGCCGTGTGTAACACCAACGGTGCTCAGATTCCACGCGAAGCTGACGCAGTGCTGTACACCCACGCTGGTCCGGAAATCGGTGTGGCTGCAACCAAGTCCTTCCTGGCGCAGATTATTGCGAACTACCTGGTGGGCTTGGCGCTGGCGCAGGCCCGCGGCACCAAGTACCCAGATGAAGTCACTCGTGAATACGAGGCGCTGGAAGAAATGCCAGCGAAGGTTGCCGAGGTGCTGAAGACCCGCGACCAGGTGAAGAAGATTTCTGAGGAACTCGGCGCGATTAGCACCATGCTCTTCCTGGGTCGCCACGTGGGTTTCCCAGTGGCGATGGAAGGTGCCCTGAAGCTGAAGGAACTGGCGTACATTCACGCTGAAGGTTTCCCAGCAGGTGAGCTGAAGCACGGCCCAATTGCGCTGATTGAAGATGACCTGCCAGTTGTGGTGGTGGTGCCATCGCCGCGTGGTCGTGCGGTGCTGCACTCTAAGATTGTCTCGAATATTCAGGAGATTCGGGCCCGCGGCGCGAAGACCATTGTCATTGCGGAAAAGGGCGATGAAACGGTGAAGCCATTCGCCAACTACCTGATTGAGATTCCGGAAGCCCCAACGCTGCTGCAGCCGTTGCTGTCGACGGTGCCGCTGCAGTTCCTGGCGGCGGATATTGCGCGCGAGTGCGGCAATGATGACATTGATAAGCCACGTAACTTGGCTAAGTCCGTGACGGTGGAGTAGTTCACCACTGCTTTGACCGCTGGGCGGGTTTATCGCCTCCGACATGCCACCACGCTTTTGATTAGCCTGGTGGCATGTTCCTTTTTACAGCTGACCAAGTGCGCAAGGCAGAGCAGGCATTGCTGGATGCGGAAGCCTACGAAGATGCATTGATGCAGGAGGCTGCCCATGCGGTAGCAGAAGCAGCGAAAGTGATGCTGCAGAAGCCAGCCGCCGAACCAGAACGTACCCGCGTGTTGCTGTTGGTCGGCAACGGTGGCAATGGTGGCGACGCCCTTTACGCCGGCGCGGAGCTGTGCGACGCAGGGATGGCTGTCGACGCGGTGCTGCTGTCCGGGCAGGTCCACGAGCTGGCGCTGGACGCATTCATTGAAGCTGGCGGCCGCATCCTCACCGCTGATGTGCCGGAGCTGCTCTTCCGCATTTCCTGGTACTACCGCCTGGTTATTGACGGCATTGTGGGCTTGGGTAGCAAGGGTGCGCTGCGCGAGGACGCCGCTTGGTTGGTCCGGGAGACGCTACTGTCAGGCATCCCAATTCTGTCGATTGATGTGCCTTCCGGTGTCGACCCAGACACCGGCGTTGAGTCGCGCGGCTATTCCCCGCAGAAGGAATACGACGATGAACTGTTGCCGGACCGCAGCTTGATCCGCCTGCCGGGCCACGTTGATGCCACCGTCACCGTCACCTTCGGCGGTTTGCGCCGTGCCCATTTGCTGTCGGCGTCTTGCGGTGAAGTAGTGGTTGCCGAGATCGGTTTGGGCGACGATGCCCGCCGCGGTAGCGCTTTGGATGCCGATTCCGGGTTGTTGTCCACCCAACTGTTCCGAGCGCTTTTTGACGATCAAGGTACCGACTCTGGTTTGGATTCTGAAGCGTGGCGTGTCAGTGGTTTGCAGGTTGTGCCAGCTGACAATGGCTATGACTGGTCAATGGCGAAGAAAGTGGATGGTCGTACTCTGCTAACGCAGCCGAAGTCGCTGGAATGGGATCCGATTGCAGCGTCAGTGACGTGGCTAGAGCCGCGACCTTTGGACGATAAGTATTCCGGCGGGGTTGTCGGTATTTGTGCTGGTTCCGATAAGTATTTGGGCGCAGGAATTTTGTGCACTTCGGGTGCGGTGCGCGGCACCAGCGCCATGGTTCGGTATATCGGCACCAGCGGCCATGACGTGGTGCGGGCACTGCCAGAGGTGGTTGCCCACCTGACGGTGGAGGACGCTGGCCGAGTGCAGGGCTGGGTTGTCGGCCCGGGGCGCGGCACTGACGCCGCAGCTGTCCGCGAACTGGAGTGGCTGCTCGGCCGCCCAGAACCACTGCTCATTGACGCGGACGCATTGACAATTCTGTCGGAGCGCGAAGACTTGCGCGAACAGCTGATTTCCCGTGGCCAGCAGGGCCGCATTTCGGTGCTCACACCGCACGCCGGCGAATTCCGCCGCCTAGCAAAAGGCATGGGGCTCACCGAAATTCCCGACCCAGCAGACGGTCCGGTTGCCGGAGCTGCAGCGATGGCGGTGGCATTGCAGTCGATTGTGCTGTTGAAGGGCCGCGCCACCGTGATTGCCAATCCGCACCCGGAGGTGCAGGGCATTCAGATCAACCGTTACATCACCATCATTAATGCGGGCACCTCCTGGGCCGCGACCCCAGGCAGCGGCGACGTGCTGTCTGGTTTGTTGGGCGCGTGGCTGGCTCGAGATGGCGCGCCAGCGGTCACGACTGCTGCCGCTATTCATGCGCGGGCTGCAGAAGTGGCAGCTCGTACTCCGGATGGGTACGCCCCAGCTTCCGCGTTGCAGATTGCGGACGCTATTGGCCGCGCAACCGCCATCTGCGGAAAACAGGGTGGCACAATGTAACGCATGACTGACCTACTTGTCGCCGAAATTGATCACAGCGCACTGGCGCATAACACCCGCATTTTGAAAGCGGCTGCGGGCGGCGGCAAGTTGATGGCGGTCGTCAAAGCGAATGCATATGGGCACGGCGCGGTGGAAGTCGCCCAGACCGTGTTGGCTTCCGGCGCAGACGAATTGGGCGTTGCGACGCTTACCGAGGCGCAGGAATTAATTGCCGCTGGTATTTCCGCTCCCATTTTGTGCTGGATTTGGAGTCCGGAAGAAGACTTCATGCCAGCATTAGCCGCTGGGGTGCAGCTAGGTGTGTCCTCTCGGGCGCACCTGCAAGCAATTATCGACAGCGGCGCCGCATCGATTCTTGGCGCTGCGCCGCAAGTCACCGCCGTCGTTGATACTGGTCTGAACCGCTCGGGGGTTCGGGTTACCGGTCCAGACTGGCAGGAGTACGTTACTGAACTGGCCACAGCACACCAGTCTGGCGCGGTAAACGTCACCGGAGGGTTCTCCCACTTAGCCTGCGCAGATGACGTAGAAAACCCCGCCAATGATGCACAAGCGGACGAGTTCCGCGCTGCCATCGCCGACCTAGAATCCGCGGGGCTGACTGGACTGACCCGTCATCTATCGAACTCTCCAGCCACCTTGACGCGGCCTGACCTGAACTTTGACATGGTCCGCCCAGGCGTTGCGTTCTACGGTATGGAACCGGTGCCCGGCCAGAGTTTTGGTCTCCAGCCGGTCTTGTCGCTGTCCGCGAAGATTCTGATCGTCAAAAAGCTCAAAGCGGGGCAGTCGGTGTCCTACTCGCACACCTGGACTGCGCCGCGGGATACGACGGTGGCGGTGGTACCGTTTGGGTATGCCGACGGGATGCCGCGGGCGCTGTCTGGACGCTTTGAAGTCGCTATTGACGGCGTGCGGTATCCGCAGGTGGGGCGAGTGTGCATGGACCAATTCGTCATCGATTTAGGGCCGGATTCTACGGTGACGCCGGGGCAACGCGCCTGGCTGATTGGTGACGGCTCGCATGGTGAATGGACCGCAACGCAGGTAGCGGAGGCTATCGATACGATTCACTACGAAGTGCTGACGATGCTGCGCGGCCGGGTGGAGCGACGGCATAAGAATCGCTTCGCCAATCGGGAATTCCCTGCGCACGGTGAGGTGGTGCTGCCGACCGCGGACGATATGCGTGAATTCGGTGCATGGCTGGGCTCGGCGCTGCAGGCGGGCGACTTGGTGGTGCTTGATGGACCGCTTGGTGCCGGAAAAACGACGCTGACGCAGGGTATCGCTGCGGGAATGCAGGTGCAGGGGCGGGTGACGTCGCCGACGTTTACCATTGCGCGGGTCCACCACCCAGAAGCTGGCGCTGATGCAGGTGCCGCAGCGCCGTCATTGGTGCATGTGGACGCCTACCGACTCTTCGGTGAAGAAGGCCCGGATTCTGGTGCGGAGGCTGCAACTGGGGCTACGACGGGTGCATCGGCGGGCGCATCGGCGCTGGATCAGCTGGATGCGCTGGACCTCGATACCGACCTGATGGACTGTGTTGTCGTCGCCGAATGGGGCGCCGGGCTAGTCGAGCAGCTGTCCGACAATTATTTGTTGGTGGAAATTGACCGCAGCGCGCAAGATGATTCCCGGCGGGTTGCCTGGCGCCGCAACTAGCGCTGCAACAAGAACCGCAACTAGGTCACGGTGGTGGCTTCTGCGTACAGTAAAACTATGTTGGTTCTTGCCGTCGACACGTCGACCCCTTTTGTCACCGCCGGTCTGGTGACCGTCACTGAGGACGCAGTTAATGCTGGTCCGCAGCGGCTGACGGAGGATTCCCGGGCGCATAATGAGGTTCTCACCCCAAGCATCACTGAATGCTTGGCGGAAGCTGAGGCCACCCCCGCCGACCTTGATGCCGTCGTGGTGGGCTGTGGGCCGGGACCGTTCACGGGGCTGCGCGTCGGAATGGTGACTGCTGCAGCCTTCGCCGATGCGCTGCACATCCCGTGCTACGGCGTGTGCTCCCTCGATGCGATTGGCTATGGAGTGGGCAGCCGACTGGTGGTCACTGACGCGCGGCGCCGAGAAGTGTATTGGGCGGTGTACAACGAAACGGGTCAGCGGATTTTTGGCCCAGCGGTGAATAAGCCGGCCGATGTGGCCGCAGAGTTGGAGACCCGGATGTGGCAGCCGGAGGCAGTGGCGGGCTCACCTGAGCACTGCGGCATGTTCGCGGTGCCGCCGCTGGACGCAGCGCCGTCCCCATTGCCGGTGGATTTGGTGCGGGTGGCGCAGCCGCTGTTTGGTACCGAACCGGAACCATTGGTGCCGATGTATTTGCGTCGACCAGACGCCAAGGAGCCAAAACCAGTAGAGCCATCCCGTGCCATCACTGGCCTGCCTGGTTCCGCGGTGCCGGAGCAGCCGGAGCAGCCGGAGGCATAGATGCAGGTCATTGAGCTAGATACGAGTTACGCTGATGCTTGCGCCCGCATCGAAGCGGAGCTCTTCGCCGACGATGGGCCGTGGTCGGCAGCGGCATTCCGGGAGGAACTCGCGGGTCGATTCAATCAGTATTTCGGCATTCTCATCGACGGGGAGCTTGCGGGATTCGCCGGAGTGGGGCGCTTCGGGCCCGCTGATGACCCTGGTTTTGAGGTGCACACGGTGGGAGTGTCGCCGCGGCAGCAACGGCAGGGCCTTGGTCGGAAACTGATGCACCAGCTGCTGGCGGTCGCTGATGCAGCTGGCGGGCCAGTGCATTTGGAGGTACGCACCGATAATGTGCCAGCGATTGCGCTCTACGAGGACTTAGGTTTTGAACGGATTGGCATTCGGCGGAACTATTACCGACCGTCCGGAGCCGACGCGCTGACAATGATTCGCCCGGCCGCTGAGGTTCCGGCTGGCCACGCGACAAGCAATGTGGGAGAGAACTGATGAGCCAGAAAACTGTGACTGTGCTGGGCATTGAGTCCACCTGCGATGAAACTGCGGCCGGTATTATTGATGTCACTTTTGATCCTGCGGATCCGACCATGACCCCGACGTTGCAGGTGCGCGCCGACGTGGTGGCATCGTCCATGCAGGAGCATGCTCGGTTTGGTGGGGTGGTCCCAGAAATTGCATCACGGGCGCACCTGGAGCAACTCGTCCCGGTAGTTCGGGCTGCGTTGGTGGAGGCAAACGTCACCAAGCCTGATGTTGTGGCGGCTGCGGTAGGTCCCGGCCTGGCCGGTGCGCTGCTGGTCGGTGCTTCGGGGGCCAAGGCGTATGCCGCGGCGTGGGATGTGCCGTTTTATGGCGTCAATCACCTCGGTGGGCATGTCGCGGTGGATGCGTTGGTCGCTGATGCCAATGCGATGAATAACGCGGTTGCACTGCTGGTTTCCGGTGGGCATACCCAGTTGTTGCGGGTGCGTGGGATTGGTCAGCCTATGCAGGAGTTGGGGTCGACGCTTGATGACGCAGCGGGGGAGGCGTACGACAAGGTATCCCGGATGCTGGGGCTCGGCTACCCGGGCGGGCCAGTGATTGACCGGCTGGCGTGGGAAGGCAACCCGAAGGCGATTGCGTTTCCACGAGGCATGATGCGTCCGCAAGATTCGCGCTATGACTTTTCCTTCTCTGGGCTGAAAACTGCTGTGTCACGGTATGTGGAAAACGCGGAGCGGGATGGGCGCAGCGTGGACATTCGGGACTTGTGTGCGTCGTTCCAGGAAGCCGTCTGTGACGTGCTGACGGTGAAGGCGGTGCGGGCTTGTGTTGATGAAGGTGCAGACACGTTGTTGCTCGGTGGTGGCGTCGCGGCGAATTCGCGGCTGCGGGAGTTGGCGGCGGAGCGTTGTGCAGCAGCGGGGATTGCGCTTCATATCCCGCCGTTTAAGTTGTGCACCGACAATGGTGTGATGATCGCGGCGCTGGCAGCACATTTGCTTGCGGCGGGGCGATCTGCCTCCAGTTTGGGGACGGTCACGAATCCGGGAATGTCCGTGGAATGCCCGCTCAGTGAGTGACATTGAGCTGAATAAGCGGTTGCTTACTGAGCGAGAGACGGGCTGGCGTGGCAAACTGGTTGCTGATTCTTAACGGTTAGTTTCTGTACACAGAAAGTTGCGAAAATATGACCACCGGATATTTGGTTCGCCCTGACTTTTCCACTGAAATCGTGGAATTCAACACCGACGCTGAAGCAGCTGCCCTGATTGGTGCAGAGGTGGAAGAAATTGAACGCGCCCACGTCGTGTTCTCCCGACCAAACCTGGACCCAATGGTGATGATTTTCAGCCGCGCATTCCGCGATGAAGAGGTCGAACCAAACCCGGTGTCCACCCTGGGTCGCGAAGAGCGCAAGCTGGGTGACTCCTCCTTCCTGACCAACCCAACCGCCGCGAAGTACGGCCCAGTGATTTTCCTGGGTGTCAATGGCCAGTCGATTGATGAAGACGACAAGCAGGACATTGAATCCGGCATTCAGGCTGCGAAGAACTACCTGGACGACAACCCAGTTGACGCGGAGCTGTGGCGCAACGCAGCTCGTAACCTGCCGAATCTGTAGCAGTGGCGCGGCCGTTGAGCCGGGAGGCCGGTGCTTAACTAAAGCTGACGTTGAGCGCTGGCACTCGAATGGGTAGAGTGCTAACCAAGGTTGTTTGACCCGCAGTTGTTACCCGCGACGACGACTGTGCCGGACACACCAGCCTGCACATCAAACATCTGCTCTATCGCTCTCGGAGGTTTATCGTGGCGAACGTCAACATCAAGCCGCTTGAAGACAAGATCCTGGTTCAGATCAACAAGGCTGAAACCACCACCGCGTCTGGCATTGTTCTGCCAGAATCCGCACAGGAAAAGCCACAGGAAGCAACCGTCATCGCCGTGGGCGCTGGCCGCTTCGACGAAGATGGCGACCGCATCCCAATGGACGTCAAGGAAGGCGACGTAGTCATCTTCTCCAAGTACGGCGGCACCGAAATCAAGTACCAGGGCGAGGAATACCTGATCCTCTCCCAGCGTGACGTCCTGGCCGTCATCGAAAAGTAAGCGGGGCTTGACATATGTCGAAGCTCATTGCTTTTAACGAAGAGGCCCGCAAGGGGCTGCAGCGCGGTGTCGACACCCTCGCTGACGCCGTCAAGGTCACCCTCGGTCCACGTGGCCGCAACGTGGTCTTGGACAAGGCATTCGGTGGCCCACTGGTCACCAACGATGGTGTGACCATCGCCCGCGACATCGACGTAGAGGACCCATTCGAAAACGTGGGTGCTCAGCTGGTCAAGTCCGTCGCGACCAAGACCAACGACATCGCTGGTGACGGCACCACCACCGCAACCCTGCTGGCACAGGCCTTGGTGCACGAAGGTCTGCGCAACGTCACCGCAGGTGCGAACCCAATCGCCCTGAACCGCGGCATTGCCGTTGGTGCGGAAAAGGTTGTCGAGCTGCTGAAGGCGGCTGCGACCGAAGTTTCTTCCTCCGAAGAAATCGCCGCTGTGGCGACCGTGTCCTCTCGTGACGCTGAAGTTGGCCAGATGGTCGCCGAAGCTATGGACAAGGTGGGCAAGGACGGCGTGGTCTCTGTGGAAGAATCCCAGGGCCTGGAAACTGAAGTCTCCGTGACCGAAGGTGTGTCCTTTAATAAGGGCTACCTGTCGCCATACTTCATCACCGACGCCGACGCTCAGCAGGCAGTGCTTGATGACGCATTGGTGCTTCTGGTGCGCGACAAGATCTCGTCGCTGCCTGACCTGCTGCCAGTGCTGGAACTGATCGCAGAATCTGGCAAGCAGACCCTCATCATCGCTGAAGACATCGAAGGCGAAGCGCTGTCCGCGCTGGTCATCAACGCCATGCGGAAGACCCTGAAGGTCTGCGCAGTCAAGGCCCCTTACTTCGGTGACCGTCGCAAGGAATTCCTGGAAGACCTCGCTGTCGTGACCGCCGGCACCGTGATTTCCGCGGATGCGGGCATGGCGCTGAAGGATACCAAGATGTCCGACTTGGGCCGCGCACGTCGCATCACCGTGACCAAGGATGAAACCGTCATCGTTGATGGTGCCGGTACCTCTGAGGACATTGAGGCACGTCGCCAGCAGCTGCGCCGCGAAATCGACGCAACTGACTCCAACTGGGACCGCGAAAAGATGGAAGAGCGCCTAGCGAAGCTCTCCGGCGGTGTTGCAGTGGTTCGCGTTGGTGCAGCCACCGAAACCGAACTCAACGAGCGCAAACTGCGCGTTGAAGATGCCGTGAATGCAGCGCGCGCTGCAGCTCAGGAAGGCATCATTGCCGGCGGTGGCTCCGTGCTGGTTCAGATCTCCACTCAGCTGGAAGAACTGGCTGCGACCCTGGCTGCTGACGAAGCTGTCGGTGTGCGTGCGCTGGCTCGCGCACTGACCCGCCCATGCTTCTGGATTGCAGAAAACGCTGGCGTTGACGGCGCAGTGGTTGTTGCGAAGACCGCCGAGATGGACAACGGCTTTGGCTACAACGCTGCCACCCTGGAGTACGGCAACTTGCTGGAATCTGGTGTCATTGACCCAGTGAAGGTGACGCACTCGGCAGTGGTGAACGCTGCATCGGTGGCACGGATGGTCCTGACGACCGAAGCTTCGGTTGTCGATAAGCCGGAACCACCAGCACCTGCTGCTGACCACGGCCACCACCACCATCACTAAAAGTGGCTAGCCGCTAACCGTGGCCAAAAGTTAAGCCCATTGCTTCTGTTCAGAGGCAATGGGCTTTGGTGTTGCTAAACGACGATGCGGCGGCGGGAGCGTGGGCGCAAGATGGCGTCGCGCTCGGATTCACTCATGCCGCCCCAGATGCCGTACGGCTCGCCGACAGACAGCGCGTGACGGCGGCACTGGGTGAGAACAGGGCATTCACGGCAGATGGCCTTGGCACGAGCTTCGCGCTGAGCGCGTGCGCGGCCCCGTTCGCCATCTGGGTGGAAAAAGACCGACGAGTCAGCTCCGCGGCAAGATCCTGCGAGTTGCCAATCCCATACATCGGCATTTGGACCCGGAAGCTGGCGTGGTTGCGGCATTAGCGTTTCTCCTCAACGTGTTTGACATTCAGAGCGGTCGCTCCGTTTGCTCACAAGGAGTAAGTGTGGGATTAGTTTATGAACGAAAGGTAAAGTGTATGCTGCAAACAAGTTACCTTAGAGTTTTATTGGGTTAAATGCGGCCGCCTACCTGCATGGATGTGCCATTCTTAACGATTGGTGAACATTTGGAAAGGTGCGCTTGTGGGTTGCTCATGTGAAGGCAAGGCGTAGGATACCCTAGAGGATATGGATGAAATCGAGGTGCAACTAGCGCCGCTGGTGCCAGCTGCACAGCGGGGCGACCGCGCGGCGCTACAACAGCTGGTGGGGCTCATTCATCCTTTCGTTGTTCGGTACTGCCGCGCTCGAATTGGCTCAGTGCAACACGTGACTGCGGACGACGTCGCCCAAGAAGTCAGCCTTGCTGTCGCAACCTCGATTAGCCGCTATGTCAACCGCGGCAAACCCTTCATGGCTTTCGTCTACGGGATCGCTTCCCACAAGGTCGCTGACGCCCACCGTGCTCGCGGCCGAGACCGCACGAATCCCGTTGATGAGATTCCAGAGTCAGTCGACCAGGGCGTTACTCCCGAAGAGCGAACTTTGCAGATCGACAGTAGTAACAGAATGATGCAGCTGCTCGATGAACTAAGTGATAAGGCGCGCGAGATCGTCATCTTACGTGTGCTGGTTGGTCTTTCCGCAGATGAAACCGCAGAAATTGTGGGAAGCAACGCCGGTGCAGTACGGGTGGCGCAGCACCGAGCTCTAGAAAAACTTCGAAAGCTTCTTGCTGAACAATGATCTCGACAGCGCAGCCTTCACCGTGACAATGCCCACAATCAACCAGATAACCGAACCAGATCTGAACTACAGGAGGTGAGCCAAATGAACCGTGAAATCGGAGACGACCACAATGTTTTCCACTTGTCCGATGACGAACTCGCGCGGACTGATGAGCTATTGACCCAGCTGTCGCAGGGTAGCGGCAGCAACGATGAACTAACGACAATGCTGGCACAACTGCGAAACGACGTGTGTCAGGATATCCCAGCTGCACCTGATGTCAGCGCAATTTTTGCGACCGCAGGTTCTGGCTCCCATGACGAACTGGCTGCGCGTCGCAAGCGCCGCATGCCAGCGTGGGCTTCTGGGTTCTTCGGTGCGGCTGCCGCCTCCGCTCTCATCCTTGGCTCCGGCTCAGTGATTCACGCCGCCAAGCCGGGCGATGCGCTGTGGTCTGCTAACCAAGCAATTTTCGGCTCTAATGAGTCCGACCGCGATGTCGTCGAATTGGCCAGCACTCTGCAGCAAGCCGAGCAGGCTTCGAAGGATGGCGACGCAGACGCAGCGCAGGAACTATTAGCGCAAGCGCATGCGTTGCTGGAGAAGCTGAATAAGCAGCAGCGTTCGGAGTGGGAAGGTCAGTTGAAGGACTCCGAGTCCCTCATTAATGAACCGTCGGCCACTTCGCCGGAACGTACCACTGCAAGGAAGTCGAAAGAGAAGGAAGCCGCTCCTGCGGAGACTTCGTCGGAAACGGCGACTGTGACCGTCACGGAAACCACTACGGTTACCGAAACGGAAACCACAACGCAGCGCCGTCCTACTTCCGAGGCACCGACCACGCGTCAGCCAGACCTGCGGTTGGAGCCACGGCCGGAGCCAGCTGAGCCGCGGCCAGCACCGACCACAACGACGTCGAAGCCGACCTACTCTGCGCCTGCTACCCCTGAAGAAGACGGTGCAGACGAGAACTACACCAACAGTCGGCCATCGTCGCAGCTACACAGCACTACTCGTTAGTTAACGCCCGAACCAGCGACGGCTGCGTCGGCCATGCACAAACCCGACGCAGTAGTCCCAGGAGACGTAGCGCTCTTCTTCGGGCTCAAAGATTGGTTCATGTGGCGGCATCGGCCGCCCAGCCAATAGCCCCATCATGTGCTCTTCGAGCAAGTCCCAATCGAAGAAGTGGGGCGCATTGCAATCGTCGCAATGCACAACCACGCCGCGTTCACCTTGGGCGCCTAGCGTGGCGCGCGCTTCCCGCAGCACAGCTAGGTCATGTTCAATCTCGGCGCGTTCCTGGGCAGTTAACGCCACAGGCTGCATCTCGTCGAAGTCGAATTCGACACCGAAATTGTCTTCCGACCCCGGCACAGCGTCGTATTTGCCGTTGAACGGGTCGGGTGGCATTCGGTCGTCAAAATGGTTGGCACTCACAGCAACCACCGTAGCCGATTGCCTCTGTCGAGTCGGTTTCTGGCAGTTTGCGCTTTGGGGGTACCATGAAGCAAACCCCCTAGAGCCAGTAGGAGCGCACTTACTATGACAAACCCAGCTGGAATCAGCGTCGGCGGTGACGACCCAAATAAGGTCCCGCTAATCGGTCTTACTTTTGACGATGTGTTGCTGTTGCCAGCCGCGTCGGATGTCATCCCTTCCGGCGTCGACACCTCCACGCAGGTCACCCGCAATATTCGCCTGAATATTCCGGTGCTGTCCGCAGCAATGGACACCGTCACCGAAGCCCAGATGGCCATTGCCATGGCTCGTCAGGGCGGCATGGGTATTCTGCACCGCAACCTGTCGGTGGAGGACCAGGCATCCAACGTGGAAATTGTGAAGCGTTCCGAGGCAGGTATGGTCACCGACCCAGTGACCTGCTCGCCAACCGACACCATCGGTGAAGTCGACGCAAAATGCGCCAAGTACCGCATCTCCGGCCTGCCAGTGGTCGATGAAGACGGCAAGTTGATCGGTATTTGCACTAACCGTGACATGCGCTTCGAATCGGACATGAACCGTCCTGTTTCCGAAGTCATGACCCCAATGCCGCTGCACACCGCCCAGCAGGGTGTCACTGCGGACACTGCGCTGAACCTGCTGCGCACCCACAAGATTGAAAAGCTGCCAATCATCGATGGTGAGGGCCGCCTCACTGGCCTCATCACTGTGAAGGACTTCGCGAAGCAGAACCAGTTCCCAGATTCGGCGAAGGATTCCAACGGCCGCCTGTTGGTTGGTGCCGGCATTGGTACCGGCCCGGATTCGTGGGACCGGGCAGGTTCGCTTGTTGACGCAGGGGTTGACGTCTTGGTCGTTGACACTGCGCACGCGCACAACAACGCGGTGCTGGAGATGGTTTCTCGGGTGAAGAAGGAGTTTGGTGACCGTATTGACGTCATCGGCGGTAACCTCGCCACCCGCGCTGCAGCTCAGGCAATGATTGACGCTGGTGCGGACGGCATCAAGGTTGGTATTGGCCCAGGCTCCATCTGCACCACCCGTGTGGTCGCTGGTGTGGGTGCACCGCAGATCACCGCAATTATGGAAGCTGCTGTTCCAGCGCGTAAGGCTGGCGTGCCGATTATCGCGGACGGTGGCATGCAGTACTCCGGCGATATCGCCAAGGCACTGGCCGCTGGTGCATCCACCGTGATGCTCGGCTCCATGCTGGCTGGTACCGCGGAGTCCCCAGGTGAAATCACCATAATCAACGGTAAGCAGTACAAGATGTACCGCGGCATGGGTTCCCTCGGCGCGATGCAGGGCCGCGGCCTGACCGGCGAGAAGCGCTCCTACTCGAAGGACCGTTACTTCCAGGCGGATGTGAAGTCTGAAGAGAAGCTGGTTCCGGAAGGCATTGAGGGCCGGATTCCATTCCGTGGCCCACTGGATGCGGTTATTCACCAGATGGTCGGCGGCTTGCGTGCTGCGATGGGCTACACCGGTTCGCACACCGTGGAAGATATGCACAACGCCCAGTTTGTGCAGATCACCGGCGCTGGTCTGCGCGAATCCCACCCACATGACATCACCATGACGGTGGAAGCACCGAACTACTACCAGCGTTAAGAATCAGCGTTAGACCTAGCGTTAAGAAGAGGAATCTGCATGCGTGAAATGATTGAGTTCGGAACCGGCCGGTCGGCTCGCCGCACCTGGCCGCTGTCCAGCATCGGAATTGTGCCTGCCCGCCGAGCCCGAAGCTCCCGGGACGTCGACCTTACGTGGAAGATCGACGCCTATTCATTTGATGCACCAGTTCTGACCCACCCGACCGACGCAATTGTGTCGCCGGATATGGCTATCGAATTCTCCAAGCAGGGCGGCCTAGCCGTCCTCAACGGCGAAGGCCTGTGGGCACGGCACGCTGACCCAGAGGAGGCCTTGGCCCGTGTGGTCGCCGCCGCTGAAGATGATGTGCTGAATTACCCTTCTTCCCACGCCAATGCGGTGTTGCAGGAACTGCATAAGGCACCAATTGTGCCGGAGCTGCTGGCCGAACGCGTCAGCCAGATCCGCGAATCCGGCGCCACCACTGCAGTGCGGGTCTCCCCGCAGCGGGCAGCCGAGCTGACCCCAATTTTGGTGAAGGCCGGCGTGGAGCTGCTCATTATCCAGGGCACGTTGGTGTCGGCTGACTACGTTCAGCCTTCCGGTGAGCCGCTGGATATGGGCGCGTTTATCCGCAGCGTGGATGTGCCTGTCATTGTCGGCGGCGTGTTGGATTACCACACTGCACTGCACTTGATGCGGGCCGGCGCCGTGGGCGTCATCGTGGGTTCTGGTTCCACCGCAATGCAGGAAACCTACGGCATTGAGGTCGGTATGGCTACCGCGATTGCTGATGTGGTTGCTGCCCGCCGTGAGCACCTGGATGAGACCGGTGGCCGCTATGTCCATGTCATCGCGGATGGTGAAATCGACACTGCTGGCGATATTGCCCGCGCTTTGGCATGTGGCGCCGACGCGGTGGCCCTTGGAGCTCCGCTGGCTGCTGCGAAGGAAGCTCCTGGTCAAGGCTGGTTCTGGCCATCGTCGGCTGCGCACCCAAAGTACCCGCGTGGGTTTGTCTCCCTGGTGGAGGAGCACGCTGAAGGTGCAGAGGTCCAGTCGCTGGAAGAGATTCTGCATGGCCCGTCGTCGGCTGCGTTTGGTACCGCAAACCTCATCGGTGGTCTCAAGCGTGCGATGGCAAAATGCGGTTTCACCAATGTGAAGTCTTTCCAGAAGGTAAATTTGAGCATTACCGGTTAGGTCTGACCTCATAACAGTTCCCTCGGCAGGCCTTTCACACATTTCGGGAGGCCTGCCTTGTCATATGATTACGACGTTCTTGTCATCGGTTCTGGTTTCGGCGGTTCCGTCGCCGCGCTCCGGCTAACGGAGAAGGGCTACCGCGTCGGTGTTCTGGAAGCTGGGCGCCGATTCACCGATGAACAGTTCGCGAAAACCAGCTGGCGGCTGCACAAGTACGTGTGGGCCCCGAAACTCGGCCTATTCGGAATCCAGCGCATCCATCTGCTGCGTGATGTCATGATTTTGGCAGGCGCCGGTGTCGGTGGCGGTTCCCTTAACTACGCGAACACCCTGTATCAGCCGCCGTCCCCATTCTTCCAGGATAAGCAGTGGGCAGATATCACCGATTGGGAATCTGAGTTGGCGCCCTACTATGACCAGGCAAAACGCATGCTTGGCGTCGTCACCAACCCCACGATGACCCCTTCCGATGTCGTCATGAAGTCCGTCGCCGAGGACATGGGCGTGGCCGACACCTTTGGCCCCACCCCAGTTGGTGTGTTCTTCGGCGCGAAAACCGGTGGTGAGGGCGCCCCCGGCGATACCGTTGCCGACCCATACTTTGGCGGGGCAGGCCCGGACCGGACAGCATGTATTGAATGCGGCGAATGCATGACTGGGTGTCGTCACAACGCAAAAAATACCTTGCTGAAGAACTACCTGTACCTTGCGGAAAAAGGCGGGGCACAAATCCTGGAACGCACCACGGTGACCGGATTGCGGCCGCAAGCTGACGGCAGTTGGCAGGTCATTACAGAACGCACCGGCCGGTGGTTCGGCAAGTCGAAACGGACCTTCACCGCCGGGCAGGTCATTGTTGCCGCAGGGTCGTGGGGTACGCAGAGCCTGCTGCATAGGGAGCTTAATGACGGTCACCTGGAGCGCATGTCGCCACGGCTGGGCTACCTGACCCGAACCAACTCAGAGGCAATTTTGGGCGCCATGCGCTCAAAGGTCGATCCGAAGCGGGATTTCTCGGAAGGTGTGGCGATTACCTCGTCGTTCTTCCCGGAGCCGCATACCCATATTGAACCGGTGCGCTACGGGCGCGGCTCGAACGCCATTGCGGTGCTGCAGACGCTGCAAACTGATGGCGGTCCGGGCGGGCCACGCTGGTGGAAACTGGTGAAGTCGCTGGTGAAGCAGCCAAGTTTGATTCTGCAGCTGGCGAATCTGCGGAAGTGGTCACAGCGTACGGTGATTGCCTTGGTGATGCAGAATTCGGATAATTCGCTGACCACCTTCCTGAAAAAGATTGGTCCGCTGCGGATGCTGTCGTCGAAGCAAGGGGAGGGGCAACCGAACCCGGCGTGGATTCCGGCGGGCAATGAAGCCAATGCGCGGGCCGCTGAGAAGATTGGGGGCATTGCTGGCGGCACCTGGGGTGAGATTTTCAATGTGCCGCTGACCGCGCACTTTATCGGTGGCGCCCCGATTTCGGAGAGTCCGGCGCGCGGTGTGGTGGACCCATATAACCGGGTGTGGGGCTATCCGACGCTGCACATTACGGACGGGTCGACGATGCCTGCGAACCCCGGGGTGAATCCGTCGCTGTCGATTACGGCAATTGCGGAACGGGCGATGGCACTGTGGCCGAATAAGGGGCAGGCGGATGCCCGGCCGGAGCAGGGCGCAGGCTATGAGTCGGTGGCACCGGTAGCTCCGGAGCAGCCGATGGTGCCGAAGGGTGCGTCGGGTGCGTTGCGGCTGCCGATGCCGAAGGTGCGGAAGCGGAGTTAGCTGCTGCGGCTGGTATTATTTTGACTTGTGACTGAACAGGCTCATCGTCCCGTACTTGTAGTTGACTTTGGCGCGCAATATGCCCAGCTCATTGCGCGCCGGGTGCGCGAAGCGAACATCTATTCTGAGGTGATTCCGCATACCGCCACCGTGGAAGAAATCCGTGCCAAGGACCCAATTGCTCTGGTCCTGTCGGGCGGTCCGTCGTCGGTGTATGCCGAGGGCGCGCCATCGCTGGATCCGGAAGTGTTGAAGCTGGGGCTACCAGTATTCGGTATTTGCTACGGCTTCCAGGCGATGACCTATGCGCTCGGTGGCACCGTGGCGCAGACCAAGACCCGGGAATACGGCCGGACTCGCATGTCCGTTAAGGGCGGCGAGCTGCACCAGGGGCTGGATGAGGGCCACCAGGTGTGGATGAGCCACTCCGATTCGGTGACCGCAGCGCCAGAAGGCTTTGAGGTCACTGCCAGCACTGACGGCGCGCCGGTTGCTGCCTTTGAGTGCAAGGACCTGAAGATGGCAGGCGTGCAGTACCACCCTGAGGTGCTGCACTCGCCGTTTGGCCAGCAGGTGCTGGTGCGCTTTTTGACGGAATTTGCTGGTCTGGAGCAGAACTGGACTGCGGCGAATATTGCCGAAGAGCTGATTGAAGCTGTGCGGGAGCAGATTGGCTCAGAAGGCCGCGCCATTTGTGGTCTGTCCGGTGGCATCGACTCCGCTGTGGCTGCTGCTTTGGTGCAGCGCGCCATTGGCGACCGTCTGACTTGCGTCTTCGTGGACCACGGTTTGCTGCGCGCTGGTGAGCGTGAGCAGGTGGAGAAGGACTTTGTGGCTGCGACCGGCGCCAAGCTGGTGACCGTCGATGAGCGCAAGGCTTTCCTGGATAAGCTGGCGGGCATCTCTGAGCCAGAGGCTAAGCGTAAGGCGATTGGCGCGGAGTTCATCCGTTCCTTCGAGCGTGCCGTCGCCGGCGTGCTGTCCGATGCGCCGGAAGGCTCCAGCGTGGACTTCCTGGTGCAGGGCACCTTGTACCCAGACGTTGTTGAATCCGGTGGCGGTTCAGGTACCGCGAATATTAAGTCGCACCACAACGTCGGCGGCCTGCCAGACGACGTGGAATTCGAGCTGGTGGAGCCACTGCGCGCTCTGTTTAAGGATGAGGTTCGTGCGGTTGGCCGTGAGCTGGGGCTGCCGGAAGAGATTGTGAACCGTCAGCCGTTCCCAGGCCCAGGCTTGGGTATCCGCATTATCGGTGAAGTCACTGAGGAGCGCCTGGAGATTCTGCGTCAGGCAGACCTGATTGCGCGCACTGAGCTGACCGCAGCTGGCTTGGACGATGTCATCTGGCAGTGCCCAGTGGTGCTGCTGGCGGACGTCCGCTCGGTGGGTGTGCAGGGTGATGGCCGTACCTACGGTCACCCAATTGTGCTGCGTCCAGTGACTTCTGAGGATGCGATGACCGCGGACTGGACCCGCGTGCCATTTGACGTGTTGGAGAAGATCTCCACTCGCATCACCAATGAGGTGGCGGAAGTTAACCGAGTCGTTTTGGATGTTACGTCCAAGCCACCAGGAACCATTGAATGGGAGTAGCCTGCAGTCATGAGCATCGTCAAAATTAACGCTATTGAAATTCCAGAAGGCCACGGCGAAGAGCTGGAGCGTCGCTTTGTCGCGAACTCTGGTTCCGTGCAAGACTTCCCAGGTTTTATCCGTTTCCAGCTGCTGCGCCCAACTGCCGGTGAAAAGCGCTACTTCGTCTACACTGAGTGGGAGACTGAAGAGGCGTATGTCGCGTGGCGGGAAAGCCGCGGCGGTCAGGCGCATGGCCGTGGGGAAGAGGGCGGAAAGCCGCGTAAACCAGTTGCTACTGGCGCGTCGCTGCTGGAGTTCGATGTCGCGTTGGACGTTGTTGCGGAGTAGACCACCTTCCGCGGGGTAGTCCCGGATAGTGCACTATTTCGATAGGGCTGCATGTTGCCGCCGCTTGGAGATTAACTCTCTGAGCGGCGGTTTTACCTTTTCTGAGCAAGCCTTTCCTGCCCACTTGCATGTTCGAAAATATGTTCGCTAATGTGGGGTTTGGTTGTCAGTTCAGGCAGCTACACTACGCAGCAGAACAGCACAGGTAACGGCACAGGTCGGGCACTAGCGAGTGGGGAAGGGGGAAATCATGAACAGTACTGCGGCTACGCAGCCGACGCAGTTGGCTACCGAACTGTCGGGGCTAGATAAGGCTGAACGTATTGCGGCGCTACGCACCAAGATGCGTCGCTGGGGCACCGATGTCGTCGAGTTCCCAGCGGCTGCCTCAGCTCCCACTTCGGCGGCTACCTCGCCGTCGGCCACTTCGGCGCCCACCTCGCCGGTGGCTTCCGTGTCAGCGGAATCCCCCACGGACCCTACGGCATTGCCGGTGCCATCTGGCCTGCGTGCGCTATTCACTGCCTCGGGTATGCCTGGCGGGCTGCCTATCGGCGGCGTCAGCACTATTGACCGCCCCGGCATGGTCCAAGCTGCGCTCATCGCAGCGGTGACCAGTCAGGGCAAGCATGTCGCCATCATTAACGAACCAGAACTATCACTGGCTACAGTTGCCGACCTTGGCGGCGACCTCACCCGAATTGCCGTCATCCCCGATGCCGGTGACAGTCCCCTTGATATTGCCGCAGTCCTGATTGAAGGCGTTGACCTTGTCACCGGCTACCTCCCGCGCACCACCATGACCCGTGCCCGGCCGATTGATTCCCGGTTACGCAGCCACAACTCCGCCCTATTGCTTATTGACGGATATTGGCCATCGATCCAACTACAGATCCACAGTGAGTTAGCGCAGGTCGCGGGCCTAGGAGTGGGGCATGGGCGCATTCGGCAACTGGAATGGGATGTGCGGCTGCAGGCTAAATCTGGATTACAGGCCACCACCCGGTGGAGTCCTAGTCTGGACACAGCTGAGGCAGCTTCAGCAGCAGTGCCTGCCTCAGCAGTGGAGACAGCTTCGGCAGCAGTGCCACTACGGTTGGCCAGGTGAGCCGCATGCGCGTTGTAGCCCTCTGGTTCCCCGACTGGCCAGCGCGCGCCGCCATTTTGGCCGCAGGCCTGGCACCACGGACGCCGGTAGCCGTCATTAAGCACAACAAGGTGGTGGCGTGCACCGCTGAAGCACGCGCAGCTGGCGTACGCCGCGGAATGCGCAGGCGCCATGCCCAGGCGGCGTGTCCGGAACTAACACTGTGTGACGCCGACCCGGAGCGTAGCGCCCAAGAATTTGAACCCGTCGTGCAGGCCATGGGTGATGTGGCGGCGAGCATTGAGATTATGCGGCCCGGGCTGGCCGTCATCGACGGTGGCGGTCCGACAAACTATCACGGGTCGGAAGATACAGCGCTGGAGATGCTGCTGGATGCGGCAGCTCTAGCTGGGGTTGACTGTCACATTGGTGTGGCAGATGAGCTGGTCACCGCGGTGCTGGCGGCGCGACGGGCACAACTTGTCCCGCCTGGGCAGTCTGCGCAGTTTCTCGCGCAGCTCCCCATTGCCGACTTGGCGGCCGAAGCAGCATTGGGCTGTCCAGCCGATTTTGTTGAGTCGCTGCGGCAGCTCGGAGTGCGGCGGGTAGCCGACTTTGTGGCGCTGCCGCGACGGGATGTGGCAAGCCGATTCGGGGATGTTGGGTTGCGGTGGCATCAGCTAGCCGCAGGTGAAGGGGAGCGGCGAGTATCCCCAAGCGAGGTGGCGACTGCGCTGGCGGTAAGCCGACGTCTCGACGAACCATTGCTGAGCACTGACGAAGCGGCGTTTCTTGGGCGGCAGCTGGCAATTGAGCTGCATGAGGCGCTTCGGGGCAGTGGGTTGGCTTGTCTGCGGCTGGCAGTGCGGGCCGAATTTTCGGATGGCACTGAAGTGCAACGTGTGTGGCGGTGCACCGAGCCGCTGCGAGAGCAAGACACCGCTGACCGAGTGCGCTGGCAGCTCGATGGGTGGCTCAGTGCGCGCAGTATCGCGCAGGGGGCAGTGACCGACGCGAGTGGGGTGGCCGGTGCGAGCGGAGTGGGCGGCGCGAGCGGCGCGGACCATGATGCTGCCGCGGACTTTGATGTGGATGCTGCCGACGGCATTATCCGCCTGACCATTGACCCAGTGGAAACTGCCCCAGCTGGTTCGGTGCGTCCTGGCCTGTGGGGCAGGACCGATGAGGCAGAAGAGCGGGCGCAGCGGGTGCTAGTGCGCGTGCAGTCACTATTGGGGCCAGAAGCAGTGCGCCGTCCAATTCGCGCTGGTGGGCGCAGCCTGTCCGAACAAATCCGGCTCGTGCCAGTGGGAGAGGAACCGGACAATATTCCCGACCCCGATGCCGAATGGGCAGGCGCGCTACCCGCGCCTCTGCCGGCGGTGCTGAATCTGACCAGTGGCCCGTCGCGGGCGCACCCCGCCGCGCAGACCACCGTGCTCGACGCTGGAGGCAACCCAGTGCATGTCACTGGGCGGGCGCTGCTCAGCGCCGAACCGGCGACCTTCAACTGGGGGCAACATCAGTGGGAGATCACTGGCTGGGCGGGGCCATGGCCAGTCGATGAGCGATGGTGGGCAAATAATCGTCGATACGCCCGAATGCAGGTCGCCGTGGATACCGCAACGGGCCCACAAGCCTTCATCCTGCTGTGCTACCGCGGTAAATGGCGCATCGAAGCGGCCTACCGGTGACAACGGCAGGCGATGGGGCGGTGCGCGGGCCGCGGGGAAGGAGAGATTTACGCGAGTTTGACGGCGGTACCAGCGGCAGTGACCATCAGCATCTGACCCTGGCCCATGGTGCTGTAATCAAGCTGCACGCCAACAATGGCATCAGCGCCGAGTTCCATGCCGCGCTGCACCAGCTCAGCCAGCGCAGTTTCGCGTGCGGCCACCGCTTCGCCCTCATAAGAAGCGGAGCGACCACCGGTCAGGTTTCGGATACCGGCAGCAAAATCCTTCAGAACATTGATACCCACAATGGTTTCACCCGCGACAACGCGGATGTAATGCGCAATTTGGCGGCCTTCGACAGAGTTCGTGGTAGTTACGATCATGCCGCTCAGTCTACGGCAAAAAATCGGCAGGAACCGGGCAGGAGTTAGGCAGGAACCGCCCCGAAACCGAGCCGGGGTCGAGTCGAAACCGAGCCGCCTGCTTGGTGCTACTTGGCAGAAATGTCAATGACCACGCGCGTTGGGTCCGACAGCTGCGTCACCGTGAATGGGCGCTTTTCACCATTGATGCCAATGAACAGCTGCGTGCGACCCTCAAACGTGCCAGCGTTGACAACCTCAGCGACCTTCGCCGTCTTGTCGTTGCGCAGCGGCTTCATCGATGGCTCTTCAATACCCACTTCAAATGGGTAAGTGGTGCCGTCGAGGTCAATCGCCAAAATGGTGTCGCCGTCGATGGCAATCGGGTTGCCGCTGCCTTGCTGCATGGCATCCTTCGAGTAGTACACCTTGTAGCCAGGGGTGCCTTCACCAGCCAGTTCAATGGCGATGCGGTCGAATCCCTTGTGCGCGCCAAGACGAACGTCGGACACCGCGAGCATCGAGTCGTCGGACTGGCGCTGCGAAACCGGCTCAAGGCTGAGCTTTTCTTCGTTGAGCGGCGAGGTTTCCGCCACACCAGAATCGTCTGGGCTACCCAAGCTGGACTGCGCGATCGGCGTTGAGGACGCAGTCTCCGAACTGTCACTCCCGCCGCACGCGGTAAGCGTGGCGAGAGCCAGCGCCGGAAGTGCTGCTGCTGCCACGATTTTGTTACGCAAGTGCATCTGTGGGGTGTTCATACCTTAAAGCTAGGGGGTTGAGCGCCGTAATCCAAAGCAGAAGGCGGCAAAACTGCTGGTGTTGGCGATTCGTTGGCAGATTGATACCGAAAGTATATAAAAACAGTGAACTATGACTGAATAAAGATAGCCTTGCCTTTCTTAAAACTGGTGAGCTGCTACGATTCCGGGTATGACACAGACCAGAGCTTGTTCCGAGGCGACCAATGAGCCGTTGCCAGGCACTGCGAAGGCCGGTTCCGTGTTCATCGCCATGGAACACCACTACGGCTGGTCGCATGACGTGCTCGACGGCGGTGTGTTCGGGGAGGAATTATCTGCCCAGTTCAAGGAGTACAGTGCCCGCTATGGCGCGAAATTCCAGCTAATTCGCCAGCCTGGCCGCTTCGGTCAGATGGGCTGCGACGGCATTTCGGTGTTTATTTCGCGGGGGCTGCCGGGGCAGGAGTCGCTGGTGCGGCTGAAGTTGCAGCGTCCGGAAGAGCTGCTGGACATTGACTTGGACGCGGACACCATCCCTGGCGCCGAGCCGGTGAACCATCCGCTGGTTCTGGTGTGCACGCACGGCAAGCGCGATGTGTGCTGCGCGGTGAAAGGCCGTCCGCTGGCGTCTACGCTGTGGGTAAACTTCCGCGACTTCGACGGTGACTTGGTGTGGGAGTCTTCCCATTTGAAGGGGCACCGCTTTGCCCCAGTGATGCTGGTGTTGCCGTGGAACCTGAATTATGGCCGCACACATGCCATCGGCGCGATTCACGCGGTGAACGAAATTTTGGCGGGCCGTGTTGCTACCGAGGCATACCGTGGTCGCGGCATTTATAAGGCGTGGGCGCAGTCGGCAGAGGTCGCCGTCAGGGAGCTTATTGACGGATTGGCCGGCCCTGATGATGTGTTGGTTCTCGAAGATAAGGTGGCCGACGATGGGAAAACTGCCCGTGTTGTAGTGGAATACGCTCCTGCGGCTGGTGTTACTGCTGATGGGGCTGAGCTGGCCGCTGGCGCTGGCGCTGGTGCTGCTGCCGGCGCAGCTGCGCGGAAGTGGAACGTGCAGCTTGCTCTTGAGCCGATCGGTGAAGTGATTTCTTCCTGTGGCGATGCACCGAAGGAAGGCTTTTCTTGGATTGTCCAGGATATCGCTGAGGTGACCAGCCCAAACTAGCGTTAGTTCTGTTTGTAGAACGTCTATTTTTCGTTTACGTCGGCTTTTGTCCGTTTAATACCCCAAAAACGGCCTATTTATTTATGTTTTGCCGGGCTAAACTCTCCAGCGCGCCATAACCTTCGTTGGGCTAAACCGATAGCAAGCAAATTGCCGTCGCACGTTGTTGCTGGTTCGCCCGCCCTCTGCCGAAACTCGGAGCCCGAAGTAACTCTTGCAGAATCAAATGGAAAAGGGCCAGCGGCGGCTGGCCCTTTCAGTAGGTTTAATGAAAAGAAGCGCACCACCAACAAAAGTTGGCAGTGCGCTTCGCGCTGGCTTCGCACTCGAGTGCCGCACTTCGCACTTCGCGCGAGCGTGGCTCTAGCGTCGCGTTAGGTTTGTGCAGCCCTTCGCACTAGCGGTGCATGACTTTGTGGGAAAGCCAGTTGCCGAGGCCCTGCGCCAGCTGAACCATCACAATGATGATGATGGTTGCCACCAATGTGACGTTCCAGTCGAAAGTCTTGTAGCCGTAGGTGATGGCAAAGTCACCGAGGCCACCGCCGCCGATATAACCGGCCATTGCAGACATGTCGATGACGGCAATGAAGATGAAGGTGTAGCCCAAGATGATCGGGCCAAGCGCTTCTTTCACCAGCACATCCCAAATGATGCGTGCTGGGGAAGCGCCCATCGCTCGCGCCGCTTCGATTACGCCAGGGTCCACAGCAACCAAGTTCTGTTCGACAATGCGGGCCACGGCAAACGTGGCAGCAATCGCCATGACGAAAGTCGCAGCTTCCGTACCGACGGTGGTGCCAATCGCAGCCTTGGTCACTGGACCAATCGCCGCGATCAAAATGATGAACGGAATCGGTCGAATAATATTGACCAGCAGGTTCAGCAGCCAGTACACCGGACCGTTCTGCAGGATGCCGCCGCGACGGGTGGTGGTCAGCAGCACGCCGACCACTAGGCCAGCGATGCCGCCCGCGAGCATGGTCAAGCTGACCATGTACAACGTTTCCCAGATGGATTCGATGAGTCGTGGCTGCAGTCGCTCCCAGTTGGTGGCCAGCATAATTTCCGAGCTTGCCAGCGAGGAACCAGCCAGGTTCGCCAGAGTCAGTGGGGTGCTCATGGTCGCGTCAACTCCTCTACGTCGGTGAATGTGCGCAGTGCATCGAAAGCTTGGGCTAGTGCAGCGTCATCTCCGAGAATGCGCACGGTAATCCGGCCGAAAGAATGGTGCTGTACCGAGTTCACCGAACCATGAACAATCTGGACATCCACGCCAGCGTCGCGCGCGGCGGCAAAAGCTTCAGCGAGGTCAGTGTCGCGACCAAGTCGCAACGTCGCCAAGCGAATACCTGGGCCCAAGGAATCCAGCAGCATGTCGAGTTCGCGGCCCGCTGGTCGGTCCTGCATGGCAGTTTTCACAAACCGCTGCGTCATTGGGTGCTGCGGCCTGCTGAACAGCTGGTGCGTCGGGCCGAATTCGACCACCTCACCGGCGTCCATGACCGCAACTTGGTCAGCGATGGCGCGAACCACATGCATTTCGTGCGTGATGAGCACGATGGTGATGCCAAGTTCGTCGTTGACTTTCCGGAGCAGCTCCAGCACGTCGGCCGTAGTTTCCGGGTCCAGAGCGCTGGTCGCTTCGTCGGCAAGCAAAAGGGTGGGGTTCGTGGCGAGCGCACGGGCAATGCCAATGCGCTGCTTCTGCCCACCGGATAGCTGCGACGGGTAGTGCCCGCCGCGCTCGGACAAGCCGACGAAGTCCAGCAGTTCGCGGACGCGTCGTTCCCGCTCGGCTTTCGGCACGCCAGCAAGTTCCAGCGGGTAGCTGATGTTGCCGGCGGCGGTGCGGGAATTGAGCAGGTTGAACTGCTGGAAAATCATGCCGACGTGGCGACGGATTTTGCGCAGTTTGCGTTCCGGCATGCCGACAATGTCGGTGCCGTCCAGCAGAATTTGCCCTTCGGTGGCGGTATCCAGTCCGTTGATCAAACGGATGAGGGTGGATTTGCCTGCGCCGGAATAACCGATGATGCCGAGGATGTCTCCTGGCTCTACCGTCAGGGTGACGTCCCGAACGGCGACGGTCTGTTTCTTTCCGGATGTGAAAGTTTTTCCGACATTAATGAACTGGACGGAGGTGCCGGGTGTGGCGGTTTCACGTCCAGTTGGGGTGCCTTTAGGCTGGGTCACTTGGCCTCCGCCAGTTCCTTTTCCTCGCGGTCGAGGATTTCTTGTAGTTCGTTTGCAGGGCGGTCAACCGCAATCGAAGTTCCGCCGGAGTCTTCCTGCACGGCGTCCTGAACTGGCTGGGAGTGCCAGATTTCAATCAGCTTGGTGAAGCCTTCGGTGTCCTTCTTCTCTTCAGTGGTCGCGAAGACATTGATGAATGGCTCTGCGGTCTTCGAGTTTGGGTCGTCCTTTGCAATCGCAGTTGCAGGGTCGATGCTAGCGCGCTCCAGGTAGGTGTTGTTAACAACAGCTGGCTTACCTTCGCCCCAAGTGGTTGCAGTCTGGGCGGCGTCAACGGCGACGACCTTGACCTTGGACTTGGCTTCGTCGACGTCAACTGGAGCTGGCGAGGATGGCGCGTTGTCCTTCAGGGTGACCAGGCCGTTATCTGCCAGCAGGTTCAGGGCGCGGCCCTGGTTGGTGACGTCGTTAGGGATGATGACTTCGTCGCCCTGCTTAATGTCATCCAGGCTGGTGTGGTCCTTGTAGTACAGCGCCAGCGGCACAATTTCGGTGGAGCCGATTGGGATGATGTTGGCGTTGGAGCCGACGTTGTAGTCCGCGAGGAACTTGATGTGCTGGAACAGGTTGATGTCAATCTGGCCCTCGGACAGTGCACGGTTTGGGGTGTTGTAGTCGGAGTAGTTCACCACTTCGAGCTTGATGCCCGCGTCCTTAGCTTCCTTTTCGAAAGTGCTCCAGGCGAGCTTGTCGGCGTCGGTGGTGCCGATCTTGATGGTGTCTTCGTCGCTGCCGCCGCACGCGGTCAGGGTGATGGTTGCGAATGCAGTAGCAGTGGTGGCTGCAATAACACGACGCAGATTCATGGTGAACTCCTAAATCATTTACTAGACCAAGCGGTCTATCGGTTTGTTGTTGATGAACTTAGCAGTGTCGCTATCGCGCGTGCAAACAGAGCTGTCTACTTTTAGTGCTTTCAAGCCGGTTTGTGAAAAATTGCGGTTGGAAAGTGTGTTCGGTTTAGGTAGGTTTGAGCATACCAACAATCATGGCGAAGGGGGTGGCAATGAACGGACATGGCTTCCAGGGCGGCGCGCTCAGCTGGTCGCGCATTGAGAGAATTCTTTCCGGCAGGTCGGCAGGAGAGTTGATGCCTGTGCAGGACCCGGCGTTTTCCGCGCTTGACGACGCAATGAAGAACCGCAATCTGCACGCCATCCCATGGCCGGAATTGCATGCCCGCTCAAGCTATAGCTTTCTACGAGGTGCATCGTCGCCGGAGAAGATGGTGGAAACGGCTGTTCGATTAGGTCTTAGTGATCTAACCCTCACGGATCGCGATGGCTTTTATGGCATCGCGCGCTTCGCAGAAGCAGCCGCACACGCGAACGTGCACACCATCGTTGGCGCAGAATTGACCCTCGGGCAGGGGCGGCCTGCGTTGACGGTACTTTGTCGTGGTCAAGAGGGCTACCGGCGACTGTCACACGTGCTGACGGACGCCCGTATGGTCACCGGCGAAAAAGACGAGGTGTGGTACCCAGACTTGGCAGTGCTGGCCGCCGCTGGCACAGATACTGATGTTGCCCCTAGCGCTGACCCTGAGCGCAGCGGCCAGTGCCACTGGCAGCTGCTAGCCGATGCTACCTGGCTCGAAGACTTGACCGAACTGGTCAGCACCTTCGGCGCCAGCAATGTTGCCGTGGAACTGACCGCGCCACTGACCCCACTCGATGCTGACCACAATGATGAGCTGCTTGCCGCTGCGAAAAAGCATGGTTTACGAGCCGTCGCCACCACCAATGCCTCCGCAGGCACTCCCGCCGACGGCCGGATTGCCGGTGCGAAAGCAGCCCTCGCCGCCCGCCTTGACCTCGAACACGCGGACCCGCAATTGCACCCCGTGGGCGGGGCTTTTCTGCGTTCCGGCACCGAGATGGAGCAGCTGTTTAGTTACGCGCCAGAAGTCCTGCGGGACACCCGAGCTATCGCTGCCGAATGCCGTTTCACCCTCGACCTCATCGCCCCGAACCTGCCGCAGTGGCAGACACCCGACGGCTATGACGAAAACACTTGGCTCCGATACGTCACCAAGCAGAAAGGCCGGGAACGCTACGGCGCGGAGGCAGACAATCCGAAGGCGTGGGCGCAAATTGCGCATGAGCTTGATGTGATTGAGCAGTTGGGGTTTCCGGGGTACTTCCTGATTGTTGCCGACATTTGTGACTTCTGTCGGGAGGCGGAGATTTTGGCGCAGGGGCGGGGGTCGGCGGCGAACTCGGCGGTGTGTTTTGCGCTGGGCATCACCAATGTGGATGCAGTGGCGGCGGGACTGCTGTTCGAGCGCTTCCTGTCCGCTGAGCGTGATGGGCCGCCCGATATTGACTTGGACATTGAGTCTGGGCGGCGCGAGGAAGTCATCCAGTATGTGTACGAGAAGTATGGTCGCGATAATGCCGCGCAGGTGGCCAACGTGATTACGTATCGGCGTCGCGGCGCGCTGCGAGATGCAGCCCGTGCCTTGGGTTTTGATGCGGGGCAAACCGACGCGTGGGTTGGCGGCCGGGCGGAGCCTCCCGAAGCTGTGAGCGAGTTGGCGGAGCAGCTCAAAGGCCATCCGCGGCATTTGGGGATTCACTCCGGTGGCATGGTGATTTGCGACCGGCCGATTGCCGATGTTGTGCCGACCGAATGGGCTCGGATGGAAAACCGCTCCGTGGTGCAGTGGGATAAAGATGACTGCGCCGCCGCCGGCCTAGTGAAATTCGACCTGCTGGGGCTGGGCATGCTCACCGCAATTCACGAATGCATTGATTTGGTGGCCAAGCATCATGGCCGCACCGTGAACCTGTGGGAGCTCGACGTAGCCGAGCCCGCGGTCTACGAGATGTTGTGCCGCGCCGATGCCGTTGGCGTGTTCCAGGTCGAATCCCGCGCGCAGCTGGCGACCCTGCCACGACTGAAACCGCGCACTTTCTACGACCTGGTGGTGGAAGTTGCGCTGATTCGCCCCGGCCCGATTCAGGGCGGTTCCGTGCACCCGTATATTCGCCGCCGCAATGGGGAGGAGCCGGTGGTTTATGAGCATCCGTGCCTGGAGCCAGCGCTGTCAAAGACGTTGGGAGTGCCGCTGTTTCAGGAGCAGTTGATGCAAATTGCAGTTGATGCGGCCGGGTTCACCCCAGCGGAGGCTGATTCATTGCGCCGGGCGATGGGGTCGAAACGTTCCCCGGAGAAAATGGAGGCGCTGCGGGCACGGTTTTTCGCCGGGGTGCTGCGTGAGCATGGCATTGGCGACGAGGTGGCGCAGCGGCTATGGGACAAAATCATGGCGTTTGCCTCTTACGGTTTCCCGGAATCCCACGCGCAGTCGTTTGCCTCGATTGTGTTCTTCAGCGCCTGGTTCAAACTGCATTATCCGGCAGAGTTCTGCGTGGCGCTGCTGCGCTCACAGCCGATGGGTTTTTATTCGCCGCAGTCACTGGTCGCGGATGCGCGCCGCCATGGTGTGCCGATTGATAAGGCCGACGTGACGGTGTCCGGGGTGGAGGCGGATTGTCCAGGTGGGCGAATTCGCTTGGGGCTTGGGCTTATTGACGGATTGGGGCAGCGCGGAGCTGAACGGATCGTCGCAGCACGGGAAGCTGCGCCTTTCCGCGATGCCGCTGATTTGGCGCGCCGGGCAGATCTGACGGTGCGGCATATGGAGGCACTGGCGAATGCCGGCGCGCTGTCCGGACTGGGGCTAACCCGCAGGCAAGGGCTGTGGGCGGCTGGGGTAGCGGCGACGGAAAAGGACGGGATGCTGGAAGGGCTCACACCGGCGGGCGCGCCAACGCTGCCGGGGATGAGTGCGCTGGAATTAGTTGCTGCTGACCTGGCAGTGACTGGTGTGACGACGGAAGGCCACCCGATGGAGCTGCTGCGGGCCGAACTGGACAAGTTGGGTGTTGCGCCTGCCGAGCGGCTGCTGCATCTGCCCGATGGCGACCGGATTTTTGTGGCTGGGACGGTGACGCACCGGCAGCGGCCGCGCACCGCCAGCGGTGTGACCTTCTTCGGGATGGAAGACGAAACCGGGCTGATTAATGTGGTGGTCAGTCCGGGACTGTGGGCGAAGTATCGGACGGTGGCGGCGACGAGTCGTAACCTGCTGGTCCGCGGCATCATTGAGAACGCCAACGGCGCCGCGAACGTGGTCGCCGACAAACTCGTGGACCTATCGACGGTGCTGCGCAGCGGCGGCGACGGCACCCTAACCGTGGCAGCGGGGCGCTCGCGGGACTTTAGGTAATGGGGTAGCGGCAGACCTAGTTAACCGTCATCGTGTCTGGCCAGCTGTAGTTGGCAGGATCCGTAATCTTAAAATCCGCGCTAACACCAGCGGCAAGGTTGCCGCGCTCCGCGCAGAACATCGACGTAGTGGTGTTGACCCCAAAGGAGCAGTCCACGGTATAGGTTTCGCCGGTTACTGGGCTATCGACCTGCATACCTTCGGCAAATGGAGCTGGCACATTCGGAGATAAATCAGAGAACTGGGTGGCGTAGGTTTGCTGCGCAGCGGCGGAGAACATCGCGTAAGCGAAATCGCAGGACGTGCGAGACGCCGCGTTGACCTCAATGCTTCCTTCGATGTACCCGCACTTGCCGCCCACTTGACCTTGGTGTTCGGGGGCCGGAATGTAGGTTTTCGGTTTCGCAGCTTGAGTCGGCTTCGCGGCGGCTTCATCGCTGGCTGGACCATCAACTGATTCGATGGAATCATCATCATCTGCAGGAACAGTTGTCGTTACAGTCACTGCAGCAGGCGGTTCTGGATCGCTGCCGCAACCGGCGAGAAATAGGGTGGCGGCGCACACCGCGGTGAGAGTTTTCAGTTGTCGCATACCGGAATAGTAGCAATAGTTATGCCTGGGTGGGTTTTTAGTTGAATTACTCCGGCGCTACGCTTGGAAACCGTGCCTGAACTCCAGAAACCTGCCACACCCTACTGCCACATCCTGTTCGATCGGCCGATGATCCCGCCGAACACCGGCAACGCTATTCGCATGTGCGCTGGCACCGGCGCCTGGCTCCACCTCGCCGAACCCCTCGGCTTCAACTTCGATGAAAAGAATGTCCGCCGCGCCGGGCTCGACTACCATGACCTCGCCGAAGTCAAAGTCCACCCGTCGATTGACGCCGCACTGACCGCACTATCCAGCAGCCGCGTTTTCGCATTCACCGCCCACGCCGACACCTGGCTCACCGACATCGAATTCCAACCCGGTGACGTGATGCTGTTCGGACCAGAGCCAACCGGGCTTGCTGACGAAGTGTTGGCCGACCCACGCATTACCCAGCAGGTTCGCATTCCGATGCTTCCTGGCCGCCGCAGCATGAACCTCTCGAACGCTGCCGCAGTCGCTGCGTACGAAGCCTGGCGCCAGCTCGGATACCCCGGCGCTGTGTAAAAACTTGTGAGCTTAGCTGCTGCGAGAGGTAAAGCCGTCGGCTAGTCCATCCGACGAGCCATAAAACCAATCTTGGCTGGGTTGAGGGAGGGCCTCAACGTCAATAGGGAAGTCCTAGTCTAGGAATGAGCTCGACATGTTCCACATAATCTCTGCCAGAGCAGAGAAGCTTGGATCTGATGGTTCTTAGCTCGAGACTCAAAAGTAGGCAGTGGAGATATCATCCAATACGACGACCCCGCGCCGAGGGTGCGGGGTCGTGGGGTAAAGTGCGCCGGTCTACACCGACGCTCGCTAGTAACGAATGGTAGCACCGAAGTCAATGACTGCAAAAGATGATCTCGAAGCGATGTTGGGCGAGCCACGCTTTCAGCGATATTTTGATGAGGCCGGTGGGGATGTGTACAGGGCTGAAGCTCTGTACAGGTGGAATGTCCAGCTAGCTGGTGCGCTCCACTATCAACTTTCGCATTTCGAAATTCTGACCAGGAATGCGATGGATCGCGCCATCAGAGGCTGGAACTTGAAGAAGCAGGGGCAAACCGATTGGGCGCTACCCGGGCAGTCGGCGGCGCTATTATATGGAATGTTGAGAAGCCCAATGCACCAAGCCCAACAACGAGCCGAGAGAGAATCGTATAAAAGAGGAAAGCGTCATCCTCGAACCCGCGTAAAGTGCAATCATGATGATGTTTTTGCACAACTCACTCTTGGCAACTGGTCAAACCTTCTTGGGGAAGCGCTTCCAGCTCACAGAGCGAGTGCACGAATCCTTTGGGAAGAATGCCTGCACAACGCATTTCCGAATGTTGAGCCTACGGATAAGTCGAGAGCCAATATTGGCAAGAAGTTTGAAAGACTCACTCATCTAAGGAACCGGGTCTCGCATCAGGAGAACCTTCTGGAAATCAATGTGCGCAGCCGAATGAATGACATGCTATCTGTCCTTCGGGCAATTGATAGCAGCTACCCAGCTTGGGCACTTGTTGGAAGCCGAGTCCGTGAGATCGTAAGGCAAGACCCACGGAGAACCTCGAGCCCAAGCTAAGCCCGCCCAATACGGATCTGAATGTCCCCAGCTTCAGATGTCACCTGAGCTAGGTGCTCCTCGAAAGCTCGACACATGTGTACCGGACGGAAATGTACGGTTGTACCAGACATAGCGCGAACTCCACTGCACGCGAGCTACTGCACGCGCTTGCTTTGCTTTCGTGCCTGGTAAATCAGCACGGCAATCAGGCCGACGGTGACCCAGAGGAGGTACTTATTGACGGTTTCCACCACAGCTAACACTTGGTCGCCGAAGGTGAAGCCAAGCCACATGAAGAGTCCGTTGACCAGCAGCACACTGGCGATATTTACTACGAGCGCAAACCAGAACCCGACTTTCAGCAGCCCGGCGACGGCGTTCAGAATCATCGACGGCACTGGCCCAGGCGCGTAGCCCAGCGGCAGTAATCCCAAGGTGATGGCTTTACTTTTGACGGATTCTTCACGCAGTGCTCGGGTGAAAAAGCGGCGGGCACGCGGCATGTACTGCAGCGACATGTCGATAAACTCCGCGCCCCAGCGCCTGCCAAGCAGCCAATAGATAGGCATGAATTTCAGCGCGCCGACCAGCGATGCCAGCAAGTACGTCCACCAGTGACCATTGCCCGCGAAAACATTCGCGCCAGAGACCGTTGCGCTGGTGTAGCCGCCGATGAGCAGGCTGTATGCCATCGGGTGGGTGAGGAACCAGCCGCGCGGAGCAATCATCGCCAGCGAGAACACGCTCATGGCCAGCAGTAGGACAATGAGCACCATGTCCATTGGCTGCGGATCCTTAAGGAACGAAGGGCCCTCTGCAGCCTGTTCTGCAGTCTGTTCTGCGGCGAGGTCCTCGGAGTCATTGCGCGGGTCGGTCATTCCGCTAATCCTAGCCGCGCATCCGCCCGCCTCACACCACTCGGCCAGTTACACCTTGATGCCAACAACCTTCGTCAAAAACTCCTGATATTGTGCTGCCAGCTGCTCTGGGTCTTCCAACTGCGGCATATGCCCGCAGTCCTCAAACACGACAGCAGCATCAGGTTGCATCGCCGCAACTGCCACCTGGAAGTCCGCAATTGGCAGAATCTTGTCGTAGCGCCCCCAGCACAGGAAAATCGGCAAGGCCCCAGTGCCAGCACCCGCACCAGCACCGGCCCCACGCTTCCGCATCGCCTCGGCGAATCGGCGCTGCACCGCTTCGCGCCACTCTTCTGAAATCCCGCCCCACGTACCCAGGTTCCGGACTAGCTGATAGTAGGTTTCCGACCGTGCCGGATGCCGCGCCATCTCCCGAGCCACCTGCACTCGATGCTTCGTCACCGACCCGCGCCGCCGCAAAATCAGATGCTCAATTGGTCGGTACACCACCGGCAGCGGCGACAGCGCCACCGCCATTTTCCCGATCCTCGGCAGTGCCAGCACCCGCAGCAGTGGATTTGCCCGCTCGCCGAACCCCGCCGGCGCAATCAGCCCGAGGCTAGCGACCCGCGCAGGTTGCTGCGCCGTCATTTCGATGGTTGTCGCCCCGCCGAGCGAGTTACCGAGCAGGTGAATCGGCTGGTTTCCGTCAATAAGCCCTTCGGCAATCATCGCATCCACGGTGGCCCATAGGTGGCGCGCCATTTCGGGGATTTTGCGGGTGGTCGCGGGGTCGCTGAGGCCGAATCCGGGCAGGTCGATGGCGATGAGCCGTGCGCGGTGACCCCACAGCGCCACCTGGTCGTCGAAGTCTTCCAGCGACCGCCCAATGCCATGCACCAGCACCACCGTCGGCGCATCGGTCCGCCCGGGCTGGCTCATCCGCACCCGCACGCTGCACCCGCCAACATCGATTCGCATGGTCTCCGGCAATGCGCTCAGGTCAGTGGGGGTGTGCGTTCCGCTGCTGGTCAGCGGGTGTGCGGCAGGTTTGGGCTTATTGACGTTTACCAGCGCCGCCTCACCGAATGCCATGTCTTCGTAAGCGTCGCGGCCGGTGAACTGTGCCCATTCGGTCAAATAATTCTGGTGATAGCGCCACGGGCCGGTGTCGCCCTGGCGGGGCAGGCGGTGTTGGCCGCGGCGGATGTACCCGGAGTCGAACTCCATCAGCGGGCCGTAGGTTTGCCCGGCAGGCTCAATTGGCGCGTAGAACTTGTGGCCGCGTTGCCACAGGTCAACGAGGTAGCGGGCGACGAGATCGGAGCGCAGCGTCCAGGAGGCGTTGAGGTAGCCGATAGTAAAGGACAGGTTCGGCAGGCCTGCGAATAGCGCGCCGCGGTAGGTGAGTAACTCCGGAATGTTCAGCGGTTCGCCGTCGACGCTGATGGTGGCGCCGCCGAAGGCCAACAGTTCTAGTCCGGTGGCGGTGACAATGGTGTCGGCGGGCAAGATGCGGCCGCTGCTGAGCTCAATGCCGTCGGGCACAAACCGGGTGATGGTGTCGGTGACTACGTCCGCACGGCCGTCAGCAATCGCATCGAAAATGTCGCCGTCGGGGGCTTTACACACACGCTGGTCCCACGGCCGGTAATCCGGTGTGAAGTGCTGGTCGATGACATCGGCCGGAAGGTGGCGGCGCTGCAGCGCACGCAGGAAAAGGCGCGTGGCCCACGGGGCGTGCTGCGACAATAGGTACTGCATTTCGTCGCGCACCGCGTGGGTGGTGCGGGCAGCGCGCCGGGCCAATCGGCCGCCGAGCTTGCCAGGCAGCACCGTGCCCCAGAACGCGGAGATGCGGTCTTTTTCCGACAGCGGCGCAATCCACGTTGGCGAGCGCTGCAGCATGGTCACATGTGCGCCATCGTCGGCAAGTGCCGGGATGAGCGTGACGGCGGTGGCGCCGGATCCGATGACCACAATGTTTTTACCGGTCGCGTCGTAGTCTTCCGGCCATTGTTGTGGGTGGATGATGTCGCCGCGGAAGTCCGCTTCGTTTGGGAAAGACGGGCGAAAGCCGCGGTCGTGGTCGTAGTAGCCGGTGGCCAGGTGCACGCGCCGGGCCGTGAGGACCTCTTGCTCGTCGCCGGCAGTACCGTCCGCGGCTTCCCCGCCGCGCACCGTCAGTCGCCACACCCGCGCGTTGCTATCCCAGTCAATGTTCTCCACATAACTGTTGGTTCGCAGGTGTTCTAACGTCCCGTCGGCTTCGGCGGTGGCGCGCAGGTATTCCTTGATGTCCGCGCCGTCGCCGAGGGTGCTGGTGCCGGTCCAGTCGCGGAAGGGGAAGGCGAAGGTTGCCATGTCGGAGTCGGAGCGGATGCCGGGGTAGCGGAACGTGTGCCAGGTTCCGCCGAGGTCATCGCGTCCTTCTAGGATCTGCCAGCGCCACGATGGGAAGTTTTCCGCTACATGGTGGGCGAGGTTGATTCCGGAAAGTCCAGCGCCGACGATGACGAGATCCAGTGTGTCCATGCCGTCATGGTACTTTCTGTCGCAAAATTATGATCTGGTTTCATTCATGTGCTGCAACGGTTAGGTTTTCTGTATGGGTAGATTCTTTGGCAGGAAACCGGATCGCGATATTCGGATTGGTTCTGGTCCGACGGTGATTACGGGTGCGGCGTCGGGTATTGGTCGCGCGTTGGCGGAGCGGCTGGCCGATACTGGCCGCACTTTGGTGCTCGCGGACCGTGACGCGGCGGGGCTGGAGCAGGTTGCCAGTTACCTTGGCCCGAATGTGCACACCACAGCCGTCGACATCACCGACCATGACGCGGTGGAGGCGTGGGCGCAGGTTACGGTGTCGGAGCATGGCGCGCCATCGGAGCTATTCCACATTGCGGGTATTTCCATTTGGGGTGACCCGGTAGCGCTGCCAATTGAGAAGTGGCGCAGCGTAATTGATGTGAACCTGATGGGCACCGTCAACGTGGTCACTGCTTTCCTGCCGTCGATGACTGAGGCCAACCAACCCGCCCGCATTATGTGCACGTCCTCGGCTGCGGGAATTATTGGTTTGCCGTGGCATGCGGCCTATTCGGCGTCGAAGGCTGGTGTGATTGGGCTGTGCGAGGTGCTGCGGTTTGACCTGCGGCGCTACAAGATTGATGTGCATGTGCTCGCGCCGGGCGCGGTGGATACTCCGTTGGTGCGGGGTGTCGATATCCATGGGGTGGACCGGTCCACGCCGCGAGCGCAGAAGGCGACGGCAATGTTCCAGAAGCATGGCCGCAGCCCGGAGGACGTTGCGGACAAGATTGTGAAGCAGATTCGCCGTGGCCGCTTCCTATTGACCACCTCCGCGGAAGTTAATGTGGCGCGGACTGCGCAGCTTCTCGCCCCGTGGTTGTACGTCCGGGTGATGCGGGGAGCGAACCGGTTGGGGCAGTGGGTGGCGTCCTAACGGCGCTTATCGACGGGAGTGCCCAGCACATCCAGCGTCGTCGCAAGCCCGTCATAGTGGGTGACCAGCATAACGAGTGCCGTGATCTCTTTTGGTGTGCAGACCGCGAGTAGCGCGTTGTACGTCGCGTCGGTGAGTGACTGAGTTTTCACAAGCTCATCCGTGGCATCAAGTAGCGCTGCCTGGCGACCTTGTTGACCGTGCTCTGCGCTCAGCACTGCCGCGATGGTTTTCTCGGACAGGCCCGCTTTGGCGGCAAGGCCGCGATGGTGGTCGAGTTCATAGGCGGAGTCCCGCAGGAAAGCGACGCGGCAGATAACTAGCTCGGTGTCGCGGCGGCCGAGCGGCCCGAAGGGCATGTGAGCGGCGCCGTAGATGAGCCAGCTGCGGAAGACATGTCCGCTGCGGCCCAACGTGGCGAAGACCCCGAGGGTGCGGCGGCCTTGTTTTTTCGCGCCGATTTTCGTGATGGCCCAGTTGACGGGCCCAAGTTCTCGGAAGTTGCCGTTGCCAAATCGCTTGCTGTGTGCGGTGTCTGCCATGTGTTTGACCCTACCGGCGGCCAGTGGGGTAGCAGGCGTTTTCCCAGATGGGGGTGTATCCCATTTATCTACCCATGATTGCCCAAACCGCCGTAAATGTGCCCCGCATCACATTATGGTTTTGTCAGCAAGACTATCTGCCACCATTGGGAGGAACCTTTCCATGACCACCAGCCTGGCCACCGACGCCTCCGCAAAAACAGCAAAAACTACTTCTGCGACAACCACATTGCCGACCATCCCCGCGCCATTTGGCCGCGACGTTGTCGATGAGCACGGTAATAAGCTCAGCCACGTCATTGGGCTGAGCGAAGCTGATGGCGCGGCGCCATTGCGGGAAGAAACTCTGGGTGCGAACCTGCGCAATATCGTCGAAAAGCACCCATCCAGGGACGCCATCGTGGACGTCTACGCCGACGTCACACTGACCTACCAGCAGTTTTACAACCGTATGTTGCGCCTAGCTAGCTACTTTGTTCGCCAGGGCCTGCAGAAGGGCGACCGGGTGGGCATCTGGTCCACGAACCGATGGGAGTGGCCGGTGGTGCAGTATGCCTGCCACCATTTGGGCCTAGTGCTGGTGAACATTAACCCGGCGTATCGGCAGCGGGAACTGAACTACGTCCTGGAAAAAGCCGGCGTCAGCTTGGTGGTGGCGGCGCGGCGCTACAAGGATTCCGACTACCGCACCATGCTGAATGAAGCACGCAAACAGCGCGGCATTATCCTCCGCGACGTGGTGTACTTCGGCTCTGAGCAGTGGGATGAGGCGATTTCCGGTGACATTGCAGACCTGTCCGACATCACCGGCACGGTCTCCCCGCACAACCCGATTAATATCCAGTTCACCTCGGGCACCACAGGTTTCCCGAAGGGCGCGACGCTGACGCACTTCAACATCCTGAATAACGGCTTTTTCACCGGTGAGCTGCTTGGTTACACGGAGAAGGATCGTGTCTGTATCCCGGTGCCGTTTTTCCACACCTTCGGCATGGGCGTCGGCATTATTGCGGCGCTGACGCATGGTGCTGCGGTAGTTATCGCCGGGCCGACGTTCAAGGCCCGGGAGACGCTGATGGCGGTGCATTCCGCGAAGGTCACCAGCTTGTATGGCGTGCCAACCATGTTCATTAATGAGCTGGAAGAGGCGCACGACCACGAGGAATACGGCGCACCATATGACCTGTCGATGCTGCGCACCGGGGTGATGGGCGGCACATCCTGCCCAACGAAGACGATGCGCGAAGTGATGGACAACATGAATATGAAGGAGGTCGCCATTTGCTACGGCATGACGGAGACCTCCCCGGTGGCATTCCAGTCGCGCGCCGATTCGCCACTGGATAAGCGCGTGTCGACGGTGGGGCAGATTCATCCACACATTGAGGCCCGCATCGTTGGCCGGGACAATGAAACCTTGCCGCGCGGTGAGCAGGGCGAGGTCGTGGTGCGCGGCTACAACATTATGCAGGAGTACTGGCAGCACCCAGAGAAGACGGCCGAGGCGATTGATGCGGATGGTTGGATGCATACCGGCGACCTGGGAGTGCTTGATGACGATGGCTACCTGTCGATTACCGGCCGCATCAAGGACATGCTGATCCGTGGCGGGGAGAATATTTACCCGCGTGAGATTGAAGAGTTTTTGTTCACACACCCAGATGTGGTGGATGCGCAGGTCATCGGGGTGCCGGATGACAAGTACGGCGAGGAAATCATGGCCTGGGTGATGCTGCATGACGGCGCAGCAAAGCTGACCGCTGAGGATGTGGCTGCGTTTGCGCATGGCAAGCTATCGCGTCACAAGATTCCGCGTTATGTGCATGTGGTGGAGGAGTTCCCGATGACGGCCTCCGGTAAGGTCCGCAAAATTGAGATGCGGGAGATGGCGCCGCGGATTCTGGGCTGGGTTTAGGGCAGCGGCGGCGCTGAAGCTGGCTTAGTTGCCTTGAGATTCCTCGAGCGCATCGTCGATCGCTAGCTTGGCATTCAACAGGCCGGCGCCGGTACGGATTCGGTAAGCCCTGACGGCCTCGACCTTCTTTCCGGTAAGCGCCAAGGTGCGCTCGCCGGCGGATACCTCTAGCGATTCCCACTGTGGCTCATCGCTAGCGTTGCCGTCATGTGCATCGCGCTTGTCGCGTCGCTTAAACCAGTTGAACACCCGTCACGCTCCTTAATTGATGTGCATTCTCAATTTAGCCGAGTTGCTCTTCCTCAATCGGGCTTTCGTTCACTCCCAGCCCTTCCACAATTCGTACAGTCTCCATCGCCACACGCGTGACCTTGCCGATCAGCTCGACAATGTACTTCGGGTTGCCCACTTCGTCTGCCCAGTCATTCGGGTCGTTGACAATTCCCGACGCCTTATCGCGCTTGACCTGGTAGCGGTCAATCAGCCACGCAACGGCAGACCGCGAGCCCAGCATGTACTGGTCGGCTTCGGCTGGAATCCCACGAATTGTCAGCTTCGGGTTGTAGATCAGCGTCGTCACATCATTGACGTTCTTGCCGGTCTTAGGGTCCTTCTTCTTCGCCCACTTCATCTTGGTGACTCGCCAGGTTTCCCGGTCATCCAAGTCTGCTGTCGGCTTCCAATCCAGGTCCAACGGCCACGGCTCGACGTCTTCGTATCCGACATGAAGCGCCATCAGTTCGGCACCAGCCTTCGCGAACTTATCGAACTCAGCGCGAGTCTCTGGCGTTTCAATATGCGGCAGCATCTTCTTCAAGTCCGCGGCATATTTCGTCCGGTACTCTGGATCATGCAGTTTTCCGTAGACAAAGTGGAAAATATCGTCGCCACTAATGTCCTGTCCCAATGCCTCTCGGTACAGTGCCTTGATCTCCGGGGTGATGTTATCTACACGGACATACCCATCCAGCACTTCACCAATCTCACCGTGAACACTGGTTTCAGCGTTTTGCTTGTCGACGACTACCGCACCGAAAAGCTCACCCTCGTCAGCGTCCGCCTTCTCCCATGTGAAACGCGGGAAGAACTGTGATGTTGCGATGACATGGAGATCAGGAAGCAAGGTCGTACCAAGTACTGCAGTCTCAACAGATTCTCCTGTTCCTACGCAAACGAAACCAATGTTTGAATGTTCTGGAGTCGGAAACATTCGAGGCAACTGGTAGGTCATATCATTCAGCGAAGAATCAAAGTATCCAGAGGCTTTTGTAAATGGCCGATACAAAGACTCGAAAATTCTATCTTTGTGCGGAGAGATCTTTCGATTCCTTGCGGAGAGGTTCTTAAGAGTCCGATTCCAAGAAATCGTCTTGTTGTCAGCAAATGCTGGTGTGTCTCGAAGGAAAATAGTTACGTCGGCTTCTTTGGGATGCGTGATGCCCTTATCAACTAGCCATGCTTGTAGTTCGTTCGTAGCTGAATTATAGGTGTGCGTGAGCTTTTCAACTTTTCGGAGGACTGCTTTAGGGCTAGGAGCATATGCCCAGGCATCCCTTCCCGTTTTAAGGCCGGCAGAAAACGTTTTGAAGAACTTCAGATCGCTCGTTTTCTTGTTGCCAATGACTGGCCAAGTTGCGAACGCATCGTCTCGTTGGCTTAACCAGTCACCGTGGGTGTTCGGGGTGATTTCGGTCCAATCGGTGTTCTCGATGGTGCTTTGGTTGACAATTTTGAGCTTTTCTTCGGCAGTGAGGTAATCGCCGATGTCCCTGTAATGAAGCTTGAACTCGGAGCTCGATAAGTCTTTGATACCGATCATGACTGCAATTGTGGTTCGACCACCATCGCGGAAAACGTTACCGGCTTCTTTCCGTCGCTGTTCTCCGGCGGTGCGTGCGTTACCGCGCAGGTTGAAGACATAAAAGTCGGTGAAATCTTCCGCCACCGAAAGACGCACACCGTCACCGGTATTGGCGTCCAACCAGCCACCATTCGAAACGAACGCAACAACACCTTGGTCGCCAATACGGTCAGTTGCCCAGCGGAAAGCACGCAAGTAAGAGTCGTAGAGCGAGTTTTTGTTCGTTGCTGTGGACCTACCAGCGTAAGTCTCGGCAATCCGAGCGTCCAAGCTTGGATACTTGAGGTTCGCATTCAGATCATTCGCACTTGTTTGACCAACGGAGTATGGTGGATTGCCGATTACCACATTGATTGGTGCTGCCATTTGGCGGTCAATTGCAGCGTTGTTGGACTGAAAGATCTCCAAATCAGGAATGTCACCTTCCTCATGAATCTGGAAAGTGTCCGCCAGCGCAATACCAGTGAAAGTCTCATACTCAGGAGCGTCTTCGTCATTGCGCTGAGCGGCCTCTGCACGCAGCGCGTTATACGTCGTTTCAATATTCACCGCAGAGACGTAATACGCCAACAACATGATTTCAGTCGCGAACAGCTCCGACGCATACTTACGCGCCAGATCTTCTGGCTTAATCAGTCCGGATTGCAGCAGTCGCACGGTGAAGGTGGACGTGCCAGCGAATGGGTCGAGGATGCAAACCCCTTCGTCGCTAAGCCCCTTGCCGAAATGCATCCGGGACACCTCATCCGCCGCGCGCAAAATGAAGTCAACAATCTCAACTGGGGTGTAGACAATACCCAGAGACTCCGCCTGCTTCTTAAAAGCCTTACGGAAGAAGCGCTCGTAGAGTTCCTTAATGACCTGTTGCTTACCAGAGGCGCTGGTCACTTCGGATGCGCGGACACGGACTGACTGATAGAATGTCTCCAGCTGTTCAGTTTCGGATTCCAGGTTCGAGTCAGACAAGACATCAACCATGCGTTGCATGACCTGAGCGACTGGGTTGTGTGTGATGAAGTCGTAATTGTCGAAGAGAGCATTGAATACTGGTGCAGTAATCAAGTGCTGCGAAAGCATCGCGATAGCGTCGTCATCAGAGATGGCGGCATTCAGGTTGCCACGCAGCCCGTCAACGAAAGCGTCGAACTCGGTGGTGAGGTTTTCGTCAGCGTCGGCAAGCAATGCCTTGATGCGGGTGATTTGGCGTTCGGCGATGCCTGCGACGTCATCCGCCCAATCTTCCCAATACGTGCGTGTGCCGACCTTGTCGACAATGCGGACGTACATTGCCTCCTGCCACTCCTCGAGGGCAAAGAGCGCGAGCTGGCCGAATTCTAGCGGTAAGCCTTCAGATGTGCCTGCGACCGTGTCAATTCTTTGAATCGTATCCAGTTGAATTCTGTCGCCGAGCGGCGACGAGGCGGAAGACTGGATCCGCGAAGGGCCAAGCTGCCCGCGGGGGGGGGGGCTCACTCAAAGAAGGATCTCTATCCTTCGCCAGGGCATTGAGCTGCGCGGAGTTGACCATCGCATTAAAACGATCATCGTGAGCGCGCAGTGCGTTGAGCACCTGCCACACCACATGGAATCGCTTGTTGTCGGCAAGCGCTGCACTTGGGGAGACACCAGCAGGTACGCCGACTGGCAAAATGATGTAGCCGTAGTCCTTGCCATCGGATTTACGCATCACGCGGCCAACGGACTGTACAACATCAACTACTGAATTGCGCGGGTTGAGGAACAGGACAGCGTCAAGAGCTGGGACATCCACGCCCTCAGATAGGCAGCGGGCATTAGAAAGGACGCGGGTTTCCATATCCGGCACTGGAGCTTTGAGCCACGTGAGCTTCTCGCCACGATTCTGCGCATTCATGGTGCCGTCGACATGTTCAACCGCCACTTTGAGGTCTGCATTGTGTAGATCAATGTGCGGCGACATAGCGGAACGCTCCGCCATCAGTTCAGTGTGCGCATTGATCAGCGCGGGGAACTGCTCCGCAACCTGCTTGGAGGAAGCAATGTCCCTGGCGAAAGCGACCACCCGCTCCATCGGAGCGTCGGCCGATTCGAATCCGTCCTTCTTGTCTTGAAAAGAACCCGAACGCTTCGCCATCGCATTCCAAGCACCAATCAGACGAGAGGCAGTGTCCAGGTTCAGTTCGTTGTCGACAGTGGCGACCGAGCGCTGCAGAGCTTCGGCGGCAACGGACTCGTCGACAGTCAGAACGAGGACTTTGTAGTCGGTAAGCAGTCCCTTGTCGACTGCTTCGCCGAAGCCGAGGCGGTGGAACTCCGGGCCGAAGATAGCTTCATCATCCATCGACGCGACCTCGGCGGAGCGGTCCGCTGCCCTATCTTTGGTCTTGTCGTCGTACAAACGTGGGGTAGCGGTCATATAGAGACGTTTGCCGCCGCGGATGTAATTAGCGTCGTGGATAGCGACGAACGCAGAATGATCATCGCCCGGCATGGTGACGCCGGTGGTGCGGTGCGCTTCATCGCAAATGATGAGGTCGAAAGGCTCAGCGCCGAGCTTTTGTGCCTGGTGGATGGCCTCGAGGGACTGATAGGTGGAGAAGACCACCTTCATTCCTTCGGCGCGCTTCCTCTGGCTGAGCTTTTCCGCGATGGTCGCGGGGTCGGTAGAGACAGGGATTTCCAGCTCATAGGACTGAATATCTTCGGTCTGCTTGGAAACCTTCTTGTCCGAGCACACTGCAATTGGCATCAAATCCAGCTTGGAATTCGCTGACCATTCGCGCAGCGTCTGTGAGAGCAAGCTAATGGACGGAACGCAGAACAGGATTCGGGAGCGGCCAGGCGTAGCGCTGTGCTTTTCGGTGTACTCTTCGGCAAGCTTCAGCGACGTGAAGGTCTTGCCGGTACCGCAGGCCATGACAAGTTTGCCGCGGTCATGTGTTGCGAAGCCAACCAGAGCCTTGTCGATAGCAGTGCGCTGATGTGGGCGTGGCTCGAAGTGTTTACGCGGATGCAGCTGGAACTCGAGTTGCTGGCGGGACTCAGAATTCGGGTACACAATGTCCCAGTCCAGCGGAGCATCAGCGATGTCCGGAAGACCAAAAGTCTGAACTGGTACGGTCTGCTTCTTCAAAGTATCGCGGGCATTATCCGACCAGTTGTCTGTAGTGGCAATAATGATGCGGTTGGTGAAAGACTCCAGTTCGCCGTCTTCGTTGTAGAACTGGCGGCCAGATTCCGTGAAGAAGGAGTTGATGTCTTCTTTCGATAAGCGGCGACTCGGGCTATAGAACTTGCATTGAATTGCCGTCCATGTCTGGTCCTCGCGCCGACGAGCAACTAGGTCAATGCCCAGGTCTTTTAAGCTCTGGTTGGAGCCTGGCTTGGCGATATTCCAGTCAGAAAACCGTGCGACATAGTCGTACTCGGTGCGTAAAACGGGGTGCAGCTGGAAATAGTTGACCATCAACTTTTCAAACGCAGTGCCTTGCTCAGAAACAGTAGGCAACTCGCGGATTGCATCGAAGACGTCTTGAACCGTGTACATGCGACCATTATGACAGTCGCAACTCCGATACCTCGTCCAACTTGCCGTTCACTAGCGGTGAGGTCACTGCTTTCTAAGGAGAAAATCAATCAGTTTGGGTATCGCAGTCTTACTGGAGGAACCCATTTTGTTGAACGCTAAATGGTCGCAGCTGCTTGCTGCTTTTTGATGTTCGCGGATAGGGAAGGAGTCAGAGAGATGCTTATTCCGGACGGTATCAACTGCCTGGAACCGCACTAGCTTTTGAGTCAATGTGCCTCGGGGAACACTTCGATCGCGGATGTCCTCATAGTGAGCCAACAGCCACACTTCGAAACACTCATTGGAGACCACGAAGGCAGCTTGCTGCTTCTGCGCCGCAAGTGTCTGTGCGTCGCGGAAACCTTGGTGGAATTGGGTGCGAGGGTAGTCATCCACATCGACTACGAAGAATGCTGCCGAAAATGGTGCGTTCTTATCGCGTAAAATCTGGTTCTTCGCTTTGTCGACGATCTTGTTCGGTGGGTGAGGTTGGGACACCACGCTCAAATGTCGAATTCGGTAGGTTTCGCGAAGTCGCTGAAAATATTCAGTCTCGGTGACTTTGCCTTGAACCACGAGCAATACAGGGGACTTTTCCTGCCTTGCTCGTGCTTGCCCCCGTCTTCTGTTTCCACGTTCGCGCTTTGCCACCCCAGCCCCTCTCGCTAGTTTTGCGCTTGGTCTCCAAGATACTTGGCGCGTAGCACATTTACAGTGGCGAGCAACTCTCGTTGGTTTGCCACTGGCACAGCCCCATAGACGCCTTGCATGTATCGCTTTTCGATGTTGTGGACTTCGCGAACTGGGAACTCATCGAGTGCCACAAGCTCAGAGAATGACTCATCCTTATCCACAAACCAGACCTCACCGCGGTGCAAGCTCTCAACAGGGTGGCGCCCTAAAAGAGTGAGATCGTGGGTAGTGAATAGCAGCTGGGCGCCATGCGGGTTGAGATCTGGGGTGTCGAAGTAAGAGACCAGTTCGCGAACCAACATCGGGTGAAGGGAACCATCGATTTCGTCTACTGACATCACGCCACCAACTGCGAGTGCGAAAATAGCTGGCACAGCTAGGTCCATCCAGGTTCTAGTGCCCTGCGATTCCTGCTCTTCAGGCAGCGAAAACTCGCGATCGCCGCTCTTGTGTACGAAGAGGATGTAATGGAGATACTCGATGATGAGGTCGGCCTCGACCTCTTGGGATATCTCGGCTTTGCCGTCGGGCTGAATGATCAGATTCAAACTCTTGATGGCTTCTGGCGCTTTTTCCTCAATCCCAATGTCATCAATCCCAACGTCAGCAACCGAAACCACCATTCGCAAAACGTTTAACCAGCTGGGATCCTTCTTTGCAAGGTCAACAAGCCATTGGTGGCGGTTATCTTGGTCAGCGCTGTCGGTGACGATTAGCGGAAGGAGTTTTGTCCACCAGTGGAGAGCGCCAGCGTTTTTTCCTGGGGTTTTGACGGTTCCCCATGCAGATAGCACCAGAGCCCACGGCCGCATGAATTGTTCGATGTTCTCCTTCGCGGCGTGCGACAGTCCTGATCCTGGGCCGAAGACGACTGTGTCTCGGTCGCGCTCGAAGATGAGGCGCCACCGTGACTTTGGATTGGCCTCCAAATACTCCTCGACCACACCTTGCTTGTCGACAGTGACACCCCAGCGATATCGCACATCGATATTGACATACTCCAGTTCAAACGATGTCGGGCGGTCCGTGCGAAGCAGATGCGGATCTCGAAGGCGTCGGACAAATCTCTCATCTGTCAGCGAGTTTTTCACCGACAAATTCAGTTGGCTAAGTGCGCGAAGCACATTCGATTTGCCAGCGGCATTAGCTCCGAAAATTGCGGCACGTCGCCAAGTATTTTCCGTCCAAGTTTCGCCCTCACGCGGTCGTTGTGTCTTGAAACTGCGCCGTTGCAGATCAAGAGTCGTTTCGTCGCCGAATGAGCGAAAGTTTTGGATGGAAAGGGAGAGCAGCATGCTTCCAGAGTAGTGTTTTGACATCAATCCCGCACAATATGTGCAAAATTGGCAGCAAAAGGTTGATTTAAGGCCCCTTCGAAGCTTCCGTCTGTTCCGGGTGGTGCTTGATTTGGCTTTCGTGCTGCTGGGGTAACTACAAAATGCCAGGTAGGCATGAATAAGTGCAATCTTTTGGAAAAAGGGTTAGGCTAACCTTGCTTGTTAAAGTTCAAGAGTATGAACAATAGTGTTCTACTTTGAAGGAACTCTGGAGAAAAGGATGATGCGGAAAACAATGACCCGCAATCGGCACACTGCACCCCTGGGACTTGGCGCAGTCACACTCGGCCTAGCGCTGGTACTTACTGGCTGCAGTGGCGCCGACGGTGACAGCAAAAACAAAGACGGCGTGAAAGTCGTCGCGACAACCACCCAAATCTGTGACTACGTCAAACAAATCGCTGATGGCCAAGACACCATCGACCTGACCTGTCTGCTGGCGCCGAACGCCTCCGCGCACGACCATGAAATGACGCCGAAGCAGATGGATGCGCTGTCCAAAGCTGACCTCATGCTGGTAAACGGGCTCGACCTTGAGCACTTCCTCGACAGCGCTGTTGAATCCTCCGGGTTTAAGGGCAACATGGTTGTCACCACTGGTGTGCTCACCGCCGCCGACGTCGACGGCAAGAACGCCGGCAAACAAGACGGCAAGAACTACACCATCGACCTAGGTGCCAAGAAAGTTGATTACGCGCCTTGGCCATTCGCCCCTGAAGCGGGCGAAGAAGCCGAATTCGACCTCGACCCACACGCTTGGACCAGCCCGAAGCAAGCCAAAGTCCAGGTGGAAAACATCGGTGACGCGCTCGGTAATGCCGCACCAAAGCACAAAGAGGAGTTCGACAAAAAGGTAGGGGAGTACGTCAAAGCGCTTGACGCACTAGACAAGTGGACCGCCGACTCCCTGAACTCGGTACCACGGGCAAACCGCGTGCTGTTCACCTCGCACGACGCCTTCGGCTACCTCTCCCGCGACTACAACATCAAGTTCATCGGCTCGGCGCTGACTGACTTCAACCAACAGCAAGACGCCACCTCCGACCACATCCAGCAAGCAGCCAAGGAAGTCAAGGAATCCGGGGCCCGCGCACTATTCGCGGAGAACTCCAATGACTCCAAGTCCATCCAAGCTGTCGCTCGCGCTGCTGGGGTCCGCGCGATCATCGGCGATGACGCCCTTTATGGCGACTCCCTCGGACCAGATGGTTCGGCAGGGCAGACCTACATCGGCTCCATTGTGCACAACGTCACCACCTTGGTCGATGCGTGGGACGGCAGAACGGCAGAACAGCCAGCCGAATTGGCCAGCGCCAAGAAATAGCTAGCGGCACAAAACCGCCGCCAAGAAATAGAAGGAATGACATGCTGATGCACAAGCCCAGCTCCGTGATGCGAGCCCGCAACTGGATCGCTCTCACCCGTGCCGCCGCACACCAAGGCGCCAAACGAGCGCGACGCGAAGCCACCGCAACAGCACCAGCCGCTGCACCGGCAACCGAATCAGCAACACCTCTGGTCACTGCCGATAATGCCACCCTTGGCTACGGCGCAAAGCATGTCGTTTCCGGCGTCACTTTCAGCCTGCACCCCGGCGAAGCCCTCGCGCTCGTCGGTCCCAACGGCTCCGGCAAAACAACCTTTCTGCGCGCCCTCACCGGTAGCGCGGAGGTTCAGGCCGGCTCTTTAGACTTCCTCGGAGTCAACCGCTTGGCTCGGAGGACATATGTTCCACCTGGTGCCATCGGCTACGTTCCGCAACAGTCGGACCTCGACTTGTCCTTCCCAATCGTGGTCCGTCAAGTTGTTGAACAAGGCCTGCATGCGCAATCCCGGTGGTTCGGTGCGCTGCGGCCCGGAGCTCGAACCCGAGTCGCAGCCGCCTTGGACAGAGTAGGCATGCGTCACACAGCTGAGCTCCCCTTCGGCCAGCTGTCCGGTGGTCAACGGCAACGCATCCTGCTCGCCCGCGCAATCGTGGCGCAGCCTGCTCTGGTCCTGCTCGACGAACCATTCAACGGCCTCGACGAACCAAACCGCAACGCACTCCTCGGCATCATCCACAGCATCAAAGCCGACGGCATCGGCGTCATCGTTGTCACCCATGACCTTCGTTTAGCACGCGAAACCTGCGACAATGTTGCCCTGTTCGCCGGCCGTCAAATCGCTTGCGGCCCCATCGAATCGACGCTTACTGACGAAAACCTCGCCGTCACATTCGGAATGACACATGTGGGATAGCGTCGTCACCATCACGCAGACGCCGTACCTGCTGCGCCCCTTCCTCCTCGTCCTGATGCTCGGCATTGTCGCCGGTCCCGTTGGCACCATCGTCAACCTCCGCCACGCCGAATTTAGCGCCGAAGCGATGGTCCATTCCGTATTCCCCGGCATCGTCATCGGTGTCATCACCGCAGGTCTCGGCGGCATTACCCTCGGCGGTGGTATCGCCGCAGCAGTGACCGCCCTCGCCCTGACCGCACTGGCACAGCGCTACGCCCGCCTGCCAGAAGCCGCCACCGCAGTGGTGCTCACCAGTTTCTATTCTCTCGGCGTGGTGCTTTCCCTGCGTAAAGGCGACAAATCCGGCCAGCTAGAGGCGCTCATGTTCGGCCGCCTCCTCGAATTCTCTGATGCCCGCCTCATCGAATCCGCCAGCATCTGCCTGTTCGCGCTGCTGCTTATCGCTGTGACCTGGCACATGCACATCGCCTACTCTTTCGACCCCATCACCGCGCGTCTGCAAGGCGTCAACCCGCTGCTGGTCAACCTCACACTTAACCTCGCCATCGCCGCGGTGATTGTCGCCGCTTCCGCCGCCATCGGTGTGTTGCTCGCCGTCGGCTTTCTCGTTGTCCCTGGCGCCACCGCGCGGCTCATCGCCCGCACCCCACGCGCCATGGCCACCATCGCCACTGCCGCGACCATTATCGGCGGCTTCCTTGGGATGGCCACCATGCTTATCGACTCGCCCCGCCCAATATCGCCGCAGGCTGCAGTGACATTCGGGATGCTCGCCATGTACCTCCTTGCCCTGATTGTGCGCACTATCCTTTCGCGAGTCGCCACCAATTCGTCGCCAAGCCCACAGGTACGGAAGGAACCGGCCAATGTTTAACGCTGACTGGTGGGCCATCATGCACCTACCTTTCCTAGAAGTCCTCCTCGGCGGGGCACTCGCAGGCCTGGTCGGCACCATCGCTGTGCTGCACAAACGCATCTTCTACACCGAAGCGCTGACCCACGGAACGTTCCCGGGAGCTATCATCGGCGTGGTCCTCGCCGCCGCTATTTTGCCTCCTGACCAGCGCCAATTCCTGTCCGTCGGCTTATTCCTCGGCGCATTCCTGGCATGCATCCCGCTGGCGTGGCTCATGCGCGCCATCGCCGCCATCCCAGGCCAATCCAGCCAAGCCGCCGCCGGCATCGTCCTGACCTTTGGGTTCGCACTCGGCTACTTCCTCAACAAATGGTTCCAGCCTCTGCCGCTGCGTATTGAGTCATTCCTCGCCGGTTCCGTCCTCACCGTCCGCCCCGTCGACGTCGCCGCAGTCGCCATCACCCTTGCCATTTGTCTTGCCACACTTGCTCTTTGGCATAGGCCAATCATTTTCCTGGCGTTTGACCGCCAAGCCGCGGCCGCCAGTGGACTCCGCACTGGGCTTATTGACGGATTGGTGCTGGCCCTCGTCAGCCTGACTGTCGTGGTGCTGATTCCCGCGATGGGCACCATCCTGCCGATCGCACTCATTGCTGCGCCCGCCGCCGCGCTGCACGGCACCGTCCGGACCGTCGGACAACTCCTAGTTGGCACCGCAGTGGCAGGCGCAGCCATCGGGGTAGTGGGACTGCTGCTGGCGGACTGGTTCCAGCTCGCACCGGGCGGCGTTATCGGCCTGAGCGCCGGAGCGTTTTACCTGCTCGGCCAACTGCGCCGCGCCGTGGCCTAAACTATGGGGCATGCACCTAGATGAACTGCCCGAAAAGTCACAGGACTACCTGAAAACGATTTGGGCTGCCATGGAACAGGACAATGAACCTGCCACCCACGGTGCCATCGCAAAACGACTCGGCCAAAAACCATCAACCGCATCGGAAGCGATTAAACGGCTCGTCAAGCTGGAACTGGTGCACCACGAACCTTACGGCGGGGTGACGCTGACTGCCGCGGGCAACAAACTCGCCGTCACCCTGATTCGGCGCCACCGCCTCATTGAAACCTTCCTGGTGGAAAAACTCGGCTACGGCTGGGACGAAATCCACGACGAAGCTGACCGACTAGAGCACGCCGTCACCGATGAGTTCATCGCCCGAATCGATGCGCTACTTGGCCGGCCTACCCGCGACCCACACGGCGACCCGATCCCCGATGCCGACGGCCGCCTCGACCGCATCAGCCCCTGCGACCTGTCGCACCTGAAACCAGGGGAGTGCGCCACCATCGAGCGCATCGACGACACCGACCCAGAACTGTTGCGCTACCTGGCAGGACACGGGGTGCGCCCGGGTACCGAAATCACGTTGCGCGACGCCCCGTACAACGGAATGCAGCTGCTCGATGTTGATGGAGTAGAAGTGCCGCTGGCGGACAGCAGCATCGCGGCAATCAATATTGTCCACGCTGGGCACCCGTAATCGTCAATAAGCCCACGGCGTGGAATACTGGTGCCTATGGCTGCTACCAAACTTGATGGAAACATGTACCGCGACGAAATCGTCGCTGACCTTGCCCAGCGCGTGGCGAAGCTGAAGGAACAAGGCGTCACACCAGGGCTGGCGACCGTGCTGGTCGGCGACGACCCAGCGAGCCACTCTTACGTGAAGATGAAGCACCGCGACTGCGAGCAAATTGGCATCAACTCCATCCGCGTCGACCTGCCAGCCGACATCACCCAGGAAGCACTGGAAGCGGAAATTGAAAAGCTGAACAATGACGACGCATGCACCGGGTACATTGTGCAGCTGCCATTGCCCAAGCACCTCGATGAAAACCGCATCCTCGGCCTGATTGACCCAGACAAGGACGCCGACGGCCTGCACCCAGTCAACCTGGGCAAACTGGTGCTGAACGAGCCAGCGCCACTGCCTTGCACCCCGAATGGCTCCATCCACCTGCTGCGCCGCTTCGGTGTCGAACTCAACGGCGCGAAGGTTGTGGTTATTGGCCGCGGCGTGACCGTTGGCCGCCCAATCGGTTTGATGCTCACCCGCCGCAGCGAAAACTCCACCGTCACCCTGTGCCACACCGGCACCAAGGACCTAGCTGCCGAAACCCGCGAAGCCGACGTCATTGTGGCGGCCGCAGGTGTGCCGCACATGCTGACCGCCGACATGGTCAAGGACGGCGCCGCGATTTTGGACGTGGGTGTGTCCCGCAAGGACGGCAAGCTGATGGGCGACGTTGCGCCGGACGTGTGGGATAAAGCTGGTTATGTCTCGCCGAACCCAGGCGGTGTTGGCCCGCTGACCCGCGCCTTCCTCATGTCGAATGTGGTGGAGCGCGCCGAGCGCCTCGCCGCGAAGTAGTTCCCCTGCATGTCCCGAGCAGATCTCAGCCAAGTCCCACACCCGCTGGCCAACCCGCACTCCACTGGCACAACGCCACTGGGTGCCCGCTGGCCACACTGGGTGCAATGGGCGCTGCTCAGCATGGTGCTGGCCTGCTTCGCCGCCGCCGTTATTATGCTCTACCTGGAACGATGGCGCCGCGGCTCCTTCGCGTTGGGTTCCGGCATGCTGCTACTTGCGGCACTGCGGTGGGTGCTTAGCGACGAAATCCTCGGCGTATTATCCGTCCGCTCCCGGCGCTTTGACTCCGCATTCAGCGCCATCATTGGCGGCCTGATGGTCGCGCTGGCACTGAGCGTCGACGCCCTCGGCAGCTAGCTGGCCCTAGCCGACATACGCTTCGCCGTGGAGCAGCACTCGGGCGGTGCGCGGGAACGCCGCCCACTCTAGAGCGTCCTTGGTCACAAGCGCGGAAGCTGCGACCTCGCCCTTGAAGTGCTGCAACGTAATTGTCGTTGGCGCACCGGCCGCGGACTGAGCGTTGCCAGCCGTCGTTTCAATGAAATCATCAACGATGGTGCCGCCGAGCGCCGCCGCACCAGCCAGCGCCAAAATGGCTGTGCCTGGCATCGCATGATGCACCCGGCCTACTGACGTCATCACCACGCGCACCGCTGGGGTGGTCACGCTGCCTGCCGCGCCTAAGTGCGTATCTGCGTCCGCGAGGAGCGCGATCCGCGGAATCACCTTCGACGGCGCGAGCCCCATTCGTGCGCCAGCAGCCACCCGCAGCCGTTCCAAACGCGCGATCAATTCAGCGTCTTCATTCAGCTTCGCCATGCCCAGCGCTGGGTCGACACCCAAATCCGCAGCTTTGGCAATGACTAGCGGGTTGGATACGTCAATCAGCGAAACTTCCACGCCGTTGACTTCGCACCGCCGGCCGGCAGGGAAGAGGGTGCCGCATTTTTCGCCGCCCGGTTTCAGGAATCGCATGTCGACGTCCGGGCCATCGACGACAAGCTCAAACAGCGCCTGCGAGTTGATATTCCATACCGTCGCCGACGTGCCATCGAACATGCCGACATGGCGGGCGTAGTGCAGAATCGCTGAGGAAATATTGCCGCAGTTACCGGTCCAATCCACCACCGGCTCTGTTGGGGAAACCTGCGCGAAAAGCGTTTCCAGGTCCGCGTCGGTCGCCGCGTCGGTCGCCGCGTCGGTCGCCGCGTCGGTCGCCGCGCCGGTCGCCGCGCCGGTCGCCGCGCCGGTCGCATCAGCGCTGCTTGCGCTCGTTGCAGGGCCGACGAACATGACCTTCGAATTGGAGCTGAAACCGCCACCGAGCCCATCAACAGCCTGCGGGTCTGGCGAACCGACCAAACGCAAACAGAGTTCATCACGTGCGGCCTGGTCAGCAGGCAGTGCCGACATCGGCAGGAATACCGCGCGGGAGGTTCCGCCGCGGACCAGCGTCGCGGGCACAGTCGTAGGAAGTGAAGTAGCCATTAGTCCCTCAGCGCTCGGGCATGCTTTGTGGACCGCTCCTGAATACCCACGACCGTGAACATGAATCGCCGCAAAATGCCGCTCATCCGGCGGGTTTCCGTCAAAAAGCCATCATGGCCGACCGGCGAATCGATAACCTCTAGCCCCAGGCACGCACCCAAGTGGCGGGTGAGGTGCTCCTGCTGGTGCAGCGGGTACAGCACGTCGGTGGTCACACCAATCACGACCGTCGGAATGGTCGACGACTCCAACGCCGCCACCATGCCGCCGCGGCCGCGCCCAATATCGTGGCGGTTCAGTGTGTCAGTCAAAATGACGTAACTGCCGGCATCAAAACGCTCCACCAACTTCGCGCCCTGATACTGCAGGTAACTTTCCACCTGAAAACGCTGGTCCGGACGGTGGAACGGCCCATACGGGTCCTCGCCCTCCTGCGGCTTCACCCCAAACCGGTCATCGACTTCCAGCTCGCCGCGGTAGGTCAGGTGCGCAATCTGCCGCGCCAGCGACAGGCCCGCCGCCGGAGTGACACCCTTGTCGTAGTAGTCGCCGCCATGCCAATTCGGGTCGTGGTCAATCGCCTGAATCTGCGCCGACTGAATCCCAATCTGCCACGCGCTGGCCCGCGCACTGACCGCAGCAATCACCGCCGCGTCAATCATCTCGGGATACATCAGCGTCCACTCCATCGTCCGCGCGCCCCCAAGGCTGCCACCAATCACCGCCGCAATGTGGTGAATGTCGATGGCGTCCAACAATTGCTTTTCGACGTTTACCAGGTCGCGGATCGACAGCGCCGGGAACCGGGAACCCCACGGCTTGCCATCCTCAGGGTGTGGCGACGACGGACCAGTGCTGCCCTTACAACCACCGATGACATTCGTGCACACCACGCACCACCGGTTCGTGTCAATCGCTTTACCAGGACCGATGAGCTCTGCCCACCAGCCGCCGTCGCCGGCAGCGTTCGTGTCGCCGGTCAGGGCGTGTTCGACGAGAACGACATTGTTCAGCTGGTCGTTGAGTTTTCCCCAGCGCTGCACCGCCACGGTGACATCCGGGATGACAGCACCAGCTTCGGTGGTGAAGCTACCGATAGGAATGTACCCAATCTCGCCTTGGCTGGGGAGGAGTTGCACAGCGGTTCCTTTCGTCGAAAAGCCCAAAAGTCTTTAAAAATCTCTACACTCAAAAATACGGAAAGGGCGGAAGGCCCGAAAGCCCACCGCCCAGCGCACGTCGCCGGTTACACCGCTACGTGCTCAGGAGTATGAAGTTGTGCCACAGCCTGGAAACCAAGCTTCAGGTCATCAATGATGTCATCGATGTCTTCGATGCCGAGGGATAGTCGGATCGTAGCCTGATTGATGCCTGCGCGGGTAAGGCCAGCCTCATCCGACTGCGAATGCGTGGTGGTTGCCGGGTGGACAACCAGGGAACGCGCGTCGCCGATGTTGGCCAGGTTCGAGTGCAGCTTCAGCGCATCAATGAACGCCCACGCTTCCTCGCGGCCGCCAACAATATCGAAGGACAGCACCGAACCGGTGTACTTGTAGCCGAGGCGCTGCGCAGTCTCGAACCACGGCGAGGACGGCAAGCTCGCATGATTAACGCGAGTGACCTGCGGGTTCTCAGCCAGGAACTTCGCCACCGCATTAGCGTTTTCATTGTGACGGTTCAGCCGCAGGCTCAACGTGTCCAGGCCCTGCAACGTCACCCACGCATTGAACGGCGATGGGGCAGCGCCAGTATCGCGCAGCAGACCCGCACGAATCCGCAGGCCAAACGCCTGATTGCCCAGCTCCGCGTAGCGCAGACCGTGGTAGGCCGCGTCGGGTTCGGTAAAACCTGGGAACACTGACTGGCCATCGCGCTCAACGGTCCAGTCGAACGTGCCGCCGTCGACGACCACGCCGCCCAGCGCCGCGCCGTTGCCGGAGTAATGCTTAGTCAGCGACGCCACCACCACGTCCGCGCCGAGCTCGAGTGGGCGGACCAGCGCCGCGGTGGCAATAGTGTTGTCGATAATCAGCGGCACCTGGTGAGCATGTGCAACTTCAGCGACTGCAGGAATATTCAGGACGTCGGCTTGGGGGTTGGCAAAAGTCTCTCCGTAAAACGCCTTAGTGTTCGGCTGAACTGCATCCTGCCAGGACTGCGGGTCATCCGGGTTGTCAACGAACGTGACGGTGATGCCGTAGCGAGCAAGAGTGTGCTGCAGCAGGGTTTCGGTGCCGCCGTATAGACGCGGGGAGGTCACAATGTGGTCGCCAGCTTGCGCAACGTTGAGGAACGCGGCAGTTTCCGCGGCCATTCCGGAAGCCAACAGCACCGCGTTGGTGCCGACTTCCAGGGAAGCCAGCCGCGCCTCGAGGGCAGCGACCGTTGGGTTAGTAAGGCGCGAATAAATCGGGCCTGGATCCTGCAATGAAAAACGCTGCGCCGCATGCTCCGCGGAATCAAAAACAAACGCGGTGGTGAGGTGGATTGGCTGGTTCCGCGAGTTGCTGTCGGAATCCAATTCCTGTCCGGCGTGAATAGCGCGGGTATCAAAAGACCAGTTGCTGGCTGCAGAGTTGTCGTATTTTGGCATAGCTTCGCCCTCAAATTCTTTCTTTGTCTACTCCCTGGGCGGCGCAGTCGCACACCCAGGGAGTGATTGCAAGTTTTGGGAACTTGCGCGGGCAGCCTGAGACTGGCCCGTGCTTTGCCGTTGCGGAAAATGACCCGCAGGCCAGGTCGTCGTTCCCCGGGGGCACCCTTGCACGAGGCGGGTTGCCGGCAAGCCATCCGGGATTTCGGCTTGCGCTCTTGACCTGATTCACACCGTAATGGACAGCTCTGTCTATTTGCAAGTGTTGGGCGGAAAATTGTTTCGCGAAAACCCGCCAGCGCCGCCCCGATAGCCGTGCCATAGTGGGCATATGACCACTTCGCCGGCCCCTAACGTCAACACGCAAAAAACCGTCACTACCTGGAACGTTGTCGGGGTCGCACTCATGTTTGCCTCAAACGGGGCGCTGCTCGGAGTCCTCGCGCCGTGGTACCCCAGCTTCGTGCAAAAATGGCTTATTGACGAAGCAACATTCGGTCTAGTTGTGGCCTGCATGCCCCTCGGGGCGTTGCTCGCGGCAACCCTACCGGCATGGGCAGCCAAGCGCTTCGGGCCCCTGCGCGCCGTCGGCTGGGGCACCGCGGCGATGGCGCTGCTGCTGGGGGTCGTTGGCTGGCTACCCGGCGGACAATGGATCGGTGGGGTGTCCGCCGGGGCAGGGGCACTAGGGGCAGTGCTGCTGGGGTTCGGCGCGCTCGATGCCGTCGTCGATGTGTCGCAAAACGTGTGCGGAGTGCGGGTGGAACAACGGCGCGGACGGTCAATTATGTCCTCGCTGCATGCCTGCTGGAGTCTCGGGGCGGCTGGGGCCGGGGCAGCGGCGACTGCAGTGGCGCTGTCCGGGGCTGAGTTCCGTGGGTTTATTGTGGTTGCGGGGACGGTGATTGTGCTGGTCTCGGTGCTGGGCTGCTGGCAGGTCGGTGCGGCGGCGGTAGACGGCGCCGATGTCAGTGGCGCGGATGTTGGTGGCGCCGATGTTGGTGGGGCAGACGCAGGCGATGGCGCAACGACGGCGGACGCACCGGCGACCCGGAAGCTACTGTCGCGGCCAGTGCTGATGGCGCTGCTACCGCTTGCTGCCATCGCCATTGCCGCCGTGGTCGTGGAGGACGTGGCAACGAACTGGGCGAGTATCGCTGCGGTGGAACTCACTGGAATCGATGTGTCGGCAGCGGGAATGACATTCGCGCTGATTGTCGGGTCGCAAACGGTGGGGCGGTTCACCGGCGACCCGCTGATTAACAAGTTCGGGCGGGCGAATGTCGCGCGCGTCGGCGGGCTGCTGATTGCCGTGGGCAGTGTGCTGGTGGTGACAGCCAGCGCGGCGCCGGTGTTGATGGCCGGGTTCATGTTGTCAGGATTCGGTTGCGGCACCTTGGTGCCGTCGGTGTTTGCCGTAGCGGCGCGGCTGCCTGCGATCTCCGATAGCGGCGGGTTGACGATTGTCAGTTGGCTGATGCGCGTTGGCTTTTTGGTATCCAGCCCAATCGTTGGGGCAGTGGCCAGCGCCGCGAACCTTCGGGTGGCACTGGGAATTGTGGTGCTGTCCGGCATGACGGTCGTGCTGTTCGCGTCCGCGCTGCGGACCGAGGGGCGAGTGGGCAGAGGGGCCGGGGCGCGCAGTTAATCATCGCCCGCAATTGTGGCACGGAGATTTTTGCGGAAAGCGGGTCGCGCCGGGGCGACGCTGTGGTTGCCTAATCACATGAACCAGCCCGCACCTCGCCCAAACTCCGCACACAGCCAGCGCGCCACTCATTCCGCGGTCCCGCCAAAGCAGTCACTCATCACGCAAGCAACAGCGAAGGTCGCGCAGCTTGCGACGAGCCTTCCTGAGCCGCTGCTTAAGCGCCTCGGCACGGTCACGAACTCTGACGGCGATACCCTTGCTCCCGACGTCAACGTGTCGCTGAAGCTGCTGAGCATCGTCGAGGGCGAGAACTTCACCGAGATGCCCGCCGCCGAAGGCCGCAAACTGTTAGACCGCGAGGCGTATCTTGCCGCCGGGGAACGTATCCCCGTTGGCTCGGTAGAGGCCACCCACATCGAAGGCGTGCCCGTGCGCATTTACCGCGCAGCCCCTGCCACCGGTACCTCTGCAGCCGATACCCCTGCCACCGGTACCGAGCCAAGCGCGCCATCAAGCGCCCTGGTGTACCTGCATGGCGGTGGCTGGGTTCTCGGCTCGCTGGATAGCCACGACAACACGTGCCGCTTCCTGTGTCGCCACGCGGGCATCACCGTCGTTAGCGTCGACTACCGGCTCGCCCCAGAGCACGCCTTCCCGGCGGGCCTCACGGACGCCCTCAACGTCACCAAGCACCTTATGGCTGGGAACATCGCCGACATTGACCCCGCGCGCGTGGCCGTCGGTGGAGATTCGGCGGGCGGTAACTTGGCGGCGGCGACATGCCTGCAGCTGCGGGCGGAGGGGGCGGCTCAGCCAGCGTTGCAGGTGTTGTTCGTACCGGCGTTGAACTTGGCGCGGTTGGATACGCCGAGCCACAAGGAGTTCGCGGAAGGGTTCTTCTTGACGGCCGCCGAGATGGATTGGTACATCGCGCGCTACTGTCCGGACAAAGCAGAGCGGGAGAATCCGCTGGTGTCGCCGCTTTTCGCCGCGGACGGTGTCGGTGCGCCGGGCGGCGTCGGGGAGGGCTTGGCGGGGTTGGCACCGGCATATGTGGCGGTCGCGGGCTTCGACCCGCTGCGCGACGAGGGCCTAGCGTACGGCGCGGCACTGCAGGCCGCAGGGGTGCCGACCACCATTAAGCGTTACGGCAGCTTGGTGCACCCGTTTGTGAATTCGATGGGCATTTGGAAAGGCGCCCGCCAGGCGCTTGCTGACGTTTCGGAGGCGCTTCGGGCGATATAGCGGCGGGGTATAGCGCGGCGCACAAGCGCACGAAAAAGGCCAGGAACTGTGCAGTTCCTGGCCAGATCGGGCGCCGCCCACTAGGTGGGCACGCGCGTTACTTCGTCAGACCGTCGATAATTTCGTTGAAGGTCGCGGATGGACGCATGACAGCGGTCAGCTTCGCTTCATCTGGACGGTAGTAGCCACCCAAGTCAGCAGCGGAACCCTGGTTGTCCAGCAGTTCCTGCGCAATCTGCTCTTCCTTCGCTGCCAACGCTTCGGCAACAGGCGCGAAGGTTTCCTTCAGCTTGGCGTCATCGTCCTGTGCCGCCAACTCCTTGGCCCAGTACAGCGCCAGGTAGAAGTGGGAGCCACGGTTGTCGATTTCGCCGACCTTGCGCGATGGGGACTTGCCTTCCAGCAGCACCTTCGCGGTTGCCTTGTCCAGCGCGTCGGCCAGCACCTTCGGTGCAACGTTGTCGTCATCCTTTGCTGCGTAGCGCAGGGATTCCGCCAGCGCCAAGAACTCACCGAGGGAGTCCCAACGCAGGTGGTTTTCTTCTTCAACCTGCTGCACATGCTTCGGCGCGGAGCCACCAGCACCAGTTTCGAACAGGCCGCCGCCAGCCATCAGCGGCACGACAGACAGCATCTTCGCGGAGGTGCCCAGTTCCATGATTGGGAACAGGTCGGTGTTGTAGTCACGCAGCACGTTACCGGTCACGGAGATGGTGTTTTCGCCGCGGCGGATGCGCTCAATCGACAACTTGGTAGCGGCAACTGGGTCCATGATGCGGATGTCCAGGCCGTCGGTGTCGTGGTCCTTGAGGTAGGTTTCCACCTTCTCAATCAGGTTGCGGTCGTGCGCGCGTTCTGGGTCCAGCCAGAACACCGCTGGGTCACCGGTTTCGCGGGCGCGGGTCACAGCTAGCTTGACCCAGTCCTGGATTGGCAGGTCCTTGGTCTGGCAGGAGCGCCAAATGTCGCCCTCTTCCACCTCATGCTCAATCAGCACGTCACCAGCGGAGTTCACCACCTGCAGCTTGCCAGCCGCTTCAACATGGAAAGTCTTGTTGTGGGAGCCGTACTCTTCTGCCTTCTGCGCCATCAGGCCAACGTTTGGCACCGAACCCATAGTCGCTGGGTCGTAGGCACCGTTCTCGCGGCAATCGTCGATAACTGCTTGGTAGACGCCTGCGTAAGAGGAGTCAGGGATGACTGCCAGGGTGTCGGATTCTTCACCCTGTGGGCCCCAGCCCTTACCGCCGTTACGGATCAGCGCAGGCATCGACGCGTCGACGATGACGTCGGACGGTACGTGCAAGTTGGAGATGCCGCGGTCGGAGTTGACCATGTACAGGCGTGGGCCGTTGGTGAGGTCCTGCTCGAACGCTGCGCGTGCTTCCGCTGCCCAGCTTTCGTCAATACGCTCCAGGCCGTCCTGAATAGCAGCCAGACCATTATCTGGGGTCAGGCCAGCCTCAGCCAGCTGTGCTTCGTACTTCGGGTAGACCGATGGGAAGTAGGCGCGGATGACTTCGCCGAAAATCAGCGGGTCGGACACCTTCATCATGGTGGCCTTCAGGTGCACGGAGAACAGCACGTCTTCGTCCTTGGCGCGCTTGACCTGCTCCGAGAGGAATTCGTCCAGGGCGTTCTGGGAGATGAAGGTACCGTCGATGACTTCACCTTCGAGGACGTCCAGACCTTCCTTGAGAATCTGAACGTTGCCGTTTGCGTCAACGAGCTGGTAGGTCAGGGTGTCGGCAGCTGGCATGACCACGGACTTCTCATTGTGGCGGAAGTCGTTGGCGTCCATGGTGGCAACGTTGGTTTTGGAGTCCTTCGACCATGCGCCCATGCGGTGTGGGTGCTTGCGGGCGAATTCCTTGACAGCTTCTGGCGCACGGCGGTCAGAGTTACCTTCGCGCAGGACTGGGTTCACAGCGGAGCCCTTGACCTTGTCAAACTTTGCGCGGATGTCCTTTTCCTCGTCGGTAGCTGGTGCGTCCGGGTAGTCCGGAATGTCGTAACCCAGCGCCTGCAGCTCAGCGACGGCGCGCTTGAGCTGTGGGACGGAGGCGGAAATATTAGGCAACTTGATGATGTTGCAGTTCGGTTCCTTGACCAGTTCGCCGAGCTTAGCCAGTTCGTCGTCGATGCGCTGGTCCTCGGTCAAGCGGTCCGCGAACTGTGCGATGATGCGGCCGGCCAGAGAGATGTCACGAGTTTCAACGTCGATACCGGCTTGGTTCGAGAAAGCCTCCACAATCGGCTTTAGCGAGTAAGTGGCGAGAAGGGGTGCCTCGTCGGTTCGGGTCCAAACAATCGTGGCCATTAAATGTCTCCCTGTAGTTCGGTTGATCTGTTCTCCCCACGATACCGCAGTATTTGCTGGGAGCTTGCTGAGAAGTACCGCGAAGGGGGAGGGGCTACGGTGAAAAGATGCAGGAAGAGGCCATTTTGTGAGTTCCGCCACTGACGGGGGTAGTAGTTTCTTTACCAAAACGTTTGGGCTTTTTGACGAAAAGAAGCCCGCCTGAAAAATCAGGCGGGCTAAGGAGCTACTCGCTATTGCAGTGGTGCGCAGCGATTACTGGTTGTACGGGGACTGACCAGACTGACCGAAAGGCGACTGGCCTGGGTTACCCGGCTGGCCAAATGGCGACTGACCTGGGTTGCCTGGCTGACTGAACGGGGACTGACCCGGGTTGCCCGGCTGGCTGAACGGGGACTGACCTGGGTTGCCTGGCTGACCAAAGCCCTGCTGGGAACCTGCGCCCTGGAAGCCCTGCGGTGCACCGAAACCTTGTGGGGAGCCGTAGTTAGGCTGGCCACCCTGCGGTGCGCCCATGTGCTGCGGCGCACCTGGGCCCTGCGGCGAGCCTGGCCCCTGTGGTCCCTGTGGACCTTGCGGGCCCTGTGGACCGAAGTTCTGCTGTGGCTCTGGCTGTGGCTTTGGTGCTGGCAAGTCAACTGGTTGGCCGGTCATCCAGTTCTTGACATCGCCAGCGAAGTTCAAACCAAACGCCGCACCAAGCAGGCCAGACATAATCAGGTACAACACAGTTCCGGCGGTAGTCAGGGCGCCATCAACAAATTCCAGGGTGAGTGGGAAAACGCCCTCACCGATGGCTGTCAGGAGGAGCACTGGTGCCGCTGCCCAGTGGAAGTACTGCGCAATGCGGTTGTTGCCGCGGATCACCTGGAGTGCAATGAAAAAGCTGACTACGGCGAAGAAAGCGCCATAAGAACCATTGATAACGCCGCCGGTATCAGTAGAGTCAGCCAGAACTCCGATCAGCCACATCAACACCATGACGCTCGCGATAACACCGATGCCACCCCAAATGCTGGCAGTGACTTTCACCATCTGTGGCAGAGCGTTGAACATCTGCTGCGGAGTGGTGTCTTCGTTGAAGTCACGCGAGGACACCGTGCCGCCACTCTGCGGTGGCTGGCCCGGTGCACCCTGCGGGTGCTGCTGAGCGTGCTGTGGTTGTTGGTATGGAGAATTGCTGTCCGCACCTGGTGAAGTCAGCGGGGCATAAGACATAGATGCGTATTCACCGACGAAAGGCGAGCTTGGGTTCTGCGCCTGCGCGTCGGAATGCGACTCGCCGGATTCGGTGGAAGCAGCGGAAGCGGCCGAAGCGCTATCTCCGCTTGACGAGCTGGAACGAGTGAAAGTTGGCTGGTCATTTTCAGCGATGTAAGCACCGGACGAAACTTCGGGCTGCTCAGGCTGCGCCGACTGTTCCGACTGTGCTGGCTCTTCCGTCTGATTCGGCTGTGCTGCCTGCTCAAGCGGGGAGTTGTACCCGCTCTGCGCGGACTGCGATGGCGCACCATAACCAGAAGTCAGCGAGGTTGCCTGGTCGCCGGAGTCTGGTTGTGGTTCCGAAGCGCCATAAGGAGTATTCGCTGGGAAAAGCGTCGTGGCACTGGAATCGTCAGCACCACTATCAGCGTAGAGGGAACCTTCGGTGGCTAAGCGGCGCAGCTCAGCGATGCCCACTTCGCGGTCGTCGCTGGAATCGAGCGCTTGGTCGTAGACACTGCGCTTGACCGGGTTAGAAAGAATGTTGCCGGCGACCTTAATCTGCTGAACCTCGCCATGACCGTCCGGCAGGCCCTGAGCTTGCAGAGCCTGCAGACGCTCTGACAATTCGCGGGAAAGCGCGTTCGCGTCTTGGCCTCGGTCTAATCCGAGTTCGTCATAAAGATCGTATTTGTTGCCCACCGAAGGTGCTCCTTTTCTTTTGTTAACAAGATCACCTTAACGGAACGGTAGGGGTGATGTGGGGCAACAAACACCGATAAAGGGCTGCACATATATGAAAAAAGCTGGTGAAAAGTATTTTTCACCAGCCCTAATTGTCGCGATGTGAATTAATTCGCGCGGTGTGAAATAAAGTTCGTCACTTCAGTGACGCCGGAGTGGTGCTGACCCGGCATCGATGCATGATACGACTGGTGCCATACGGCGGCACCAAGTAGGCCATTGAGAATGGTAACGCTGGTGAGGCCAGCATCATTTACCCGCCCGCCAGCTTCACTACTGGTCACCGGCTGCACAAAAGCACGGCGGTCCAGAACGCCGCCAGCCATCGCGCGGTAGCCAGGCGCGGAGTCGCAATAAATATCGCCTAGGTTGCAGACGTTGACCACCTTTCCGGTGGCCTTGCCCCAGCCCTTCTCTCGCTTGGCGAGGATGCCGAAGCCGCCATGCGGTGCAGTGCCGTACATCTTCTCGCCGTCCGTGCCGCGCTGCGGGTCAGCAATCAAGCCGGTAGCAATCAGCTTGTCCGCTGGAATTGGGCCGCGGCCATGACCGATGGCGTGGGTGACCTGGCCAGCGACATGCGCGCCCTGGCTGTAGCCGCTGATGGCGAACTTCGAGTTCGGGCACTGGCGCGATGCCGCCGCCATCATGGAACGCAGTCGGTGGACGCCCTGATTCTTCGACTGGTTGTAGCTCATGAGGGTGCCAGCGGTGGCAGCGTACGGTACATATTGCGCCACAACCCGGCCACCAAGGCGAGCTTTGGTGCCTTCAACGACACCGCGCATGAGCCCATTGTCGCTCATGGTGGTGGTGTGCAGTGGGGTTGTGCCCATGGTGCCAGGTACAGCGAAAAGAATAACTGGCGCGCACCGGGGTACGGCGTCAGCTTCTGGGGTATTAACGACGCCGCTGGCTGCGACGATGCCGAATGCAGTTGCAGTGGCTGCGACGACGGATAAGGTCCGGCGGGTGAGGGTCTGCAAAACAGTGCGCACAGTGCTGACTCCAGTATGTGAAACGAGTAAATCCTCACTTAGTTTATGGAATTGTTATCTGGCTGCAAGTTGAGTGCACAGGTTTTGCTCAGCAAAGTACGGCGAATAGATAAAGTGCGGCGCGTATTTTTGCTGCGAAATTGTTGCGAATTTACGGAAATCTTCCCATGCCTCGCCACACGATCGTTAGAATGTGAGCCATGCCACGTTGCCGCTCTGGCGACGGCACGCACTAACTGCGAATGACCACAACTAACCATGAAGGGGTGTCTCATGACCGCCAGCGTCTACGCGAATCCAAACACCGAAGGCTCGCTCGTTAACTTCAAAAAGCGCTACGAGAACTTCATCAACGGTCAATGGGTAGCACCGGTAGACGGCCAGTACATGGACAATATTTCGCCTGTCAACGGCGAAGTGTTCTGCCAAGTGCCTCGCTCGTCTGCCGCCGATATCGAAAACGCCCTCGACGCTGCCCACGACGCAAAAGCCGCATGGGGCTCCGTGCCCGCCGCCGAACGCGCCCTCATCCTGCATCGCATCGCCGACCGCATGGAAGAGCACCTCGAAGAAATCGCCGTCGCTGAGACCTGGGAGAACGGCAAGGCCATCCGCGAAACCCTCGCCGCGGATATCCCACTGGCCATCGACCACTTCCGTTACTTCGCTGGTGTGTGCCGCACCCAGGAAGGCCGCATCAGCCAGATCGACGACAACACGGTTGCCTACCACTTCAACGAGCCGCTCGGCGTGGTTGGCCAGATCATCCCGTGGAACTTCCCAATTCTGATGGCCGCCTGGAAGCTCGCCCCGGCGATGGCCGCTGGTAACTGCATTGTGCTCAAGCCAGCAGAACAAACCCCAGTGTCCATTCTCTATGTCATGGAAATCATCCAGGACCTCATCCCAGCGGGCGTGGTCAACATTGTTAACGGCCTCGGCTCCGAAGCAGGCGCGGCACTGACTGCCTCCAAGCGCGTTGCCAAGATTGCGTTCACCGGGTCGACTGCCGTCGGCAAGCTCATTAATAAGGCCGTATCCGACAAGGTCATCCCGGTCACCCTAGAGCTGGGCGGTAAGTCGCCGTCCATTTTCTTCCCGGACATTATGAACGAGGACGACGCCTACCTGGAGAAGTGTGTTGAAGGCTTGGCCATGTTCGCGCTGAACCAGGGCGAAGTGTGCACCTGCCCATCGCGCGCGCTGATCCACGAGGACATCGCCGATGAGTTCCTTAAGCTCGCCGTCGAACGCGTTAAGCAGATTAAGACTGGTAACCCGCTTGATCCGTCCGTGATGATGGGTGCGCAGGCATCGCAGGAGCAGATGGACAAAATCATGGGCTACCTCAAGTCCGGACCGGAAGAAGGCGCTGAGGTGCTCACTGGTGGCAACGTCGCCAAGCTCGACGGCCTGGATGGTGGCTACTACATTGAGCCAACCATTATGAAGGGCGACAACTCCATGCAGTGCTTCCGTGAGGAAATCTTCGGACCAGTGCTCGCGGTCACCACCTTCAAGACCTTCGACGAGGCAATGGAGATTGCCAACGACACCATCTATGGCCTCGGCGCCGGTGTGTGGAGCCGTGACCAGCAGACCGCGTACAAGGCGGGTCGAGCAATCCAGGCTGGCCGCGTGTGGGTGAACAACTACCACAATTACCCAGCTCACGCCGCTTTCGGTGGCTACAAGGAGTCCGGTATTGGCCGCGAGAACCACCAGATGATGCTGGCGCACTACCAGGAGGTCAAGTGCATGCTGGTCTCCTACGACAACAAGCCGACCGGCCTGTTCTAAATCCACAGAACGTGCTGGCCTACTCTGGTCAGCATGGCTCTGACAGTTACTACCCTCAACGTCAACGGCATCCGCGCGGCCGTCAAAAAGCGGAGTGAACAGAACCTTGGCATGCTGCCGTGGCTCAATGACACCTCCGCTGATGTCATTTTGCTGCAGGAAGTGCGCGCCACCAATGAGCAGGCCGAAAAGGCCCTCGCCCCAGCGCTGGAGGCCGGTTGGTATTGGGCCGGCGCCGACGACACCATCACCAAAGGCCACGCCGGGGTCGGCATTTTGTCCCGTCTTCCGCTTTACGACGTAATGGTGGGCTTCGGAGACAATGAATTCTCCGCAACCGGCCGCTACATTGAAGCGAAAGTTGACGATGCCGGCGCGAATGGTGGGGCAGGGGATGGCCGCACCACCGTTGCGAGTCTCTACCTGCCATCGGGCAGCGTTGATACCCCAAAGCAGGACGAAAAGTACCGCTTCCTGGAACTCTTCGGTGACTTCCTTGCCGAGCGCGGCAAAGACGAAGACATGGTCATCGGCGGTGACTGGAATATTTGCCACCGGCAAGAAGACCTGAAGAACTGGAAAACGAACCAGAAAAAGTCCGGGTTCCTGCCGGATGAGCGCAGCTGGATGGACAGCATTTTAGGTACTTTCCCCGATGAGGCCTCCCAAAACACTGGCCCGCATGAGCCACACACCGACCCGCACTGGTTCGATGTGCAGCGTCGCCTGCAGCCGGAAAGTCTAGGCCCATACACCTGGTGGACCTACCGCGGGAAAGCCTTCGACACTGACGCGGGTTGGCGCATCGACTACCACATGGCAACCGCTTCGATGTTGGCGCGCGCGACAAGTGTGCACGTGGACCGCGCTGCGGCTTACGACCTGCGGTGGACCGACCATGCGCCGGTGACTGTTGTTTATCAATAGCCTATGATTTACCCCATGACTGCTACTGAAACCCCAGCATCCCCAGCACGTAAGCGAGTCCTTTCCGGCATCCAGCCGACTGCGGATTCTTACCACCTTGGCAATTACCTGGGAGCAGTTAAGCAGTGGATTGGCCTGCAGGACCAGTACGACGCGTACTATTTCATCCCAGACCTGCATGCCATCACCGTGGAGCAAGACCCGAAGGAACTGCGTCAGCGCACCATCGCCGGTGCCGCGCAGCTGCTGGCACTGGGCATTGACCCAGAAAAGTCGGTCCTGTTCGTGCAGTCCCATGTGCCGGAGCACGCAGAACTGTCCTGGATTTTGACCTGCCAGACCGGCTTCGGCGAGGCCTCCCGGATGACGCAGTTCAAGGATAAGTCTGCGAAGCAGGGCAATGAGCATGCTTCCGCGGGCCTGTTTGCCTACCCAATGCTGATGGCCGCCGACATTTTGCTCTACCGTCCGCACTTGGTTCCGGTGGGTGAAGACCAGCGTCAGCACCTGGAGCTGACCCGCACCCTCGCGCAGCGCTTCAACTCCCGCTACGGCAAGAACTTTGTGGTGCCAGAAGGTCTCATCCCAGAAGGCGCCGCGAAGATTTACGACCTGCAGGAGCCAACAGCGAAGATGTCGAAGTCGGGGCAGAACCCGAAGGGCATTATTAACCTGCTGGATGAGCCAAAGACGTCGGCTAAGCGGATTAAGTCTGCAGTCACCGACAATGACGGCGAAATCCGCTTCGACCGGGAAGCCAAGCCAGGTGTGTCCAACCTGCTGACCATCCAGTCGGCACTGACCGGCAAGTCGGTCGACGATATTGTCGCCGGCTACCAGGCTGCCGGCGCAGGCTATGGCGCGCTGAAGACTGACACGGCTGATGCACTCGCGGAATTTGTCACGCCAGTGCGGGAACGCTACACCGAGTACATGGAGGACCCAGCGGAACTCCAGCGCGTGTTGGCTGTCGGCGCGGACAAGGCCCGCGAGGTTGCTGCGAAAACCCTCGCCGACGCCTACGACCGGATCGGATTGTTACCAGCCCGCCGGGGTTAATACCGGCCTAGCCATCGCTTTTCCCCTACCCTGGAAAGTGTTACCGACCACACCAAGGAGAACGCGATGGCCACGACAACGCGGGCGAATGCCGACCGCACGGACCTGTACGGAATCGAACGCGCCAATTCCGACGACCCCGGAATGGTGGACAAAGTCCGCGAAAAGCAGCCCTGGCTCGACCACCTGATGCGCATGAATGAGCGCTATGGCGAGCAGGGCGGTAACCACTTCTCCGCCGGCATTACCTACTTTTCGGTCCTGTCGATTTTCCCAGTGCTCATGTTGGCATTCTCCGGCCTCGGTTTCGCGCTGCGCGGCAACGACGAAATGATGGGCAAAGTCGAAAATTACCTTTCGGACCAAGTCGGCGGCGGCCTGGGCGATCAGCTCACCCAAATCCTCGATTCCGCGATGGGGCAGGCCGGCTCCGTCGGTATTATCGGTCTGGTTGCGGCCCTTTGGACCGGCATGAGCTGGATGGGCAACCTCCGCATGGGTGTCACCGCAATGTGGAAACACCAGATTGCCGCGCAGAACTTTATTAAAGGCAAACTGTCCGACCTGCTGCACCTGCTCATCCTCTTCGTCGGCCTCGTCCTGACTTTCGCTATTACCGCACTAGGCTCTTCCGGCCTGACCAATTGGCTCATTGAGCAAGTCAATCTCGATGGCGTTCCAGGCATTCACTTCCTAGCCCCACTGGCCGCGATTGTTGCTGGTTTGCTGGCGAACTGGCTGCTATTCGTCATTTTGATGAAGATGCTGCCGCGCATTGAGGTGCCATGGCGACCATGCCTCGAGGCCGCCGTCATCGGCGCGATTGGCTTGGAAATCATTAAACAGTTCGGCTCGATTTTCTTCTCCAACGCCCTCGGTAACCCAGCTGGCGCGGTCTTCGGCCCCATCATCGGCATCATGGTGGTGATGTACCTGCTGTGGCGCATCGTGATGTACACCGCCGCGTGGGCCGCCACCGACGAGGATTCCCTCGAACTGGTCACCCCAGAAGTACCAGAACCAGCGGTCATCAACATCCGTCAGGAAATCACGCCGGAACCGAACTACAAAACTTCCGGCACCTTGCTCGGCGTCGGCGCAGTCCTTGGTGGGGCAGTGGCTGCGGCCGCCAGCGTCCTCACCCGCCGCAATAAATAAGGTTTCAGGTCTGGGCTTATTGACGCGACCGGGCGATAGTCCGCCGCATGCCGTAGCCAACCACGAGAACTAGGCCTACAAGCAGCGCCCATGGCGCTGCTTTTTCTATGCTTGGTCGCAATCCAGGATTGTCGCTTTCTGGGCTGCCCGGCCCAGCGGCACGGAAAGTCTCGCTGCTACTGGCATTGTTGTAGTCCAACTCCAACTGACCGACATTGTTTCCAGGTGGGGTCGCGAAACCAGCGTCGAGGAAACGGGCTGCTTGTTCATAGGCCCTGCCGTGGAAAATAGTGGTGTCCAGCACGATAACTCCAAGGCGGCGACCGTCGCGTTCGGCGGCGCCATAGAACGTATGGCGGGCGCTGTCAGTGAAGCCGGTTTTGCCGCCGATGGCACCGTCGTACCAGCCGAGCAGCCCGTTATCGCTGTACAAGTCGAAGCCCTTGTTTTTGCCCCAGCCGGGAAACTTCACCGTGCGGGTTTGGACCATTCGTTGGAAGTCAGGGTTACTGAACGCTGCTTTATAAAACAGACTGAGGTCGTACGCGGATGAACTCATTCCGGGCCCATCCAAACCGGACACATTCACCACGCGGGTATCGGTCGCGCCTAGCTGCGTAGCTTTAGCATTCACCAGCTCGACCGCGCGCTCGGTGCCCCCGAGCTCCTCGACTAATGCAGCGGCGCAGTCATTCCCCGAGTTGAGCAGCAAGCCAAACAGTAACTGTTCAATGGTGTACTCCCCATCAGGTCCGATCCCCGCGGCGGAGCCTTCCGCATTTGCCGCCTCGGCACTAGCTTTGATCTTTTTATCCAGCTCCAACTCGTCCAGTGCCACCAACGCCAGCAGCACCTTAATAGTGGATGCTGGCCGGTAGCGACCATGGGGATCTTTTGTCGCCAACACCTCGCCAGAGTCTAAATCCACGACCGCCCAGGCAGAGGCGGACTGCTCCTTTGGCACCACAAAACCGTCCGCTAGGATTTCGCCGCAGTCGGCCAGCTTGTCCCCACCAGGAGTAGGCGATGCCACGGGCAGCGGCGCCGGGGCCACTCCATCTGGCCCGGGTTCTTCTGATTTATCCACCGGCCGTGGTGGTGCTTGCCGAAAGTCACAGTTCTTGTTGGGCCGCACCCCGATAGCTGGGGAGTTTTCCGCCGAGTCATCAAAGTCCGGTTCGACAGTTGGATCTTGCTTCGGATCCTGACGCGAGTCCGCCGACGGCGCCGACTGCGCTAACGCCTCCGGGACAATACCTGCGGTCGGTACGTCAATAAGCGGGGAAAGGAGCGGAAGGAAGAGGCCCGCAACAGTCCAGGACAGGACGCGGCGGGGTAGGGAAGTGGTCAAAGTAGGAAACCAACTGCAGCTAGAAATATGTGGAAAAGGGTGGGAGAATAGCTGCATTCTATCGTGTGCGCTACGGTAAACGCCATGTATAACACCCCTGATACGCGGCCAGAAACGAAGCAGGCCGTTGAAGAAGTAGTCGCAACACTGCCGAAAGTTGTGTTGCACGACCACCTAGACGGTGGACTGCGGCCAGGGACCATCGTGGAACTGGCAGCCGAATGCGGCTACGACCAACTGCCGACCACCGACCCGGATGAGCTCGGCACGTGGTTTGTGCAGGCCGCGAACTCGGGCAGCCTGCCGAAATACCTTGAAACCTTCCAGCACACCACTGCGGTGATGCAGACCCGCGACGCGCTGATCCGTGTGACACGAGAAGCCATTGAGGACCTCGCCGCCGATAACGTGGTGTACGCCGAACTGCGCTACGCCCCCGAACTGCACCTAGCAGGCGGACTGAGCATGCGCGAAGTTGTGGAAGCGACGATCGCGGGCTGCGCAGAAGGTGAACGGGCTGCCGCCGAAGCAGGCAAAGATATCACCGCGCGGCTGATTTTGACTGGCATGCGGCACGCCGATAACACCGCAGCCGTAGCAGAACTGACCGCTGACGCGGTCGCCGACTGGGACCTAGACAATTACGTCGTCGGCTTTGACATCGCTGGTGCTGAAGACGGCTTCCCAGCGAGCGGTCATGCCGAAGCTTTCGCCACGCTGCGCCAGCGCCTCGTGCCATTTACCATCCACGCTGGGGAAGCTGCTGGGCTGGAATCCATCAAGGAAGCAGTGCAGCTAGGTGCGGCTCGCATTGGCCACGGCGCACGGCTGTACGAAGACTTCAGCGCCTCTGACCTGTGCATTGAGCTGAGCCAAGTGTCCAGCTACATCCGGGACCGCCGCATTCCGCTGGAACTGTGCCCAACGTCGAATGTGCAAACTGGGGTGTGCGACGACATTGCCGACCACCCATTCCCGCTGCTGTTTGACCTCGGATTCACCTGCACCGTCAACACGGACAATCGCTTGGTGTCCGGCACCACCATGACTAAAGAAATGATGCTGCTGGTCAACACTTTCGACTACGGCTACCCAGAGCTGTTCCAGCTCACCGCCAACGCCATCGACAATGCGTTTGCGGATCTGCCGACCCGCGAGCGGATTATGGACACCGTGGTGTACCCGGCGTACATGGCGCTGGCTGATGCCGATGGTGACGGCGAAATTGACAGCACCGACGCCGAAGAGTTGCACCTGTCGATGGACTAACCCGGGGCGCCGGTCGCGCCCGAGGCGCAGTGCACGCCCTCGGCGCTAAATCTTGGTGCTGAAGCGGGCGACGAGCTCGTCTTCCAGCTTGCGCCAGCCATCACCCTGGCTGGTGTATGGCGCAGATGGCTCAATGCTGTTGCCCTTCGGATCCAGCACATAATTCAGGTACCACTGCAGTTCCTGGTTACCGGCCAGCACCATGTTCACGCTGTCGTCGTTTGCCCAGTCCGCGGCGTCGGCGAGCAGTTCGTAGGCCTGCGCCAGCTGGTCACGGTCCACGGCGTCTGGGCCTTTACGGATGTCATTTTCCAAGTTGGAGAAGGTGTAGACGTTGTCGTCATGCACCACCACTTCAAGGTCGCCGCCGTTGGCAGCGGATACAATATCCGGCCACGTCGACAGGTTCGCCATGTCGTGCTCTTCATTCTCGATGACCCAGCGGGTGAGGTTCTTTGGCTGTGGGAAGGTGCGAATTTCCCCGAAGCGGCCGAGGAAAACCGGGCTGCCATCGAGGTAGCAGCGCAGGGTGTAGAGCACTCGGCCATTAATAACGATTTTCACCGGGTCAATACCGGACTGTGCCCAGACAGTGTTGTCGTATGGGTCGGCGTCAGCGGCGGCCGCTTCAGCTTCCTTCGCTGCGTCCTCTTCTTCCTTCTTCTTCGCCGCAGCCTTTTCTTCAGCGTCCTTCACTGCCACCGCGATGGCGTCCTTCGCTGAGGCGACCGCGTCGTCGTCGAGCTCTGGGGTAGCTTCCTTGGACTCTTCCACCAGCTCATCGAGCGCATCGAGGATGTCGGCCCACTTGTCCAACACGACACCGCCAACCGAGGACCACAGATTCAGGCCGTCGTTGCCGACGAAGTGTTCCGCGCCGCGGGCTGGCATTCCGAGGATGGAGTGGCCGGAGAAAATGGACTGGATCTTCGTCAGGTCTGCGACATTCGCCAGGGACCGGACTACGGCAAAGCCACGAGCAACGTCATCGACGGGCTTGTGTGCTGGCTTTTCCGCAAGGCTGGCCGGCAACGTCACCAAGCTAAAGCGGTAGCGTTCCGTCGGCCGCGCGCGGTCAATTGGCTTGGCGACGAAGCCATTCCACCGTGGGTGACTGGTCAAGTCGTGCTCAGCACCAGAATCCAGGAAAGCGGCGAGTTCGGCTTCGGAATCGAAGAAATACAGGTCGTCGCCCTTACCCAGGAAGGCCTGCCATTCGGCGCCACCTTCACGCCAACTTGGAGCCCACAGCGTGTAGACGTTGCCTTCTGTGAGCTCAATTTCGATGGGGACAATGCCCTTCTCAGCCATGGGTGTAGATTCCTTTGACGACTAACTTTGCTTCGATTTAGAACTCTACCTGCGCGCCGACGCCATCACCCAGTAGGTCGCCAATAACCGAGGAATTTCATGCCCATATTTGTGGTGCGAATTGGGTTGGTCTGCACCGGGCTGCCTGCCTCGACAATTTGCCCATTGCCGGTGTACATCGCCACATGGCCATCCCACACCAGCAGATCACCTGGCAGCAGATTACTTGCCGAGACCTGCCGGCCCACCGTCTGTGCCTGTGCCGTCCGCGGAATATCCACCCCAGCCTCGCCATACGCCCAGTGCGTCAACCCGGAACAATCCAGCCCCACACCAGGAGTATTCCCGCCCCACACATAGGGCGTGCCCACGGCACTGAGCGCTTTCTGCACCGCCTTCTTCGCCTGCGGGGTCGGTGCCCCGTCGCCATCATTACTGTTATCAGCGATGTCACCGGTGTAGTTGGCCTGCTGCGGGCTTGTTGACGAATTGGCCCCCGGCGGCAACGCATTATTGCGTACCTGGTCGGAGTTGTGACTAGCTAAACCATTAAGGGTTTTCGTGGGCGAGGAGAGCTCTTCTGCAAGCTGGGACAGCCGGTTTTTGATATCCGTGAACGCCTGCGAAATGATGCCCGCGACTTGCCCGGCAGCGGTGAGCCAACCGAATGGGCCGGCAGCAATGGCAGCCGATACTGCTTTGGCAGCGGCTTGAAATGCATTGGTACCGATCCGGAATACGTCTTTTGCGGCGGCAACGACTTTGGTGATGCCCTCTTTGAGCGCAGTCTGCAACGTGCCGTCATCGGTGGCCAATTGTTGGATAGCGGAGGTGGCGGTGGTCAAAGCGGTGTGCGCTGCGTCGCCACCTTGGCCTTGCCACGAATCGGAAAGTGTCTTGTTCAGGGCAGGCAGATCCGCCGCGGCGGTAGCGACCGGTGAAGTGGCCAGCGGGGAAGCGGCAAGTGGCGTCGGCATTAGACATCAACCGCCCGGAACTCATCAGCGTGCTGCCCATCAGCGCCGGTGAAAGACGTGGCACAGTCTGCTAGACCATCGGCGCAGGCATACAGATTGTCACTAGCCACCTGCGTGCGCTGATGCTGCTTTGTTAACGCGTTGCTTGCCGCAGCAACAAAATCTGCGACGCACTGGTGCAGCGGAGGTAACTGCGGTGGAGGTTCCGGTAGCGGCGGTGGGGTAATGAGCTCCGCGAGCTCCCGAGTGCGAGCGGAAATAGTGTGCACGGACGGGGTATTGATATCTAGAAAATTGTGGCTCGGTGCAGCGGGCATCCGGACAAGCTCCTTCGGCAGAATCAGTTGTGTTGTGGATCTTCGTCACTAAGTAGGACGCGTTGCAGCACAATCCGGTTCCTTTTGGTTTGATCGGGGTATGGACATCACCGTCATCGACCACCCACTCGCCGTCTCCCGACTAACCATCATGCGTGACGAACGCAGCGATAACCAGGCATTTCGCGCTGCCCTCGCCGACCTTGGCGCCATGCTCATCTACGAAGCTGCCCGCGACTTGGCCGTCGAAAAGTTCAATGTGCAAACCCCAGTAGCTGTGGCGCCGGGCGCTCGCCTAGAAAAGCCGCCCATCATTGTGCCGGTGATTCGCGCCGGGCTCGGCATGATTGACCCCGCCCTGTCGATGATCCCGGATGCGCAGGTTGGCTTTATCGGTATTGCTCGTGACGAAGAAACCCACGAACCGGTGCCATACTTGGAAGCCCTGCCGCATGACCTGTCCGACCAGCCAGTATTTCTGGTGGACCCGATGCTGGCGACCGGTGGCTCCTTGCTGCACGCACTGAAACTGCTCACCGACCGTGGGGCTAATGACATCACCGCGGTTTGTATGGTCTCGGCGGTCCCTGGTGTGGAAGCGCTGGAACAGTCCGGTTTCCCCGTGCGGTTGGTCACGGCGACGATTGACCCGTCGCTGGATGACAATGCCTACATTGTGCCGGGCCTCGGTGATGCTGGTGACCGTCTTTACGGTCCACGGAATATTGATTTCTAAGGTTCTCTAGGATAGAAGCGTGGAAACTCTGGAAACGTTCATTTCGAACTGGTGGCAAGAAAACGAAGCTGAAGTCCTCGGTTGGCGGCGGCACTTGCACCGGCACCCAGAGCTGTCGCATATGGAATACGACACCACGCGTTTTATCACCAACGTGCTGACCAGTGCCGGAATGGAGCCACAGCCATTCCCTGGCACCGGCACCATGGTCGATATTGGTGACGACGGCGGCAAACGTCGACTCGCATTCCGCGGCGATATTGACGCACTGCCGATCACTGAAGAAACAGCACTTCCTTTCGAGTCGGAAGTGCCTGGCGTCATGCATGCCTGTGGCCACGATGTGCACACCACCGTCACTTTGGCTACAGCGGTCGCGCTGCATGAATACGACCAGAAGTACGGGCTGCCGATTGGTGTGCGCTGCATTTTCCAGCCCGCCGAAGAAGTGATGACTGGTGGCGCGAAGGAACTGGTGAAGTTTGGGGCGCTCAATGGGGTGGGGCGCATTGTGGCGCTGCATGCCGAACCGAAGCTGCGAGTGGGTCGGGTAGGTATCCGAATCGGGCCGATTACGTCGGCGGCCGACACATTGACCATTACCGTCCATGGCGATGGTGGCCATACTTCTCGGCCGCATCTGACGCAGGATGTCGTGTATGGCTTGGGCGCATTGGTGACCCAGCTGCCGGGATTGCTGTCCCGCCGGGTGGATCCCCGGACCGGTACCGTCTTGGTTTTCGGCGCGATTAACGCAGGTCACGCACATAATGCCATCCCTATGGAGGGCTCTGTTATGGGCACCATCCGCACTGGCGACATTAAGATTTGGCGGAAGTTCCAGCCGCTGCTGGAAGAACTAATTGCGGACGTCTTACGGCCAACGGGCCTGCGGTTTTCCATCGACTACATCAAAGGTGTGCCGCCAGTGGTCAATGATGACGCCACCGCGGCGCTCATTGCGGCGGCAGTTCGCAAGGTCGATCCGCACGCGTTGGTGGAGGCGCCGCAGTCGTCTGGTGGTGAAGATTTCAGCTGGTACCTAGAGGAAGTGCCTGGGGCTATGGCCCGGTTGGGATGCTGGCGTGGCACCGGCCCGAAGGGGGACCTGCACGCTGCGGACCTTGTCATTGATGAGCAGTGCCTAGGTGTCGGTGTGCGATTGTTTGCCGGCGTTGTGGGGCAGTACGCCCCAGAAGCTGCTGGTGACTTGTTCACCGACGACTTGTTGCCGGAGTGATGTGCCGCCGCGCAGTCGACCGCAGTACAGTCGACCGCGGTTTAACCTACTGCGGTTTAGCCTACTGCGGATTCGGCGCGCTGAGCCTGCACCCAAATCCGGAGCGCGGTGACAGCGTCCCGGGTTTTCAGCTGCGGCAAGTAGCAGGTCGACACGGCAATCCCAATTGCCGGTAGCGCCAGTTCGTTGTCGTAAGCCAGGTACCAGCCGTGGTGTTCGGGATGGAACTTGTATTTCGACGCGGCCAACGATCGGAACCCATACAAAGGTTCCATGGTTTCGCCGACTTTATCCAAGGTGACGTCGAGCATTCCGTCCAGCTCTTTGCTTTGTGACGGAGCCAGCGGCGCACCAGACAAGGATATGAAGTCAAGGCCTAGCTCGTTGCCTTTCAGAGCTGCTTCTGCAAGCAGGAACTCGATGACGGGGCGGAACCCAGTGGCATCACGACGCATGACATCGAGCGTGTATCCGGCGAGTCGGCCGTGCTCGTAGACCGGAATCCAACTGGTGATGCCGTGGATCCGATCTTCGCCGTCGACTGCGAGAAGAAGCCGGGTGTCCGCATCCTGCATCTCTGCGATGCCACCTAAGGTAAAGCCCATTTCTGGCAGCGCTTTATCCGCGACCCAGTCTTCCGACAGCTGAATAATGCCCTCCCGCAGGTGGGGTGACAGGTCATGCCAGCTGGTCCATAGCGCTGAGATGTTCTCCTTACCTGCGCGGTTGCGGGCGGTACGAATATTCTGAAATTTCTTACCTTTAAACGCCACCGAGTGATCGTCACAAAGCACGGTGGATTCCTCCGCAACATGGACGTTCATATAACCCCGGGAGGCGCGGTCGTCGGCGAAATCCGCCCGCACTGAATACCACGCGGTTTGCCAACCCTGGCCCACCGCGAACTGCTCGAACTGGTCGGCGATAGTGCTGCGGTCGCCATCTGGGCCAACAATGGGCTCGCCAACAGTAACTGCGATGCCATTGTGCACCCGGAAAGCCACCGCCCCGGAGTCCTCTGGGGCGAACCAATACCGGTTGCCACGCCACAGCGTCATCCACGACAAGTGATCGCCGGAACCGGACCGCAGCAGGGATCGGGCGCGGGCTTGATCGGCGCGGGTGGCAGGGCTGGCAACGGACATAAGTAACCGATACAGCATGGCGGCGACGGTGAGCCAAAAGATGTTGCCGGTCCATTCGTAGAGTAGCCAGGCGGCACCTGAATTAGGCAGCAGGTAATGCATCGCGCTCAGCGACACAACTGGCGGCAAATAGCGGTTCGGCAGTTCCGACACAATGAGATCGGTCGTGGCATGCGGCTGGAAACCGCCGTCGAGGGCAAGCGCCCCGAAGAACCACAAGGCGGCAGTGACAAGGAACACCGCGGCAATGATCACCGCTGTGACTCGGACTTTGTGGGTGTCGATATGCACTGGGAAGTAGCGGCGGGTGGCTAGCAGCAGCGCAATGGCGAGCAGCCACGGAAGGATAAGCTGCGCCACCAAGACGATGGTCAGCATTGTGCTGTCGGGCCCGGGGGTTGCGAAATCAATTTGGCTGAGCACCACCACAATCGCGGCGAACTGCAGCAAAAGCGCAAGCCACCATGCCAAACGACGACCACGAGCCAGACCAAAACACGCCACCACAGTCAGCAGCAACGGCATGAGGTTTGCCACGAGGGGGCCGAAACCAGACTGAACCGAGGACTGCTGGGCATTGAGGCACTCCTGGGAGGCTGGATCGAGACTGCAGAAGTAGGAAATCTGGTCGGCTGTGACGGCCGGTTGCCAAATCCAGTACGTGGTTTCGGCAAAAATGCCCTGCGAGTTCGGGTTAATGCCGGCAATGACCGGGCCGAGGGCAACGAAGAACAGGGCGAAGGCCACGAGGATGCGGCTTTCGCGCAGGGATATCGCACGGCGCTGCGGCGGGCCGATGCGGCGAGTGCACCAGTATTTGCCGACTGGCACACCGATAGCCAGCGCAATTACCGCGGAGATAGCGGACAAGGTGCCGGTGTACAAGAGCATGGTGACGAACATGGCCACCAACATGGTGTGGGTACGACGACGCCACAGCACGGGCATGAATGCGGCGGCGACCGCGAGTGAGCCGACGATCCAGCCGGCTGGGGACAGCAGCGTGCTCAGGCGGAGGTCCTGGCCCCAGAAGCTGAGGAAGGTGATGTTCAGGGCGCTGGCTACGAGCATTGTGAGCGGGACCGTCACAAGGTGCATAGCTGCGGCGGTGGCGAAGAATCGACGGGAACCAAGGACAGCTTCGGCGGGAACTGCCAGCAGGAGCACCGCGATGGTGCTGAACACGGCACCGAAATGGCTTCCGGTTGTCAGCCCTGCTGTGAGTATGTGCCAGTCGGTGAAGTGGTACGGCAGTGCTAAGCCGAGGCTGTCCCAGAGGCGGTCGGGGTGGTGGCCAAAGGCACATTGCAGCGCCCACAGTACGACGATGAACGCCAAGCTGACGGGCGTCACGCGCATAGATTTGAGTAACCACACCGCCACGAAACGGAGCTGACGGAGTAGTTCGAGAGTGCGGCTACGGGTGGTTGGGGTGGCTTTGGTTTCGGTCATGGTAATCCTCCTCGTTGTGCTGCCCAGCCAAGAGTTTCCAGTAGTGCTACCCGCCACACTTGGAAGGAATGCCCGCCAGGGACGGTATGGAACGTGGTGGTCATTCCGGATTTGTTGGCTGCGTCGTTGAGTGCAGTGAGATCTTTTGTTGAGTTTTTGTCGTTGCTGCCGGCGTAGAATTTGCCTTGAATGCCGACGTACTTATTGGTGCCCTGAGTTGCGTTTTGTTTCAGCAATGTGGCGGGGTTAACGGCTTGGAATGCGGCTTCGTCGCCGCCGAAGAACTTGTCTACGGTTTGTTTGTGGTTACCCAGGGTTGGTTCGGCTTGGCCGGAGAAGTTCAGGAAGTTGCCGTAGGCCTGGGGTGCATTGGTGACGATTTGTAGTGCGCAGGTGCCGCCGTAGCTCAGACCCCCGATAGTCCAGGTGCGCTGGTCTTCATTGACGCGGAGCTTCTCTTTGATCAGCGCGGGCACATCATTGGCTAGGTAGGTCTGCACTTTGAGTTGAGGGCCGTCGACGCAAATGGGGTTGCCGGATAGTGAGCCGGTACCGTCCACACTGATGACAATCGGAGAGACGCCGTTGTGTGCTGCCTGATACTGGTCAGCAGTATGTTCGGCATAGCCTGCCCCGAACCACTGTTTTGGTTCCCCTGGATTGCCTGCCAGGAGTAGGAGGACCGGCAATCGGAGTTTGGGCTGGGTGAAGTACGCCGGTGGAATATAGGCCACTGCGTCTCGGGCAGGGAATCCAGAGACAGTACCGGTCATGGGAATAGTGACCATGGCGCCAACTTCGCGGCCATCGAGCCGTGGTGCGGCAGTGGTGACCTGAAACTGGTCATAAGTCATGGTGACGCTGGCAGGTGCTGGATTGAATGAGCCGATGGTCGGGTATTGCTGGTACACCGTGTTTGCAGCGGCCGCAGCGCCAGTCAGCGCAATGACAGACATTGCGGTCATTGTGATGCGCCGACCGCGCTGGGACAATATGCAGCCAATGGCGAACACGGCCGCAGCCGCGGAGGCATAGACTCCAGGTGGGATGGCATCGGGGAAGGGTTTCCATAGGATTTCGACTGTCAACCACACCGCGCTGGTGACAAGAAGCGCCATCAACACGGTGAGCAAGGTTCGGGCAACCAGTTGGCGATGCCGCAGGCCGAACAGCCCGGTTGCAGTGGTGAAAAGTAGCAGCACCACGATGACGAACAACGCGGTGCGATCGGTAAGCGGGATATTCCGCAGGTCTAGCATGGCGGCTATTTAACGCCGAAAACCTGGAAGTAGTATCGGCCACGAGGCTGATTTTCATGTAGTTCTTTGGGATAAGTGCCGATAGGTGCCCTGGAGCTACGAGTGCCAACAAAAGTGAAGCATGCTTGGCAGCTCATGGCCTAATTGTTTGCCGTAGAATTGGCTAAGACTGTCCGCGGCCTGATGGCCGCAGAATCCGCATCCCATCCCACAATTCAATGGAGGAACACAAGTGGCTCAACGAATCGTAATTATCGGCGGCGGCCCTGCAGGCTATGAGGCTGCGCTCGTCGGTGCGAAGTACGGAGCCGAGGTGACCATCGTTGAAGAAATGGGTCTGGGTGGCTCTTCCGTCCTGTGGGACTGCGTGCCGTCGAAGGCTTTCATTGCTGCGACAGGTTTGCGTACCGATATGCGCCGTGCTGACGATATGGGGCTACGCTACAACGGCCCAGGTCAGACCATTGGTTTCGAGGCTGTGAACGAGCGTGTGCAGCAGCTGGCAGAAAGCCAGTCCAATGACGTGCGTGCGCAGGTTGAACGCGAAGGCGTCCGCATTATGATTGGTCGCGCCCGGCTGGATGACTACGAAGCTGGTCGCATCACTCACTACGTCACTGTGCAGCTGGTTGAGGGTGGCGAAGAGACCATTGAGTGCGACCTTGTGCTGATTGCGACCGGTGCCTCCCCACGGATTCTGCCTGGTGCACGCCCAGACGGTGAGCGCATTTTGACGTGGCGTCAGGTCTACGACTTGGAGGAAGTCCCTGAGCACCTGATTGTGGTTGGTTCCGGTGTCACTGGCGCCGAGTTCGTGTCGGCGTTTACCGAGATGGGCGTGAAGGTCACGATGGTGGCGTCGCGTGACCAGATTCTGCCGCACGAAGATGCCGACGCTGCCGCAGTGCTGGAAGAAGTCCTGGGTGTACGCGGTGTGGACGTGGTGAAGAATGCCCGCTGTGACCTGGTCGAACGCACTGAAGATGGTGGTGTCCGCGTGGTGACTTCCGATGGCCGAGAAGTGTTTGGCTCGCATGCACTGATGACTGTTGGTTCCATCCCAAATACCCGCGAACTGGGCCTTGAATCTGTGGGCGTGGAAACTACGCCTTCTGGCCACATTCATGTGGACCGGGTGTCTCGTACCAACGTGCCAGGCATTTATGCTGCCGGTGACTGTACCGACCTGTTCCCACTTGCTTCGGTTGCGGCGATGCAGGGCCGCATTGCGATGTACCACGCGCTGGGCGAAGGTGTGGCACCAATTCGTATGCGTACTGTTGCCTCGGCAGTGTTTACCCGCCCAGAGATTGCGACCGTGGGTGTGTCACAGAAGCAGATTGAATCTGGTGAAGTGTCTGCCCGCATCGAGGTGTTCCCGCTGCAGGGTAACCCACGTGCAAAGATGCGGTCGCTGCGCCACGGTTTCGTGAAGCTGTTCTGCCGTCGCAACTCGGGCCAGATTATCGGTGGTGTGGTTGTTGCCCCAACTGCGTCGGAGCTGATTCTGCCGATTGCCGTATGTGTGTCGAACCGCCTGACGGTGGAAGACCTAGCCGGATGCTTCTCTGTGTACCCATCCCTGTCGGGTTCCATTACTGAAGCTGCCCGCCAGCTGATGCAGCACGGCGACTTGGACTAAACGCCCAGGGGCCGCGCGGCCCGCTAGTCTTGCCAGTCGAAAGTTCGGGTGACTGCTTTGCTGTAGGTGGCAAACAGTTGGTCGGCTTTCGACTTATCCATCTGTGGGCTGAACTCCTTGTCGCATTTCCACTGCTGTCGAATCTGCTCGGTGGAATCCCAGAATCCCGTCGCCAAGCCCGCGGCGTAGGCCGCCCCTAGGGCAGTAGTTTCAGTGATGACCGGGCGCACAACCGGCACACCGAGAATATCGGCTTGGAATTGCATCAACAGGTCGTTGGCGGTCATCCCGCCGTCAACTTTCAGCGTCTGCAGGGCAGTGCCGGCGTCATTATTCATCGCCTCCACTACTTCGCGGGTTTGGTATGCCGTCGCTTCCAGCACCGCTCGGGCAATGTGCCCTTTGTTGACGTAGCTGGTTAGGCCGACGAATACGCCGCGTGCGTCACTGCGCCAGTGGGGTGCCAGCAGCCCAGAGAACGCCGGCACGATGTACAGCCCGCCATTGTCCGGCACGGTTCGTGCCAGTGCCTCAATGCCGCTTGATGACGAAATCAGCCCGACATTATCCCGTAGCCATTGCACTAGCGAACCGGTCACCGCAATGGATCCTTCGAGTGCGTAGTGCACTGGCTGGTCGCCCAGCTTGTAGGCGACGGTGCTGAGCAGCCCGTGGTTGGATCGGCGTAGCTCGGTTCCGGTGTTCATCAGCAGGAAGTTGCCGGTACCGTAGGTATTTTTTGCTTCGCCAGGGGACAGGCAGGCCTGCCCAAAGGTTGCGGCTTGTTGGTCGCCGAGGATACCGGCGATGGGCACGCCATGCATTGGTCCGGTGGATCGCACCCGTCCGAGGATTTCCGAGCTGGACACAATCTGCGGCAGCATCTGCTGTGGCACTCCGATGGCTTGGCACATCTCGTCAGACCACTGCATGGTGGTGATGTCCATCAGCAAGGTACGCGATGCATTGGTGACGTCGGTGACGTGCAGCGCGCGGCCGTCTTTGCGCGTCAGGTTCCACACCAGCCAGGAGTCGACGGTGCCGAAGAGCAATTCACCGGCTTCAGCACGAGCTCGCGCCCCTGGTACATGGTCCAGGATCCATGCAATTTTTGGCCCAGAGAAATAGGTTGATGGTGGCAGCCCGGTGATGTCTTGGATACGGTCTGCACCAAGGTCGGCTGTGAGCTTATTGACGAAATCATCCGTGCGGGTGTCTTGCCAGACGATCGCGTTGTGGATCGGTCGTCCTGTGGTGCGATCCCAGACAATGGTGGTCTCCCGCTGGTTAGTGATGCCAACGGCGGCAACGTCAGCGGCATCGAACTCAGCTTTGGCCATGGCTGCGGCGAGGACGTAGCGGGTGTTGTCCCAAATTTCGATGGGGTTGTGCTCGACATGTCCTGGGGCAGGCAGGATTTGGCGATGCTCGATTTGTGCGGATGCGACGCGGGCACCGTCCCGGTTGAAGAGGATGCATCGGGTAGAGGTGGTGCCTTGGTCGACGGCGGCGACCACGCTGCGCGATGGATCCGTTAGTCGGGCGCCAAGCATTCCGGGAAGTCTCATGTTTTCTCAGGGTAGTTGTTGTCCTGAGGTTATGGTCACTTTCCCATAGGTTTGCGATAAGGGTATCGCGAAAGTGCTCCTTTCGTTACCGATGTCATCGTTAGGAATCTAACAGTGTGTGATATGACTACAATTCTCCACTGGTGATGCATCTCTGCTATTTTGAGGGAGTGGATTTCAAGGGGAAATCGGGTACTTTTGCCCAGCTTATGAATAAAAAAGCAAATGTGCTATCGGTTGTGTCTGGTATGACACTGGCACTGGTGGCGCCATTAGTTATCTCGCCTATCGCAGCCGAGGCAGATGCACAGTCTTCCTCGATGCCGAGCAGCATCGGAAACCTGAGTGGTTCCAGCAGCATGAGCGGCTCGAGCGACCTCTCGAGCCCTGCTGCCATTGGCGGCAATCCTGGGTCTGTCGCCTTGTTCGGTGCCCGCAACGGTGTGCCTCGTAAGGCTGGTGACGCCATGGTGATGTTTGTGAAGACACCAAGCGGCCAGCGTGAATTCCTCGTGCGTCTGCCACGGGATTACTCTTCGAAGAAGACTTACCCTGTCGTCATTAACTTCGGCGGTAAGGGGCACAATATCCGCGCGGAAAACAACATCTTCAACAACATGACGAAACGGCCACGTGCTGGTGTTATCGAAGTGCTCCCGCAGGGTAAAGGCGGCACCTGGGAAGGTGCACCATACTCGGTGGCCCGTAAGGGTGAAGACGTTACCTTCGTGAAGAACATGTTGGCGCGGTTGAACCGCACCTACAAGATCGATAACAACCGGATTTACGCGAACGGTTTCTCCAACGGTGGCGGTTTTGCAGCTAACTTGGCGTGCCGTATGCCAGAGACTTTTGCCGCGGTCGTGTCGGTATCCGGTGCGTACTATGACAACGGCAAGACTGACTGTGCGAAGGCAACGACGAACTTCTTCGATGCTCATGGCACTTTGGACCCAGTCATCCACTACGACGGCGGTGAAGCACACGGTCAGCGGTACATCTCTGCATGGGACCGCACGAAGCAGGAAGCTAAGCGCAATGGCTGCAAGGCAAAGCCAGTAGCTAAGAACGTTGCTCTGGGCCAGACTCGATACACCTACACTGGCTGCAAGAAGGACGTTGTGCACCTGAAGGTTGAAGGTGGCGGTCATGTCCTGCCTGTGGACGGCACCGTGTGGAGCTGGATGCTCAGCAAGCGCAAAGGCTCAACTGCCTAATTCAGGGCCCAGCCGCCCAGCTGCCTAACCGCCAGGTTGCCTGGCTGCCCAATTGCCTGGGCAGCTAGTCGGCGTCGCGCACTGGGAACGGAAGGCAGCGCAGAGCTTGACCAGACTTTTGGCCTGGGTGCGGCCCAGCAACAGCCACAAAGTCCATCACCACGCGGCCAACGGACACTCCAGTAACCGCGTCACACCACCGGCGGACAGTTTGCGCCCCCGCCATCAGTGCATCCCATACTGCGATTTCCCCGCCATCTGCAGTGGGTACTTTACGGCTCGGGTCCCCGACTGGGTGCACTGTCAGCACCGCTGCTTGGCTCATTGGTAGGGCAGCGCCTTCCCGTGTGGAGTGCAGCATCAATTCCACGCGCAGCACAATCTCGCCAAGCGCCACTGGGTTAGAGGATTCGCACACTACCCAGGAGTAGGCCATATCATCGCGCCACTCTTGCAGGCGGCGGTCAACATACACCTCAGTAATCGGTCGGCCTAGCGCCTCCGTCAGCGCTGGCGTGTCATCCACGCGCTCATCACATTGGATCGGGCGGATATGAACGCGGCCGGCAGACAACTCGATTGGTTCCATAACGCCATGTTAGCCCGCGGAACCGGTTCTGGGTTGTTACTTAACTTCCAGCATGACTTGGTCTTTGGTCACACCAGTGCCGGCCTCGACAGCGAGGTCAGTGACTACACCGGACTTGCGCGCCTTGACTGGGTTTTCCATCTTCATGGCCTCCAGCACCAGCAGCACATCACCTTCGGCAACTTCTTGGCCTTCAGTGACGTTGACCTTGATGACGGTGCCCTGCATTGGCGAAGCTACTGCATCGCCAGAGATGTTCTTGGCACGGCCACCGGAGCGGCGCTTCTTCGCCTTGCGTCGGCCAGCACCGCCGCCGGAAAGGTCCAATTCGCCTGGGAGCGCGAGCACCACACGACGACCATCGACTTCCACGGTCACATGCTGCAGCGGCAGCTTGTCATCATCAGCGTCGGCCTCGCCGTCATAGGCCGGAATGGTGCATTCCCAGTCCTCTTCAATCCAGCGGGTGTAAACGTCAAAACGCTCACTGTCGCCGACAAAGGCAGGGTGCTGCACCATTTCTTGGTGGAACGGGATGATGGTGGCTAGGCCTTCAACCTGGTACTCAGCCAACGCGCGTGCGGAGCGGCGCAGCGCCTCTTCGCGGGTTGGACCCCACACGATCAGCTTGGCGAGCATCGAGTCGAACTGGCCGCCGACGACGTAGCCGACCTCAATGCCGGAATCCATACGCACACCTGGGCCAGCTGGCTCTCGGTAAGCGGTGATGGTGCCAGGCGCTGGCATGAAGTTATTGCCGGCGTCTTCGCCATTGATACGGAATTCAAACGCGTGGCCGCGTGGCTGTGGGTCTTCCTTAACGGAAAGTTCGTAGCCTTCGGCGATCCGGAATTGCTCACGCACCAAGTCCATGCCGGTGACTTCTTCGGAGACTGGGTGTTCGACCTGCAGGCGAGTGTTGACTTCCAGGAAGGAAATCAGGCCGTCGGAACCCACGAGGTACTCCACAGTGCCGGCACCCACGTAGCCTGCTGCGGTGCAGATAGCTTTCGCGGACTCGCGCAGGCGCTCATTTTGCTCATCAGTCAGGAATGGGGCAGGGGCTTCTTCAATGACTTTCTGGAAGCGACGCTGCAGCGAGCAGTCACGGGTGGATACGACGATGGCGTTGCCGTGCTGGTCCACCAACACCTGGCATTCCACGTGGCGCGCCCGGTCCAAGTAGCGTTCAACGAAGCATTCGCTGCGACCGAAAGCGGCTTTGGCTTCCCGGGTCGCTGACTCGAAAGCCTCTGGGATCTCTGCCTTGTCGTGCACAACTTTCATGCCGCGGCCGCCGCCACCGAAGGAAGCTTTAATGGCAATTGGCATGCCGTGCTCGTCGGCGAATGCAGTGATCTCCTCGGCGGAAGAAACCGGGTCGGTCGTGCCCGGGGTCATTGGGGCGTCGACTTTCAACGCGATTTCGCGGGCGGCTACTTTGTCGCCGAGCAGCGCGATCGATTCTGGGGATGGGCCAACCCAGTTCAGACCGGCATCGACGACAGCTTGCGCGAATTCAGCGTTTTCGGAGAGGAAGCCGTAGCCCGGGTGCACGGCGTCGGCGCCAGAGCGCTTGGCGGCATCGAGCAGTTTGTCGATAACCAGGTAGCTTTCGGCGGAAGTTTGGCCACCGAGCGCAAAGGCTTCGTCAGCCATCCGCACAAATGGTGCGTCCGCGTCAGGGTCAGCGTAAACCGCGACGGTTTTGATGCCGGCGTCGTTTGCTGCACGGATAATGCGGACCGCGATCTCGCCACGGTTTGCGATGAGAACTTTCTCAATCTTCCGAATGGTCGGTGCGGTCACTAAAAATCTCCTGTACGGGGTACGAACTTGCTACTGGTATTTCACAGATTGTTTTATTCTGGCATAAGAAAGCTGCATACCCTACTTGCCACTTGGGGTAAGTAATGTACGCAGCTGCATCTACGCGTGGTTTATCAAGGTTCAAATCGTAGCCGACGCCCGCTTCGTTACGGCAAACGGGATCAATGCGCCAACGACGCCGCGTCAAAAGCGTTGCAAATATGGGCTTTTTGACGTTTACCTGCCGCGCTACTTGCGAAACTTCGGATCCAGCTCGCCTGGTTCATCCCCTTGCGCAATCGGACGGCGAATCATATTGCCCCACTCAACCCACGATCCGTCATAGTTGCGGACATTGGTCCGACCCAGAAGGTGCTCGAGCACAAACCACGTGTGAGCGGATCGTTCACCGATGCGGCAGTAAATGATGGTGTCGCGATCTTCGATATTGGTGTAAATCGCTTCGAGTTCGTCGCGGGAGCGGAATCGAGAGTTGGCGTAGACGGCCTGATTCCATGGCACGTTCACAGCCGTTGGAATGTGTCCGCCGCGCAACACTCCTTCTTCCGGATAGTCGACCATGTGGGTCCGCGTTCCGGCGTATTCCTCAGGGGTGCGAACGTCAATAAGCTGCTCGGTGCCAATCGCATCGAGTACTTGGTCGGCAAACGCCCGGAGTTTGGAGTCGTCCCGTTCAACTACTGGATAGTTGGAACGTGGGTACATCGGGACTTCGAAGCTGGTGTCGCGTTCTTCGGTCATCCAGGCATCGCGGCCGCCGTTAAGCAGACGGACGTCGGGGTGGCCGAAAAGCTCGAAAACCCACATGGTGTAAGCCGCCCACCAGTTGGACTTATCGCCATAGATGACGACGGTATCGTCGCGGCTAATGCCACGGTCACGCATCAGCTCAGCGAAGGCTTCAGCATCGAGGTAGTCGCGGATGACCGGATCGTTGAGGTCGCTATGCCAGTCGATGCGCACCGCGCCGGGGATATGGCCGATGTCGTAGAGGAGAGTGTCTTCGTCTGATTCAACGACTTTCAGGCCTGGGGTGCCTAGGCGTGCGGCTAGCCAAGAGCTGGAAACCAGGCGTTCCGGCTGGGCGTATTGCTGGAACTGAGGATTGGGGTCAAAAGGGATAGCCATGGTTCTCCTGACAGCTTTTGTTTGGTTATTTCAAGTGTAAATGCCGCTGCGCGCATCCAAGTCACTATGTGACCTTACTCATGTCTGAATCATGCCATGGCAAAAGGTCCACTACCTGCGGTTTAAGGCGGGGTCGGCATGGGGTAAACGGGTGGTTTTAGGACTGCGAAATCGAAGCCGTGTCATTAAAATAATTGGGGTGTCCTCCGCATTTTGGATTGGGGGACGTGGTGCCTGGAAACCAGCCAGGAAAGCTCAGAACCTGAGCAAAAATGTGGAGGAAGAATGCACAAAAACATTGTAGTTTTTGAAGTTGAAGGCGGCTCGGACAAGTACTTCGATGGTCACCGCAAGGACACGATGCCAATCGTCAATGCCATCAAGGAAAAGGGCTGGGACGCATCGGTGGTCTACTACCGCCCAGAGTGGTCCGAAGCACTATACGAGTACGTGTCCCAGAACTTCGATGCCTACATCTCGCGCGTGAACCCAGGCAACATCCCGGGCGGCGAAAAGGGCTACTTCGACCTGCTGTCGAAACTGTCCAACGAAGCTGGCCTAGTGGGTATGTCCACCCCAGAAGAGATGATGGCGTACGGCGCCAAAGACGCACTGGTCAAGCTGAAAGACACGGACCTAGTGCCAACTGACACCGCTGCCTACTACGAGGTGGAGGACTTCCACAAGACCTTCCCAACCTCCCTGTCGTACGGTGAGCGCGTGCTGAAGCAGAACCGCGGCTCCACTGGCTCGGGCATCTGGCGCGTCCAGCTGCTGGACAAGGAACTGCAGAAGACCGTCGAGCCGGGCACCGCGCTGCCACTGGACACCATGCTGAAGTGCACTGAAGCAGTGGATAACCACACGGAAGAACGTCAGCTGGGCGACTTCATGGACTTCTGCGACCAGTACATCATCGGCGACAACGGCATGCTGGTCGACATGCGTTTTATGCCACGCATTGTTGAAGGCGAGATTCGTATTCTGCTGGTTGGTCCACACCCAGTGTTCGTGGTCCACAAGAAGCCAGCTGCAGGTGGCGACAACTTCTCCGCAACCCTGTTCTCCGGCGCGAAGTACACCTACGACAAGCCAGAAGCATGGCAGGACCTCATCGACATGTTCGCCGAGGCCCGCCCAGTGATCGCTGAAAACCTCGGTGGCGACAACATCCCACTGATCTGGACCGCAGACTTCATGCTCGATGACGGCGAAAACGGCGAAGACACCTACGTCCTCGGCGAAATCAACTGCTCGTGCGTTGGCTTTACCTCCGAACTGGATATGGGTATCCAGGAACTGGTTGCTGAAGAAGCAATCAAGCGCGTCGAAGAAAAGCACGCTAAGTAGTACCCGCTCCATAGTGTTCGAAAAGGGCCACATCGCAGCCAGCTAAAGTGAAGGAATGAATTCCTCCGCTTCCTGGCCAACCGCTTCCCAGCGCAGCGATGTGGCCCCTTTCTATGTCATGGACGTGGTCGCAGCGGCGGCACGTCGACAAGCAAGCCACGGCGACACCATCGCACTATGCGTGGGGCAGCCTGCGACCCCCGCGCCGGAAGCCGCCCGCCTAGCCGCCCGTGACGCATTGGATGGCCGCGCACTCGGCTACACCGCCACTGTTGGCATTCCGGAGCTGCGCGAGGCCCTCGCCGCGCACTACAACCGCACCTACCCAATCGGGGCAGCAGTGCCAGCCGTGGCAGCAGAGGAAGTATTCGTTTCCACCGGTTCCTCCGGCGGCTTCACCGCACTCTTCCTCGCAGCCTTCGACGCCGGTGACGAACTTGTGATGACCCGCCCAGGCTATCCCGCCTACCGCAACGTCATGCAGTCAGTGGGGCTGACTGTTACCGAAATCGACTGCGGCGCTGACACTCGCTACCAACCAACCGTCGCGCAGCTCGACGCGCTGCTTGCGGCCGGCCACAAGCCACGGGGGTTGATTGTGACCTCACCGTCGAACCCGACCGGTTCGATTATTGAGCCAGCGGAACTAGAAGCTCTCGCGGCGTGGTGCGAACAGCACAACTGCTTGCTGATCAGCGACGAAATCTACCACGGGATTTCCTTCGGCCGCCGCTGCGCCAGCGCCCGCGAATTTTCCACTCACGCCGTCGTCATTGGCTCCACGAGTAAGTACCACTCGATGACGGGGTGGCGACTGGGCTGGATGCTGCTGCCCGAAGCGCTACGACGCCCAGTGGAAATCCTCACCGCAAACATGGCAATCTCCGCGCCAGCGCTATCGCAAATCGCGACAGTCGCCGCACTGGACCCAGAAGTGACGCCAGAGCTGGATTCTTATGTCGACGTATACCGCGACAATCGCGACACCGTGTTGGCGGCCCTGCCTAGCTGGGGTGTGACTGAAGTTGCCCCGACTGACGGCGCGTTCTACGTATACGCCAACATCGGTCACATCACTGACGATTCCTTGACGTGGTGCCAGCAGCTACTCGATGCCACCGGGGTGGCACTAGCCCCAGGCATTGACTTCGATACTGAGCATGGTGGCCAGATGGTGCGGATTAGCTTGTGCGGCAGTCGGGAAGACACAGCCGAAGCTATGGAACGCGTTGCGAACTACCTAGCCCCATAGCTAGCCCCATAGATCGGAGGCGTGGAAACCCCAGTCAGCGAGCGCCGCGCGCAGCAGCGGCAGGGACAAACCAATTACTGCACTGGGGTCGCCTTCAATGCGATCAATGAACCAGCCACCACGCGCCTCCAAAGTGAAAGCCCCAGCGCATTCCAGCGGTTCACCAGACTCCGCGTAGGCAGCAATATCAGCGTCGGAAGCAGCAGCGAAGGTCACATTCGTTGCTGAATAAGCCGTCGTTGCTCGACGAATCTCACCGCCCCGAACTTCCAGTACTGCCTGGCCAGTCAGCAGCTGCGCAGTTTTGCCGCGCTGTTGGCGCCACCGTGCGATCGTCGCTTCCACAGTATGCGGCTTGCCCTGCAGCTGACCATCAAGCAGCAACATTGAGTCGCCGCCGACGATAAGTGTTGGCCCCAAATCGTCAATAAGCTCGGGGAGTAGTTCCTCGGCGACCGCACGGGCCTTGGCATCGGCGAGGGCTTGGACGACCTGCGGTGGGGTGGCGGTGCTGCCCAGCTCAGCGATAATGGCGTCCTCATCGACTCCGCTGACGCGGACCTGCGGGTCTGCCCCGGCAGCGCGCAAAATTCCCAGCCGCGACGGCGACTGCGACGCCAAAATCAGCAGTGGCTGGTCCGCCGAAGAATGCGGAGAAGGTGACGTGGGCGGGACTGGCATCGAACTGCCTACAGTTTGCCGAGGTGATCGGCCAAGCCGGAACCCCACGCCGGACCCACCGACGAGCCGCCAGCCTGAGCGATACCGCCATTGACAAAACTGCCTGGGTTAAGCAGCGGCGCTCCAAACACTTGACGAGCAGGCGTACCCCACTGGTTTGCGGCACCATCACGCTGGCCGGCTGCTTGCGCGCTGAGCTTACCTACCCACTGCGCAATCGCTTCGACCTCAAAGTCGGTTGGATTACCGGCGACAATCTTAAAGTCAGCCATCACTATCCTTACCCCGCGCCTACAGCGCGATGTTTCCGTGCTTCTTCGGCGGCAGCACCACCGACTTACGCTCCAGCAGCTGCAGTGCCTCAATGAGCTGGCCGCGGGTCTCTGACGGCGAAATGACAATATCAACCAAGCCAATTCCCGCAGCATCATATGGGCCAGCGGCAGCAGCCTGACCATCAGTGTCCTTCACGGAAATCTCCGCAGACGGCCACGCCAACACCACATCGGTGCCGAGCTCCTTCGGTGCCATTGCAGTGTATGCAGCGCCGACAGCCTTGCGCACCATGACGGTGACCTTACCGACGGTGGACTCCGCATACGCATGCACCAGCTTCGACGCGGCGCGCACTAGCGCAGTGCCCGACATAGGAGCGAAACCAGGCGCATCGACCAAAGACACCAGCGGAATGTTGAATGCATCGCAGGTGCGGATAAAACGAGCGGCCTTTTCGGCGGCGGCTGGGGAAATACGACCCAGATCCACCTTCGGCTGGTTCGCCACGAAACCGACGACGCGGCCACCGATGCGGCCGAAAGCCACGACCACGGAGTCAGCCTCGCGGGCCTGCACCTCAAGCACATCACCCTCATCAACAAGACGGGCAATGATTTCCCGCATGTCGTAGGCCTCATCGGACTCATTCGGCATGAAGGAATCCAACTGCTGGCAAGTTGGCAGCACATTGTCAGCGGCAGTCTCACCGACCGCGGCAATGGTGCGCGGTGCCTCTGCGCGGTTATTCAGCGGCAAGTAGCCAACCAGCTGCTGCGCGGTGGCAATTGCTTCGGCTTCATCCGCTGCCACGAAGTGGGCAGTGGCGGTGGTATCGAAATGGTCGGCAGCAGAACCGGATTCACCGGCAAGGGACATCTCCGCGCCGTCGACCATCACGATGAAGTCAGACAGGGCAGGGGTGAACACGCGGGATCCGGAGGTGTTGCCGAACACCACGGCAATCTGCGGCACTACGCCGGATGCCTGGGTGTGGCGCAGGAAAATCTTGGATGCCAGGGCGAGCGTCATCATGCCTTCGGCTTCGCGAGCACCGGCGCCGTCAACCAGATTGACTAGTGGGCAGCCGGTCCGCAGTGCCAAGTCCATGACTTTGACAATTTTCTCGCCGGTCACTTCGCCGATGGTGCCGTCAAAAATGCTGGCGTCCTGGGAAATGACACAGACCTGGCGGCCGTCAATAAGCCCATAGCCGGTGACAACGCCATCGGTGTACGGGGCGGAACGTTGTAGTTCGGGGGCAGGGGAGCGGTGCTTTGCTAGGGCGTCAATCTCCACGAAGGAACCGGAATCCAGCAATGCCGCAACGCGGTCGCGCGCGGTCATTTTGCCTGCAGCATGGATGTTTTCAATGGCTTCCTGACCCATTGGCGCGTGGGTTTGCGCCAAGCGCTCACGTAGCGTCGCTAGTTTGCCCGCGGTGGAATTCGGGTCCAGCGAGCCGTTGTTATCGGTCTGAGCAGCAGTCGTCATGGCGCTGATCCTACAACGTCGACGCAACTCATTGCCGCTAGGCTGGCCTGCATGCATGAACCTTCGGTAACCCAATCCCGTGAACCACTATCGGCAAGCAAACTGCAAGCGGAGCTTGTTGACGTATCGGCAGCGCCAGTCTCGGAACTCCGAGTCCTTGCCGAAACCGGCTCCACCAACGCTGAATTGATGGAATGGGCAACCGCCGGAGCGCCAGATTACGCCGTAGTAACTGCCTCCCACCAAACCGCTGGACAAGGTCGACTTGGCCGCAGCTTCGAAGGAGCGCCGGGCAGCGTTCTGCCGGTGTCCATGGTGTTTTCCACGGAAGGGGTCTCCCCGGAACAGTGGAGCCTGATTTCGCTGCTTGCTGGGTTGGCAGTGGCGGACACACTGCGGGAGACCTGCGGACTGGCGCCGGAACTGAAATGGCCGAACGATGTGCTGGTGGATGGCCGGAAGATCTGCGGCATTTTGACGCAAGCCGCGAACACCAAACAGGGCACCGCGCTGGTGGTGGGCATCGGCATCAATGTTGCAATGACCGAAGCTGAACTGCCAGTGCCACACGCGACCTCGGTGCTGCTGGCCGGCGGCACCACCTTGGACCGAAACGATATTGCGGTCGCCTTGATTCGTGCCCTCCGGCACCGCCAAAACCTGTGGCGCGACGGTAACGTCACCGAGCTGCTGGCGGAGTACCGCGAGAAGTGCACCACCTTGGGAGCTGAAGTACGGGCCGAACTTCCCGGTGACAAGGTGATTGTGGGCAAAGCCGAAGATATTAATGACGGCGGCAGCTTGATTGTGCGGGATGCTGCCGGCGGCAAGCATGTTGTAACTGCAGGTGACGTGCAGCACTTGCGTCGCTCTGACGGTAGCTACGCCGAACCGGCGGGCAAGGACCCACAGAACCAGCCACGCGGAAAAGACCTGCCGCCGGAAGGCTTGGCATAAATGGCGTTTCCTGACGACGAGTTGTACCTGGACGAAGAGGTGTTTTTGGACACCAACCCGTCATTTGGCGAACTGACGTGGCCTGCGTTGGAGCTGGTGCTCTTCTCCGGAGTGGCAGCGATGGCCATTGGGGTGCTGCACCGCGGTGTGCTGAACACCCAAGAGTCATACATGGCGCAGCAGTTCGTATTCGTCGTTTGGCTGTTCCTCGTGCTGTGGCGCACCGTGCTCCCCGCACTGAGCTGGTTGGGCACTCGGTTTCTAGTGACAGACCGTCGGGTGATGTTGCGGCGCGGTGTGCTGAAACGGCGTGTGGAAGATATTTGGTACGGCGAAATGACCGGGGTGTCGCGCCGCGGTTCGACGTTATTGGTGCGGATGCATCCGCAGGAACGGCCTGTGCCGTTTGAACATCTGCCGAACACTAAAGGCATCGTGCGTTTGGTGCAGGAACGCCGGAATCTATGATGGAGGGTGTGAATAGCACACCAGACACTGCCGCAGCTGATAATTCCCAAGATTCCTCCCGGCCGCACGCCCCTGGAATGCCAGTTGTCACCGTCATTGGTGACGGACAACTTGCCCGCATGATGCAAACCGCCGCGATTGAGCTTGGCCAGTCGCTGCGACTGCTTGCCGGATCCACTGATTCATCGGCCGCCCAGGTCATTGCCGATATCGTCATCGGCGATTACACCAACTTGGACGATCTACGTCGCGTCACCGAAGGCGCCGTCGCGATGACCTTCGACCACGAACATGTGCCAACCGAGCACCTGCGGGCGCTGTCTGCCGAAGGTCTGTCGGTCCAGCCGGGTCCGGACGCGCTGATCCACGCCCAGGACAAGCTGATTATGCGCCAGCGACTTGCCGAAGCAGGCGTGCCCGTGCCGGAGTTCACCGAGATCAATTCGGTTGCCGATGCGGAAGCGTTTGCCGCTGAAGTTGGTGAGGTGTGCTTGAAGGCTCGACGCGGTGGCTACGACGGCCATGGTGTGTGGTTCCCTTCCGAATCTGAGCTGGCCCCTCTCGTCGAAAAGCTCCTTGCCGACGATGTACCACTGATGGCCGAACGGAAAATGAACCTGGTGCGGGAGCTGTCAGCAATGTCCGCCCGCACGCCTTCCGGGCAGGCGGCGGCGTGGCCAGTGGTGGAATCGGTGCAGCGGGACGGCATTTGCGTGGAGGCAGTGCAGCCCGCGCCGAACCTGTCGGCGGAGTTGGCGGCCGAGGCCCAGGAACTGTCCCTGCGGGTTGCGCGTGGGTTGAACGTGACTGGTGTGCTGGCGGTTGAGCTTTTTGAGGTGCTTGACGACGAAGGCAAGCCTGCGATTTTTGTTAATGAACTGGCGATGCGGCCACACAATACTGGCCACTGGACTCAGGACGGGTGCGTGACCAGCCAGTTTGAGCAGCACCTGCGGGCAGTTGTGGACTACCCACTTGGTTCGGTGGCGCCGACTGCGCCAGTGACGGTGATGGCGAATATCTTGGGTGGCGAGACTGACCCTGAGATGGCTGTGCCGGAGCGGTTTGCGCAGGTGTGGAAGCGCTTCCCGGAGGCGAAAATCCACTGGTACGGCAAGGGATGGCGGGCTGGCCGCAAGATTGGTCACGTGAACCTGTGCGGTGCTGACGGTTCGGCGGCCGGTATCGAGCGGACCCGTCGGGAAGCGGCGTTGGCGGCGAACTTTGTGGTGAACGCAGTGTGGGCCGACGGCTGGCGCGGCGAAGACACTGACGGCGTGGCTGACGGCGAAAAATAGTAGCGAAAAGTTAAGGGAGCAGCGATGTTTGATAAGACTCAACCACTGGTCGGCCTGATTATGGGCAGTGACTCAGATTGGCCAACGATGGAACCGGCCGCGGAAATGCTTGCAGAGTTTGGCATTCCATTTGAAGTGGGCGTTGTGTCGGCGCACCGCACTCCGGACCGAATGCTGGCCTACGCACACGAAGCAGCTGGGCGTGGGCTGAAGGTCATCATTGCTGGTGCCGGTGGTGCTGCGCACTTGCCAGGCATGGTTGCGTCGGCGACCCCGCTGCCGGTGATTGGTGTGCCACGCGCGCTGGAAAACCTGGAAGGCGTCGACTCGCTGCTGTCGATTGTGCAGATGCCAGGTGGGGTACCAGTGGCCACCGTTGGTGTCGGCGGGGCGAAGAACGCCGGGCTGCTGGCTGTGCGGATTCTGTCGGCAGGCTACCCGGAACTGGTGACTGCGATGGAGCAGTACCAAGCGAATATGCGCGATGAAGTGCTGCAGAAGGACCAGCGGCTCCGCGACAAGCTGATGGGTGGGGAGTAGACGCTCAACGTATTTGGCAGAGCGGGGGGCTCGCTGCAATTTACGAGCGGTGGCTAACTGCGCGCTAAAAGGGGCTGGGCCGGTGGTCCGGCTTCTAATTCATTTGGCGGCTACTTTCCCGCCATTAGAAATTGGCGAACGTGTCTTCTAAAAGTAATTCCAGCTGTCGATATCATGTTCTATAGTGGGGTTTGCAAGCGGCAAATTGGAAGGGGGGAACATGTCAACGTCACGACAGCGGCCTGGATGCACATCTGATGGTCATTCCGGTGTGGTAGTTAGCCTTCCTACCATTGTGAATGATGGTTCCTCTCGTCCTGTTGATACTCATATCGCAGCGCTTAAGAGGAGTATGCAGAATCTGCTCGATGCGGTAGCTGTGGGCGAGTCGAGTGGTGAACTGTCCTTTTGGGATTTGGTTGCAGTCGCACAAGAGTTTGAGGAAGTCTTGCAGCTGCGCAATCTGTTTGACCTGCACCTAGTCGGTGAGCTCTTGTCCCCAGCCGGCATCTCACAATCCGGTACCCGCAGCGCCACCCGTTTCCTCGTCGACCGACTTGGCATTAGCCCACGCGACGCCCTAGAACGAGTCCGCGCCGTCGAACTAGATGGCGACTGCGAACCAGATGACTCCAAAGAATCGCTGAGCCCAGAAGCGGCGGCGACTGCACCTGAGCAGCAGGAACCGACCGGCGAAGAGCTCGCAGCAGAATGGGCTTACCAGAAGCAGCTGCAGGAACAACGTGCCCGCAACGCAGCGGCCGCATGGAACGCCACTGCAACCGGTGACTTGGATTCACAAAAGCGGGCGACCATTTTCAACCAGCTTCGAAACCTGCTGCCAAAAGGCCCCAAAACTGCGGAAGACATCAAAGAAGAGGTCTATGGCGAACTCGATTCGCTGACCCACACGGAAGTAAAAGCACGAGTCAAAGAACTTGTCGACGAATCCAATGAAGCGATCCGAAACCCCGCCGACATGTTTGCTGACCAACGGCGGCGAAACTTGTACGTCAGCAAGCCCGACAAAGACGGCTGTTCCACCATCCGGGGCACCCTGGACGCGGCAACGTCGACCATTCTGACGAAGCTGATGAATTCCTACGCGAAAAGTGGGTACGGCACCCCAGTAGACGCCAAGGACGATAAGCGGACATATGGCCAACTCGGTGCGGATGCCATGGGGAAAATTTTGCGAGATGCGCTGACCCAATACAACAAAGGCAGCTCCGGGCGAGCCGGACTTGCGAGCATCGTGGTCGTCGCCGATGCCGCTGACTTCGCCCCAAATGACAAAGGGCCGAACCCATGGTGGGCCCCGAAGTTCCTCACAAATGTCGGACTGTCGCTCAATGCCGCGCAGGTGCTTCGTCTAGGTGTCACCGACAACATGCTTCTCAGTCTGATTGATACTCGCGACGGCATGGCACCAATCGACCTTGCTCTCTACTCCGGGAATCGGCTGGCGGACTTCTACCAGCGAGTTGCGCTCCAAATCATTGATGGCGGCTGCGCGCACCCAGGCTGCGACGAGCCGATGGACAAATGCGACATTCACCATATTGTTGCGTTTATTGCTGGTGGCCGCACTGATATCGAGAACCTTGTTCCGCTGTGCCGCGTCCATCACAGTCAAAACGATGACACGTGGTGCACCCCGCATCGCAACCACATGGAACCGCGAACGAAAGAGACAAACTACAAATCCGGTTCCGTTCACGTCGACAGCGACGGCACAAGTCACCCGCCGGAATACAACACCGGGCCAACCGCCAGGAAAGCGCCCGGATATGTGCCACCACCAGGTACAGAAACACCCCCGAAACCTAGGGAAAGCAAATATAGCTTCCTGCCATGGGTGGAAGTGGACCTGCCCGATCACCTACTCCCAGAACCGCCAGACGAATGGTTTGCAGAACAGGAATTCTGGGACGACGATATGTGGGATCTTGACTGGGAAGACGAAATGTTCCCAGCAATGTAGCGCGCAGCTATTCCTCCCAGTCACGCCACGCGCGGTAAGCCAAGCAGTCCAAGCCCAGAAATCCAGCAAGAACCAACCCCGGCCACACCGATGGCACCGTCTGAAAAACATTCCACACCGCCCACACGAGAACAATGACGGTCCAGAAGCTTAAGAAACCAAGCAAAGCTTCCCGACGACGTTTACCCGGCGGTGGTGGAGAATATGGCTTACGTGTTTTAGTCATATGACTTCAGAGTGCGACTTCAGAGTGCGCAGCCCTGATTAGGACTTCATACCGCCGGCAGTCAGGCCGGACACAATGCGTTTCTGGAAAATCAGCACCATAACAACCAGCGGCACCGTCACCAATGCACCGGCTGCCATCGTTGCGGCATATGGGTACTCAAAGGAGCTAGGTCCGGAGAACCGGGCAATGGCCACAGTGACAGGTTCGGTGGCCTCGGTCGACAGCTGCTTAGCCAACATGAACTCATTCCAGCTGGAGATGAAGGCCAAGATTGCGGTGGTAAACAGCGCCGGGGTTGCTAGTGGGAGAATCACCTTCATGAAGGCTTGGCCACGGGTGGCACCGTCAACACGCGCCGCTTCTTCCAAAGTCCACGGCAGGTCGCGGAAGAAGGAAGACAGTGTGTACACCGTGAGTGGTAACACGAAGCTGAGGTTCGGGATGATGAGTGCTTGGTAGGTGCCCAGCCACTGCAAGTCCTTGAAGAGCTGGAACAGCGGGGTAACCAGCGCAATACCGGGGAACATAGAGGCCGCCAAGATAATGCCAGTTACGGCGCCCTTGCCAGGGAATTCAACGCGGGCGAGGGCATAGGCGGTGAACACGCCGACGATGAGGGCTAGCAGGGTGGTGACACCGCCGATGATGAGTGAGTTGCCGATAGCGGCGAGGAAGTTGTTGCCTTTGTCAGTGGCCAGGGCGTCTTGGAAGTTGTCCATGGTGACATAGGTCGGCCATGGGGTGGTGTCGAAGGTGTGGTCTTTGTGGCGGAATGCAGTCACGACCATCCAGTAGAACGGTGCTAGGCCCCAAAGCAGGATGAGGATGACTGCCAGGTAGTTGGTAACCCAACCGCGAACTTTGCGAGATTTCACCTTAAGCACCTTCCTGCTGGGCGGACTGCGCGGCCGCTAGTTTGGCTTCCTTCTTTTCCTGCTTTTTCTTCTGCTTCTTTTCCCGGTTGCCGGATACGTCGGCGCCGAGGAAACGGATGATGATGAACGCCACCGCGAAGATAAACAGGAAGATAAGGGTCGATAGGGCCGAGGCTGAGTTGAAGTTACCTTGGCGCATGTCTTCGACCACCAGCTGTGAAATCACGGCGGTTGGGGCGTTTGAGGAAGCGGAAATCATAATGACTGGCAGGTCGTACATCCGCAGTGCGTCAAGGGTGCGGAATAGTACTGCCACCATCAGTGCGGGGCGGACCAGTGGCAAAGTGATGCGGGTGAAGCGTTGCCAGGCGTTGGCACCGTCGACGCGGGCGGCTTCGTAGACACCCTTTGGAATCATCTGCAGTCCGGCCAAGATGAGCAGCGCCATGAACGGCGCAGTTTTCCACACGTCAGCGACAATGACTGCGGAGCGGGCGGCCCATGGGTCGGTGGTCCAGTGGATGTTGTGGCCGATGATGGGGGAGAGCAGTGCGTTGGCGATGCCGTCCGGCGCGAAAATGAATTGCCAGAGCTTCGCGGTCACTGCGGTTGGGATGGCCCACGGCACCAGCACGGCGGCACGGAGGATGCCGCGGCCTCTGAAGTCACGGCTCATGATGAGCGCCATGCCAAGACCGAGGATGGTTTCCAGGGTGATGGTGATGACGGTGAAGAAGATTGTGTTGCCCATTGCTGGCCAAAAGTCGGTGGCCAGCGTGCCGGGTGGGCAAGTCCCGATGGTTCCGTCAGCGGTCATGCAGCGCTGCGAAAGCCAGTAGAAGTAGTGGTCGAAGCCGGCGAAACCACCTTCGACGAACATTCCGGTGTCTGGGTCCAGTTTCCGGTCCGCCTGGAATGACAGGGTGATGGCCCGGATGACTGGGTATCCGATGACTACCGCGAGTACGACCAAGGTTGGGCCGACTAACCAAATGGCGCGTGGATCAAATTTGCGTCGGTTTCGTTTAGTGGGCGCCGGTGTGGTGGTCGTACTCATAGGTGTGTTCCTTTGTTAGGACGCGGCTTAGCGGTTGCCTGCCTGCTCAATTGCGGAAGTCATGTCGTTCAGTGCATCATCGACTGGCTTCTTGGCGGTCAGTGCAGCGTATGCGTTGTCCTGGATTGCCTTCGAGATTGCGTCGTAGAACGGGCTCACTGGGCGTGGCTTTGCGTTTTCCAGGGAGGTCTTCAGCGCTGGCAGGTATGGGTACTTCTCAACCAGTGCGTCATCTTCGTAGATGGTGGACAGAACTGGTGGGAAGGATGCTTCTGCGAAGGAGGCCTGGGTGTCTTCATTGATGATGAATTCAATGAAGTCGCGTGCGGTGGCCTTGTTCTTGGAGTTGATGTTGATGGCGTTGTTGTAGCCACCCAGGGTCGATGCGCCGACACCGTCTGGGCCGACCAGTGCGGAAACCTCAACCTTGTCCTTCACCGAGGATTCCTTGGAGGTGTCGTACATGTATGGCCAGTTGATGGCGAATGCGGTCTTGCCTTCGGTGAACGCTAGGTTGACCTGTTCTTCGGTTGCGGCGGTGGAAGCCTTGGAGATGTTGCCGTCGGCGTAGGCGTCGACCATTGCCTGCAGGCCGGCCTTAGCTTCGTCGGTCTTCAGGGTTGGGGTCTTGCCGTCTTCGTCAACGACGGAGCCGCCCCAGCCGTTGATGAAGTTGGTGGCGGTAACAGTCAGGCCTTCGTACTGCTTAGCGGTCAGCTGCAGGCAGTCGACGTCCTTGGCCTTGATGGCTTCGCACTGGCCCATCAGGTCTTCCCAGTTCTTTGGCTCTTCCTTTGCCAGTTCGGTGTTGCGGAAGAGGAGCTGGCCGTTGGTGTTCTGTGGAACGGCGTAGACGGTGCCGTTGTAGGTGGCGGATTCCACGGTCGATGGCAGCAGCTTGGAGGTATCTACTTCCAGGTCGCCAGTCATTGGCGCAATCCAGCCGTTTGCGGCGAACTGTGCGGTCCAGATGACGTCCAGTGCCATGACGTCATAGTCAGTGGAGCTGGCCTGCAGGGCCTGGACGAGGGTTTCGCGCTGTGCGTCAGCTTCGCCGGCGAGTTCCTTCAGTTCGACCTTTTCTTCTGGGTGGTCCTTNTTCCAAGCTTCGATAATTGGGGTCAGCTTGTCGGTGTCGTTCTTACCCATTGCAAAGGTAATTGGGCCGCGGGAGTCTTCGTTGCCGCCGGTGTCCTTCTTTGCATCATCGCCGCCGGAGGAGCAGCCAGCCAGCACCAATGCGGATGCTGCGGTGACTGCAATCAGTGAGTTACGTAGTCGAGCCATGAGGCACACCTTTCGTTAGAGCGCCCCGCAGCTGACAACATTTAGGTTAATTTGCGGTGGCGCAAGGGGTAAAACTTAGCTTAGTGACGGCTAACTGCTTTTGTGTTCAAAATATCCAATCCGGGTGTAGCCACGCCTAGACCACAGTCGCCTTAATCTGCGTTCAGCCGCACTCCGCTGTCCGGGTCGAAAGCGTGAATATGCTGTGGGTCAATCTCCAGGCGCACTTGCTGCCCTTTGTCTGGCGTTGGTGCATCTCCGAGGCGGCACACTACCGGTTCTTCAATGCTGAGTTCCGGCACCCGGGCGTAAACATAGGAGTCTGCGCCGAGCTCTTCGACGATGACCACTTCTGCTGCCAAAGCTTGCGGGTTGTCGGTGAGTTTTACGCCTTCTGGTCGCACTCCCACTGTGATGTTGCTACGGCCTTCGAGCCGTTCCGATGGAACTCCTGCTAGCTCAACTTGGTAACCGTCAATAAGCGCAGTGCGCCCGGACACGGTCGCTGGCAGCAGGTTCATGGACGGTGACCCAATGAAACCTGCAACGAAGGCGTTTGCTGGTCGTTCGTACAGTTCTTTCGGTGCGGCGACTTGTTGAAGGTCGCCGAAATTCAGGACAGCGACGCGGTCGCCCATCGTCATCGCCTCGACCTGATCGTGGGTGACATACACCGTGGTCACGCCCAATTCGCGCTGCAGTTGCGCAATGTGGGCGCGGGTCTGCACACGCAGCTTCGCGTCCAAGTTCGACAGGGGTTCATCCATGAGGAACACCTGCGGGTGGCGGACAATGGCCCGACCCATGGCGACGCGTTGCCGCTGACCACCGGACAGATCCTTCGGCTTACGATCCAGGTAAGGGGAGAGGTCCAGCAGGTCCGCTACCTGCTCGACGCGTTCTTTCATTTCGGCTTTCGGTGTATTCGCTAGCTGCAGCGGGAAGCTCATGTTTTCGCGCACCGACATATGCGGGTAGAGCGCGTAGTCCTGGAACACCATGGCAATGTCGCGGGCTTTCGGCTCCAAGTCGGTGACGTCCTTGTCGCCGATGTGGATGGCTCCGGAGGTTACTTCCTGCAGACCGGCGAGCATCCGCAGCACCGTCGACTTACCGCAGCCGGAGGGGCCGACCAGCACGAGGAACTCGCCGTCGGCAATGTCGAGATTGAGGTTGGTTACCGTCGGTTTGCTCGCCCCCGGATAGGTCAGCGAAACATCTTTGAAATTGACGGTTGCCATGTGAAATCCTCCACCGGGGTTGTGCACTGTGATGCCACTTACGGTACCAGTCAGTTTTCATCCGCCGGGATGATGCGTCGAAGTCGGGTGCGCCCTAACGTATAAACACATGGCCGTGAAGTTCGATGACTTATCCGCGAAGGTAACCACCTGGATGCGAGCACATCCGCATCTGCTGGTGGACGCACTCATTGGCTTGGCCTTGTCCTTCCTCGCCTACAACACAGACTTCGGTGTGAGCGAAGAATTCTTCGCCGATCAGATGGCTAATGCGGACCTGCTTTCCCGCTGGCACGAGTGGCAACGGACCCTCTTGGCAATCTGGATCGTCGCCGCAGGGCTAGTCATCGCCACCTTTCGCACTTGGCCAAAAATCGGGGTTATCGCTGGTCCAGGGCTGCTGTTGTTGCACCTCCTGGCATTTCCAACTACCCAGTCGGCCTTCATCTTTACCTGCGCAGTGGTCGCGCACCTTGGCCGGTTCCTGTCGCCCCCGTGGCGGATGTGGGCCTGGCCGGCACTGGTCGCGGGTATTTCGCTGGCGGTGCTGCTGCGCCCGCTGTACATGTGGAATAACGAACCGCTGATTATGCGCGCAATCATCATCGTTGTCTCGCTGGTCATGCAAGGTTTCTTCTGGCTCTGGGGGGCCAATAAACGCCGCAATGACCTCGAACTACAGGAGCTGGAAGAGCGCGCTCTTTTCGCCACCTACGCCGAGCGCACCCGCATCGCCCGCGAAATGCACGACATTGTGGCGCATTCGCTGTCCGGGATTATCGCCCAGTCCGATGGCGGCCGCTACGCCGGTAAGAAGGACCCGGAAAAGGCAATTGCGGCGTTGGAAACAATTGGCCAGTCGGCGCGGCAATCCCTGGAAGAGATGCGCTCGATTCTGTCGGTGCTCCGCGATGAAGAAGGGACAGAGCTGGTCCGCGAGCGCCAGTCGCCACCGGGTATCTCGGCGATTCCGCGGTTGATTTCCGATACTCAGGCCACCGGTTTGCAGCTGACCTACACCGCTGAGGGCGAGGCCTTTGAACTATCCGAAGCGGCGCAGTTGACCATCTACCGCATCATTCAGGAATCGCTGACCAATGTGATTAAACATGCTGGCAATGTTCGCACCACTGTCACGTTGACTTGGTCGGATGATGCCGTGACTGCGCGGATTCACAATGAGTCGCCGCTTTACCGGCCAAAAATGCCGCCACCGGGAGCGCAGCGGGGCATTACCGGCATGCGCGAGCGCGTGAAACTGCACGACGGCACTTTGGACATCAATACCGTGGTCGGCTACACCGTGACCGCAACCTTGCCGCGAAAAAGTAGCACCCCAGCGTCACACAAGAAATAGTTACACTGCATCTAGTTCCCGACTTAGCTCCCGCCCGCCACCCGCTCTGAAAGGCTTCCCGTGACCATTACTGTTGCCCTTGTCGACGACCAAATGCTGGTCCGTGCCGGTTTCGGCATGGTCATCGATAGCCAGGACGACATGTCGGTCGCATGGCAAGCCTCCGATGGTGGCGAAGCGATTGCGCAGCAAAGCGCGTCCCCGGTTGACCTGATTCTGATGGATGTGCAGATGCCCGGCACCGACGGAATCACCGCCACCCGCAGCATTGTCGCTGAGCATCCGGACACCCGCGTCGTTGTCCTGACCACCTTCGACAATGACCAGTATTTGGTCGACGCCATCGCCGCTGGGGCCTCCGGTTTCCTGCTCAAGGACGCTCAACCCGAGGAACTGCTCAGCGCAATCCGCACCGTCCATTCCGGGGAGTCAGTGCTTGCTGCTGCCTCCACCGCCCGGTTGTTGCGTACCGTTCGTCCGCTTCTTGACGGCCAGAATGGCGTCGCCGCAGGCACAGACTCAGGCCCACAATCGGTGCAACGAACTGAGCTGGCGGACCCACTCACTGAGCGCGAAACTGAAATCTTGGAGCTTGTGGCCCGCGGCCGTTCCAATGCCGAAATCGCCTCCGACCTCTTCATTTCCTTGCCGACGGTGAAGACGCACGTCTCCCACATACTGGCGAAAACCGGCTCCAGGGACCGCGTCCAAGCAGTGGTCTTTGCTTTCCGCAATGGGTATGTCTCGCCGGATGAATTGCTGGAGGGCTAACTGCTCGCTGGAGCATTGGCCGAGGGATGAGACGATCATCCTGAGGGATGATTAAGTCAGTTCATCCATAAGCCCGATGGAATGGGCCGTTGAACACGCGAAGCTTAAAGCATGTTCAACGTAGAAAACCTCACCAAGAAGTATGGCAACCATACTGCAGTCGACAACCTCAGCTTCACCGTCCCGGACGGTGCCATCACCGGCTTCCTCGGGCCGAATGGTGCCGGCAAGTCCACCACCATGCGCTGCATGCTCGGTCTGGACCGCATGACCAGTGGCACCGTCACTGTTGACGGTGGCCCGCTGTCTGCCTCCGTTCAGCCCGCCACCACTGTCGGTGCTCTGCTGGACTCCACCTGGTTCCACCCCGGTCGTACCGCCCACGGCCACGTCCGCGCAGTGGCAGCTGCCGCTGGGCTGCCATCCGCCCGTGCCGATGAGTGCTTGGAGATGGTTGGCCTCAGCTCCGTCGTCAATAAGCGTGTGGGTGGCTTTTCCCTCGGCATGAAGCAGCGCTTGGGTCTTGCGACCGCACTGCTGGGTAACCCGCAGAACTTGGTGCTGGATGAACCGGTCAACGGCCTGGATCCAGAAGGTGTGCACTGGATGCGCGATGTGCTGCGCCAGGCGGCGAATGATGGCAAGGCAGTGCTGGTGTCCTCGCACCTGCTGTCGGAAATGCAGATGATTGCGGACCGGCTGGTGGTCATTGGCCGCGGCAAACTGATCAAGGAAGCATCCCTCGACGAGTTCATCAATGGCGCCGGGCAGAGCATCCGGATTCACACCGACAACGACGCCAAACTGGTCAGCCACCTGCAGAACCTGAATGTGCCAGTCATTTCCAGCGAGCTTGGCCTCAAGGTGCAGCTCGACGGACCAATCAAGAACACCAAGACCATTGCGGTTATCGCCCGGGAATTGGACCTGCTGGTCACCCACCTGTCAGAGGACCGCACTTCGCTGGAAGATGCCTACCTCGCCGCGACGGATAAAGAAACCGTCTACCACACCGTTTAATCACACAACTTCCCGAAAGGTCCCCACAATGTTTGCCGCATTGAAATCCGAACTCATCCGCATTCTGTCCCTGCGTTCCTCGCTCATCTACGCCATTTTGCTCACCGGCACCTTCTACGGCCCGATGACGCTGTTGGTCGTGTTCTTCGCCAGCGAAGTCAATGCACCAATCGGCATCAGCGAACTGTTCATTGGCTCGATGTTCTTCCTGCCGATTGCCGTGATTTTCGGTGCTGCGAGTACCGCCAGCGAAATCCGCCACGGCTCCACCGCACTCAGCTTCCTGGTGCAGCGCCACCGCTGGACGTCCTTAGTCGCCCGCGTTGTGGCGAACTGGCTATTCATCGCCATCAACTACGTAGTAGGCCTCGGCCTTGCGATCGGCGTCTCCAACTTCAACCCAGCTGGTCTGGAGCTCGGCGATAAATTCCTGCCAATGGCCGGCCTCATGCTCGGTTCGGCACTGTTCTGGAACGCTATTGGTGTGGCCACCGGCTTCATTTTCCGTGGCGTTGCCATGGCCGTCACGCTGCCACTGCTGTGGATTACCGTCGCCGAAACCATGATGGGGGTGCTGCCAGTGAAGTTCTTCGCGGAGCTGGCCACCTGGGCGCCATACGGTTTGACCACGAGTCAGCTGCCGGGCTGGATTATTGGTAACGAACCGCTGCACTCCCCAGCTCAGATGTTCGGCGTGCTGGCCGCAATCCTAGCCGCGTTCATCGCCGCAGGTTGGGCGTTGCACACCCGTCGGGACGTGCTGGCCTAGGGCGGCCAAGCGTTAACCTAACAGCTGTGCCTTTTCCACGTCAGCCAAGTGCGCCAACCGTGGTGCTGAACCGGCTCGCACTACAACTGCCGAACCGCCCACAGCCCATGGCGCCGCCACAGTTGCCAACCACGCGGACGGACTAAAGCGGCCGTCTGCATCCAACCAACCCGACGACAGCAGACGGGCACCATTAACCAGCTCCACCTCGGAGCTGGTTTTTTGCTTTTCGACGGTGTGGGCGAGCTCAGCCTCCGACATGCCTGGCACCAGGGATCGCGCGGTGTTCGGCTTACCGCCGAAGTAGGCATCTGGCTGAATCCGCACGTCGGGTGCAAAGTCCATGACACCAAACGGAACTTCGCCGCCGCATTCGGCAACCCCACGACCGAAAGCATCATCGGTGAGCACCGCAACTTCCACACCTGGGACGGCTTCTTCCCAAGCGTCCAGCTTTTCGACGGTCGTGAATACCCATTGCGGTGCGGCCCCGGCACCAGTACCAGCACCAGCACCTGCGGCGCCAGCGGCGAAATCTTCTGGCAGCACCGGCAGCACCTCAATCTCTGCTCGCCACGCGCCAACCAGCAGGCAGCCTGCCTGCCAGATCACCGGCAAGTCCACGGCAATGGCATCGCCAGGGGCAAGACCGCAGTCGGTGCGTAGTAGGTTCGCGATTTTTGCAGCCCAGTTCTCCAGCGTTGCACCAGAGAGCTCGGTGCGGCCCCCGGTCACTTCGTCGTAGCAGGTCAAGCGGGGCGCAGCTGCGTCCGCCGTCAACAAATCGTCAAAAAGCGACATGGCTGGAGGCTCCTATCTAGTTAACGCACCGCGGACCATTTTGATCCGCAACAATCTTCTCCGGCACGTCGGACTTTTCCACGGGGCTACCTTGGGTGCCGACGACATCAGCAGGGTTAGCTGGTGTGTTCGTCGTGCCGTCCGCGGAAGGTTCCGGTGTTTGCCCGATTGGGGTGAAGGTGCCGTTGATGCCTGGGCCGTTGTAGTCCGGTGCAAGCATCACTTTGACGGTACCGGCTGGGACAGAAGGGTCTTCCTCCACGGGCAGGCCACCGAGTTCGTAGGCGACTCGCTGGGCGCCGGCGTCATCTGAACGGGCAGCCAAAACGCGCGACTTAGGTTGCTGTTCGACGATGTCAGCAAGGCCAGGCGCATAACCGAGTTGGGCGAGGCCGCCGGAGACAATGGTGGCCAGACCTGGGTAGCCAGAGCCGTCCAGCACCTGCACGGTGTAGTCGGATTCGGTGACTGCCGGTGGGGTGGTTGTGGTGGAGGTCGGTGGGGCTTCGCTGTCACGCATGTGTTCCGGCAGCAGGTCCTTAAAGTACTTCTGGACTTGGGCTTTGTCGACGGTGACGATGGATTCGCCGTAGTCGCCGGTGCCGTCCATGGAGGTCACCGGGATGGTTTCGAAGGAGACGTCGCCAGCGGTCAGGCTTTGCATTTGGGTGGCAAAGGCGATGGGGTCCCAGTCGTTGTCGAGGACGACGGAGCGCTCGGCGGCGCGACCAAGTTCGTTGAGTTTAGTCGGGTTGGCCAGCACGTTTGCTGACAGCATGGAGCCGGTCATGGAGGCCAGGAATGCTTGCTGCCGGGCGATGCGGTCAAGGTCGCCGCGGGGCAGGCCATGGCGTTGGCGGACGAAGCTGAGGGCTTCGGCGCCGGAGAGTCGCTGCCGGCCGGCTTTGAAGTTGGCGCCGGAGTATGGGTCGTTGACGGCGTCGTTGAGGCAGACTTCCACACCGCCGACAGCATCGGTGACCAGCACAAAGCCGAGCAGACCGACTTCGGCGTAGTGGTCGATGGTCACGCCGGTGAGGTTTTGCACAGTATCAATGAGGGCTTTTCGGGCAGCCTCGGATGCTTTGCGGTTGACATCGGCGTCGGAGCTGACGGCATCGGTTTCGGAAATTTCGACACCGGAGTCTTGGGCGATGCGCTGCATTTCTTGGAAGCGGGTCATGCCGTAGACACCGTTGATTTTGGTGTTACCGAAGTCGGTGGTTTCGACGTAGGTGTCGCGGGGGATGGACACAGCTGTTGCGGAGGAACCGTCGTTTGGAATCCGCATGAGGATGAGTGTGTCGGTGTTGGTGCCTTCTTCGTCGCCGGCGTGCAGCATGTCGGTTTCGGCTTGGGTAAGGGGTTTGCCTTGGGCGTCTACGCGGGAGTCGACACCGACGAGGAGGATGTCGGTGGAGCCGTCTTTGTTTTCGCCGAGGGACAGGTCGCCGCCTTTGGATAGGCCGGAGACATTGTTACCGATGGTGGTGTAGCCGACGCCTGCCAGGGATAGCAGTCCGACGCTGAGCAGGCCGAGTGCGGCGCGGCCGGGCAGTGGCCAGGCTTGCTTCGCGCGGCGTTGTTGCGGCGGAGCTGACTGAATCGTGCGGTTGTGCCGGCCTGTGCGTGGTCGGGGTTTCCGCGATTCTTCGGACAAAGTCTTGCTCCTCGGGGTGGTCAATCGCCTTCAAGCTATTTTTCGACAATAGTGGAACTATGCGCATAATCATTGTTGGCGCCGCAGGGCAATTGGGAACTGCGTTGCGTCGAACTGCTCCGACAGGCCTTAACGTGGTGGAACTCACACGCTCGGATGTGGATATTTCCGATGAGCGGCAGGTGCTGGCGCATCCCGCGTTTGTCGGTGCGGATGTAGTTATTAACTGCGCAGCTTACACCGCTGTCGATAATGCGGAAAAGCCTGAGCAGCGCGACATTGCTTTTGCGGTCAACGCGTTGGGTGCGGAGTTGTTGGCGCGCCGGGCCGCGGCGGAGGGCGCATTTGTTGTGCAGGTGTCGACGGATTATGTCTTTGGCAGTGATACGCAGCGCCTAGCTGCGCGGTCGCCGTGGCCGGTGGATGCGCCGACGGTGCCGGAGACGGTGTACGGGGCGAGCAAGTTGGCGGGGGAGCGTGCGGTGCGTGCGGCGTGTCCGCACAGTGCCATTGTGCGAACTGCCTGGGTGTTTTCTGGGCCAACGCAGCCAGATGCGCCGTGTTTTGTGACGACAATGATGCGGCTGGCGGCGAGCGGGCGGGATATTTCGGTGGTCAACGATCAGTTCGGCAATCCCACGTTTGTTGATGATTTGGCGCGCGGTATCTGGGCTCTTGCTGCGGCCAGCGTGCCCGGTGTGTTCCATGCCACGGGTTCCGGTGTGGCGACCTGGTACGACTTGGCGGTTGCCACCTTTGAGCTTATTGACGCTAATCCGCGTCGTATTTCGCCAGTGACCTCGGAGGAGTATCCGCGACCGGCCCCGCGGCCGAAGTGGTCAGTTTTGGATGATTCTGCGTGGTTGGCCAGTGGTTTTGAGCCATTGCCGTCGTGGCGAGACGGACTTCGTCGTTCCTTGGAAGTAGGGTGATTCCCCGTGAGTAAACGTTTAGCTGTAGTGACCGTGACCTATTCGCCGGGTGAACATTTGGCGAAGTGCATCGATTCGTTGGCCGAGGCAACCACATTGCCGACAACGACGATTCTGGCGGATAACGGTTCCAAGGATGGCGCCCCTGAACTGGTGGCGGCTGCTCATCCGGACTCGGTGACTCTCATGTCGACGGGGTCGAATATCGGCTACGGCGCTGCAATCAATGCGGCAGCTGCGGTACTGCGCCCAATGGTGGAGACCGGAGAGATTGATGAAGAGTTTTTCCTGATTACCAACCCGGACGTGGTGTACAGCCCGGGGTCGATTGACACGATGATTGCCGCTGCGGAGCGTTGGCCGCGTGCGGGAGCGCTGGGGCCGCTGATTCGGGAAGCTGATGGGAGCGTGTACCCGTCAGCGCGTGCACTGCCGGACATTGCGAGCGGTATTGGGCACGCGATTTTTGCGGACATTTGGAAGTCGAATCCGTGGTCGCGGAAGTATCGCCAGAATGCAGATATGGATAGCGAGCGCACGTCGGGTTGGTTGTCTGGCGCGTGTTTGTTGGTGCGCTGGGATGCTTTCGATGCCATTGACGGCTTTGATCCGCGCTACTTCCTTTACATGGAGGACGTGGATTTGGGGGACCGGATGTGGAAGGCCGGTTGGCAGTCGGTGTTTGTGCCTAGTGCGGAGATCGCGCATGCACAGGGCCATTCTACGAGCGCGCATCCGGAGTTCACCTTGGGCGCGCATCACGATAGTGCTTTCCGCTATCAGGCTGATCGGCATCCGCATTGGTGGCAAGCTCCGTTGCGCGGTGTGCTGTGGGTGGGCCTGCAGGTGCGGTTGAAGTTGGCGATTGCCGCCGCGAAGCGTGCGCACCGCAAAGCTACGGCCGCGCAGAAGTAGCGTGCAAAGTAGCGGAATTGTAACCCGGCGCGGCAACCTTTCTTCCGCGTCGGCCGTTGTCATACTTGAGAAATAGTTCGATAAACGATTGAGGAGCAGTCCGTGTCCGATATTGCGTCCCGTACCGATGCGGTGATTCTGGTTGGTGGTAAAGGTACCCGCCTTCGTCCGCTGACGGTGTCGAAGCCGAAGCCGATGCTGCCGACTGCAGGTGTGCCGTTTTTGGAGCACCTGTTGGCTCGTATCCAGGCCGCTGGCATTAAGCACGTCGTGCTGGGTACCTCGTTTAAGGCTGAGGTCTTTGAAGAGCACTTTGGTAATGGTGCTGACTTCGGACTGGAAATTGAGTACGTCGTAGAGGACGAACCGCTGGGCACCGGCGGCGGTATCCGCAATGTGTACGACAAGCTGCGCAATGACACTGTCATGGTGTTCAACGGCGATGTCCTCGGCGGTGCCGACCTGAATGCGCTGTTGGAGACCCATGAGTCGAATAATGCTGACGTGACTATGCACTTGGTGCATGTGTCGGATCCGCGGGCGTTTGGTTGCGTGCCAACCGATGCCGAAGGCCGCGTGTCTGCGTTCTTGGAGAAGACTGAAGACCCACCAACGGATCAGATTAACGCTGGTGCGTATGTCTTCCGTCGGGAAGTAATTGAAGCGATTCCGCAGGGTCGTGCTATTTCGGTGGAGCGGGAAATCTTCCCGAAGCTGCTGGAAGACGGTGCCCGCGTGTTTGGCCATGTGGATATGAGCTACTGGCGTGACATGGGGACCCCGCGTGACTTTGTTCGGGGTAGCTCTGACCTGGTTCGCGGTATTGCGCCGTCGCCGCTACTGGCTGGCCGCAACGGTGAGTCGCTGGTGGAGGATTCTGCTGCAATCGGCGCTGGTGCGTTGCTGTTCGGCGGTTCGGTTGTCGGCCGCGGCGCTGAGGTGGGTGCTGGCTGTCGTTTGGATGCAGCAGTGGTCTTTGACGGCGCAGTGATTGAGCCTGGCGCTGTTGTTGAGGCGTCCATTATTGGTGAGGGTGCCCATATTGGGCCGCGGGCGGTCATTCGTAACGCCATTATTGGCGATGGCGCCCGGGTTGGGGCCCGCTGTGAGCTTATTGACGGAGTTCGAGTGTGGCCGGGTGTGACTATTCCGGACACAGGTGTGCGGTTCAGCTCGGATATCTAATCTCTGTAGTTTTTCGGCGCGTCGGGGCAGTGGCCTTCGGTGCGTCGCTGTCTTTCTCTGGCTGAGAGCGGGTGGTGCAGAGGCAACCCCCATTAGTCACATCAGTCACATCTGTTTACTGTTGTCCCAATCTCCTTAATGGAGTATGAGATTTGCCCCGCCTAGCTTGATACTTTCGAGTTATCCGTGTGTAATCACAAGTGTGTAATTGTTCGGGACACGTCAGCAGCAATGGGAAGGATGGTGGCGGAATGGATGATCACATCGACGCCACTGCGCGGATGACCGGTATTCGTCTCGAGGTGACAGCTGGATCGGCAGTGGAGGCCGAGTCGATTTCGACCGGCTGGGCCGACGACCTGGATGGGTTGTTTGAGGCAGTCGAGCAGGATTGGCAGGAGCAGGCGCTGTGCGCGCAGACCGATCCGGAAGCGTTTTTTCCGGAAAAGGGCGGCTCCACTCGCGACGCTAAGCGGATTTGCCGTGCATGTGGAGTGCGTGACGAATGCTTGGAGTTCGCCTTGGAAAACGACGAACGTTTTGGCATCTGGGGTGGGCTGTCTGAGCGTGAACGTCGCCGTCTGAAGAAGCAGATCGGTTAATTTATTAACGAATTTAGCTAGCTAACTACTTAGTTCGCTTATTTGTATTAATCCCAGTCGGGGGAGATGTCCTCTGCTGGGATATTTAAGTATGTAGCCACTAATTTCCCGAGCGCATACTGCAGAATTCGGTCCAGTTGCTCCGCATCTTCCGCGCGCTGCTGAATGGGCATCCGGAACACGACAATGCGCGGCCGAGTTGGTGCGCCGTAGCGATCGACGCCGGCAGGAACGAGTCGCGCCAGTGGGATGGGGCCGAGTGCGACAACTTCGTCGGGCCAAATGGTGTTGAAATCTAGCCGCATTCGGGGGACGGTGTCGACCGCAACGTCGAGTTGCGTCAGTCGCTCTGCCCAGCGGTGCTGCAGTGGGGCGTAAGCCTCCAGGACGGCAGTGTCGAATTGTTGGGTGCGGGACTGCCACCTGGGGACTTCAGGGGGAAAGAGGGGGCCACGAATACCGCGACCCCGGCGGTGTACGCGACGAGAGGCTTCCATATTGAGCAAGCATAGGACGGTGACAGTCCGGAAACTTTCCGACACCCCGACAATCAGACACCTGTCTAAACCTCAAGTAACAGTCTAGACTTTGACCTCGTGAGTGAATTTCGTCGTTGCAGCCGTCCCGGATGCGGTAAACCCGCAGTCGCCACCTTGACCTATGCCTACTCGGAATCGACCGCAGTAGTCGGTCCACTAGCCGCCGTAGCCGAGCCCCACAGCTGGGACCTCTGCGCCTACCACGCTGAGCGCATCACTGCGCCGCTGGGCTGGGAGCTGCTGAAGTACACGCCAGCGCCGACCATCGATGAAGAAGAAGAGCTCACTGCACTGGCAGAAGCCGTCCGCCGCGCCGGGGAAAAGACCATGGCGGAAGAACCAGCGCAGCACCGTCACCCAGTGCACCGCGGACGGCATCGCGGCAAGGGGCACCTGCGTCTTGTGGTCGACACTGGCGAAGCTGACTTGAACGAATAGTTCTTGTAACAGCTATCCTCTAGGAGTTCACTTTTTTACCTAGAGGAGTTTGGGCAGTGACTACACGCAACCGGCAAGATGTCGACGCCATCATCAAGGCTTACGACGTTCGTGGCGTTGTCGACGAAGGCATCGACGCTGACTTTGTGCGCGACACTGGTGCCGCTTTCGCAGCAATCATGCGCGGTGAAGGCGCTACGCAAGTTGCTATTGGCTACGACATGCGCCCGTCCTCCCCAGAACTTGCTGACGCATTCGCCGAAGGCGTGTGCTCCCAGGGCCTGAACGCGGTCCTGCTCGGGCTGACTTCCACCGACGAACTCTACTTTGCAGCTGGCACCCTCAACTGCCCGGGCGCAATGTTCACTGCTAGCCACAACCCAGCCGAATACAACGGCATCAAGCTGTGCCGTGATGAAGCACGCCCAGTCTCCCGCGACACCGGCCTCGGTGACATCGCCGACATGCTGGTCGACGGTGTCCCCGCGTACGACGGCGAGCAGGGCACGGTCAGCTCTCAGGATGTCCTCGCTGACTACGGCGCATACCTGCGCAACCTGGTAGATATTGCAGACATCCGCCCACTGGTCGTTGCGGTCGATGCTGGCAACGGCATGGCTGGCATGACTACTCCAGCAGTCCTTGACGGTCTGCCGGTAGACATCCGCCCGCTGTACTTTGAACTGGACGGCACCTTCCCGAACCACGAAGCAAACCCACTGGATCCAAAGAACCTGGTCGATCTGCAGAAATTCGTCGTGGAGCAGGGCGCAGATATCGGCTTGGCTTTTGACGGTGACGCCGACCGTTGCTTCGTCATCGATGAAAAGGGCCAGCCAGTGTCCCCGTCGGCTATTTGCGCACTGGTGGCTGAGCGCGCTCTGGCGGACGAAGTTGGCGCCACCATCATCTACAACCTGATTACCTCCCAAGCGGTGCCAGAAACCATTATCGAGAATGGCGGCATTGGCGTGCGCACCCGCGTCGGCCATTCCTTCATCAAGGCGCAAATGGCGGAGACCGGCGCAGTATTCGGCGGCGAGCACTCGGCGCACTACTACTTCCGTGAGTTCTGGAACGCAGACTCCGGCATGCTCGCTGCGCTGCATGTGCTGTCCGCCTTGGGTGGCCAAGACGCACCGCTGTCCGAGATGATGGCGAAGTACAACCGCTACGCAGCTTCCGGTGAAATCAACACCCGACTGGCGGGGCCAGAAGAGCAGAAGCAGAAGCAGGACGAGGTCGTGAAGGCATTTGCGTCCCGCACCGCACGCATCGACTACCTTGATGGCGTCACCGTGGGGCTGAAGGACACCAAGGCATGGTTTAATGTCCGCGCGTCCAATACCGAGCCACTGCTGCGCCTTAACGTGGAAGCAGAGACCGCGGATGAGGTCGAAGCGCTTGTTCAGGAGATTCTCAGCGTTATCCGTGGCTAAGTGGGGCACACTGGAAGTATGGTTTCTGAGCGTCAGCAGGTGCTGCTGTTTTCAGCGGCACATGAAGGAGCGCAACTGCGAGCCGCCGCCGCGGCCATGGCATCGGGTTTGTTCACGGATCTGCTCGGTTTCGCGCCGCGCAGCATTGTGATCCACCCAAGTTCCGCGGCAGCCACCGCAGCCGCCGAATGTGCAATAGCCTTGACTCAAGCTGAGGCCCCACCCACGGTGTGGGCGTCGGAGCTTCCGGGGTTTGTCGGTTCCCTTGACTTGGTAATCGTCATCACGCACGACCCGGGTGACCACCAGGCGGCCCGTACCTTGGCTGCGGCCGTGGACCGTGGGGCGGCAACCGTACTGATTGGTGTCAATGAGGGGCCGGTGCGGTTTGCGGCCGGCGCGGACACCATCGTCGTGCCGGAGTCGACATTGCCGACGGAGGGGTCCTTCCTGCTTCCGCTGGGCTACATTTTGGCGTTGCTAGCGACGGTTGGGGCCAGTGCACTTGGGTCAGATGCGAATCTGCGGGATGTCGCGGATTTGGTGGACCAGGAGTTGGCGACATGCGCCCCAGATCGCGATGGGGCGTCGAATCCGGCGCGGCAGCTGGCGGAAAGTCTGGAAAATCATCGGGTGGTGTTCACTTGGGAGCATCCGGCGTTGGCTGCGGTCGCCCGTTTTGCCACGGATGCGTGGTTGCGGTCGGGGCAGGTCAGCGTCGCCGCGCCATGGCCGGAGGTGCAGCGTGCGGCTGTGGAATTGAACTATGCTGCTCCAGTGGCGGGGGATATTTTCTATGACCCAGAGCTTGATGGTCCGCTCGATTTGCTACCTTTAAGGGCTGTTGTGTTGACCACCACCGCGGGCCACGCGGAGACACAGCGGCGTGTGGAAGCGTTTTCCTACGCGCGGGTGTTGGCGGCAGGTGACACGACGGAGGTTGTGGATCTGCTCACCGATGTGGCAGTGACCGCGGCGCGGCTTGCCTGCGCGGCACCGTATTCGAGCTCGATTTTCAATGACAACAAGAACTGAGGACCCATGGAACGGCTAACTGGAGCAATGCGCTACTACCCGTGGGGTTCCCGCACGCTCCTGGCTAACCTGACTGGTCGGCAAATCCCAGTGGATCGCCCCGAAGCCGAATTGTGGTTCGGCGCCCATCCGACTGGTTCGGCGATGGTCGGTGACCGCAGCCTATTGGACATCATTTCGCAGGATCCGAAGCAACATTTGGGCGAGCGTGTGGTGACCCAACACGGCGAAACCTTGCCGTTTTTGTTGAAGTTACTGTCGGCGGAGCAGCCGCTGTCATTGCAGGCGCACCCCACTATTGAGCAGGCTCAGGCGGGTTTCGCCGCAGAAAACGCAGCCGGTATTGCCGTTGATGCACCCAACCGCAACTACCGCGACGCCAACCACAAGCCGGAGCTCATTGTTGCGGTGACGCAGTTCGAAGCCCTTGCCGGTTTCCGTCCGGTGGCACAAACCAGGGAGCTTATTGACGTTTTGGGCACCCCGGGATTGCAACACTATGCCGTGTTGCTGGACGGGGAAGACGAAGCTGATAGCTTGCGCGCTCTGTTTACCACTTGGATTAATCTGCCAGGCGACCGCGTGGACGCGTTGGTTAACGAAGTGGTCGCTGATGCAGAGCGGGTCGTCGCCAGCGAAGCTCCGGAATGGATCCGTACCGTGGCGGCATCGGTAGTACAGATTGCGCAGCGCTACCCGGGCGACATTGGCGTGCTGGGAGTGCTGCTGCTGAACCGGATTACCTTGCAGCCAGGCGAGGGGATTTTTATGGGGCCAGGGCAGCTACATGCGTACCTGTCTGGCCTGGGTGTGGAAATTATGGCGAACTCCGACAATGTGCTGCGTGGCGGTTTGACCTCTAAGCATGTGGATGTGCCGGAGCTGCTGCGGGTGCTTAACTTCACCCCGAATAGTGATCCGTTGATTAAGCCGCAGGTCAAGCAGACTTCGCAGGGCAATGATTACCTGCATTACGACACTCCGGTGGATGAGTTCTACTTAGACCAAGCAGCGCTGACGGAAGAGCCATTTGTGCTCAACCACGATGGTCCAGTGTTGGTGCTGTGCACCCAAGGTGAGGTGTCGGCTGCGGCCGCGCAGGATGACACGTCGGCACTGAAGATTTCCCAAGGCGAAGCGCTGTGGGTCTCAGCGGCAGAATCTGACATTGAATTGCGCGCGCAGGATGCGCAGCAGCCAACCCGAGTGTTCTTCGCGCGGGTTTAACCAGCGATTGAGCAGAACCTAGCGGCCGAAGCCGCTCCATGACGAGCTCGCTGGCAGGCTCGAGGAGCCTGGTAGGCGCTTTGGCGCCGGCTGTGGTTCTGGCGCTGGCGCTGGAACCGGTGGTTCTTGGGCAGGTTTTGGCTCGGAACTGCCTGCGGGCGCGGTGTCAGTTGGATCTGTCGGACCAGCTGGCGTTGGTTTCTTGTCTACCTTGAGCTCGTTTTCCAAGGCTTGGGCGGTGATGCGCTCAGGGTCCTTCTGGTCCGCGCCCGGCTTGGTCTCTGCCCCCGGCTTGGTTTCACCGGTTTCGCCAGGCTTGTCGGTTTCGCCAGCTGGGTCCTTCTTCTCTGCGTCCGTTGGTGGCTTCGGCTCCGAGGTATCGCCCTGTTCCGGTTGGGTGGTACCAGGCGCTGTTGGGTCCGAAGTGGTGTTTTCGGACCCAGAAAGACCAGGAATCTGCGACTGGTCAGTTACTCGGCCTTCTGGCACCACTCGAGTCGGTTCAGAGGAAGTGTCCTCACCTGGCTGCGGAATGAATGCGTTTGGCGCCAAGTATGGGTCTTCCGCCAAGCTTTCTGGGGTTGGCGATGCGCTCGGGGTTTCCGTCGACGTTGATTTTTCCGTGGCGCTAGATTCGCCAGTCGGGTACACATCCGTGGCGGTTGGCTCAGAGTCAACCGACTCGGAGGTAGAAGAAGTGTCCAGTACCATCGGGCTCTGCCCGCACGCGGCCAAAAAGGCGGCTGCAGCAGCAATGGCAGAGAGGGGGAGGCCACGGCGCAGGGCCGCAGTGGTGCGTGCGGTGTGCGTCATTCTTGGGCTCCTTTTTAATGATGGTAACGGAACGATTACGATTGCTTGTCACTTTAACACACCGATGTCTGGTTGTTAGCTGTCGAAAACCAGTTTTTGCTGACAGTGGGGGGTATCACGGAGGTGAAATGCCTCACATCTGTTGTGTCAGGGTGGCTCTGAGTGAGCGCATTGTGAAGTGATAGTTCTTAGAGCGTCGCGTTTGTACAAAATGCGGTACAAACTGCTGTAAGGGCAATTGTGTCCCTGCCGCGAACTTTCAAATGAACCCCGGCCTGTTTTTGGCCCCGACAAGGAAAGTGTCTGCAATGTCTAATTGGGATGAAAATGTCTTGAGCGTCGAGACCAACGCTGATTTCCTCGACGACCTCAGCCTGCTGGAGGAAGAGGACATCCTTGAAGCTCTGGAAGATGCCTGCAAGTTGATGCTGGCTGAATCTCCAGCTGACGAAGAGGAAACCGACAACGCACTGGCCGCTGCCACCATCGCAGCTATTTGGTGCGGCGCAACCTACTCCGCTTCCCAGATCGTCAATGAATACCCGTTCATCCGTGCGGGTATCGGCGAGTGCCCAGAGTCCTTCAGCGAACTGGCAGCCAAGGTATTCGATAAGTACGGCGAAGAAACCGACGAGGAAACCATCGAAGAGTTCGAAACCTTCGCTGAGGCTTTGGCCTAGTTAATATCGGAGTTCACTGTGATTTTGGCAATTGAGGGCATCGATGGCGCCGGTAAAAACACCCTCACCACGATGCTCGTCGCCGCTCTGGAAAAATCTGGCCTGACCGTTAAACGCATGGGGTTCCCCGCCTACGGTCGCAACCAGTGGGCCATCACCATCGATGAAGCCCTCCACGGCCAACACCCAGACATTATCAGTGACCCGCTGGCGATGGCAGAACTGTTCTTCCGCGACCGCAGCGCCATGCGCGACACCGTCCTCGAACTGACCAATTCAGCCGATGTCGTCATCATGGACCGCTACTTCGCGTCGAATCTGGCGTACACCGCTGCCCGGCTTGAGCTTGAGATCCCTGCCGAACCCGGATCGCCGATCCCTTCCGTCATCAAGCAATTAACCCAGGCCGAAGTAGGGCCGAAAGGTTTGCCGCCTGCCGACCTCACCGTGCTTATTGACGCAGCGGTGGATCTGGCGGCCAGCCGGGCTGAGCAACGCGCTGCTGCGGATGCGACGCGGGCTAAAGATGAATACGAACGCGACGGGGGTCTGCAAGCCCGAGTGGCGCAGGCCTATCGGAACCTTGCAGCGCGACATTGGGGGACAATCGCTGACGACGGCACCTTCACCCCGGCCCGGTGGGAAATTGCCCCTGCTGAGCATCCGACTGCAGACGTAGTCGCATGGCTGTCACCCCTGGTGCAGAAGATTGCCGCGGACAAAGAAGGCGCATTTCAGCACTGGTCAGCGCAAGCCTGTGCGGCATCATTCCCCGGTAGTGCAGCGGGGGCGGCATGTGGTTGGCCGAAAGTATCAGTTGCGCCATCAACGGTGGCTGTGCCCGAAGAATGGTTAGGATAAAGCCATGACTGCGAAGATTCTGGTGGTAGACGACGACCCGGCCATTGCGGAAATGCTCACGATGGTGCTGAACCGTGAAGGCTTTGACACCGTTGTAGTGGGCGACGGTATTGAAGCGGTGAACGCCGAACGTGCCGAAAACCCGGACCTCGTGCTGCTTGACCTCATGCTGCCTGGAATGAGCGGTATTGACGTTTGCCGCAAAATTCGGGAGACCTCCGCAGTACCCGTGATTATGTTGACCGCGAAAACCGACACCGTTGATGTGGTGCTCGGGCTCGAATCCGGTGCAGACGACTACATTCCGAAGCCGTTTAAGCCAAAGGAACTCATTGCGCGGGTGCGGGCTCGCCTGCGGCGCAGCGACGATACGCCGACTGATTTCCTAGAAATCGGTGACCTGCAGATCGACGTGCCGGGGCACATTGTTAGCCGCGGTGACGAAGAAATTGCGCTGACCCCACTGGAATTCGACCTGCTGCTGAAACTGGCATCCAAGCCAGGGCAAGTGTTCTCCCGCGAAGAACTATTGGAGGAAGTGTGGGGCTACCGGCACGCCTCGGATACTCGCCTCGTGAACGTGCATGTGCAGCGCCTGCGGTCGAAAATTGAGCAGGACCCAGAAAACCCGAAAATTGTTCTGACTGTCCGTGGCGTCGGCTACAAAACGGGAGTTAATGAGTGACGGAGGCAGTAACTGCCGCCCCGGGAGATAGTTTGTCGGCTGACGATTCGCCGGATACCAGTTCGGAAGTGGCCATGCGGCCGATTACCCGGCTGCGGACCAGCATCGAAAATATTCAGGACCAAGGCATCCACCTGTGGCGCACCTCCACGCAGGTGCGGGTGGTGTCGTCCGTGGTGCTGGCATCTGCATCCGTCATTTTGATCCTGGGCATTGTCCTGATCAGCATCATTGCGCAGCAGCTGCTTGGTGCGAAGTTGGACGCCTCCGACCAAGAAATTGAGCGTGCGCGCCGAGTTGTAGAGCAACAAATTGCGAACACCGATGCGCTCAACAGCACTGAGTCCCGGTTAGCGGTGGCCCGGCAAGTGCTCACCGACCAGTCCCGCAGCAGCGGCGGCACCTCCGGCGCAGCCGAAAATTTCGAACCCGTGCTTATCGCCCCAGACGTGTCGAACCACGCGTCCGTGAGTTTGCCGCAGCAAAACCCGATCCCCGATACGCTGCGTAAATTCGTGCAGAGCGGGCAGGTGAGTTACCAATACGCCACCGTGGCCCGACCAGATGGTACGGCCTACAAAGCCCTGATTATCGGCACCCCAACGTCAACGGATATCCCCAACCTTGAGCTGTACCTGGTGGTGTCCATGCAGAGCGAAGAAAGCATGCTGGACCTGGTGCGTGGTCTGCTGCTGGCTGGCGGTCTTGTGCTGATGGTGCTGCTCGTTGCCATTGCCTGGCTGTTCTCTCACCAAATCACCGCGCCAATCCGCTCCGCATCCCGCATTGCGGAACGGTTTGCCTCCGGTAACTTCCGCGAACGCATGCCGGTGGAAGGCGAAGACGAAATCGCCCGCCTTGGCATCAGCTTCAACGAGATGGCCGAATCACTGTCCCAGCAGATTACGCAGCTGGAGGAATACACCGACCTGCAGCGCCAGTTCACCTCTGACGTTTCCCACGAGCTGCGCACGCCACTGACTACAGTGCGGATGGCTGCCGACATGATTTGGGATAACGCCGACGAATTGGACCCACTGACTCAGCGCTCGGCGGAGCTGCTCATCACTGAGCTGGACCGCTTCGAAATGCTGCTCGGAGACCTGCTGGAGATTTCCCGCCACGATGCCGGCGTCGCAGACCTGACCGCAGAACGCATCGATATCCGCGGCTGTGTCACCTCCGCGTGGCACCCACTAGAGCACTTGCGAGAAGAGTCCGGGGTGCAACTGATTTGGGACTTCCCAGAAGAACCAGTGTCCGCTGTTGTTGATACTCGCCGGGTGGAACGAATCTTGCGCAACCTGTTGGCCAACGCGCTAGACCACTCTGAAGGCAATCCGATTATGGTTGCGCTGCGCGCCGACGATGAAGAAGTGGCCGTTACCGTCACCGACAATGGTGTTGGTTTGAAGCCAGGCCAGGAAGAACTCGTATTCAACCGCTTCTGGCGCGCCGATCCATCCCGTGAACGACGCACCGGCGGTACCGGCCTTGGTCTGGCCATCGCTCGCGAAGATGCGCTGCTGCACGGCGGTCGGCTAGAGGCAGTTGGTGACCCAGGAGTTGGCAGTTGCTTCCGCTTGACGCTGCCACTGGTGCCCGGCGGCATTGTCGACTCCAGCCCGTTGCCGTTGGTTGTGACTACGCTGACGGAAACCGCTTCGGGCGAGGTTAAACCCGTCGATAAGCCCGAAACCGGGGAGTATTCTTTGGGGGAATTGGTCATGGACCCGCTGGTGAAACGACTGCAGGATACCTATCCTGACCCAGAGACGGGGAAGGAGAGCTGAGATGGCGGACCTGAACCGAAACCACCACCGCACTGGCCTCGACCGCACCGACCGCACCGGTACCGACCGCACCCGCGCGCGTTGGCGCCGGCTGTCATTGCTTGCCGCCCTGCCGCTGCTGGCGGGCTGCACCACCTTGCCAGGGGAGAGTAACCCACAGGCACTACGCGGTTACGAAGCTGCCACCAGCACGGCAGATATTGCGGCGCCGCAGAAGGACCAGGCACCGGACCTGTTGCTGCGCGACTTTTTCTCGGCGGCGGCGCACCCAGCGCAGGACCACGCGGCGGCCCGGCAGTTCCTGATGCCCGATGCGGCAGAAAAGTGGAATGACCGGCCGGACATGCTGATTATTTCCCGCCTAGATATCAGCACCGAGTCGGTGACCTCCGGCGATGAGTTGACCTATAAGGTCCGTGGTTCGGTGGTCGGCAAGCTGGGGCCCGGCGGCGCCTATGATCCGCAAAACGGTGCCTATGAGGAACCGTTTACACTGCGGAAAAACCAGGAAGGCCAGTGGCGGATTTCCTCACTGCCGCAGGGTGTGATTGTGGAGCGTCCGGACTTTTTGGATAACTACGCCCCGCATGACGTGCTGTTTTTTGACAATAGCGAGCGGTTTTTGGTGCCGGACCGCCGGTGGATTCTCACCACTTCGGATTTCCGGGCGGCAAGTTTGATGAACTTGTTGGCCTCGGGGCCGCGGCAACAGTTCCAGCCGTCACTGCGGTCGAAGTTGCCGCCGGGCTCGGCGGTGTCGGTGGATATGTCGGCAGGCAATATCACCATTAATTTCACTGGCTTAGGGGAGCTGTCGCCGTCGGATCGGACCCGGCTGGCGGCGCAGAGCGTGTGGACGCTCGCGGCGTCGGAGATCCGCGGTCCATATTTCATCAATAGTGATGGTGTCCCGCTGCTCGGGGAGTTCGCCGATGGCTGGAATATTGAGGATGTCAGCGAATATGACCCACAAGCGTCTTCGGAGGCGGTAGGCGGTCTGTATGCGCTGCAGGATGGTCGACTGCGGAAAGTGGTCGGCAATTCGTTGGAGCCGGTCGCTGGTGGTTGGGGTACCGCCTCAGATTTGGAGTCGGTGTCGGTGGCACCGAATGGCACGGAGATTGCGGGGGTGCGGTCGAATCGCGCTGCGGGTCGAGATGGCTCGGAGCTGGTGATGGGCACCGAGTCGGGTGATCAAAACCGGGTGCTGTCTGCAAAGACGCTGACCAGGCCGTCATGGGGTGCGGATTCGGGCGCTGTGTGGACCGTCGTCGATGGCCATCGTGTGGTCCGAGTGGTGCGCTCGTCCAGTGGGGAAACCTCCCAGTCGGAGGTGGAGTCGTCGGAGCTTGCGGACCTGAAGGGCGCGGTGTCGGTGTTTGAGACGAACCGTTCGGATTCGGTTGCGGCGATGATTGTGGATGGCCGGGTGTATATTGCCTCGATTGCGTGGCCATCTGCGGGCACCCGCAAGCTGGAAAATGTGCGCGAGATTGCGTTCCCCATTGGCAGTACGGCGTTGTCGCTTGCGTGGAATACGGATGGTTCTTTGCTGGTGGGTACGTCGTCCGCGGATTCGCCGGTGTGGCGGATTGAGGCGGATGGTTCGGCGAACTATGTCATGTCGAGCCGGAACATTAACGCCCCGGTGGTCGCGGTCGCGTCAACCCGCTCCATGCTCTATGCCACGGATGCGTCCTCGTTGGTGCAGTTGTCCCCAGGGGCCGGCAAGGAGCAGTTCTGGCGTGAGGTTCCAGCGATGCAAGGTACCCGCGCGGTTCCGGTGACCACAAAGTAGGACGCCAGTGCCACTTCCGCTTCCTTCTTGGCTTATTGACGGATTGGTGGGAGTCGCGGATTTGGTGTTGCCGGGCGATTGCCCGTGTTGCGGAGCGCCGGGCAACGGGGTGTGTGAATCGTGTCAGACGGCGCTGAGTCGAGCGCCTGAGTTGGTGTCGCCGAAAGTGGCTGTGGGGGTGCCGGTGTTTTCCTGTGCGCCTTATGCCGGAGTGCATCGGTCAGCGGTGCTGTCCGCGAAGGAGTCGTTGCGCCGGGATGTGTTGCGTCCGCTGGGGGCTGTGATGGCGGCAAGCGTCAATAAGCTCAGTGTGGAAGGGGCGGTGTTGGACCCGCGGATTGAACCTTTAGTCCTGGTGCCGGCGCCGACGCGACGGTCGTCGATTCGGCAGCGCGGCGGGGATGTCGTGACCGCGGTGGCAGAGTACGCCTGTGAATTTGGGGCGGGATTGTCGGCGGTGGCTGCGCTTCGTTCGAGTGAGCAGGTTGCGGATTCGGTGGGGTTGAGCGCTGGGCAGCGGAAGGCGAATTTGTCGGGGCGAGTGATGCCGTTGCCAGCAAGTGGCCAATTGCGTGGTCAGAATGTGCTGTTGGTGGATGATGTGCTGACCACTGGTGCGACGCTGCGGGAGTCGGTGTTGGTGTTGCGGTCGTTGGGGGCACGGCCGGTAGCTGCACTGGTGATTTGTCACGCCTAATTGCAGGTGAGCAGCGGGTAGCGAATGGTTGACCAAAAAGCTACGGGCTTGTGGCGGGGATGGATCTGGCACATGTATTCTTGAGTTGTAAGTCAGATAAGTCACCGACATCCCAGAGAAGTAACTCTCGTCTCATAGGGGCGGTGAGACTACCGGGAGGTAATCAAGTGTCGAACAGCGTTGACACCAACGAAGCCCTGAAGCCTGAGGCTCAGGTAACCATCACCGGTCGCAATGTGGAAGTGCCTGAGCACTTTGCTGAGCGCGTCAACTCCAAGCTCGCCAAGATCGAGCGCCTGGACCCAACCCTGACGTTCTTCCACGTTGAACTCCAGCACGAACGGAACCCTCGTCGTTCGGATCGTGCCGACCGCATTCAGATCACTGCAACCGGTAAGGGTCACTTGGCACGTTCGGAAGCTAAGGAAGATAGCTTCTACGCGGCGCTGGAAGTTGCATTGGCCAAGATGGAACGCTCCCTGCGCAAGGTGAAGGCACGTCGCCAGATTTCGATGTCCGGCCACCGCGCGCCGATGTCCATGGGTGAAGCAACCGCAGCGCTGGTTGAAGAAGCCAAGGAAGACAACGACAAGAAGCCCGCTGGCCAGTACGATGTCGACCCATACGAGAACTCGGTGGACGACGTGGTGCCAGGCAAGGTTGTCCGCACCAAGGAACACCCAGCCAAGCCAATGAGCGTCGATGATGCTCTGTCTGAGATGGAACTGGTTGGCCACGACTTCTTCCTGTTCATCAACGAAGAAAATGGTCGCCCATCCGTGGCGTACCGTCGTCACGCTTTCGACTACGGTTTGATTTCCCTGACTCAGGATTAACTGAGGATGAAGTCAACGCGCGTATGCGTAAGTGACTAGACTAGACCCGATCGATACCTGCTAGCCGGGTACGGTCGGGTTTTGTTATAACTTTGACAGCCCGAACTGCCCGATAAAACCAGCCACGCAAAGGAAAGACGAAGTGCGTAATCCCTTGTCGAAAATGCTCCGGTTAGGTGAAGACCGAACCGTTAAGCGTCTGAAGAAAATGGCCGACCAGGTCATTGCAATCGAAAAGGATTATGAGGACCTTTCCGACGACGAACTGCGGGCAAAGACCGACGAGTTCAAAAAGCGTCTCGAAGACGGCGAAGAACTCAACGACATCATGCTGGAAGCTTTCGCAGTTGCCCGCGAAGCCTCGTGGCGTGTGCTGGGACAGAAGCACTACCAAGTTCAGATTATGGGTGGTGCCGCACTGCACTTCGGCAACGTTGCGCAGATGAAAACCGGTGAAGGTAAAACCCTGACCTGTGTGCTGCCGGCATACCTCAATGCGCTGTCCGGCAAGGGCGTGCACGTGGTTACCGTCAACGACTACCTAGCCAAGCGTGACGCTGAGTGGATGGGCCGTGTGCACCGTTTCCTCGGCTTGGAAACCGACGTGATTTTGTCGGGTAAGGACGCCGACCAGCGTCGCCGCGCCTACAACGCCGACATCACCTACGGCACGAACAACGAGTTCGGTTTCGACTATCTGCGCGACAATATGGCACGCGACCTCAGCGCACTGGTGCAGCGCGGCCATAACTACGCCATCGTCGACGAAGTTGACTCGATTCTGATTGACGAAGCGCGTACCCCACTGATTATTTCCGGCCCAGTAGATGGCACCTCAGAATGGTACGTAGCCTTCGCTCAGCTGATGCCGCGGATGAAGCGGGACATTCACTATGACGTTGATGAGCGCAAGCGCACCATCGGCGTGCGTGAAGAAGGCGTCGAGTTCGTCGAAGACCAGCTGGGCATTGAAAACCTGTACGCACCGGAAAACTCGGAGCTGGTGAGCTACCTGTCCAACGCCATTAAGGCCAAGGAACTGTTCACCCGCGACAAGGACTACATCGTCCGCAACGGTGAAGTGATGATTGTGGACGAGTTCACCGGCCGTGTGCTGTCTGGACGTCGCTACAACGACGGTATGCACCAGGCGATTGAGGCCAAAGAAAAGGTGGAAATCCAGCAGGAAAACCAGACGCTGGCCACTATTACGCTGCAGAACTACTTCCGTCTGTACGACAAGCTGGCTGGTATGACCGGTACCGCTGATACGGAAGCGGCGGAGCTGCACCAGATTTACAAGCTTGATGTGGTGCCAATCCCAACCAACAAGCCGAACCAGCGTGACGATAAGTCTGACTTGATTTACAAGACGCAGGAAGCAAAGTTTGCGGCGATTGTCGAAGACATTGCAGAGCGCGTGGAACAGGGCCAGCCAGTGCTGGTCGGTACCACGTCGGTGGAGCGTTCCGAGTACTTGTCGAACCTGCTGCAGCGCAAGGGCGTTAAGCACAGCGTGTTGAACGCGAAGCACCACGAGCAGGAAGCACAGATTGTTGCCGAAGCTGGCCGCCTGAAGGCTGTCACCGTGGCGACGAACATGGCTGGCCGTGGTACCGACATTGTGCTGGGTGGTAACCCAGACATCATTGCGGACAATAACCTGCGTGCCCGCGGTTACGACCCAGTCGAGGACCCAGAGGGCTATGAAGAAGCCTGGGATGCGGAGATTGAAGCGGCTCGAAAGCGTGCCGAAGAAGAAGCTGAGGATGTGCGCGACGCCGGTGGCCTTTATGTGCTGGGTACGGAGCGGCACGAGTCGCGCCGTATTGACGATCAGCTGCGCGGCCGTTCCGGCCGTCAGGGTGACCCAGGTGAAACTCGCTTCTACCTGTCGATGCGCGATGAACTGATGGTTCGCTTCAATGGTCCACAGATGGAAGCGCTGATGAATATGCTGCGCCTGCCGGATGATGTGCCAATTGATAACTCGCGTGTGTCCAACTCCATTAAGGGCGCCCAGTCGCAGGTGGAAGCGCAGAACTTCGAAGTGCGTAAGAACGTTTTGAAGTATGACGAAGTGATGAACCAGCAGCGTAAGGTCATTTACGCAGAGCGGCGCGAGATCCTTGAAGGCAAGGACCTCAAGTCCCAGGTCCGCAACATGATTGATGACACCATCAACGCATATGTTGAAGGTGCCACCGAACGTGGCTACGTCGAAGACTGGGACCTTGACGAACTATGGAACGCCCTCGAGTCGCTGTACGACCCGAAGATTGCCTGGAAGGATCTGCTGGACGGCACTGAGTACGGTGCTGCCGGTGAGCTGACCGCTGAGGATTTGGCGAAGGCAGTTCGGGAAGATGCCAACGCAGAGTACGACAAGCTGGAAGCAGCAGTGTCGGCTATCGGCGGCGAAGATGCCATGCGCAACCTCGAGCGCGGCGTGATTTTGCAGTCGATGGACACCAAGTGGCGTGAGCATCTCTACGAGATGGACTACCTGAAGGAAGGCATTGGCCTGCGTGCGATGGCGCAGGCTGACCCACTGGTGGAATATCAGCGGGAAGGCTTCGACCTGTTCACCGCCATGATGGATTCCATCAAGGAAGAATCGGTGCGTCAGATGTTCCTGATGCGTGCCCGCGTTGATGCCTCGGCACCGGTGCAGGATGTCAACGATGATGGCGTGGTCGATGAGAAGGACATTGCGCCAGAGTTGGAGAAGGAAGACGACACTCCGATGCACCTGTCCGGTCCTGGTGAAGACGGTGCTCCGGAATCGCAGGATGTTGCGGCGACTGGTAACCGTGCGGAGCGTCGCGCCGCCGAACGCCAAGCTCGGAAGCAGAAGTAGCTGTTAGATGAAACGCAGCGCGGTGACGGTCCACGTCCCGCGCTGTTTTTCTATTCGACCGGCAAATGCGCGAACACGTCGATGCTGCGCCCATGTTCCGCAGAATTCCACCGCAGTGGCTTCTGGCCGGTCGGTTTTCGCCATCACCGCGGTAGGCATCGGCTGAAAGTGCACCCGCCCCAGCCGAGAACCAGTGGTGTGTAGCTGCGCTCGGATTCGGGTTTCGATGGCTGCGCGAACCAGTGGTGTCAGTGGAAGTTTCCGCAGTTGTCGGGTTGGGCGCCGACCGTCGATTACTTCGATGATGATGCGCAGCATATGAGCTGTTTTTCGTTTAGCTTCGTCCGGCAGCGTGGTGGTGCTGCCGATGACGGTATTGGGGTGGACTGGTAGCGGCCGGGATTCGTGGGAATCGTTAGCTGGGGCAGTGGGCACCAATCGATGAAGGAAGCGGTGTCCGCGGAGTTGTCGCAGTGCTGGCGGCGCAGCGGGCAGAACAGCCGGCAGGGTAGTTGGCGTGGCAGCGGGCACAGCAGGGGTGCCGGTGAGCAAGGTCACGGAAAGTCCTCTCCAAATTCAAGTGCGCAGATCAAATTTGCGGGCATCGATCTGGGGAGAGGAAGTTCGATGCGCGTGGGCACGCCAGGCCAGTATCGCACAGGTTTTATAAACCGACTACTGTAAGTGGCATGCGAGGGCTAATTGTCGATTATGTAGGCGTTTTGGACGGACCTGAAGAAGAGCAGCAGCGCTGGCGTCACCTGCTGAAATCTGCACGAGATGCGGGCGTGGGCACCGCAGTCTTGTCGAATGACCCAGGCGGTCCAGGTGCGGATCATATCCGTGCGTGGGAGCAGGGCGGCTTTGTTGATGCTGTCATTCTCTCTGGTGAGATTGGTGCCGAGAAGCCAACTGCGGAGGCTTTTGATACTGCCGCTGCCGCGTTGGAACTGCCAGCTTCTGATTGCGTCCTAGTTGATGACCGCATTGAGAATATTGTCGGCGCGATTGAACACGGCATGGTCGGTGTGCTCTACAGCCAGTTCGACCGGACGGTCATCGAAATTATGGGCCTGTTTGAGCTCAGCGGGGAGTTTTAACCTCGTGCGCGTCTATATCCCTGCGACGTTCGCCATGATCAACCGGCTCAGTGAAACCGGTGTGCTGCAGGTGCGCAGCGGTTATGTGTTTGGTGTAACGCCAGCTTTGACTGAGTTCTACACCTCCGGCGATGAAGATGAGCTCGCTGACGTCGCGTTTTCCGAAGCTGGCCGGGCATCCCTACGGCTGCTTGCCATTGGCGATGAGGAAAAGTTCCCGCACCGCCGCGTCGTCATTGCTGCCGATATTGCCGATGACCGCCTGACAGCGCTGCCTGATATGGACACTGCGGTATTGAAGGTGGCACCAGCGCAGCTGACAGTTGAGGACATTGCATCGGTCCACGTCGACGTGGTTGGTGCCGAAGACGCAGTGCGTGATGCCATTGACGCTGTCGACCAAGCTGATATGGGCGACCCAGATGCCGAGTTTGTGCTCGGCGAAGCCGAAGACCACCCATTGGCGTGGTACGACGTGTCCGAACTGCCGTTTCTTGTGGAGCTGCTGTAACTCCAGCCCACAGGACGCGCGGGTAGGGCAGTGCCGCTAATCCCGCTCGATATCTAGTTCCCACTCTTCGTTTGTCCGCAGCGCCGCAAGTAGCCCTCGAACCGCCACTGCGCGGCGTGCTGTCGGACCATCCGGATCTTCGGCAATGACCTTGTCGAGCGCGCATTCTGGGTCAGCAGGCGGTCCCGCATGAGTGCAGCCACGCGGACAGTCCTGAACAATTTCCGCGAGGTCATCAAACACCCCAATAACCTGGTCAGGGTCGATATGCGCCAACCCAAACGACCGGATACCTGGGGTGTCTACAATCCATCCGCCACCGGGCAGCGGCAGCGCCACAGATTGCGTAGAAGTATGCCGACCCTTGCCGACTCCGGACACCACACCAGTTGCGCGGTCTGCATCCGGAACGAGGCGGTTAACCAGCGTAGATTTACCCACACCCGAGTGCCCAATCAGCGCCGTAATGTGCTTATTGACGGTATCGGTCACCGCTGTTAAATCATCTTCAACTCCGGAAATAACTACCGGAATATCGAGAGCTGCGAACTGCGCTGCGAATGGGGCTGGGTCTGCGAGGTCGGTCTTGGTCAGGCAGAGGACTGGCTTTAGCCCACCGGCATAGGCCGCTACCAGTGCGCGTTCGACGAAACCGGCTCGCGGGGTGGGCTGCGCGACTGCGCAGACAATGAGCAACTGGTCAGCGTTGGCTACGACGATGCGTTCAAACGGGTCGGTGTCATCGGCTGTGCGGCGCAGCACACTGGTGCGGTCTTGCAGCTTCACGATGCGCGCGAGGGTGCCTGGTCGGCCGGAGGTATCCCCAACAACACCAACTCGGTCGCCAACCACAATTGCGGTGCGTCCGAGTTCGCGGGCCCGCATGCACACCACCGGATCGGTGCCCAATCCGTCATCAAGCACTACGCCCCAACGGCCGCGGTCACGGGACACCACCATGCCCCATTTCGCATTGTCGTGGCGTGGGCGGTCTTTAGTGCGCGGCCGCGACCCTTTGCCGGGGCGGACCCGAACATCGGACTCGTCCCAGTCGTGAGCAGATCTCCGGCTCAGTGCTCTGCCTCCCCTTCGTAACCGTCAATAATGCCGTCGCCATCCAAGTCGGCGGCGTTGCGGCCCAGCATTTGTGCCCAATACAGTTCGAATCCGGGCAGCGTCTTTGCAGTGGTAGCGATATCTTCCACCAACACACCCGGAACAGACAAACCGATGATTGCGCCGGCAGTCGCCATCCGGTGGTCAGCGTAGGAATGCCACTGGCCACCGTGGAGCGGCTGCGGGACAATACGCAGCCCATCGGTGGTTTCTGTGCAGTTGCCGCCAAGGTTGTTGAGCTCAGTGGTCAATGCGGCAAGGCGGTCGGTTTCGTGGCCCCGCAGATGTGCTACCCCGGAAATCTGGGACGGGGAGTTCGCCAACGCCGCCAATGCTGCGACCGTCGGGGTGAGCTCGCCGATGTCAGACATGTCGATGTCAATACCGCGGAGCTCGCCAGGCTGTGGGCCGGTTACCTTCAGATTTTCGCCGCCCTGCTGGTTCGCTACTAGTTCCACACGGCAGCCCATGCGCTGCAGCACATTGCGAATATGGTCACCGGCCTGGGTCGTCTGCACCGGCCAATTGCGGATGGTGACTTCGCCGCCGGTGACCGCTGCGGCCGCCAAAAATGGGGTGGCGTTGGACAGATCGGGTTCAATATTCCAGGTACGTCCAGCAATCGGTCCTGGCTTGACCACCCATGTGTTCGGGTCTGGCTGGCCGATGGTCACCCCAGCTTCGCGCAGCATCTTCAGCGTCATGTCGATGTGCGGGCGGCTCGGGAGGTAAGCGCCGGTTTGCACGATGGTCATGCCGTTGGCGTAGCGAGCAGCGGACAACAGTAGACCCGAAATGAACTGGCTGGAGGCGGAGGAGTCTACTTCGACGCGGCCACCCTGAGGCTGGCCATTGCCGTGAACGCGGAACGGCAATGCATCGCCGGTGACGCTGATGCCAAGGTCGCGCAGGGCGTTGAGGATGGTGCCCATCGGGCGACGGCGGGCTTGGGCATCGCCATCGAAGAAAACGGTGCCGCTTGCCAACGCCGCAACTGGCGGTACGAAACGCATGACGGTGCCGGCCAGTCCGCAGTCAATAACGGCGCCGCGCAACGTTGCCGGGGTGATATGCACTGAGGTTGCGGCGCTGCCTTGGTGCGTGGTCTCTTGGCGGAAAGTGGTGCCGAGTTCTTTCAGCGCCTGCACCATAAGTTCGGTGTCGCGGGAGCGTAGTGCGCCCACCAGTTTGGATGGTCCATCGGCTAGCGCGGCAAGGATGAGTGCGCGGTTGGTGATGGATTTGGAACCCGGGATGGTCACCTGCGCAGTCACCGGGCGGTCAGCAACGGGTGCGGCCCACAGTTCTTTGTTATTCACAGTTCTTATTGTTCCTGAATTTGTCGCCAATGTCGCTTAGGCCATGCGGCCGGGGATATTCGTGTTCAATGGGGTCATGTGCGGACGATTTGTGTCATTCACCATCGGCGAAGGGTTAACTTCCGCCTTGGCGACGGTGCCGGGGTTACCGGCGCCAGCTATCGACCTGACCGATATCTCTAAGCCTAACTGGAATACGGCACCAACTCAGCAAATAGCGGTGGTCACGGTGGGGGAAGGTCTGCAAGAAGAACTGTACGCCGAGCAGACCATCGTGCGGCCGATGCGGTGGGGACTGGTGCCGTCGTGGTCGAAGTCGCTGCCAAAAACACCGATGTTTAATGCGCGCGGGGAAACAGCACCGGAGAAACCATCGTTTCGGGCGGCGTTTAAACGGCGGCGCTGTTTGGTGCCAATGGACGGTTGGTATGAGTGGAAGCCCGGCGGGAAGAACGGTGCGGCGGAGGGGAAGGTGCCATATTTCACCCACCACCCAGATGGCGCGCTGTTTGCTGCCGGACTGTGGGAGGTATTGTCCGAACCGAAATCGGGCACTGATTTACTGTCTTGCACGATTATTACTACGGAGTCGGTGGGGCAGTTGACGTGGCTGCATGACCGAATGCCAAGGATTTTGCTTGCCGACGAAGCGGAGCGGTGGTTGAGCGCAGAACCGCAGGATGCGCGGGAATTGTTGCATCCCACTGACGAGGAGTTTGTCGCTCAGTTCCAGGTGCAGGAAGTTTCTCGGCGGGTGGGAAACGCGCGGGTGAATGATCCTGAGCTGATTGCACCGGTGGGGGAGCAAGACACTTTATTGTGACCCGCTAAAGTAGGTGGGACCAGTTGAATTCGGAAAGGCAGCTGACACTGATGACGGCGGAGCCCACTAAGGCAGTTGTGCGTACTGATGAAAGCGCCGAAGAGCTGGCTGCGCGTTTTGAACGTGATGCGATGCCGCTCGTCGACAGTTTGTATGGCGCTGCGCTGCGCATGACCCGCAACCCTGCGGATGCGGAAGACTTGGTGCAGGAAGCCTATATGAAGGCGTTTCAGGGTTTCCGGGGGTATAAGCCGGGAACGAACCTGAAGGCGTGGATGCACCGTATTTTGACGAATACGTACATCAATATGTACCGCAAGCAGCAGCGGCAGCCAGCGCAGTATCCAACTGACGAAATTACTGACTACCAGTTGGCGGAGACCGCGTCGCATGAGTCGACTGGTCTGCGTTCTGCCGAGGTTGAGGCCTTGGAATTGCTGCCGGACACGGAAATTTCTGAGGCGTTGAACCAGCTCGGTGAGGACTACCGCATGGTGGTGTACTACGCCGATGTGGAGGGCTTGCCGTACAAAGAAATTGCGGAAGTGATGGATACACCGATCGGTACGGTGATGTCTAGGCTGCACCGTGGAAGAAAAAAGCTGCGAGAGGCGTTGCAAGAAGTAGCCGAGGAACGTGGATTCCTTCGAAACAGCAACGCAACGACGGAGGCACAGAATGGATAGGGACATTCGCGATGCGGCCGAGGGCCAATGCGAAGAGCAGCGGGCGGAACTACGGCAGCTCGAGCCCTCCCATCAGCTCAGCGAAGCTGATGTGCAACGGATCCGGGATTTTGTTCGCAATTGCCCAGAGTGCCTAGAAACTCTAGGTGCGGAGCTTCGGCTGCGTCGACTGCTGCGCCGAGGGTGCTGCCCAGAGGCGGCGCCACCGCAGTTGGCGCAGCGGCTGTCGCTACAGGTACGACGAGCCGCGCAGCAGGTGCAGTTTCGGGAGTATCGTTCCCACACCACGATTACGCGATCGTCGGCGGATGGCGCGGTGACGAGTCGGGTGATTGTGCAGCGGTCGGAGCGCAGTATTGTGCAGTACCACATGCCAGACGAAGACTAGAGACGGCAACAACAGCGACTAAAACGGCACCGGCCACGGAAATGACAAAGCGGGCGTGCTACCGGAATGTTCCCGGTAGCACGCCCGCAGTGTTTGCAAACAAACTCGGTTTAGGAGTTTGGACGACGTCCGTGGTTTGCCTTGTTCTTACGACGCGCCTTGCGCTTGCGGCCACGCTTGCTCATGTGACTCTCCTTTTGTGAGGGGATCGGGCTAACCCTTACACCCTATCGGGAGAAGGCGCAGCCAACGAAATCGGTCGGGTTAAGTTGGGTTACACCGTGACGCGAGCGCGGCGGCCACGGTTGCGGCGGCGCTTGAGTACGCGGCGTTCTTCTTCAGACATGCCACCCCAGACACCAGCGTCCTGGCCGGTTTCCAGTGCCCACTTGAGGCATTCGGTGGCAGATGGGCAGCGGTTGCAGACGACCTTGGCCTTAGCAATCTGTGCGAGAGCTGGGCCGGAGTTGCCTACTGGGAAAAACAGTTCTGGGTCTTCATCGCGGCAAACAGCGTGGTGGCGCCAATCCATGGGTAAACACTCCTTGAAATCACTGGTTTTCAACCAACGGGCAGATGTTGATTGGTCAAGTCCCTAGAGCGCAATAGTGCGCTGAGAAGGGGTTCACAGGAAATTAACCAAAAAGTTGGTTGATTGAAAGGGAATTATCTTTCCGTTCCCTTTGCGGACACCAAGAAGTTTGGCACCATTTCGGGGGAAAAGAAAGGGGTAAAACGAAAAAGTGTGAAAGGTCACACTGAATTGAATGGAAAGTTTCTGCTCGGTAAACCTGCAGGCCAGCCGCTCAAAATAAATTCTGATTGTTGGTCAAACACAACCATTCATCGCTAACTCGTGGTTAACGCACAAGGGGAGAGCCTACTTGACGCCCGTACTTTCTGCAGCGGGAGCCACGAAATTCAACACGCTTGGGTGTGAAGAAAACGTCAAACCAGTAGTGGCGCCGAGGTATTCACCATCTATCTGAAAGCGCACAGCTTCCGCAGAAGTCAACTCCATCGCCTGCACGCCCTCACTTCGCACTACGGTCGGCCCGAGTCCCAGCAGACGCGTGAGACCTGCAGTGCCACCACGACCATCAGAGATCATCTGCGCCACCGCTGCAAAGCCCGCAACTCCTCGCACCGTGGGGATGGAGTAGAAACTCATGCCCACCTTTGCTTCACTTTCGGGGTTCGTCACCACCGGTAGCGCACCAAAATAAGTCCAAGGGTGCGTATTCGATACCAAAGCCAGCGGTAAGTCCGTGAACCGTTCGGTCCTCGAAGCTGTCACAATCTCTGCGCAGATGTGCGGCTGGCTTCGGCGCATCCGGAGCCAAGAAAGCACTGCGGTATTTGCGTAGAGCTGCGGCGCGGCACTCAGACCACGTGCCCGCAGCTTTTCCATGCGTGCAATGACTTCCGCGTCGAAGCCTAATCCTGCGTTCACCACAAACCAGCGGCGCTTCGTGGAACAGTGGTCCTGCACAAATCCAGCGCGCACCGGAATATATGTGTCATCGGTTTCTACTCCGTTTGCGATGTCCCGCAGCGCGGCAACCAGCTGGGCCGTGGCAGCTTCCGGTTCTCGGGAGTAGCCCATGGCACGGGCGAAAACATTGGCGGAGCCGGTTGGAATCACCGCGAGTGCCGGCAGGTTTTCGGCTGTCGGCCGCGTGGTCGGGTCGTCACCAAGCAATCCATTAATGACTTCGTTGACCGTGCCGTCGCCGCCAATGGCAATGACGGCGTCGAAATCCTGCTTGATCAGGCCAGAGACTAACTCGGTGGCATGGCCGGGGTGGGCGGTGAACACGGACTTCATCCCAGTGACCGATAGCAACGCCGGAATGATGCTCCGCTGTAGCTTCGGGGCCTGCGACGTTGAATTTGGGTTAGAGATGACAAGGCAACGCACGGCAATAGTGTAACTTTCCGGCACGGACTAGGCTTAGCCATCGTGAATACGCATCCAGAAAACTCCGCTGCCCCTACACCCGTTGCCGAATTTGATTCGCCGCCGGAGACGGTGCGCTTCGCTGCGATGATCGGCATTGGTGAAGGTGCTGTTGGCCTAGGCTATGCGTCATTTTTGCTGGTCCGCAGCCTGCAGGGGTTCCATGATCCTGGCGCGGTGATTTCGGGGTGGGGTACGGCGCTGTGGTTCATCCTCATCTTCGGTGCGGTGCTCGCCGCGTCCATTGCGCTACTGAAGGGGCACCGCTGGGGTCGCGCGCCGCTGCTGATGATGAACCTTTTCCTCGTTGGCATTGCGTACTACATGTTCACCTCCGACCGTGTGCTGTGGGCGGTAGGTACAGCACTTTTGGGCTTGGTGACGTTGGGAATGCTCTTTAATCGCAAGGCTGTCGATTGGGCAGTCGGGCGCAAAGACGCGGAAGACTAGCGCAGCGAGCTAGCGCCCCGACTAGCGCAGCGCGATGAGGTCAGTGCCGCGGCGCTCAATAATCGTGTTGCCGGTGACTGAAACCGATACTGGTCCGGTGTAATCGCCGCGGTTCACCGCGATGGTGCGCTGCTTTTCTCCAGTAGTTTTATCCAGCACCATCAGCCCGTCCGAAACTGGAATCAGCAGGTCGGAGCCCATTGCGGCGCCAACGCCAATGGCCTCTTTGAGGGTAAACCCTTCGCCGAGGCGGGTGGGCTCAAACCCGTAGAGTCGTTCACCATCGAACCACGTCATGTGGTGCGGCAAATCGCCAGTCGCAGGCAGAAAAGCCGGGGTAGCAGGCTGGTGAGCTTTGCCAGGACCCGGGTCGGGGAGCGGCTGGTCGACCATATTGTCTAGATATGTTTCGGCGGTCGGGGACTTCGGCACCTTGGTTTCCGATAACACCGTGCCGTCCGAGGAGACAACTTTGAGGATCGGGCGGTCGCCACCGACGTAGACCGCGGCGGCTTCCTGACTGATGCCAACAAGCACTGCGCGTTCACTATCGAGCTGTACGGAGGCGGTTTCCTCAGGGGTACGGGCATCATCTGGGGTGGTAGCGCTCATCCGCAGCGAGGTGACGGTTCCGCCATCCTTCGGGCATGTATCGACAACTGCCAGTAGTTCTGTGCGGGTCAGCGCCGAATGGATCCGGCAGCCTGCGCGCGGTTGTGCCTTTGGCTCGTTGGCAGATTCGACTCGGCCATATTCGACAGTGCGGACCAAATCCGAACGCCACAGTTCTACTCGCTGATCAGAGACGGTGCCGACGCGACTGTTGGAACTGAATACGGCGACATTGTCGGCTGATACTGCCGAGCGCGTGCCGGTGTATGCCCCGGTGAGTGAGTCAAAAGCAATGACATCGCCACAGCCGGCTGGGCCGCGGTATACAGCGACGACTTTGCCCCAAGCTGCGGTAGTGCCACAAAGTTCACGCTGGCGGGAGTAGTCCCAAGCAGTCTCCCCAGTGGCGGCATCAATCGCAGTGAATCCGTGGTCATCCTCAGCCACTACTGCACCATCTGCGACTACTGGGCGGGCACCGTTGTGGCGGTCGACGGTGGTGGCACGCCACGCCTCTGTCACCGTGTCGGGAGCCTTTTCCGGGGTGGCGTGTTGCACGATCGCTTCGGCAGCGGGGTTGTGCTTTGCTTGTCGGGCATCGGAGAAAAACCAGGTTCCACCTACTGCCGCAACAGTGATACCGGCGATAATGCTGGCAGCGATACGGTCTGCCGGACGGTTACGTTCGGCGGGAATCATCGGCGTCGGGCTCCACGCGATGGTCGGGAGGAGCGGGCGGAGCGGGCGGGTTTGCGACTCGTGTGGCGTGGGCTCTGCCTGGAAGAACGTGCTGGCCGCGAACCGATGAGTTTGCGGGCAGGACCGACTGAGCTTTCCGCATCTTCAGGAATTCCCAGCGCTTCGGCCAGTTCTGGCGAGTTGGAGAACCAACGCGGTGGTTCAGGGTTGTCCAATTCCAGTGCGTCGCTGATAAGACGCCAGCGGTGGAGCTCATCCCAACCGACCATTGTCACTGCGGTACCAGAGTTGCCGGCGCGGCCAGTGCGGCCAATGCGGTGCACATAGGTTTTTTCATCTTCCGGGACCTGAACATTCACCACATGTGTGACATCGTCAATATCAATGCCACGGGCCGCCACATCGGTGGCCACCAAAATCTCGGCTTTGCCTTCTCGGAACGCATCAAGGCTAGCTTCGCGTGCGCCTTGTCCCATGTCACCGTGTACTGCAGCAACATCAAATCCGCGGTTTGCGAGGTCTTCGGCGACCCGGGCGGTGTAATTCTTGGTACGGCAGAAAATGATGGTCCGACCGCGACCGTCTGCCTGCAGGATGCGAGAGAGCGCATCAATCCGGTCCATCTGGTGCGACTGGAACACTACTTGCTTAATGGCCGAGTGCATCAGGGAAGATTCGGCAGCTTCCGCGTGTACATGCACCGGTTTGTGAAGGAAGTTGCGGGATAGGGCAATAATTGGCCCAGGCATGGTTGCGGAAAACAGCATCGTTTGGCGCTGCGCGGGCAGGGTCTGCAGAATCTTTTCAATATCGGGCAGGAACCCGAGGTCGAGCATTTCGTCGGCTTCATCCAGCACAAGGACTCGTACCTTGTCGAGCATCAAATCGCCGCGTTGGTGCAGGTCCAGCAGACGCCCAGGCGTGCCAACAACGACGTCCACACCACGTTGGAGCGCATCGATTTGTGGTTCATAGGGACGCCCACCATAAATCTCGAGCACGCGCAGCGGCCGAGTGCCATTGCTGTCGTCAACACCATTGCGAAATGCTGTCAGGTTCTTCGCTGCCCGGGTCAGGTCCGAACACACCTGCTGGCACAGTTCTCGGGTGGGGACGACCACGAGTGCGCGCGGGCTACCGTCGAGTTCTTCAATGTCCGCATCGTCAAAAATGCGGTCCAGCAGTGGGACACCGAATCCGAGGGTCTTACCCATGCCGGTGCGAGCTTGCCCGATAAGGTCATTGCCGTCGAGGGCTAGCGGCAGCGTTAATTCTTGGATGGCAAATGGCCGCACGATGCCATATTCCTGCAACGCTGACGCGATCTCGGAGGCGACGCCTAGTTGCTGGAAAGTGGGTGTGGTCATCGGTGTACTCAAGTTGCCTTTCACGGGGAATAGCGAGGAATAACGCAGTTAATTCTCCATCTTAACCAGCTGCCGGGAACGTGCTTGCAATATTCTGTCGTCAGACACAGTTACTATGGTGCGGAACGAAGATTTAGAAGGGAAGGGCCGAAGACATGGATATCAAGATTGGCTTCATTAACACTCAGCGTGAACTGGTCATCAAAAGTGATCAGGACCCAGCGGAGTTGCGCGGTCAGCTAAAGGAAGCTTTGGACGGCACCAAGAACTTTGAGCTTATTGACGAAAAGGGTGCGCACGTCTTCGTGCGCACCGACAACGTGGCTTACATTGAAGTGGGTCAACCATCCGCACACCGTGTTGGTTTTGCCTAAATCTCACTTCATGTCCAATCGCTAGTTGAAGATTCGTTGTGAATTCTCCCGCGCCACTTAACCAGCACGAGCTCAATCCGCCTGCCTCTTCCAATTTGGTGAAGTTTGTCGAAGAGTGGGGTTGGCGTGCCTACGCCATCCCCGTGATGGTGGTCATCACAGTGTGGGTGTTGGTGGATGTGTTTGTTACGTCCGCTGAGCCTGCCCCGGAGCCGTCAGCGGCACCGAGCAGTGGGCCAACACAATCGTCGTCACGGGGAAGCGGCCCGGTGCCGACGACTGATGACGTGGAGCTCGTGGACTTGGGGCATTTGCCACCAGGCGGAAAGTTCACCCAAAAGGGTCAGGATAAGTACCGTCCCGTCGGGCTGCCTGGTCCGAAAGTGGGTAAGGGCGAAGAACGGACTTTCAAATACCGCATTGAAATTGAAGAGCCGATCGACACCACTCCGTATGGTGGCGATGACGGATTAGTTTCTATGGTCAATGCGACGTTGGCCAGCCCGAAGGGGTGGATTGGGGACCCGAAGTTTGCTTTCCAATTCACCTCGCGCCGGGCAAATGATGCTGACTTTGTCGTTCAGCTGGTCAGTACTGAGACCGTGCACGCCAAGTGCGGTTATGAAATCGAATTGGAAACGAGTTGCTATTTGCCAAGTCAGGTAGAGGGGCAACCGAATCTGGTGATTTTGAATGAGTCACGGTGGGTGCGCGGCGCCGTTCCGTTTGAAGGCGATTTGAGCGCTTACCGGCAGTACATGATCAACCATGAGGTTGGCCATGCGATTGGTTTCGCCAGCCATGAGGCCTGCCAAGAGGGTGGCAAGTTGGCGCCGATTATGATGCAGCAGACCCTGTCGCTGAACAACAAGGAGTTGCACAAGATTAATCCGGATGAGGTGTATCCGGATGAGGACACGTCGTGCCGCCCGAACCCGTGGCCATATCCGTTTAAGTAGAGGTCAAGTATGCAAATTCCCATTCCACCGGTACATGTGCAGAGCGGTTTCGGTGTATCTGAACTGACTCCACATGAGGTCGGTCCTGCATGGGATTGTGGTTGGCGTTTTGCCGAAACGGTGTTGTCGCCAGTGCCGGATCATCCGCGGGCAGCGTGGTCCGGAAAGGTGCGGGAGTCGCTGGATCCGGATGGTGTACGAATTGCTCGGCCGTTGCGGACCTCTGATGGTCGGCATGTGATGGCTGGATGGCAGGCGCGGTTTTACATTCCTGGCGCCCCAGCCCCGCGTGTCGATGAAGTGGTAGGCGTGGCGCTGCGCTTGTCAGAAGCACTAGCGCAGTTGTCGCGGCCGCGATTTTTGACGGAACATCCGACCATGCCGCTCGATGAAGTCGATGTGTTTGCCGTGGCGGAGTCAGCCGCTTGGGCACCGGATCCGATTGCTGCGTTGGAAGGATACTTAGACGCCACAGTGGTGCCGCGCACGGATGTTGCTGAAGCATTGCGGTTGGCAGGCCGGCTGGCGGATCGTCGGCAGGGTATCCATTTGCCGGATCAGATTGTCCATGCGGACTTGCTGGCGACAACGATTTTTGCGGATACGGCTACTCCTGCAGTGACAGATTTGGTGCCGGTGTGGCGGCCTGCGCAGTGGTCCGCGGCACTGGTTGTCGTTGATGGCTTGAATTCAGGCAGCGTTGACGACGGCATTATCGAGCGGTGGCGCCATTTACCTGAGTGGCCGCAGTTGTTGCTGCGTGCGCTGCTGTATCGCCTGTTTGTGCACTGTCTGCACCCGGCGGCGAAGGAGTCGGCGTGGCGCGGCTTGCATCGTGCGGGCACGGTGTTGGAAGTGCATCTGTAAACCTCCGATCGTATGTTCGACTGTGGTGGTGCTGCCGTCTGACCGCCATGGCACAATGTGGCTATGACTCTGACTGCCGCTGAAGAACTTGCCGCTTCACGCCAACGCCGACTGGAATCCCGATTGAGTCCGCCGGATGCACCGCGGATCAATCTTCGTTATCAGCTTCCGGAACTGCCGGAACGCTCCTGGGATGGTTTAGCTGCAGCACTTTTTCCCGGCAAACAATTAGCCGACTCCCGAGGGGTGTGGCGAGTGCTGGGTGGTCCCGGCACAGGCAAAACAGCGTTACTCATTGACCTCGCAGTTGCACATATTCAAGCTGGTGGCGCCCTTGATTCAGTGCAGTTTTTGGTGCATTCGAAGGAAACCGCGGCTGAAGTTCGGTCTGAACTCATGGCGCGGATTGCTCAGCTAGGCGAATCACAAGCAGTGGGCACGCAGCCACTGGTTCGTTCGGTGCACTCCTACGCATTCGGGCTGTTGGCGCGCGATAGCGTGTTGCGGGGCGGCGGAGAAAACGACATTGCCCTGATTACCGGCGCGGAACAGGATGCCGCTATTCGCGACTTGTTGCGGGGCCATTCTGAAGACGCAACCTTGTCCGCGCAGTGGCCGGAAGAATTACGTGGCGCATTGCCTTTGGTTGGTTTTGCCCGTGAAGTTCGGGATCTGCTGTTGCGTGTGGTGGAACGTGGTCTGACTGCCGATGATTTGGCTGATTTGGGCAATGAACATCACAAGCCACAGTGGGTAGCAGTCGCGAAATTCCTGCAGGAGTACGAGCAGGTCCAGGCACTCGCCGGTTCGATGAAACTGTCTGCATCCGAGCTGGTCTCCCGTGCCGTCGATGCACTTCGACGCAACGATGAACTACTACGCTCCGAGCGCGAGCGCATCCAGCTTTTGCTTATTGACGATGCGGAGCACCTCGATCCACGGTCGGCACAGATCGCACAGTTGTTGTCAGAAGGGGTACCGCGCACGATTGTCACCGGTGACCGAGACCAAGCGGTATTGCACTTCCGCGGCGCTGACGAAACCTATTTGAACAGCATCGGCGGGCAGACACTCGAGGAGAGTGAATCTGATACTGACGGCAGCCGCGACATTGTGCTGCGCCGATCCTTCCGGCTGCCAGAAGCGCTCGCTGATGTTGTGGCACGAGCAGCAAGCCCACTTCCGTTGGCACACGCAGAGCGAGCACCTCGCGGTATTGGGCAGGCAGATCCTGCGGTGGCAGAAGTACAGGTGTTTAACACCCATCGCGCACACTTTGCGGCAGTCGCTGATGTCCTGCGCCGTGCACACTTGGAAGACGACATTGCTTGGTCAGACATGGCCGTGTTGGTGCGGTCCATGGCTGATACCAAGAGCCTGCACCGAGCATTGCTGGCCTATGACGTGCCAGTGCACCTAGATCCGACCGATGTCGTGCTAGCTGAACAGCGCATTGTGGCAGCGCTGCTGCTTATCTGTGAACTCGTCGCAGACCTGAAAGACCACCGACCAATTCCAGAACACAAATGGGAACTGGTTCTGACCAGCCGATTCAGCAAAGCCGACCCAGTCATTATGCGTCGGCTCCGGCGGTCCCTTCGTCGATACGCATTGCGGTCAGGAAGCGACCTCACCGCTGATGACCTGCTGGTGGACCTGCTGACCGAGCCTGAGCTAAACCAAGAGCATGTCGAGATGCTTGAGGAACTTGGCCAACGTGAACAAGAAGCCCTTGAACATGCTCGACATATGATTCAGGCCGGCCTAGTGGCATTGCCAGATGGTGTTGAAGCCACATTGTGGGCAGTGTGGTCAGCAGCTGGTGTCGATGAAGAACTACGTACCGCCAGCCTGCGCGGTGGTGCCGATGGTGCACAAGCTGACCGCGGCCTAGATGCGATGATGACGCTTTTCGACGTCGCCGGGGACTTCGTGGAGGATCGGCCGCACGCTGGATTCCGCAGTTTCTTGCAGTTCATTCGGGAACAAGAACTGCCTACCGGAGCCCGAGACCGTCGCGGCGCAAAACCAGAAGCTGTCCACCTGATGTCAGCCCACTCTGCGCTCGGAAAGCAATGGCGCGTCGTCGTGGTCGCCGGTGTCCAAGAGGGCGCGTGGCCACAGCTGTCAGCTGGCGGCAGCCTGCTGGAACAACAAGAACTTGTCGACCTCATTGACCGCGGCATCACTCCGGACACCGTGACGTCGAAAGTGAAAGAGAACATGGCGGAGGAACGACGCCTGTTCCATGTAGCAGTGTCCCGAGCCACCGACCAACTGCTCATCACGGCGGTCGATACCGTTGACGGTGGCGGTGAGGATGCACCATCACGGTTCATCGAAAACCTCAATCTGCCAGTTGAACGAATCGGGGAAGACGGAACCCCAGTTGGTCTGCCAGACACCGAAGCCGCCGGCGACGTGCCAGCAACAGTGGTTGCCCCACGAGTGCTCGCAGAGACTGCGCTGGTCACCGAGCTGCGGCTTGCCGTCTGTGACCCAGACATGCCGCTGCGGCAACGTCAACAAGCAGCAATGCAACTGGCACGCCTAGCGGACGCTGGGGTGTACGGCGCCGACCCGGAACACTGGTGGGGCGCACAACCCGAATCAACTACCGAACCGTTGTGGGACGCAGATACTCGCCAAGTGCGGCTGAGCCCATCGAAGGTGGAATCACTCAAGAACTGCCCGCTGAAGTGGATGTTGCAAAGCGTGGCAACCCGTGAGGAAGCCACCGCCAATATGCTCCAAGGCCAGCTCTTTCACCTGCTTGCGGAATACCTCGAAAAAGGCGTGCCAACAGAAGTGCTGGAACAGGCATTGGTGGAAACGTTGCCGGAAATCTCCGACAACCCCGATTGGAAACGCGACACCGAAGCAGAAGAGTGGCTGGAGGCATGGCACAAATGGCTCCGAACTGCAGCGGCAGAAAAACGCGAACTCATTGGCGTCGAAGTCGAAGTCGACGTTGAACTCGGCACGACCCCGGATGCAGTTCCCGTCGTGTTGCACGGTGTCATTGACCGATTGACTAGGGAACGTGGCGACGGCACGCTCTTTGTCACCGACCTGAAAACCGGTAAAAGCGCGCCACCGACCAAGGGGCCAAAAATTGAAGAACACGCCCAGTTGTCGGCCTACCAAGTGGCGGCGGTACTTGGGGAAGTCTCTGAGAACCGGGATGGCGAACCAGTGCTGCGGTCGAAACCACAGCAAGAACGAGAGCAGATCTTCGCCGCTGCAACTGGGGACCCAGAATCGGAAAACCCACTGACCGCCGGTGCGGAGCTCGCGTATCCGCGATTGAACAAAACCACCGCCAAACGTACCCAGCACGCATTCACTGCTACGGAAGTAGCGAATTGGCGCGACGACATTGTGAGGTTGGCGGAACACACCCGCGGCCCACGCGTGATCGCCACCATTGGCAGCCACTGCGACCACTGCAACTTCAGAACCAGCTGCCCCGCCCAGCCCAACGGAAAGGCAACCACCCGATGAGCACTACCTCCGCCATCACTGTGCGCTTTACCCCGGAACAAATTGCCGAAGCAGCGGGCAAGCGGGACAAATCCGGCAAAGTTCTGTACCCAACAGCGCAGCAGTCCGCAGTTATTTCTGCGCCTGCTGGCCCTATGCTGGTCGTTGCAGGTGCCGGCGCCGGTAAAACTGAAACGATGGCCAACCGAGTTGTGTGGCTAGTAGCTAACGGTTTCGCCAAACCAGAAGAAGTTCTCGGTATTACCTTCACCCGAAAAGCTGCCCAAGAATTGGGGCTGCGTATTCGGCAACGCCTCAGTGCCCTGGCCCAAAGCCGACTGATCCAAGACCTGCCAAAAGATGACCCACTGCGGAAAAACCTGGCGGTCATTGCGCCAAAAGCCGCCACGTACGACGCCTACGCTGGTGAAATTTTGCGGCAATACGGGCTGCTGCTGCCCATTGAAACCGGCGCCACGATTTTGGCGGATACTGACCGGTGGATGTTGGCCTATGACCTAGTGCGTGACTGGCCAACCGATATTCCCCATGCTGGCCAACTGAACTCGGTGGTCGGTGACGTCATCAAGCTCTCCGATGAAATCGACGCCGCGCTGGTGACCACCGACGACGTCCGCGAAGAATCCAACAGTTTTGTGGAGAACATCACCGGCCTGGAATTCAACAAAGACGGGGTACACAGCAAGCTGCGGCCTTGCGTCAACTGCCACGAAAAGCGGATGGCCTACCTTGACATTGTTGATGCACTGAACGAGGAGTTGGCGAAGAACAATTACCTGACGTTCAGCAAACAAATGGCTGCCGCGGCCCGACTGGCGCAGCACAGCCCACTCGTGGGTGCGCAGGAACGTGGCCGGTTCAAAGTCATCATGATGGACGAATACCAGGACACGTCCACCGCCCAGCGCATTTTGCTCCGCAGCCTCTACGGCGACGGCCAAGGCCAAACCACCGACGAGAACTCGTCGCAACCGCTGACCGTCACTGCAGTGGGCGACCCCATGCAAGCGATTTACGGGTGGCGCGGTGCCACTGCAGAGAACCTGGAGTTTTTCCGCCAAGATTTCCCGCTTGGTGACGGAAACAGTGCACCGAAAATGGAACTGACCACCTCATGGCGTAACCCACCGGAAGTGCTCGAACTGGCGAACATCATCTCTGACGCCGCATTTGAACGCGCCGCTGCCACCCGCTCGGTTTCCGCGCTGGAACCGCGACCTGGATTTGCTGCCGCCGACGGTGTGAAAATGGCGATGTTTGACTACAGCCAAGGTGATAATGGGGAAATAGCTTGGATTGCTGACCAAATGGCAGCTGAGTACTTTGCTCACCAGGAAGAACAAGCAGAGGCGGAGCGTCCGAAACCATTTACCGGTGCGGTTCTGATTCGCAAGAACGCGCAAGTCGCGCCGATCGCCGAAGCCCTGATTACCCGAGGCATTCCTGTGGAAGTCGGGCTGTCTGGCTTGCTGGATATCCCTGAAATCATTGATGTGCTTGCGGTGCTGAAAGTACTGACGAATCCAGCCAGCGACGCCGATATGATGCGGATCCTTACCGGTGCGCGGTGGCGGCTGGGCCTGAAAGACATCAACGCGCTGCGCACCCGTGCCCGCCAACTGACGAAAGCAGCCGCGAATGCGGACGCGAAAGCCGAGGACACTACTTCGGCGCCAAGCCTGGCAGCAGAAACCAGCGATTCGGCAGATCTATCCGTCGATAAGCAATTTGAACAGGGCCTGGAAAAAATCACGATAACCGGGGAAGCGGAGGCATCGCTCGCTGATGCAGTCGCCGACCCAGGGGAGCCAGAGCAGTACAGCGAAGCGGGGTGGCAGCGGATTTCGGAGCTGTCGGCTGAACTGCGGCACCTGCGGCGGTACTCGCTGGCGAAAGCATTGCCGGAGCTGGTGTCCGATATCGAACGTGTACTGGGCATTCGGGTGGAAGCCGGTGCTCGAGAGACCGCGCAGACCCTGATTTCCGCAGGCACCTCGCACCTGGATGAATTCCAGAAAGTGGTGGAGGAGTTGGCGGCGCGCGGTCACGCGACGGTGTCGAAGCTGTTGGCGTACCTGGAACTGGCTCGGGAGCACGCCGACGGGTTGGACGCTGGTGAAACGGTGGTCAAAGGGGACCGGGTGCAGATCATGACAGTGCACCGGTCGAAAGGGCTGGAATGGGACGTGGTGGCGGTACCGCACGTATGTGACTCGGTATACCCGTCATCCGACACCAGTAAAGTCGGCGGGAAGCTCGACTTTTGGCCATCGCAGGCGCAGGTGGTGCCGGCAGGGCTGCGAGAAGAACAGCCAGATATTGAACTCGATGAGTGTGTCACTCAAGGTGATGCGGTCAAGATGGTTGAGGCGCACCGGGACGACATGTGGGACCGAACGTCGCAGGAGTCCGACCGGCTGCTGTACGTCGCGCTGACTCGGTCCGCGAAAAAGCTGTACATTTCGGCGACGCACTACTTGGCGGATACGCAAACAGTGCGCAAAGAAGCGGGTTTGTTGGCGATTGCGCATGCGCATTATCACCAGGATGAAGCCCGCCGTGACCAGGTCATTGTTCGTTGGGATGCGCAGCCGGAAGAGTACGATGCCACCCGCACCGCAGCAGCACCGGCAGTTTTTCCGACCGACCCGCTAGGTGAGCGTCGCGCAGATGTTGACACCGGCGCGGACTTGGTGCGCCAAGCAATGGCAGGTCAGCTGTCTGTCGGGACGGACGGAGAGTTGGCCGGGTTGTGGCAGCGCGACGTCACTGCGCTTATCGACGAACATCAGCGGGCGAAAACCACGGCAGTTGTGGTCGATTTGCCTTCGTCGTTGACCACCTCGGATGTTGTGGCGATGCAAAAGGACCGCAAGCAGTTTGCTCGCCGGCTGCGCCGACCAGTGCCGTTTGAGCCGAATCGGTTTGCTCGACGAGGAACCGCTTTCCACAATGAGCTGGAGAAGCGGTTTGGTGCGGCCAGCCTGCTGGACCCAGATATGCTGCCGGGTGCTAACGACGCTGACTTGACGGATGCGACGTTGGCGCAGCTCATGGCGAGATTTGATGCTTCTGTGTGGGGGAACCGTGTGCCGAAGCATGTGGAGCAGGCCTTTTCGATTGTGATCGGCGGCCGGACGCTGGAAGGCCGGATCGATGCGATTTTCCAGATTGATGGCCAGTGGTGGGTTGTGGACTGGAAAACTGGTCGGCAGCCAACCGGCCGGGACTTGCACGATGCATCATTCCAGTTGGCGGTGTACCGGATTGCGTGGGCGCGGCAGCTGCAGGCGCAGGGCTATGATGTTCAGCCGGAGAATGTGCGTGCTGCTTTCCACTATGTGGTGGAGAACAAAACTGTTGAACCCGACGATTTGGCCGGGGAAGTAGAGTTAGCACAGTATCTGGCCGCAACCGATGCGGCTGACAATGCCAACTCCTAAATCCATCCCAAATGGAAGGTGACTTCGTAGCATGCGTGATGTGCCAGAAAGCAGGCTCAATGAGGGAGCACGCCTTGACCGGCTTCCGGGGCACTCGCTGCTTGATGTCATCCGGATTCCGGAGCCAATCACGGCAGGGCCCGGCTGGCTGATTCTGCGGCGCATGTTCTACGTGCAGCTGCTGATCCTCATTTCCGCCATCGTCGTGTATACCGACAAAGACGGCTACACCGAGCCGCTGACTTTCGTTGACGCGGCGTACTATTCGGCGGTGTCGCTGTCGACTACCGGCTACGGTGACATCACTCCGGTCACACAGCATGCGCGTATCATGAACTTGCTGATTATCACGCCGCTGCGTGTGGTCTTCCTGGTTCTCCTGGTCGGTACCACCCTGTCCGTGCTGACTAAAGAATCCCGCCAATCAATCCGTATTCAACGTTGGAGGAAACGCGTGCGCAATCACACCGTCGTCATTGGTTACGGCACCAAGGGACGTTCCGCCGTCGACGCTTTGCTTGCCGACGGTGTGGACCCAGCTCAGATTGTGGTCATCGACACCGACAAACGCGTGCTGGATCTAGCGGCGTCGCGGGGTGTCGTCTCCGTGCAAGGCTCCGCCACAAAATCTGATGTGCTGCGTCTAGCAGGTATCCAACGTGCCCGCGCCGTTGTGGTCGCCCCGAACCTTGATGACACCGCAGTGTTGGTGACCTTGTCGGTGCGTGAACTAGCGCCTGGTGCCACCATTGTTGCTTCGGTGCGTGAGTCGGAAAACCAGCACCTGCTGCACCAGTCCGGCGCCGACCAAGTGGTCATTTCCTCCGAAACCGCAGGCCGCTTGCTTGGGCTGGCCACAGTCACCCCATCGGTTGTGGAGATGATGGAAGACATGCTGTCGCCGGATGAAGGTTTCTCCATCGCGCAGCGGCCAGTGCGCGAAGACGAAGTCGGCGCGAATCCCCGCCACCTCGCTGACATTGTCCTCGGCGTGGTCCGCTCCGGTGAGCTGTATCGCATCGACGCAGTAGAAGCAGAGTCGGTCGAACCGGGCGATAGCCTGCTGTATGTCCGCCGCGTCACCAAGTACGACACCTAAAAGTTTGTCACCGAGAAGTTTGTCGAATTCGCAGAATTCAATGCCCTTTCAACGACCTGATTACCTCCCACCCCTTAAACACGCTGGCACCATCCAGAACAAAGCCCACTCTCTGGACCTCGCAGACCTGGACCCAGAGCAGCGGGCAGCGGCAACCGCACCGCGTGGCCCCGTCTGTATTTTGGCTGGTGCTGGCACCGGTAAAACCCGAACTATCACCCACCGCATCAACTGGATGATCGACCAAGGGATCGCCAGCCAGCAACGCATTTTGGCGGTCACCTTCACCAGCCGCGCCGCCGGTGAAATGCGCGACCGGCTGCACAAAATGGGCTCGCCCGGTGTGCAAACCCGCACTTTCCACTCCGCGGCGCTGCGGCAACTGAAATATTTCTGGCCACAAGTAGCTGGGGACCTGCCATGGCAGCTGCTGGATAACCGATTCGGTATGGTCGCGCGCGCTGCCCGTAACGTCGGCGCCAATAGTGCAAAAGACGCCGTCCGAGACTTCCTTGGTGAAATTGAATGGGCCAAGGCATCACTGGTGACCCCGGAGTACTACCCGAAGGCAATTGAGAAGGCAGGTCGCACCGCGCCGGTAGACCCAGAAACTGTTGCCATGGTCTACCGCGCCTACGAGACGGCGAAAAACACTCCGGACGGGATGTTCCTGGACTTTGATGACCTGCTGCTGCACACCGCCGGTGCGATGGAAAATTCGTTGGCGGTGGCTGAGGAGTTCCGGGAGCAGTACCAAAGCTTCGTGGTCGACGAGTACCAGGACGTCACGCCGCTGCAGCAACGAGTCCTCGACGCGTGGCTGGGGGAGCGGGATAATATCACCGTCGTTGGCGATGCGAACCAGACTATTTACTCTTTCACTGGCGCCACGCCTGAGTATTTGCTGCAGTTCAAGAAGAAGTACCCGCAGGCCACGCTGGTGCGACTAGAGCGCGACTATCGCTCCACCCCGCAGGTTGTGCACCTTGCCAACAGCGTGATCGGGAAAGCCACCGGTCGGATTGCCGGCACTCGCTTGGAGCTGATTGGCCAGCGCCCAGATGGCCCAGCGCCAATCTTCACCAACTATGACGACGAAACCCAGGAAGCTGCGATGACTGCCCGCAGCATCCAACGGCTCATCGAATCGGGCACCCGACCAGCAGAAATCGCGATTTTGTATCGCATTAACGCCCAGTCCGCCGCTTTCGAACAGGCCCTGACTGACGCGAAAATTCCATATCAAGTCCGTGGCGGGGAAGGCTTCTACAACCGCGCTGAGATCCGCCAGGCTATCGGTGAGCTGATGCGGGTGGCGAAACGCCCGGATCTGCCGCAGGAGGCGGTCGGCGCGGAGCTACACCGGATAGTGCGGGCGGCATTGGCTCCGCTGGGGCTCACCGCGAAGGAACCGGATGGTGCACAGGCCCGGGAACGCTGGCAGTCGCTGAATGCGCTGGCGGAACTATCCGAGGAACTAGGCACACAGATGCCGGGCCTGAACCTGTCCGGTTTGCTGATGGAGCTGCGCCGTCGCAGCGAAGCGAAACAGCCACCACAGTTCGACGGTGTGACCCTGGCTAGTTTGCATGCCGCCAAGGGCCTGGAGTGGGATGCGGTGTTTTTGGTGGGGCTTACTGACGGAAACCTGCCGATTCAGCATGCTTTGAAGAAAGGTGATGATTCCGAGGCCGTCGAAGAGGAGCGTCGCTTGCTCTACGTCGGAGTTACCCGCGCACGTGAACACCTTGAATTGTCGTGGGCGGCGGCGCGGCAGCCCGGCGGCCGGAAGACCCGAAACCGGTCCCGTTTCCTCGATGGCATCGCACCAGATGAAAGCGCCGCGGTAACCGTCACTAAGCAATCGAATCGGCGCCGGGGACGCTGCGACCTGTGCGACTCGGATCTGGAGACTATGGCGGAGCGGATTGTGGGGCGCTGCGCGGACTGCCCATCGTCGGCGGACCCGGAATTGGTTGCTGCGCTGCAGAAATGGCGGCTGGCGGAGTCGCGGGCGATTCAGAAACCGGCGTTTGTGGTGTTCTCGGATGCGGTGCTCACCGCCATTGCGGAGGCGAAACCGGCGGATGAAGCGGCGCTGTTGCAAGTGCCGGGGATTGGGCCGGCGAAGTCGGAGAAATATGGTGCGCAGATTTTGGCGTTAGTGGAGGAATTCACCGAAGGCGGGTAGACACGGGGGTATGGGAACTTCACATGCTGGGGCGTTGGACCCAGCAAATCGGATTTCGGAAGTCGATGCGGTTATGCAGTTCGCGGAGAATGTCATTCCTTCCGAAGAGGGCGACGGCCGCAATATTCTGCTCATCGGCGGGCACGGCAAGGTTGCACTCCTCGCCCAACCACTGCTTGTTGACGCAGGTCACCATGTGTTTTCGGTGATTCGCAACCCAGACCACGTTGACGATGTGGAACAAACCGGGGCTGTGCCAGTTGTAGCCGACGTCGAAGAATTGGGCGCGGAAGCCCTCGCTGACTTGATGGAAGGCATTGATACCGTCATTTGGTCGGCTGGGGCTGGGGGAGGCTCGGAAGAACGCACCTATGCAGTTGATGAAGAAGCAGCGATCCGGTCGATGGACGCGGCGCAGGCAGTAGGTGTGCGCAACTATATTATGGTCAGCTACTGGGGTGCGCGGAAAGACCACGACGTGCCCGAAGACAATAGTTTTGTGCACTACGCCAACGCGAAGGCAACCGCCGATGCGTACCTGCGCAGCACCGACCTGGACTGGGTGATTTTGAAGCCGGGGACGTTGACAATGGAACCCGCAGGTAAGGCGTATTTTGGCGATGACACTGAGCCGATCCCGGAAGGGACGCCGCGAACCACATCACGCGAGCTGGTGGCCCAGGTCATTCGCGATACCGTCAATAACTTGCCGGAAGGCACCAGGCGCGACGTCGCTTTTTTGGATTACCCTTCGTAACACACTGGGCACAGCGCATGCCGAAACACTGGCGTGTGCTGCATGCTGAGCGCAACGGGGTCGCAACTGACCTCAACCGTCGAGCGCTGCAACAGTGGTGACTGACCGGCAGCAGGCGCACACTGCGCCACCACCAGCGCTATAGCCATATCAACTGCTGGGCCTGCCGCCGGGGTCGGCAAACCCGCAAGCTGCAGCCGCAACAGTGGCCACTGCGGGTCCACACCTGTGCGGGCGGTATCCAAACAGGTCAAGCACGCAGTTTTTCCGGGTTGTACCACTGGTCCCAGCACGGCGTGTCCATCACGAATTCCCACCGGCAGGTGGGTGAGTTGCCGCAGATGCAGTACATGTTGCAGCTTTCCGTCTGGCCACAGTTGCCCAGCGATAATGACAACACCAACGTCGGCGGGGTCGGCGCTGAGCAACCAGTCGGTGGTGCGCCGCACAATAGCTCGGCGCTGCACCCGCTGCCCGGCTGCCTGCAGTCGGCTAGCTATGTGCACCGCGAACCCACCGGCACCGAGAACCGTGAACCGGCGAGGCTTCGTTCCAGCGGCGTGAACTAGGACGCCTGCGGCCGCGAGTTCATCAATGAGGTCCTGTGCGTCGGTGCTGCTGATGCCATGCGCCTGTAATGATGCCAACAAGGACTGGTCACTGGTGTTCGTCAGTGCTTCCAGCACGGCTCGCGGCGGCGCAGTTGTGGTGTGGTTATTAGTGGACACGGTTGCCGCTTCGGCGCGCGGTAGTCGGACAATGCGTGCGGTGCGTGGATCCGCCCCGAACTGCAGTTCGCCGGTTGGCCGGATTAGTGCAGGCAAATGTGGCGAAAGCACGAGATTGTTGCGCTCTGACCAACCCCATTGGTGAGCATTTGTATCAATTTCCCCCATACCAACTATTGCAGCACAAGTAGACTTGGTAAGCATGACGACAAATCTTCCCGACTACGGGCCGGACATTGTGGTGCGGCGCTCTAAGCGTCGTACCCGCACGGTGACCGCCCGCTATGAGGGCAGTCGCATTCTGGTGATGGCTCCCGCTGGCCTTGACCCGAAAACGGAACATGACATGGTCATGGAGCTGGTAGATAAGGTCAAAGCGAAAACTGCGAACTCTTATCTAGATAATGGGGCGCTGCGTCGGCGCGCGGAAGAGCTGAACCAGAAGGTGCTCGGCGGCCGAGCGAAATTCAAACAGATTTCCTGGGTGCGGAATATGACGCGGCGATGGGGGAGCTGCTCTACGGACAAGGGCACCATTCGGATTTCGCATCGGTTGGCGGAGGTACCCACCTATGTGCTTGATGACGTTATTGTGCACGAACTGGTGCATACCTTCATCCCGCACCATGGCCCGGAGTTTTGGGAGTGGGCGAGCCTAGCGCCGCGGCATGAGAATGCGCGCGGCTACCTTGAGGCTTTTGCCCGCTGGGGCCCATTCGGTCACGAAAACCCCAGCGCTGAGGTGGATTAGGCCGCAGCTGAGCAGGCCTAGCTTGAGGACTAGCTTTCGTCGTCCTTAGAGCGGCCCTTTGGGAACTCGCGGTTGTCGCCTTCGCGTGCTTCCTTTTCCAGCTGCTTCTGTAGCTCCGCAATTGGGTCGAAGTCGTCGTCGACACTGCCGCCGAGCACCGAATCGATGAAAGCAGCAGAGTTATCGAGATCCGCAGCCACAGGAATGAAGTCTGGGTGGTCCCAGACCTGGTCGCGTCGCTGCTGACCAACTGCATCATCCAGTCGGCGCCAGAGATCGACAGCGTCGGCCACGCGCGGCGACCCAAGTTGCACGCCGACGACCTTTTCGAAAGCTTCTTCGGCGCTGCCGCCGGTTGCGCGTCGGCGCACCCACGACTCATGAATAGCCTGGGCTTTTGGCAGGCGTTCGCGCAGCGCATCCATCACCACGACATCAACCCAGCCTTCTACCAGTGCTAGCAGTGTTTGCAAGCGTTCCTTGGCATGCACATTCGCAGAGTGGATCTGCGGCGACATGTCCATGTTCTGCAGCTGCTCCATTGCTTCTTGCAGCTGCGCTGGATCTTCCATCGACTCCAGGTTCAGTGCCCGAGTAGCTTCCTCCATAGCGGAGTAGTCAATGGACAGACCTGCAGCGTATTCCTCCACGGAGGAAATCAGTCGTTCCGCCAGCCATGGAATGTGGGCAAACAGTCGCTGATGCGCTGCTTCTCGGGCTGCCAGGTACATGATGAGTTCCTGCGCGGGCACTTCCAGCTGCTTAGCTAGGTCGTTAATCCGGCTTGGCAGGACAGCGGCTGCGCCGGTGTTCGCCAGCGGCAATCCGAAATCGGAGCTGGTGACCGCGTCCTTTGCTAGCGAACCGAGGGCGTGGCCAATCTGCATGCCGAAGTTCATCGCGGACATGCTGTTCATCATGTCCAGCATTGGACCCATCTGGGCGCGCGCTTCCTCCGGCAGCTGCTCCAAGGAGGCTTCATTCATCCGTTCGGCGACCGGCACCACGAAACGCTTCCACGTCGGCAAGGTGTTGTCGAGCCACATGGAGCTGTTCCATGATTCGACTCGGTTCGCACCAACCGGCAGGACCGTAGCATCGTCGAGCCACAGTTCCGTGAGACGAATCGCATCGCCGACGGCACGATCGGTGTTGTCTGAGACTTTCTCTGGTCGGCCAATCTGCTGCCGTGCAATGCGCTCGGTGAGAGCGAAGTTCACTGGGCTGCCAGGCTCTGGGTTGTTCATTGATGCACCGAATCCGGATAGCATCTGCCCGAATTGGCTCAGAATGTCTCCGAGCCCGCCAGCACCACCAGCGCCCGGTCCACCGGCACCTGCTCCGCCTGGGCCAGGGCCCATGCCGAAGAGCGGGCCGAAGCCAAATGCGGCAAACGGGTCGTTATTGTCCCGATTGTTGTCGTCGCGGTCGTCATCGCGACCACCATTTCCGCCTTGGAAACCAAATCCACCACTACTCATGGCCTCTACCTTACGGATCGTTTCTGGGTAGTTGCTATGAACAAGTGCACGCTGATAGCGAACAAGTCCGGTAGGGTCTATCGCGTGTACCGTCCGAATCGCCGTCTCGCCACTCTTATTGTCGGAATCGTTCCCCTGGTAGTTTTCGCGGGGTTACTGAATGTTGAAACGCTTCCTGGCACCGATATCGACATGACTGTGCCGTATGTGGCTGAAGGCCCTGGCCCAACCATCGACACCCTGAGTGATTTCAACGGCAAAGAGGTCATTGAAATCAGTGGCGCGGAGGTCGATAACACTAGCGGTCAGCTCAACATGACGACGGTGTCGATTTGGTCGAACCTGACGCTGGGCAAAGCCATGCGCAAATGGCTAGATCGCGATAGCCGCCTAGTCCCTACCGAGACCGTTTTCCCGCAGGACGTATCCAAGGAAGAGATCGCGGAGAAAAACGCCACCGCGTTTACTACTTCTGAGTTCAATGCGACTGCCGCAGCACTGCACTACCTCAAACACCCATTGGATGTTGAGATTGTGGAAGTGACCGATAAGTCCCCAGCCCAAAATGTGTTGCAGCTGCATGACGTGGTGCGCCAGGTAGGGGAGAAGAAGGTTGCGACACCCCAGGAGGTGGTTGAGGCAGTTGGCGCCCATTCACCAGGTGACGACATTGAGGTCCAAGTGCTTCGTGACGGAAAGGAACAAACTCACAAAATTACTTTGGCTGAGTTCCCTGACGATCCGAAGCGACCATACTTGGGCGTTGTCTTAGGCCCGAAGCCAGCAAATGACCTGAAAGTGGAGTACACGCTCCAAGATATTGGTGGCCCGTCGGCTGGTCTGATTTTCTCGCTTGCTGTCGTCGACAAGCTCTCTCCTGGGGAACTTACTAACGGCAAGTTTGTCGCCGGTACCGGAACTATTGACCCGGCCGGAAACGTGGGGCCTATTGGCGGGGTGAGCCACAAAATTTCGGCAGCGCGGGCGGCTGGGGCGGAAGTTTTTCTGGTGCCTGCCCTGAACTGTACCGAAGCCCGCGGCGCCGATGCTGGCGATATGACCTTGGTGAAGGTGGACACCCTAGGCGGGGCGATCGATGCGCTGAAAGACGACCAGTCGCTGGCTGCGGCGCCAAGCTGCCAGTAACAGCCTGGTGCCTAGCGGGCTATGCAGGTTAGTTGTGCCTAGTCTTCCGGCATCTCGTCGGGGTTGAAAGTCGCCATGAGAGCGGAGATGACGCTGGCTGCAAGTTCAGCGCCGCCGGCTTCTTCAATGCCGCCGCGCAACTGAATATCGTCCTGGGCAAACGGACCTGCTGCTTCGAGTTCTGCCTCCGTTGGCTGGACCTGCAGGAACGTCGCGGTCGGGCCGTCGTCAATGACGCCGGTAATCAGCCGGGCGGTACGGGTCGAGCTTGAGGTAGCAGCGCTGTCGGCAGTATCTGCAATCTGAATCTCTTGGACCAACACCGCACCGACTACCCCCTGTGGCCAACTGGTGCGCGTAAGGAAATCGCCTAGTTCTGGGGTGGCGGCCTCGATGCCCTCCGGCAGCTCCTCTTGACTGATGACCGTCAGCGGGGCGGAGTCGTCAATACCTCCGAATTCGTCGGAAATATCGGCCAGCAGCTCCGTTGGAACCAGCGCGAACAGGGCAGGGCGCGCACCCCACCCATTGGCGTGGACAAATTCCACCGCTTCCCAGACCGCGCGGTTCAGGCTGCGCTGGTCACGGTACCTACTTGCTGCAAACCCAGATGAAGTCACAGTCGGTTCCTTTCTTAAGCAATTTCTCCGTAGAGTGGGGGCATCACCGTTGTAAATCAAACTACATAAGGAGACTTCGTTGACCTTGACGGCTGACGCTCCGCAACGACCAAGCGGTCGCACCATGCGATGGGGCAGCGCGCTAGTTACTCTCGGCTTCCTCATCTTTCTGGCCGGACCGGTCCTAGTCAACCTCATCATTGACTGGAAATGGTTCGGAGAAGTGGACTTCCGGGGGGTGTTCACAAAAGTCCTGCTGACGCGCACCATCCTCTTCATCATTATTGGCGCTGTTGCTGCGCTGATGACTTTCCTTGCAGGTTGGTTAGCGTGGCGTACCCGCCCCGATGAATTCGACACTGTCGACATTAATCGGATAAATGATCCAGCAGCGCAGTACCGCCGTGCCATGAACAAGGGCTACCGGCAAGTACTGATTTCCGTGCCGCTGGTGGCATTCTTCCTGGCTGGCATCGCCGGGCAAAGCAACTGGCAGTCGATTCTGCTGTTCCTGAACGGCGAAAGCTTCGGCGAATCTGACCCACAGTTCGGCTTGGACTACGGATTCTACGCATTCCAACTGCCGGTGCTGAGGATGATCGTCGGCATGCTGCTGCTGTTTACCGTGGTCGCCTTCATCTTCGGTCTGGTAACGCACTACCTGCTCGGTGGTATCCAAACCGGTGATCCTCGAACGCAGCGTAAAGCTAGCCTGACGAAGGCAGCGCGGGTCCAGCTAATTTCCTGGGCCGCATTGTTCTTCCTGCTCAAGGCAGTGTCCTACTGGCTGGACCGGTATGACCTGCTGGGCACTCGTCACCAGACCTTCACTGGTGGTTCCTACACAGACATCAACGCGTTGCTGCCAGCGAAGATTGCGCTGATGGTGATTGCGGTGCTGGTGGCTATTGCTTTCCTGGCGGCAATTTGGCTGAAGGACCTCCGTGTGCCGACCATTGCGACAGTGGCGATGCTGCTGTCCATCGGTGTGATTGGCATGGCGTGGCCAGCTGGTGTGGAGCAATTCAGCGTGCGGCCAAACCGCGCGGAGAAGGAACGCGAGTACATCGAACGCAACATTCACGCGACCCGCTACTTCTATGGCATTGATGACGACAAGGTCACCATTGAACGTGACTGGGGTGCCAATACTGGTGATGCGGATAAGGCTGCGAAGGAAGTTGCTGATGACGCCGCAACGATTTCGAATGTGCGTCTGCTAGACCCAGACATCATTTCGCAGACCTTCACTCAGCAGCAGCAGCTGCGGAACTTCTTCGGATTCCCGGAGCAGCTGTCGATGGACCGCTATGAGGTCAACGGTGAGGTACGTGACTTTGTGGTTGCGGCCCGTGAAATTGACCCGAATGCGTTGTCCGGTAACCAGCAGGACTGGATTAACCGCCACACCGTGTACACCCACGGCAATGGTTTCGTGGCAGCCCCTGCCAATAAGGTCGACGAAGTTGCTGTCGATGTCGGTTCGTCCCGTGGTGGCTACCCGGTGTATTCCGTGCTGGACCTGCAGTCGAAGCAGTCCGGCAAGGTCAATGGTGAACTGAAGGACATTAAGGTTGACCAGCCTCGTATTTACTACGGTCCGGTGATTGCGAACTCCAACGCGGACTACGCAATTGTCGGTGCCACCGATACGAACACCCCAGTGGAGTATGACACTGACGGTTCGGAGTACACCTACACCGGTAAGGGTGGTGTGGGCATTGGCAACATCATGGATAAGTCGCTGTTTGCTCTGAAGTACGGCGAAGTGAACTTGCTGCTGTCGGACCGTATTGGCAACGAGTCGAAGATTATCTTCGACCGTGACCCACGGAACCGTGTGCAGAAGGTGGCGCCGTGGTTGACGTTGGATTCGAAGACCTACCCGACAGTGGTTGATGGCCGGATTAAGTGGGTTGTTGACGGTTACACCACCCTGCGGGATATGCCATATGCACAGCGCACTTCACTGCAGGACACCATTGAGGACTCGCTGAACCCAGATGGCACGCAGGCCCAGCTGCCGACTAATGAAGTTAGCTACATCCGTAACTCTGTGAAGGCGACAGTGGATGCCTATGACGGCACCGTTGAGTTGTTTGCTTTCGATGAGCAGGACCCTGTGCTCAAGGCCTGGCAGAAGGTGTACCCAGATGCGGTGAAGCCGAAGTCGGAGATTTCTGGTGAGCTGCAAAAGCACCTGCGTTACCCAGAGGACCTGTTCAAGGTGCAGCGTGAGTTGATGTCGCGCTACCACGTGTCGGACCCAGGTGTGTTCTTCACCAACGATGCGTTCTGGTCGGTGCCAAAGGACCCAACTGCAGCGGAAGGCTTGAATGACAAGAACCAGCCGCCGTACTACGTCATGGCTGCAGACCCGAAGACCGGCAAGCCATCATTCCAGCTGATTACGTCTTTCCGTGGTCTGAACCGTGAGTTCCTGTCGGCGCACATGTCGGTGTCGTCGGACCCAGATAACTACGGCCAGATTACGGTGCGTGCGCTGCCGACTAACACCCAAACGCTTGGCCCTAAGCAGGCGCAGGACACCATGATGTCCTCGGACCAGATTGCCCGCGACCAGTCGCTGTGGTCGGGTTCGAACCAGTTGAAGTACGGGAACTTGTTGACGTTGCCGGTCGGAGACGGAAAGATTTTGTACGCGGAACCGCTGTTTAGCCAGCGCAAGGACCAGAAGTCTGCATTCCCGAAGCTGCTGCGTGTGTTGGTGAGCTACGACGGCAAGGTTGGCTACGCGCCAACAATCGCTGAGGCGCTGCAGCAGGTGGGTATTGACCCAGCTGCCACCACCGGCGCGGCATCTGAAGAAGATGCTGCTGCGGAGGGTGAGAAGCCGAAGGATGACAAGGCTAAGGCAGATGAGGCGAAGGATGCTGCTAAGCCGGAAGCGGAGCAGCCGAAGAAGGATGTCTCCCAGGCCGACCGCGACGCTGCCGTAAAGAAGATTGATGGTGCTTTGAAGAAGTTCAAGGACGCACAAGACGGTGGTAGCTATGCGGACCAAGGTTCGGCCTTGGACGAGCTGGACAAGGCCGTCAAGGAATACCAGGACCTGGAAAACAAGTAGTGTGCTGAGGTGATTCGTTTGCTGACCCTGGTGAAAAACTGGCTGTGACCAGCTGAGTTGACTACCAGGGTGGGTAAGCGGCTAAGGTTATCTCTCGTTGGCACGGAGATAATCTCCGAAAGCTAGCAAACTCTTGTTCATCTTGAGTTCACTGATTTGCAATGTAAGTTGGTGAGCGTTATGGTGTACAGGTACCCGTCGCGGGGTGGAGCAGCTCGGTAGCTCGCTGGGCTCATAACCCAGAGGTCGTAGGTTCGAATCCTGCCCCCGCTACTAAGAGAAACCCTCCAGACATTGTGTCTGGAGGGTTTCGTCGTTCGACGCCGCTAGCTCCGGCCGCTAGCTAACGAGCAAGTGGCCGAGGAAGATCATTGCCAATCCGAAGTAGATCAGCACCCCGGTGATATCCATAATCGAGGTGATGAGGGGCGAGCTCAGTGTTGCTGGGTCCGCCCCAATTTTCTTTGCAAGGAATGGCAATAGTGCGCCGATGAGTGCGCCGAGAACTGTGCAAATCATCATGCTCAGGCCCACGACGATCAGCACACGAACACCCGTCTCCGTGCTGTCGGAGAATAGTGCAGAGTGTTTTGTCATTGATGCTAAGGCCACTTCCAGCACCGATACCGTCACCGCGATTGCGACACCGACGGGTAATTCTCGGGCAATGACGGCACCAATTTCGCGCCATGTCACTCGGACTTGGCCGAGAGCCATGGCCCGCAGCACCAGGGTTGCGGACTGACTGCCAGCGTTTCCGCCCATGTCGATAATTGGTGGAATGAATGCCGCCAGAATAATGACCTGCGCCAAAATGTCTTCCTGGGACCGCTACTGGAGTTAAGCAACACCCAGCTGAATTTATACTTCTATGCCAACTCGGCTGACAGGGTGGCTGAAAGCAGAAATACCAGCACAATGGAGGTATGAGCATCGAACATCCGCACCCAGCCCCACACCCAAAACAGTCCTACAATTCCGCCGGTGACGGCTGGACTTACCTCACTGAACTGAACGCCCCGAACTCGACACCAGAGGGCGAAGGCCGACCAGTTCCCGAGGTACGCCTCCAAGAAAAACTCGACCACGCCACCGTTATCCGACTGTCCTTCCGCAACGGCGATTTGATGGATGACCACCACGCACCGGCCCCAATTCTGGTCTTGGCACAGTCCGGCACCATCAAATTCACCGCCGGCGGGAAGACGATGGAGATTAAGCCAGGCACCGCAGTGCATGTCGATGCCGGCAACGTGCATTCATTGCTTGCTGACGAAGGTCCGGCGGTTGTCACCCTAGTGGTGTTAACAGCGCAGTAACTGCCACCAACGCAGTAAAGACACCTTCGAACATCCCGACAGTTTGCGGGCTCCAGCGCATGTTATTGCGTGCCGCGTACCACGGCATGCCCCACGCCCGAACCAGAAGCACCGCAAAAGTTGGGATGGTCAGCCAATGTGCCAGGCCCCAAAACGTCAATAAGCACACTAGGACGAGGGCCGCGGCGTGGAACGCAACTGAGCCGGTGACCCACGCCTTGCTGCCGCGTTCCCGGATGAGGGTTTTGACGTAGGGGAGCGTGCCGACGAAAAAGGCCGCGAGCACCGCGGTCGTGGCCCACCCTGTGCTGGTCAGCGGCTCGGAGGCGGACACAATCGTGGGCAGAATCAGGTTTGCGGCGAGCACCGTGGATAGGCCGGAGAGCAGAGAACGAGGTCGGCGGCGCCACGTCTCGTACACGGCGATGGCAATCAGCGGGGCGTAAAGCGGCAGCCAGCGCAGCAGCGTCCAGTCAGCAAACAGTGTGCCGATGCCGAGAACTGCAGTGATAGCGCCGTATGTGGCCACCGGCGGTAGGTGCTTGCGGCGAAATCGCGCACGCATCCACACGCTGGCGGCGAAGAAAAAGAAGTAGCCGAACCACCACGTCAAAGCCAGTAGCGCGCCGGTCCACGACGGCGCTAAGGTCAGCGCAACAATCGGTGGGACGATGACCATCGCCCACGCGCCATGCTGGTTGGATACCCAGCCGGGAAGCCGCCGCTTTGGGCGCCGCTGTGACTGTTGAGTTGGCTTTTGCTGTGACCGTTGCTTTGTGGGCATAAGCCGAGTCTAGGACTGCGGGGTGGATGCAGTCACTAGCTCTGTGATGCCTTTCTCAAATGAGGTGACCTGAAAGTCTGGGAACCGCTGCTCGAATTTTCGGCTGACGAAAATGTTGTCTTGGCGGTAGCGGGGAAGTAGCTCCCACAATTCCGCGAGCTGCGGGTTCAAGCGTTTGGCGATGGCAAAAACGAATCGCGGCACGGTGACATACCTTGCCTTGCGGCCCAGTGCGGCGGTCGCGACTTGGGCCATTTGCCGGTACGGCAGCCGTGTTGGGTCCACCGGCAGGTGCCATGTCTGGTTGAACGCGTCTGGGGTATTGCCAATGAGTGCGGTGGCGCGGCCTGCATCTGGCGTCCAGATAAGACTGCGACGAGCAGCACTATTTACCGGCACAAATGCAATCTTGCTGTCGCGAATGCGGTGAAAGAACAGCGAATTACTGATGCTCTGAGTTTTGTCAGGGCCGTAAAATTCTGGAGCCCGGCAAATGACAACGTCTAGGTCATCGCCTTCCATTTCGGCCAAAATCATGCGAGTTAATTCTGTCCGCACTTTCCCCTTCCGGCCGTTGGGGGCAAAGAGCGTGTTTTCCATTTGTGGCGTTGCCGTGCCTGGATACATATAGGTGTTATCGAAATACACCAGCTTCGCGTGGTGCTTTTTGCACGCAGAAATGACATTGCGCAGCATGGTCGGAAAGCGCTGTTCCCACAGCTGCGAATTCATGGGAAGACCAACCGCAAAATAGACGATCTCACTGCCTTCAATAGCGCGGTCGGCTTGCTCGGGAATGAGCAGATCTGCGGAGACGAGTTCGTCGGTGTCATTGACTTGTGACGGGGTGCGGCTCACCATGCGAATGTCGGTCGTGAAATGTTTATGCAGTTCTTTGGCGATTTCTTGCGCAATCTGACCGTTTGCGCCTAAAACTGTGTGCATCGCTTCGTCGCCTATGCTTTCTTCTTTCGGTCCAATGATGCTTTCAGTGCCGACATCAAATCGACAACGTTGTCATCATCAGCGGCTTCCTCTTCGGACTCCTTGCCAAACGTGGCGTCCGTATCTACTGATTCACCAGCCTCCAGCTTGGCGTCAATAAGTTTGCGGAGTTCAACTTGATAGTCATCGGTGAAATCTTCTGGGGTGAAGTCGGATTCAAACTGCTTCACCAAAGCAGCTGCCAATTCCAGTTCTTTATCGCCAATTTTCGCCCGCGATTTGGTGCCTTTAAAATCCACCGTGCGCAGTTCATCTGCCCACAATAGTCCCTGCAGCACGAGGACTTTGCCGTGTACCCGCAGCGCGCCGAGCCGAGTTTTGTGGCGCATTGAAAAAGTGACAATCGCCATGCGGTCAGAATCTTCCAATGTTTGCCGCAGCAGCAGATAAGATTTCGGCGACTTACCTTCCGGCTCGAGGTAATAGCTGCGCTCAAACATCATCGGGTCTACCTGGTCGGCGGGCACAAACTGCACCACTTCAATTTCGCTGTCCTCAGAAGCCGGGAAGGAATCCAACTCCTCATTGCTGAGGACTACCGTCTTTTCGCCAGCCTCATACGCCTTGTCAATGTGCTTGTAGTCGACTTTTTCGCCGCACACCTCGCAATGGCGTTCATACCGAATTCGGCCGCCGTCTTTGTCGTGGACTTGATGCAGCGACACATCGTGGTCGGTGGTTGCGCTATACGCCTTCACCGGCACATTGACTAGACCAAAAGTGATAGCACCGCTCCAAACAGCTCGCATACTATCGACTGTATAGAGGAAGGACATGTCATGCCGCGGAGTCGGAAAGAATTCCAAGTCGACGGACATAAGCTTTCAATCAGCAATCTAGACAAGGTGTTTTACCCGGAAACCGGCACAACGAAAGCCGACGTCATTGACTACTACCTGCGCGTCGCGGATGTCCTCATTCCGCAGGTTTCCAGACGGCCAGTCACCAGAAAACGCTGGGTCAACGGGGTCGGAACAGTAGCGGAGCCTGGGCAGGTGTTCTTCACCAAAAATTTGGAAGACGGCGCGCCAGAATGGATCCCGACCGAGCAGATTAACCACTAATCTGGCACTAATACCTACCCGCTAATCGACGGACCTGGAGTACTGGCTTGGTTTGGTCAAATGGCAGCCTTGGAGCTGCATACACCGCAATGGCGCTTTGATTCTGCAGGGCATATCGGAAACCCCGACCGTTTAGTACTGGACCTCGACCCGGGCGAAGGTGTCGGACTGATCGAATGTGCGGAAGTAGCTAGCTGGTGCCGCGAGATTCTCAGTGGCATGGGGATGCCAACCATTCCGGTGACGTCTGGCTCTAAAGGCATCCATCTCTATGCCGCTCTCGACGGCACCCATAGCTCCGATGACGTCACCAAGGTTGCACATGAACTAGCCAAAGCCCTAGAACAGGAACACCCAAAACAAGTGGTGTCCGTCATGAAGAAGTCAGAACGACAGGGCAAAGTCTTTATTGACTGGAGCCAGAACAATGGCGCCAAAACCACCGTCGCACCGTATTCTTTGCGCGGGCGAACCCACCCGACCGTGGCAGCTCCACGCAGCTGGGATGAACTCTCCGACAAGTCCGTACACCAGTTGGATTACCGCGAAGTTCTCGAACGGCTAGCAGACGGGTGAATCCCATCGCACCGCTCGCGGAAGACCGCCTATCCAGATATCGGTCGATGCGGAACCCACAAAAAACTTCCGAGCCGATTCCGGAAGCAGGGGCAGAATCAACGTCAATAAGCACAAATAATGCCGACGGTGACCACCTGCCCAGCTTTGTGATTCAAGAACACCATGCTCGCCGCCTGCACTGGGACTTTCGACTAGAGCACAACGGGGTGCTGGTGAGCTGGGCGGTGCCGAAAGGGCCACCGCTGGACCCGTCAGAAAATCGGCTCGCGGTGCCCACAGAAGACCATCCGCTTGAATACGGCACCTTTGCCGGAACCATCCCGAAAGGGCAATACGGCGCTGGGGACGTCAAGATTTGGGATTCGGGCATCTATGAGCTGGAGAAATGGCGCGACGGCAAGGAAATCATTGCCGTACTCCATGGGCAACCCGACGGCGGACTAGGTGGGGTGCCGCGGCGATATGCGCTCATCCATACGAAAGGAATGGGCGCCGATGACAACTGGCTGCTGAAATATATGAAGGAACAACCGGAGGCTACCCAGCAGACCACGCACCAGCCCGCGCAGCGGGAAACAAAGCTGCAACTATCCGACCTACCTGCACCAATGCTGGCAACCATCGGCACAACAGCGGAAATCCGTCGCAGCGAGCACAGCGGTGAAAAGTGGGCGTTTGAAATGAAATGGGATGGCTACCGGCTGCTCGCAGGCGTAACGCCGACCGACGTTGTGCTGGCGAGTCGAAATGGGCTGGACTACACCGGTAAATTCCCGCAACTAGCGAGCCTGCCGGAACTGGTGGACACCACTGTGATTGTCGACGGTGAAATCGTTGCACTTGATGACGGCGGCCGACCAGACTTTAGCCTGCTGCAAGCGGTGCTGAAAGGTAGGGCAGAAGCGCCGCTGAAGTATCTAGTGTTCGACATTCTTCGGGTCGGTGACCGCGGGCTGCAGAACACCGCCTACCAGCAACGACGGGAAATACTTGCGGAGACCATGCGTGAAAACGACGCCGTAGCTATTCCACCGGCGCACACTGGGGCGCTGGCCGACGCTATTGAAACGAGTAAGCAGCTGGGGCTGGAAGGCGTAGTAGCTAAGCGCATCGACGCGAAGTATCTGTCCGGCGAACGCGGCAATGCTTGGCGGAAACTGAAAACGCAGCGCCACCAAGAAGTTGTTGTTATTGGGGCGCATTGTGGGCAAGGTAGCCGAGCAGGGGGCATCGGTTCGTTGGTGTTGGCTGTGCCGGACCAGGATGGTGCTTTGCAGTACGCGGGGCGGGTTGGTACCGGGTTTAGCGCGCAGCAGCTGGAGGATATTGAAGCCACGTTGCGTCCGTTGCGTCGAAAAACACCGCCGGTGCCAGATATTCCAGCGGCGGAGCAGCGCGATGTGTGGTGGGTGACTCCGAAGTTGGTGGCGGAAGTCGCTCTGGCTAGCCGCACCCGTGACAATCGAGTTCGTCAGGCGGTGTGGCGTGGTTGGCGCGACGACAAGACCCCCGATGACGTGCGATGGGAGCTATAACGTGCGATCAATTCGCAAACCGGGGTTATCCAGGTAGTTTGATATGTTCAGCGAAGGTGGCGACGCCTAGTGGTGCGGTACCGAGCAGTAGTGATGCCGAGCGGCAAAAGGAAGAGAGCTGGGGATGGAAACGGATGTGCAGCAGTCAGTGCGTGAGCTCGAGCGATTGCTCCGCAAAGGGAAAGTGCCAGGCAGTGATTCCGCAGAGGAATTAGCCAAGCTGGTGCAGGAAGCCTCCATCCCGGACATCATTTCTGTTGTCGAACGCAACACTCCGGTGCGTGCGGCGGTGGTGTTCCGGCTGTTGGACCGGGCCCGCGCCGTGGAAGTGTTCACGGCACTCGACGCCCGCCACCAGGCCGACTTGATTGGCGCGCTCCACAGTAAAAAGACACTCGACTTTTTCGACAGCTTGGACCCTGACGATCGAGTCGCTCTGCTCGATGAGCTGCCGGCGGAAGTGGCGCGTCACCTGATGCAGCACCTGTCGGATACTGAGCGTGATGTCACCGGCATTGTGCTCGGCTACCCGAAGGGCAGTGTCGGCCGCACAATGTCCCCGGAGGTGCGGCCGCTACAGCAGGATCTGACGATTGGAGAGGCGCTGAGCGAAATTCGGCAGCATGAAGCCGAAATGGAAACGGTTTATGCGCTTCCGGTGGTCGACGAAACGGAGAAGCTGGTCGGGATTACCTCGCTGCGGCGGCTCATTGGTGCGCAGGATTCTGAATTGCTGCGCGGCATCATGGATGACGAGCCGATTTCCGCGCAGGTTGTTGCCGATGCGGAAGACACCGCTCGTCGGTTCATCGCGTTGGGTTATATTGCGCTGCCCGTGGTCGATGACACGAACCGTGTGGTGGGCATCCTCACCTTCGATGATGCGCAGGAGCTGCTGGAGTCGGCGGATTCGGAAGACCAGGCCCGTCATGGTGGCCACGAGCCGCTGCAGCAGCCGTACCTGTCGACTCCACTGCTGAAGGTGGTCCGCTCTCGTATCGTGTGGCTGTTGGTGCTGGCGGTTTCGGCCATTTTGACGGTTCAGGTGCTGGACGCGTTCGAGGATAAGCTCGAGGCCGCTGTGGTGCTCAGCTTGTTCATCCCGCTGCTGACCGGCACTGGCGGTAATACCGGTAACCAGGCCGCCACCACGATTACCCGAGCGTTAGCGTTGGGCGATGTGCACCGCCGCGATATTTTGCAGGTGATGTGGCGGGAGCTGCGGGTGGGTTTGACCCTCGGCGCTGTCCTTGGGTCCCTCGGTTTTGGCTTAGCGACGTTTGTCTACGGTCTTGGCGTGGGCACAGTGATCGGAACAACGCTGCTGGCCATCTGTGCCATGTCGGCAACTGTGGGTGCCGTGATGCCAATTGTGGCGAAAACCATTGGTGCGGACCCTGCAGTGTTCTCTAACCCGTTCATCTCGACATTCTGTGATGCTACTGGCCTCATCATTTACTTCATTATCGCTACACAAGTTCTAGGACTGTAAAGGTTCGCTGTCGGTGTTAGTCTCTGTGGGAATCTGCACGAATTCAGCTGCAACGACAGGAGCTACTTCCCATGACGACCCCTAATAACCCAGGTGGCGACGGATACAACAACTACGGCCAGTGGGGCGATCCGCCGCAGCAGCCATGGCAGGACCAGAACCAGCAGTATGGTCAGCCAGGCAACTACCCGGCACATTCCAACAGCTCGTCGGACACCAGCTTTTTCAAAGCCTTGTTCGACCTGGAATTCAACCACTTCGTCACCATCAAGTTCGCGAAGGTCATCTACCTCATCATCCTGATCATCATCGGCCTTGGTTTCGTCGGTGGCGTCATCGCATCGATTGCGATGGCCGCGTCCGCTGCTTCCGAATCCAACGCTGCGATGGGATTCTTGGTCTTCATCATGGTGTTTGCCGGAGCAATCGTGATTTCCTTGCTGTACTTGGTCATGGCTCGCGTCAGCCTGGAGTTCTACGTTGCTGGTATCCGTACCGCCCAGAACACCGGCGAGATCCGCGACAACATGAGCCAGCGGAACTTCTAACTTGATACATTTTTCGGGCCTCCCCTCACTTCCGAACGGAAAGGGGGAGGCCCTGAAGTTTTTTCAGCCCCGTTCAAAAATTAGTATCGGCTTAATCGTTGAATGCCGTTAAAGTGGGGGCCAGTTTGACCGTTCAACTTGCCGGAGTTTGCCCTGATGTTTTCACTGCGTACCGCAGCTTTTCGTCCCCAGTCCTCGGTTTTCCGCGTTGTCGCCGCTGCTGTAGCCGCCGCCGGAATTATGGTGGGCACCATGCTCACACCTGCTGAGGCCGATGCAGCGATGCAGCCGCACCCAGTGAAGAATGACCCATTCTCGCAGCTGTCAGCAGGCAAGGGCGGCACCATCCACAACCGTGTTCCGGGCAACATGCACTCCTCGCCAGTGGCACCTGCTGCAGCGAATGCTGCTGCCGCCCGCGGCAAAGTTCTGGTCGGCCCAGGCACCCCCGTAACCTACGACAACGCATTGATCTGCACCATCACCGCAGCCGGTGTGGACAACCAGGGTAATAAAGTGGCTGTTTCTGCAGGTCACTGCGGCAACGTTGGTTCTTTGGTCCGCTCCATGGATGCCCATGGGGTCGGGGTGTTCGGCAAGGTTGCTCAGGTGAACCGTTCGTTGGACTACTCAGTGATCCTGCTGAACGACAAGGCCGAAATTAGCAGCTCTTACGGCCCAGCCCGCGCAACTTCGCAGGGCGGTCGGATGCCGAAGGCCGGCGAGCAGGTGTGTAAGTACGGTATTGCAACCGGCTGGTCCTGCGGCCAAACGTGGTCGACCGCCGCTAACCAAGCCACCTCGAATAACCAGATGTGCGCAGCTCAGGGTGACTCCGGCGCCCCAGTATTCATGGGCGGTCGCCTCATGGGCGCGGTACGCGGAGCGAACTTCCCACCGGCCTGCTTGACCCCGCTGCAGGGCCCACTGTTTGCCCCAACCATCATCGGTTCGTGGCAGAAGACCCTCGACGCAATGAATGCCGCCGGTGGCGTTGGCGCCGGATTCCGCCTGCCATAACCGGCACCAATCCTGACCGTAAGCGGTGGCCACAGATGGCCGCCTGACTTACCGCCCGCACTTACTGCAGCGTTTCGGCTTAGTTCACGCCGATGCGCTGCAGTACTTCTTTATGCAGCAAACCGTTCGATGCCACAGCGTCGCCGCCATGCGGACCGGCCTCACCGGCTAGGGAAGTGAAAGTGCCGCCGGCCTCTTCCACGAGCACGGCCAGTGGTGCCAAGTCCCATACGGACACTTCCGGTTCCGCAGCAATATCCACGGCACCTTCTGCCACCAGGCAGTAGGAGAAGAAGTCACCGTAGCCACGTAGCCGCCACGCATCGTCGGTCAATGCGATGATGTTGTCCCGCAGACCGCGGTCACGCCACCCAGTCAAAGAGGACAATGCGATGGAGCTGTCGCCGAGCTTATTGACGGCGGAAACTTCGAGACGTCGTGGCGACTGATTCTGGAATGCCCGCCACGCACCGGAACCTTCGGCTGCCCACCAGCGGCGCGACAGCGCGGGAGCGGAGACCACACCGACGACAGGTTTTCCGTCTTCCAGCAGGGCGATCAGCGTGGCCCACACTGGTACATTGCGGACAAAGTTCTTCGTACCGTCAATCGGATCGATGACCCATTGGCGGCCAGCGAACTCAGTTTCACCACCGAACTCTTCACCGATAATGGCGTCGGCTGGGCGCGCCGTCGACAGTTTCTCCCGCAACGCTTCTTCAACAGCTAGGTCTGCGTCAGACACTGGGGTCATGTCTGGTTTTGCGTCGACTTTCAGGTCTGCAGACTCAAAGCGCTGCATAGTAATTGCGTCAGCAGTTTCAGCTAGTTCCAACGCAAGGGCTAAATCATCTGCAAAGTTGCTCATGGGTGAATCTTAACTGCTCATCACCACAAAACTCCGGAACCCAACGGGACAGCTACGCAGTCAGCCCGTCTACCGCGGCTGCCACAGCCTGTGGGCCACCAGCAATAGACCACGTCACGCCACCCGCATCGACCTGCGCGCAGCTGCCACCGGCACCTTCGACTAGGGCACGGCCAGGCAGCCAATCCCAGCTGGCCACCGAATGCTGGAACCAGCAGTTAATCCGGCCGTCGGCCACGCCAGCCAAATCCACCGAGGCAGAACCCAGCATCCGCACGGTTGCGAACTGGGAAATCGCTGAAAACCATGGTGTTGCAATCTCGGCATCGTGAAAACGGTTCGGGTTCAAATACGTTGCACAGTTCGCCTTGTCGGCCGCAACGTCAATAAGCTCAGGCACTGGAACCTCATTGCGGACGGTGCGGAAATCGGCCCCGCCCAACCACAAAGTCTCGGTCACTGGGCGGTAGACCGCGCCGAGGTGGACGGCGGTGGGGGCCTCGAGTGGGCCGGAAGCTAGCGCGAGGGCGCTGCACCAATAGTCGGAGCCGGTGGTGAAATTGTATGTGCCATCGACGGGATCGATGACCCAGGTGCGGCCGGTGGTGGAGTCAGCGGTGGCGCCTTCTTCACCGAGCAGACCGTCATCAGGTCGTAGCTCTTGGAGGGCAGTGCTGATGAACTGCTCGGCGGCGCGGTCAGCTTCGGTCACGACATCCGTAATGGACGTTTTGTAGTCGGTGGTCAGCCCTTCGGCGCGCATCCGGTGAGCCATCTTTCCGGCATGGCGCACCAATCCGGCGGCGAGAATATGGTCGGGGGCGGAGGCGTACTCTTCTAAGAAGTGCTTCATGGCTGCCATTGTGCCAGCGTGGCTATCGATGTTCATTGCGAGCGCGGTAGGGTAGTTGACGTGCATCCAGAAATTTCCGCTGACCTCACCGCCCTTGATTCCACACTGACCACCATTGAAAAGGTCATGGACTTGGAAGCGCTGGCGGAAAATGTTCGGGAATTAGAGGCCAAAGCTGCCGATCCGACACTGTGGGATGACCCGGACCATGCGCAGCAGGTGACCAGCAAACTGTCCAACACCCAGGCGAAACTGCGGAAGGTCACGGCGCTGCGGCAACGACTCGACGACTTGCCAGTGATGTACGAACTGGCCGAAGAAGAAGACGGCGCTGGTGGCGGCGATGCTCACGACCTCGCGGACGCGGAGCGCGCTGATGTTCGGTCTGAGGTGGAAAAACTTGAAGTGACCACCATGCTGTCCGGCGAATACGACGAACGCGAAGCCGTCATCAATATTCGCTCTGGTGCCGGGGGCATTGACGCAGCGGACTTCGCCGAAATGCTGATGCGGATGTATATCCGTTGGGCAGAAAAGCATGGCCACAAGGTTGATGTCTACGACACCTCCTACGCCGAAGAAGCTGGCATTAAATCGGCAACGTTCGTGGTGCACGGTGAATACACCTACGGCACATTGTCGGTGGAGCAGGGCACCCACCGGCTGGTGCGGATCAGCCCCTTCGATAACCAGGGCCGCCGCCAAACCTCTTTCGCCGAGGTAGAGGTGCTGCCGGTGGTGGAATCGACCGACCACATTGATATCCCAGACGCGGATGTACGCGTCGATGTGTACCGTTCTTCCGGTCCCGGCGGCCAGTCGGTGAACACTACGGACTCGGCGGTTCGACTCACTCACATTCCAACCGGCATTGTGGTGACCTGCCAGAACGAAAAGTCGCAGATTCAGAACAAGGCGTCTGCCATGCGAGTGCTGCAGGCGAAACTGCTTGAGCGTAAACGCCAAGAGGAGCGGGCGGAACTTGATGCGCTCGGTACCGGCGGCAATGCGTCGTGGGGTAACCAGATGCGTTCCTATGTGCTGCATCCGTACCAGATGGTCAAGGACCTGCGGACCAGCCATGAAGTCAACAACCCGCAAGCAGTATTGGACGGCGATTTGGACGGATTCTTGGATGCCGGAATTCGCTGGCGAATGGAATCGGAAGACTAAGTTCCAACGCTAGGTTTCGGCGCGGACTCCGCTAGGGTGGAGCCGTGATTGTCTTCGATGAAGTAACCAAGTCCTATGAGACTTCAACCCGACCGGCACTCGACCGCGTCAGTTTAACGATTGACAAAGGCGAGTTCGTTTTCTTGATTGGCCCGTCTGGTTCGGGCAAATCCACATTCCTGGAACTGCTGATTCGGGAAGAAAACGTCACCAGCGGCGATATTCACATCGGTGACATGCATGTCAACGCTTTGAAAGGCGGGCAGGTGCCGAAGCTTCGTCAGAAGATTGGCTACGTGTTCCAGGATTTCCGGTTGCTGCCGCGGAAGAACGTTTTCGACAATGTGGCATTTGCGTTGCAGGTTATTGGCAAGCGCAATGACGTCATCAAGCGGGATGTCCCAGAAGTATTGGACATGGTGGGGCTCGGCGCGAAAGCTGACCGGATGCCAGCTGAGCTTTCCGGTGGTGAGCAACAGCGCGTTGCCATTGCGCGGGCATATGTGAACCGCCCATTGATTTTGCTTGCTGACGAACCGACCGGGAACTTGGACCCGGAAACTGCGCAGGGCATCATGACGCTGCTGGAGCGGATTAACCGACGCGGCACGACCGTGATTATGTCTACACATGACAATGAAACTGTGGATGCGATGCGCCGCCGGGTCATCGAACTTGAACTAGGCAAAGTGGTGCGCGACGATGCCACCGGTGTCTACGGCATTGGACGATAGGGAAGGGATAAGCAGATGAATGTTGCATTCTTGCTGAAAGAAGCCTTCCAAGGGCTGTGGCGCAATATCACCATGACCGTGGCGATGGTCATCACTATTGCCATTTCCATTGGGCTGGTGACAAGTGGTGTGCTGATGACGTCCATGACTGAACAGACGAAAGACATCTACCTTGACCGGGTAGAAGTGATGGTAGAGCTTTCCCCAGAAGTGTCAGCTTCTGACTCGGACTGCTCCTCGGCCGAGTGTCGAGAAGTGATGGACACCCTCAATGACCAAGATGGCATTGATTCGGTGACTTTCCGGTCGCGTGCCCAGACCTACGACCGCTTCGTGGAACTGTTTGAAAAGACGGACCCGCTGATGGTGGAGCAGGCCACTGAGGAGAATATGCTCGCGGCCGTGCTGGTGCGGTTGGAAGACCCGCTGGATACCGAACCATTGGACCCAGTGCGCGATCTGCCGCAGGTCAACGCTGTGATTGACCAGGTCGATGATTTGCGTGGGGCAACCGACAACTTGGATGCACTACGTAATGCCACTTTTGTGTTCGCTGGTTTGATGGCGCTGGCTGCCGTGCTGCTGGTGGCAAATATGGTGCAGATCGCGGCGTTTTCACGGCGCGATGAAATGCAGATTATGCGCATGGTCGGTGCGACACGTCTGTTTACGCAGGCACCGTTTGTAATTGAGGCTATTGTTGCGGCGTTGATTGGTTCGGCGTTGGCACTCGGCGGCCTGTTTGCCGGCAAGAAGTATGTGCTGGATCCGGCGTTGGATTCGCTGTATAAGTCGCGGTTGTTGGCGCCGGTTGAGAATGCCGATATTTGGCTGGTTTCGCCGGCGATTGTGCTTGCAGCCGTTCTGATCGCTGCTGTGACAGCTCAATTGACGTTGCGGCTGTACGTCCGAAAATAAGGTTAACAGTCGGTTAACGAATCCTGAGGGTGGGCAGGTACTCTGAAAGTATGAGTGCCAGCGATTCCACCCCAGCCCGCCCACCGAAATTGCCAAAAGCAGCATACGAAGCAGAGCTGAAACGTCTCCAGGCCGAATTGGTCGAGATGCAGCAATGGGTAGTCGAAACCGGCGCCCGCATCGTCATCGTGATGGAAGGCCGCGACGCCGCCGGTAAGGGCTCCGCCATCAAACGGATCACCCAGTACCTCAACCCACGGACCTGCCGCATTGAAGCGCTGCCAGCCCCGAACTCTCGGGAACGCGGCCAGTGGTACTTCCAGCGCTATGTCGAGCGCCTGCCAACCGCCGGAGAAATCGTCATCTTTGACCGCTCCTGGTACAACCGCGCCGGTGTGGAACGTGTCATGGGCTTCTGCACCTCCCAGGAGTACCGCCGCTTCCTGCACCAAGCCCCAATCTTTGAACGCCTACTGGTTGAAGACGGCATCATGCTGCGCAAATACTGGTTCAGCGTTTCGGATGAAGAGCAAGTCCGCCGCTTCGAATCCCGCCTGGAGGATCCGCTACGTCGCTGGAAGCTGTCGGATATGGACCTGCAGTCCATCACCCGGTGGGAGGACTACTCCCGCGCGAAGGATGAAATGTTCATCCACACCGACATCCCAACCGCGCCGTGGTACACCGTGGAATCGGAAGACAAGAAGCGCTCTCGGATTAACGTCATCAATCATCTGCTGTCGACCATTCCGTACGAGAAGATTGAGCGTGAGCTGCCGGAGATTCCGCAGCGCCCAGAGTCGGATAGCAACTATGTCCGCCCGCCGCGCACTGAGTTCCACTATGTGCCTGATGTTGCCGCGAAATTGGTGACGGAGGAAGAGGAACGCAAGAAGGCCAAAGCTGCGGCTAAGGCTGCGAAGAAGCAGTCGAAGGCGGATGAAAAGGCGCTGAAGGAAGCCGACGAAGCTGACAAGGCGAAGAAGGCCAAGTCGGAAAAGTCCGGTAAGTCGGCGAAGAAGTCCGGCAAGAAGGACAAGAAGAAGTAGCTAAAAACGGGTAAAACCTGTTTTTGTCGCTAAAACTTGTGTCACACTCGTGGCATGAGCGATTCGACGGTTACTCCTGACGTTATTGTGTCTACGGTCGGCGGGGCGGGGGTCATCACCCTCAACCGGCCGAAGGCACTGAACTCCTTGAACCAGGCCATGTGCTTGGCAATTGAAGCGGCGCTGGACCAGTGGCGCGATGATCCTGCAATTCACCAAGTTGTGATTGCATCGGCATCTCCGAAGGCATTTTGTGCCGGCGGGGATGTGCGCGCTATCCGCGAGGCCCAGCAGGCTGGACGCCATGATTTGGCGGAGCAGTTCTTCCTCGAGGAGTATCGGATGGACGCCGCCATTGCTACCTATCCGAAGCCGATTGTTGCGCTGGTCGACGGCATTAATATGGGTGGCGGTATGGGGCTGTCTCTGCACGCTCAGTACCGCATCTACTCGGAGAAAGCTTGGGCGTCGATGCCGGAGGCTGCTATCGGATTTGTGCCCGATGTTGGTGTGACTTGGGCAGCGCAGCGGGTCGTTGGCACTATCGGCCGCCCAGCCCCAGAAATCGCCACATTCATGGGCATCACCGGCTTCCGCGCCAAACTTGCTGACGCACTGTATTGCGGTATCGCTACGCATTTCGTTCCTTCCGACCATATGTCGGGGCTTATTGACGGAATCGGGGCCGACGGAGTGGCTGCCGCACTCGGGCAGTGGGCAGCCGAGCCACCAGCAGAGACCGGGTTTTTAGAGCAGCACATTGCGGATATTTCGCGGGTGTTTAGCCGGGATACTTGGGCGGAAATGGAACAGGAGTTAGCCGCGCCGGAGACGAACCCGGAGTTTGCTGCGGCTGTCAAGGAGCTGACGGCGAATGCTTCGCCAGCATCACTGGTAGCTATTGCCGAGCTGTACCGAGCGAACCGGAATGCACCAGATGTGCAAGCGGGCATTAACAATGAATATGACCTCGGGAAGGTGCTCCGCGAGGAGCCGAATTTCGCTGAAGGCGTTCGCGCAGTCTTGGTCGATAAAACTCAGGATGCGAAATTCGAACCAGCGCGCACCGCTGATGTGGACGTAGAACCGTACCGGGCAGCGCTGACGTGGTACTAGCTGCGGGATAATTGGCCCAGGCAAAGCGGCCCACCCTAGCTAGCGTGGGTTAGGCCATGCGGTGGCGGCGGCCAGAAGGCTGTGCGAAATCATCCGCGACGTAAGCCGCGAGCTGCCGGTAAGCTTCTTGCGTTGCGGGTTTCATTGCGGCTAAATCAATTTCGGCGCCTCGGGCAAGGTGCGGATCAAATGGCACCGGAACCACCGCTCGGCAGCGCTGCCCGAAAACGTCATGGACTTGCGCATCGGTGAGCTCATCTTTGGCGCGCAGGTGGTTGACCACGACGACTGTTTGGCTGACCAGACCGGCATGCCCGTGGGCTGCTAGCCAGTCCAGCGTGGCCCACGCACTGTTCGCGCCATCAAGGGATGGGGTAGTAACAAGCACAAGACAGTTCGCCAGTTCCAAAACACCAGTCATCGCAGAATGCATCAGCCCAGTGCCGCAGTCGGTGAGGATGAGGTTGTAGTGATGGCGGACTATCCCCATGGCTTGAGCGTAGTCGGCAGCGTTGAACGCTTGGGCTGTGCTGGGGTCTTGCTCACTGGCGAGGACCTCCAGTCGCGTTGCATCTTGGGAAGTGAATGCTCGAACCTGCGGATACCTGCTGGTATCGTCCGCGCTTAAGAGGTCGCGGACAGTGGGATTGGCGGGGTTGGCTACCGCGCTGCCAAGACGCTGTGCGAGCGTTCCGAAATCTGGGTTCGCGTCAATGGCAATGACGCGGTCACCGCGCAAGGTGGCGAAGGTAGCGCCGAGACCGAACGTGGTGGTGGTTTTTCCGACACCACCTTTCAAGCTGAGGACGGCTACGCGATAGTCGCCGGAGATGTGTTGGCGAATGCGCTGGTAAATATCTCGCTGGCGTTGCTGCTTCTTACTCTCGCCTGGATTAATCCGGCCGCCGGTGCTGCGATACACGATGCTGCGCCAGCCGCTTTTTGGTGTGATTTTAGGTTGCAATGCGTCGGCCAGCTGCCCGATGCCGGTCGCTTGCGGCGCGCTGTGGCCAGTAGGGAATACCTCGGCGGTGGTGGGCGGGGCTGTCGTGGTTTCAGCTTTTGCGCGGTTGTTTCGCGGTTTCGTCGGTGACAGGTCTACTGGTGTCAGTACTGGTGCTACTGCTTGCGCTGTGGCTGTGGAATGTACTGGTGGTGCGGTTCTGATTGGTTGGTTTGGAATAGAAATGGACACGGCAGCGCCTTTCGAGACTGCCGAAGGGCACATCTTTGGCAGCAACCCCCATTGGCTGCCATCCCCCTCCGGATGTTTACCGGCAACAGTAGCGGCTAGTTCGCAGCCCTGCAGAGTAAGTGTGCCGTCCGACCTGAACTGTGGGCGCTCGTGTCAGCCTATTTACCGATCTATTTACCGATGCGTTTCCACAGTTGTTTTGCTTTGGTGCTGGTAAAACGTCGAGCGATATCGGCAACTTCCCCGGTAGTGCGTTTAGCTGCATCAAGTTGGTCCTGGCGCCGCATTTTCTTTTGCAGTTTGGCGGCTTCGCGCAGTGCCTCGTTGGCTTGTTCTTCAGCCAGAGCTTGCTTTTTCTTTTCAAAAGCGTCGGCATCACGGTTGGCTTCAATAGCGAGCACTTCCGAGGATTCCGCAGCCGCATCCCAAGTCATTTCGAGGGATTCTGCCAGCAGCAGCATGGCATCGATGCGGCGTTCTACATCACGAGTACGTTCGCGGTACGTCGATTGAATTGTCCAGCGGCGCAGCAGTTGACGGGCTCGAGCAGATTCTGAGCGCCAATGGGAAATCGGCACGGTATTGACGGTGTCGTCGACAATAAAACGCATTGTCCACGGGTCCACGTCGTCGGTGACCGTGCCGGTTCGTACTGCTTCTTCGCGGCTGAGCACGGACTCCAAAATCATCCGTGCTTGAGTTTCCGCTGCGGAAATCCGTGACTGGCGTGAGTTATCTGATCCAAAAACCACAACACCAGTCTACGGACACCTGCGAATCTGGCTAATTAGTGCACCAGCGCTGGGGCGGCGGCGTTTTCCGCTACCTTTTCGCGGGCGGTGTGGGCTGCCTGCACCAGTACCTTCAGCGATGCTTCGGTCTCGACCCAGCCACGGGTCTTCAGACCACAGTCTGGGTTCAGCCACAGCTGGGTTGGTGGTACCGAATCCAGCGCGGACTGCACCAGGCCGTCCACTTCGCTTTGCGACGGAATGCGTGGCGAGTGAATATCCCAGACGCCCGGGCCCACCCCGAGTTCGAAGCCGTGGTCACGCAGCGCGGCTAGCACGCCCATGCCGGCTCGAGCAGCTTCGATGGAGGTCACGTCGGCGTCGAGTTCGCTGACGGTACCGATCAGTTCATTGAACTGGGAGTAGCACATGTGGGTGTGCACCTGAGTCTCGTCGGCCGCGCCGGAAGTTGCCAGGCGGAAGGACCCGACGGCCCACTCCAGGTAGGCCGGCTGCTGAATCTTCTGCAGTGGCAGCAGCTCGCGGATAGCTGGCTCGTCGACCTGGATGATCTGCGCGCCCGCGGCGACCAAGTCGTCGATTTCATCGCGCAATGCCAGCGCTACCTGGTCGGCAGTGGTGCCCAGTGGCTGGTCGTCACGGACGAATGCCCAAGCGAGCATAGTGACTGGACCGGTGAGCATGCCCTTGACTGGCTTGTTGGTCAGGGACTGTGCGTAGGCGAACCAGTCGGTGGTCAGTGGCTGTGGGCGGTGAACATCTCCGTACAGGATTGGTGGTCGCACGCAGCGCGAGCCGTACGACTGCACCCAGCCGTATTGGGTGGAGTGGTAGCCTTCCAGCTGTTCAGAGAAGTACTGGACCATGTCGTTGCGTTCTGGTTCACCATGGACCAGGACGTCAAGGCCGATTTCTTCCTGCTTTTCCACAACCAGCTTGATTTCATTCTTCATCGCCTCGGTGTACTGTGCTTCGGTCAGTTCACCTACGCGGTGTTGGGCACGAGCCCGGCGAATTTCGTCGGTCTGTGGGAAAGAACCAATGGTGGTGGTTGGCAGTGGTGGCAGCTCGATGTGCTCCGCCTGTGCGGCGGCACGCTGCGCAAATGGGGAGCGGCGGCGATCGGCATCGGTGATGCCAGCGGTCCGGTCACGCACCAAGCTGTTGTGAGTGCGCTGGGATTCCCGGCGGGAGGTCACAGCCTGCACAGCTGCTTCGAATGCGGCGTAGTCTGCTTCAGTTGCTTCGTTGCGCAGCAGGCGGGACAGTACCGCCACCTCGGCAATCTTTTCGGAGCCAAAAGCCAACCAGGACTTCAGCTCTGGGTCATCGTCGAGGGTGGTTTCACCTTCCAAGGTGTATGGCACATGCAGCAGGGAGCAGGAGGTGGATACGCCAACTGGGCCACGCTGGGCGAGCGAACGCAGGGTTGCCAGGGCTGCCGCTAGGTCAGTGCGCCAAATATTGCGGCCGTCGACAACACCGGCGAGCAGCTGCTCTTCGCCAGTCCAGGAAAGCAACAGTTCGGCATCCTGGTGCTGACCGAGTTCTGCCTGACGGCCAGTGACGAGGTCGACACCGAAGGCGGAAATACCGATTCCGGACAGGGCGTTAATGGCTGTGTCACCGTCGCCGTAGTAGGTCTGGAGCAGCAGCTTGATTGGCTGTTCGCCGCCGACGGCGGTCAAGGTGTTGACCAGCTTGCGGTAGCCAGCGCGGGTGCGAGCCAGCAGTTCGGCACGGTCTTTATCGTTGTCGGCAATGTCGGTGACCAAGTATGGCTCGTCGAACTGCACCCAATCGATATCGAGTTTGGCCAAGTGCGTCAGCACGCGGCCGTATGCGTCGAAAAGCTTCTCCAACAATTCCAGGGCATCGGAACCGTCGGTGGTCTTTGCCAATGCGAGGTAGGTCAGTGGGCCGACGAATACTGGGCGGATTTTGTCGCCGCGCACGGTCTGGCTCTGCAGGTCGGACAGCAGGGAGGCATCGTCAACGCGGAAGTCGGTGTCCTGGTTAAGCTCTGGCACCAGGTAGTGGTAGTTGGTGTCGAACCACTTGGTCATTGCGGAGGCTGGGATGTCGGCGGTGCCGCGGGCGGTGGCAAACAGACGATCGATGTAACAGGGCAGGCCGTCGTTGGCATGGTCTGCGATGTTCTGGACGCGCTCTGGCAGGACGTTGAATAGTGCGGAGGTGTCTAGGACGGCGTCGTAGTAGCTGCGGCCGAGGGTTGGCACGCTGTCGATGCCGGCGGCAGAAAGCTGGTCGGAGTAGTCGTTGACCAGGCGCAGAGCGGTGGTGGACAGCTCGCGGCCGGTGGCCTTTTCCTTCCAGTAGCTTTCGAGGGCTTTCTTCAGTTCGCGGTTCGGGCCAATGCGGGGGACGCCCGCGACAGTGGCGTGAATCTGGCTCATGGTTGCTCCTTGGTTCGTGTGATTACGTTGGAGACCATGCAACAGTAGACCGCTTAGTCTAGCAAGTGCTTTGCAGCCCAAAAGTGTAAATCTGCTGGGTGGCAATTTAGGCCAAACTGCAATTAATAGACAAAGCGGTCTGTAAAAATAGACCAAGCGGTCTGAATTGGGGTTGTTTTACTCCGACGACGATTCCGGAATTAGCCGTCGCAAGACCTGCAACGCGCCTTGCTCCGAATTTGCTGGCGCCAAAAAACGGGCGCGCTCTTTCACCAATGGGTGTGCGTTGTCCATCGCAAAGGACAACTCGGAATACTCGAACAGTTCCAAGTCATTGAGGTAGTCGCCAAACACCACTGTCTGCGCTGGTGTCACCCCCAAAGACTCCTGCAGATTGCGCAGCGCAATGCCCTTGTTGGCTGCCGGATCCATCACGTCAACCCAGTGCGCGCCCGACACCACGACCTTTAGTTGGCTGGCGGATTTCGCCAGGCGCGGCGCGATTGAATTCTCGGCATCGTCAAAGTCGAAAATCGCAATTTTGACGAACTTGTCCTCGGATCCCGTCACCACATCCAGCAGGTCATCGACCTCTTCCAAGGCGTGGTAGTAGCGTGTGGCTTCTTCTTTGAACAGCTCATCGGTGCGCTCGATATAGGCGGTACGCAGGCCGCACAGCACCACACCCACGTTGAGGCCATCGTCGCCAGCGGCACGCACCGCGCGGATTACCTCGGTGACAGCTCCAGCGTCAATAGCGATAGCCGAGACCAGCTCACCATGATCCACGACCACGCTGCCGTTTTCAGCGATCACCGCAATGCGGTCCGCTACGGTTTCAAATTGGTCCGCCAAGGTGGCATATTGACGTCCAGACGCCGGCGCGAAGGCAATATTCTGCGCCAAAAAGGTGTCCAGAAGCGGCCAAAAATCGTCCGGGATCTGGTGGTTTTCGTCAAGGAGCGAACCGTCCATGTCGGTGACGACGAGACGGACGTCGGCGGGCAACGTTGGGAATGTGTCTTTGGTATCCACACTCCCAGGCTAATGCCGTTTACGTTTTCGGGTTTGCCGTCTATTCGGCCTAATTCACTGGGTCTAATCCGCCACAAGTGCTTCCAGTACGAACTCTGGGTGTTCCTTCTCAATGAACTGCAGGCGCCACTTGTCACCAAACAGTGCAATTAGCTCGCCGTCGGTGCGGGTGAAAATTTCCACGCCGCGCTGTTTTGCCAGCTCTGGGGCAGTATCTGCATCGGTACGCCGGGCCACCGAATATGGCACCGACTCGGTGACCGTCTCCACATTGAATTCGTTTTCCATGCGGGCCTGCATCACTTCGAACTGCATCGGGCCAACGGCCGCCATGACTGGGTTGGCTTCACCGCGGGCATCATTCTTCAGAATCTGCACCACGCCCTCAGCATCAAGCTGCTCCAGTGCCTTTCGGAACTGCTTGTACTTGCCCAGCGATTTTGCGCGCAACGTGCGGAAATGCTCCGGCGCGAACTGTGGCATTGGCTTGAACTGCACCTTTTTGCCGGAGTAAATCGTATCGCCTGGTGCCAACGAGCCAGCGTTGACCAAACCAACAATGTCACCTGGGAAGGCAGTCTCCACCGTTGACCGGGTGCGGCCGAAGACGGTCAGGGCGTACTTGGTGGAAAAGCTGCGGCCAGACTGCGCATGGTTGACTTGCATGCCGCGGTCGAATTCACCCGACACAATGCGCATAAACGCCAAGGTGTCACGGTGGTTTTTATCCATACCGGCCTGCACCTTAAACACGACACCGGAGAACTCGTCGGTTGGGTCGCGCCGTTCGACAATGGCTTCTTGGGAACCGGACTGAGCGGCGAGCACCTTCGGGTCGGAGTCGCGGCCATTCGGCGACGGTGCGAGTGCGCAGAGCGTATCCAGAATCTGGTGGACACCAAAGTTCAGCATGGCAGAGGCGAAAATCATCGGGGAAGTAGTGCAGGACAGGAACAGCTCCTGGTCGTGGACCGCGCCGTCCATGGCCAGCAATTCAGCTTCTTCCGCGGCCGTTTCCCATGCGTCCTCTTCCTTTGCCAGCGCCTCATCTGGGGAGTAGTGCTCCTCCGGCGCAATGGTGGCGCCACCGGCGGTACGAGTGAAGTGAATGTACTCCGCCACTTCGCCCTCGGTGGTTAGTCGGGCCAAGCCGCGGAAATCACCAGCATCACCGACCGGCCAGAACAGGGGAGTGGGCTGCAGCCCAATTTCGTTGACGATTTCGTCAACAAGCTCCAATGGCGAACGCCCAGGGCGGTCCCACTTGTTGATCACCGTAACAATTGGCAACCCGCGGGCCTTACAGACGCGGAACAGCTTCAATGTCTGCGGTTCCAGGCCCTTGGCGGCGTCCACCAGCATCACTGCCGCGTCGACTGCGGTGAGCACACGGTAGGTGTCCTCGGAGAAGTCGGCGTGGCCGGGGGTGTCCACGAGGTTAATCATGAACGGCTCACCCTCGTGACCTTCCGGGGCGTATTCGAACTGCAGCGCGGAGGAGGCAATCGAAATGCCGCGGTCCTTTTCCATCTCCATCCAGTCCGAGACAGTGGCCTTTCGGCCGGCCTTACCGTGGGTCGCGCCTGCCTCTGAAATAACGTGCGCATGCAGCGCTAATGCTTCCGTCAGCGTGGATTTACCAGCGTCCGGGTGGGCAATAACGGCGAATGTGCGGCGGCGGTCAGCTTCTGCGGCAAGGGTGGTCATAGAACACCAGGTTAGTTGGTGATTTGACCCCATCCCAATCTGAACCATAACCCCCGCTACCGGGGGCTTATGACTCATTTTGTTTCACTGTGGGTTAATTTAGATAGAACCCAGAATTTTCTTAATTAATACCCCCGTGGAGGATTCATGACGGCGACTGAGCCAACCATCACCAATGACTGGAACGAACGCATCACGCTGGCACAGAAGATGATTCCACTGTTGGGACAGCTGCGCCGCGACTCCGATGTCGTCACCTCCATCTTCGGCCGCCTGCTGAAGAACCCAACGGAAACCGACATCATCAAGTCGCACCGTTACGCCCGCCGCATCACCTCCCAGGAACTGCCACTGACCCAGACCCTGCCAATCCTGGAAGAGCTGGTCACCATGGACCTGGGCACCGCTTCCATCGACCTGGGTGCGCTGGCCACCCAGTTCGAAGAAGAAGGCGGCGACCTGCGTGCTTTCCTTGACCGTGAACTCTCACCAGTTATCGGCTCGGACGCTAAGCGCCCACAGTCCGATGTTGTGCTCTACGGCTTCGGCCGCATTGGCCGCCTGCTGGCCCGCATCCTGCTGGCTCGCGAATCGAACAATTCCGGCCCACGTCTGCGCGCCATCGTTGTCCGTAAGAAGGGCGACATCGACATTGACAAGCGCGCCTCCCTGCTGCGCCGCGACTCGGTCCACGGCCCATTCGACGGCACCATCACCGTTGACCACGACAAGGAAATCATCTGGGCAAATGGCACCCCAATCCAGATGATTTACGCCAACAACCCAGCCGAGATTGACTACACCTCCTACGGCATCGACAACGCTATCGTTGTTGACAACACCGGTGTGTGGCGCGACCGCGACGGTCTGTCCCAGCACCTGCAGGCCAACGGTGTGGCAAAGGTTCTGCTGACCGCGCCGGGCAAGGGCGACCTGAAGAACATTGTTTACGGCATTAACCACAAGGACATCACCGCTGACGACACCATCTTGTCGGCTGCATCCTGCACCACTAACGGCATCACCCCAGTGTTGAAGGTCGTTAATGACAAGTGGGGCGTGGAGCATGGCCACGTTGAAACGGTGCACTCCTTCACCAACGACCAGAACCTGATTGACAACTTCCACAAGGGCACTCGCCGTGGCCGCGCCGCCACTTTGAACATGGTGCTCACCGAAACCGGTGCTGCGAAGGCTGTGTCTAAGGCGCTGCCAGAGTTCGAAGGCAAGCTGACTGGTAACGCCATTCGCGTGCCAACCCCGGACGTGTCCATGGCTGTGCTGAACCTGACCCTCGAGAACGAGGTTGAGCGCGACGAGGTTAATGACTACCTGCGTCAGGTGTCCTTGGTGTCGAACCTGCGTCAGCAGATTGACTACATCCACTCGCCGGAGGTTGTGTCCACCGACTTTGTTGGCTCCACCCACGCTGGTGTTGTCGACGGCTTGGCAACCATCGCCAAGGGCAAGCACCTGGTGCTTTACGTGTGGTACGACAACGAGTTCGGTTACTCGAACCAGGTCATCCGCATTGTTGAGGAGATCGCGGGCGCTCGCCCAATGATTCTTCCGCTGCGTAAGGAACTGAACGAAATGTAGTTTCGGTATGGGCCCAGTAGGGTTCCCCGCCGAAAGTTGAAAGCAGCACCTCTTCGTGGGGTGCTGCTTTTTTGGGCTTTGTGACGATTAGGGGGCCGACTTGTGCTGGTTAGTTCCTCTTGAAGCGAAGCACGGATAGCGGCATAAAAATCCCGGCTACCAGCACACAACCGATGAGCACCGCCAGCACTGGATGCTGCATGGTCCACAGGTCAGGTGCTGGTGTGCCGCCGGTGTTACCAAAGAGCACACGTGCCGCCTGTACCAGCGCAGACACCGGATTCCATTCCGCGAAAATACGCAGAGCAGTCGGCAAAGTGTCCGACGGAACGAAGGCGTTGGACACGAAGCTCAGTGGGAAGAGCACCATAAAGGACGCGCTATTGAGCGCCTCTGGGGAACGCACAATTAAGCCCAGGAAGACCATCACCCAAGAAAACGCCCAGGCAAAGAGCAGCAATAGTCCAATGCCCGCGACGAAGCTGCCGATGCCTTCGTGGAAACGCCAACCAACGGCGAAGCCGCACAGCACCATGACGGTGATGGTGATGGCATTGAGCACCATGTCGGAGATAGTGCGGGCAAACAAGATGGCCGAGTCATGCATCGGCAAGGTACGGAAGCGGTCAATAATCCCTTCCTTCTTGTCCTGCGCCATGAACATGCCAGAAAAAGTCGAACCAAACAGCATGGTTTGGGCAAAAATACCGGCCATCAAAAAGTCGGTGTAGTCCATGCCCGGCACCTTGATGGCGCCGCCATAGACCTGGCTAAACAGCAACACAAACATGATCGGCTGCGCCATCGCCCAAATCAACACATCGGGGGTTTGGCGCATGCCCTGGAGGTTACGGGTGATAATCGCTCCGACGTCACTGAACCAATCAGCTACTGGTCGTGCGGCACGTGGTTTCAGATCAAGCTTGCTCATTGGTGCGTCCCGTCAGTTGGAGGAAGACATCGTCAAGGGTCGGGCGGCGCAGACCGGCGTCAAAAAGCTCAATGCCCTCGGCCTCGAACAACCGCAACGCTTCCTGCAGCGCCGTCGTAGCATTGCTGACCGCGCCGACAGCAGTGCCACCTTCGACCTGAATTTCACCGTCGCAGCATTGGCTGAGGATGCGCTGGACATCCGGTAAGCGGCCGCGGTCGGCGGGGATGATTTCGATACGCGGCTGGCCGATGGCAGCTTTCAGTTCATCGGCGGTGCCTTCCGCAATGACTTTGCCATGGTCGATTACTGAAATGTCATCGGCGAGCTGGTCCGCTTCCTCTAAGTACTGCGTGGTCAGCAGCACCGTGGTGCCCTGAGCGACGCGGTTGCGGATAATGTCCCACAGGCCAAGGCGACTCTGCGGGTCCAGGCCAGTGGTGGGTTCATCGAGGAAAAGCACCCGCGGTTCGATAATGATGGAGCCGGCTAGGTCAATGCGGCGGCGCATGCCACCCGAATAGCCCTTGAGTGGCCGGTCAGCAGCTTCCGTCAGGTCGAAAGCTTCCAGCAGCTCCGCGGCACGTTCCCGCGCAGTGGCCCGGCCCAAGTGATAGAGCCGACCGAACAGTTCCAAGTTCTCCCGGGCAGTGAGCTTTTCATCTAACGCAGCGTACTGGCCGGAAGCCCCGATAATCCGACGCACAGCATCGGGTTCGCGCAACACATCAATACCGTCGATGGTGGCGGCGCCAGCATCTGGTTGCAGCAGGGTGGTGAGGACTTTGACGGTGGTAGTTTTGCCCGCACCATTGGGGCCGAGGATGCCGCGGACGGTGCCTTCTTCGACAGTCAGGTTGAGGTCGTCGAGGGCCACGACCGGCCCGGCAGATGATTTATAAACTTTGCGGAGGTTGGTGGCCTCAATAAGTGGCATGTGCAGAACTATGCCACATCGGTCGGGTAGGTGGCATGTCTACTATTTTGCGTGCACGATATTCTGCGCTGCCGCCAAACCTTGGTTTACCAGCAGTTCCGCAGCGTCTGCGGCGTCGGAAATCAGGAACGGAACCTCCTTGGCCTCCACTGAACTGAACGGCCGCAACACATAATCTGCGACGTCCATCCGCCCCGGCGGACGACCAATACCCACCCGCACTCGCAGGTAGTCCTTCGTCCCCAGCGACTGCGACGTTGACCGCAGCCCATTGTGGCCACCTTCGCCACCGCCAAGCTTGACGCGCACTTTCCCAAAGTCCACATCCAACTCGTCGTGCACCATAATCACATTGCCTGGCTGGACCTTGAAGAACTTCGCCAGCGACGCCACCGGGGTTCCGGAGACATTCATATAGCTGCGGGTTTTCGCCAAAATCACGGTGCGACCAGCCATCTTGGTCTGCACGATCTCGGTGTTTGACCGCTTATGCGCCGAAAACGTCGACGGCATTGGCAGGGTGCGGTCAGCCAGCTCGTCGACAACCATCTGACCAATATTGTGCCGCGTCGCCGCGTATTTCGGGCCAGGGTTACCCAGCCCGACAATCAGCACAGGTCCGTCAGCAGGCAGGGAAGTAGCGGAGGTAGCAGAATTAGTCACCCATACATGGTGCCAGAGTTTGTGCTTTTCGACGAAAAGACCCCAGGTGGTCGGACAACAATTGTCCGGAACCAGCTCTGGTGTCTGAGTTTCACGTGGAAGGGGAGAGTGGTTTACTCTTCGCCGGCTTCAGCAGCTGGTGCTGCTTCTGCTGCGCCCTCTTCGCCCTCTTCCTCGTCGGTTTCGCCAAGGTCAGCAACCTCAGGAACCATGAAGTTCACGATCAGCAGTTCTGGGTCGTCGATCAGTTCGGCGCCTTCTGGCAGTGGCATGTCGGAAGCCAGGACCTGGTCGCCAACAGCCTTGTCGGTGACGTCGACAACGATCTCTTCTGGAATCGACAGCACGTCGGAGAGAATACGCAGGGTTTCGGTTTCGACGTGCATCATGGTGTTTGGTGCAGGTTCGCCAGCGGTCACCACTGGAATCTCAACCTCAACCTTTTCGCCGCGCTTAATCTTCAGCAGGTCAGCGTGGTCGATTTCCAGGGTCAGTGGGTTCTGGTAGACCGACTTGATCATGACCAGTTCCTTTTCACCCTCGATGTCCAGGTCCAGGACGGCGTTGATGCCGTGGTTACGGACAACCTTGGTGAAAGCAATGTTTTCCACGGAAACGTGTACTGGCTCGAAGCCTGGGCCGTAGATAACAGCTGGGATGTTGCCGGCGCGGCGGGTACGGCGAGCGGCACCCTTGCCGAACTCGGTGCGGGCAGCGGCGTCCAGAGAAATAATCTCGGTCTTTGCCATGGGGGTTCTCCTCGTGCAAAAGCGGTGAAAGTGTCTGTGGCTTCTACGGCGATGGCACGCGGAGCATCACAGCGCGGCGGTGCTCACCACAAGGTGGGGCACAACTGCACGGGAAACATCGCGTCGATAACGGGGCCAAGCAAAACGGCCGCCCTCGCCGAGATAACGGATGAAACGTTACCACGGCTAGGCGGCCGAATGAAAATGTGGGCAATACCCACGTCTTCGAGCTTAAGCAGAACCTTCAAACAAGGAGGTCACCGAACCATTTTCGAAGACTTCGTGAATGGTCTTCGCCAGCAGCGGTGCAATCGACAGCACGGTCAGGTTGTCCCAACCTTCGTGGGTCTGCGGCAGGGTATCGGTGGTGATGACTTCGCAGGCACCGCAGGCGTTCAAGCGCTCCCGAGCTGGGTCAGAGAACACACCGTGGGTGCAGGCAATAATCACATCGCCAGCGCCAGCTTCCTTGAGCACCCGAACTGCGCCAGCAATGGTGCCGCCGGTGTCAATCATGTCGTCAATAAGCACACAGGTGCGGCCAGTAACTTCACCAACAACGCGGTTGGAGGTGACTTCATTAGCCACGTTCGGGTCACGGGTCTTGTGCACGAAGGCCATTGGGGTGCCACCCAGAGCGTTGGCCCACTTTTCTGCGGACTTCACGCGGCCGGCATCCGGGGACACGACCATCAGTTCCTGGTCGCCGTACTTATCCAACACGTAGTTCGACAGGATCGTCATGGCATGCATGTGGTCGACTGGGCCGTCGAAGAAACCCTGGATCTGGTCGGTGTGCAGGTCGACCGAGATGATGCGGTCAGCACCAGCGGTAGCCAGCAGGTCCGAGACCAGGCGAGCGGAGATTGGTTCGCGGCCGAGGTGCTTCTTGTCCTGGCGTGCGTATGGGTAGAACGGCAGCACAGCGGTGATGCGCTTAGCGGAGCCACGCTTCAGGGCGTCAATCATGATCAGCTGTTCCATCAGCCACTTGTTCAGCGGCTGTGGGTGGCCCTGAATGACGAAGGCGTCGGAACCACGGACGGACTCTTCGAAGCGGACGAAAATTTCGCCGTTTGCGAAGTCACGGGCAGACATTGGGGTCAGTTCGACACCCAACTCCCGGGCAACAGCTTCGCCGAGTTCCGGGTGCGCACGCCCGGAGAACAGCATCAGGTTCTTCTGGTTGTCAATCCAGTTGGAGCTCAAAGCTCTACTCGCTTTCGTGGTTGCTCAATTACTGCTCAGCGGCTTTTTCTTGGTCCGCCAGTGCACGGTTTGCAGCGTCGGCAGCAGGTGTCCCTGGCCGCTTCCGCTGGACCCAACCTTCGATATTACGCTGGCGGCCGCCGCTAACCACAAGCGCTCCAGGTGGAACATCATCTTTGATAACCGTGCCGGCACCTGAATACGCACCATCGCCTACGGTCACCGGGGCAATAAACATGGTGTCCGATCCGGTGCGGACATGGCTGCCAACCACCGTTTGATGCTTGGTGACGCCGTCGTAGTTCACGAACACCGACGACGCCCCAATGTTGGATTCTTCACCGATGATGGCATCGCCAACGTAGGTCAAGTGCGGCACCTTCGAGCCGGCACCAATGACGGACTTCTTGGCCTCGACGAAACCACCGAGTTTGCCGCGTTCGCCCAACTGCACGCCAGGGCGAATGTAGGTGTACGGGCCAACTTCAGCGTCTGCACCAATTTCTGAGTCAATCGCGTGCGTGCGGATCACCGAAGCGCCAGCACCAACAGTGACGTTCTGCAGGGTGGAATCGGGGCCGACGGTCACATCGTCAGCAATCTCCGTGGTGCCCAGCAGTTGGGTACCTGGCAGGATGGTGACGTCTTGTCCGACAGTGACCGTGGCATCAATCCACGTGGTTGCAGGATCAATGACGGTTGCGCCGCCGCGCATTGCCTTATTGACGATTCGGCGGTTCATTTCCTTGGCTGCGGCAGCGAGTTGGACGCGGTCGTTGACGCCGGCGAGCTCACCAGCATCAGCTGCAATGTGCGCGCGGACAGATTGGCCGTTGTCACGGGCAATAGCCAGCACATCAGTCAGGTACAGCTCCCCTTGAGCATTGTCCGTGGTCAGCTGGCCCAGTGCACTGCGCAGAATGTCGGTGCTAAACGCAAACACACCGGAGTTGACCTCGCGGACTTTGCGCTGCGCGTCATTGGCGTCTTTCTCTTCCACAATTTCGGTGACTTCACCGGCATTAGTGCGGATAATCCGGCCATAGCCAGTCGGATCCTCCAACTCGACCGACAGCACAGTAACTGCAGCGGATTCAGCGACGTGGGTGTCCAACAGGGCAGCCAGGGTAGTGGAAGTCAGCAGTGGAACATCAGCGTTGGTGACGATAACAGTGCCATCGAAACCCTCTAATGCAGGCATCGCGCACTGTACCGCGTGGCCGGTGCCGTTTTGTTCTTCCTGCACTGCTGTATCGACATGACAGTCCAGGGTTTCGCCGACAGCATGCACCTCAGGGGTGACCTGGTCGCGCTGGTGGCCAACGACGGTGAGTACCTTCTCTGGGCGCAGACCTGCAGCAGCGTGGATGCTGTGCGACAGCATGCTGCGGCCACACAGTTCATGCAGCGTCTTCTGCTTCTTCGACTTCATGCGAGTGCCAGCGCCTGCAGCGAGAATGACAACTGCACAAGGGTTGCTTGAGGTCAACGTTTGTGGCCTTTCCATATTGGCGTTCTGCTCTGCTACTTACGGTGAGTTAAGCATAGTCGGCGATTGCGACATGTGGCTGCGACGCTGCGGGGCAGGCCTAGGAGTCCTGCGGTGCGCTGACCTCCGGCAGCCGAGCGGACATCGCTACCCCCACAAAACCCATCGCCGCTAAAAATGCCAGCGCCCACATGGTGCCGAAGCTCGCCAGCACACCAGAAAGGGCGCCAGCAATCAGCAGAACAATGCCCATTGCAGTGTTTGCGGAAGCGACAAAAAGGGTGCGTTCGTCACCCTCTGCCATGTCGATAATGTAAGTCTTTCGCGCCACCCGAACTTCGGCGTGTGACACATTCAGCAGGAAGAACGCAATTGGCAGCAGCCAGATATTCACACTGGTCGGCAACCACCAAGAGCTTGCGATCAGCACAATGATCACGATGGAAGCACTTAGTGCGCCGCGCATCATCGTTTTGCGGGATGACCGGTCGGAGGCCTTACCAGAGGTAAACCCGCCAACGACCGACGCTAGCCCCGAGGCGACCAAGAATAAGCCCAGTCCGGATAGGACTCCGTCAGCACGCTCGGTGGCAAGCGCAACCACAAACGGCGGCGCCAACGCGGACACCAACAGCAACGACCGCACCACAACAAAGTTGCGGAAAGTCGTGTTGTCCCGGAATAGGTGCCACGTGCCGGAGAGCCATTTCGACTGACCAACCGGCTCAAAATCATCAGGCACATTGTCTTTAATGGTTCCGAAAACGGTGCCGGCTAGGAACCACATCACTGCGGCAACACCGAGCAGCGCCACCACAACCGGGGTAGTGATATCGCTAATTATCGCCAGGAGCGCGCCGACCGCAATGGCAACCCAACCGGAAATGACGGTCGCCCGGCCGGTGATTCGACCGCGGTGACCTTTCGCAATCACTCGGCCTTGCACATCTTTGCCTGACAGGGAACACAGCGCCCGGCCGAGGGAGAACACTGCCAGCGCCAGCAGGATGACGACACCGGCCGCAGCACCGGTTAACGTCAGCGCCGCCACCGCCATGACCACGACCATCGCGCCTTGAATATGTGAGCCCCACACCCACACCGGGACTCGTTTGGCGCGGGCAGTCAGCCACGGAGTTAGCGCAGCCTGCGGGAGCATCGAGCCGGATTCCCGGATTGGGGTGAGCAGCGCGAGGAAAAATGTGGGCACACCCAAGGAGACGAACAGCCACGGCAGGACGGTTTTTGAACCGAGGATTTGGTCGCCGGTTGCTTGCAGCCCATTGGCAGCAACTAGCTTCCGGGCGCTACTACGCTCGTCCCGGCTTAAGGAACGCCCACTGGCGTCAGACATAAAAAGCTCCCTCACCAGGACTCGAACCTAGAATGCTGGTACCAAAAACCAGAGTGTTGCCATTACACCATGAGGGATTGCTTCTAGCACTCTAGCAAGAGAACCCGGAAACCTAATAACCGCAGGTTGCGGACACAGCCTACAATGTACACCCATGCCGGATCCTCAAGATATGTCAGCTGTCAGTGCCGCGCCCGCCCTATCCGGGTTAGCGCAGCTCATCGCCACCGATCCGAAGATTTCCGGGGTGCTGACCCACCTGGGGGCACCGCTGCTGGACATGTCCGGTGAAGATGCCGTTCGGCCGTGGCTGATTGCTGCGATTGCCCGGAAAGCCCCAATGCTGGTGGTCACGGCCACGAGCCGGGACGCCGAAGAGCTCACTGCGGAACTCACAGGCATTCTGGGCGATGCCGTGGTCCAGTTCCCGTCCTGGGAAACCCTGCCGCATGAACGCTTGTCGCCGGGTGTGGAAACCGTGGGTAAGCGTGTGCAGATTCTGCACCGCCTGGCGCACCCAGAACACGGTGGCCGGATCCGCGTGGTCGTCGGTACTGCCCGCTCGTTGGTGCAGCCGGTGATGGCGCGGCTGTCGGATATCGCTCCGCTGCACCTAGCGGAAGGCGTCGAAATTGAGCAGGAAGAGCTCATCCGCAAACTTGTGGAGTTCGGGTACCGACACGCCGACATGGTCGGTAAGCGTGGACAATTCGCGGTCCGCGGTGGGCTAGTTGACGTGTTCCCATCCACTGCCGATGACCCAGTACGCCTGGATTTTTGGGGCGATGAAATCTCCGAGATGCGCCCGTTTTCGGTGGGGGACCAGCGCACCATGCCGGAGGCAGAAATCAGTGCGGTTGACGTTTACCCGTGCCGCGAATTGTTGCTTGATGACGAAGTGACCTCCCGAGCAGCTGAACTTGCGCTTGAACATGCTGGCAATGCCCAGCTTGCAGAGATGCTGGACAAGATCTCCCAAGGCACCCCAGTCGAAGGCATGGAAGCGCTCATCCCGGTGCTGCACACCGGACCATTGGTGACGTTGCCGGAGCTCATGCCAGAGGGCGCCCATGTGTTGCTGTGTGGGCCAGAACGTATTCGCTCGCGCGCCATCGATTTGCTGGCCGCCGGTGAAGAATTCCGGAAAGCGGGCTGGGAGGCCGCCGCAATGGGGGCATCCGCACCGGTGGAGGCCCAGAATTTGGATTTGTCGGCCTCCGAGTTCCGCTACTTCCCGGATATCGAGGAACAGACCCGCGACGCTGGAATGCCATGGTGGCGGCTTTCGCCTCCGGGGCTGGTACCGCCAGGTGTTTCTGAAGGTGATTTACTGCCGCTGGACTATGAGCATGGCCCCGCCCCACGTGGTGACCTGTCCGAAATCGGCAAGATGATGAGTGCGCTACGCACATTGACGATTGCCGATGGTCGCGCTGCATATGTGGCCGCGACCCCAGCTGCCGGCAAACGGATGCTGGAGCGCTTCCATGAAGCTGGGATTAAAGCTCGCGCGGCCAAACCAGCCGAAGAACCAGCACGAGGCCAAGTCACGGTGTACCAAGCAGTACTGCACGGTGGCTTGGAGGTGCCAAAAGCGGGCGATACGCATGTGACATTGGTTGCCGATACCGATGTCACCGGTAACCGGGTTGCGAATATCGGCTCCGGTAAACGTCGTCCAGCAAAACGCCGTAACCGTGTGGACCCACTGGCGCTGCAGCCAGGCGACTTGGTGGTGCATGATTCCCACGGCATCGGCAAGTTCCTCGAGCTCACCGAGCGCACGGTTGGCACCGGCTCGGATACTTCCCGCCGCGAGTACGTGGTGTTGGAGTATGCGGCGTCGACTCGCGGTGGCCCAGGGGACAAACTATTCGTCCCAATGGAGTCGCTCGATTTGCTGTCGCGTTATGTCGGCGGCGAAGCTCCAGCCTTGTCGCGGATGGGCGGCGCGGATTGGCGAAACACCAAGCGTAAGGCGCGGTCTGCGGTCCGCGAGATCGCTGATGAGCTAGTCAAACTGTATGCCGAGCGGCAGTCCGCCGAAGGCCATGCGTTTGCGCCGGATTCGCCATGGCAGCGGGAGATGGAGGATAACTTCCCGTTCACCGAAACTGAAGACCAGATGCAAGCCATTGAAGAAATCAAGGCTGACATGGAGAAGTCTTCACCGATGGACCGCATCCTGATTGGCGATGTCGGTTACGGCAAAACTGAGGTCGCAGTCCGCGCAGCCTTCAAGGCAGTGCAGGACGGCAAACAGGTGGCGGTGCTGGTGCCAACGACATTGCTGGCACAGCAGCACCTGGCGACTTTCACGGAACGCATGGCAGGTTTCCCGGTCACCATTCGCGGCCTGTCCCGCTTCACCTCCACGAAGGAAGCCAAGGAGATCCTCAAAGGCCTGTCCGAAGGCAAAGTCGACATTGTCATTGGTACTCACCGCCTGCTGCAAACCGGGGTGCAGTGGCAAAACCTGGGGCTTGTCATTGTCGACGAGGAGCAGCGCTTTGGTGTGGAGCACAAGGAACACATTAAGTCGCTGCGCACCCACGTGGATGTGCTGACCATGTCCGCCACCCCGATTCCGCGAACCTTGGAGATGTCGATGGCCGGGATTCGTGAGCTGTCGCAGATTCTGACCCCGCCGCAGGACCGCCACCCAGTGCTGACTTATGTCGGCGCGTATGACGAGAAGCAAATTTCGGCGGCGATTCGTCGTGAGCTGCTCCGCGACGGTCAGGTGTTCTACATTCACAACAAGGTCCGAACCATTGACCGCGCCGCCGCAAAGATCCGCGAGCTGGTGCCGGAAGCACGCGTGGTGATTGCCCACGGGCAGATGAGTGAAGAACAGCTGGAGCAAACTGTCCAAGGGTTCTGGAACCGCGATTTCGACGTGTTAGTGTGCACCACGATTGTGGAAACCGGCCTGGATATTTCCAATGCGAACACCCTCATCGTGGAGAATGCGCACCATATGGGCTTGTCGCAGCTGCACCAGCTGCGTGGCCGCGTGGGCCGCTCCCGTGAACGCGGCTATGCCTACTTCCTTTACCCAGCCGACGGCACTCTCACGGAAACCTCCTATGACCGCTTGGCCACGATCGCAGCGAATAACGACCTTGGTGCCGGTATGGCGGTGGCGATGAAGGACCTGGAGATGCGCGGCGCCGGTAACGTGCTGGGCGCGGAGCAGTCCGGTCATATCGCCGGTGTTGGCTTTGACCTGTATGTTCGCCTAGTTGGTGAAGCGGTTGGTGCGCTGAAGAATGCTGCGGATGGCCAGCCGGTCAACGGTTCGGAGGCGGAGTCCACGGAGGTTCACATCGATTTGCCGGTCGATGCCAACATTCCGGCGGAGTACATCAACGCTGAGCGGCTGCGTCTGGAGGCGTACCGCAAGTTGGCGGAGGCGCGCACTCCAGATGATATTGACCAGGTGCTTGCGGAGCTGAAGGACCGGTATGGTGCCTGGCCGAAGGAAGTGGAACGTTTGGTGGCGGTCGCCCGACTTCGCTTGCTGTGCCGCACTTTTGGCGTGAGCGACGTGTCGGCTTCCGGTGCGCATGTGTCTTTCAAGCCGTTGGATTTGGCTGATTCGAAGCAGCTGCGGCTCAAGCGTCTGTACCCGCAGTCGACGTATCGTCCGACCACGAAGGTGGTCAATGTGCATGTGCCGAAGGTGGGGCAGGGGCTGCGCGCGCAACCGCTGCGCGACATTGAGCTGGTGCAGTGGTGTGCGGATGTGCTGACTGCGCTGGCCGGTATTCCGCGGATGAGCGTGACAGGACAGCCGCTACCGGAGCCGACCCCAGATCCGAAACCGGCCGCCAAGGCAAAGTCATCTGCCACGTCGGCTGCGTCAGCGCGGGCACGGGCGCGCCGGGCTCGTCGGCGCCGCGACTAGGCGGCGGTGAATTGCCATGACCGTCATTGTCATCGATCCGACCCGGCCGGACTCCCTGCCTGCTCCAGCCTTCCGCTTTTTGCTTGGTGACGTTTACTTCACCCCCGAAGTGCCAGCGGCCACTCAAGCTGCGGTGACTGAGCTAGGTGGTGGCGCCCTGCCTGCTCCATCAGCCGACGCTTTGGATCAAACCAGTGTCGTGCTGACTACCGATGGTCGGTTGCCGTTGCCAGCGGCGCTGATTGCGGCGGGTCATAACGTCATTAAGCCCATAAAAGCGCAACCACTGGCAGCGGGGACGGACGCGGTGACCGTTGCTGTGGAACTGATGCGGCGGGCGCGGCGGCGCGGGGAATGGGAAGCCCGGATGACACATGAGACGCTGTTGCCGTATTTGGCGGAGGAGTCGGCAGAGTTCGCGGAGGCGGTAGCGCAGTGGACCGCTGGAGATGCTGCTTCGGAGGAACATCTGCGTAAAGAACTGTCAGATGTGCTGCTGCAGGTGCTGTTTCATGCGCAAATTGCCGCGGAGCGTGGAGCTTTTGATTTTGAGGCAGTAGCGCAGGCTTTTGTGGACAAGATGGCATCGCGGGCGCCGTACCTCTTTGACGAGGAGGAATGCGTCGTTCCGGTCGCAGAACAGGAACGACTGTGGGCCGCTGGGAAGGCTGCGGAGGTGCGGGCAGTGGTGCGTGCAGCGGCTCGGCAGTCGAATTCAGAAACAAGCTAGGATACTTTTCCGTGCGATCATCCGATTCAAGTTCCAACCGCCGCGGACCAGGGGTCCTCGGCTGCGTCGGCGCAGCCGTAGCTGTTGTGCTGGTCATCCTTATGGTTGGCGTGGTCACCGCAATGTTCACCGACGTGCGCAGTTTTCAGCCACGCGAGCCTATCCCAGAAAATGTGCCGCCAGCTGCAGCTGCGTCGCCGCCGGCAATTAACGTGCACACCGAGGGGCGGACTTCGAAGAAGCTTGCTGAATGGGCGCGGGGCATCTCAGCGGCGACTGGCATGTCGGAAGCAGCCGTCGCAGCGTATGGCAACGCGGAATTGATTGCTAAAGACTCTTGGCCGCAGTGCCATTTGGCATGGAACACCTTGGCGGGCATCGGACATGTGGAAACCCGGCACGGGACCTACAACGGCAACCGGCTCAGTCCATCGCGGATCGACAAAGACGGGATTGTCCGGCCCACCATTATCGGTGTGCCACTGGACGGGTCGCCTGGGTTCGCAGAGATTCCCGACACTGACGGTGGCGAACTAGATGGCGACCCGAAATGGGACCGCGCAGTGGGACCGATGCAGTTCATTCCATCGAGTTGGAAACAATTCGGGGTGGATGCGGACGGTGACGGTATTGCCAACCCCAACTCCATTGATGACGCTGCCGCGTCGTCAGCAAAACTGCTGTGCGATAACGACCGCGATTTGTCAGACCCAGAAGGCTGGACCAGCGCAGTTAAGGCATATAACCAGTCAAATCAGTATGTCCGCGACGTGCGAGACGCCGCAGCGAACTACGCGCTGAATCAGCCGGCGTAGCGAACGTAGGGTCCGCAGGTTTGTTGGCGGGTGTGGTGGTGGGTGCACCAAGGCCGCTGCCAGCTGAGCAATCCGGTGGCATAATGGATTTTGCGAACTGACACGACGTTATTTCCGACGTTACTTCTATGCCGAGGAGGCTCCTAACATGGCAGCAATCAAGCTCGTTTTCGCTCGTGAAATCATGGATTCCCGTGGTAACCCAACCGTTGAAGCAGCTGTGCTGCTGGACGACGGTGCAAGCGGCGTTGCCGGCGTTCCATCTGGCGCATCGACCGGTGTCCATGAAGCACACGAACTGCGCGACGGTGGCGACCGTTACCAGGGCAAGGGCGTGCTGAAGGCCGTGGAAGGCGTCGATGAAGAAATCGCTGACGCCCTCATCGGTTTTGAAGCTGATGACCAGCGTGAAATTGACCAGACCATGATTGAGCTGGACGGCACCCCAAACAAGGAACGCCTCGGCGCGAACGCCATGCTCGGTGTGTCCATGGCGGTTGCCCGCGCGGCAGCGGACTCCGCAAACCTGCCACTGTTCCGCTACATCGGCGGCCCGAACGCACACGTCCTGCCAGTGCCAATGATGAACATCCTCAACGGTGGCGCACACGCTGACTCCGGTGTTGACGTTCAGGAATTCATGATTGCCCCAATCGGTGCGGAAACCTTCTCCGAAGCACTGCGCGTTGGTGCTGAGGTTTACCACAACCTGAAGTCCGTCATTAAGGAAAAGGGCCTGTCCACTGGCCTGGGCGATGAAGGTGGCTTTGCTCCTTCCGTTGAATCCACCAAGGCTGCGCTGGACCTGATTCTGGAAGCAATTGAGAAGGCTGGCTACAAGGCTGGCGACGATGTTGCTCTGGCTCTGGACGTTGCGTCTTCCGAGTTCTTCAAGGATGGCAAGTACCACTTCGAAGGCGGCGAACACACCGCTGACGAGATGGTTGAGGTCTACAAGGAACTGGTTGAGGAATACCCAATCGTTTCCATCGAAGACCCACTGCAGGAAGACGACTGGGATGGCTACACCGCAATGACCGCAGCTCTGGGCGACAAGGTCCAGATTGTTGGCGACGACTTCTTCGTCACCAACCCGAAGCGTCTACAGGAAGGTATTGACCGCAAGGCTGCCAACGCACTGCTGGTGAAGGTCAACCAGATCGGTACCCTGACCGAAACCTTCGACGCTGTCGACTTGGCGCACCGCAACGGCTACCGCACCATGATGTCCCACCGCTCCGGTGAAACCGAAGACACCACCATCGCCGACCTGGCAGTGGCGCTGAACTGCGGTCAGATTAAGACCGGTGCACCAGCTCGCTCCGAGCGCGTCGCAAAGTACAACCAGCTGCTGCGCATTGAAGCTGAACTAGGCGAGGCAGGCGTTTACGCTGGCCGCTCCGCGTTCCCACGCTTCAACAAGTAAATAACGTTTTGCCGCTAGTATGGAGGAACAATGACTTCCTCCACTGGCACTAAAAACACCATCGGCCGTAAGCAGGCCACGATGCAGAACACCCTCACCCCGGTGCGCATCGTGACGTTGCTGCTGCTGATGGTGTTTTTGCTTGCTGTGCTGGCGATGCCACTGCGCAGCTATATGCAGCAAAAGTCGGAAGCCGCCACCGTCGAAGCGGAAAACGCGCGCCTGGAAATTCAACGGGACCAGCTCCGTGGGGAACTGGAAAAATATACCGACGAGGCCTACATCAAAGAGCAAGCCCGCATCCGCCTAGGGCTGACCGAACCAGGCGAAACGCCGTTCCGCATTTTGGATCCGCGGATGGAAGGCCAAGCAAATAATGCAGAGCCGGAAGCCGCACCTGAAGCAGAACAAGCCTGGTACGAAGTGCTCTGGGAAGCGCTGTCGGTAGCGCCAGATGTCACCGTGGATAACCCGGATGGGGAGCCAGAAGCACCGCCGGAAGATAGCCTGCCTTATGTGCCAGGTTCTGGTGACCCAGGTAAGCAGGAGCCGGAGGACCAGCCGGCTGCACCAGGGGATCAGCCACCAGCAGTGGGCTAGAGGGTAGGCCTGAATTCGGCTAACCCTGTCGTCAATAAGTAATCTATGAGGGCAAACTGTAAGCCAAACCGCAAAAGGAGCGAGCCCATGGGCGTATCCGAAGCTGACCTGAAGGCAGTTGAAACCCAGCTCAAACGCGAACCGCGTGGTGTGCTGGACATTAGTTACCGCTGCCCAGACGGCCAGCCGGGCGTCGTATTGACCGCTCCGAAGCTGCCAGATGGCACCCCATTTCCGACGCTGTACTACCTGACTGACCCGCGGCTGACCGCGGAAGCGTCTCGCCTTGAGGTCGCCGGTGTGATGAAGTGGATGACCGACCGGCTGAAGGAAGACGAGGCGCTGGCCGCTGACTACCAGAAGGCCCACGAGTTCTTCTTGGCTAAGCGCAATGCCATCGAAGACTTGGGCACCGACTTTTCCGGTGGCGGCATGCCTGAGCGCGTCAAGTGCCTGCACGTGCTGATTGCCTACGCTTTGTCGGAAGGGCCAGAGCATTTCCGTTTGGGGACGGAGTCGGTGGCGCTGGCGTGCGAGAACTCGCCGAAGCTGCGTGGCACCGCAATCCCGGAAGACTGGCCAACCGCCGCTGATTTGGGCATCGACTTGGAGACCGCATCGGTGAGCTTCCACGAGGATGCTGATGCCTAGGTTCGCCGCGCTAGATTGTGGAACGAACTCGCTGCGCCTGCTGATTTCTGATTTTCACCTCGACGGTGATGTGCTGGAAGGCACCGAGCTGGCCCGGCTGAATGAGATTGTGCGCCTCGGCCAAGGTGTTGACGCCACCGGCCGGATTTCTGATGAAGCGCTGCGCCGAGTGAAACTGACACTGGCCCGCTACATTGACCTGATGCTCCAGGAAAATGTGCAGGCGGTGCGCATGGTTGCGACCTCTGCCAGCCGGGATGCGGAAAACCGGGACGATTTCTTCAACCTCACGGCTGACATGCTCGGCGAGCACTGGCCGGGAGTCAAAGCCGAAGTGATCTCCGGTGCGGAAGAAGCTGCCCTGTCCTTCCGCGGCGCTGTCGAAGACCTCAGCCCCGAAGACGGCCCGTTCTGCGTCGTAGACCTAGGCGGCGGCTCGACTGAAGTCATTGTCGGCGACTACCACGGCGACATTGCCGGGGCATACTCGGCGAATATGGGTTGCGTGCGCATTACCGAACGGCTGCTGCTGTCCGACCCGCCGACCGAGGAAGAAATTGCCGCGGCACGTGAATTCATTGCCGAGCAGATGGCGGATGTGCGGGCGGCCGTTCCGCTGGCGAAAACCCACACTCTGGTGGGCTGCGCTGGGACCTTCACAACCTTGTCGGCAGTAGCGCAGGGCTTGGAGACCTACGACCCGCAAGCAATCCATATGTCGCGGTTGCGCTTCGAGGCCTTGCGGTCGTTGTGTGGCACGTTGTTGGCCACCCCGAAAGGCCGACGCGCCGCCGACCCAGTGATTCACCCTGGCCGCGCCGACGTCATCGGTGGTGGGGCATTAGTCGTCGAAGCAATCCTGGACACCATGTCGGCAGAGGCAGGCCTCAGCAGCATCGTCATCAGCGAAAAGGATCTGTTGGATGGCATCGTCGCCGGGCTTGTTGACGAGCACCTGCACTAGTTACCCCACGCATTAAAAGTTCACCCGATTACCGAGCTCCAGCGAGGAGCAATGTAATCTGGTGAACGCTACGCCCCCATAGCCCAATTGGCAGAGGCAGTGGACTTAAAATCCACAAAGTGTCGGTTCGAACCCGACTGGGGGCACTATGACCAGCGGAAACGCTGACTTACGATGGTAGTGCTGGGGCTCTACCTACTCGTGTTTGGCCTAGATCTTGGTCATGCGCGGCTGCAGCGCCACCTTGGAAGGCATCGGGGTCAACCTGGTGTTTTCGGTTCGACCTCGCCAACCGGAGGCCGTGTTTTCGGCAGTAGTCGCGCATAGCTTGGTCCGCCTGCTCAGCGTCATTCAGCAGTGCCACTGCGTATCGGTCATCGCAATGTCGGGCTTTACCCTCCGCTGCTGTGAGCCGTTCGCCCATCATGCAGGAAAAGCCCTGCATAAACGAGCGCTTACGCACAATAGGTGAGCGGTCAAAACTCGGATAGCGTTGAATGTGCCGGTTAGCAAGCAGCAGCATCTTCGGTTTGAGGAGCACAAATAGCATGTCCAATCGGTCGAGATGCCGCTTGAGCCCAAAGACATTCACACTGTAGATCTTCGTAGACTTCGGAACCGCGTTGAAGATCGTGGTGCAGTGCAGCCCGTGCGCTAGGTACATCAGCAGCGTCGCTTGCTTGTCGGTATAGGCACCCGTCAGCACATATTCTTTGTGGCCGACAGCGTCACCTTCATCGGGGGAATCCAAGTCCCGTTCTTGAAACCCATACGTGGACATCATCTCGAAGGCTTTACTAAAACAAGCGTCACCTTCGGGAGTGCCTTCTTGGTCAGCAGCGCGGTCAAGGAGTTTTCGGACGCGTTCTTTAATGGAGTCAATATTGTTGGCCATGATGCACCTTTTCTGTTGTTAGATTTTTAGGTCTAGGTGCTTAGACTCCCGGGGCCGCAATTCCGTTCCCGTCAACCAGACGCTACGTCCCGCAGAAGGTCACATATGGGCCGAACTCTTCCGGCTCGTTGCCTTCAAAATCGGCGAACTCGTCGCGTCGCTCATACGGGCTAGTCAGCGCACTAAACAGGCGATTGAACAGCCCCAAGTCGCCAATACCGTCCCCAGCTAAATTGTCACCGACGGCGGTCTGCAGCGCAGCTTCCACCAAGTCATTGCGCGGCACGTATACGGGCTCCCGGTATTGGGACTGGGCGGCGCGCATTGCGGCGGCCATGTTCTCGTCAAAAAGCTCAAATACGCCCTGTACCCGGCTGAGCGATTCATTGACACCACCGACCATTTCCGGCAGCAACGTTTCCGCAAACCGCGCAAGGTTCCAACCGAGCGCCGCTGGCTGGTTTCCAAAGCGGTAGCGGCCGCCGCGGTCAATGGAGCTGAACACATCGTCGGGGTCACGCCGCAGCGTAAAAGCGCACGGGCCGTAGTCAATCGTTTCCCCGGAAATGGTGGTGTTATCGGTGTTCATCACACCATGCACAAACCCAGCGGACATCCACTGCGCGACGGTGCGTTGCTGCACCGCCATCACCCGCTCAACCAGCGCAAAGTATGGGTCTTCGGTGTCGGCCAGCTCCGGGTAGTGTGCCGCGATGGCATAGTCTGCAAGCCGCCGGGTTACGCCAGAGCCGTCGTCAATCATTCGCGCGAATTGAAACGTGCCGACCCGCACATGGCTCGACGCAACCCGCACCAGCACGGCACCATGCTCGACTTGACTGCGCATAATCTTCCGCCCTGTCCGCAGCACCGCCAGCGACCGCGTCGTCGGAATACCGCGCGCATGCATCGCCTCACTGACCAAATACTCGCGCAGCATCGGCCCAAGTGCCGCGCGCCCATCGCCGCCACGGGAAAACGGTGTCGGCCCTGACCCCTTCAGATGGATATCCACGGTGCTTGTTGACGAAGTGGCCACTGGCGATGTCTTTGGCACCTTCAGCTCGCCAAGTAGCAATGCTCGACCATCGCCAAGCTGCGGCGAAAGCTGACCAAACTGGTGACCGGAGTAGGCCTGCGCCACCGGCTGCGCACCGTCAGGCAGATTGTGACCCAGCAAGAACACGACACCGTCGTCGGTGCGAAGCCACGCAGGATCTAAACCAAGGTCGCGGGCGAGTGGCTCATTAAGGACAACGAGCTCTGGAGCTGGGGCTTCTTCAGCTTGCCATGGGGCGGCAAGCTCCGGCAATGCGGCAAGATAGTTGGCGGACAGTGGGGGCGCAGACTGCGGGGCGGATAGCGACGCGGAAGTGCTCATGGCACCAGCGTAGGGGAACTATGCTCGCCAGTGTGGCGACTAAAATTTCGGAAACCGCAGAACTACGGGCACGACGATTATTAGCGCAGGGCATCGCCCGAAACCTAGGCGACCCGGTAGCAGCCGCACAGTGGATGTTGGCAGTACAAGCGCAAAACTACAACGCCGGAAAAGCACAGCTCGCGCTGCGTTCCGCCGACCCGAGTGGCGACATTGCCGCTGGGCGCATTGTTCGGACGTGGTCGCAGCGAGGTACCCACCACTTTTTGGCCGCCGAAGACGCGGAGTGGATGATGCAGCTGTGCCATCCCCGCATTGAGCGAGCAGCCGAGAAACGACGTGCTGGACTGCAACTAAGTGCCGTGCAGTTTGAAACCGCCAAGCACACCCTGCTTGATGCATTGCGCGATGGCCCCGTGTCCAGACCCGAAGCGTATGAACTCTTTGCCGCAGCTGGGGTGGACCCAGAAGGCGGCCGCGGACCCCATATCTTGCGGTCAGTCGGTAGTTGTGGCGGGGTAGTGCAAGCCCCACGCAACGGCAATATTGAACGCTTCATGCTGGTCGAACACCTGACACAGGATTCCGCCGACTTCGAAGGCGACGCTGCGCTGGCAGAACTTGCCCGGCGCTATATCCTTTCCCGTGGCCCAGTGACCGCCCAAGACCTGGCGTGGTGGGCAGGGATCACAGTGTCTGACGCGAAACGTGGTGTTCGCGCTGCGCTGGCGGGCCGCGGTGCCACCGATTTCGTGGAGATTGAACTGGCCGGCGGCAAGTATCTAATGGGTGCGTACCAGCTGGAATATTCGGACACGGATTTCGCGGCAGCGCTCGCTGCGGAATACCGCCTACCAGCTTTTGATGAGTACCTGATGGGGTACAAAGACCGCTCGGCCCAACTGCCGCGGGAACTGGTTGCGGAAGTCGGGCCGACGAAGAACGGCTTAGTGCACCCCTTCACCGTGCTAGACGGTGTGGTCACGGGGCGGCGCTAGCTACTGGCCCTTCATGGAGCCAGTTTTTTCAAAGTTGATGTGGAAAGACAGTGCGGTTTCTAGGTCATGCGGGGTCTGCATGTACTTGGAACTCTTTTGTGCGCGCTCCACATACTCTTCCAACAGCGGCTGGTAATCCGGGTGCGCCACCTTAATCATCTTTGCCACTCGGTCCCGCGGGGCTAGGCCGCGCAGGTCAGCGTAGCCACGTTCGGTGATAATCACCATGGCGTCATGCTCAGTGTGGTCAATGTGTGAGGCAAACGGAACGATGGCGGAAATATCGCCGCCCTTGGCAATCGACGGTGAGATGAAGGTGGACGCAAAAGCATTGCGGGTGAAGTCACCGGAACCACCGATGCCGTTCATCATGCGGGTACCAGCCACGTGGGTGGAGTTCACGTTGCCGTAGATATCCGCCTCAATCATGCCGTTGGAGGCGATGAGTCCCATTCGTCGAATCACTTCTGGGCTATTGGAAATCTGCAACGGCCGCAGCACCAGGTGCTCCCGGTAGCGCGTTGCTTCCTCGTTCATCTTGTCGGCGTATTCCGGCGAGAGTGCGAAGGACGTTGCCGATGCCACCGTCATTTTGCCTGCGTCAATGAGATCCAACATGCCATCCTGCACCACTTCGGTGTAGGCCTGAATGTTCTCAAACTTGGAATCCAGCAGGCCTGCCATCACAGCGTTGGGCACGTTGCCGACACCGGACTGCATGACGTACTGGTCATACTTCAATCGGCCGGCGGTGACTTCACCTTCAAGGAAGTCGAGGAAATGTCCCGCGATCTGCTTGGAGGTGTCGTCAATAGGCTTAAACGGGCTGTTGCGGTCCGGCGCATCGGTTTCCACCACCGCAACGACCTTGGTGGTGTCAATCTCGATGTATGGGGTGCCGATGCGGTCGCCGACATTATTGATTGGGATAGGGGTGCGGTTTGGCAGGTGCGGGACGGTGTAAATATCCGCCATGCCTTCCAAGTTTTCGGACTGCCAAGCGTTCACCTCAATGATGATTTTGTCGGCCTTTTCGAGGTAGTCGACGTTGTTGCCGACACCGGAGGATGGAATCAGGCGACCTTCCTTGGTGATGCGCGTGACTTCCACAATCGCCACTTGCATTTGGCCAAAGAAACCCTGTTCCACCTGCAGGCCGGAGTGGGAGAGGTGAATATCCTGGTAGCGCATCTCTGCGGCGTTAATCTTCGACCGCATTGTTGGGTCGGACTGGTACGGCATGCGGTAGTAGATGGCGTCAGCTTCAGCCATCACACCGTCGCAGTCCGGGGCAGTGGAGGCGCCGGTCATTATGTTGACCTGGAACTGATCACCGCGGCCGTGGAATTCCTTCGCCTTGTTAGCAATCGCGGTGGGCATGGCCTTGGGGTAGGCTGCGCCAGTAAAGCCCGACATGCCGATGGTGTCACCGTGGGCGATGAATTCGGCGGCTTCGGCCGCGCTCATCACTTTGCTGCGCAGCGCTGAGTTTGCAATTCGATCCGACATTTCCGATCCACTTCCATTCATTTCGGTTAGGAAAATATCTGAACTGCCTCAAGTGTGACACACACGACACATGGGTGCTACAAGTTTTGTAATTCCCCGCCAGTTGCCGCCAATACCGCCCGCGATTTCACCAACGTTTCCTCAAACTCCGCGTCAGGGTCGGACAGGTGCACAATTGCCCCACCCACTCCAAAACTGGTTTCGTCGGCGGTAGCCACCAAGGTGCGAATGACAATATTCAGATCGGCGCTACCGGTGCAGCCAAACCAGCCCAACGCCCCGGAATAGTAGCCGCGCTGCTGCGGCTCCAACTCGGAAATAATCTGCATTGTCCGAATCTTCGGCGCCCCAGTCATCGACCCACCCGGAAACGCCGCCGCCACTGCATCAGTTGTGGTCGCGCCGGGCCGCAGCCGCCCAGTAATGGTGCTGACCAGCTGGTGGACCTGCGCGAAGGTTTCCACTTCAAAGAGCTCCGGCACCTCCACTGATCCTGGCAGGCACACCTGCGTGAGGTCATTGCGCAGCAGATCCACAATCATTAGGTTTTCACTGCGGTCCTTCAGTGCCTGCGCCAAATCCACAATCAACTCGGCATCTTCCGCCACCGTTGCCCCTCGTGGCCGCGTGCCTTTAATCGGGCGGGCTTTCACTAAACCATCAGCATTGACCTGAATGAATCGTTCCGGTGACGCACACAGAATCGACATCTCCGGCGTCTGCAGAAACGCCCCAAACGGCACCGGGCTGACCCGCCGCAATCTCCGATAGGTCAGCCATGGGTCAGTCAGCGCTTGACCGCGCGCCGTATTGGTCAGGCACACCTCGTAGGTTTCGCCGTCCACAATTTTCTGTTTCGCTGTGCTTATTGACGAAAGGTATTCGGCCTTATTCTGATCAAACTCGAAAGCCATCCCCTCTGGTGCTGCGGGTTCCGGCAGTCGGTGCCGCCCCGAGTTAACCTCGTCAATAGCCGCGGCGACATTTGCTGAGCATGCTTCCAGTTCAGCTGCTGCTGTCAGATCGACGGCAGCTACCACATAGGCTTGCTTGGCGACATGGTCCACGACGATGGCGCGCTCGCACTTGAGCAACAACGGTTGGTCTAATTCATAATCCAACACCCCGATGAGCCCAGGACGAAATGGGAATGGGGCAGCCGGATCATCCAGTACCCGCCACGAGTCCACTTCTGCTTGAACCCGATCCAGCACTGAACCCGCCGCAGCAGAGCCAGAACAAGAACATGGTTCCCCAGAAGCCATGACGGAGAAGCGGCCATATTTTGAGTCCGGCAATGAGCTGTCGAGCCAGACGGCGGTGGCGCGATCACGGAACAAAACGTCAAAAAGCGATTCTGGGCAGGTGGGGAACGGCACCTCCTGCCACCACACGCGGCGCGCTCCGCAATACTCCACCGCGAAATTACGCAGCAGGTCGACGCCACCATGCGACGCAATGGACTCGGGGTGGAACTGCACACCCGCAAACGGCAATGACCGATGACGTAGCGCCATCACAGTGCCGTCGGCGACAGTGGCGGTGACCTCCACACACTCCGGCAGGGAAGTGGCGGCCAGCGAGTGATAGCGCACCACCGGCAGCGGGTTCGACACCCCCGCAAACAAGCCAGCATTGCTGTGATCGACCCAGGCGACGCGGCCATGAACAGGTTCGCTGGCATGGGTGACCTGCCCGCCAAAAGCATGCGCAATCAGCTGATGGCCGAGACACACACCCAGCACCGGCAACTCTGACTGCCGCAGCAACTGGGCGGAAATGCCCACATCCGACGGTCGGGTCGGAGTGCCGGGACCAGGGGAAATCACCGCCAAGTCGAAGTCAGACAACGGCAACGACGACCAGTCCGCAGTGTTTTTCACCACCGTCGGTTCCTGCCCAAACGCCTGGTACAGCAAATCTGCCAGGTTGTAGGTGAAGGAATCGAAATTGTCGATAAGGAGCGCGCGCATGGCTCCATTGTTGCTTACGTCAAAATGCGCAATGTCTTTCCGGCCCGCATAAGACCGCCGGCCAGCTTCGCGTAGGTTTCCCGCGGCAGCATCGGCATCGCAATTGGCATGATGCGCTGAACCGTCACTGTCTGCGCCTCGGTGAACCGCAGCAGCCCTTCGGCACCTTGGCGCCTACCCACACCAGAGGACTTCATCCCGCCCATCGGGGCATCGACACTGGCGAAACTTGCAGCGTAGCCATCATTAATGTTGACGGACCCTGCCTGCAGTTGCGTGGCAATCCGAACACCCGTCGATGGCTTTGCCCACACTGACGCATTCAGCCCATAAGAGGTGTCGTTGGCCTTGGCGATCGCTTCGGCTTCATCGGCCACGCGCCACACGCTAACGACTGGGCCGAAAACTTCCTCGCGGGCAAGTGCGGCGTCATCAGGAATGTCAGTCAGCAGCGTCGGCTCGTAGAACTGGGGACCAAGGTCTGGGCGAGCCTTACCGCCGGTCAGAATGGTTGCGCCCTTATCCACCGCGTCGGCCACCATCTGTTCGATCGTGTCCAATTGGCTTTGCGACGAAATGGCACCCATCTCAATTTCCCAGTCGAAACCGGCACCTAGTGTCATGGCGCGGACTCGGTCGACCAGCGCCGGGATGAAATCGTCCCAGACGCTATCGACGACATACAGCCGCTCAATGGACACGCAGAGATGACCAGAGTTACTGAATGCGCCGATAATGAGACCTTCTACTGCCGCGGTGATGTCCGCGTCGGAGGCAACAATCATTGGATTCTTGCCGCCGAGTTCGGCCGAAAAACCAATCAGACGGTCGGACGCCTGCTGCGCCAGTGTGCGGCCGGTGCTGGTAGAACCGGTGAACATGAGGTAGTCGCAGCTCTCGACGATGGCGGTGCCGACAACTGAACCCGGGCCAGTGACTACTTGGAATAGGTCCTTCGGCAGGCCAGCTTCCTTGAGTAGCTGCACGGCATAGAGCGCACTAAATGGGGTTTGGGAGTCGGGCTTGAGGACAATGGCATTACCTGCCGCCAGCGCAGCGACTGCATCGGATACCGACAGCGTGAGCGGGTAGTTCCAAGGTGCAATAACTCCCACAACGCCCACTGGGTGGTGGTGCACGGTGGTGGCAGTCATCCCAGGGATAGCTCCGTGGCGGTGCTGCGGACGCAACACCTTTGCGGCGGTGTTGCTGTAGTAGCGGGCGGTGATTGCGGTGTGCAGGTTCTCTTCAAATGCAGAGGAGCGGGCTTTGCCGGTTTCGGACTGGATAATGTCCAGCATCTGCTGTTCATGACGGAACAGCAGGTCATGGAACCGCGAGAGAATCTGGGCGCGTGCCTTCACTGGGGTAGCCGCCCACTCTTTTTGCGCGCGACGAGCGCGTTCGAATGCGGCGTCGACATCGTCGGCGGTGCCGATGGGGACACTGCCGATAACTGCACCATCAAACGGGCAGAGGATGTCGCGGTGTGGCCGTTCCGCTGTCACGGCAACGCTCTGCGCGAGACGGCTCATGAATGCATCATCGAGAACGGATAGACGTTGTGGCGTAGAGACTTCAGCGGTAGTCATGCTGTCCATCCAAGCCGAAAACGCGCAATAGCGCACTAGGTTTGCCGAACTCTAGCGCTATTTTTAGCTAGTTTTTACCTAGTTCGGCGTTCCCTAGTTCTCTTTAGTTCGGCGTGAAACCCAAGCGACGTGGTCGGTCCGGGTCGTGAGCTTGGTCGGCTTCGCGGCCATAAGTGATGTCTTCGTCCAAGTCGTAGTTGTCGAAGCGTCCTTCTGGGTCCGAGATGTCTTCCTCGAATGGATCGACATCCGGCTTTTCTTCTGCCAAGCGCTGATCCAGGGTTTCGTGCGGGTCGGCACCGCGCCACTTATCTGGCGCATCCATGACGTAGTTTTCGCCATCGCCAGTAATCACGGTCGCGTCCAATCCTTCAGAACCGTCCAGCGTGTTCTCGTCGAAATCGCCGGTGGTGTCCGCATCGTAGTTATCGCGGGACATGATTGCCTCCTCGGAATCGGGGTAAGACTTGGCGGGTAACTGCAGCGAAACTGCGTTATCCTCCAACTGTTTTCAGTCTACGCACCAATCGATTTGAACAACAGAGCCACTCGCACAATCATCGGAAGTTCCGTGGCGGGAACTAAACGGCAGCAGTTTGCGTTAAGTAGTTATAGAACGTGGATAAATTCCGCATAAGGAAGGATACAAATGCGCAGCAGTAGTAATCCGGCTTTTCGCTCCATGACGAAGAACGTTGAAAAGCAGGTTCGCACCGGTGGCATGGGCCACGGTTACGCTCAGCAGGGCTATGCCCAGCAGGGATACGGTCAGCAGGATTATGGCCAGCACGGCTACGGCCAGCCTGGTTACGGCCCGCAGGGCAACGGTCAGCAGGGCTTCGGTCAGCCTGGCTATGCTCCACAGGGCTACGGCCAGCCGCAGATGCCAGCTGCAGCGACTGAACGCCCAATGACCATTGACGATGTCGTGCAGAAGACCGGCATCTCCTTGGGCATCGTTATCGCGCTGGCAGCGGTGAACTACTTCATTGGCATGAACAACCCAGCGCTTGCCATGGCGCTGACTGCAGTGGGTGCCATCGGTGGCCTCATCACCGTGCTGGTGTACTCCTTCGGTAAGAAGTTCAACTCCGCACCAGTGACCATCACCTACGCTGCCTTTGAAGGCCTGTTTGTTGGTGGTTTCTCCTTCATTTTCGCCTCCGCGCAGTTCGGCAATGCCAATGGCGGCGCCATGATCTCCCAGGCCGTCGTTGCCACCTTGGGTGTGTTCGCCGGCATGCTGTGGGCTTACCGCTCCGGTGCCATTAAGGTCACGCCACGCTTCCAGAAGTTCATGCTCGGCGCGCTAGTCGGTGTGCTCTTCATGGCAGTGTTCAACTTGGCTGGTGCGATTTTCTTCGACTTCAACCCACTGCGTGACGGCGGCCCAATCGCTATCGGCTTCTCGCTGGTCTGCATCGTGCTGGCCGCGCTGTCCTTCTTGGTGGACTTCAAGGAAGCTGACGAACTCATCCGCATGGGCGCACCATCCAGCTACTCCTGGGGTGTTGCTCTCGGCCTGACTGTCACCTTGGTCTGGCTGTACACCGAAATCCTGCGCCTGCTCAGCTACTTCAACGACTAGCCGCTCAGGCACACCGGTGGGACAGTGCAGCTTCCCACCAACTGAAATAACAAGAGCCACCCGGATGCTTCCGGGTGGCTCCTTTTATACGTCAAAAAGCTCTGGCTTTTAACGCTTTTTACTTCTCGTGGTTCGGGTCGTACGGCTCAGCTTCCACGATGGTCACCGAAATCTCGGTGCCATTTGGCGCAGTGTACGTACGGGTTTCGCCGACGCGAGCGCCAATGATGGCCTTACCCAGAGGTGCGTCCGCAGAGTAGGTTTCCAGATCTGGGTTAGAGGTATCAGCGGCGCGGTTACCGATGAGGAAGGTTTCCTTGTCGTCCTCATCACCGTCGTAGTAGACGTGCACGACGGAGCCGACCAGTGCGACACCAGACTCGGTCGCAGCGCCGATTTCAGCGTGCTGCAGGATTTCCTCCAGCTGACGGATGCGCGCTTCTTCCTGGCCCTGCTGTTCACGAGCAGCGTCGTAACCAGCGTTTTCCTTCAGGTCACCCTCTTCACGGCGGTCGTTAATTTCCGCAGCGATGACCGGACGGTTTTCGTACAGTGCCTTCAGCTCGGCGCGAAGGTTGTCGGCCTGGTCCTGGGTTAGGTAATACTTCTTCGGGTCAGTCATTGCGCACACGCCTTCCGTGAATGAACGGGCAAAAATATTGAATTGACCACACTGTGGTCATAACCGGCGGCAATACTACCACCGCCGGGGCATCGGCCGCCTACTCCATATAGGAAGGCAGTTCCGAAGAGCAGCCATACTCGCTGATGGTCACAGCACGTTCCCGCGTAGGGATGCTCACTTCCAAGCGAATACCGCCGACATCATCGGGCTGAACGAGGAAGGAACGGCGGCCAACCTCGGCAACTTCATAATTCAATGCGTAGACCACACAGTAGGCCGGCTTTGCTGGGTCGTCACGGGTGACATCGACAATGGCGACAATTTCGTCGTCGCTGACGACATCCCAGCCAGCCGCAGTCATTTTGACATCCGCGCTCACGGTGCGGCCCATCTGCACATACATGTAGATGCCGGTCAGGGCCAGCATGACCACCAAACCGACAACAATCCATTTACCGCTGACCGTTTTACTGGAGTCTTCGCGGTTGTAGGTGGCTGAGGGTTGTTGCTCAGCAGAGTCCGACAGCTCAGGAATCGACATACCCGCAACATTACCTGCACTCCAGCGGAAACCCGATTTCATCCCTGCGGCTTGACTAGGGTCAACGGCTAGTAGACGCGTACACTACTTTTCGACAACGGTAGAAATGGAAGAGGATTGATGTCTACTCCAAGCGCACACACTGGCGCACACACCGACCGCACAGCAGCTACCGGTTTGCGGTTGATGGCACTGCACGCTCATCCAGACGACGAATCCAGCAAGGGTGCAGCAACCTACGCCCGCTACGTCTCCGAAGGGCATGAGGTTCTGGTTGTGACCTGCACCGGCGGGGAGATGGGCAGCGTACTGAACCCAGCCATGGACCGGCCGGAAATCCGCGACAATATCACCGAAGTCCGGATTGCAGAGATGGCGAGCGCCGCGGACATTCTCGGGGTCCAGCACAAGTGGCTGGGTTTCTTGGACTCAGGGTTGCCGGAAGGGGACCCACGGCCACCGGTGCCGGAGGGCAGCTTCGCGTTGGTCCCCGTGGAAGAAGCGGTGGTGCCGGTGGTGGAGGTCATTCGCCAGTTCCGGCCGCATGTGCTGGTCACTTATGACGAAAATGGTGGCTATCCGCACCCAGACCACATCCAGAACCACATTGTGTCCATTCGGGCGTGGGATTTGGCAGCAGATCCGGCGTATCGTCCGGAGTTGGGTGCGCCGTGGGAAATCAAAAAGATGTACTACACGCATGGGTTCATTCGACGTCGGCTGCTGACTATTCACCAGGACTACCTAGACCGCGGCGCACCATCACCGCTGGTCGAGGCGTTGAGTTTTTGGAAAACTGAAGGCGGCGACACGTTTGACCGAGTGACTACGCGGGTGACGTGCGGTGACTTTTTCGATAAGCGCGATGATGCGCTGCGGTCCCATGCCACCCAGATTGACCCGAACGGCCCCTTCTTTGCGGTTCCGCGGTCGGTTCAGCGTAGGCTATGGCCAACGGAAGAATTTGAACTTGCTCGTTCGCGGGTGCCAGTGAATCTGCCGGAAACCGACCTTTTTGCTGGTATCGACTCTGAAAGTGAGTAACTGACCATGACCAATGTGGTTGCCGCTATGGCCGCCTCTGCTGTGCCGCTGCTGTTGGCTCAGGCTGAAAAGCCAGGTCCGTTGGGTCCAGAATTTGGTAAAGCCTCCCCAATCGGCTTGGCCATTTTGGTTGTCATGTTTGTGATTTTGTTGCTGGTCGGCTGGGATATGGCCCGCCGTGTCAAGCGCATGTCACGTCGCCGCAAGTATGCCGAAGAGCACAACTTGGACTTCTTTGACCAGCTGGATCAGTCAGAAATTGACCGCAAGATGGCCGAAGAAATGATGCAAACCAATGTGCGTGCACGCCGCGGCAGTGTTGGCGGCGATGTTGCGGAGGACCAGGCCTCCCCGCAGCAGGGGCTTGATGACGACGGTGGGGATGTTTCTCGCCGTCAGCTGGATGACGACTCGGAGTAATTTGCATCACTTTAAGTGAGCAGTTATTGTGTCGATTATGTCCGTACAGCGATTTTATTTTGGTGGGGCTCCGGTTGGAGCCGATGACGCAGCAGCGTCGTCATCCCGCTGATTTCGCATGTAGCGGTACACAACCGGAGCCCAAGGCAGAGACCACAGTCTCTGCCTTTTGTCATTTCTCAACGAAGTGACCGGGCCACCGGACATCTTCGGGGGAAGCGACACCAGGGCGACACCCACTGACTGTCCACAACTACGCACCGATACGCACCGAACCAATATCCCCCGAAAGGCTCCTGAATTCCGATGAGCGCACCAACGTCCTTGGCTAATCCAGCATCCACGTCGAACCGTCGCGTTTCCGCTTTCCATGACCTGCCATCACCAGCTCAGCTGCTGGCAGACATTCCGCTGTCCCCGAAGATGGCCACAAAAGTGGAGGACACCCGTCAGCAAATCGCTGATGTTATTTCCAACGATGATGACCGCCTGCTGGTGGTTGTTGGGCCATGCTCGGTTCATGACCCAGTCGCGGCCATGGAATACGCCAACCGGTTGGCGCCGCTTGCTGATCGCTTGAGCCAAGACTTGTTGATTGTGATGCGGGTGTACTTTGAAAAACCACGCACCACCGTCGGCTGGAAAGGTCTGATTAATGACCCTGACCTGAACAACACCTTCGACATGGTCAAAGGACTGCAGGTTGCACGCCGACTGCTCATTGATGTGCTCAACACCGGCCTGCCGGTGGGTTGCGAATTCTTAGAGCCGAACTCCCCGCAGTACATTGCTGACGCCGTGGCATGGGGTGCTATCGGCGCGCGCACCACCGAATCACAGGTGCATCGTCAGTTAGCGTCCGGATTGTCGATGCCGATTGGTTTCAAAAACGGTACCGACGGCAACATTCAGGTGGCAGTGGACTCACTGCAGTCGGCGGCGCACCCACACTTCTTCTTTGGGCTCACCGACGAAGGTTCCTCCGCAATTGTTGAAACCGCAGGTAATGAAAACTGCCATGTCATTTTGCGGGGCGGTAGCTCTGGCCCGAACTACGACTCGGAGTCGGTGGCGCAGACACTTGAGGCGTTGGGCAAAGCTGGACGCCCACAGTCTCTAATGATTGATGCGAGCCATGCGAACTCGGGGAAGTGCCATGAACGGCAGGTAGAGGTGGTCCGTGAGATTGCAGAGCAAATCGCGCAGGGTCAGGATGGCATCGACGGCATCATGATGGAGTCCTTCCTAGTGGGCGGCGCTCAGAAGCTAGATCCGACGAAGCTCAAAGTCAATGGCAGTGAAGGGCTGGTCTATGGCCAGTCGGTCACCGATGCATGCATTGACTGGGACACCACGGTGGATTTGTTGGCGGATCTGGCACGGGCGGTCCGGGTCCGCCGTGGCCAATAGAAACCAACTAATGTTGATGGGGTGCAACTGATCCCGCAACTTCTATACCCCGTTTATGAGCGTCGTCTAGCTGCCCAACTTCGTGACAAGGCGCGACCGAACCACGTGGCCGTAATGTGCGACGGTAACCGCAGGTGGGCGCGGGAAGCGGGCTTTGAAGACGTCAGCCACGGACACCGAGTAGGCGCCCGCCGGATTGCAAACCTGGTTCAGTGGTGCGTGGACGCCAATATTCCGGTGGTCACGTTCTACTTGCTCAGTACCGAGAACCTCGGCCGCGACAGCTCTGAAGTGGAGTTGCTGTACCAAATCATTGGTGATGTTGTCGCTGAGCTGTCCGCACCAGAGCTCAATGCGAAGGTGCAGGCAGTTGGGCACTTAGAATTGCTGCCTGCGGAGTTTCGGAAGCGGATGGCGGAAGAAACTGCAAAGACAGCCGACCATGACGGTGTCATCGTCAATATCGCGGTGGGGTATGGCGGCCGACAAGAGATTGTGGACGCAGTGCAGGCCGTTGTGTCCGACAAAATTGAAGAAGGGGTGGCCGCTGGCGATCTGGCCTCCGCGATTACCTCAGATGAGATTTCCTCCCACTTGTACACCAAAGGCCAACCGGACCCTGACCTGGTGATCCGCACGTCGGGGGAGCAGCGGCTATCTGGTTTCCTGCTGTGGCAGTCCGCGTACAGCGAAATCTGGTTTACCGATACCTACTGGCCGGCGTTCCGTCGCGTCGACTTCCTTCGGGCGCTGCGGGATTACTCCCAGCGTAATCGTCGTTTCGGCAAGTAGCTGGTATCAGCGCAGCCAGCTACGCCTTGCGCATCCGAACTCGTTCGACTGCATGGTTCGGTCCTTTATGCAGGACCAACGAAGCGCGAATTGCCGTTGGTTTAATGTTCTCCACCAAGTTCGGCAAGTTGATTGATTGCCAGATTTCTCGGGCTTCTAGGCGCGCCGCTTCGTCGTCAAGCTCAGCGAAATGCTTAAAGTGTGCACCAGGCTGGCGGAAGGCGCTGTACCGCAACTTAAGGAAACGCTCAATGTACCAGCGTTCAATGTCCTCAGTTTTGGCGTTGACGTAGACCGAAAAATCGAACAGGTCGGAGATCATCAGCGTTGGGCCAGTCTGGAGGACATTGAGGCCTTCCAAAATGAGGATGTCCGGCTGATCGACAATTTCGTAGGCGCCAGAAACTCGGTCATACAACGTGTGCGAATACACCGGCGCCGGAACCTCGCGCACACCGGATTTAACCGCAGCCACAAACTGCATCAGCGCGTGCTGATCGTAACTTTCCGGGAAACCTTTACGGTGCATAATGCCGCGGCGGTTCAGCTCCTCGGACGGATGCAAAAACCCGTCAGTGGTGACCAAATCAACGCGCGGGTGGGATGGCCAACGCTCCAGCAGCACCTGCAACAGGCGGGCCGTGGTGGACTTGCCGACCGCTACCGACCCAGCCACACCAATAATGAATGGCACCGGCGGCATCTCTTCACCGAGGAATAGGGCAGTGGCGGTATTGAGGCGTTGCCGCGCTTCGACGTGGTAGCTGATGAGGCGGGACAGCGGCAGGTACACCTCGGAGACCTCGTGCAGGTCAATGTTTTCGCCCACGCCGCGCAGCCGATCCAGCTCAGTTTCGGTGAGCACTTGGGGCATTGATTTGCGTAAATGCCGCCATTGTTCACGGTCGAACTCGACGAACGGGGAAGCTGCTGACGAACGGGTCATACCTATTATTGTGCACCTAACCGGCAGGAGTATTGGTAGTTGGGCCAGAATAATTGGGATTTGGCTGCGCATCGCTAGACTAAGAGAAGTCCGATACCGAAACGGTGTTGCCAGAATCCGTCCTTCGAACTCCCACTGAAAGGTGCGTTCGCACTATGAACCAAGTTCCTCAGGCTGACGATGTCCGCTACCAGTCTCTTTCGCAGCTCGACCCAGAACTCGCTGCTGCTATGGATCACGAGGTGGCGCGTCAGCGTGACACCTTGGAAATGATTGCTTCGGAAAACTTCGTGCCACGTTCGGTGCTGCAGGCACAGGGCTCGGTGCTGACCAACAAGTACGCGGAAGGCTACCCAGGCCGCCGCTACTACGGTGGCTGTGAGCACGTCGACGTTGTGGAAGACCTAGCTCGTGACCGCGCTAAGTCGCTGTTCGGCGCTGAATTCGCCAACGTGCAGCCACACTCCGGTGCGCAGGCTAACGCTGCTGTGCTGATGGCACTGGCTGAGCTCGGCGACACCATCCAGGGCCTGTCGCTGGCACACGGTGGCCACCTCACCCACGGCATGAAGATTAACTTCTCCGGTAAGAACTACAACGTGGTTGCTTACGGTGTTGACGAGCAGACCATGCGCGTTGACATGGACAAGGTGCGCGAGCAGGCGCTGGCAGAAAAGCCGACCGTGATTATCGCTGGTTGGTCCGCCTACCCACGCCACCTCGACTTCGAGGCTTTCCGTTCCATCGCTGATGAAGTCGGCGCCAAGCTGTGGGTCGACATGGCGCACTTCGCTGGTCTGGTTGCTGCTGACCTGCACCCATCGCCGGTTCCATACGCTGATGTTGTCTCCACCACCGTGCACAAGACCCTCGGCGGCCCACGTTCCGGTCTGATTCTGGCGAAGCAGGACTGGGCGAAGAAGCTGAACTCTGCGGTCTTCCCAGGCCAGCAGGGCGGCCCACTGATGCACGTCATTGCTGCGAAGGCTGCGGCACTGAAGATTGCTGGCACCGACCAGTTCCGTGACCGTCAGGCTCGCACCTTGGAAGGCGCACGCATCCTAGCTGAGCGTCTGACCGCACAGGACACCAAGGCCGCTGGCGTTGAGGTTCTCACCGGTGGCACCGACGTCCACTTGGTCCTAGCGGACCTGCGTAACTCTGAGCTCAACGGTCAGGAAGCGGAAGACCTGCTGCATGAGGTTGGCATTACCGTCAACCGCAATGCCGTGCCATTCGACCCACGTCCACCAATGGTGACCTCGGGTCTGCGTATTGGTACCCCTGCACTGGCAACCCGCGGTTTCGATGCTGCTGCGTTCACCGAGGTTGCTGACATTATCGGTACCGCGCTGGCTGGCGGCACGAGCGTTGACGTTGAAGGTCTGAAGGCTCGCGTCCAGAAGCTGACTGAAAACTACCCACTGTACGAAGGCTACGAAGAGTGGACCATCCACTAAATCTGGCGTAACTAGCCAAGCCTAGACAGTAAAAACTGCCTCCCGCATGCCATGTGCAGGAGGCAGTTTTCGTTGTATTAAGCGGTCTCAGTGCCGGCTTCTTCGAAGACTTCCTCGAGGTTTTCAACGAAGTCAGAGACCACGCTGGCGCCGTCTGGGGTGCCAAACATGACCCAGCCAGTTTTCATTTCGCGCATGTAGAGGTTGACCATTTTGCCGTCGAAGTCTTTGGACGTAAACACCCAGCCGTCTGGCAGCCCAGAGGTCTTCTTCGCGTCCACCGATTCTTCCGGCTGATCCTTCAGCGTCAGAAATTCGATTGCCTTAATCTTGGATTCCTTTGGGTACAGGATGCAGTAGTACTGCTGGTTCGGGATGTCAGCGGCGGTCGTCCGCTTACTGCTGCGGCGGAGGCCGAGGAAATCATTGGTTTCGGTGTCCGCGGAGCACATGTCGATGTAGCCGTCCTTATCGACGATTGACTTCGCATTGAAGATGGTCGACTGTGTGGAGGTTGTGGACGTCGATGATTCCGTGGTGGTCGGGCTGCTGCTGGTTGAGGATGAAGAGCTGGTCGACGAACCGTCGGTGCTGTTTTGTGCGTCGTTCTCGCTGCTGCTTTCGCTGGTGGAGGCGCCGTCAGCGTCGACGGTGTCCGAATCGCTGCTCATGGTAAAGAAGATGCCGCCGGCAATCAGCGCGAGGACCAGCAAGGTGCCGGAAATAATGTAGACCAGTTTGTTGGTGTTGTTGCCTTGTGGCTCGTTCGGTCCGCCCGGCCCGCCGATGCCGCCAGGTCCGCCGGGCCCGCCGATGCCGCCAGGTCCGCCGGGGCTGAATCCGCTGCCGCTGCCGTAGCCGCCGGTGTTGTATCCGCCAGCCGCGCCGTATGCTTGCGAGCCTTGCTGTCCGTATGGCTGCTGGCCAGAGGTGTGATTCCAGCCGCCGGTTTGTCCGCCACCGTAGCCGTAGTCGCCGCTGGATTGGCTGCCGTAGCCGCCCTGGTTACCGTAAGGGGAGCCGCCTTGGTTGCCGTATGGGTCGCTGCCGCCTGAGTTCGGCGAGTATGGTCCGTTGTTCATTACAATTTCCTTCTATTTGTCAAGGCTTGATTAATGAATCAAGAATAAGTGGGTTGAGAGCTTTTTTCAGCTGGAAGAGAACCGGAAAGCCGGGATTAATTGGTTGCTATATCAACTTGGCGTCGGTCAGCAGCGCCTCAAGGTCTGCGACAAACCCATGGAATTTGTGTGCGGGCTTCGCTGTATCAATCACCACCCAGCCGTCAGCCAGTTCGCGGATAAACACAGATGAGGTGCCGGTTTCCACTACAAGCCAATCCTTCGGCAGTGCGGAGTCCGGGTGTCCTTCCGCGGTCAGCGTCGGTTCCACTTTCAGTGCCGACACTTCGATGTATTGCTGTTCTGGTTCGCGGTAGAGCAGGCAACTATTGCGCACATCGCCGGACCTCTCGGACACGGTTTCGTTAGGTTTCGAGCTTTTCAGCCGTGCCAGGCTCCCGTCATCGATGCCACAGAGCCGCAGTGTCCCGTTGTCCACGATAGAGTCCGGGTTTCCGGTGCCCGCCGTTTTTTCGCTTGTTGACGAGTATGTGGCGGTGCCTTCTGTAGTAGCAGGGTAGGGCTCGGTTGCTGATTGTCCGGCGGTGGTCGGTTGCAGCGCGGCCGCGGTCCGATTGTCGATGCTGCGAATGTAGAAGAACGTAATGGTGATGATGAGGCCTATTACCAAAGCAACAATGGCGATCACTCTGGTGACTGTGGCAGAGGTGGGTTCATACTCGGGAGTATCAGTCATCGCGGTATCTCCTTTGAATAGATAACGACGTTGCGGAACGTAACTGGGGTGTTATCTATGTGATGCAGCTAATGCTGAGAATGTTCCCTTAGTGAACCAAGAGTTTTTCAGCTAAAGCAATTCGGCGTCTTTGAGAAGCTTGGTGAACTCGTTGATGAAAGCGTAGTACTCCGAACCTGGGGAGGGGGTAGCAATCCCAATCCACCCATCGCGACCCTTTTGGAAGAAGACAGAACTGCCATTGTCCTTCGTTGCAGTCCAGCCGGGGACTTCCGAGTAAGACTGCGCATCATCGTTCAGTGCGGGCTCCTCTTTGAGCAGCACCACTTCGATTCGAGCTCGTTCTGGGGTTCGGTCGACCCAGCAGCGGTTAACGATGTTTGCTTGGTCTGCTTCCTTCACTTCGACTCTGCTAATGCGCAATGCCTTCTGGGTAGCTTTATCCATCTTGCAGGTATCTAACTGACCCTTGGAATTTTTAATCGAATCAGGGTTGGCGGTACCGGCAGTTGTTGATGACGCCGAGCTTGATGATGGCGGCTTCGACGTTGAGCTCGAACTTGAAGAAGTACTCGATGATGTCGACCGCGGTGACGATGTCGTAGGCGTCTGTGACGATGCACTAGAGCTAGACGATGCCGAGTTATCCGTTGCGTTGGTTTGCTCAGAGTCGTCGGAACCACGAAGGCCGAAAAACGTTGCGCCGCCGATGACGATGATGAGCAGCATGGCTGCGATGAACCACACTAACGGCCCGTTGCCGCCGGAATTGTTCTTCCCAGAACCTGGCGACTGTGGTGGTGGGCTACCTGGACCAAAAGAGTTGGATCCATAGCCGCCGAACTGTTGTTGACCACTGAACTGCTGTTGGCCACCGAACGGCTGCTGTCCACCATAAGCCCCGCCATGTGCCCCAAAACCTTGCTGTGGCTGCGAGCCGTAGGGCCCGTCGGCTGGCCAGAGGGCGCGCCGTAGCCGGAAAGCCGTTATGCGGCTGGTTGCTCGGGCCGTAGGGGCTTGGCGGTGTCGTCATAGTGGTTATCCCTTTTCAGCTCTAGTTCATTTGCGGGTCTTCGCCGCCGTCGCCGAGAAAGCCTCCGGCGCTGAGGGTGAATTCAATAGCAAGGAATGTCCGCTCGACAGCCTCTGGAGAGTCGGCTAGGGCGGAGAAGATGAAGTAACCGTCATTAAGCTTATGCACCATGTCCCACCAGCCACCGTCGGCTTGGTGAATGCTTCACACCGTACCGACCCCTTGGCGGCGGTCACCCTTGCCGTAGGTAGCTGGTGGCTGCTTCAGAGTGCCCATCACTACTGGGATATTGCCAGCAGTGGACTGGCAGAGGTTGATGACGTTGTCATCTTCGATACCGGTGTCTTCGAAACTGCCAATATTCCAGTTCTTGCGTAGCTCCGCGTCGGCGGTACACGGATTCAGCTTGCCCTGTGCATCAGTGATCGAAGTTGGGTCGCCGGTGAGCACGATGCTCTGTGACTGGTTGGACTTGTCGCTCGTCGACGGGGCAGCGGCCTCGGCAGAAGGCGACGTTGAGGTGGCCTTCGCATTAGTTTCCGAGTCGCTGCTGCCAATCCATACGAGCAACCCAAACACCGCCACCAACGCAATAACAACGCCCCCGACAATCTGCAACAGCTTTTTATTGCCGCCGCCTTGACTTGGGCCGCCCAGTGCGCCGTACTGCGGGGGAGGCCCAAATTGCGGAGAAGCGCCGAACTGTGGCTGACCATAGGAAGGTGGATTTTGACCGTAAGGGTTCTGAGGGGATGTCACAATGTGTTCCTTTTAATGAGGAGTCTGTGAGACTCGAGGCGAGCTATTCTGCTTCGCCTTCGACGAAATCGTCAGCAAATCCGCCGCCAAACAAGCTGTATTCCAGGCCTTTCATAGTCAGCGCGACATCTTCCAAGTCCGTGGTTTTAGCGGACAGTGAGAAGTAACCGTCCTTCAGCTTGTGGACGATGTCATACCAGCCGTCATCCGTCTTGAACACGCGCCATTCGCCGCCCATGCTCGGCTGTGACTCGCCGCGATTGTAAGCCAACGGCGGTCCCTCCAAGGCTGCCAGAATAACCGTGACACTCTTAGATTTGCCGCCGCAGATATAGCGGACATTGTCGTTCTTCTTTTCCATGTCCTCGAGGCCTTGAACCCGCCAGCTGGCCTGAATCTGCTTGTCAGCGGAGCAAGGGTTCAGCCGGCCTTTGCTATCAGTGATTGAATCCGACTGGATGAGAAAAGTCGTCGGGCCTCCTGACTCCGCTGGTGCAGTCGTGGTCGCCTCCGCACTGCTGGTGCTCGCGGTGCTGCTCGGGGTAGCAGTGAAAGTGGAGCTGTCAGTAGAAGCTGCTTCAGAACTGCTGGATTCGGATGATTGCGCCGTTGTCTCTTCCTCGTTGCCGGACAGTAGGAAATAGCTCCCGCCACCGATAGCAGCAAGAGCGATAAATGCACCGGCAACTAAAGCAATGACTTTGCCGGCACCGCTCTTTTGTGGCCCGCCATTTGGGGCGCCACAAGGCATTTGGCTGCCATAATTGGGTTGCCCGCCATAATTGGGTTGCCCGCCGTAATTAGGTTGTCCGCCGAATTGTGGCTGAGCGCTAAACTGCTGCTGAGCACCAAATGATTGCTGACCGCCGAACTGTTGCTCGGTGCCGTATTGCTGCTGGTCACCAAAATTAGGTTGGCCACTGTAGGGCTGCTGTCCGTATCCGTTGTAATTATTAGCCATTGTGCCTGCGCTGCTTTCCTAAGAGTTTCCTTGGATTGCGCTAACTATGTTTGAAAGGGAAAATTTTCCCACAGGACAACTTAGGTGCTATCTCGGCATTGAGTAGGGGTCGGAACCAACTTGTTATGTTGCGCCGTGAGGATTTGTGCAAAAGCAGGTCTGATGCCCCCTTAGTGTGGGAGTCTGGATGTATGAATTCAGATGTAAAAAACACAGAAGACGCGGTGCTGCTCCAAGAGCTCAACGACGGATTGCTCACCTTGACTATCAACCGACCAGCAGCCCACAACGGTCTAAACCAGGAGCTACGGCTTGCGCTGCGCGCCGCGTTTGAGTCGGTGAACAACAATGATGACATTCGCGCGGTCCTAATCACCAGCGCGGGTGACAAATTCTGTGTCGGCCAAGACATCGTCGAACATGGCCAAGACATGATGAATCGCACCAACCAGGACAAAGTGCACAAGGAATACAATCCAATGATCGCGGCCCTGCTGGAAATTAGAGTTCCAGTTGTCGCTCATGTTGGCGGCGCAGCAGCCGGTGCCGGCTGGTCTCTAGCAATGGCCTGCGATTTCCGAATCGCAGCAAACACCGCCAGCTTTAAAGCCGCATTCCCAACCATGGGGCTGGCAACTGACTGCGGTATGAGCAACTTGCTGCCGCAAGCCGTCGGTGTACCAAAGGCCATGGAAATCCTCATCTTTGATAAGAAACTGTCGGCAGAACAGGCCCTTGAACTGGGTGTCGTCAACGAAGTATTGGACGAAGACGCTGCCGCAACTCGAGCCGTGGCGCTGGCACAGCAACTCGCAGCCGGACCATCGGTGGCGTTCAAAGAGATTAAGCAGCTGGTCCGTAACGCAGCAGCAACCACCCGCGCCGCAGAGCTGGAAGCTGATGCACAGGTGCGCCTTGCCCAGACTGCCGACCATATGGAAGCTGTCCAGTCCTTCCTAGAGAAGCGACCGCCGAACTTCACCGGCAAATAGCACGAACCGGCCTGGGGCACACCGCCCCCAGGCAAGAAAGGAGCCAGCCGCGCGATGCGACTGGCTCCTTTTCTGTGTGGCTATGTTGTGGTTGCCGGAAGGCTACTTACCGAAACCCTTGGAGAGCTTACGGGAGATAATCTCCTTCATAATTTCATTCGGGCCACCGTAAATTGGCTGGACGCGGGTGTCCAAGTAATGGGTCGCGATTGGGTATTCCATCATGAAGCCGTAGCCGCCGTGCATCTGCAGCGCCCGGGAAACAATCTCTAGCTGCAGTTCGGTGGTCCAGTACTTCGCCATGGATGCGCCGACCTCATCGAGTTTTTCTTCATTGTGCGCCATGACGCACTGGTCGACGAAGGACTGCGCTACCTGAACGTCGGTGGCCATCTCTGCCAGGAAGTGGCCGTGCACCTGGTGGTTTGCCAATGGCTTTCCGAAAGTGGTGCGTTCCATGGAGTGCTGGTACGCCAAGTCGAAGGCGCGGCGGGACGTCGCAACCGAGCCGACTGCAATGGATAGGCGTTCATGTGCCAGGTTGGTGCGCAGGTATTCGAAGCCGGCGCCGCGCTCACCGATGAGGTTTGCTGCTGGAATGCGCACGTTGTCGAAGTGCAGTTCCGCGGTGTCCTGGGCGTGCAAGCCGACCTTCTTCAGTGGACCGGACTTGGTGTAGCCCTCCATGCCGTCTTCGATAATCAGCAGGGAGACACCCGCGCGGCCCTTATCCGGGTCAGTAATGGCTGCGACGATGGTGAAGTCAGCCTGCATGCCGTTAGAGATGAAGGTCTTTGAGCCGTTCAGAATGAAGTCGTCACCATCTGGCAGGGCAGTGGTGCGCATGCCAGCGAGGTCCGAACCAGCGCCTGGTTCAGTCATCGCCAGAGCAGCGATAGCATCACCGGTGGTTAGTGGACGCAGGAAACGTTCGCACTGTTCCTCATTGGCGAACTTGCGCAGGTATGGCACAACAAGGTCGTTGATGGTGCCGATGCCGACGATGATGGAGCCGCAGTCTGCCTGGGCGAACTCTTCGGCGAGGATCTGGTTGTAGCGGAAGTCGTTCATATCGGAGCCGCCAAACTTTTCTGGGGCAGCGAAACCGATCAGGCCGAGCTCACCGGCCTGCTTGTAGAAGGAGCGGTCGATGTATGCCTGCTCTTCCCACTTAGCAACGTGTGGTTTGACATCTTTGGCCACGAAGTCGCGCACCATGTCGCGGAACATATCGTGTTCTTCGGTGAAAATGGTGCGAGGTAGGAAGTCCCGCATTGGTCTCTCCTCAAAGCTAGGGATTCGCCAGTCCGGCGAGCTATCAAGATGTGACTGAAACACAACCAACAAGAAAATGTGTCGTGTGTCTCACAGCGTCTGACTTCCATTATGAACAAAATTATTAACACTTCGCTAGGTTTCGCGAAAATAGTTACAAAAATGGGTGCAGACAGCCGAAACTGCCTACACCCCTTAATGAAGCCCAACTGGAGACGAGCTCCCGAACCGCTGCGCGCTACTTCCAGAACCCTGCCAGCAGAGAGTTCACCAAGTCTGCCTGCTGCACGGTCACCAGGTGTGCCGCTGGGTCAATGGTCACCATGCGGGACCCGACAATGCCCGAGCGCACCCGATTAACAGCCTCCAGCGGTGTCGACGGATCGGTCTGCCCCGCGATAACCAGCGTCGGGGCGTTGACCCGCGCCAAAAAGGCCGACGAGTCGAACTGTGCCAACGCATGGCAGCAACCGGCGTAACCTGCGTCCGAAGTAGCCACAATCGCGTTGTAGAACTCCTGCACAATCTCTGGGTTTCGCTGGGCCCACGTTGGGGTGAACCAGCGCGCTACCACTCCGTCTGCCAGCGCCTGAGTGCCTTCTTTTTCCACCAATTCCGCTTTGTCCAGCCAGTCGCGGCGCTGCCCAAAGCGGGTGGTGGTAGAGATGGCGGTCAATGTTTCCGTGCGATCTGGGTATGCCTGCGCAAAGTACTGTGCCACGGCGCCGCCAAGGGAAATTCCGGTGATATTGGCCCGTTGCACTCCCAATTCGTCAAGAAGCGAAACGACGTCTTCGGCGAGCTCGTCGATGCTGTACGGTTCGGCGGGCGCTGGGGACTGGCCATGTCCGCGCAGGTCAACGGTGATCATCCGGAAGCGGTCGCTGAGTGCGTCCGTCTGCCATTTCCACATGTCGCGGGTGGCGCCGAGGCTCGGCAGCAGCACCACGACCGGTGCGTCGTCCGGACCGACAATGTCGTAGCTCAGGCTAGTCATTGGAGTTCTCCTGGGTTGTGGCCTCCGCTCCGTCGGTCTGGGCTTCGGCACGCTGCTGCGCCATCGACTCGCGCGCCTTGGCCAACCATTCTGGGGCTTCGACCAGCAGTTCATTAATCTCTGCGGTAGTCAGCGCCTTATCCATGTCGTTGCGCTTGAGGGCAGTGATAGTAATGCCAAGTTTTTGTGCCACTACCGGCCGCGGGTGCGGTCCTTCGCGGCGCAGGGTCTGCAGCCACTCAGGTGGATCGGTCTGCAGCTGCTGGAACTGCTCCCGACTGATGGCTGATTCTTGGAACTCAGCGGGCGTTGCTGGCAGGAAAATGCCAAGCTTTTTCGCGGCGGTCAGCGGCTTCATGGCTTGGGCGGAAGGTTCATTGCTCACACCATCGACGGTAGCATTACCAGCATGGAACCGAACGCAGTTGACCCAACTGAGACGCTGCGCATTGCGTATGCGCCTGGCGTGGTGCCCGATAAATGGCTGCGCCGACACCGCGACCGCTTCCCGCAGCTGCGGTTGGAGGCCTTCCCCGATGACAATCCGCTGGTTGCGGTGCGCAGCGGCCGTGCGGATATGTGTTTGGCTAGGGAACCTCTTGTTGACGAAAACAGCTGCGCAGACCTGCACCGAGTTGAGCTCTATGACGAGGCAGCTGGCGTAGCGGCGGAGAAAGAGCATCCGTTGGCGGCCTTTGCTGACGGGGAAGTGGTCAGCAACGCGGAGCTGGCGGATGAAATGGTGTTGCTGCCGGCGCTGGCCGAAGGGGAGCCGGTCGATGTTGCGGCGGTGCGAGACATGCTGCCGGTGGTGGCAACTGGTGCGGGGATTGCGTTTGCACCGCGGCCGCTGCTGCGGCAACTTGCTGGCCGGAAAGTGGTGCACCGCGAGCATCTGGAGGGGTCAACCACGCGAATTGTGCTGCTGTGGCCGAAGGATTCTGATGACGACATTCGACAGGATTTCGTGGGAACTGTCCGCGGACGCACGGCGAATTCGGCGCGAAATGCGGTGCCGGCGAAGTCATCTCGGGTGAAGAAGCCGGCTTCAAAGCAGGCTGCGGAGACTCGTCGTCGGCGTGGCCAGGGCGCCAAGGGAAGTTTCGGTAAAACACGAGGTAGACGGGGTAAACGCCGATAGGTTAGCAAACGTTTATCTGGGGTTAGCGTTTGTTCATCTAACAACCATGTCATTTCAACGTCGGGGCTCTAGGTTGGGGAGTGTCCGGCATGGGGAAGATGTCGGATGGACCGGAAAGAAAAGGGAGCCACGTGCATACCAACTCCTCGACCACTGACCACACCTCGGAAGCAACTTTCGAGGAGGTGATTCGTGGTGAAGAGATGGCCACCACGAACACCGAAACTAAGCTGCGCACCTATGTCCTCGACACGTCGGTGCTGCTGAGTGACCCAAACGCCCTCCGAAAGTTTGCCGAGCACGTCGTTGTGCTGCCGCTGGTTGTCATCAGCGAACTCGAAGGCAAACGCCACCACCCAGAACTCGGCTGGTTCGCCCGCACTGCGCTGCGCCACTTAGAAGAGCTACGCCGCACCCACGGCCGGCTCGACCTGCCGGTGCCGGTCAATGAAACCGGTGGCATGCTGCAGGTGGAACTGAACCACACCGACCCCTCCGTCTTGCCGGTCGGTTTCCGTACCGACGCCAACGACCACCGCATTTTGGCCTGCGCCCTGAACCTGCGCGCTGAGGGGCAAGACTGTGTCCTGGTGACTAAAGACATCCCGCTGCGTGTTAAAGCCGGTTCCGTCGGCTTGCCAGCGGATGAATACCACGCGCAGGACGTAGTGCTGACTGGCTACACCGGTATGGCAGATGTTGCGGTAGCTGATGAGGAAATCGACTTCCTCTACCGTGATGGCGTGGTGTTCCTCGACGGTCGCTTCACCGACCGCGACGAATTAGTTTCTGACTTGCCGACCCACTGTGGTGTCAAGCTGGCCGGTGGTACGAAGTCGGCACTAGGCCGAGTGCAAGCAGACGGTTCGGTGCAACTGGTGCGAGATTCGGAAGCATTCGGGGTGCGGGGGCGCTCCGCGGAGCAGCGCGTTGCATTGGACTTGTTGCTTGACGACGAAGTCGGCATTGTCTCGCTCGGCGGCCGCGCTGGTACCGGCAAATCGGCACTGGCGCTGTGCGCAGGTCTTGAAGCTGTGCTGGAACGCGGCAAGCACCGCAAGATTGTGGTGTTCCGTCCGCTGTACGCAGTTGGCGGCCAAGACCTTGGCTACCTGCCGGGCAGCGAAAGTGAAAAGATGAACCCGTGGGCGCAGGCCGTGTACGACACATTGGAAGGTTTGGTTAGCCCGAATGTCATGGAGGAAATCCAGGACCGCGGAATGCTGGAAGTCTTGCCACTGACGCACATTCGCGGCCGAAGCCTGCATGACAGCTATGTCATCGTGGATGAAGCGCAGTCGCTCGAGCGCAATGTGCTGCTGACGGTGTTGTCCCGCTTGGGGGCAAATTCCCGAGTGGTGCTGACTCACGATGTTGCCCAGCGGGACAACCTTCGGGTTGGGCGCCATGATGGTGTTCAGGCGGTTATTGAAAAGCTCAAAGGCAATGAACTGTTTGCGCACGTTATGCTGCGTCGCTCGGAGCGTTCCAAGATTGCGGAATTGGTAACCGACCTGCTTGAGCGCGGGTAGGTAAACTGATTTTCTACTGAGAATAGAAGCACCGACTTCGGGGGATTTTTGCGAAGTCGGTGGACGGCGACGGTCTTTTTAGGAAAGCTGGTCAGCATGTCAGAAAATGCGAAACGGGCCTACACCATTCGACCAATGGTGGCCGAGGACTATCCGCAAGTAGAAGCAATCTATGAGCATGGCCTAGATAGTGGCCACGCCTCATGGGAGCATTCCGCGCCGAGCTGGGAAGAATTCGAGCAGCTCAAGCGAATGGAACTGTGCTTCGTCGCCGAGGAAACCGGCACGGAAAACGAGGGCAAAATCCTGGGCTGGTGCTCGGGCTCCTCAATTTCCAAGCGAAAAATCTTCAACGGCGTCATTGAAGACTCCATCTACATCCATCCGGATGGGCAAGGCATGGGCCTCGCCCGTGCGCTGCTGCAGCACCTCATCGACACCGCCGCCGAACAGGGGATCTGGGCGCTACATTCGTGGGTGTTTCCAGAAAACGTTGGCTCGCTGATGCTGCACCGCAAGCTCGGTTTCCGAGAGGTGGGCACCTACCACCACCTGGCAAAGATGACCTATGGTCCGATGGCAGGGCAGTGGCGCGACATCATCATCCTGGAAAAGCTCCTAGAAAAGCCAGAAGAAGCTGCGCTGCGTAAAGCTGCTGAAGAAGCCGAAGCCGCTGGTGACCCGTTGCCGGCAAACCGCCTCGACGAAGTGGGCGAAGAGCTCGGCCACTAGCCACTAGCCGCTAATCGGCCACTAGGTGCTATTCGATCGTCTCGCGCAAGGCATCTTCCCGAATCGGAAGGAGCACCAGCATCGCGATGATGGTCAACGGCACCATCAGCAGGTACACCGGTGTCAGGCCATCGTTATAGCTCTGCACAATCGCATCCCGCACTGGGGCCGGCAGTGCTGCAACCGCACCTGGGGTAATCGAACCGGTGCCGACCTCATCAAACTGGTGTGCCAAGGCCGCACCCCGCGGCCCCAACTCTGCGAAGGCTTTCGGCAGATTCTCCGCCAACTGCGCCTGCATATTAGAGATAAACAGCGTGCCAACTGCGGAAGCACCGATCGTCGACCCGAGCTGCCGGAAGAAGTTATTGGTGGCTGTGGCGGTGCCGACCATGGTAATCGGGAAGCTGTTCTGCACAATGAGCACCAGCAGCTGCATAGACAGCCCAAGTCCGAGCCCCATCACAAACAAGATGCCGCCGACCTGCACCAGCGTGGCTTCCGGCGTCAGCCGGGACAAGAAAAATAGCCCCAACGTCACAAAGCCCATTCCAACGATGGGGTACCACTTATACCGTCCGGTACGTGCCACGATGAAGCCGACGACGGTGGAGGTACCAATCATGCCGATCATCATCGGAATCATCATGAGGCCGGCGCGGGTGGGCGTCATGGTGTGCACCATCTGCAGGTACGTCGGCATATAGCCGAGCATGCCAACCATGGAAAAGCCGACAACGACTCCGGCGATGGTGGCCAGCACCATGTTGCGGTTGCGGAACAGTTTCAATGGAATCAGTGGGTTGCGGTTGTGCCGCTCCACCCAGATAAATGCCGCGCCAGTGACCACCATGAACACAACAAGGGCGATGATGCGGGCGCTGAGCCAGCTATATTCGGTACCGCCCCACGTGGTGACCAAGATGAGTGAAGAAGTTGCCAACGCCAGCAGCGCCGTGCCGCGCCAGTCGAAGTATTGGCCTTTGAAGGAACCGCGGCGCAGCTTCAGGAATAGCGCCGAACCGGTGAAAGCTAGCAGACCAATAGGAATGTTGACCCACAGACCCCAGCGCCAGCCCGGCCCGTCCGTAAACCAGCCGCCGAGCACCGGCCCCAGCACGGAACTGACACCGAACACCGCGCCCATAATGCCCATGTATTTGCCGCGGTTTCGGGCAGGCACAATCTCCGCGACAATGGACTGGGAAGTCACCATTAGCCCGCCGGCGGCGAAACCCTGGATGGCGCGGGCCGTAATCAGCGCGCCCATGGAGTTAGCTAGCCCGCCGAGTGTGGAGCCGGTGATGAAGAGGACGATTCCGAAAAGGTAGAGGTATTTCCGGCCGACCATGTCGCCAAGTTTGCCGAAGATGGGCATGGCGATGGTCATGGTGAGCAGGAAGGACGAGATAACCCAACTCATATGGTTAACTCCACCGAGCTCACCAACGATGGTTGGCAGGGCGGTGGAGAAAATCATTTGTCCGAGGGAGCTCATCAGCATGGAGAGCATGAGAGCGCTGAAAATCAAACCGATGTTTCCGGCGTTTTCCTTTACGGAAGTGTCAGTCATGCAAACAGGCTACCCCCGGAATTGGGTTTATTGAACTTCCATGGCGGCAAGCTCTTCATCGGAGGTGCCTGCGGAGGTGCCGAGCACGCCACTGCTGTGGTCCGGATTGCGGTTCAAACTCAGCACCGCAATCGCTAAACCGCCCCACACCGCGGCCATGAACAGCACCATCATCACTATTGCTGTGGTTGTCATTGTCGGGTTCCTTTCGCTTATCGACGCACTGGGGCGGTTTTTTGCGTGGTGGCGGAATGTGCCTCGGGGGCTGCCGCACCAAGCTCGGCTGGGGTGTTAAAGTCCAGATATTCAGTCGCCTGGGTATCAAGGTGACGCTGCACTTCCTCGCCGGTGGCTAGGATGCGTCGCTCGATATGAGCAGCGGATGCTGTGTGCTTACGGGCCGGATGCGCAGGGACGCGGAAGTCGGCAGTCACACCGAAGTCGGAGCCCGGTGGGCCATCAAGCTCATGCTCGCCGCGCCATGGCAGCACGCTCAGGACAACAGCTGCGACGGTGATAGTGGCCAAAACGCCCCAGCCGTAGAGATTGATCTGAGCGTTGGAGTAGCCCTCGTAGTTGCTTTGCAGGAGCTTGACCAGTTCGTCCAGCAGAATAATGCCCAACACCACTGGGGTGATATGCACCACGCACATGCGCCAGAGTATGCCGACTTTAAAGGACGAGACGGAGTTCAGGTGCATGCCGAACTCGGTTGTGCGCCGCAGAATCCAGTCGAGCACCACAATGCCCAGGATAGCGACGGAAACAATGCCAATGTGGTTCGTCCACTTATCCATAATGTCGAGCGCCACCACACCAGAGGTCGGCGCGAACAGCACAATCGAGGAAATAGCGGCGGTGCCACCAATGCCAAGCACTGCAGGTACGCGACCAATCTTCAGCTTGTCCTGTGCGCAGGACACCGTCACTTCTACCAGAGACATCAACGACGTGACACCGGCAATCGCCAGCGACAGGAAGAAAAGAATACCGAAGATCGGACCAATTCCAGCAGGTAGCTGCGAGATTACGGCAGGGAAGGCGACAAACGCCAAGCCGATACCGTTGGTGACGACATCATTGATGCCCACGCCATTGGCCTGAGCGATAAAGCCCAGTGCAGAGAACACGCCAACACCAGCAAGCAGCTCGAAAGAAGAGTTCGCTAGGCCGGTGACCAGAGCAGAGCCGGTCAGGTTCGTGCGCGGTTTGAGGTAGGAGGCGTAGGTCAGCTGGATACCGAAGGCGACGGACAGGGAGAAGAAAATCTGCCCATAGGCCGCCAACCAGACGCCAGAGTCGCGCAGCGCGGACCATTCTGGCGTGAAGAAGGCGTTGAGACCGGTGATCGCGCCGGGCAGCGTGAGCGAGTAGACGACCACGATGAAGAACAAAATGCCAAGGAGTGGGATGAAAATGAGGGAGAGCTTCCCGACGCCTTTATCCACACCAAGCGCGGAAACTGCCAGCACACCTACCCACACAAGCACCAACGCGATGGTGATGGATGGGACGAAGTCGAAGGTGTTCAAGGCGGAAGCATCGACCTGGAGGAAGTCTTCGAAGAAGTAAGTTTCTGGGCTCGCACCCCACGCTTGCGTGACGGACTTTCCGGTGTAGAGGAAAGCCCACGCAATGATGACCGCGTAATAGACGGTGATGAAGAAACAGATGCCGAAGTGGATCCAGCCAACTGGTTCGGCGAAGCGGTTGATCCGCCGGAATACCTTGGGGGAGGAGCCGCGGAAGCGGTGGCCGAGGGCATAGTCCAGAAAGAGCAGTGGGATACCGGCGCTTAAGAGCGCACACAGGTACGGGATGAGGAAGGCGCCGCCCCCGGCTTCGTAAGCGACGTAAGGGAAGCGCCAAATATTGCCAAGGCCCACAGCGGAGCCGATGGCAGCGAAGAGGAAAGCGGTACGGGAGGAAAAGACCTCGCGGTGTTGAGGTCGTTCCGCGCCAGTGGTGGTGGCCATGGAAGTGTCCAATACGTTCTCGGGTACGCACGTTCAGATGAATGTGTTGGAGCATACGGTATGTGACGCGGGTCTCACATTGCAGGAAAAAGCGTAAAAGTTTTACCAAAGAAACTATGTGAAATGTGTGAACCACCAGTTGCAAAACTAAAACCGCAGGTCACTAAAAACCCTGCCAGGCTAATGGCTCACTCAATGCCTGCCCAATACGTCAAAAAGCAAACCACCGTTGCAACTGCAACGGGGCAGTAACAACGGTGGTGCGGAAGGAGGGGTGCTACGTAAACCGCAGCAGCTGGGAAACTACTGGGTTTCCATCGCAGCGAGCACCTCATCGGTGGCGTTCGGGTCGGAGCCGAGTACGCCGGCGGCCTCATCAGGGTTGCGCATCAAGTACACGACGGCCAGGGCAAGTCCGCCCCAGATAACCACGATGAACAGGACCATCATCAAAATTGCGGAAGTAGTCATGATGCACCTTTACACAGTTGGGGCAGGGTTGGCAGGGTCAGTGGAGTCAATGGCGTGACCGGAAGCCAGCAGACGAGCCTCCGCCGCAGCGGCACCAGGGGTGTGCTTACGCGGTGGGTGCGCAGGAACATCGAAGTGCGCCGTGACACCGAAGTCCGAACCCGGAGGGCCGTCCAGACGGTGCTTGCCGCGCCATGGGGCTAGGGACAGCACTAGCGACAGCACCAGCACGCCGCCGACAACGCCCCAACCGTAGGTGTTGATCTGCGCGTTGGAGTAACCTTCGTAGTTCTCCTGCAGCAGCGCGACCAGCTCGTTGGTCAGAATCAAGCCCAGCACCACCGGGGTGATGTATGCAACGCACATGCGCCACACCACACCCACGCGGAAGGACGACACCGCATTGAGGTGCATGCCGAACTCGGTGGTACGACGCAAAATCCAGTCGACCGCGAAAATAGTCAGCAGCGCCACCAGCACAATGCCGATGTTGTTTGTGAACTTGTCCATGATGTCCAGCGACACCAGGCCAGAAGTGGTGGAGAACAGCAGCACCGAGATGACGGCCATCAGACCACCGATGCCCAGGGTTGCTGGGACGCGGGCCAGGTTCAGCTTGTCCTGCACGGAGGAAACAACCACTTCCACCAGCGACATCAACGAGGTCAGACCGGCGATGACCAGCGACAAGAAGAACAGCACACCGAAGATTGGGCCGATGCCTGCTGGCAGTTCGGAAATCACGGCTGGGAAGGCGACGAACGCCAGACCGATACCGGAAGAGGCAACCTCTTCGACGCCCACGCCCTGGGACTTCGCCATGAAGCCCAGCACGGAGAACACACCAACACCAGCAAGCACTTCGAAGGAAGAGTTAGCGAAGGAGGTCACCAGGCCGGCACCAGTCAGGTTGGTGCGTGGCTTCAGGTAGGAGGCGTAGGTCAGCATGATGCCGAATGCGACGGACAGGGAGAAGAAAATCTGGCCGTAGGCGGCAATCCAGACGCTGGAGTCACGCAGCGCGGACCAGTCCGGAGTGAAGAAAGCGTTCAGACCGTCAACAGCGCCATCCAGGGTGATGGCGTACGCCACGATGATGATGAACAGTACGGCCAGCAGTGGGATGAAGACCAAGGAGACCTTGCCGATACCCTTGTCGACACCGAAGGCCAGCACGCCCAAGGTCACAGCCCAGACCACGACCAGCGCGATCAGAATTGGGGTGACGAACTCCATGCTGTTGACCGGCACGGCGTCCAGCTTGAGGAAGTCCTCCATGAAGTATGTGCCTGGGTCATCGCCCCATGCCTTATTGACGGACTTGAGGGAATACAACAACGCCCAACCAATAATGACGGCGTAGTAGATGGTGATGAAGAAGCAGATGCCAACTTGGATCCAGCCGATTGGTTCTGCCCAGCGGGCGATGCGGCGGAAGGATTTTGGAGCCGAACCACGGAAGCGGTGACCGATGGCATAGTCCAGGAAAAGCAGTGGGATACCTGCGGATAGCAGGGCCACCAGGTAAGGGATGAGGAAGGCACCACCACCGGAGTCGTAGGCAACGTATGGGAAACGCCAGATGTTACCTAGGCCGACTGCCGAACCAATGGCAGCGAATAGGAAGGCAGCGCGAGAGGAAAAGACTTCGCGATTTTGGGTGTTACCGGCGGAGCCGGAGCTAGGTGAAACCATGGAAGGTCCATTCAACGAAAGGATTCGGGGAGTTGACACCTGCGGGTAGCAGTCAAAGCTAGTCGGCGCCTGGGTGTGGCGAGACTAACAGTGGGCAGATCATAACAAGACGTGCCACAGCTAAACTTAAGTTTTGCAAATTTTGTGACTGATCGCGATTCGTTGAGGTCAACGGGTGTGTTGATACGTCGCCAAAAAGCAAAGAAATAGAGCTTTGTGACGTAGAACGCAATTTGTTTTAGCTAGAATTTAAGGTAATTCTAAAGATATATTTGCAGGCCATCTGCTTGTAGTTTTCGCGGTGGCCGCGATAGTGCTACCCAAAAAGAAAACCCCCGCCGAGGGTAGCAGCACCAGCTGCCACCACAAGGCGGGGGTAACGCGGCTATCTCACTGGCCGCGGGACGAAAGCGAAAACTAGTCGCGATCGGTGTTGGCCATAGCCAGCACGTCCAGGCGCTTGTCCAGCTCTTCTTCGGTCAGGGTTTCGCCGTCGACGAAGCCCATGTCGATAACGGTCTGGCGGATGGTCTTGCCTTCCTTCAGCGCGGTCTTAGCGACCTTCGCGGCGTTCTCGTAACCAATCGCGGAGTTCAGCGGGGTCACGATGGAAGGGGAGGACTCAGCCAGAGTGCGCATCCGCTCTTCGTTTGGCTCAATACCGTCAACAAGCTTCTCTGCGAAAACGCGGGCGGTGTTGGCCAGCAGCTGGGAAGACTCAAGGACGTTGCGGGCCATCACTGGGATGAACACGTTCAGCTCGAAGTGGCCGTTTGCGCCGGAGAACGCAACCGCCGCGTCGTTACCAATGACCTGCGCTGCAACCTGGGTAGCGGTTTCACACAGCACTGGGTTGACCTTGCCCGGCATGATGGAGGAACCTGGCTGCAGGTCTGGCAGGTGGATTTCGCCGAGGCCGGTCAGTGGGCCCGAACCCATCCAGCGAATGTCGTTGGCAATCTTGTTCAGGGAAATGGCCACCGAGCGCATTGCGCCGGAGAATTCGACCAGGCCGTCGCGGTTAGCCTGTGCTTCGAAGTGGTTCTTGGCTTCCTTCAGCTCTTCCAGTCCGGTGAGGTTAACCAGCTCTGCGGTGACCTTCGCGCCGAAATCAGCTGGGGTGTTCAGACCGGTGCCCACAGCGGTACCACCAATTGGCAGTTCACCCAGGCGAGGCAGCGTCGCTTCGATGCGCTCAATGCCAGCTTCAATCTGACGTGCGTAGCCACCGAACTCCTGGCCCAGGGTCACTGGAACAGCGTCCATCAGGTGGGTACGGCCGGACTTAACCACGGACTTCCATGCTTCAGCCTTGTTGGCCAGGGAGGTCTGCAGCACCTTCAGCGCTGGGATGAGGTCCTTGACCGCAGCTTCGGTTGCCGCAACGTGGGTAGCGGTAGGGAAGGTGTCGTTGGAGGACTGACCCATGTTGACGTGGTCGTTAGGGTGCACATCCACACCGTTAGCCTTCGCAATGGAAGCGATGACTTCGTTGGTGTTCATGTTGGAGGAGGTACCCGAACCGGTCTGGAAAACGTCGATTGGGAATTCTGCGTCGTGCTTGCCGTCGGCAATTTCCTTTGCAGCAGCGACAATGGCATTTGCCTGCTCTTCCGGCAGCAGGCCGCGTTCCTTGTTCACCTCGGCGCAAGCGGCCTTCAGCAGACCCATGGCGCGGATCTGTGCGGATTCCAGCGGACGGCCGGAGATAGGGAAGTTCTCAACGGCACGCTGGGTCTGAGCTCGCCACAGTGCGTTAACTGGGACCTTAACTTCACCCATGGTGTCGTGCTCAATGCGGAACTGCTGCTCGGTCATGAATCATCCACCCTTAAAACAGATTGATTGCAGAAATGTACAACCTCGATTATGCCCAATTATTTGCTGCTTCGGGACAAATAAGGGTGCCCCCGAGTAACCCCGGCGCTAACCAGGGAAATTCGGGGGCAAAACCCAAGGCGTCAAAAAGCAGAATTACAGGTCGACGTTGGCCTGGCCGTAGTCCACATCAGCGAATTCGCGCAGCTTCTCCATCTGGTGGAACGCCTCGATGGTGCGGACGGTGCCGGACTTCGAACGCATGACAATGGAGCGGGTGTAGGCACCCTTGCCGCGGTACGCAACGCCGCGGAGCATGTCACCGTTGGTCACACCGGTGGCCACGAAGAAGCAGTTATCCGACTTCACCAGGTCGTCGGTGGTAAGCACACGGTCCAGGTCGTGGCCAGCGTCCAGCGCCTTGCGGATTTCTTCATCGTCGCGTGGGTGCAGACGGCCGAGGATTTCGCCGCCGAGCGCCTTCATGGCACATGCGGTGATGACGCCTTCCGGCGTGCCGCCGATACCCCAGCAAATGTCGACAGAGTTGTTATCGCGAGCCGCAGCAACCGCACCTGCAACGTCACCGTCACCAATCAGGCGAATCTTTGCGCCCGCGGTACGAATATCGCGGATGAGGTCCTGGTGGCGTGGGCGGTCCAGCACAACAACAGTTACTTCGTTTGGAGCCAGCCCCTTAGCCTTAGCGACCTTCTTGATGTTGTGCTCAACTGGCGCGTCCAAGTCGATGACGCCCTTGGCTTCTGGTCCAACGGCAATCTTGTCCATGTAGAACACGGCAGATGGGTCGTACATGGAGCCGCGGTCCGCAGCTGCAATCACGGAAATGGAGTTCGGGCGGCCTTCAGCCATCAGGGTGGTGCCGTCGATTGGGTCGACTGCGATGTCCACGGATGGGCCCTGGCCGTTACCGACTGCTTCGCCGTTGTACAGCATTGGCGCTTCGTCCTTTTCGCCTTCGCCAATCACGACAACGCCCTGCATGTTTACGGTGTTGATCAGCTTGCGCATTGCGTCAACTGCGGCACCGTCGCCGGCTTCCTTCTGTCCGCGACCGACCCACTGACCTGCAGCGAGTGCAGCGGCTTCGGTGACTCGAACCAGCTCCATTGCGAGGTTGCGGTCTGGTGTCTGTGGTTGGTTGTCGTTCATTAGTGGCCACGCCTCCTGTGGTGCCAGGTGAGTAAAGGTCAGTGCGCAGAAACGCCCTATCCTCTAGTTTGTCACCATTTCGCATTTTAGGGGTGGGGTTATGCCCTCTAATCGGGGGTGCAGCCCCGCAAGTGACTGCCAGAAATTCACTTTTGCCACCACTTTCTGGGGTTTAGCAGGAGATCTGGAATACTGGCCACCGTGAGTGTTGAAAAGCCGCATATTCTGCAAGATGGACGCGACATGGTGCTGTCGCTGTTGGCTCTGACCGCAATTATTGCGTTGTCGGTGGGCATGACTGGCCTGTGCTCGTTTAACCCCGGCGGCCCAGAAATTCGTGAAGCCCCAGTCCGCACGGTCGACGTCGATACGGTCTTGTCCATGGACGCACGCGGTTTGCCATTCCCGGTTCGCAACCCGAATCCGGAACTGCCAGAAGACTGGAATCCAAACTCGGTGCGCCGCACCATCGTTGGCAATGATCAAGCCACCGTTGCCGGTTGGGTCAATGGCACTAAGTACCTGCAGCTCACCCAAACTAACGCCCCGATGGACGCGGTCAGCTTCGGCCCAGACCAAAAAAGCCGCATCCTGGACGGCATCAAAGACGTCAATGGCACCGAATGGCAGGTGTACAAGCCGGTTGAAGGCGGTCGGTTGATGTGGGCGGCCGACCTTGGCCAAGTCCGAGTGCTTATTGACGGAATCGGCGAAGAACCGGATTACCGAATGTTCGCAGAAATCGTGCAGCGGCTGGAACCGTTGCCAGCCGAAGGCTAACGCGCGGGCAGCGGCCTGCGTTGTGGGCCGTCGACGATCCTCGTCAGTCTTCGACGGTCCGCATTAGTCTTCGTCGGCTTTAGCCAGTGCTGTCTCCACGCGGGTGCGCGCACCAGCGAGGTGTTCCTCGCAGCGTCGGGCGAGTGCTTCGCCGCGCTCCCAATAAGCCAATGACTCATCCAAGGTCATCTGGCCGAGTTCCAGAATCCGGACAATTTCACGCAGTTCATCGCGGGCCTGTTCGTAACCTAGCTCCGCAACCGGCTGAAACTGTGGCTGCGCTGGTCCAGTGCCAGCACCAAATGTGTCCTGTGACATGGGTGTACTCCTTAACGTTTGTACGTAAATTCCGTAGTTGTTTAGTCCGCTTTTTTCGTGGCAATTGCCGCTGCCGTGATGGCACCATCAGCCACTCGGATTCGCAGTTGGCTGCCCGGCGGCGACTGCTCCACAGTGGTGACCACTTCATCCGGACCACCATCGCGAGGCTGGACCTGCACCACTGCGTAGCCACGAGCCAGTGTCGCCCCTGGACCGAGGGCAGCAACCTGCGCGCGCAGCGCCGCTGTTTCATGCTCGCCTCGTTCCACCATCCGGAGAATATCCCGTCGGGTAGCCGCGACGTCCCGCTCCAATTCGTCGACAAGCACATCGATGCGGGCGAGGGGACTAGCCAACACCGGCCGTGACCGCAAAGCAGCAATTTCCTGGACACCGCGGTCAACCCAACGGCGCAGGGAATTACCGGCACGGGCCCGCAAATCTGCAATGAGCTGCAGCTCGGCGGTGACATCGGGGACCACACGCTTGGCGGCGTCGGTCGGAGTGGCAGCGCGCAAATCCGCGACGTTATCCAGCAACGGGGTGTCCGGCTCATGGCCGATCGCACTGACCACCGGGGTCGTCATGCGGGATACCGCGCGGACCAAGGCTTCGTCGGAAAAGGGCAGGAGGTCTTCGACGCTGCCGCCGCCGCGGGCAACAATAATGACATCGACATCGGGGTCTGCTTCCAGGGCAGCAAGCGCCTTCAAAATCTCTGGCACCGCTGTGGCACCCTGCACCGTCGTGTTCTCCACGCGGAACTGCACCTGCGACCAGCGGTCGTGCGCAACCGACATGACATCGCGCTCAGCTGCTGAACCGCGGCTGGTCACCAAACCAATCTTCTGCGGTAAAAACGGCAGTGGACGCTTCAGGCGAGGGTCAAAAAGACCCTCAGCATGCAATGCTGCGCGAAGCTGCTCAATTCGGGCAAGCAGCTCACCCAGCCCAACGGGACGGATGTCCGTCACCCACAAACTGAACTGGCCGCTGCCGGGATAAAACGCTGGTTTGCCGTAGACAATAACTCGGTCACCAGGCTGAATTGGCCGCGGAGCATCGAGCACCAGACGCGTCGGACACGTCAGCTGCACACTCATTTCTGCCTGTACATCGCGGAGGGTGACATAGCTCAACTTCCAGGTGCGCTTGCTGCTGACCTGTGTGATCTGACCTTCCACCCACACATGACCAAGGCGTTCAATCCACCCCTTGACCTTTTGATTCAGTTCCCGAACCGGCCACGGACTCTCCGGGGCACTGGACTGGGAAACTGACATGGTGGCTCCTAACTCAAACGATTGGCTTAGTTAATCGTAGCGGCATTGACTACCCTAGGGTCCATGATGGAAAGCCCTTTGACGCAATCGGTAGCCGCAGACGCGGAAAAGCCAAAGAAAGTGCTGTTGGCCGCTCCTCGCGGATACTGCGCCGGAGTTGACCGAGCGGTGGAAACCGTAGAAAAAGCCCTGGCCAAGCATGGTGCGCCGCTGTACGTGCGCAAACAGATTGTGCACAACCGGCACGTTGTGGAAACCTTCGAGGAACAAGGCGTCATCTTCGTAGATGAAGCCGACGAAGTGCCTGAAGGATCCAACCTGGTGTTCTCGGCCCACGGCATCGCGCCTACAGTCCGGGAGCAGTCCAAGCAGCTGAATTTGAGTACTTTCGACGCAACCTGCCCACTGGTGACCAAAGTCCACGGTGAAGTCAAGCGCTTTGCCCGCGACGGCTTCCAGATTCTGCTCGTTGGCCACGAAGGCCATGAAGAAGTGGAAGGCACCGCAGGTGAGGCACCAGACGTAGTGCACCTGGTGGACGGTGTGGAAGGTGTCGAAGCGCTGCCAGCGGACCTCGGCGACAAACTGGTGTGGCTGTCCCAGACCACGCTGTCAGTGGATGAAACCTACGAAATTGTGAAGCTGCTGCGGGAAAAGTTCCCACACCTGCAGGACCCGCCTTCCGATGACATTTGCTACGCCACCCAGAACCGCCAGGTTGCGGTAAAGGAGATCGCACCGCAGTGTGACCTGATGATTGTAGTGGGGTCGCAGAATTCGTCGAACTCGAAGCGACTGGTGGAAGTAGCACTGCAGGCCGGTGCAAAGGACGCGCATTTGGTGGACTTTGCCCGCGAAATCGACCTCGCATGGCTGGACGGAGTGTCCACCGTCGGCGTGACCTCGGGTGCCTCTGTGCCAGAGATTTTGGTGCGCGGGGTAATCGACCTGCTGGCTGAACACGGCTTCAATGATGTGTCCGAAGTGACCACCGCGACGGAAACTGTGGTGTTTTCGCTGCCACGCGAATTGCGCCCAGCCCGAGTGAAGAAGTAACTCGAAACTGTGGGCTAGCGGTTGAAACCGCGGTCCACATCCGGCTGAATCTGCCGGTTAACCTCACGCCGTCGCGCAGCCTCGCGGCGGCGTTCGCGTTCGCGCTCAATGGCCGCACGGTCGAAGGTCGGCGGGATGTCAGCCCGCGTGGTGGAGGCTTGGCGCCGAGCGGAATCCCGAGGCTCCCTGGAATCGCGGGAATCGCTGCGGGATGTTGTTGCGCCGCGGGAGGTGGTCCTGCGGGAAGAAGCAGTGCTGGAAGTGGCCGTGCGGTCTGAGAACTGTTGCTTCCGTCGACGGCGACGACGCGGCGAATCTGCTTTGCGGACCCCAGCCCCAAGCACCGCTTCGCCACGATCGGTGCGTGGAGTTTCCTCCTGCCGACTTTCTTCCCGAATTGCGGTCGGCGTTTCAGCGCGTACCCTCACGTCTTCTTCCCGTTCCTCGCGGCGCATACCTTGGCGGCGCAGATTCGCCCGGTCACGCTCAGATGCTGCGGTGCGGGCACGGGTTGCTGACTGCGTTGTCATACGCGCACGTTCCTGGCGGCGCAGGTAACGGCGATGTGCTGCTGCAATCCGACGGTCTTGTTTCAGCACGGCTAGGTAGCGGACAACAGCGATGGTTACGCAGATAATGAAAATGCTGAGTACCCACGGGAAAAGGGAAATCAGGGGGTACATCATTCGCAGCAGTTCCGAAACCAGAGTTCGAGTTGCCGGGAAACCATTGATGTCTGGGGAAGTGATCCGGTTGGAAAGCCAACCAAGCACCGGTGTGACTACATAGAACAGCAGTGGCTGCTGCAGCACGGTGACAGTCAGACCACGTGGCTCAACAATGATGGTGGCAAGAATCGCCGCAATTCCGAAGCACACAATGTAGGCCATACCCAGCTGACCACTGGAAATGTTGGCGAGAACGCCGATGAGGGCACCGCCAAGGACTACCAGCGGCGAAGCCCACAGAGGTAAACCTCGTGGTGGGGCCGCATGCCGGCGCGAAGAGGCGCGTCGAGTTTCGGTTTCGGCGGTTAGGTCAGACACGAGTTGTATCGTACTGAAATCAACACATCACCTGAAATAGGCGTGCCGTGTGCCCCCGAGACTAAGCCTCAGGCTTCGACTCACCATCCGGCTTGTCGTCCGCTGGTTTGGAATCGACCGTGCCATCTTCATCGTGAATATCTTTGCGCAAGAACAGACGGTTGAACACATCGGTTGCTGGGTGAGTAAACCGCTCGAGAACAGTTGGTGCCGCTTCAGACTCTGAGTGTTCATCATCCGAGACTTCTTCGCTCACGCGCCGCTTCTGTTCGTCAATAAGCTTCCGCTTGCGGCGGCCAGCCTCTTCGCTTTGTTTACCGGACTCTTGCCCAGCAACCGTGGCGAACTGAATTTGCCGGAGAGTTTTGTCGCCAGTGCGCAGGTCAGTCAGATCGGAGAAGTAGCGCAGCCACACCGCCACAATCGCAACGATTGGCACAGCCAGGAACGCGCCGATAATGCCGAACAGACCGGTACCAACAGTCACCGACAACATGACAATCACAGGGTGCAGGTTCATGGCCTTCGACTGCAGGAATGGCGACAAGATGTTGCCTTCCAGCTGCTGGACCAGCACAACCAGCGCCAGCACCAGCAGCGCATTAGTGAAACCATTCGTCACCAGTGCAACGAGGACTGCGAGCACACCAGCAGAAAACGCACCAATAATTGGAATGAAACCTGCGAAGAACGTCAGCACAGCGATGGCCAGCGCCAGTGGCACCTTCAAAATGATCAGGCCAAGACCAATAAACACCGCGTCAACAAGCGAGACGAGGGCCTGGGCACGGATGTAACCAGACAAAGTGGACCACGAGCGGGTCAGTGCCTCAGTCATGTGCCAGCCAAGGCGCTGACCCAGCGCGCCGCGCAGCCACGGCAAGAACTTGTCGCCGTCCTTGAGGAAGAAGAAGGTGAGGACCAGCACAACCACCATGTTGACGAGCACATTCGAGGCAGTAGAAAGGCCATTGACGGCGTAACCAGCAATATTCGATGCCTGGTCCTGCAACCAACCAGTGGCTTGGTCCAGCATCGAGTTGAGCTGGGAGTCTTGCAAGTTAACTGGCGGGCCCTGCAGCCAATCCTGAACACGGCGCAGACCAATGGAGAACTTACTGACGAGGTCATCCGACTGCTCCACCATCGGTGGGGTGATCAGCGCGAAAATGCCGCCAACAATGCCGAGGGAGCCAAGCATAGAAATAGCTACGGCCAATGCGCGTGGGAAGCGCCATTTACTGAGCAATGCCACCGGCGGCCAGAGCACGGTGCAGACGATCAGCGTTGCGAACACCGGCAGCAGCGCCGCGGAAATCATGCTCATGCCACGCCACAAAATGAAGGTGGCCACTGCGATCACGATAAAACGCAGCGCCCAACCGCTAGCCGAACGCAGCGATTCACTCAGGACGTCAGCGCGGTCAATGCGACTCGGTCCGGCAGGGTCGGTGGCATCGGAAGGAAGCACCAAGGTTTCGGCGATGCTCACCGGCTCCGAGCCGACTAAGCGATCAGCGAAATCACGGGTCTCGTTCGGGTCCACATCTTGCGGGCGAACTAGGTCGCCGATGTGCAGTTGGTCATCGTCTCGGTTAGTCACGTTTTCCATTGTGCACTATGGATAAGACACACACGTACTAATGCGAACCCGGCCGGTGTTCGAAAGCTTGGGGCAAGGCCGTAGGATAGGGAACTGTGAGCCTTACACTTGGAATTGTCGGTCTGCCCAACGTCGGTAAGTCGACCCTTTTTAATGCCCTGACCCGAAACGATGTGCTGGCAGCGAACTACCCATTCGCCACCATCGAACCAAACGTCGGCGTGGTTGAACTGCCCGACCCGCGGCTGAATCAGCTTGCGGACATGTTTGGTTCTGAGCGCATCCTGCCAGCCACGGTGTCCTTCGTTGACATTGCCGGCATCGTGAAGGGTGCTTCCGAAGGTGAAGGCCTGGGCAACAAGTTCTTGGCCAACATCCGCGAAGCTGATGCCATTTGCCAGGTAGTCCGTGTATTCGAGGACTCCGACGTGGTGCACGTGGAAGGCAAGGTTGACCCAGCCAGCGACATCGGTGTCATTGAGACCGAGCTGATTCTGGCGGACCTCCAAACCATTGAAAAGGCATTGCCGCGTCTGGAAAAGGAAGCCAAGAAGGATAAGGAACGCGTCGGTTTCGTTGAGGCCGTCAAAAAGGCGCAGGCCGTTTTGGAAGAAGGCCGCACCCTCTTCGCAGCCAAGGGCGATGTGTCCCTGCCAGAGCTGCGCGAACTGCACCTGCTGACCGCTAAGCCGTTCCTGTACGTGTTCAACGCCGACGAAGGTGTGCTGACCAGTGACGACCGTAAGGCAGAGCTGGCCGGGGCAGTGGAACCAGCCGAGTGCGTGTTCCTCGACGCCAAGACCGAAACCGACCTTTTGGAGCTTGATGACGAAGAGGCTGCCGAGCTGCTAGCTGAAATCGGTCAGACTGAGTCGGGCTTGCACCAGCTGGCTCGCGCTGGTTTCCGCACTCTGGGACTGCAGACTTACCTGACTGCGGGGCCGAAGGAAGCACGCGCATGGACCATCAAGAAGGGTGACACTGCGCCGCAGGCAGCTGGCGTGATTCACACAGACTTTGAACGCGGCTTCATTAAGGCTGAAGTTGTGTCCTTCCGTGACCTGGTTGCAGCCGGTTCGATGGCCGAGGCCAAGTCCGCCGGTAAGGTTCGCCAAGAAGGCAAGGACTACATCATGCACGACGGCGACGTCGTCGAATTTAAGTTCAACGTGTAGTCGGCTTCACACAATTGGTGTTTAGTTCTTGACCCACTCGAAGTCTTCTTGGGTCAAGAACCAACCGGCAATCTCATCGATTCTCTCGTCGAACTCGTCTTCGTCTTCGAAAGGGAGAGAACGCAGAAATTCAACTTGTTCGGCCGTGAAGAAGGAGTCGTAAGTAGACACCGGATCGCCGTCCATTTGGATGCAGGTGGCGAGCTCGGTAAACGCGAACTCTTGGAAATCCTTGGCGTGCCAGGATCCTTCGCCGGTGCTTCTGTCCAAGAGCGCGACGTGGTTGTCCATGAAGACGAAGGGGTCGCCGGAAGGGTCTTTCGCGAAAACGATGAAGTCAAGGTCCGGCATGACGGTGAATCCAGCGAGTAGCGTCTCTTTAGGATCTTCGTCAGGATCGATGAATTCTATGAACTCTGCTCGCGGCCATTCAGCCCGAAACCTGACGAAATCGTCAGGGAAGTTTTGCTGGTCAGTCACACTTCGCATACTACAGAGCTCATACTCCGTTTGGCCGCTGTGCCTCCGATTAATCGGTTTTGTGGGCTTCAGCGCTCTTGATTACCAGATCGCTCAATCGGGTGATGTAGTCGCGAACGAAGTCGACGGTTCGTTCTGGAGCTAGCCGACCCTCTTCGATCAGAGTTGGAGATTGTCCGAGGAAAACTTCTGGCTGACCGAGCATGGGCATATCGAAGTAGGAGAGTGCGAGTCGGAGGTTCTTTTGGGATGAGTATCCGCCCAGGCGTCCGACGGAATGGCTGATGATTCCTGCTGGCAACCCTTTCCATGCGACATCGGAGTTGGGCTTGGAGCCGATGTCCACAGCATTTTTGAGGCAAGCAGGGATAGTTCGGTTATTTTCGGACGTCACGAAGAGGATTCCGTCGGAGTTCTTGATTGTGGTGCGGAACTGGACGTAGGAGTCTGGGGTGGGAACATCTGTGACATCCGGGTCGTCATAGTCGAAGTTGTACAGCGGCAAGTGGCCGATTTCTAGGATGTGCGCGTCGACATTCTCTGGGAAGTACTGCAGGCAACTCAATGCGATTTTTCGTGCGTAAGATTCTCGCCGCAGGCTGCCAACGAGCACGGATACGTTATAGGACACCATTTTCCTTTCGATATGCAGTGGGTTTCGGTCGAATTGGGTACCCACCCGACTCTATCAAAGAGTTCGGGCAGGGAAAAATAAAAGTTCAACCAATTGAACATTGGAATTGTTTAGTAGGCGCCGATCCTTAACAAGAGGAGAGGGGAGTGCTGTAACAAGAGGAGAGGGGAGTGCTGTTTGATAGCAGGAAAGAACGTTTCTGAAGCATCGGTATGGCGTTAGCTAGGCCGAATACTTCCATTGCCCAGTAAGCTCGTTGTTGTTGTATCCACTTTCTGTGTATGAGGAGTTGCCTGCAATGAGTTTCAATGTCTACCTTTCCGGTGAAATCCACACCACGTGGCGCGAGGAAATCCAGAAGGGCGCTGAAGCTGCAGGGCTAGATGTTGTGTTCACTGCACCGGTCACCGACCACCCAGCCAGTGACGCTGCTGGCGACCACTTGGGGGAAACCAGCAACCAGTTCTGGCGGGACCACCAGTCATCAAAGATCAACTCCATCCGCACGCGCACCCTTATTGAGGAAGCGGACCTAGTAGTGGTGCGTTTCGGCAGCGAATACAAGCAGTGGAACGCTGCCTTCGACGCTGGTTACTGCGCCGCGTTGAGCAAGCCGTACGTCACGCTGCATGATGCTGAAATCGTGCACCCTCTCAAGGAAGTTGACGCTGCTGCGCAGGCATGGTGCCAGACCACCGATCAGGTCGTGGAGATTCTGCGCTACGTGCTTGAAGGCTGATGAGAGGCTCTTCAACGAACTCGATGCGTTGTTAGCGAGTACTCCGCCAGACGGCAGTAGCGAGTTGGAATCACCCTCGCGTTATTTTGGTCGCCGTCAATAAGCCCCAACGCCGGACACCTCCCACGCCGTCACTATTCCGGCAAGCCGCTCGTACACTGGTGAGTGAACATCCGCTGCACACTAAGGAGCCATCATGGCAGTTCAAGGCACCCCGTACATTGGTTTCAACGGCCAGGCGAAAGAAGCCCTCGACTTCTACCACGCAGTTTTCGGGGGCGAGCTGCGTACCGTCCCGTGGCCTGACGGCAAGCTCATCATGCACGGACACCTCGTTACCGACGCCGGCTGGAACCTGATGGCTGCCGATAATCCTGAGGCCGGCGACGTTTTTAACAAGGAACAGCGCGTCACCATTTGCGTATGGGGCGACGATGAGCCTGCCATGCGCCGCCAATTCGAGCAGCTTTCTGAGGGCGGGGAGGTGGGCATGCCGTTGCAGGAACAGGAATGGGGTGCAACCTTCGGCGGGGTGAAAGACAAATTTGGCGTCGACTGGGGCTTCAACATCGAGCGAGCTTAATGTCCTCACCAGATAATGTGCTGCTGCACTTAGCGCCTGAAGATGACGCGACGGTGCGGGAGCTTTTCGACGAACTCGAAGCGCGTGGTTTCCCCAAGCAGAACCAGACGCCGCACATCACCTTGACCTTTTCGCCAACGATGGCGCCGCAAGTCGTCGAGCGTGCCGCGATGCTTTTGCCGCTGCTGGTTCCGGCGACTTTTCAACGCATGGGCACCATCGTTTTCGGGACGAAGCGGAAACAGACAGTCGCGTGGCTGCTGCAGACCACCGAAGAGCTGGAAGCGGCTGCTCGGGAACTAAATTCCATTAATCCTGGTGGACGCGGTGGCCGCTGGATACCGCACTTGACCATGGGCCTGCGCCTACCGCGCGAAATCGTTCCGGATTACATCCGAGCATTGGATGAATTGGTCTCGCCGCACTTCAAGGAAATGACCGCAACGCGTGCGGCACTCTGGCGTCCTGCAAGTCAGGAACTTACGGTGCTTGCTGGGGCCCAAAGCAGTCTCAAAATGGGTGGCTCCTGCGGCTAACGGGACAAGCGCGACTGCGAGAACAGCCATCAAAAGTGACAAACCAGACACCATCGTGCGCACGCCATTCCACGCCTGCCAACGACCGGAATAGTCGTGCCAAATACTGGCGGCTTCCTCGATGTTTTCTGGAACAGTGACGCGAGCGAGTTCCTCATTCATCGGCACGTTGACTAGCAGAGTCAATACCAAGCCGCCGACGGCATAGAGCACCGCCGCGCCGAATAGGAGGTAGGCGGAGGACATCGACTCTTCGCGAAATGCCAAGAAACCGGATGCTGCGAGAACCAACGGGGTGAAGAAGAAAGCGGGCATGAAAACGAAGTTGCGGACGGAATCATTCATTGCCTGCATCGCAGCGATGGCGACACGCGGGTCGGCATTGTCCAAACCCCACATGGTGGAGCAGACCCAAGCGTAGAAGAAACCGAAGATGGCTCCGGCGAAAATAGTGGCGGTGACGGCGGCGATGTGGGCAGGCGAATACAGCGAGTGAGTGGTGCTGGCACCATTCTCCACGATGGTTTTCATGTACAAGTTTTCCCACAGATGGCAGCTATTGTCGCTGTGTGTGGCGCGGTAACCTAGGCGTATGCGGCATATATTTCAAGCGCTGCTTCGCGGTGGAATTGCGCTCGTCATCATGGCGACCATTGCAGCGGTGCTTTGGTTCCAAGGCCAACGCGATGACGCCACGTCGACATTCCTAGTCGCGCTTATTGTGGGCGCTATCGGTGCCGCGAGCGTCATCTACGACCTCGATCATTGGCACATAGCCAAGCGAATAGCACTGCACTTCTTGGCCATGCTGATAACTGTGTATCCAGTGCTCGTGCTCAGTGGCTGGTTTCCAAATCAGACTGTCGCGGATTGGCTCATCATATTTGGCGTATTTATTGCCACTGGGGTGGTAATTCTCTCGACTATTGGCCTCGGCATCGCGCTGTATCGCCTAGCCAGGAAGCCAGCTAAGCGCCCTGAACCTTCTTCACCTGAGCGTTAAAGATTTCGACTAGGCGCTTTTTCGCCTCTTCCTTAGCCTCTGGGGAAATCACTCTGCCATCCGTGGTGCCGACAACTTTGCCGTTTTCGTCGACGCCAAAGTTGCCGTAAGGCTGCGTGGAACTGGTCACCACGAGGCCGTCGACAACCCCCACAATCCGAAACTCGTCATAGACATAGTCGCTACCTGCGATTTCCGAGGTCCCCGTGTGCTCAACGGCATAGACTTTGTCGAGTTGTGCTTCTACCGGCAAGTCCAGCTTGTGCACGGTCATATGGGTTGTCGTTTTGCTGTCAAACTTTTCCAGCTCTGCGATGACTTCTGGCGGCACGTCCTGGTCACCGAGCAGTTTTTCGGCGCTGCCTGCGCTATCCGAGGTAATGGTGTATTCCTCGCAGCCCTCCATTGACTTGGCCATCGTGTCGTAGATTTCGGCGTTGGTGTACAAGCCAGTAGTGGCAAAAACGTTCTCCGACTTGTTCTCGGTCATGGTTACAGTGAATTCAGCAATTTGCTTCGTAACGTCCAGCAACTTCTGGCAATCCGCTGGTTCCACCTTCGTGGCATCGAGCATCGGGCTGGCCAAGTGCGCAACGTCGCTGGAAGCTACGTCGCCCTTGAAGTTATAGCCATTGACCTCGTCAGTCAGGAGCATGGCTTTCAGCTCGTCTTCAGTTTTATTGCTGTGCTTTTGGTTGTCTCCGGAGGAACTGTTCCCGGCAGGTGCACCGCCATCGCCGGTGTCATTGTTGGCAGCATTGTCGGTGCCGCAGCCGACGAGCAGAGCTGCGCTGGCACCAATTGCTGCAATGGTTGTCAGGGTTTTCTGGGTGGAAATTCGATGACGCATGGGGCCCCTTTGGCAATGTGCGGTGTGGTCCTGTTCTGGCGGGATTTTCCTGAGCGTACTTGAGCGATTCCGCATCGGCAGCGCAAATTGCAACTTGCTCTAGATCGGCAGAAGAACCTGACTTAGGCTGATGCCATGTCAACAATTCCAGACCTCGATACTTCCAATATCCACCGTGTTCTTGTCGTTGTTGCCCACCCTGACGATGCCGAGTATGGCCTGTCCGCTGCAGTATCTCTTTGGACTGACACCAATATCACCGTCGACTATCTGCTTCTGACCAAGGGGGAAGCCGGGATTCGACATCTGCCGCCCGAAAAATGCGCCCCAATCCGTCGACAAGAACAGCAAGCTGCCTGTGACACGGTAGGGGTCCAGGACCTGACCATGCTGAATTTCCCGGACGGACAGCTGGTGTATAGCTTGGAGCTGCGCAAAGCCATTGCGAAACACATTCGGCAGCGCAAACCGGACACAGTCATCATCGCCAACTTTGACGTCGAGGCCTACGGCTCTTACAACCAGGCTGACCACCGGGTTGCCGGGCTGGCCACCATCGATGCCGTCCGCGATGCGGATAACCCGTGGCTTTTTACCGATTTGGGCTTAGCGACGCATAAAGCCACTCGGATGCTGGTGGCCAACTCTGCGGAACCGACGCATCGGCAGACTGTAGATGAGGCGCACGTGGCGAAGGGAATCAAGTCCCTGGCATGTCACAAAGTGTATTTCGAAGCGCTGCCAGACCATCCCGCTGCGGAGGAATTTATCCCTATGATGTTGCAGCAGGACGATGGGGCAAAAGCGGTGCTATTTCGGGTTTTTGACCCGGTATAAAGGTGGGGTAGTGCCGGGAGTAGCACTCCTGCCACAAAAGTGGGGGTGCTAACTTTTCAGTTTTCGGTGAGACCTACGACACGTGATGTTAACTTAAGTGCAATTAAGAAAACCCCTAACTGACTCGGAGGTCGAAAATGGCACACGGTAAAAAGGTGCTCGGTTTTCTTGCCGCAATTGTCATGTCGCTAGGCGTGACAGCTTGCTCAAGTGGAGATAACAGCTCCGACGGCGAGAACTATGTCCTGGCATATGGTGTTGAACCACAAAACAAGCTCATCCCATCTAATACCAACGAAGTTGGCGGCGGCCGTCTCGTCGACCTGCTGTACTCCGGCCTGACCTACTACGACAAAGACGGCAACACTCACAACGAGATGGCCGAGTCGATCGAGCCTGAAGGGGACACCAAGTACAAGGTGACCTTGAAGGACGACATCAAGTTCTCCGACGGCACTCCAGTCAAGGCAGACAACTTTGTCAATGCCTGGAACAAGGGCATGGAAGAGTCCCACTTGTCGGCCTACTTCTACGAGCCAATTAAGGGCTTCGAAGAAGGCAAGGACAAGATGGAAGGCCTCACTGTTCAGGATGACAAGACCTTCACCATCGAACTGAACCAGCCAGAAGCGGACTTCCCAACCCGCCTGGGTTACTCGGCTTTCTTCCCACTGAAGGATGAAGCGCTGGATGACCTCGATGGCTTCGGCGAAAAGCCAATCGGTAACGGTCCATACAAGCTGGAATCCTGGAACCACAACCAGGACGCGCTGCTGGTGCCTAACCCGGAATACAAGGGTGACCGCGAAGCGAAGAATGATGGCATCAAGTTCGTCTTCTACGCCCAGGTTGACGCTGCTTACAACGACCTGCTGGCCGGCAACCTCGATGTTCTTGAGACCGTCCCAGAAAGCGCCTTCACCACCTTCGAAAACGAACTTGGTGACCGCGCTGTGAACAAACCATCGGCTATCTTCCAGTCCTTCACCATTCCAGAGCGTGCAAAGCACTTCTCTGGTGAAGAAGGCAAGCTGCGTCGCCAAGCACTGTCTTTGGCTATCAACCGTGACGAAATCACCGACGTGATTTTCCAGGGCACCCGCACCCCTGCGAAGGACTTCTCTTCGCCAGTGCTGCCAGGCTACGACGAGAACATCAAGGGCAATGAGATCCTGAGCTACGACGCTGAAAAGGCGAAGAAGCTGTGGGCTGACGCCGACAAGATTGCACCATTCACCGGTGAGTTCAAGCTGTCCTACAACGCTGACGGTGGCCACCAGGCATGGGTCGACGCGACTGTGAACTCCATCAGCAACACCCTGGGCATTAAGGCTGTGGGTAACCCATACCCAGACTTCAAGTCTTTCCGCGATGACATCACCCAGGGCAAGATTGACGGCGCCTTCCGCACCGGCTGGCAGGCCGACTACCCATCGGAAGGCAACTTCTTGGAGCCGCTGTACGCAACTGGTGGCGGTTCCAACGACGGTAAGTACTCCAACAAGGACTTCGACGCGAAGCTGAAGGAAGCTGCTGGTTCGGATTCCCCAGAAGAAGCAGCGAAGATCTACAACGAAGCGCAGGAAATCCTGATGCAGGATCTGCCAGCTATTCCAACCTGGTATGCGAACACCACCGGTGGCTCCAGCGACAAGGTCGAAGACGTTGTCTTCAGCTGGAAGGAACAGCCGCTGTACTACCAGATCACCAAGAAGTAGTTGTCTAGCAGCTACTGATGCGCCAGCCCTACACCGCGACGAGTGCGCGGGGTAGGGCTAGACATCTTTAATCCCCTTTACCCAAGGAATCACTATGTTGCGCTATATCGGGCGCCGAGTATTGCAGATGATCCCCGTATTCATCGGGGCAACCCTGCTCATCTACGCAATGGTCTTCCTCATGCCTGGCGACCCTGTCCAAGCTCTTGGTGGCGAACGCGGCCTCACAGAAGCCGCTCGTGCCCGCATTGAAGCTGAATACAACCTGGATAAACCATTTATCGTCCAGTACCTGCTGTATCTCAAAGGCATCCTCACTCTCGACTTCGGCACCACCTTCTCTGGTCAGCCGGTTGCCGATGTGATGGCCCGTGCCTTCCCCGTCACGTTTAAGTTGGCGGCAATGGCACTGCTGTTTGAAGCCATCTTCGGCATCTTCTTCGGTGTCATCGCCGGTGTGCGCCGCGGCGGATTTTTCGACTCCACTGTCCTGGTGCTGTCGCTGCTGGTTATTGCGGTACCAAGCTTTGTCATTGGTTTCGTTTTGCAGTACCTCATCGGCGTGAAGTGGAGCCTGTTGCCGGTCACAGTCGGCAGTAACGAATCCTTTACCGCACTGCTGATGCCAGCGGTGGTGCTGGGCGCGGTCTCCTTTGCCTACGTGTTGCGGCTGACTCGCCAGTCGGTGAGCGAAAACCTCACCGCAGACTATGTGCGCACTGCCCGGGCGAAAGGCCTGTCTGGCCGCCGCGTCATGGGCCGCCACGTACTGCGCAACTCTCTGATTCCAGTGACCACGTTCCTTGGAGCCGACCTTGGCGCGCTGATGGCTGGGGCAATTGTCACTGAAGGCATCTTCGCCATTAACGGTGTCGGCGGCACCATGTACCAGGCAATTATTAAGGGCGAACCAACCACCGTCGTGTCCATCACTACCGTTTTGGTGGTGGTGTACATTGTCGCCAACCTGCTGGTGGACCTGGTTTACGCCGTGCTCGACCCAAGGATTCGCTATGCCTAACTCATCGCCTAATCCACTCGACAACCCACGCCGCGGACAAGAACTGTTCATCGCGGAAACCGATGAAACGGGCCTCGGCGCGGTTGACGCCGTCGCCGACGAGTCCGCACCGACGTCCGTGTGGCATGAAGCGTGGCGTTACCTGCGCCGCCGCCCATTGTTCTGGATTTCCACCGCTTTGATTCTGCTGGCCATTCTTATGGCCGCATTCCCGCAGCTGTTCACCAGCACCGATCCGAAGCTGTGCTCGCTGTCGAACTCCCTCGACGGCCCGCGGTCCGGCCACCCATTCGGTTTTGACCGGCAAGGCTGCGATATTTACGCCCGCACCATTTATGGTGCCCGCGCTTCGGTCACCGTCGGTGTGCTGACCACCGCATTGGTTGTCGTCATCGGCACCATTTTCGGCGCGCTTGCCGGTTTCTTCGGCGGTTTGTTGGACACGTTGCTTTCCCGTGTCACGGATATTTTCTTCGCTATCCCGCTGGTGCTGGCAGCTATTGTCATCATGCAGGTCTTCAAGGAGCACCGCGATATTCTCACGGTGGTGCTCGTGTTGGGGCTGTTCGGCTGGCCAAACATTGCTCGTATTACCCGCGGCGCGGTGATGTCGGTGAAGAACGAAGAGTTTGTCACCGCAGCCCGGTCGCTGGGCGCATCCCGGTTCCGGATTCTGCGCAGCCACATCATGCCGAACGCGGCCGCACCAATCATGGTGTACGCAACTGTGGCGCTGGGCACGTTCATTGTTGCCGAAGCGACCCTGTCCTTCCTGGGCATCGGTCTGCCGCCGTCGGTCGTCAGCTGGGGCGGCGACATTTCGCAGGGGCAGGCCTCCCTGCGTACCGCACCACAGGTGCTCTTCTACCCAGCTGGGGCCCTTGCTTTGACAGTCTTGAGCTTCATCATGCTTAGCGACGTTGTCCGCGACGCGTTGGACCCGAAAGCGAGGAAGTAATGTCTGACTCTCAGAACCAGCCATTGCTGGAAATGCGGGACGTCAAGGTCACGTTCACGACCTCGACTGGTGTCGTTGATGCGGTCCGCGGTATGAATATGACCATTTACCCAGGCCAAAAGATCGCCATTGTTGGTGAATCCGGCTCCGGTAAGTCCACCGCCGCCATGTCGATTTTGGGTCTGCTGCCGGGTACCGGCAAGGTCACCAGCGGCAAAATCCTTTTCGAAGGCGAAGAGATCTCCGGCTTGAATAACAAGCAGATGGAGAAAGTCCGCGGCACCCAGATCGGTCTGGTGCCGCAGGACCCAATGAGTAACCTCAACCCGGTCTGGCGCATTGGCAGTCAGGTCGCCGAGTCGTTGCGCGCTAATAATGTGGTGCCGAATTCGGAGGTCGGTAAGCGGGTGGAAGAACTGCTGGCTGAAGCTGGTTTGCCCGACCCTGCCCGCCAATCCCGTCAGTATCCGCACGAGTTTTCCGGCGGTATGCGCCAACGTGCCCTGATTGCGATTGGTTTGGCGGCCCGCCCGAAGCTCCTTATCGCAGATGAGCCAACGTCCGCGCTGGATGTGACCGTCCAAAAGCGCATCTTGGACCACCTGGAAACCTTGACCCAGGAGTTGGGCACCGCGGTACTGTTTATTACGCACGACCTGGGGTTGGCTGCGGAACGCGCCGATCACCTTGTGGTGATGCACCGTGGCCGGGTGGTGGAATCGGGCCCTAGCTTGCAGATTCTGCGTAACCCGCAGCACCCGTACACTAAGCGGCTGGTCACGGCGGCGCCGTCGTTGGCGTCGGCACGTATTCAGTCGGCGTTGGCAGCTGGTGTGGAGACCACTGAGTTGATGGCGCATGGTGAGGCGGAGGAAAAGCCGGAAGTTATTCGGGTGGAAAACCTGACGAAGCAGTTCGGTGACAACCTCGCGGTCAATGACGTCAGTTTTACCTTGCGTAAGGGGACTACGTTGGCGCTGGTGGGTGAGTCCGGTTCGGGCAAATCTACCGTGGCGAATATGGTGCTGAACTTGCTGGATCCGACCAGCGGCAAGGTGTTCTACGAGGGCACGGACCTGTCGACGCTGAATAATAAGCAGCTGTTTGATATGCGCTGCAAGATGCAGGTGGTTTTCCAGAATCCGTATGGTTCGCTGGACCCGATGTATTCGGTGTACCGCTGTATTGCCGAGCCGCTGGAGATTCACAAGGTCGGCAATCGGAAAGCGCGGGAGAAGCGGGTCGCGGAGCTGCTAGATATGGTGGCGTTGCCGCGGTCGGCGATGCGCCGCTTCCCGAATGAGCTCTCTGGTGGTCAGCGGCAGCGTGTGGCGATTGCCCGTGCGCTGGCGCTGAAACCGGAAGTGATTGTGCTGGATGAGGCAGTGTCGGCGCTGGACGTGCTAGTGCAGAACCAGATTCTGACGCTGCTGACGGACCTGCAGTCCGAACTCGGCCTGTCTTACTTGTTCATCACACATGACCTCGCGGTGGTGCGCCAAACCGCCGACGAGATTGTGGTGATGAAGCAGGGCGAGGTCGTGGAGCGCGGCGCGGCGGAGGACATTTTCGACCATCCACAGCAGGACTACACCCGCGACCTGATTAATTCGGTGCCTGGCCTGAACATTGAGCTGGGTACCGGTGAGGCGTTGGGATTGACCGAATAGCCCCCTTACGGGATCCGCCTAGCGCACGAGGGGAACGAAACGAAAACCACCATGCAACGTGGTCGTCGTTTCGCCCTCGGCGTTTTTGACAATCCGGTGCATTTTCCCCGCCACTGGAATCACAAGAATCCCGTTGGGTGCCAGTTGGTCCACGAGCTCTTCTGGGAGCTCGTGCGGTTCGGCGGATACCAAAATCCGATCGAAAGGGCCCTCGTCACTAAGCCCAAATTGCCCGCGGATGGCGGGGCGGATTTCTGCCTGCGCCAACCCCTGCCGCGCTAAATTCTCCTGGCCAAAGCGCACGAGGTCAGCGAGGCGTTCGACACCAATAACCTGCCCGGATTCGCCCACCAAATGCGCGAGGAGGGCAGTGGTCCACCCCGAACCGGAACCAACATCCAAGACTTTGTGCCCAGGCTGGGCGTCTAAAAGGTCCAGCATGAATGCCACAGTTGAGGGCTGCGAATTGGTCTGACCGTGGCCAATCGCCAACGGCGCATCAATGTGGTGCTGCGCGCGGTTGGTTTCATGGAGGAATTCTTGGCGCGGCACCTGTGCCATTAGCTGGGTAATTTTGTCGGAGGGCTGGTCGAATTTTGCGAAAGTCATAGCTACTCAAACAATGTCTCGGACAGCGGAATTGGGGTCAGGTCGCGGTGCGCGCGGGAGGTCTCGACGTAGCGGCCCGCATGTGCAATGAACTTCTCGGCAGCATCTAGGCCGAGCTCACGCCGTACCTTAGCAGGCACCCCGGCAGCCAAACTGTGCGCCGGAATCTCCTGGCCCTCCAGCACCACCGCACCGGCGGCAACCAAACTGCCGGAACCAACGACAGAGCCAGACAGCAGCGCCGATTTCATGCCAATCAGCGTCGCATCATGCACCGTGGTGCCGTGGATGAGGGCCATGTGGCCGACGGTGACATCGTCGCCGAGGGTGGTCGGGGCGTCAGAGTCGACGTGAATGGTGCTGTTGTCCTGGATATTGGTGCGCGCGCCAATGCGAATCTGGTTTACATCGCCGCGCAGCACACAGCCGTAAAAGACCGAGGCATCCGGACCAATTTCCACGTCACCAATGATGGTGGCGCCAGGGGCAATCCAAGCCGTGCGGTGAATGCGCGGCGTTTTTCCGTTGAAAGGCAGAATCAGTGGCTCCATGCCCCAAGTTTGCCACCTAAATCAGCGCAATGGCCTCGTTTGCGCAAGCTTCTGCCTTAGCGCGATCCGCCGGCACCAACCCAAGGCGGCAGCGGCGGTCCACAATATCGTCAACGGTCAGCGCGCCCTCATGGGTGACGTACCAAGAAAACTCGGCGCGCAGCACATCAAGGCCCTCCGCAACCGGTTCTTCCGGCCGGTCCAACAAACACTCATCGAGCACCGTTTTGGCTTCACTGCCATAGCGCTGCGCCAACTGCGGTGGGATGCCGGTGGCAGGTTTGTCATCGCGCAGCCCCTGCGCTCCCACTAGGCCAATCCGATCCGTGAAGCAGTCCGCGACCGTTGCCCCCAGGCGCTCAACGACCTTGTCGACGGTTTGCTCTGCCATCAGGCGGTATTCAGTGAGTTTTCCGCCAGTGATGGTGATCAAACCAGTGTCATCAACGACCAACGCATGTTCGCGGGACAAGTCCGCTGTATGGCCTTCACCTGCATCAATGAGCGGCCGCAGCCCAGCAAACGCGCCATCAATATCTGCGCGAGTCAGCGGTGTCTCCAACGCTGGGTTCACCACATCAAGCAGGAAGTCAATGTCTTCCTCCGGAACCTCTGGCACATCTGGAATTGGACCCGGCGCATCCTCATCGGTCAAACCGATATAGACCCGACCGTGCGGCGCCGGCAAGATAAAGCAGAATCGGTTGGTGTGGCCGGGCACCGGAACCGTCAGCGCACCCGTTGGGTTACCCAGCTTGTCCGCTGCAACAACCAGGTGGGTGCCGCGGGATGGCCGGACCTTGATATTGCTGGCCAAGTCACCGGCCCACACCCCGGTGGCATTGACCACCGCGCGCGGAGTCAGCGACAAGGTGTCGCCAGTCAGCTCATCGCGCAGTTCGGCAGTGGTGCCGGTCGCCGACACTGCGCGCACATGGGTGAGCACTTTTGCGCCGTAGCCAGCGGCGGTTCGGGCAATCGCCGTGACTAGGCGCGCATCGTCGACTAGTTGGCCATCATGGTTGACGTAACCGAACCGTAGGCCGTCCATTTTCACCGTCGGTGACAGTTCCTGCACCGATTCGGCTTTGACAGTTTTTGACCACGGCAGGGTAGAAGTTTTCGTCGCTGCCAATACTCGAAGGGCGTCGCCAGCAATGAACCCGAGCCGCGGCAGCACCTTATTCGCGATCGAGTACTCCTTGCGCACCGGCACTACCTGCGGCAGTGCGCGCGTTAGGTGCGGGGCAGTGGTCTCCATCAAGATGCCGCGTTCGCGGGCGCTGCGCCGGGCAATTCCGACATTTCCGGAAGCCAGATAGCGCAGGCCGCCATGTGCGAGTTTGGAGGACCAGCGGGAAGTGCCAAACGCTAGGTCGTGGGCGTCAATAAGCACAACGTCAAGGCCACGGGACGCAGCATCAAGGGCAATCCCGGCGCCGGTGATGCCGGCACCGATGACCAATAAATCGATGTCTTTGCTCTGCGCGGCGGCGTCGGCCAGGCTGTTCCAGTCGGCGGTGCGGCGGGCGGCGTTCAGTGCAGTGGAGTGCGGGTACATCAGCAATTGCCTTCTTAAATCGAGTCGAGGCGGTAGCGGTCAGCGAGAGTTTCTGGGCCAGCGGCGAGTTTTCCTGGGTTCAAAATGCCAGCTGGGTCTAGTTCCAGTTTGGCGGCCATCAGCACTCGGGCGTAGAGCTGGGAGGTTTCGGTGAAGAACTGCGGCGCGTGGTCTTGGCCAACCCCATGGTGGTGGGTAATGGTGCCGCCGTGCGCCATCATGGCGTCGCCAGCCGCGGTTTTAATGTCTGCCCATTGCTCAAGTACTTTGCCTGGCTCTTCTCGGAAAAAGTAGGTGAAGTACAGCGAGCAGCCGGAGGCATACATGTGGGAAATGTGGCAGAGCACGAACACTGGGCTGCCGTGCTTTTCCGCCGCGGCCTCCATAGCGCGCACGATTTCCGTGCGCAGTGTCACAGCATTGTCCCAGGTGGTTGCGGTTTCGAGCGTGTCGACGGCGACGCGGCGCTCCATCATCACATCGCGTAGATATGGCGAGGTGAAGCGGTGCTTAACCCACATATTGCCGGCCGTTGGACCAAGACGAATGCACTTTTTGCCCAGCAGTCGGGCCGCGAGCGCTTCGCGTTCGGCGCGCGCCGCAATCTTATTGGTGCCACCGAAGCCAAAAATCGCCATGCATGGCTGTTTTACTTTCCGAAGCTCAAAATATTTGTCCAGCTTCTGGCCGAGCGACCCAGAAAGCTGCGCAATACCGAAGGCGGTTTCTGGTTCATCTGATAGTCGCGCCAGGTGTGGAATGTGGCCGGACTGTTTGAGCTCGCGGAAGGTGTCGGCGCCCTCCTCGAAAGAATCGAAGAAGTAGGTGTCGAAGACCATTTTGCCGTCGGTGCGGTGCAACTGAATTGTCGCCGACAGGATAATGCCGAGGGTGCCTTCAGAGCCGAGGAAGAGTTCGCGTGGGTCTGGGCCCGCTGCTGTCGATGGCATATCGCGCAGGTCAATGACGCCGGCTGGGGTGATAACGCGCATGCCAATCACGTTGCGGTCAATGCGGCCGTAGCCGGATGACTCTTGGCCGGAGGAACGGCAGGCCATCCAGCCGCCGACGGTAGAAAATTCGAAACTCTGCGGGAAGTGACCCACGGTCAGCCCAAGTGGCTGTAGCGCAGCTTCAAGGTCAGGGCCGAAGACACCGGCTTGCACCTCCACGGTTTCCGCTTCGGTGTCAATGCCCAGGATTTTGTTGAAGTTCACCATCGACAGGGCAATCGCTTTGCCGAAGCCACCGTCGTAGGCTTCCACACCACCGACAACCGAGGTGCCGCCGCCGAAGGTGATGACGGCGATACCACGCTCAGTACATACTTTCAGCAGGTCAATGAGCTCTTGCTCCGTGGTTGCTGCCACTACCGCATCTGGCGCGATATCGATGACACCAGCGCGCAACCTAGCCAGGTCCGGATAGCTGCGCCCCAGAGCGTGTTTGAGGCGAGTGTCGTGTTCCACGCTGACTGTGCCATTCGGTACGGCTTCTTGAAGGGCGCTGATGTCGTCACTAAGCAACCTGCTGTCCGGAAGGTGGACCTCCGCAATATTTGGCAGTGGGTGATGCGCGGTGACGTCCATACCAATTTTTTGGACGAGCATTTCTTCGGCATCTGGGGTGATAGGGGAGTCGTTTCCGTCAACTCCCCAGCCCCACCAGCGCATACGGTAAGGAGGTTGTTGTGTCGAGGTCATGGGTTTCCTCTCTAGTTCCGGTCTCTACCTTCGAAAGTACTGGAGTTTTTGCGCGGTGATGCAACTTCACCGAAGTTATGAAATAAGACCTAGTTATGGATTTCGGTCCGCTCGCCGTCCGCGCTGATTTAGCATGAAGGAAAGCCGCTCCGCGGAATCCCCTAGGAGGAACGATGACCGAAACGTCCGCACGTGCCTACCCGTTGGGCTACCAAGCGATTCGGAATATCGCGATGGTGACTAACCCGAAAGCTGGCCACGGCATTGCGCAGAAGGCGGCGGAAACAGCGGCAGCGACCTTTGCCGATGCTGGGGTGGGTGTGATTAACGTGCAAGGCTCCAGCTCTGAGCAGTCCCGCAGCCTCATCCGGGAAGTCATCGCCGACGAACGCATTGACGCGCTGGTGGTAGTCGGCGGCGACGGCATGGTGAACCTGGCACTGCAGGAGCAAGCGCAAACCGGGCTGCCACTGGGCATCATTCCCGCTGGTACCGGCAATGACCACGCCCGGGAGTACAACCTTCCGATTGGTGATGCTGCCGCCGCTGCGAAGGTAGTTATCGACGGGTTCTATGTCGGCACGGACCTTGGTCGTATCTCTGAACATGACGGCGCGGGCCCCGCCAGCAGCCCCACCGGCACCCAGCATTGGTTCGGCACGGTCATGTGTTCCGGGTTTGACTCCTTGGTGTCCGACCGCGTCAATTCCATGCGCTGGCCGCACGGCAAAAACCGGTACAACGTGGCAATTGTCCGCGAATTCTTCCGGTTCCATTCCTTGCCGTTTGTGATTGAGCTTGATGACGGAAGGGTGCTAGATGGTCCGATTACGTTGGCGGCCTTCGGCAATACGAAATCCTATGGCGGCGGGATGAAAATGTGTCCGAATGCTGACCATGCTGATGGGCTGCTGGACATTACTGTCATTGGTCGGGCGAGCCGGCGCCGGGCCGCGTTGGCGTTTGCAGGCGTATTTAAAGGCACTCATATCAAGGAGCCAGAAGTATCAACCTATCGGGCGAAAAGCGCGACGGTGCGCTATGTCGGACCGCCGCGGACAATGAATGCCTATGCCGACGGGGACTTCATGGCGCCGCTGCCCGTGACCGTCGAAGTTGTCCAGGCAGCAGGAAAGTATCTTGTGCCCCGTCCGTAGGTTATAGTTCGTGCAGTTGAACTTTGTTGGGTGTAATGGCCCGACTGCCACCGACGAGGAGCCCAGCACGTGACGTCCTACCTGATTGCCTTCGGCATCACCATGCTTGCCGGGCTCTCCACCGGTATCGGCGGCCTCATTGCGGTGTCGCGGAAAAACCCCACCGACCAATTCATGGCGGCAGCACTCGGCTTTTCCGCCGGCGTCATGCTCTACGTCTCCATGATCGAAATCCTGCCGAAAGGCTTCGAGCAACTCACCGAAGCCTACGGTGATATCGGCGGGAACTGGGCAGCGGTCGCAGCCTTCTTCGGGGGCATTGGCGCCATCGCCGTCATCGACCGACTAGTGCCCGAGCCGATTAACCCGCACGAGCCACAGGGCCTTGGCGACCCGAAACTTGATGCGCAACGCCGCATCATGATGAAAATGGGCATGATGACGGCGCTGGCCATCACCATCCACAACTTCCCCGAAGGCTTCGCCACCTTCATCACCGCCATCGAAGATGTCACCTTGGCCATTCCCGTGGCCGTGGCGATTGCCATTCACAACATCCCCGAGGGCATTGCGGTGGCCGTCCCGATTCGCCAAGCCACCGGTAAGCGCTCGGAAGCACTGAAATGGTCCTGGCTCTCCGGTCTTGCCGAACCAGTCGGCGCGCTGGTGGGCGTGCTGCTCCTCATGCCATTTTTGGGGCCAGTAACCCTCGGCATCTCCTTCGCAGCGGTCGCGGGGGTGATGGTGTTCATCAGCCTGGACGAGCTACTTCCCACGGCTATCGGCACTGGCCGCCACCACACCGCAATGTATGGCCTCATCGCCGGGATGGCCGTTATGGCGGTCAGCTTGCTGTTGATGCTCTAATCTTTGCGCTTAGCGACGATGCCACCCGGCGTGAGCTTGCCCGCACCAGCGCGAATCGGAGCCGGAACTTCAGCTTCCTGGGTGTCGTCAACACGCTCCTTTGTACCGCCACGTAGCGCGTGAATACCTTCGACAACCGCAACCACAATCGAACCGATAATGGTGCCGAAAATCAGTGAACCGATGGTGTTGGCAAGCCACCCGAGGAAACCAGCTGGAACTGCGGATTCCATGCCATGCACCAGGCTGTACGGCAGGTGCCACCCAAGCTCGTCGAACCCAACGACGAGGATATGACCGCCGACCCACAGCATGGCGAAGGTGCCAACGATGCCGATGATGTTCAGCACAATCGGCATGGCTTTGACGAGGCCGCGGCCAAAGGCTTGGGTGGCGCTGGTTTTGCGGTGCGTCAGCGCTAGGCCGATATCATCCATTTTCACCAGCAAGCCGACGAACCCGTACACGCCGAAAGTAATCGCAATCGCCACCACAATCAGCACAATTGTGCGGCGCAGCAGCGTTTCATCGGCGACTTCGTTCAGCGCAATGACCATAATCTCTGCGGACAGAATCAGGTCAGTGAAAATAGCGCTCTTGACCAGCGCGTCTTCGGACTGCTCGCCCTTTTCCTGGGCAGGTTCATCATCGCCGTGGCCAGAGACTTTCTCCCACACCTTCTCCATGCCCTCAAAGCACAGGTAGGTGCCGCCGAGCATCAGAATCGGCGTGAGCGCCCACGGCAGGAACTGCGACAGCAACAACGCAATCGGCAGAATAATAATGAGCTTATTGACGAGAGAACCTTTGGTGATCCGCCAAATCATCGGCAACTCGCGGGCTGGCGTTGCACCTGACACATACTGTGGGGTCACTGCAGTGTCATCGACAACGACACCGGCGGCCTTCGCACCAGCTTTACCAGCGGCGGCGCCAACATCATCGACACTGGCTGCGGCAGCTTTAGCAATGACGGCAACGTCATCAAGTAGGGCGGCGAGACCACCACTCATAAATGTGCTCCTTGTGGGCAAGTTTTTTGCGGGGCTAGGGAAAACCTAGCCGCACACGGAATGTACCTGTTTAGATTACGTCGCAGCCCGGCCATGTGCGCAGGTACCGTGGGGGCAGCACACTAGTCCGACCTAAAAGGAGCTCATCTATGACGGCATCGTCTTCCGCCGCGCCGATCCGCGCCGCGATTGTTGGCTACGGCAACCTTGGCCGCAGCGTCCAAAAAGTGATCGAAACTCAGCCGGACCTCGAGCTCTACGGCATCTTCTCTCGCCGTGACAGCCTGGACACCGACGCACCGGTCTACAACGTCGCGGACATCGCCGAGCACAAAGGCAAAATCGACGTGCTCTACCTGTGCCTTGGCAGCGCCACCGACATCCCAGAGCAAGCTCCAGCACTGGCGGAAATGTTCACCACCGTTGACACTTACGACAACCACCGCGACATCCCACGCCACCGCGAAGTGATGGATGCCGCTGCGAAAGCCAACAACAATGTCGCCGTCGTGTCTACCGGCTGGGACCCAGGCATGTTCTCCCTGAACCGCGTCTACGCCCAGGCCGTGCTGCCGACCTACCAGCAGCACACCTTCTGGGGCCCAGGCCTATCGCAGGGCCACTCCGATGCACTGCGCCGCATCCCAGGCGTGAAGTCTGCCGTGCAGTACACCCTGCCAAACGAGAAAGCCCTGGACTTGGCTCGTGCCGGTGAAGCAGGCGACCTGACCGGTAAGCAAGCACACGTCCGCCAGTGCTGGGTTGTGGCAGACGAAGCTGACCACAGCGCAATCGAAAACGCCATCCGCACCATGCCGGACTACTTCGTTGGCTACGAAGTGGAAGTGCACTTCATTGACCAAGCAACCTTCGACCAGGATCACGCCGGTATGCCACACGGTGGCCACGTGATTACCTACGGTGATATCGCTGGCTCCGAGCACACCGTGGAATACAGCCTGAAGCTTGGCTCCAACCCAGATTTCACTGCCGCCGTGCAGGTTGCCTTCGGTCGGGCAGCACACCGCCTCACCCAGGATGGCAAGTTCGGCGCGTACACAGTACTGGAAGTAGCCCCGTACCTGCTTTCCCCGCAGCCGCTCGATGAACTGATTGCGAAGAATGTCTAAGTAATCGTCACAAAGCCTAAAAACTGGAATCGGCTGCAATAAAGTAGCCGGCCATCATCATGGCGACCCCACCCATAATGAGCACCGTCAAAATGAACAGCTTCGGGCTGGACTGCCGGGGAAAATACACTTTCTCCGGCCGGTGCGGGTCCACATGAATATCAATGGTGTGCCCGATTTGGTCCTTCCAAAAGGCGCTTTTCAGCGGCAGCACATCCTGGCGGTTTTTGCCCAACCAATCCACCCACGCGATGACTGGGGAGTACAAGCCGTCGCGGTCGCGGGCACTGACAGTGTCCACAATGGTGGCAGTGGCGTGGAACCAATTCTTTTTGCGGTGGTGCAGCCACCACGCGGTGGAGATTCCGGTGACAAAAGCCGCGAACCCCACTGCCACAATTAATAAACCTTCAAGGACACCTGGTTCCATAATCGAAAGTCTAGCGCCTAGCGTTGGCGAACTTCTCTAGGCTAGTGGGTATGAGCCGTGCATTTGTCATTGTTGATGCCCAAAACGATTTCACCGAAGGTGGCGCATTAGCGGTTGCCGGTGCCACCGCCGCCTACCAAAAAACTGGCCGCTACCTGGCCGAAGTGCCCGACGATTTCTACACCCATCTGGTGACCACCCAGGACTGGCACGTCAACCCAGGTAGCCACTTCGCCGAACAGCCGGACTACACCGACACGTGGCCGGCGCACTGTGTGGCGGGGGAGCCCGGCGCGGAGATTAACCCAGTGATGGCGGACAATATCGCTGCTTTCCGCCAAGCCCACCGCGATATCAAGCTGATTGCGGTGAAGAAGGGCGAATTTGAGGCTGCCTACTCCGGCTTTGAAGGCGTGTCCGATAACGGAACTGTGCTGACCAATGCGCTGAAGGCCGGTGGGGTCACTGACCTGGATATTGTTGGGGTGGCGACGGACCATTGCGTGCGCGCCACGGCGCTGGATGCGCTGAAGGAAGGCTATCGGGTGCGGGTGTTCCCGGCGCAAACCGCGGCAGTGGACGCTGACCGTGGCGAGGCTGCGTTGGCGGAAATTGCGGCGGCCGGTGGCGAGATTGTCCGAGAGGAAAACTAGTGGATACCTACATTGCGGATTTCATTGACTTTGTCACCGCGTCACCGTCCAGCTTCCATGCCGCCGACGAAGTCCAACGCAGGCTTATTGACGCAGGGTTTAAATCCCAAAATGAAACAGAAGACTGGGATGCCAGCCCGGGCGGACACGTGATGGTACGCGACGGTGCCGTCATGGCATGGTGGGTGCCCGCTGACGCATCGGAAGACTCCGCATTCCGAGTGGTGGGCTCGCACACTGACTCCCCGGGATTCAAGGTCAAACCAGACCCAACCTATGGTGCCGCCGGTTTCCAGCAAGTAGGAGTCGAAGTCTACGGTGGCGTGCTGCTCAACAGCTGGCTGGACCGCGAACTGGGGGTCGCCGGGCGAGTGATGACCAAAGATGGTCGCCAGCTGCTGGCATCGACTGGGCCGGTGATGCGGATTCCGCAGTTGGCGATTCACATGGACCGCAAAGCAAATGAAGGTTTGACCTTGGACCGGCAAACGCACACCGCCCCGGTCATTGCGGTGGGGCTGCCGGGCTCGTCGATCCTCGATGCAGTTGCCGAAGATGCTGGTATCGCCGCAGATGACATCATTGGCCACGACCTGATTAGCTTCGATACTCAAGTGCCACGCACCTTCGGTATCGCCGACCAGTTCCTAGCCTCCGGCCGATTGGATAACTTAGCCAGCGTATACGCCAGCTTGGTGGCGCTGCTGGAGGCAGTGGACCATCTAGAATCCGAGGGGCATTCCACCGACATTTTGGTGCTGGCCGCATTTGACCATGAGGAAGTGGGCTCGGCGACACGTTCCGGCGCGCAGGGGCCGATTTTGGAAGATGTGCTGACTCGGACGGCCGGTGCGCTGGGCGCTTCTGCGGAAAACTACGCGCAGATGTTGGCTCGGTCCAGCGTGGTTTCCGCTGATGGTGGCCACTCTGTGCACCCGAACTACACCGAAAAGCATGACCCGGTAGCGCAGCCAGTGCTCGGAGCCGGACCGGTGCTCAAGATTAATGCCAACCAGCGATATGCCACCGATGCGGTGGGCGCAGCGCTGTGGGCGCGTGCCTGCCACGCGGCGAACGTGCCGACGCAAACCTTTGTGTCGAATAACCGGCAGCCATGTGGATCGACCATCGGCCCGGCAACATCGGTGCGGCTGGGGATGACAACTGTTGATGTCGGAATTTCCATGCTGTCGATGCACTCGGCCCGAGAAATGGCGCATGTCGAGGATCTTTCTACCTTCGCCCGCGCTTTAGGCGCGTATTATATCGGCGCTTAACCCAGCGATTTCGCTGCCAGGTCCATCGGATTCGTGTAAACCTCGAGGGTGAAGCTTTCGCTAACCGGAGAGGACCGATGGACCAACAGACCCCACCGCCTGTAGCGCCGCCATTGGAACCCCCGGCGCCGCAGCTACGCGACCACGAACTGGATGAACAGTTATCGGCGGTGGCCACCGATGTGATTGCTTGGCGCCGTCGCTTTCACCAGCACCCAGAGCTCAGCTTCCAGGAACACAAAACCGCAGCGTTTATCGAACAGACGCTGCAATCTTTCGGTATTGAGACCTTCCGACCAACGGAGACCTCCGTTGTTGGCACGCTCCGCGGCGACTTGGGTGACGGGCCGATCATTGGATTTCGCGCCGATATTGACGCGCTGCCGATTACCGAAGAAACTGGCCTGCCGTTTGCCTCGATGGTTCCGGGCGTGATGCATGCCTGTGGTCATGATGCGCACACTGCCATGCTGCTGGGCGCCGCTAAAGTATTGGCGTCGCGCAGACACCGCCTGCGCGGCCGCGTGGTGTTCATGTTTCAGCACGCCGAGGAGCAAATCCCAGGCGGTGCCCGCGAACTTGTACAGCTTGGGGTGCTCGATGGGATGGATTATGTCTACGCCTTCCATATGGCGCCGCACCCTGTCGGAACTGTTGGGCTCACTCGTGGCCGCGTCACCACAATCTCTGGGATTGTCGATGTGACAGTGAAAGGCCGCGGAACGCACTCTTCTCGTCCGCAACTTGGTGTCGACCCAGTGCTGATCAGCGCAGAAATCACCATGGCGCTGAACACCATCGTCAGCCGTGACTTGGACCCGAGTCATACCAACATTGTCAACGTTGGCTCCTTGCATTCTGGTGCCGCCGGAAACGTCATCCCGGACACTGCTCGGCTGGAAATCTCCATGCGCTCTATCGATGAGGATGACTGGGATGTCATTCGTCGGCGCATTGACATGCTGATTAATGGCATCTGTACCGCGCACGGCGCGACCGCTGACATTGACTGGAAAGTGCCATACCCGATGGTGGTCAATGATGACACCGCCATGGAACGCGCTTGGGAAGCAGCAACGAAAATCCTGGGTTCGGACAAAGTGTTCCGTGCCGAACCATGGCAACCATCCGATGACTTTGCCTATATGTCGCGCGCCGTGCCGGGGTGCTACATGTTCCTCGGCGGCGGTGGGGAAGAGGCTGGGCACCCGTACTTCCTGCATAACTCCAAGTACGACCTCGACGAAACGGCGCTGCACGCTGGCACGTCGGTGGAAGTGCAGTTGGTGTTGGACCTGCTGGGCGATAAACCTTCGCTGCGCCGGCCAATGCTCGACATGGACGATTAAAAAATCCCGGCACCACAGTAGGTGCCGGGATCGCTTTTGTGCAGGTTAGCTGCGCAACGGGATTAGTTCGCTGCTGCTGGCTCTGCGGAAGAAGTGGTCGACTCGGACTCAGTGGTCGCGGTCTCGGAGGTAGCAGATTCGGGCTCAGAGTCAGTTGCAGATTCCGATGCAGTCTCCGAAGCGGTCTCGGACTCAGACTCAGATTCGGAGGTTTCGACAGCCGCGCCGGATGGGCGGGAGTGTTCAACGTCGCTCCACGACTGTTCGGATGGCTTCTCGTTTGGAGGGGAGCAAGCAACAAGTGCGGCAGAGGCAATAGCGGAAGCTGCAAGTAGACCGAGGGCGCGGCGCATATCTAACTCCTGGCGATTCAAAGAATCTGGTTGAGGACATAACGAAATACAGAACTTGCAGCATATGTTACCTGTCCTTGCCACAAACACCACGATGGGACACCGGGTTACCACTGAAATGGGTTAACCCGATCACTTCGGCATCGGCGCCAGCGGCCCAATTGATCCTGCACCTAGGCACACACTCGTGCCAGCTGGGCCATCCCATTCTGCGCGGAGCCAACCACCAGCACCTTCGACCTGGGCCCAGGACTGCTTCGGGTCGGTACCTGCAGGAACTGCCACTTCATCGCGGTCTTCCTCCGAGACCAGCGAGTTGACCAAGCTGAGCTTCAGTTCGCCGTCAGCTTCCGCGATGGTGTTGACTTCACTGGTCCACATTCCGAGCGGCAATGGTGACGACAGCACAATCACTTGCGGCACACCACTTTTCACCCGGGTGCCACATTGTGGTTCTGGACCTTGCGGAATATGGGACACCGCCAGCACCCCGGCATCCGCGGCATTGCCGTGAGCGTCTAAAAGCCACGGTGAGGTGGTGACCCGCGCCAACTTCGGCCGCTGACGCACACTGTCGAACATCCGGTGGGTGGTGTTATTCGGGTACAGCAGCGGTGTCATCACGTCCGTCGGCACGAACTGATTCAGCAGCGGCCGGTCCGGGTTCTCCCGCAGCGCCACCATGGCATTGGTCACCCAGGTTTTGCCCGGTTTCGGTTGCCATTCAAAGCCATAGCTTATTGACGAAGCCAGCGACGAAAACACTACGACAGCTGCGGCGATGCCATCCCAGCTAATCCGGCTTGAGGAATTTCGCACCGCAACCGCAGCGCACAGCAAGAACACCACCGCAACGTCTGCGTAATAGTGCAACGTCAGCATGATGGTGCCGGAGACTTGCTCGCCGCGCCGACCCCACACCACCAGTAACAAACCCACTGTCATGTAGGCCACCGCGAACAGCCACGGCAAGCGCGCCGTCCGGAAATACAACACACCAATCCCAACCACCAGCGCAATGACTGACAGTTCGATCGGGGCGAGGGCGAAAGGCTGGCCCGGAATCCACCGTTCCCACAGCCAAGGACCGCCGAGGATAATGGGGGCGATGCCGCGGAATAGCCCCTCCCACATCAGGGACCAGTCGGCGGCGCCGCTGGCCTTGTTATCGCCGAACACCAGCAGGAACCACAGGATGCTCCACGCGATGGTGACTAGGGCGAGGACAGTCCACAGGGGCCACCCGCGGACCAGCACCAGCCGAGCGGACATTGGCCCAGTAGCGCGGTCAGCGTGGGCAATGAGTAAAGTCACCGCGAAGACAATCAGCGGGATGAACAGCGCCTTTTCGAAGAACAACAGCGCCACCAGCACCAAGGCGCCGACCGCTGCGGCAAGCGGCCACACGGCAAGACGGGGCGCGTTGGGTTCAGCTCGGTCTAAACCGAATCCGCGAAGCACCAGTAGCAAGGTGGCGCTGAGCACCAGCACCCACGGCAGCACGTTCAGACTTGCGGTCCACCACGATTTCGCCGGCAGCATCGCTGGGCTCAGCGCGAAGCACATCACCACGATGAACGCATACCAGGTGCGGCCAGCTACTGCTGCGACGGCCCGAGCGAACAGCCACGTCGCGGCGATGCTCAGCAGCAGCATCACTAGAGCCGGAAACCACCACTGCCCGGGGAGTGTTCGCTGCACCAAGACTTGGAAGAAGAATGCGGCTGGCGCTAGGTGCCCGTCATGACTCGGCACCAATACTTCTGGCGACCATAAACTGTGGCCACTCGCGCGGGAAGGGATGAGGAAGTCATCCCAGTAAAACCACCGCTTGCTTAATACCCAAGCGTGGACCACAGCCTGAAGGATAATGGCGAAGATTACTGCTTTTCGCCACACCTGCTGGCGCACCGGTACTTGGGTAGTCATACTTTCCACATTAACTGCGTGCCCGGCGCACTGCCTTCATAATCTCTTGAACCCACAGCGTCAGCGACGACAGCACAACGGCCACACCCCAATGGATTAGGTCAATCGGGGTAGTGGAAAACGCGGTCTGCAGCGGTGGGGTGTACACCAGTGCCACCTGCAGCAGCACCCCGAGCACCACCGCGCCCCACAGCCACTTGTTAGAGAACAGCGAATGGAAAGCACTGGCGGTATACGACCGCGCGTTGAAAGCATTGAACAGTTGGCAGAACACCAAGGTGGTCAGGGCAACGGTTCGGGCAGTCTCAATACTGTCGGCGCCAAAACGGTCCCCGCCGAGGGTGAATTCGCCAACCAGCCCACCGGGCAGGCAAAGGTCCATGGCAAAAAGTGTGACCGCACCCATGACAATGCCCATAACAACAATGTCCCACCACGCCCGCTGGTTCAGGATTGGTTCATTGATGTCGCGTGGGGCTTTCGACATGGAGTTGTCCACGTCTGGGTCCATCCCCATCGCCAGCGCCGGGCCGGTGTCCGTAATCAGGTTGATCCACAGCACTTGCGTGGCCACCAGCGGCAGCACCACCGCTTCGGTACTCGCCCCGGTAATCCCGAGAAACCCAGCGAGCACAACACCGAAGAAAATAGTGATGACCTCGCCAATATTCGACGACAGGAGGTAGCGCAGGAACTTGGTGATATTCGCGAAAATATTCCGGCCCCGCCGCACCGCCGCAATAATCGTGGCGTAGTTGTCATCGGCCAGCACCATATTCGCCGCTTCTTTAGTCACCTCGGTGCCGGTGATGCCCATGGCGATACCAATGTCCGCGGTTTTCAGCGCCGGCGCGTCGTTCACACCATCGCCGGTCATCGCAACGACCTGGTTTTCCGCCTGCATCGTTTCAATCAGCCGCAGTTTATGAGCCGGCGCCACCCGGGCATACACATTGACGCGGGCGACCTGCTGCGCCCAGTCCGCATCGGCCAACGCATCCAGGTCCGTTCCAGTGAGCACCTTCGGAAGTTGCCCCGGAGCGGTGCCCGGCGCGATGCCCAGCTGGTCGGCAATCGCCGCGGCGGTGACCGGATGGTCGCCGGTGATCATCACAGTTCGAATCCCCGCCCGGTGAGCTTCGGCCACCGCTTGTTTTGCCTCTTGACGCGGCGGGTCAATGATTCCCACAGTGCCGAGGAAAATCAGGTTTTCTTCCAAGCCCTCCCCGCCAGCTGCTGCCTGCTCCGCACTAATCGGCTCTGACACAGCCATCGCCAAGGTGCGATAGGCCTTGGCAGAGAGCTTTTCGACGATTTGGGTCAGTTCTTTCCGGGTGTCGTCATCAAGCACACGGGAACCGGAACCGACCGCAATCCGGGTGCAATGCTGAATCAGTACGTCGGGGGCACCTTTGGTGAAGACGTGGAAGTGGCCGTCGGTGGTGCTTTCGCAGACGGCGGACATCATTTTTCGGTCAGAGCTGAACGGCACCTCATTGACGCGGCGCCACTGCGTGACATCGACCGGGTCCGCGCCGGGCAATGTTTTGCGGGCGGCGACCAGCAAGGCAGCTTCGGTCGGGTCGCCGGTGATATCCCAGCGGCCGTCAGTGTGGGTGAGTGTGGCGTCATTGGCGAGGGCACCGGCCCGCAGCATTCGGGATAGTTCTGTGGCGGCATCGGCTTGGGTTTCAGGAGCAGTTTCTGCTTGGGCATCGAATTCAATAGCGCCGTCTGGGTTGTAGCCTTCGCCAGTGACGGTGACTGCGCCGGAGGCTGTGTGCGCCGCCACCACCGTCATCTCGTTTTTGGTGAGGGTGCCGGTTTTGTCGGAAGCAATCACCGATGCTGAACCGAGGGTTTCCGCGGAGTGGAGGTCCTTGACCACTGCATTGCGGTTGGCCATTGCCTGCACACCAATAGCCAGCACAATCGACAAAATGGCGGGCAGACCTTCTGGTACTGCGGCCACTGCCATGGACACACCGAGCAGCAGAATCGTGACTGCTTCAGACACATGCTGCACATCATTGATGAGGAAGAGCGCGGCCATCACCAAAACTGCAATGGCAATGACGGCAATGCCCAGCATCTTCGAAACTCGCGCAAGTTCGCGTTGCAATGGGGTTGCCTCGGATGTGGTCTGCGCCAGCATCGTGGAGATCGCGCCGATTTCGGTATCCATGGCAATGGCGGTGACCTCCGCGGTGCCGGTGCCACGGATGACCGCGGTGGAGGAGTAGACCATATTGGTGCGATCGCCGATAGGAGTGTCTGGGGGCACCTCACCTGGGAACTTATCCACGGCCTCGGACTCACCCGTCAGTGACGATTCCTGAATTGCCAGTTCGTGGGACGCTAATAGCTTGCCGTCGGCCCCGACAGCGTCACCTTCTGCGAGCAGCAGAATATCGCCAACAACCAAATCTTTCGTCGGGATGACTTGGGTGCGACCGTCGCGCAGCACCGTCGATTCGGCTGCAGTCATTGCCGAAAGTGCGGCGACAGCATCAGCAGCTTTCGCTTCCTGGACAAGTCCGATAATGGCGTTGGCCACCACAATCAGCGCGATGACAATGGCATCAATCGGCAGGCCAGAAAAGCCTTCAATTCCCCATGCCACTAGTGAAATGACAATGGCAATGAGCAGTAGTGAGACCAGCGGGTCAGCGAACTGGGCGGCTACTTTGCGCCACAGTGGGGTTGGTGGGGCAGAGGCAATGACGTTTTCGCCGTGCGCAGCTTGGCGGGCGGCAGCTTCTTCGGTGGACAGACCAACAGCAGAATCAGTGGCGGCGGCAAAGTCACTCATACCTCTACCTTTACCCGTGCTGGGCCCATCCGGCTGGGATGGAGGGGGCCAGGTTCGCGTTGTGCCGACTCGGCTGAAGGCTTAGCTAAAAATCGTCAAAACGCTCATTTCGCAATGTGGAGTTTGCTAGCTTGGCAATTAACTTAACCGCGTAAGAAAAGGACACATTAATGGCCTTCGACCCAACTTTCGACCTGTTCCAACTGCCAGAGGAATACCTCGAGCTTCGCGCAGCCATCCGCGACCTGTCTGAGCAGTACATCGCGCCACACGCTGCTGACGTTGATGAGCAGGAGCGGTTCCCAGAAGAAGCGCTCAAGGCACTGATCGACTCCGACTTCAATGCGATTCACGTGCCGGAAGAGTACGGCGGTCAAGGTGGCGACTCGTTGGCGGCGGTCATCGTTATCGAAGAAGTCGCTCGAGTGTGTGGTTCGTCTTCGCTGATCCCTGCCGTCAATAAGCTCGGTACTACCGGCCTGATTCTTGCTGGCTCTGATGAACTGAAGAAGGAAGTGCTCACCGATATTGCGGCTGGCAAGATGGCCTCCTACGCGCTGACTGAACGCGGCGCGGGTTCTGATGCTGCGGCGATGAAGACGCGGGCAGTGCGCGACGGTGACGAATGGGTGCTCAACGGCTCGAAGTGCTTTATTACCAACGGCGGCAAGTCCACCTGGTACACCGTCATGGCTGTGACCGACCCAGAAAAGGGTGCCAGCGGCATCTCTGCATTCATGGTGCGCGATGACGACCCAGGCTTTAGCGTGGGCGGCTTTGAAAAGAAGATGGGTATTAAGGGCTCGCCAACCGCGGAAATCTACTTTGAAGATTGCCGTATCCCGGCGCACCGCATTATCGGTGAAGAAGGCAGCGGCTTTAAGACCGCGCTGCAGACCCTCGACCACACCCGACCAACCATCGGTGCGCAGGCCCTCGGCTTGGCGCAGGGTGCCTACGAAGCGGCCGTGAAGTACGTGCAGGAGCGGCAGCAGTTCGGCAAGGACATTGCACAGTTCCAGAACACCCAGTTCATGCTGGCAGATATGCGCATGAAGATTGATGCTGCGCGTCTGATGGTGTACACCGCAGCTGCAAACGCCGAACGTGGCGAAGCAGAAGGCGGCGCGCGCCTTGGGCTGATGGCTGCTGGTGCAAAGGCATACGCTTCCGATGTGGCAATGCAGGTGACCACCGATGCGGTGCAGCTATTCGGTGGCTATGGCTTTACCCGTGACTTCCCAGTGGAGCGGATGATGCGCGATGCGAAAATCACGCAGATTTACGAAGGCACGAACCAGATTTGCCGCATGGTGATGGGCCGCCAGCTGCTGCAGGAGATTAAGCCTTAACGTTTTCCAGCGTTGTGTAGTGATCTGATACCCCCATGGGCTACCCTAGGGGGTATCAGTTTTTGTTGTGTAAAGTAAGCCCGACTTTTGGAGATTCTGTGACGGACGTTGTGACGAAAGCGACACCAGCAGCTGACGATGCCGAGGCAGCAGCTGACCGCAAGGCAATCGCCAACCGGCTGAAGCGGGCACAAGGCCAGCTCGCAGCGGTTATTGCCATGGTGGAGGACAACCGCGAATGCCGCGACGTCCTGACGCAGCTATCAGCAGTCAGCCGTGCCATTGACCGCGCCGGCTACAAAATCGTGGCATCGACGATGCGGGGCTGTGTGAACCGGCCAGATGAGTCCTCCATGACTCCACAGGAGCTGGAAGAACTCTTCCTCAAGCTGGCCTAGCTGGCCTAAAGGTTCGCCGCGGGGCGGAGGGGATCGGTGAGATCGATCGCATCTGCGTCCCACTCATCAAGGAGGGCTTCCACGCCCTTGGCGCGGGCAAAGGCTATTTCGTTTTTCGTCGCCGGGAGCACTTCCAGAATCGACACTGCTTGGCCGCCTTCTAGCTGCACATCTGGCACGTCACTGTCGGTGAGTACCGCGCCAGTAAAGCGACTGCCTGGCCACAGTGGTTCACCTAGGCTCATCAAAGCGCCGGACTGCAAGATGACACCTTCGACTGCGGGGGCTGCCGCCAGCACTGCCAGTGTCCGGGCCACGCCGTCGGCACCGCCGCGGATGTTCATCACGAGTTCCGCGCGTGGGCCAGCCTCCGACATGACTAGTTCATTGGGGTCTTGCATTGGTTCTGTGGAGCAGCCGAGCGTTGCGTAGGTCAAAACGTCGTCGGCATCGGGCCCGAAGCGGAGCACTGAAAACTTTTGCGTACCCAGAAACGTCACCGACGCAGACGGTGGGGTAGGTTCTTCGAAATATCCGCACAGCATTGCGCGGACAGTAGGCAGGACCTCGCTCATGATGCCTCAACTTTCGCGGCAGGAACTAGTTCTACCTGTTCTGCCCAGGTCAGGTTGTAGCCGCGGCTAGCCAACCAGGCAACGGGGTCCCCATTATGTGCTGCGATTCCGGTAGCTGCCGTGAAGCAAGTATCAAGCGCCCAGCGCGCATCGGCAGCCGAAATAACACCGTGGGTGAGCGCATCGATGACTTCATCGGTGTCCAAAATGACGGGTTCTTGGCCGATGGTGCAGCTGATGTCTAGGTAGAGGTCCTCGGTGCGCCAAGTGTCACCATCGCGGGAGCTCCGTGCAATATCGACGTAATAGTCTTGGTTCCATTGGTCTGCGCGGGTGCGTTCATGAAAAATATTGACGCGTAGCCCAAGGTCGGGAAGCAGCCAGGATTCCAGGTAGCCGAACCGACGGTGGTCGGCGCCGCGGGCCATGTATAGCCCGAAATCTGTGGTGCGGTAGCTATCTACGGGGCGGTTGAATCCCTTTGGATCGACATTGTTCATGGTGGCAACGTCGAAAATTTCTTGTTTCACAGGGTGGGGCGTAGACATGGTTTCTAGTTTACGGTGCCCAGTTGGGGCTATGGCCTGAACCAAGATATAAGGGCAAACAAAAAACCTGAGCCTCCCAGGGGGGGGCTCAGGTTCTTGGTGGCAGAAGTGCCAGAACGTTTGTCGACCGAGTGCTACAAGTGCTACTTCACTTCGACGTAGCCGGCGGTTGGGAAGTAGGAGCAGCGTGCTGGCTTTGGCTCTTCCTTGGATACGAAGCTGCCTTCGGTCAGGGCTAGCACGTGGCCGCGGCCGGTCTTAGCGGTGCCGACGAGGGTGCCTGGGCCGTCTTCGTTGACGCCGGTGTACTTCAGTGGGGTGACACCGGTGCGGCCATTGGAGATGTTGATCCAGCGCACGCGCATGCCGGAGCTCTTAACTCCTGCGGTGCCCAGACCAGTGAAGATGAAAGCGGTTTCGCCCTTCTTCACACCCGGCAGTGGCAGTTTGGCTGGGCCCGGGATGGCAACCGCGGCACCCATGCCTGGGGTTTTCCCGCCGATGCACTTTTCCGACATGGTTGGCCAGAAGAACTGGTAAATGCGTGGCCCATCCTTTGGGATTGGGGTGCCTGGTTCACCGTCGCCACGGAAGAAGCCAACTGCCTTCATGCCCTTTTCGCGAATATCCTTTGGAACCCATGGCTGGTTCAGCGTCATCTCAAGTTGGTTGAGAACTGCAGGCGACGGGCGGCCGAGTGGGTCTACCGAAGACTGCGCTTGAGCTTCTGGGGCGCCGGATAGGGCCGCGGCTCCTGCAAGAATGCCGGCGCCAAGGACGGCTGCCGTGCGGCGAATCGGGAGAGTCAGTGAGTGGAGGGCCATAATGGCACCTTTCGAGCGGGGACACAACGTTCTGCTGGAGTATATCGGTTTGGTGACAAAAAGTAAGTATTTTTCAGAATCTACTCAACTGATAACTATGGCACTGCCGTGTAACTCCTGGTGTGAAAATGACATTATCACGGAAAATGCTGGTCTGCACGTAGGTTTCCCGTCGAAACTATCTTCCCTGCAGGCCAGGCCAGGCATTTAAAATTCGTTCCGACGCTAACTAGGCCGTCTGGAACTGCTAAGTCGCATCAAGTCCGGTGGGGCGAGTACCCTATAGGACAGTATTGTGCGAACTGATCTATCGGTTCGACCCACTTCCCTTATTCTTAAGGCCCGTTGAGGAGCGCTCCACTCGTGACCCATACCGAGTTTCGTAATGTTGCTATTGTCGCCCACGTCGACCACGGCAAGACCACCCTTGTTAACGCCATGCTGGAACAGTCCGGTGTCTTCAGCGATCACGGTGAAGTCTCTGACCGCGTGATGGACTCCGGCGACCTGGAAAAGGAAAAGGGCATTACGATTCTGGCGAAGAACACCGCCATTCGTCGCCGTGGTGCCGGTAAAGACGGCAATGACCTCATCATCAACGTCATTGACACCCCTGGCCACGCCGACTTCGGTGGCGAGGTGGAACGCGCACTGTCCATGGTTGACGGCGTTGTTTTGCTTGTCGACGCATCGGAAGGCCCGCTCCCACAGACCCGTTTCGTGCTGGGTAAAGCCTTGGCTGCAAAGATGCCAGTCATCATCGCAGTGAATAAGACGGACCGTGCTGACGCCCGCATCGACGACGTTGTGGAAGAAGCACAGGACCTGCTGCTGGAGCTGGCTTCCACGTTGGAAGACGAAGAAGCTGCCCTGGCCGCTGAAAAGCTGCTGGACCTCCCAGTGCTGTACACCTCCGGCCGCGCCGGTAAGGCATCCCAGGAAAACCCAGGCAATGGCAACCTGCCAGAGTCGGAAGACCTGCAGCCACTGTTTGACGTCATCACGGAAACCCTCCCAGAACCATCCGCAGACGTCGAAGGCCCACTGCGCGCCCAGGTCACCAACCTGGACTCCTCCTCCTTCCTGGGCCGCATCGGCCTGGTGCGCATCCACTCCGGCATCTTGAAGAAGGGCCAGCAGGTTGCGTGGGTCCACTACGACGCCGAAGGCGAACAGCACGTCAAGCAGGTCAAGATCGCTGAGCTGCTCACCACCGAAGGCGTGACCCGTGTTCAGGCCGACCAGGCCATCGCTGGTGACATCGCCGCGATTTCCGGTATCGACGAAATCATGATCGGCGACACCCTGTGTGCCCTCGACGCAGTCAACCCACTGCCACGCATCACCGTCGACGACCCAGCAATCTCCATGACCATTGGTGTGAACACCTCCCCAATGGCCGGCCAAGGTGGCGGTGACAAGCTCACCGCCCGAGTTGTCAAGGCTCGTCTGGACCAAGAGCTCATCGGTAACGTTTCGCTGAAGGTGCTGCCAACCGAGCGTCCGGACGCGTGGGAAGTCCAGGGTCGTGGTGAAATGGCCCTGTCGGTGTTGGTGGAAACCATGCGTCGTGAAGGCTTCGAGCTGACCGTCGGTAAGCCACAGGTTGTGACCAAGCAGATCGATGGCACTCTGCATGAGCCATTCGAGCACATGGTCATTGACGTGCCAGAAGAGCACCTTGGTGCCGTAACTCAGCTGATGGCCGCGCGCAAGGGTCGCATGGAGCAGATGGCAAACCAGGGCAGTGGCTGGGTCCGCATGGAGTTTGTGGTTCCATCCCGCGGCTTGATTGGCTTCCGCACCATCTTCATGACTGAAACCAAGGGCACCGGCATCGCTAACCACTACTCGGCCGGTTACCAACCATGGGCTGGCGAAATCAAGGGCCGCTCCACCGGTTCCTTGGTCGCTGACCGTACCGGTCAGATCACTGCCTACGCACTGATGCAGCTTGCTGACCGCGGTAACTTCTTCGTCGAGCCAGGCGACCAGGCCTACGAAGGCATGGTCGTCGGTGCGAACCCACGTGATGAAGACATGGACATCAACATCACCAAGGAAAAGAAGCTCACCAACATGCGTGCTGCTTCCGCTGATGCCACCGTCACCCTGGAGAAGGCACGTGCACTGTCGCTGGACGAAGCCATGGAGTTCTGTGGCCCAGACGAATGCGTGGAAGTCACCCCTGAAGGAATCCGCGTCCGCAAGCTCATCCTGAACGCCACCGACCGCGCCCGCGCACGTTCCCGCGAAAAGGCCCTCAACAAGAACGCCTAAGTCAGTATCGACTAGGTTGTCAAAGATGGTTTGGGTTGTGGGATTTCAGCAGCAACGTCGGCATCGGCGCGCCCTTGCAGTAGCCACGGCTGCTGCAGCAACGCTGGTGCTTGTCGGGTGTCAGGCTCGGCCTGGCGACGCACCAATCGCCGAGGATCCCACCCCAACCCAAACGCAGCCAACTACTGCGCCGGATAGAGCAGATCGGACCATCACTATCGGGGTATCCGAATTCAACGCCGGATTCAACCCGCACCTGCTCACAACCGACCCAACTTTTGCCACTGTGGTCGCCGACCTGATTTTGCCGAGCGCCTTCCGTGAAGACGTCGACGGCGAACTGAAAATGGACGCGGACCTACTCAAGTCTGTTGACGCCTCCGAAACCGATGCTGGCGCCCAAAAAGTCCGCTACGTCATCCGCCCAGATGCGCAGTGGTCAGATGGCACCCCAGTCTCCGGCAATGACTTCGAATACTTGTGGCAGTCCATGCGGCAAAACACCGGAGTTCGCAACGCCATCGGCTATGAAGCAATCAAAGATGTGCACGTCAGCGGCGGCGGTCGCATTGTCGACGTCACCTTTACTAATGCGTTCCCGAATTGGCGCATCCTGTTTAACCACTTGCTGCCGAGCCACACCTACCGCACTGCCGGAACCGCATTTACTGATGTGATGCACGAGTCCATCCCGGTCTCGGGTGGCCGCTACACCGTCGAGTCTCTTGACATCGGCCGCAATGACCTCGTATTGGTGCGCAACGACCGGTTTTCTGGTGCCCATCCCGCGGCCACGGAAATATTGAAATTCCGGGAAGTCACGTCTGACCAGCATGGCGCCGAACTACTGCGCACCGAACAAGCCCAAGTCGTCTCGGTGCGTCCCGGTACGGTCACCAACACGGCTTTGCGCACCGTGCCGAAAGTGACGGCTCAAACAACTCGGCCGCCAGCGCAGTTGCAGCTGGACTTTAATGTCTCCTCCACCGAACTGGGTAGCGCCAAGGACCGCGGCATTATTGCTGAAAAGCTGGACATTTCGACGTTAGCGACAATCGTCGCGGGCCGTACTGCACCGCCTGTGCCGAAACCACTGCCGCACACAGATGCAGCAACGCAGCCAGCGGAGTCCACAACACAGTCGTCAACGGAGCAATCGCCAACGCACAACGCCCCGACACGCTTTTCTCGGCCGCTGCGGATCGCCTACCCACAAGGAAATTCCCAAGCTGGGGTAGCGGCAGCCACCATCTCCGACCAGCTCAATAGTCAGGACATTGCGGCTGAAGCTGTGGCCGCGAACCGTCGCGATCTGTATGCGGGCTACCTGCCAGCGGGCACGATAGACATGACCGTGACTTGGCAATGGCAGCCCGATTCGGTCACCAGTTTGGTCAGCCAGTATCTTTGCCCGCCTCGGACTCGCTCTGCGATCGAAGTGGAGGAGCCGACCAGCAGCGAAGAAACTGAGACTGAAACGTCATCGGAACCGAGCACCACCACCGCGGAGGACACGACCGAACCGGAGGAAACCACGACAGCCGACACCACCTTCGGACGAGGTTCAAATACCTCGGGATTGTGTAACCCTTCCGTCGATAAGCTCCTACTCGGGGCACTGCGCACCGAAACTGACAGTGCCAACTTGAAAAAGGAGCTGGCACCGCTGCTGGCGGATGAGGTTGTCACTGTGCCACTGCTCAGCGATGAATGGCTCACCGCGACGACCGACGGGGTAGTGTCCGGAACTGAGAAGGACCCGAAGAAGTGGCCACAACATGCACAAACCGGGCTGTTTGTGACCGCGCCGCAATGGAAGAGGACAACTGATGGTTAAGGACTGGCAGGGCATCCGTATTTTGGCGGTGCATGCACATCCAGATGACGAGGCGATTACCACCGGCGGATTGTTGGCGCAGGCAGTCGCCCGCGGCGCTACCGCCACTGTCGTGACCTGCACCCTTGGTGAAGAAGGCGAAGTGATTGGCGAGCCGATGCAGCAGTTGGTGGTCGATGAGGCTGACCAACTCGGCGGCTACCGCTACTTTGAACTGGTGGCCGCTTTGGCTGAACTAGGGGTCAACGGCGCTGACCACCAGCCGGTGCTGCTCGGCGGGGTGGGCCATTTCCGTGATTCTGGGATGGCCGGTTCCGCAGCACATGATAAGCCACGTGCTTTAGTGAACGCCGGTGACCGTGCCGTTGCGGAATTAGTGCAGGTACTGCGTGATTATCAACCGCAGATTGTGGTTACTTATGCCCCTGACGGCGGTTATGGCCACCCAGACCACATCGCTGCGCACCGCATGACCCATGCCGCGGTGGCACAACTGGTTGCTGAAGCGGCCATCAGTGACACCGCCGACGCCTACGCCCCGCAGCGGATTTACTGGACGATTACCTCGCAGCAGCGGCAGGACGCAGCACTGGCCGATCTGGATACCATCCCGGAGCAGTGGCAGCGCGCCGATGGCCAGTTGGCGGCCCTGCCGGAGACCGCGGAAGACATTATTTTTGGGCTTGATGACGAAGCGGTGGCAGCGAAAGTCGCCGCGATGCGTGCCCACGCCACCCAGATCTGGATTGCTGATGGGCTACCGACCCGCACTAACCCCGACATTGCCGTTGGACAAGTAGCCGATGGTGGCCATGCACTGGGCATGTGGGCGCTGTCGAACCGATTGGCGCAGCCGGTGATGCGACATGAGGTGTACCGCTTGGGTTTTGATGCCTCTGGGGCGGAGTCTGTGGCTGACTTTGTGGAGGGGATTGCCCGTGACTGATTCAGCGGGACAGCGAACGCAGGGGCAGCAGCAGGCCCAAGCGCAGCAGCAGGCCGAGCGGCCTGTGGAACCACACTGGGGAGACCCCAACCGTGCACAAATCCGGGAAGTGACCACCACGGGTGAGAAAATCACCGCGTTTGTCATCCTGTCGCTGGCGGCGCTGGCGCTGCTGAGTATCGAAGTGGCTTACTTGCATCAGTGGCTGCATATCGGCAGTGTTGCGCTTCCATTCCCATGGACCTTGCTGCTGGCCTTTTTCGGCAACCAGGTGCTCCTGAAAACTGGCCTGTTGTGGACGCCGAACCGTGCGATTGCGGCGATCCCGCTGTGGATCTGGCTGGTGGCGTGGTGTGGTTTGTTGTTGTGGTCGGGGCTGCCGTTTGGCGGTGACGAAGCTGTGGGCTCCAGCATCCGAACGCTGTTGCTGCCAATCCTTGGGATGTTGCCGCTGCTAACTGTGCGCAGCCGCGACTGACTATTGGGGCGGTTAGGCACTCCTTAGCACAGCGGACTAGGCTTGGTAGGGCAAAAATTTTGAAAGGTGGAACTTCGCGCCATGACTTACATCATCGCTCAACCATGCGTTGACGTTTTGGACCGCGCTTGCGTGGAAGAATGCCCAGTCGACTGCATCTACGAGGGCAAACGCATGCTCTACATCCACCCGGATGAGTGCGTGGACTGCGGTGCCTGCGAACCAGTGTGCCCAGTCGAAGCAATCTTCTACGAAGACGACCTGCCAGATGAGTGGGCCGAATACTACGACGCTAACGTCGACTTCTTTAAGGACCTTGGCTCCCCAGGTGGCGCCGAAAACCTTGGTCCACAGGACTTCGACCACCCACTCATTGAGAAGCTGCCGCCACAAGCGGAAAGCTAACCCGGGGGAGCGAGATAATTGGCGCGCCAACCACTGACCGACCGCCTGCCGGAATTTCCGTGGGATAGCTTGGCTGGCGCGAAAACTCGCGCCACCGCACACCCCGATGGACTCGTCGACTTGTCCATCGGCACCCCAGTCGACGCCGTCGCCCCGAGCATTCAAGCGGCGCTCGTCGCTGATGCCGCGGACCCTGGATACCCGCCAGCGCTGGGCACAGCAGAGCTTCGGCAAGCATGCGCCGATTCCCTGACCCGCCGCTATGACTGCAACGGGCTCACCGCGGACGCAATTGTTCCGGTCATTGGCACTAAAGAAGCGATCGCCTGGCTGCCAACCATGTTGGGCCTTGGCACCGGTGACCTTGTTGTCATCCCGGAAACGGCCTATCCGACCTATGAGGTCGCAGCCCGGATCGCCGGCTGCGATGTGTTGCGCGCCGATTCGGTGTTGCAGGTGGGGCCACAGCGGCCGGCACTGCTGTTTTTGAACTCCCCGTCTAACCCGACTGGGAAAGTGTTGGGCCAAGCTCACCTGAAGAAGGTTGTGGAATGGGCACAAAGCCGCGGCGTGATTGTTGCAGCGGACGAATGCTACCTCGGTTTGGATTGGGGGACTGACGCCCGGTCGATTCTGCACCCGTCAGTGTGTGGTGGGGACCATACCGGCCTGTTGGCTATTCATTCGCTGTCGAAAACGTCGAATATGGCGAGCTACCGTACTGGTTTCCTAGCTGGCGACCGCGAACTCATCGCGGAGCTATCTGAGGTGCGCCGCAACGCCGGGATGATGATTCCCGGCCCGGTCCAAGCCGCGATGGCCGTTGCGCTGCGCGATGACGACCAGGAGGCCGCGCAGAAGGAACGGTACGCTCGCCGCCGCAGCTTACTGTTGCCTGCGGTACAGGCCGCAGGATTGCGTATTGACGATTCGACCGCCGGACTTTACTTATGGGCTAGCCGAGATGAAGACTGCTGGGCCACTGTGGACTGGTTCGCTGACCGGGGAATTTTGGTCGCGCCGGGTGCGTTTTATGGCCCGAAGGGCGGCCAGCATGTCCGGATTTCGCTGACCGCCACCGACGAGGAAATTACTCAGGCTGTGTCGCGGTTGACTTCGCGGTAGGGCGCAGGAAAATCAGCGCCAACACGTAAAGCACAATCACGACCACGGCGACTGCAATGACTTGCTGCCGGGCGCTATCGTCAAAAAGCATCAAAAGGGTCAACCCGGCGATAAGCGCCAAGGTCAGCCACGTGGTGTACGGGAAGGCGCCAACCTTAATTGGCATCTCACCAGCAGCTTCGTAGCGTGGTCGCAGACGCAGCTGAGAGGCGGCGATAAGGAACCAGATGACCAGCAAGCAGCCGCCCACTGCATTGAGCAGGAATTCCATCAGGTTCGCTGGGTTCCACATCTGCAGGCCCACCGTGCCAAAAGCCATGACCACGGAAAGCACCACAGCGGTCTGTGGCACATTGTTCCGGTTTAGCTTGCCGAAGATACGTGGTGCTTCGCCGCGGTGCGCCATGGAGTACACCAAGCGGGACGTGGCGTAAATCTGCGCGTTGAATGCCGATAGCAGCGCCAGCACAATCACAACTTCCATGAACATCACGGCGCCAGGGATATTGGCGAGCTCCAGCACCTTGGTAAATGGCGAATCGGCAGCGGCGTTTGCACCATCAATGGTGGCGTATGGCAGCAGCAGGATAATCAGCAGCACCGAGCCGAGGTAGAACACGGTGATGCGGAAGATGACCGAACGGACCGCCGCCGAAATCGAACGGGTTGGGTCCTCGGATTCAGCAGCAGCGATAGTGACGATTTCAATACCACCGAAGGCGAACGCGACTGCCAGCAGACCAGCGGCAACACCTTCGAAACCATTCGGGAAGAAACCGGATTCCTCAATATGGGTGGTGCCGACAAACTCTGTGCCGGGCAGCAAACCGAAGACCAGCAGAGCGCCGATAATCAGGAACGCCACAATAACGGCGACCTTGATGAAGGCAAACCAGAATTCGAATTCACCGAAGCCGCGGACCGCAGCGAAGTTCACGACGGTGAAGAACAGCACGGCGACTAGCGCTGGGATCCATGGCTCGACACCCCACCAGTTACCCATGATGGCACCGGCAGCGGTCATTTCCGCGCCGAGCACCATGATCAGCATGAACCAGTACAGCCAGCCGGTGGTAAAACCGATGCGCGGGCCGAAGGCCTCGGCGGCGTAAGAAGCGAAGGAGCCGGAGCTTGGGGAAGCCGCGGACAGCTCACCGAGAATACGCATCACCATCACCACAATGAAGGTGGCGATGAGGTAGGAAATCAGCACTGCTGGGCCGGCGGCTTTAATACCGACACCGGTGCCGAGGAACAGCCCGGCACCAATAGCAGAGCCCAGCCCCATCATGGTCAGGTGACGCAGTTTGAGGCCGGGCTTGAGTTCATCGGTAGTGCCGTCGGTGCTAGCAGCAGCTGCCGTAGCCGTGCTGGACGGTTGGTTTGGAGACTCAGTCATATAAACAGCATAGAACCGCCGCGCCGAATCCCAGAGTTGGGGCGGGAGAAATTCTACGCCGGGTTCAGCCGGTCCACACAGATGTCACTGACGCCAGGGCGACGGTGGAAATGCAAATTGCTTTGGCCTTCAAGTTCAGCGGCGTAACCAGTGCGATCTTCAGCAGTCAGGTACACCGGCATCTTTTTATCGATGAGAATGCCATTGTCCAAAATGCAGTTATCGCCGAGCGAGACTCCGATAACACCAGCGGACACCCCGATGGTGCAGTTCTCGCCGATGCTCAGTGGCAAACGGAAGCCAGTCTTATCCTGTTCCGCCATCAACGTGGCGGACAGTCCGACGCGGGTATTCGCCCCCACAACTACACCCGAGGACAGGCGGCCTTCGATTTTTGCTTCCCCGAGCGTGCCGGAGTTGAAGGACACGAAGCCTTCTCGCAGCACAGTGGTCCCAGAGGCGAGGACTGCGCCGAGGCGGACACGTTCTGCCTCGGCAATGCGAACCCCGGCGGGCACAACGTAGTCGACCATGCGGGGGAGCCGGTCGATGGAGTACACGTGAATCAGTCCCCGGGTGCGCAGCGAGGTGCGGACGTGCTCAAAATTGTCGGGCAGGCACGGGCCTTTGTTAGTCCACGCGACCACATTGAGCAGATCAAAGACGCCGTGCATATTCATGGAGTGTGGCGATACCAGCCGATGGGACAGCAGGTGTAGCCGCAGGTAAACATCGTGTGCGTCGACAGCAGGCTGAGACAGGTCGGCAATATTGGTTTCCACCGCAATCTGCTCAACCATTCGGTCTTCGTCAATACGCACCATGGAGAGCATTTTTGGGCTGAGATATTGTGCACCCAACCGGACGGTGCCCGAGGGGCTTGGTTCGTCGGTCAATTGTGGTTCTGGGTACCAGGTATCCAGAATCGTGCCGTCCATTGCAATGTTGGCGATACCCACGCCTCGGGCCCCAGATGTCAGCATGGCCCCATTGTATCCCGCCATGCTGCAAACGGCTCCGGCAGTTAAGGTGGGTGCCACCACATGTCACATGTGTTTCAATTTTCCCGTAAGTAACTTATCGTCCACAGTCCACCGAGGAACTCGTTATGGCACCTGAAAAAACTCCTTCCGAAGCCAAGCGCATGCTGCTGCGCGGGCCGATGTACATCCGGCCAGACGGACGGGACAACTCCAAACGATCCACCACGGACTACCGACTGCTGGACCGGGCGACGGACACCTCGTGGATGCATACCGACACCTGGCGTGTCCTGCGTATTCAATCCGAGTTTGTTGACGGTTTCGGCGCGCTCGCGGAAATTCCAAAAGCCGTGACGGTGTTTGGCTCAGCGCGTATTCAGCCGGGGCACCCTTACTACGACTTAGGCGTGGAAACTGGCCGGAAAATTGCTGAAGCTGGCTACGCCGTCATCACCGGTGGTGGCCCAGGTTTGATGGAGGCGCCGAACCGTGGCGCGCTGGAAGCTGAAGGTTTTTCGGTGGGGCTAGGCATTGAACTGCCGCATGAGCAGCACCTGAACCACTACCTCGACCTCGGCATGAACTTTCGGTACTTCTTCGTCCGCAAGGTGATGTTTCTGAAGTATTCGCAGGCCTTCGTCGGGCTGCCCGGCGGTTTCGGCACACTGGATGAGCTATTTGAAGCCCTAGTGATGGTGCAGACCGGCAAAATTACCCGCTTCCCAATTGTGCTGTTGGGCACCGAGTTCTGGGGCGGACTAGTCGACTGGATTGATGAGCGGCTGCTGGCCGAAGGCATGATCAGCGACGAAGATGTCGATCTGTACCTAGTGACCGACGACGTGGACGAGGCCATCCAGTACATCAAGGATGCCCATGCCGGCCACCTGCAGGCCATGGAGGAACGTGAAGCCCGCGAAGCCGCGGCAGCTGAGCGTGCTAAATTCGCAGGTGATGAGACCGATTAACTGTGCGTTTCAGCCATCCGGTGTCCCCGCCGTGATGGCTATTGTCAATCGCACCCCCGACTCCTTTTACGACAAGGGCGCTACGTGGGGCATTGAGGCAGCGCTCGCTCGCGTGGACGCTGCAGTGACCGATGGCGCCAGCGTGATCGATATTGGCGGGGTGAAAGCAGGCCCCGGTCCCGAAGTTTCTGCTACCGAGGAAATCGACCGGGTGGTGCCGCTCATTGCGGCGGTGCACGAGCGTTACCCAGACATCACGATCAGCGTGGACACTTGGCGTGCGGAGGTCGCGGATGTGGCGTGCCAAGCAGGCGCCGGGCTGGTCAATGACACTTGGGCTGGCGCGGACCCTGAGCTGGTGACCGTCGCGGGGCAGCATCGTGCTGGTTATGTCTGTTCGCATACTGGGGGAGTGACACCCCGGACTCGCCCGTTCCGGGCGCATTTTGACGATGTCGTTGCGCAGGTCATTGCGGAGACGTCGGCTGCTGCGGAGCGCGCGGTATCTCTTGGCGTGCCGGAGAACAAAATCCTCATTGATCCGACGCACGATTTCGGTAAGAACACTTTCCACGGGTTGGAGCTGCTGCGTCGTCTCGATGAATTGGTCGCTACCGGCTGGCCGGTGTTGATGGCGCTGTCGAATAAGGACTTTGTGGGGGAGACAGTGGGCCGCGGGGTAGCCGACCGGGTTCCCGCGACGCTCGCCGCCACCGCTTACGCCGCACACCATGGCGTGGCGATGTTCCGGGCGCACCAGGTCCGCGAGACCGTCGATGTGTGCCAGATGGTTGGCGCGATTGACCAGCGCATCGCCCCGAAGTCGGTCATCCGAGGTCTGCAGTGACCGCTACCGTCGCTACCGTCAGCGTGGTCATCCCCGCACTGAACGAAGAAGGCACCGTGGGCCAGGTCGTGGAATCATTGCGGCCGTTGCAGTTGGGCACGGCGCCGCTTATTGACGAAATTTTAGTCATTGACTCGGATTCGACGGACGCTACTGCGCTGGTGGCTGCACGCGCTGGTGCCACTGTCGTCAATTGGCGCAGCGTCTTGCCGCATATCCCGCCGCAGCCCGGTAAAGGCGAAGCGCTATGGCGTGGCGTGGCTGCTGCTCGCGGGGACATTGTGTGTTTCATGGACGCTGACGTGGTGGAGCCGGGGCCGCAGTGGGTTGCCACTTTGGTGGAGCCACTGTTGGCAGATTCACAGGTGCAGATGGTCCGGGGCAGCTATCAGCGGGTGCTGAGCGCTGGGCAGTCGACCTCCCTGGATGGTGGCCGGGTGACGGAGTTGACGATGCGGCCACTGCTTGCGGCGCTGCGCCCGGAGTTGGCCACTATTGCGCAGCCACTTGGCGGTGAGTACGCCGCTCGGCGTGCAGCGCTGTGCTCCGTACCATTTGCGCCTGGTTATGGCGTGGAAACTGGGTTGCTGCTGGATTTTGCGGAGCGGTTTGGGGTCTCGGCAATTGCACAGGTGGATTTGGGGCAGCGGCGGCATCGTAATCGGACGTTGGCAGATTTAGGTCCGATGGCGCGCCAGGTGGTGGCGACGCTATTTGATCGGTGTGGCGTGCCAGATTCCGGCGCTCCGCTTCGTGTGGGTGGGGTGGCGGCGCCAGTTGCGCCAAGTTTTGCGGATCGTCCGCCGATTGCGTCGGTGATCGCCTCAATGGAGGGCAGTAATAGTACAGCTATTCCGCCGCTTGTCAAAAATGAGTAAGGTTGAGAATAGGCCCTGAATACAGGACTGGAAGCTTTTAGTTAGGAGTCAATTCATGGCTGCCATGAAACCACGCACTGGCGATGGCCCGTTGGAGATTACCGACGAAGGCAAGAAGATTGTGATGCGCGTTCCCGCGGACGGCGGTGGTCGTCTGGTGGTTGAGCTGTCGCCAACCGAGGCCAGCGAGCTGGGCCACGAACTGTTGAAGGTGGTCGGCTCGTAGCCAGTGGGCGGTTAATGTGTAACGGCGATCGGGGTTTTCCCGGTCGCCGTTGCGTATCTAGGGGCTGCGCTAACCCAGGGTAATCAGCGGCGTGTTCAGCTTGGCCGGGTACGCTGGTCAGCTAATCAGAAATTCGCATCTCATCCAGGGAGGTTCTCAATGCTCGCCGACATTATTGATGTCTTAGCTGATCCAGTGGATGGCACTGCGATGTGTGCGGCGGATGACACCTGGAAGGTGCTCAAGTCCGAGTCGGGTCACTCGTATGATGTGGCTCGCCAGGGCTACGTCACGTTGGCTGGTGGCGCGGGTCTGCGCTACACCGGCGACGATGCCAAGATGATTGCTGCCCGCGATACGTTCTTGTCCGGCGGCCACTATGGCCCGTTTGTGGAGGAAGTATCCGGCAATGTCCAAGATGTCTTGGACGATAACGGCATCAGCAACGATGACCGTCCAGTGGTGCTGGAAAACGGTGCCGGTACTGGCTACTACTTGGCGCACACGCTGGATGCGATTCCAGAGGCTCGCGGTGTGGGCATTGACGTTTCCGTTCCAGCCGCAAAGCACCTAGCGAAATGCCACCCACGGGTGGGCGCGGTGGTTGCGGATGCGTGGGCTCGGCTGCCGATTCGGGACCATTCTGTCGACGCCATTACGGTGATTTTCGCCCCGCGCAACGCGGAGGAGTTCGCCCGTGTGCTCAAGCCGGGCGGCCAGGTTGTCGTACTGACTGCCGATACTGGCCACCTTTCGGAGCTGCGTAAGCCACTGGGCATCATTGATGTGGAGCGCGGCAAGGTTGAGCGGATGATTGCCCAAGCAGAGGGCCACTTGGTGCCTATTGGGGAGCCTGAGCGCGTCGAGTTCACCATGAAGCTGAAGCAGGAAGACATTGCCGCGCAGATTGCGATGAGCCCGTCTGCTCGCCATATCCATCCAGATGTGTTGGCGGACCGGATTAAGTCCCTGCCGACCACGATGGATGTTACTGCCCGCGCAATGATTACCCGCTTGGGCCGCCCAGAGTAGAAGGTAGCGCAAAAAGCGGTGCTTTTTGGCGGTGCTTATTGACGGTTAAGGGCCGGTCAGCTGATGCTGCCGGCCTTTTTTCACGTCGTGATGCTACGTCCTACATCAGAGACTTGTACACGTCGATGGTTTGCTGCGCGATGGTTGCCCAGCTGAAATCATTGATGGCGCGGGTGCGGCCAGCCACACCAAAGGCCTTAGCGCGTTCCCGGTCAGCGACCATCTTGTTCACGCCTTCCGCGATGGCAGCTTCGAATCCTGCTTCATCGTTTTCGTCATAATGCACCAACGTGCCGGTCTCACCATCGACGACGACCTCAGGGATACCGCCGACATCGGAAGCGACGACTGCGGTGCCGCAAGCCATAGCTTCCAAGTTGACGATGCCCAGTGGCTCGTAAATGGATGGGCAGACGAAGGTATCGGAAGCGGTGAGGATTTCCTGCAGTTTTTCCTTATCCAGCATGTCCTGCACCCAGAAGATGCCATCTCGCTTGGACTGCAGCTCTTCCACCAACGCCTTGGTGCGGGCCGCGATCTCTGGGGTGTCTGGCGCACCTGCGCACAGCACCAGCTGAATGCCTTCGTCGAACTGCATCGCGGCCTTCACGAGGTGCTCTACACCCTTTTGGCGGGTAATGCGTCCGACGAAGGAGACGATTGGACGGTTTGGATCGACGCCGAGGTCCTTGAGTACTGACCAGCCCTTTTCTTCCTGGGACTGGTCGAATGTTGGCCGCGGTGCCCACAGCTCAGTGTCAATGCCATTGAGGACAATGCGGACCTTGTCTGGCTCGATAGTTGGGTACGCGTCGAGAATCGCGTCCTTCATGCGAGCGGACACAGCGATGACTGCGTCAGCATTAGTCATCGCGTTCTTTTCCGACCACGAAGACACGTTGTAGCCGCCAGCGAGCTGCTCCTTCTTCCAAGGGCGGTGCGGCTCTAGGGAGTGGGCGGTGACTACGTGTGGAATTTCCTTCATCAGGCCGGTCAGGTGACCGCCGAGCCCGGAATACCAGGTGTGGGAGTGGACTACGTCGATGTCGGTCTGTGCGGCTTCATGCGCCATCCGCAGGCCAACGGAGAGGGTTTTGATTGCGCCATTGGCGTCGTTGAGGGCTTCATCGTTGCCAACAACGTAGACGTCGGCTTCGTCGCGAGGACCGCCCATGCAGTACACGTCGACCGGCACGATTTCGCGCATATAACGGGTTAGTTCAGCAACGTGAACGCCAGCGCCGCCGTAGATTTCTGGTGGATATTCTCGGGACATCATCGCAACTCGCATACCCTTCACCGTAGCCACTTTTGTGCAGCTGTGCAGGGGCTCGGCGGCATGTTTGGCACAGATGGGGGACTGAATGCCGCTATCTCCGGCGGGCTGCGCAATTTGTGATTAGCCTGGGGAATGTGAGAAGCCAACCAAATGTCCTTGCAATTGTCCTTGCTGGTGGCGAAGGTAAGCGTCTGTTTCCTTTGACTGCTGACCGCGCTAAGCCAGCCGTACCGTTTGGCGGCACGTACCGCTTGATTGACTTCGTGCTGTCGAACTTGCTCAACGCCGGCTACCGCAAAATCGCGGTGCTGACGCAGTACAAGTCCCACTCTTTGGACCGTCACATCTCCACCGCTTGGCAGATGTCCGGTATTACCGGCGAATACGTCACCCCAGTGCCTGCTCAGCAGCGGCTGGGCAAGCGTTGGTTCACTGGTTCCGCCGACGCCATCCTCCAGTCGCTGAACCTGATTTTCGACGAAGACCCTGAGCACGTCATCGTGTTCGGTGCGGATCACATCTACCGCATGGACGTCGAGCAGATGGTCGAGCAGCACATCGCTTCCGGCGCAGAATGCACCGTTGCCGGTATTCGCGTGCCACGCGCGGAAGCTACTGCGTTTGGCTGCATCGACTCCGATGACGAAAACAAGATCACCAGCTTCTTGGAGAAGCCAGCGGACCCACCGGGCACCCCGGATGATCCGGAGTCCACTTTCGCCTCCATGGGTAACTACGTCTTTAAGACCGAAGCCCTGGTCGAAGCGCTGCGCGCAGACTCCGAAAACGAAGAGTCGAACCACGATATGGGCGGCGATATCATTCCGTACTTCGTGGAGAAGAACTCGGCGTTCGTCTACGACTTCAAGAACAACTATGTTCCAGGCGAAACCGAACGTGACAAGGGCTACTGGCGTGACGTTGGTACCATCGACGCTTTCTACGAAGCGAATATGGATCTGATTTCCGTGCACCCAGTGTTCAACCTGTACAACCGCAAGTGGCCAATCCACACCTTCCAGGAAGACAACTTGCCACCAGCGAAGTTCGTCAAGGGTGGCCTTGCACAGTCCTCCATGGTTGCCCCAGGTTCCATCATCTCTGGTGGTACCGTCCGCAACTCGGTGCTGCACTCCAATGTGGTTGTCGAAGAAGGTGCCACAGTAGAAGGCTCAGTGCTGTTCCCAGGTGTGCGCATCGGTCGCGGCGCTGTGGTGCGCCACGCCATCTTGGATAAGAACGTGGTGGTATCTGACGGTGAAATCCTCGGTGTGGACACCGAAAAGGATGCCCAGCGGTACAAGATCTCCGCGGGCGGCGTCGTCTGTGTGGGTAAGAACGAAGTTATTTAATTAACTTCGGTCGGCCAATGCGTCGACAAGCAATGGCAGTCCAACCGCGGCAGTGGTCCGCCACGACTGGGCTGCCAGGCGGGTCAACTCCGTTTCTTGGGGCGAGATTTCCAGGATTGGGGTGTCCTGCCGGTACGCAAGGAAAGGCAGTTGGGCAGCGGGATAAACTACACCCGATGTGCCCACAATGACGATCAAGTCCGCCGTTTCCATTCGCCGTTCCGCCTCGCCCCAGGCGTCGCTGGGCAGTCCCTCCCCGAACCACACGATATCCGGCCGGATCAGGCTTCCACAGGCCGGGCAGGGTGGGGGAGTAAGGCGCGGCACCGCCTCCGTAGGAAAATCGACATCATCGTAGGGGCGGCGGCAGTTGCTGCAGCAGAAGATAAACAAGCTGCCATGCAAATGCACCACATTCTCGCTACCAGCACGTTCATGCAAGTTATCGATGTTCTGTGTGGTTACTGTGACGGCATCAACACCATCGAGTTCAGCCCAGCGGGCAATCGCCCGGTGTCCAGCATTAGGCTCGGCCTGCGAGGCTAACTGCGCTCGCCACAGGTACCACGCCCACATTGGCTCTGGGTCGCGGCGCCAAGCATCAATACTGGCCATTGCCATCGGGTCTACGTTTTCCCACAGTCCAGTGTCGGCATCGCGGTATGTGACAATTCCCGATTCGGCGCTCATCCCCGCACCAGTGAACACCTCCACATGACGCGCGGTACTTGCAAGATACAGTGCTTCAGCGAAACCGTGGTCGGAAGATTGCGGGGCCATGAGCTATTCCTCTATTCCTGTTTAGCGATGATGGTCAGGCCACCACTCAGTGGCAACCGGCTGACCGTCACACCGTCAAGGGAACGGACATATTCGTCAGCTTCCCGGGCCGCAACGGTATCGCGGTCGGTGCGGCTCTCGTCGCCCACGATGCCGTCGAGGAGGCAGTCTCCGATAATGAGAACACCACCTGGCGAGAGCAGCGGTAGCGCGGCGTGCACGAATGCCAACAAATCAGTTGGACGGCAGTCGCCGTAAACAACGTCATAGGCACCTGGGTTCAATCGCCCCATCACTTCTAGGGGACGAGACGGCAAGAAGCGGTATTGGGATGGCCGCAGCCCGACGGATTGGAATGCCTTTTTCGCTAGCTTCTGGTGCTCGGTTTCTGAGTCAATGCACGTGAGGTGGTCGCCCTGTGCCATCCCGCGCAGCAAATACAGTCCGACAACACCGGCAGCTGGGGTGATGGCAACCACCGAGCGAGTGGCGTTCGGTCGTCCTGCGAGCGCCGCCGACGTCAGGGCGGTCAGCAGCGAGCCGGTAATGGAATCCGGGTAGCTCAAACCAAATTCAGCAGCATCGCGGGCAGCAGCTTCGAGGGTTTCGTCGGCTGCAGTGGTGCTGAGGATGTAGTTACGGGTGGCGTCGAATGCAGAATCAGTCACCCTTTTGAGTGTAGGGAATCTTGCGTTGCTTGGGGGCTATCCACGCCGTTTGAGCTGTTTAACGGCTGTTACCAAAAAGAATCAGATTTCTTACAATATTCCTACGCCCCCGTATTGAGTCCGTTTATGTTTGCAAGGCAAGATAGACGCATGTCCGAATTGCGCCCTTCCGAAATGTTGCCAGACGAAGTCTCTGGCACCGCTGCTTTTGATGCCGGAATGGGTGAGATGCCGACGTGGGAAGAACTGGTTGCTCAACACTCCGACGGGGTGTACCGATTGGCTTATCGCCTGACTGGTAACCAGCACGATGCGGAAGATTTAACCCAAGAAACGTTCATGCGGGTGTTCCGCTCCTTGAATCGGTACCAGCCTGGCACTTTCGAAGGTTGGCTGCATCGCATCACCACAAACTTGTTCCTCGATATGGTGCGCCACCGGCAGAAAATTCGGATGGAAGCGCTGCCGGAAGACGTGGACCGAGTTCCGGGTAAAAACTCTTCCCCAGAGGACCTGTTCATGGACGCCGATATTGATCCGCAGATTCAGCGTGCCCTGGATCAATTAGCGCCAGACTTCAAAGTGGCAGTGGTGCTGTGTGATGTTGCCGGGATGAGCTATGACGAGATTGCGGACGCGTTGAACACCAAGATGGGTACGGTCCGCAGCCGGATTCACCGGGGGCGCTCGCAGCTGCGCGCTATCTTGGAGGCAGACGAGCGCTTCGTGAAGCCACGGTTCGTTTCCGCCGCGTTGTAGCGTTTCGTCCTACACTTGAAGGATAAGTAGCAAGCTGCAGGTGGATTCCCAGCCATTGGAGGTGTGATGCGCATGAATGCGGGGGAGCAGAGTCGCCGTGGCGCGCGACGCCTACGGGATTTGTTGGACGCGGATTTCGATCACCTGTCTATCGAAGCAATAGCGGCCTACGTCGACCGAGAACTCACACCAGGTGCGTTTCACCGAGCCAGCTGCCATTTGGATAGCTGCGAACGATGCCGCCGAGAGGTTGCCGCCCAGCAAGAAGCTTCACGACGGTTACGGGCAGCGAGCGAAGCCACAATTCAAGTATCTGCTGCCTTGAAACAGCGCCTTGCCGCCATTCCCGATGCCGTCGGTCATGCGGTCAGCGATGCGGTAACCGAAGCTTCAGAGAATAAACATGTGCGCGCATCGGCGCTCAATTTCGCGGACCGACTCACCGAACTTGGGGAATCGCTACGAGACCGGTGGGCAGGAAACAAGTGACTTCATCCCAGCTTCCGAGCGCTTTCGCACGCCCGCATGACGTTGATGGCGGTTTCGATCCTGCTGCTGTCGCCGCCAATACCGAACCCCACGAGGCGCTGACTGGGCGCCAACTTACGCCACCAGAAATTGCGCAAGCCTTTCGGCGACCTGACACCCCAACCGATCCGAACTTGGAGGAAATCGGTGGGCTACAGCGGCGAGTGGAAGCCGCTGCAGAAGAAGACACCACATCCGACTATGACCCGTGGTCGGATCCGCACGCTCCGGTCAGCACGGGCGAGCCAGCACTGCCCTCACAGATGGAACCGGAACCAGAACCAGAAAAACCACTGCCGAAAGTGGGACTGCGTGAGGTGCTGTTTGGTCGGAGTATTGGCTGGCACCACATCGCCGGTGTGGCCCTGGTGACCATGCTGGTTGGTGCCACTGGTGGCTTCATCGGCGGCTGGTTTGGGCATGAGGCCAAGCTGACGAGCAATAAAGTGCAGCTGGAGGCTGTCCAGCAACCCGACTCGGATATGTCAGCCATTGGTCAAGTAGCAGAAAAGGTCCAACCCGCAGTGGTGTCGTTGAGTGTCACTGGACCTAAAGGCAGCGGCGTCGGTTCTGGCTTTGTCATCGACGGTGCGGGTTACATTTTGACCAATAACCACGTGGTGTCCGCAGCGGTTGATTCCCATTCTGCAAAGATTACGGTCCAATTCGCGCCGAATGGGGACAGCATCCCACAGGAAGCGACCGGCCGGATTGTTGGCCGCGACCCGATGACGGACTTGGCGGTGGTGAAAGTCAACGACGTTGCGGGACTGACCGTCGCGGCTCTGGGCGATTCCGAGAAGGTGAAAGTCGGCGACCAAGTCCTGGCATTAGGTTCGCCGTTGGGGCTGAAGCGCACGGTGACCTCCGGAATTGTTTCCGCCCTGAAACGCCCGGTGCGACTGACCGGTGACGGAACCGATACGGATGGCGCCGCCGATGCCATTCAAACGGATGCGTCGATCAACCCAGGTAACTCGGGCGGACCGCTGGTAGACATGTCGGGTGCTGTCGTTGGCGTCAACACGTCCATTTACTCCACTACCGGCGGCTCACAAGGGCTTGGGTTCGCCATTCCGATCAATACTGCCCGCGATATTGCCGAGCAGCTGATGCGGGGAGCCACCCCCAAGCATGCCGATATCGGTGTGACCACACGACCAGTGGAAAACGGTTCTGTCGTCGGCGCGCAGATTGCATCGATTATGCCGAAAGGCCCAGCCGCAGAGGCGAAACTGCAGGAAGGTGATGTGATTACTCGGGTGAATAATCGACCAATTTCCGGGCCAGATGAACTCATGGTGGCCATTTGGGAAGTCGGAGTCGACAATCCCGCAAAGGTCACCGTGGTACGAGACGGGCGGGAGATCACGCTTGAGGTCGTACCTAAAGATCGCTAACAGGGTAGGGTAATAGCCGTGTTTGCCAATGTTGGTTGGGGAGAGATCCTCATTATTCTCGTCGTCGCTTTGGTCGTGGTTGGTCCGGAGAAGCTGCCGAAGCTGGTCCAAGATTTTCGTGCCATGGTGCTTGCTGTCCGCAATTCCATTGAGGATGCCCGCAGTGAACTGAAGAACGACTTCGGTGATGACTTCGACGAGTTCCGTAAGCCGCTGGAGGATCTCCAGCAGCTGCGTTCGATGAACCCGAAAGCGATGCTGACGCGCACCTTGCTCGAAGGTGACGACACCATGCTGAACTTCCTCGATAAAAAGCCGGCGGAGTTCTTCCAGAACAATGGCAGCGACGGAAGCACCCCAGCTGGTGCGGCATCTCCAGTAGCAGCGTCATCGACGCAACCAGCTGGCACGCAGGCATCAAGCGTTCCGCAGTCAAACCCTCAATCGGCAGCTGGGAACACCCAGGCCACGTCTCACCAATCGGCAGCGGCAGACATGCCACGGACCATTAACTGGTCCGATGATGACGCCCTTTAAAAACACTACGGCTGCAGCGTGGGTAGCCGCGCAGCCATATCACCGCTAGCTGCTCAGGTCAGCGAAGATTTCTGCCACCGAGCCCGCGCGGGTGTTTTTCACCCCGGTGCCAGCCCACAAATTCAGCGACTCGGAGTCACCAACTTCTTTCGCTGCATTGCGGATCGGTGATGTCAGGTAGTGCACCTGCGGGTACAATGCAGGGGCAGTGCCACCGTACTTATCAATGAACTTATTGTGCAGGGCACGAGCCCACCGCCCAGAAAACGCGCGGGTGAATACCGTGACATCACTGCGATCCCCAGCCGCGACTTCTGCTAGCACTTGTCGATAAGTGTCATTTGTGCCCGCCTCGTCAGCACGCAGCAACATCGTGCCCACAGCTACAGCGGTGGCGCCAGCGGCGAGCAACTCCTGCACATCAGCGCTTGAACCAACGCCGCCGGCAGCAATGACCGGGATGTCAGTATTAGCTCGGATCGTTTGCACTGTAGTCAACAGCGGCTCTTCCGATACCTCACCGGCAACCAGCGGCAATGACTGATGGCCACCGGCATGAGGACCTTGGACCACGAGGAAGTCAACACCGCGGGCGACGGCTTCAGCTGCTGCCGGAACTTCAGTTACCGTCGCACCAACTAGCGTGCCGACAGCCCGCAAGGAGGCGACCGTTGCTGAGTCAGGAAGGTCAAAGGTAAAGCTCACCATTGGTACTGGGTTGTCGATGAGTACTTGTACTTTTTCCTGGACAAAGTCATCATCGGTGCGAGCCTCAGAAGCTAATTCTGCGCCAAGCTTCTTTGCTAACGGTGCTAACGCTTCTTGGTAGGCGGTCCATATTCGCTGATCTTGCTCAGGGAATTGCGACTCAGCCGGTGAATTAAAGAGATTGACGCCAAAGAACGGCTGCTCGGTATCGTCAATAAGCAAAGACTTGAGGGCAGAAATATCCTCGGACATTTGCTCGGGGGTGCGGTAACCTGCGGCCAAAAAACCAGTGCCGCCAGCCTTGACGGCGGCGGCAACAAGCTCAGGGGTGGTTGGGCCACCAGCCATTGGGGCGGCGACCAGCGGAATGTTCATTTCTGTGATGCTCATACCGCCGAGCGTAGCCCAAAAACGTATTCTCCGGAGAAACTATTTCGGTGTGACGCCGAGACCCAGCGTGCGGCCCTTGAGCGACTCGCGGCGCACCACCAGCTTGTCGGCGATACCGCGGATAGCCTGCGCGGCAGGGGACTGCGGATCGGCAATCACCACAGGGGAGCCTTCATCGCCGCCCTCACGCAGCTTTGTGTCCAGTGGCACTTGGCCCAGCAATGGCACATTCGCACCGGTGATTTGGGTCAGGCGGGCAGAAACGACCTCGCCGCCACCGGTACCGAAGACATCCATCTTGGTGCCATCCGGCAGCTCCAACCAGCTCATATTCTCAATGACACCGGCAATGCGCTGATGCGTCTGCTGCGAAATGGAACCAGAACGCTCAGCAACCTCAGCTGCGGCCTGCTGCGGAGTGGTCACCACAATCAGTTCCGCGCCCGGCACCAACTGCGCCACCGACAGGGCAATATCGCCAGTACCTGGCGGCAGGTCCAGCAGCAGCACATCCAGCTGACCCCAGTACACATCCGCCAAGAACTGCGAAATCGCGCGGTGCAGCATCGGGCCACGCCATACAACTGGGTCATTACCGGAGACGAAATGACCAATCGAAATCATCGCCACACCATGCTTGCGAGGCGGCATAATCATGTCATCGACCTGGTATGGCGAAGAATCATTGCCCATCATGCCCGGCACCGAGTGGCCATAAATATCGGCGTCGACAATGCCTACGTTCAAGCCGCGTTCGGCCAGTGCGCACGCCAAGTTCACCGTCATCGACGACTTACCAACGCCACCTTTGCCCGAAGAAATCGCAAACACTCGGGTGGTGGATTCCGGCTGCGCGAATGGAATAACCGGTTCGGTGGCGTTGCCGCGCACCGCCATCCGGAATTCACGACGCTGCTCGTCATTCATCACATCGGTGGTCACCGTGACCTCGCCGACACCATCAAGTGCGGACACCACCTCTTTGGCAGAATCAACAATCTGATTCTTCATCGGGCAGGCCGCGATGGTCAGGTAAATCTCCACCGCAACATCGTTATTGTCCGCGATAGAAATGGATTTGACCATTCCTACCTCGGTAATTGGTCGCTGGACGTCGGGGTCCTTCACCTGCGCTAGGGCAGTGCGGACCGCAGATTCAGTGATAGTAGCCATGATTTCTCAATCGTAGCCGGTTACTTAAGAGTCTTTTTCATTGCCGTCAAAACCAGCATCAAAACTACCGTCAAAACTATCGGCCTGGTCGCGCACCGGGGTGTCAATATCGTCGGCAGAGCGCGCCACGCGGGCGGCCTGGTCATCCAACTTATTCTCAATCCGGTCGAGCAGCCCGCGCAGATCCTCCAACTCGTGGCGCAAATAGTCACGCGAGACGGTCTCACCGACGGTAATACGCACCGATGCCAACTCTCGGGCCAAAAACTCGGTATCAGCTTTGGTCTCCGCGGCGCGGCGCCGGTCTTCATTAATCTGAGCGCGGTCGCGGTCCTCCTGACGGTTCTGCGCCAGCAGAATCAGCGGCGCGGCGTAGGCAGCCTGCGTGGAAAACGCCAAGTTCAGCAGGATGAACGGGTAGGGGTCCCAGTTCCACCACATGCCGCCGATATTCAGCAGAATCCAGACGATGACGATGATGGTCTGATACGCCAAATATTTACCGGTGCCCAGGAACCGTGCGACTGATTCAGCGATTTCACCGACACGGTCACCATCAAAGTCAATGCGCTTTTTATTGGATGTCGCAATCGGCACATCAAGGTTGGAGCTACGCAGCTCAGCCATTGTTTACCTCCGGGCGCAGACCACCCTCGCGCCAATCCTCCGGCAGAATGTGGTCCAACAAGTCATCAACACACACCGCGCCAAGCAGATGATTCTTGTCATCCACCACGGCGCCGGTCACCAAGTTATACGTTGCAAAGTACCGGGCAGCCGTCTCATCGGAATCCCACGGATACAGCGGCGGCAAATCCGGATCGAGGATGCCACCGATCTGTGTCGACGGCATTTCCCGCAGCAACTTCTGCATATGCACACAGCCCAGATACTTACCGGTCGGCACTGCCGTCGGTGGCCGCACCACAAACACCATGGAGGACAACGTAATCGGCAAATCCGGGTTCCGGGCGTGAGCAAGCGCCTCCGCTACCGTGGCACTAGGCTGCAAAATAATCGCCTCTGGGGTCATCAGACCACCGACGGTATCCGGTTGGAAGGTCATCAGGTGGCGCAGCGCCTTCTGATCCTCCGGTTCCATCATTTCCAGCAGCACATCCGCGCGGTGCTCATCGAGCTCCGAGAGCACGTCCGCCGCATCGTCCGGGTCCATTTCGCCCAGCACGTCAGCGGCGCGTTCAAGTGCCAACTCTCGGATGATGTCCGCTTGGTGGTCATCCGGCAGCTCTTGGAGCACGTCGGCCAACAAATCGTCATGAAGCGACAATGCGACTTGGCGCAACCTGGCAGGTGGCAATTTATGCAGCCGCTGCGCAATGTCGGCCGGGCGCATGCCATCAAAGCTGGCAATCAGCGCAGCATCGGAACCCAGGGGAGCGCCAGCACTGGTTTCCAAACCTTCGACGTATTCCCATGGCACTTCAACAACGGGGCGTTTGCGGCCAAGGCTGAACCCAGTGCGAACTGGACGCACCGCAATACGAGTGAGCATCCAGTCCCGGTTCCGGTTGCGTTCCAGCGCAATGTCAATGACTTCCTGCGGCTGGCCATGCAGATGCTCAAAATCCGGGTCAAGAACCTGCACTCGGCTGCCCACCAGCTCCGCTAAAACACACGTTTCGCCTGGGCGCGCCCGGAACTGCCGCATCGACACTGAACCCGTATTGAGCAGCACTTCATTCGGCTCCACCGACGCAATACGCAGCATCGGCATAAAAATGCGGCGTTTGTCAGTCATCTGGATGATGAGGCCGAGCGCCCGCGAATTCGTGCCATCAGGACGCAGCGCCACCACCACATCGCGGATCCGGCCGATGGGGTCACCATCTGGGTCGCGCACCATCATGCCGCTGAGGCGGCCTGCATATACCCGGGGTGTGGAGTTCATACATCCCACCTTAAACGTTGACCATGGCTAGCATTAAAGTCATGACTAAGCCAGAACCGACGCGGCGCAGTGCCGACATGCCAAAAGCCCCTGAAGGCTGGCCGGTCGGAAGTTTCACCGACTACGCCGACGCCCAACGCGCCGTTGACTACCTCGCTGACCGCGCGGACTTCCCCGTGGAAGACGTCACCATCGTTGGGGTGAACTTGATGCAGGTGGAAAAGGTCGTCGGCAGACTGACCTGGGGCCGTGTGCTGTGGGGCGGGGCATTCTCCGGCGCCTACATTGGCCTGTTCCTCGGCCTGATTATGAGCCTCTTCGTTTCCGAAAACTGGTGGGTACCCATTGTCGTATCCGTCGTAGGCGGCGTGGTATTCGGCGTAATTGCCGCGGCCGTAGGCTATGCCGCGTCTGGCGGCGCGCGGGACTTCGCGTCCACCACCCAGATCGTTGCTGCGCGTTATGACGTTTTGTGCCAGCCGAAAAGCGCAGAGCGCGCCCGGGATTTGATTTCCGAGTTGACGAAACAACCGCGCCGGGCAGATCGAGCTTAAAGCCAGTCGTTCTTCCGGAAGAACCACACCAAAATGCCGATGACACCCAGCATGACACCCAGCACCCCGAAGTAACCGTACTTCCAGGTCAGCTCCGGCATATTCTCAAAGTTCATGCCGTAAATACCGGCAATTGCCGTCGGGATAGCCAAAATCGCGGCGTAGGCCGAAATGGTACGCATGTCGGTGTTCTGCTGCATGGAAATTTTCGCAGCAGCCGCAGTAATCAGCGACGTCAAGCGCTCATCGAAACTACCGACCTTATCGGCGGCCAACAGCTGGTGGTCCAACACGTCGCGGAAATAAGACCGCACGGTTTTCGGCACTAGGTCTTTATTTGTGCTTATTAACGTTTTCAGCGCCGTACTTAACGGATCAATGGCATGGCGCATTTCGATAATTTCCCGCTTGAGCATGTACACATTCTCAATTTGAATGCTCTGCCCTGGCGCGAAAATGGCGTTCTCCATCTCATCGACGTCATCTTCGAGATGGGCACCAATAGCCAAGTATTCGTCCACAATGACGTCCGTCATGGCCCACAGCACGCCCGATGGGCCGAGGGCGAGCAGCTCTTTGCGGCCAAACATATGTTCAGCCAACTTGTCCAGTGCGTGAAGCTTGCCGTGGCGAATAGTGATGATGAAATCCTTCGCCAGCAGAATCTGCAGTTCTTCGGTCTGGATAATCTCATTGATATCCATGACGCTGCCGTGTGCCTGGTACACGACGGGACGAATAACGAAGAAGACTTTCTCATCTTCGAATCGTTCCAACTTCGGCCGCTGATGCGCCGTCACCATGTCTTCCACCGTCAACTGGTGAATATCAAAAGCCCGGGCAACATCTTCCATCTGATACCCATCAGGCGAGCTCATATCCAGCCAGACGAAAGCATCAGGAACTTTGGGTGGGGCGGTTTCATCGACAACATGGTCGGCGTTGCGTTCCCGAACCTCTTGCAGCGCGGAACGGAAATTGTGCGGGCCTGGGACTCGCTCACCTTGGTCAAATACGACGCAGTGCAATACTGCGCGCTCCGTGGGCACTCGCAATCGGGTCTGCGGAGTTGGCGACACAACGCTTTTGCCGTGAGAGCTATTCGACCTAAACAAGCGATTCGACACCCAAACTCCCTTTCCGTTGTCCAGTCCTTTGTGCGGCCTAGCTACTGCGGTAGCCTATGACGCGTGACCGGCACTAAAAAATCTCACTCCACAGGGGCGCGAGCGAGCTTCCTCCGTAAAATTCTACCCGGGGTAGCAGTAAGTGCGATCGTCGTCGGCTCGTTAAGCGCCTGTGCCTCAAATGAACCCGCCATGCCGGTGCCCGCGGATGCGACGGAAACCATTCGAATTGCCGCGCAAATGGATGATGAATCCCAGCTTTTGGCGCACATTTTTGCCCGGGGATTTGAACGGTTCGGCCGCGACGCAGAAATTATCCCCGGCGGAAACCACAACGACCCGTTTGGGCCACTGGGCACGCGGGAAGCGAATTTCACCTTCACTTGTACTGGCTTGCGCCTAGAACAAACGGTGCCGGAAAAAGCTGCGGAGTTTGAGCAGCGGGCAGCCGCTGACCCAGAAATTGAATCCAAGCTGGAAGATCAGCCAAAAACCGGTAGTGCAGAAGCTTTGGAAACAGACAATGCTGCCCAACAAAACGGTGACGCTGGACAAGCAGGCGGATCGGGCAATGAGGCACCGGCGCCAGTAGTGGGCGGAATTGAGTTCTACGAAGAGGTCTACGGCGCTTTCCTGGGCACCATCCCGGGCGAGTTCGCTGGGGGCCCGCGCGGTATGGCCCAAGGCTGCGAGAAGCCTGCAGATAAGAACATTCCTTACGACATCGTTGCGTTGTATGCCAAGCCAGCGGTCAGCCAATACCTCGAGCGCTACTTGCTTGGCCCGATTGCTGGTTGGCTGTCGCAGGAAGAGCTCGACAACATGCTCAAAGAGATGGAAGAAGGCGCGGACCCATCGGTACTAGCCGCGCTATTCCTCGACGAATTCCAGATCCACCCGTAGGCGAGTGAGCCGAAGGTATCCGTCAAAAAGCCTGTATAGCCCGGTAATAAATACAAGAAAACCGGTTGTCCTGCTCCACTAAAGGAACAAGACAACCGGTTTCGGTGTCCCTAGGGCCGGCTAGGGGCCGCGCCGCGGACTAGTCAGCGAACGCTGCTTCCAGCAGAGCCTTCTCCTGCAGGGCGTGGACCTTCGCCACACCGGTTGCAGTGGAGGACTGCGCTGGGCGGGAAACGCGAGTCAGCTTAGGCAGGGATGGAATCATCTCTGGGAGCTGAACCGCCAGGAATGGCCATGGGCCCTGGTTAGCAGGCTCATCCTGAACCCAACGGAAGCTCTCCGCGTTCTCGAACAGGTCGAATGCCTGCTTGATGCGGTTGTAAGGCAGTGGGTGCAGCATCTCCAGGCGGACGATAGCGACATCATCGCGGCCATCCTTCTGGCGCTTCTTCTCCAGCTCGTAGTAAATCTTGCCGGAGCACAGCAGCACCGTCTTGACCTCAGACGGGGTGCCGGAGATGTTGCCGTAGATGTCGACGTACCGAGGGTCGTTGATGACCGAACGGAACTTCTCCATCTTGGTGAATTCCTCAACCGGGGAGACCGCAGCCTTGTTACGCAGCATCGACTTCGGAGTGAAGACAACCAGCGGACGGTGCAGGTCCGACAGTGCGTGACGACGCAGCAGGTGGAAGTGGTTCGCAGGGGTCGATGGCTGAGCCACCGTCATAGAACCTTCCGCGCACAGCTGCAGGAAACGCTCGATACGTGCAGAGGAGTGGTCTGGGCCCTGGCCTTCGTAGCCGTGTGGCAGCAGCAGAATCAGCTTCGAGGTCTGACCCCACTTCGCTTCACCCGACGCAACGTACTGGTCAATGATGGTCTGCGCGCCGTTAGCGAAGTCACCGAACTGTGCTTCCCAAGCAACGACGGAGTCTGGGTTACCGATGGTGTAGCCGTACTCGAAGCCCATGCCAGCAAACTCAGTCAATGCCGAGTTGTAGACCATGAACTTACCGCCGTGCTTCCGGACCAGTTCATCAATTGGGTTGAACTTCTTACCGGTCTTCGGGTCAGTGAGCACCGCGTGGCGCTGGGTGAAGGTACCGCGGCGGACGTCTTCGCCAGCCAAACGGACAACCTTGCCCTGCATACCCAGGGAACCGAAGGCCAGCAGCTCGCCGAAGCCCCAGTCGATGCCGCCCTTGGTGGAAGTTTCCGCACGCTTCTTCGCCACAGGCTTGACGCGAGGGTGAATGTCGAAGCCTTCTGGCACGTCCAGGTAGGACTGGCCGATGGTTGCCAGGGTAGCGGCGTCGACGTTGGTTTCCAGGCCGTGTGGCAGTGGCTGGGAGCTGGTGATGCCGTGCTGGTCTGCTGGGGACTGACCCTTCTCAGCCTGGCGCACCTCGTTGAAGACGGTTTCCATCTGATCGTGGTAGTCACGTGCGACAGCTTCCGCTTCTTCAGCACTCAGGTCACCACGACCAACCAGGTCGGTGGTGTACTGCTCACGGACCGAAGCCTTGCCGTCAATGACCTCGTACATCTTTGGCTGGGTCATCGATGGGTCATCGGCCTCGTTGTGGCCACGGCGGCGGTAGCACACCAGGTCGATGAAGACGTCCTTGCCGAAGGTGTTGCGGTACTCCACAGCCAGCTGACCGACCCACGACACAGCTTCTGGGTCGTCACCGTTGACGTGGAAGACTGGGCAGCCGTAGGCCTTAGCCAGGTCGGTGGAGTAGTAGGAGGAACGACCAGCGTTTGGCGAGGTGGTGAAGCCAATCTGGTTGTTCACGACGATGTGCACGGTACCGCCGACCTTGTAGCCACGCAGGGCCATCAGGTTCAGGGTTTCCTGCACGATGCCCAGGCCGGTGAAGGATGCGTCACCGTGCAGCAGCACTGGCATGACGGAGTAGCCGTCTTCGCCCTTGTCCAGGATGTCCTGCTTAGCGCGGGCAATACCTTCGACCACTGGGTTAACAGCTTCCAGGTGCGATGGGTTAGCGGTCAGGGTGATGTCAATTTCACCGTCGCCGAACATCTGCAGGTGGCGGCCAGTGGAGCCCAGGTGGTACTTCACGTCGCCGGAGCCACCAGCCTGCGCTGGGTCCATGTTGCCTTCGAACTCGGTGAAGATGGTGGAGAAAGGCTTGCCGACGATATTGGCCAGGACGTTCAGGCGGCCACGGTGCGGCATGCCGATGACAACTTCGTCCAGACCGGCACCAGCAGCAGTGTCGATAGCCGAGTCCATCAGTGGAATCAGGGACTCAGCGCCTTCCAGGGAGAAGCGCTTCTGGCCGATGTACTTGGTTTGCAGGAAGTTTTCGAAAGCTTCGGCAGCGTTCAGCTTCTGCAGGATGAGCTTCTGCTCTGCGTGGGTTGGCTTTGGCTGGCCAGCTTCAACGCGGTTTTGAATCCACTCACGCTCATCAGCGTCGAGGATGTGGGTGTATTCAATGCCGACCTTCAGGCAGTAAGCGTTGCGCAGCTTGGTCAGTACTTCACGCAGGGTCATGGTCTCGCGACCATCGAAACCACCGACGTTGAAGGTGCGGTCCAGGTCCCACAGGGACAGGCCGTGGGTGGCGATGTCCAAGTCACGCAGGTCTGGGGTGACCGAGCCCGGCTGGTGGAAACGCAGTGGGTCAATGTCAGCGAGCATGTGGCCGCGGTTACGGTAGGCCTCAATCAGCTGCATGACGCGGGTGGACTTATCGACACCAGAGTTTGGAATGTCCTGTGCCCAACGGGTTGGAGCGTAAGGGATTTCCATGGTCTCGAAGATGTGGTCCCAGAACGCGTCGTCAATGAGCAGGTTGCTCATGGAGCGCAGGAATTCACCAGACACGGCACCCTGAATGATGCGGTGGTCGTAGGTGGAGGTGATGGTAACGAGCTTGCCCACACCCAGTTCTGCCAGGCGGTCATCGGAAGCACCAGCGAATTCAGCTGGGTAATCCATGGAACCGACACCGACGATGGTGCCTTGGCCAACAGTCAAGCGAGGCACCGAGTGGCGGGTACCGATGCCACCTGGGTTGGTCAGGGAGATGGTGACACCCTGGAAGTCCTTCATCGTCAGTTTGCCGTTGCGGGCACGGATGACAATGTCTTCGTAAGCTTCGACGAATTCCTTGAAGGAGAGCTTTTCGCATTCGCGAATCGCCGCAACGACCAGGCTGCGGGAGCCGTCCTTGTTGGTCATGTCAATGGCCAGGCCAAGGTTGATGTTTTCTGGCACAACCAGGGTTGGCTTGCCGTCTTCAACCTTGTAGCTGTTGTTCATGTCCGGGTGGAGCATGACAGCCTTGATCATGGCGTAGCCGATGATGTGAGTAAAGGAAATCTTGCCGCCGCGAGTGCGACGCATCTGTTCGTTGATGAGCGAGCGGTTCTCGAACATCAGGCGTGCTGGCATGTCGCGCACGGAGGTTGCGGTTGGAATCTCCAGGGACGCATCCATGTTCTTGACGATGGCCTTGCCAACGCCGCGGATGGTTTCTTCCTTGCCGCCGGTCCATTCGACCTTGTCAGCGGATTCCATTGGGGAGACCTTAGCGCGCTTTGGCTTTGGTTTTGGCTTCTCCGGCTTCGGGGCCTCACCCTGGATGCCGCGCTTGGCGATTTGGCGGATCTTGGTGGTAGCTGGGGTAGTGGAGGCGGCAGCCGCCTGGGTTTCGGAACCTGGCTTGGTTGCCTCCGGGGTGCCAGCCTCAGCTCCGGCTTCGCTAGCAGCGGTAGGAGTTGGGCCTTCTGCGAAGTACTTGCGCCACTCCTCATCGACCGACTGTGGGTTTTCCTTGTACTGCTGGTACATTTCGTCCACCAGCCAAGCATTCTGGCCGAAATTACTAGCGTTACTCACGGCAGTTACTCGCCTCAATTCTTTGCTAACAATAAATTAATCAGGTAGCCCTGTGACCATCTAGGCTAACCGGTTTTGGTTGAAAATGCCGCATTGGTTGTCACTCAAAACGCGAGTGCGCGGCCCACAGTTGTGCATAGGTGCCCCCAAGGGCAATTAGCTGGTCGTGCGAACCGTCTTCAACGACTTTTCCACCCACAATAACCAGAATACGATCTGCGGCGGCAGCTGTCGCTAACCGGTGAGCCACAATGACGGATGTACGCCCACCAACAAGTCGTTTTGACGCAGAAAGTATGGCACTTTCGGTCGCTGGATCCAAAGTCGCTGTCGCCTCATCGAGCAGCATAATCTTTGGCGCCACCAATTCTGCCCGCGCCAACGCAATAATCTGCCGCTGCCCAGACGACAAACCACCGCCGCGTTCGGACACTCGATGGTGCATACCGCCGGGAATATCAGCGAGCACCGACAGCGCGCCAATCCTCGCCGCAGCCTCAGTGATCTCCGCTTCCGATGCATCTGGTCGGCCATACGCAATATTGGTAGCAATCGTGCCCGTAAACAGATGCGGTTCCTGCGGCACATACCCAAGCTGCGTGCGCCACTGCGCCAAGTCAAAGTCCCGAATATCCCGGCCACCAGCTTGCACACTGCCGGCCACTGGGTCATGGAACCGAGCCAGCAACTTCACAATCGTGGATTTACCTGCACCAGTCGGACCAACCAGCGCCACCGATTCACCAGGGGCCAAGGTGACATTGAGATCGCCCATAATCGTCGGCAAGCCCGGTCCGTAACTAAAATCCACCGCCTCCAACCGCAATGGTCCGGAAGCTGCCGACTCTACCGCCGCGCGTCCGGTATTCGGCACGGACGACTGGGTAGCAAGCAACTCCGAAATTCGGTCAAAACTGACTGTGGCTTGCTGATACGAATCAAACACCTGCGACAATTGTTGAATAGGTCCGAATAACATCCCCAGGTACAAAATGAACGCGATCAGTGTTCCCGGCGTCATCTGCTTATCGACGATAAGACCCGCACCAAGCCCCAAAATAGCCGCTTGCGTGATCTCTGAAATCGCCTGCATACCAGGGAAATACGCGGACGCTGCCGCCTGCGCCTGCAACCGCGCCTGAACATAACGCCGCGACAGTGCCGCAAACTTCGACGCCAATTGCTGTTGCTGGCCATGGAGCTGCGCGGTGCGCAAACCGGAAATCGACTGCTGGAAATCAGCGTTGACCGCACTGATCCGCTCCCGAGACTTCACATACAACCGCGATGACACCCGGCGGAACACCAGCGTCGCCACGATGATGATTGGCAGCGCCAACAACGCCCACGCAGCCAACTGCGGTGCGGTCACCAGCAGCATGATGATGACGCCGATCAGCGTTGCCGCGGCGACCGTTGCCTGCGCTAGTGCCGTCTGGAGGAATGAGCTCAGCGCGTCAATATCAGTGGTCATCCGGGTCATAATTGCGCCGGACAGGTTGCGTTCGAAATAGTCCAACCCAAGGCGCTGCAGATGGGCATAGCTGCGCACCCGCAGGCCGTAGAGCAGACGCTCACCAGTGCGAGCCGTGAAAATGCCATTCCAGCGCAGCGCCAACCATGACGCCGCGACGACCGCAAGACCAGCGGCCCCAGCCTGCCACAATGCCGCAGCCTGGCCAGTGCGCACACCAACATCGATGGCGTGACGAACCAAAGCCGGAAACACCAAATCAAGTGCCGCGGTCAGCAACAGTAAAGCGATGACAGTGGCAATGAGCCACCGAACCCGCGCAAACAATTGCCGCAGCGAAAACTGGTGCTGCGCGGCGATTAATTCCTCCGCAGGCAAGGCCGGAGTTTCCGTCGCCGGTGGTAGCGCATCAACCCGGGCAAGAAGCTCTGGAGTTGGGGCAGCGGCCAGAGCAGCGCTCATCGCAGAGCCGCGCCCCATTCCGCCACCGCCGCCGCCGAAACCACGGCCACCGAAACTGCGGCCGCCACCGCCAGGGCCACGGCCACCAGCAGCCATCAACTCTGGGGCTGGACCATCGCCAGCAGCGTCCTCTGACCAATTCCGCGGCCACAATGCGTCCACAAAACCTGCAGCGTCCTGCTGTTCCCGGTTGGCTTCCGCACCCGACATCAACCCAGCGAAGCGCGACGAATGGGCCGAAACTTCGTGCAGAGGTCCGGATTCCACGGCGGCGCCATGATCGACAATGACGACCTGGTCCGCCGCCTCCACGGTGCTCATCCGGTGGGCAATCAACAGCATGGTGATATCGCCGTAGTGGGTAGCGAGTGCCTCCATCAAGGCGCGTTCTGTGGTGGCGTCAATGGCGGACGTGGCATCATCCAGCACCAAAATACGGGGCCGCGCGACCAGTGCCCGAGCCAGCGCAATGCGTTGGCGCTGCCCACCAGACAAGGTCAGCCCACGTTCACCCACTACAGTGTCGTAGCCATCAGGCAGCTGCGCAATAAAATCAGCGGCTTGGGCATGCTCTGCAGCAGCCCGAACTTCCGTATCCGTCGTACCAGTCCGGCCAGCAGCGATATTGTCCCAAATAGATGCCGAGAATAAGAATGCTTCGTCCGGCGATACCGTGAGCACTGAACGTAATTCATTGGTCGCAACGTCATTAAGCCCAATGCTGCCGGAGGTCGTGGACAGCGCAATGTCACCGCGGTCGGGGCGGTAGAACCCACCTAATAACTGCGTGAGCATTGATTTTCCGGACCCCGGCGGGCCGATGAGGGCGGTGGTGCTGCCGGCGGGGACGGTGAATGTCAGGCCGCGGAGAATATGGTGCGTGCCATCGCTGAAATGCACATCGTTGATGGCGAGACCGAGCGGACCATCGGGGATCGGGCGCGGATGCGCGGGATCGTGGTACGTCGGGTCAGTGTCGATAATGTCGAAGACACGGGAGACGGATGCCGCGCTGAGCTGCAACGTGGAAATGAAACCCGCGAGAATCCGCGACAACTGCGTAATCGCGGTCAGATACGTGGCAAAAGCGACGAATGTACCGATGGTGATGTTACCGCGCAGCGCCAACCAACCGCCGAGCAGCACATTGGCCACCAACGCCGCCTGCGGCAACACCTGCAACAATGGCTGATAGCGGGCATTGAGTTTGGCGACCCGCATCCGCAGCGCGTACAGACTGCGGCTCAGAGCTTCAATCGTGCCGGTTTCCCGCCGTTCCTGCGCAAACGCCTTCACAATCCGGATGCCGGTGACGGTCTCTTCAACATGAGTGGCAACTTCCGCGGCCTGCTGCTGCGCCGACCATGTGGCGGCGAAAAGTGGCTTCTGGGACACCCAAATAATCAGTGCCATCGCTGGGATGGTGAGTACGGAGACCAGCGACAATGCCGGGGACAGGACCAACATGATGGCGAGTGTGCCCAGCAGCCGAATCAGGGAGGTCAACGCCATCGGGGTCATCCCCAGCATGCCTTGCACCGCGCCGAGGTCCGAAATGGCGCGGGAGACGACTTGACCGGTGCGGATCTGGTCTTGCGCCGGGCCATCGAGGCGAAGCAGCGACGCTAAGATGCGCTGGCGCAGGTCATGCTGAACGTTGAGGGAAAGGCGACCCGACAAGAATCGGCGGAGGAATTGCACGGCCCATCGGGTCAGTGCCACAACAATCAGCGCTGTGATGACCACGGTGAGCGCGGGCCACGCTGTGACCAGACGTGCGCTGAGCCCGCCGGAACCTTGCCCGGTGGCTAAGTCGATGGCGTCGCGGGTCAGCAGCGGGAGGACCAGCTCCAACGCGACTGAGGCCAAAGCCGCGGCGATAATGCCGGCGAGGGTGCCTCGGTGTAAACCAATGGCGCCAAGCAGACCGCGCAGTGGACTACGACGCGGGGCCGCTGTGGGGGTGTGCGCCAAATGCGGCCTCCTAACTAGTGGGGCTAATTATTCTCGTTATTTTCACTATTGTCGCTAGGCGCCGACTGCCAATCTGTTGGTAGTGCGCCCAAGCTCAGTCGGGTATTTTCAATCAGTTTGCGGCCAAGCTTCCGGTTCGCGACCGTGCCGACCACCACGCCGATACCCAGCGGCAACAGTTTGCCGATGAGGGCGCCGCGGGTGCGCTTTTTCAGCTCCTTCGTCGCCCGGTTCAGCAGCGCATTAGACACATTCCGCAGGCGAGGTTTCGTAGCTTGCGTCAGTTTCTGTGCCGCAGTGACATTGCGGCGGCCCTTCGGATCGGACACATCACCCAAGGCAGTGTCGACCAGAGCTGTACCAGCCGAACCCAGCAGCGCCACCAGAATCAGGGCGCGGCGAGCGTCGGACAAGTGAATGTCTACCTCGCGAAGGTAAGCGGAGGCCAAGACATAGAACGCGGCGGCTTCCAAGAAGAGGGTGGATTCGCCTGCGACGGCACCAAGACCCAAGAAGAAGCCGACTCCTGGCCACGCAGCGGCAGCGCCGACACCCGCGCCGGAACCTGTGACCAGCCGGATGAGGTGCTTATCAATGAGCTTTTGAATTTCCGCTGGGGATTTGTCCGGATTGTTTTTGCGTAGCCGGTCGACGTAGCCGCGAATCGCAGAGGTTTGGATTTTAGTGGCTTGGTCGAGCACAGCGATCAGTGCTTTTCCTGCCGGTCCGGCGTCAGCCTCTAGGGCACGGACATCGGATCCCATTGCGTCAGTGATGGTGTCGTGGGATGTGTCGGTATGGGCATCTTTGATACGGGTAGAGGACTTTGGCATGGTCGGGCTCCTTCCGTGTATCCAACACTTACAGTAACGCGGCGCACGCCTTTTCTGTTCCACCTACGCTGGAAGGTATGGATTCACTTCTGCGTCAAACTACCGCGGGCCGAGTCCGAGGCATCCACTTTTCCGACTGCCTGACTTGGCGCGGTGTCCCGTTTGCGGAAGCACCGAGCGGGACGCTGCGGTGGGCTGCGCCGCGGCCAGTGCAGCCGTGGGGTGGGGTGCGCAATTGCGGAGAGTATGGGCAAATCGCTAGCCAGCCGTCGAACTCGGTGACGTCGAAAACGGTGGGCGGGGAGGATTGCCTGCATTTGGATATTGCGCGGCCGGTGACGGACGAGACACTGCCGGTGGTGGTCTATTTTCACGGTGGGAGCTTCATCTTCGGTTCCAGCCATGATGTTCAGCTGCGCGGTCATAACTTTTGCCGCCAGCTCAATGTGGTGTACGTCTCCGTCAACTTCCGGCTGGGTGTGTTGGGCTACGTTGACACCACTCCGTTGGCGCAGGGCAGTGACGACGATGTGCCTGCGGTGGCGAACCCGGCGGTGTTGGATCAGATTGCTGCGCTGAGATGGGTGCGGGACAATATCGCGCAGTTCGGTGGGGATCCGAACAATGTCAGCATTATGGGGGAGTCGGCGGGCGGCGCTGCGGTGGTGACGTTGATGGCGTCCCCGGCCGCGCACGGCCTGTTCCACAAGGCGGTGGTGCAGTCCGCGCCTGCGGCCTCTGTGCACACACCCGACCAGGCGGAGTATTGGTTGGCCGACTTTTTAGCACAAGTTGGGCTTAGTGACGACACCACCTTGACGGAATTGCGCCGGATGCCCGCAGAGTGGTTGACCGCGGTATCCAACAAAATGGTTCTGGATTCCAAAGCCATGATTTCGTTGAATACGTGCTTTGCTCCGGTGGTTGATGGCGATGTGCTGCCGGAGCATCCGCTGGCAGCGTTCCAAGCAGGGCGGCAGGCATTGGTCCCGTTGATTGTGGGGACGAACCGGGATGAGACGAGCTATCAGAAGTTCATTTATCCCACTGCAGCGGCCCGGCTGGTTGCGGCGCGGCGAACGTTAAACAATTACGACCCCGTCCATACGAACGAGGTGTTGGAGGGCTATCCGAAGGTTGTGACGCGGGATGGGTACGCCCGTTTTTTGGGTGATGCGGTGTTTTGGGGGCCGAGTATGCAAGTCGCTGAGTTTCATACCAAGCGCGCCCCAACGTGGGTGTATCGCTTTGATTACACCCCGCGGGCGCTGCGGATGCTGAAGTTGGGGGCGGTGCACGCGCTGGAGCTGTCGGCGTTGTTTGGCGGTGATGATCGGCGGACAAAGTTGTTCACGGCGCTGGGTGGTTCTGCGGATTTAGTGATTGTGACGATGCAGATGCAGCGGCAGTGGGCGAACTTCTTTCATGAAGATGTGCCGCGCTCGGATTGGCTGCCTTTTGAGGATGGGCACCGGGCGACGATGATTTTTGATGTGGATTCGGAATTGCAGATTGATCCGCGCCGGGCACAACGTCAGGCGTGGGCGAATTTTGATATGACGCAGTTCGCGGGGCAGCTGTAGGGTTAGCGGTACGCACCGAAAGGTGAATGTCCAGTGAGAGGTAACGCGCCAAATGAGTTTCTTCGAGCAGATCGCCGCAGCCCTTGACCAGGAGGGGATTGAGTCCCGGGTCACGGATACGACGCTGTATGTTCCGGTCACGTCGAATTTAGAGATCCAGTTCGTGGAAATTGACGCTATTTTGCCGGCCGCTGAGGTCTATGTCGCTGCAGCTGACGTTGACCTTGATGACGAAGCGTTCGACGCAATGTTGGTGTCCGTGGCGTTTTCTGTGGAGGATGCCGTGAAGGCCGTGGCTTTCCACGTAGCGACCGATCAGATGATTACGCTGACGGACGATCTACTGGACGGCACCGATGATCGGATTTTGGGGCTGGAGTTTGACCAGGTCTTCGATATGGATCTGGATGATGACGCGCCGGAGATGACGTTGGTGCAGGCTGAAGTGGGCACTTCCAGTGTGCTGCAGGTGCAGGTGGAATTGCAGGACAATGTGCCGGTAGCGCAGGTCCGGTTCATCACGTCGATGCTCGATGAGGTGGAAGACTTGGTCGATGAGGCCATCTCGGAGCTGTGGGAGTCTGAGGCGCATGCGGTGCTGTCGGAAGAAGACCGCCAGCAGTTGTTTGAGACGGTGTCGAACGATTTGTCGCGGCAGAATTCCGAAGAGCTGGATCTTGGTTCCTTCACCGATTTCGACCGGCTTTTTGACGTTTTGAGCTTGGCCGCGGAACATGCCGATGACTGGGAAGCTGCATTGGTCCCAGTGGACGATGGTTTCCTTGAGGATGAATCGGAAGACTTCTTCGGACCCCTAGTTGTCGATGAAAATGGTTTGTCGCCATACCCATACGACGACGATGATCTTGATGAGGATGACCTCGACGATGACGAGGAAGACGAAGACGACGAAGACGACGGCCTTGATGGTGACTTCGACGAGGATGATGACCTCGACGATGAGGACGAGTCGAAGTAGTTTCGTTTAAGCGAAAAGACATAATGCCGGTTCGGAACAAGAGGTGTTCCGGACCGGCATTATCTTTGCCATTGTTGCCAATGGCGTAGAGACCGCTTACATATTCGCAGCGATGATGCGGGCAACGGCGTCGTTGCCTTTGTGGGTGAGGTGTGTGGTGATGTTGTACGGGTTAGAGCGGTTGTCGTAAACACCGGTGATGTAGCGCTGGCTGTCGGATGCGCAGGAGCCATGGCCTTGGGTCTTTGCTTCCAGATTCAGCCAAGAGGCGCCATTGGCGTGTGCGGTGGCGCGTTGCCAGTCATGAACATTGTCGAATGCGCTGCGCAGTGGCGGGAGTGTCATTGGGAGCATCGGCAAGTTTTGAGCCTGAATCCAGCAGCCCACGCCATTGCGATCGACGACGCTTGGGTAGCCGATCAGCTGAATCTTGGCGTGCGGAGCCGCACGACGAATGCGCTTAATTTCAGTGCCGACATGGTGCATGTAGGCACCCTTTTGCTGGGATGGGATCCCCGCGCCTTTGTAGGTGTCGTTGATACCAATCTGGATGCCGACGTAGTGGGTACCACGGTTAATAGAGCGCTGAGCTAGCGCAACATTAACCTGGCTGCGGAGGGTGTTGCCGTTAGCCAGTGGGCTGTAGGTGGCAGCACCGGTGCAGGAGTAGTCCTCCACGACGCGGCCAGTTTGCTGCTGCAAGGAAACGCCGACGCGCTTTTTACCGTGCGCACAGCGGCCCGGCTGCTTGCTGATGCCGCTGACTTTGCCTGGGCCCTGCATCAATTTGGCGAGCTCATATGGCGGGTTAGCCAACAAGGAATCACCAAATAACACGGCATTGCCTGGTGCCGCTGTGGCAGTTGTTGGAATTGCCAGCATGGCAATGACAGTGGTGACTGCGGTCGCAAGTGCAGTGAGCGCTCGGCGCATATTGTGCTCCAATCTAAGTATCGCGACCAAGCGTAGTGGCTCGGATAAGAATTGTCTTAATTACTGGCGACCCAGGTGGTAAGACGCCGATGAGGCGTCGAACTAGGCGACCGCATGATAAGCCTGTTGCACTCGGACAAGAGCATTGTCATAGTCCGGATATGCAGTGCCGGTGGAATCGCAGAACCAGTTCACCACCACTGTGGTTCCGACCGAGGAATACGGATTGAGCTGGACGTGTGGTGCTTCGAGCGGGCCTACTGCAGTTTCCACCAAGCTCAGCGCGCGCTCGGCGAGTGCTTGCCAATCGTTTGTCGGCGTTGTCGGGCCAATGTCTGGACGAAACTCAATGGACGCGGTAGCCAGGTAAAGATTGCGGCCGCCAAGGCGTGCATACTCGGGGAAGTAGCGCTTGGCATGTTTGGCAAAGCTGGCTGACAGTTTTGTTTTTCGGACAATGACTTCACAGCCAGCCCAGCCGTCATCGTGGGGGAGCATCAAAAAGTAGCTCGGTGGTCGCCAGGAGTGGCTGCGGCGTTCGAGTGAGCGTGGATGCTTGATAAGAGCTTGCAGCTTCGAGATTTCGTCAGGGCAAAGGTTGAGATAGAACCAAGACAGATCGTTGTGGTTGAGGCGAGTGAGGTCAGTTGATTTCGTCATGGCGTCAACATAGCCCACGCTTCGGACAAGCGTTCGAAGTTGTTTCGAAACTGTGTTCTATTGCCAGGCATGATATCATAGACAAGTCAACAAATGGCAAGAACTACAATTAAAGAGAGGTAGGCGATTCACAGATGCCGCAAGTCCGTGACCAGCGGATGCCACGCGAAATCTGGGTACTCGTTTCCGCGGCGTTTATTATTGCGTTGGGATTTGGTCTCATCTCCCCGCTGCTGCCGCAATATATTCAACTTTTCGATGCAACTGTCATGATGGGCAGTATTGTCATCGCCAGCTTCAGCATTATGCGCTTGCTGTGGGCTCCAGTCTCCGGCAAGCTTGTCGACCGCTTTAGCTTCCGTCCTGTGTATGTAGCAGGACTACTCATCGTCGCACTGTCCACCATGCTGTTGGCAGTGGCGCAAAGTTATAACCAGTTACTGGTGTTCCGAGCCATCGGTGGCATCGGTTCGACCATGTTTACTGTCTCCGCCATGGGGCTCATCGTTCGTCTTGCGCCGCCACATATGCGTGGCCGGGCGAGCGCTCTCTACGGCGGGGCATTCCTCACCGGTAGCGTGTTGGGTCCAGTTCTTGGGGCAGCACTGTCTGGTTTGGGCTACCGATGGCCATTCGTTATCTATGGCATTGGGCTGCTCATCGCGGCAGTTGTCGTCTGGGTGGGACTGCGTCCAACCACGGCAGAAGCAGAAGCGGAACTGACTGAACCGCGACCAGCGATGTCTGTCCGGGAGGCACTCCTTGATCCGGCATATCGAGCCGCACTCGTCGGCGGGTTTGCCAACGGTTGGTCCAACTTTGGTGTCCGCGTGGCCATTGTGCCGCTGCTTGCTGCATCGCTATTCCATTCCGATGGTGCTATCGCTGGTCTTGCGTTGGCTGTGTTTGCACTCGGTAATGTCATCGCGCTCCAATTCTCTGGACGCATTTCCGACCGCTACGGGCGTAAGCCAATCATTACTACCGGCCTGATTGTCAGTGGAATGTTCACCGCGACGTTGGGCTTTACGACGAGTATCGCTATGTTGCTGGTCGTATCCTTCCTTGCGGGCACAGGTGCGGGCATGATTAACGCGCCGCTGCAAGCGGTGGTTGCCGATGTGATCTCCAGTGATCGCGCAGGCGGCAAGGTCGTGTCGACTTACCAAATGGCACTGGACCTTGGTTCCATCTCCGGCCCAATTCTTGTTGGTGCAGTCGTTGACGCGAGCGGATTTAAGTTTGGGTTCCTCATGGGTGGCATAGTCAGCTTGATTGCTGCCGTTGTCTGGTCTCAAACGCGCGAAACTTTGCCGTCAAAATGCTCCATGGAAAAGCTGTCCGAAAAGGAAAAAGTCGGGGTCTAGCTACGGTGGCTGGGCGGCGGATGCGCCGTCGCCCGCGGGTAGCTCACTGATAGGGCAGGGGCATGACATGCGCCACAGCCTGCACGTGTGAGGCAGAAGCGGATCGCTTTATGCTTCGTCAACGCGTACGCTGAAATGATAATGAGCACAACTGACAGCCTGTCCGGGGGCATTGAAGAGCCGGAAAATGTGAATATGTCGGAAGCTCAGCAGGATGCGGAGACTGGGATCGCATCTGAAGCTGAGCACACCGAGCCAGAAAATGGCCAGGAGAAGCCAGAGCAAGGCCAAGAGCAGCAAGACACCGGTGAAGAAGCGCCGGTAGCTGAACAGCCTGAACAAACCGAAGAGCCTGCAAAGGCTGAAGAGAAAAAAGAGTCTAAAGAAGAGAAGGGCCAGGCTGGGTTTGGGGACCTGGACCTGCCGGAAGAAATCGTAGAGGCTGTCGCGAAGGTTGGCTTCGAACGTCCGTCGCCGATTCAGGCGGCAACCATCCCGACCCTGATGCAAGGCCGCGACGTTGTCGGCTTGGCCCAGACCGGTACCGGTAAAACTGCGGCATTTGCGCTGCCTATCCTGGCACGTTTGGACCGCAAGAACCGTTCCCCACAGGCGCTGGTTTTGGCGCCAACTCGTGAGCTAGCTCTGCAGGTTGCAGACAGCTTCCAATCATTCGTCGACCACGTCCCAGGCGACGTGTCCGTACTGCCGATCTATGGTGGTCAGGCCTATGGCATCCAGCTGTCCGGCCTTCGCCGCGGCGCCCAGATCATTGTCGGTACCCCAGGCCGTGTCATCGACCACCTGGAAAAGGGTTCCCTGGATATCTCCGGCCTGCGTTTCCTCGTCCTTGATGAGGCTGACGAGATGCTGAAGATGGGCTTCCAAGAAGATGTCGAACGCATCCTGGAAGACACCCCAGATTCCAAGCAGACCGCACTGTTCTCCGCAACGATGCCATCGGCAATCCGTCGGATCTCCAAGCAGTACCTGGTCGACCCAGAAGAAATCACCGTCAAGTCGGAAACCCGCACCGCAGAGAATATCCGTCAGCGCTACCTGCAGGTTTCTCACCGCAATAAGCTCGACGCTTTGACTCGTATCCTCGAGGTCGAAGAATTCGAAGCGATGATTCTGTTCGTGCGCACCAAGCACGAAACCGAAGAGCTCGCCGAGAAGCTGCGTGCCCGCGGTTTCTCTGCAGCAGCCATCAACGGCGACATCGTCCAGTCCCAGCGTGAACGCACCATTGACCAGCTCAAGGACGGCCGTCTGGACATCCTGGTAGCGACCGATGTTGCTGCCCGTGGTTTGGACGTCGACCGCATCAGCCACGTGGTCAACTTTGACATTCCGCACGACTCTGAGTCCTACGTGCACCGCATCGGCCGTACTGGCCGTGCCGGCCGCTCAGGCGAAGCGCTGCTGTTTGTCACCCCACGTGAACGGCGCCTGCTGCGTTCCATCGAACGCGCAACCCGCCAGCCACTGAAGGAAATCGACCTGCCAACTGTCGACGAAGTCAACGAATCCCGCAAACAGAAGTTTGCTGATTCCCTGACCAAGTCCCTTGAGCACTCCGAAGTCGATGTTTTCCGCGGTCTGATTCAGGCATACGCTGAAGCCAACGACATTCCAGTGGTTGACGTAGCAGCTGCACTGGCCACCCAGGCCAACAGTGGCGAAGCTTTCTTCATGAAGGAACAGCCACGCCGTGAACGCGATGACCGCCGGGGCCGTGACCGCGGTGATCGAGGCGAGCGCCGTGATCGACGCGACCCAGTACACTTCGACCGCAATGGTCGGGCAATGTCCAACTACAAGCTGGATGTGGGCCGCCGTGACGGGGTCCGCCCAGGCGCGATTGTCGGTGCACTGGCGAACGAAGGTGGCCTGACCCGCGAAGACTTCGGCCACATCTCTATCCGCCCAGACTTCACTCTGGTGGAACTGCCTGAAGGTCTGCCACAGGAGGTCTTTGACAACCTGGCGGATACCCGCATCGCAGGTCGTCGCATCAACATTCAAGTTGACCCAGGTGCCCCAGCTGGTCGCCCAGCTTCGCACCGCCGCGACCGTGATGACCGTGGTGGCCGTGACTTCCGCGACCGTGGCGACCGCCGCGGTGGCCGGGATCGCGATGACCGCCGTGGTGGCCGGGACCGTGACGATCGTCGTGGCGGCGGCTGGCGTGGCCGTGATGACCGTGATGACCGTCGTGGTGGCGGAAACTGGCGCGGCCGCGACGACCGTCGTGATGACCGTGGTGACCGCCGTGGTGGCCGTGATAACCACCGCGGTGGACACGGTGGACACGGTGGCGGTCGCAAGTTCGACCGTTAATCGTAAGGCGCGCCACCGCGCGCGCTAACCGCAATAACGAAAGGGCCAGAGGAAAGAATTCGGTTGTAGAACTCGCCTCTGGCCCTTTGGCGTTGGGTAGGGAAGTAGCTGTTAGCCCACCAAGAACATAAGGACGGCCACGATCAGCCACAGCAGGGAGAAGATGCCGCCGAACATGCCCAGCTGGCCCTTCGCCTTCGTAATGTCCAGGTCAGCTGGAGCGTCAGCGTCCACCTCGGTGTCGCCCAGCGCTGCCAGTACCTTGGCCTGCTTCGGCGCAATCACGAACAGCAGGAACGCCCATGCGACGATGGTCAACAGAATCGAGGCGTGCATCAGGCCTTCGCTCTTGTAGGTCTTAAGGTCCGTAAAGAAAATGATGAAGCCGACAGCTGGCACAATCAGAGAGATCATGCCGTAGGTGTTAGTGATGCGGTGCATTGCTTTGGCAACGCCGAGGGCCTGTTGGTCGCCGCCAGCTGCCTTCAATGCGTTGCCACCGAACAGTGCGGTCGACACTGCCAGCGGGCCAACAAAGATAATGGCCAGCAGGACGTGCGCCATAATTACGAATTCCATGAAATCTCTTTCTCCATAAAACTGGTAGCCGGAATTTCCGTGCCCGTCCCGACTCTACCCACAGGCTCTACGTAGAGCAGCATGGTCCTCCCCACTTACTGACAGCGTGTAACTAACCGCGACGGTCAAATATACCTGCGCGTACCAGCAATGTGCCTGCTTAGCTGGTGGCATCCACGCCCCGGGTGTTTTATCCGACTTCTCCCGATTGACCGCAGCCTGGGTTGCCACCAGATTGCGGTCAGCATCGTTGGCAAACTGATGGCGCTTCGCCGCCGACCAGAGATGTGCTCCGTGGTCCCAGGCCGCAGCCAAGGGAAAAATATGGTCCACGTCAGCTGCTTGGGGGCGCAGCGGCGCACCGGTGTAGGGGTCGGCGCGGGGAGCGTGTCCAGAAAAATGGCATCGTTCTGGCAGGTCAGTGGCATATTGTGCGGCGAGAACTTCATGCCGAACGGTACAGTTGCCCACCGCAGCAGGGGCCCAAGCACCACCGAATTGCTCCCGAGAGTATCCAGGCGCATCCGGCCGCTCGGGCACCACGTTCACCTGCGTCAACAGCTGTGCAACCACCGCTTTGTCACCCTTGGGTACCGGCGGATGGACCGGCACGAGTGAACTGCAGCCAAGCAATACGCTGGGCATAACCGTCATTAAGCACAAAAATTGGGCTGTTCGCTTTTGGGGCATAGTTATATCGACTCGAACATGGCGCGCACGGTTCCGTCTGACTGACCTGATACAACTAATGCATGACCGAAACGCCTTATCTCGTCCACGGAGTGTGGCTGGAATCCAGCGGCCTGCACTTGTGGCTGGAGGCAACGGACGGTCACCGGATTTTGGCGGAGCTACCTGCTGATATTGAACTTCCGGCGTACATTCGTGGTTTGCTTGCGCAGCGCCCAGCCCGTCATGTCATTGGGATGACCTTACAAACTCCGCAGGGTAAGCGTCGTCGCCTCAATATCCCGACTTGGGCGTGGCATCCGGGTCGTGCCATTGAGGTGCTCACCGGAATCCACGCTACCTGCAGCGATGCGGGGGTTATTGCCCCAGATTTACGCTTTTTGACGCATATGTGCATCGGGGTTGAACAATTTGTCTTGGCCGGCCGGGTGCTCATCCGCGCGGAACATTCGGACGGGGAGTGGTATCCACGCTGGACGCTCGCGCAATCGGTGGAGCTGCGCAGTTGGCTAGCGGATATGACTGCAGCCGCCCCGCAAGTGTTGCTGACGAACTCTGGGGCCAACTTTGTCACGGATATGGCCGAGGAACTTGCGCATCCGATTGCTACTGCGAAGTTACAGGCGGCGCCACAGCCGAAGAAAGCGCGGCATCAGTTCGTGGAAACGCTGCTGTCCGGTGAACCGCTTCGCAGGTTTAAACCGGACCTGGTTCGCCTGCTGAATCGGTGGCGAGGTTCGCTAGCGCAAGACCCAGCGCGACTGTACTTTGCGCTGACGGAACCGACCGAGGACGTGCCTCTTTGGCAGCTCAATGCGCTGTTTAGCACCCCGACGATTACTGCTCGGGAGGTTGCCGGTACGGTGCTGCCGCCGGAAGTCACTGACCAGTTGGCGCATCAGATGTTACTGGCGAAATCTGCGTTCCCGATACTCCATGGGGCGCAGCAGGTGCCCGGCTCGATGGACTTTGTGCTCACTCCGGAGGAAGTGGTGGCGCTGGTGCAGTCTGGTGCGCAGGCGCTGGCGGGGCAGGGGATTACGGTGCTGCTGCCGCGTAACTGGTCGGAGCAGCAGCCGAAGCTGGTGCTGGAGACGACGCCGGAGGGCGAAGTTTATGGTGCTGTGCGGGGTGGCACGGACGGCAAGGTCGGTTTTGACCAGCTGGTGTCCTATAAGTGGCAGTTAGCGCTGGGCGATGACACTTTGACTGACGCGGAAATGTCGGAGTTGACGCAGGCTCAGACTGGGCTGGTGCGGATCCGTGGCAAGTGGGTGTTCGCTGACCCGCAGATGCTCGAGCGGGCATTGGAATTCATTAAAACCGAAACCACTCTCGACCAGCCATTGGGCGAAGGTGAAAAGCCACTACGTGAGCTGTGGGGGCAAGCCGTTGTTGCCCCAAGCACCGACGATGACTTGCCCATTGCGTTTACCGGAACTGGCTGGGCTGCCAGCCTATTCGGTGCTGAGTTGCCACCCACACCACCAGTTTTGCCGCAACCTAAAGGCGTTAATGCAACCCTGCGGACCTATCAGCAACGTGGTTTCGAATGGCTTGCGCATATGCAAAACCACAGTTTTGGTGCGATTTTGGCCGATGATATGGGCCTCGGAAAAACGCTGCAGGTGCTGACCTTGGTTCAATGGGACAAGGAACAGTGGGTCAAAGAGCAGGGTGCGAGCGATGTCGCAGGTACCCCTGGTCCAACGCTGATTGTGGCACCGACAACCTTGGTGGATAACTGGGCGCGCGAAGCCGCGAAGTTCACCCCGGGTTTGACCGTGCGGATTCATCACGGCGCCGGCCGCGCAAAGGAGCCCGACTTTTCGGGCACTGACTTAGTCCTGACCACCTATGGTGTGGTGAGCCGCGATATCGACAAGTTGGCGGAGCAACCCTTCGCCCGCATCGTTTTCGACGAAGCTCAGGCGGTGAAGAACCCGACCACCCGTACCGCCCGCGCCGTCCGAGCGCTGCAATGCAGCAACCGCGTCGCGCTGACTGGCACCCCAATGGAAAATCACCTGTCAGAACTTTGGGCGATTATGGACCTAGTCAACCCGGGGATCCTCGGTAGCTCACGCAGTTTCCGCCACAATTTTGCGATGCCAATTGAAACGAAGTCTGACGATGCTGCCATGGAAAAACTCCAGCGCATTACCAGCCCGTTTATTCTGCGCCGCCTGAAAACGGATCCGCGGATTGTTGCAGACCTGCCCGACAAGCGTGAGGTGGAGCAGATTGTGCCACTGACTGCGGAGCAAGCAGCGCTCTACCGCGCCTACGTCGAGGAAATGCAGCAGTGGGTTGCTGAACAATCCGGCATCGCCCGTCGCGGCCGCGTCTTGGCAGCGTTGACTCGGCTTCGGCAGATTTGTAACCACCCGGCGCACTTTTTGGGTGACGGTTCCGGGCTTTTTGACGGAAACGGCCGCCATCGCAGTGGCAAAGTAGCCAAGCTGCAGCAACTGATGGACGATGCAGTTCAAACTGATGCCAAAGTGCTGATTTTCACTCAATTCCGTGCATTCGGGGACTTGCTTTTGCCGTGGTTGCAGCAGCGTTATGGCACCGACATTGAGTTTTTGCACGGTGGTCTGAGCCGCACCCAACGGTCCCAGATTGTCGCAGATTTTCAGCAACCAGATGGCCCGCGTGCAATGATGCTCAGTTTGAAGGCCGGTGGCACTGGGCTGACGCTGACTGCTGCCACGAGAGTTATCCATTTGGATAGGTGGTGGAATCCGGCAGTCGAGAATCAAGCTACTGACCGAGCGTATCGAATTGGTCAGACCAAGGATGTTGAAGTCATCAAGCTGTTGGCACAAGGTACGTTGGAAGAACATATCGCGGAGGTTATTTCCGGAAAGCAACAGCTCAGTGATGCGGTGATCAGTCCAGGTGACGGCTGGATCACCGAGCTGAGTATTGCGGAGCTGCGCGATTTGGTTGAACTTCGAGAAGCAGGCGGGGAGGCATCACCGTGAGCGGAGCAAGGCGCGGCGGCACAGCTGACGGGAAAGCAGAACTTTTCCGTAAAGGTGACGGCAACGTTATCTACGCCAACTTCGGTGGCCGTGCGACGGCAGACCTGCCCCGAAAGAAAAGCACCACGCAGCAGCCCGGCACGTGGGCAGCGCGTTTTCTGCGGCAATCAGCCGAGCAACTCTTTGATGCGGGCCGACTGCAGCGCGGGCGGAAGTATGCCCGGGACGAGCATATTCTGAAACTACAGTTTTCCGACGGCGCGGTTTCTGCACTAGTACAGGGCAGCCAAAATGAACCTTTTACCACCGTGATGACCCTGACTCCGTTGGGCATAGACCAGCGCACGGAGCTGCTCACCGAGCTGGCTTCCGACCCAGCTGCCATGCACGGCCTGACCATGGGCGTGGTCTCCGACACTGTCGGACATGCCCTGCTCGGTGCGGATGCCCACGATCTCCGTTTTCACTGTGATTGCCCCGACCCGGTATACCCCTGTAAACACGCCGCGGCGTTAGTAGAAGCCCTCGCTACCGAGCTAGATAAGCATCCGACCCGACTTTTGGAGCTGCGGGCTCTCACCCCAGCACATGTCCAGGAGCACCGCAGGGCTTTGACCACTGCCCGCCGTGCGCAATCGAAATCAGATGCGAATGCTGCCGACCTCGATTTCTGGGGGATTCGCGGGGAGCTGCCGGAGCTGCCACACCCAAAAACGGCATCTGCGCTGGAAGACACGGATATTCAGCTGCTGCAAGAAGCAATGCGTACCGTCAGCTACACCGCAATTGATACCTTGCAAGCGGTGTCAGACCTGGAAGATTGCTTCTATTTTCTAACGCGCGAAGACGGTATCTGAGCCGCAGGGTATGAATGGACGTATGACCGTGAAATTCGTCCATACTTCCGACTGGCAGCTGGGGATGACCTGGCGGGTACTCCAAACTAATGCCGAAGCACAACCCCGTTTCGACCAAGACCGAATCGATGCGGTCGCCCGACTAGCTGACCTTGACGCCCAGTTCGTAGTGGTCGCGGGCGACGTTTTTCACGACAATTCTGTTACCGCCACCGTGCGCACCCGCGCTTGGGAAGCAATGCGTTCCATTGGAAAACCCGTATTCCTGCTGCCCGGCAACCACGACGCTTATGACGCGGGATCGATTTATAGACGTCATCAAGCGGAAATACCGGACAATGTCACCATCCTCACCGATGACACTCCGGTGACCCACGCGGACCTGCCGAATGTGGAAATCGTTGGGGCGCCCTTCCTTTCGCGCTACCCGCACACCGAACCGGTCGCTGATGCATTAGCGAAATTGGAACCGGCCGCGCCGGGCATCACCCGGGTGTTGGTCGGGCATGGCACGGTGTATGGATTCGGCGGCGACACCGGCAACATTATCGATGTGGAACTGGTGGAGGCGGCCCTGGCTGATGGGCGCGTGCATTATGTCGGCATTGGGGATAAGCATTCCACCGAGTCCATTGGTAGCAGCGGGCGTTTTTGGTACTCCGGAGCGATTGAAACTACTGACTATGAAGAGAAAGAGCCCGACTCCGGTAACGCACTGCTGGTCGAGATTTCCGCTGATGAATGCGACGTGCAGTCGGTGCCGATGGGGAAGTGGCGTTTCCGGAATGTGCAAGCGCACCTGAATACTGACGAAGATATTGACCGCTTTTTTGCCGAGTTGGACGCGATGCCGGACAAGGCACGCACCACGGTGAAATATGACTTGGTGGGCAGCGTCACCTTGGCCCAGAACCGCCGGCTGGAGCAGGGGTTAGAACACCGCTTGCCGACGTTCGCAGCATGCTACCCGCGGGAACGGACCAAGGATTTTGTGGTGCTGCCGGATGAAGGGGAGCTCGCGGGCCTGGGTCTGACCGGATACACCTTGGCAGCGGCGGAGGAATTACAAGAGTTGAGCGAATCTGGTGATCAGACTGCCGCCGATGCGTTGGCGCTGCTGTACCGCCTGGAAGTGGGAGTGAACTAGCTATGAGTTTTGTCTTGCATTCGGTGGAGCTGAAGAACGTCGCTGGGGTGGAGCAGTTGGCTCTGCAACAGATCCCAGAGACCGGTGTCACCATTATTCGCGGGCCGAATGAGGCCGGAAAGTCCACGATTTTAAAGGTCATTGAGCTGTTCTTTGACCCGAAGACTAAGCACACCTCGCAGAATGCGAAAGTGAAGAGTCTGGTTCGGCGGGATAAAGATGTGGCGCCGGAAGTGACCGTGGAGTTCACTTTGGGGCCTTACCGCGCGCAGATGACGCGGGTGTACTCGCCGAAAGCGATCGGCAAATGTGAGCTGAATGTCTTAGCGCCGAAACGGCAGCAGTTCGGTGGCAATGAAGCCGAAGACTGGCTCGCGGATGTCACCGCACAGTACCTCGACACGGATCTGATGAAAGCGCTGACCGCCCAGCAAGGAGTGGCTTTGGAAGTGCTGAAAGATGTGGGCGATATCAGTCCGCTGACCTCAGGCTTGGGGCAATCCGATGGGGAAGTCACCGATGATGCTTCGGAATCCCCGCTGCTGCGGCGGGCGAAAGCGGAATACCTGAAGTACTTCACTAAAGGCGGCCAACCGTCGAAGGACCGTAAGGCCCTGCATGCGAAGGTCGCGGAGCTAACTGGGCCACGTGATGAGGCGCAGCAGCGAGTGAAACAGCTGGAGCGAGTTGTCGCGAAATCAGGGGACTTGCGGGAACGATTCGCGCAGCTGGAGGCGGACCTGCCAGGAATCGAAGCTGAGATTAATGACAAGGAAGCTGCGTTTGCGCAGGCACGCGACGCGGAAGAGAAGCTGACGAAACTGCGTGAGCGGCGGGAATTTTTCGCCATGCAGGTGACGTCGAAAAGCGACATGGTGGAGACGCGGCGCACACAACGCGACCGCCTGACTGCCCTGACCGCTGAGGTCGCGCAGGCGACGGAAGCGAAAGAAGCTGCGCAGAAAGCTGCAGGCGAATTTGATGCTGCGGTGACAGCGAAGCGAGAAGAGCTCGCAGCTGCGCGCGCCGAACTGAAGGCGCAACGCACGCGCAGTGGGCAGGCGCAGGCGTTGGTGGATTGGTTTGCGGCGCGGACTGAATCGCAGCGGGCGCAGGAGCGGATGGCGACGGCCGAAAAAGCTGCGCAGGATGTGGCGGCTGCGAAAGCGACGTTGGCGCAACTCACCATCACAAACGATGAGGTTAATAGGCTGCTGGCTGCGGAGAATGAAGCCAGTGCGCGCCGAGAAATTCTCGAGCGGTCGGCAGCATCCGTGCAGATTTCGGCGGCGCAACCGCGCACGGTGGGCGTCAATGGTGTGGACACGGACCTTTCGCAGCCGCAGACCTTGCCGGTGGCCGAAGAAGTTGAGCTGACTATCGATGATGTCACAGTGCGGATTTGTCCGGACACTAACGCCCAAGAGCTGCAGATTGCCGTGGACCAGGCTGAAGTCGCTTTGGCAGCATTGCGCGCGGAGCTTGGTGTGGCAAGCGTCGAAGAAGCGGCGGCACAGGCGCGCGAACACGATGAGGCTCAGCAGCAGCACCAAGCGGCCAGCGCAGCGCTGACCGCAGAACTCAAGGGCCAGCAATTAACCGCGCTTGTTGACGAAGCGGAAGCCGCAGCGGCAACTGAAGCAGCGTTGGCTGCGCAGCTGGAAGATGCGGATGTGGCCGCTGACAATGCGGATGAAGCCCGCGAAGTGTTGGAGCTGGCGCAGCAAGCCATTGATGAAGCGGAAGTAACTGAAGCTGCAGCGACTGAGGCAGTGGACGCGCTGCTGGAACGCTCACCTGCCAGTGACTTGGCGCAGGCCAGCAAGCAGTTGGAGCTGAAGTCTGAGCAGCTGAAGGAACTGTCCGATGAGCTGGAGCGCGCAGTTGCGGAGTATTCCGATGAGCAGTTGGCGCAGGACCTTGAAGCGGCGCAAGCGCAGGTTACTGACTTTGATGAGCAGATTGCGCAGGCGCAGGCAACTGGCTACGACCTGGAGCTTGCTACCGCAGAGTTGACGGGGGCCCGGAACCGGAAGCGGCAAACGGAAAAGGATCGGCGCGCGGTGGAGCTGCAACTCGCAGAGCTCAAGAGTCGAGTCGATGACGCCGAAGGTAGTTTGCAGACGCTGGAGCGGCTGGATAGTGAGCTCGATGATGCCGTTTATGCCGCTGAGCGGGCCGATGAACGGGCCGCAGCAGCGCAGTTGTTGAAGGAAACGTTGGAGACCCATCAGCAGCAGGCGCGGGAGAAGTATGAAAAGCCCTTGCTGGACCGATTGGAGCATATGGCGGCGCCGCTATTTGGGTCAGGTGTGCAGTTTGAACTCAACAACAACTTGGAAGTTGTCCGCCGTACCGTCGACGATGTGACTGTGGATGTGGCGCAGCTTTCTGGTGGCGCGCAGGAGCAGCTCAATATATTGACGCGGCTGGCGATTGCCGGTTTGGTCGCCGATGGGGAAGTGGCACCGGTGATTATTGACGACGCACTGGGATACACCGACCAGTTACGACGCACCCGGATGAATATCGCTCTAAACAATGCAGCGTCCGGGCTGCAGGTACTGATCTTGACCTGCGAGCCCGAACGCTACGCTGCGGTGGTGCCGGCGGCGGAATACTCCATGGAGGAACTCACGCTGCCAGCGGATGAGTAGAACCTACTCAGCTGTGAAAACTACTCAGCCTTGGTTGCGGAAACTTCGATTTCCAGCTTGACCTTCTCGGAGACCATCAGGCCACCAGCGTTGAGCGGCGCCTGCCAGTCGATGCCGAAGTCCTTACGGTTGATTTCGCCGTTAGCTTCCAGGCCCAAGCGGGTGGTGCCGAATGCGTCGACAGCTACGCCGAAGGTTTCCACGTCCAGGGTCACTGGGTTGGTGTGGTCGCGGATGGTGAGGTCACCGGTCATCTTGCCGGTGGTCTCGCCGGTCTGCTCAAACTTGGTGGCGACAAAGGTGATTTCTGGGAACTTCTCTACTGCGAAGAAGTCGTCACCCTGGATGTGGCCGTCGCGGTCGGCGTTATTGGTGTTGGCGGAAGCAGCCTTAATGACAGCCTTTGCTGCGGAGGCAGCTGGATCTTCAGCGTTGATCGTGAAGGATGCTTCGTAGTCGTTGAACTGACCACGAACCTTGGAGACCATTGCGTGGCGAACCATGAAGCCGATGGTGGAGTGGGATGGGTCCACGTTCCAGGTACCTGCGAATTCTGCGTTAAGAGCCATGATGTGTTCCTTCCTCTCGGTTGTTGACATGTCAACTATAACGTTGTTGCGCTCCTTTGTCTACACCCATTTGTTGAACCATTCATTAGCTGCGAATACGGCATTTGAAAAAATGCGGGTAAGGTCATCAATTATGGGGCAGTTGACTGAAAACGATTCTCGCGACGACGCGCAAGTACCGTGGCTAAACGCTACTGAACAGGCATTTTGGCGGTCCGTGCTGGCTGCAACGCGAGGTGTCGACCGAGCTATCGAGATGCATCTGCTGGAACATTCGAAAATTTCCTCTGCAGACTTTTCGGTACTAGTTGTGCTTTCTGAAGCCCCTCAGCGCTCCCTGCGCATGCGAGAGCTTTGCGACAAACTGACTTGGGATCGCTCCCGGCTCTCCCATCAAATCGGCCGCATGGAAAAGCGCGGACTCGTAGAAAAGCAGCGGAGCGAATCCGACGCCCGCGGTATTGATGTCGCCATCACCCAACTCGGCTACGACACCATTGTCGAAGCTGCTCCCGACCATGTTCGTATTGTTCGCGAACTCGTATTCGACAACCTTGAGGGGGTGAATCTTGACCTGGTGCGTAGCTATGTTGACCGCGTGCATCTAGCGGCAAGTGAAGATTGTGGCGAATGTGCTGGGCCGCCAATGCCTGCTCCACCAGCCGGAACTCAATAACGAAAAACCCCGCCCAACCAAGCATTTAAGCTGGTCAAGCGGGGTTATTTTTTCGTGCCCCCGAGATGATTCGAACATCCGACCGCTGGTACCGGAAACCAGTGCTCTATCCCCTGAGCTACGGAGGCAGTGCTACCAAATGGCAACTCTGGTCATGTTAGCACTGCCGGATTGCAAGTGGGAAAACACCCCAGCGTTGCCGTGGCGTTACGCGTCGTCGACAATAATCACCTGCAAAGTCCGCGGCCCATGGACACCTTCCACGCGTTCCAACTCAATATCTGATGTCGCAGACGGCCCAGAAATCATCGTCATCGGAACACAAGGGTCCTTGGCCAACCGAGTCATCGTCTCCGGAATGCCATAGACAATCGTCGAGCGCGGCACCAAGCACACATGCCGGTCCGGCACCAGCGTCAACGCCCGGCGTCCGCACACATCCGACCCGTCCAGAACAATAGTCCCAGTCAAAGCACAGGTCACGGCAGAGCTAGTGAGCACCGCATCTAGCTCATTGAGCTCAGTCGGCGGAACCTCAATACTGTCTGGCTGGACGTCACCCTGAACGTCAACAAGCAAATCCTGGCTGATGCCGGGCGCAACTCCCACGCGCCTAGCGGAACCAAGGACCTGCCCAATGGTGTGCGGTAGGTCTGCCGCCGAAACGACCTGCACTTCGGCGCGGTAGTCAATGAGCCTATCGACGAGTAGGTCCACCAATGTGGCTTCGTCGACACCGGCGTCGGCTGCGCTGCGGTGATAATCACGAGGGATCGGCTGCGCTTGGAAACCGAGGTTCGCCTGCGAATTCGCCTGTCGGATGCGGGCCAAAATGTCAGCTTTCGCGGATGTCATTACTGCTCCTCACTGGAATGTGGTGGGCGAGCTGGCGGTGGGGTAGCTGGCGGCTCGTCGGAGTGCGGCTGGCGAGCGGACTGCAATACCTGCTGACCTTCCTCCGAAGCGAACCACTGGCGGAAAGATTTCTTCGGCGGAACCCGCGTATCACGGTTGTCGGACCAGCCGCTAAGAATGGACGGCAGATGCTTAATCTTGCCGGAACGCCACCCCAACACGCGGCCCAACGATGCCAAACCGGTGACCTGATTCCACACCGTCTGATTGCCCATCACCCAGCCAAGCGTCATAAACATCGCCTTTTCGGGCTGTGGCTTTGTCTGCTCAACCTTGCGGTGTCGCAGCTCCAGCAGCGCCGCCGGAATATCAATGCGCACCGGGCACACCTCAAAGCACGCGCCACATAGCGACGAGGCATACGGCAACGAAGAGTTCGGGTCAGAGGCGCTATCCATGCCGGCTAGCTGTGGCGTCAAAATCGCCCCAATCGGCCCCGGGTATGTCGAACCATAAGCGTGCCCGCCAGCGCGTTCATACACCGGACAAATATTCAGGCACGCAGAACAACGGATGCATTTGAGCGCTTCGCGGCCAATCTCGTCCGCCAACGTGGCGGTGCGGCCATTATCCAGCAGCACAATATGGAAGTTCTGCGGTCCATCGCCGGGCGTCACCCCCGACCACAGGGAGGTGTAAGGATTCATCCGTTCGCCTGTCGACGAGCGGGGGAGCAGCTGCAAAAACACTTCCAAGTCTTGGAATGTCGGTACCAGCTTCTCAATGCCCATCACCGAAATCAGCGTTTCCGGCAAGGTCAGGCACATCCGGCCATTGCCCTCGGACTCCACAATCGACACGGTGCCGGTTTCCGCGACCCCGAAGTTCACCCCGGAAATCGCGACCTTCGCGTTGAAGAACTGCTCCCGCAAAAACACGCGGGAGGCTTCTGCCAGATCCGCTGGGTCCGCGGTGAGGTCGGGGTCGACCCCCTCAATCTTATTCAGGAAAATGTCCCGAATCTCCGCGCGGTTGCGGTGAATTGCCGGCACCAAAATATGCGACGGGAAATCCTCCCCGAGCTGCACAATCAGCTCCGCCAGGTCAGTTTCACGGGCCTGAATCCCAGCCTCGGCAAGAGCTGAATTCAAGTCAATTTCCATCGTGGCCATCGACTTAATCTTGACCACCTTGTCTTCACCGGTCGCGCGCACCAAATCGGTGACAATCTGATTCGCTTCAGCAGCGTCCCGCGCCCAGTGCACATGACCGCCGCGCGCCGTGACCGCAGCCTCGAACTGCTCCAGCAGCTCTGGTAGCCGACGCAGTACATCACGTTTGAGCGCCGAACCCGCCAGCCGAAGGTCCTGCCAGTCCGGCATTTCGTCGACAACATGGGCCCGCTTAGCCCGAATTGACCGGGTTGCTTTATGCAGGTTGTGGCGCTGCTGCACGTTGCGCAGCCCAACATGTGCGCCTTTTTGGAAAGATTCGTGGCCGCGCAGATTGCCACCGCCGTGTGGCAGCGTCGGCACTCCAAGATTCACACTCATAGCGATGCCTCCGGCTGGTACAGGGCGTGCTTGGTGCCCCATGGATGTTCTTCGGTTGACGCCAAAATCTCGGCATAGTGGATGGCCCGCACACCGGCCTTTTGCCGAGACAATGCGCCGCCAATATTCATCAAGCACGACGCGTCACCAGCAGTGACGAACTCGGCGCCCGTGGAGACCACATTCCGGGTCTTATCCGTCACCATTGCTTGCGACACTTCCGCGTTTTTAATGGCGAAGGTGCCGCCGAATCCGCAACACTCCTCGGCTTCTGGCAGTTCCACCAGATCAATGCCGCGCACATTGCGCAGCAGTTGCTGTGGCCGATCGCCAACATGCAGCACCCGCAGACTGTGGCACGTCGGGTGCAAGGTCACGCGGTGCGGGAAGTAGGCGCCAACGTCAGTCAGCCCCAAATCGTCAATAAGAAACTCGGAAAGCTCGCGGGTTTTGGCGACAGTGCGGCGGACTCCGTCAACAAGCCCAGGGGAGCCGTAACGCCCTGCAACCAGTTCATGCTGGTGACGAACCGCACCGGCACACGACCCGGATGGCGCAACAATGGCGTCGATGTCGGAATCGTCGAAAGCCTCGACGTAGTTCTGGATTTGCGGCACCATCTGCCGCTGGTAGCCAGTATTCACATGCATTTGGCCACAGCAGCTTTGCTCCTTAGGGAACACCACATCGTGACCAAGCCGGGTGAGAATAATGGCAGTGGACTTTACAACATCGGGGAACATCGCATCCCCAATGCACGTAGCAAATAATGCAATGCGCATAGGCGGTCCTTCGGCTGGGGGTTTGCTTTCCACGCTACCGCTGTTAATGCCATCGCGCCGTCCCCGCTAGGATAGGATTTCGTGACTCCCGGAAATCTTGCTTCGCTCATTAAAACTACTGCCCATGACCTGCTGGCATCCCGCAGCCTGGACACGTCGGTCCTGCCAGATGAAGTGACCGTGGAGCGGCCACGTAACCCCGAACATGGTGACTACGCCACCAACCTGGCCATGAAGGTGGCCGGCAAGGTAGGGATGAATCCCCGTGCCCTCGCCACCGAGCTTGCCGACGAATTGGGCAAAGCCGACGGCATTGACGAAGTCTCCGTCGCCGGCCCCGGCTTCATTAACATCCGCCTTGCGGCGGACGCCCAAGGGCAGATGGTCGCAGCAATTCTGAAAGCCGGGGAGCAGTTCGGCACCGGTGACGATTACGCCGACCAGAACGTGAACCTGGAGTTCGTATCGGCGAACCCAACTGGCCCAATCCACCTCGGCGGCACCCGGTGGGCTGCTGTCGGTGACGCACTTGGCCGCATCCTGACCGCCCGCGGTGCGAAGGTAACCCGGGAATACTACTTCAACGACCATGGCCGTCAGATCGACCGGTTTGCCCGCTCCCTGGAGGCCGCAGCGCAAGGCCTGCCGACCCCAGAAGATGGCTACGGCGGCGAATACATTAATGACATTGCTGCCAAGGTCGTGGCCATGGTGCCGGATGTGCTTGAGCAGCCCGATGCGCAGCGCCTGGAAACCTTCCGGGCCCACGGCGTGGACCTGATGTTCGGCCACATTAAGCAATCGCTGCACGAGTTCGGCACGGACTTCGACGTGTACTTCCACGAGAATTCACTCTTCGAAGACGGTCTAGTTGACCAGGCCATCGCCAAGCTGAAGGACAATGGCAACCTCTATGAAGCAGATGGCGCATGGTGGCTGAAGTCGACCGACTTTGGTGATGACAAGGACCGCGTGGTCATTAAGTCTGATGGTGATGCCGCCTACATTGCAGGTGATATTGCCTACGCTGACGACAAGTTCGGCCGCGGCTTTGACCTGTGCATTTACATGCTGGGCGCGGACCACCACGGCTATATTGCACGTCTGCGTGCTGCCGCTGCAGCCCTAGGCCACGACCCAGAAGCAGTCGAAGTGCTCATTGGTCAGATGGTGAACTTGGTGAAGGACGGTAAGACCGTTCGGATGTCTAAGCGTGCCGGCACCGTCATCACCCTGGACGACCTGGTGGGCGCTATCGGTATTGACGCCGCCCGGTATGTGATGATTCGCTCCAGCGTCGACCAGAACCTGGATGTGGACCTTGACCTGTGGGCCGCACAGGATTCGAATAACCCGGTGTACTACGTGCAGTACGGCCACGCCCGACTGTGCTCCATCGCGCGGAACGCAGATCAGCTCGGTGTTACTGTTGATCACGCTGATTATGGGCTCTTGACCCATGACCGTGAAGGCACCCTCATCCGCACCCTGGGTGAGTTCCCTGCCGTTGTTCAAGCTGCTGCGCAATTGCGTGAACCGCACCGTGTGGCTCGTTACGCCGAAGAACTCGCTGGCGTTTTCCACCGTTTCTACGACACCTGCCAGATTCTGCCGCGCGGCGACGAGGAAGCTAACTCGCTGCATTCGGCACGACTGGCGCTGGCAATGGCTACCCGCCAAACTTTGGCGAACGCCCTTGGCCTGCTCGGTGTGACCGCACCCGAAAGGATGTGACCTAATGGCAGCCCTGCACCTGGGCACGGGTTTTGATACCTCCGGCATTCGCCGCCATGACCCCGACTTCAACGCCATCCCAGCCCACGTTTGGCCACGCACCGCCAAACGCGAAGCTGACGGCACCGTCTCCATTGGCGGTATCCGCCTACCTGACTTGGCTGCCGAATTCGGCACCCCAGTGTTTGTGCTGGATGAAGAAGACTTCCGCAGCCGATGCCGGGACATGGCACGTGCCTTTGGCGGCGCCGATCGCGTCCACTACGCCTCCAAGGCGTTCCTGTGTGGGGAAGTAGCGCGCTGGGTTGCCGATGAAGGGCTGCACCTTGATGTCGCTTCCGGCAATGAAATGGCCATCGCCATGCGCGCCGGGTTTAACCCAGCCAATATGACCTTCCACGGCAATAACAAGTCCGAAGCAGAGTTGGAAGCTGCGGTCGCCAATGGTGTTGGCCTGATTGTGCTGGACTCCTTCCAGGAGATTGAACGCCTAGACCGGATTGCTGCGGCCGCCGACCGCGTGCAGGATGTGCTGGTGCGCGTGAAGCCAGGTGTGGAAGCGCACACTCATGAGTTCATTGCCACGGCCCACGAGGATCAGAAGTTCGGTTTCTCCATTGCCGCTGGCAGCGCCGACCGTGCCGTTGTGCAGGTGGAAGATGCGTGGAACCTGACTTTGCGTGGGTTGCATTGCCATATTGGTTCCCAGATTTTTGATGCTGGTGGTTTTTCCATCGCTGCGCGCCGCGTCCTCGAAGTAGTGGACCGGGTGGTCAACCAGTTCGGTGCTGGCATTTCCGAGCACTTTAATATTTTGGACCTCGGTGGCGGTTTCGGTATTGCCTACACTGCTGACGAGAAGCCACTGAATGTGGCGGCACTGGCAGATGACATTTTGGCGGAAGTAGCCGAACACGCCTCTGCACTGGGCATTCCAATGCCAACTGTTGTGGTTGAGCCAGGCCGCGCAATTGTCGGTCCGTCGATGGTGACTGTGTATACCGTCGGCACCGTGAAAGATGTCCACGTCGGCGATGACCAGACCCGCCGCTACCTGGCTGTTGACGGCGGTATGAGCGACAACATCCGTACCGCGTTGTACCAGGCGGAGTATGACGGTCGGGTAGTGAACCGTACGACCACGGGCGCCATGATGCCGACCCGCCTGGTCGGTAAACACTGTGAGTCTGGTGACATCCTGATTAATGACGCGCAGTGGCCAGATGACATCATTGACAATGACTTGGTAGCACTTGCCGGAACTGGTGCCTATTGTTATGCGATGAGCTCGCGCTACAACATGCTGGCCCGGCCGCCCGTAGTGGCGGTCAAAGACGGCACTGCACGAGTGATTTTGCGCCGAGAAACCCTTGACGACCTTTTAAGCCTGGAGTGTGACTAGAACAATGACCGAAACCGCGCCGAAGAATACGAAAACCCCGGTTGGCCTTGCGATTTTGGGTTCAGGCACAGTCGGTAGCGAAGTAGTTCGCCTTCTCGACGAGTACCGCTTCGACCTAGAAAACCGCATCGAAGGCAGCTACGAAATCAAGGGTGTCGCCGTCCGCGACATGTCCAAGCCGCGCCCAGGGGTTCCGGCCGAATTGCTTACCGACGATGCGATCAGCCTGATTAATCGCGACGATGTGGACGTGGTTGTCGAAGTCATCGGTGGCATTGACTACCCACGCGAACTGGTACTCAAGGCACTGCAGGCGGGCAAGTCGGTTGTGACTGCAAATAAGGCAATGATTGCTGCGCACTCTGCTGAGCTGCATGACGCAGCAAAGGCCGCAGGCGTTGACCTGTACTACGAAGCCGCTGTTGCTGCAGCCATCCCAGTGGTTGGCATGCTGCGCCGTAGCTTGGCTGGCGACCGCGTCTCGTCCATCACCGGCATTGTCAACGGCACCACGAACTACATCTTGGATGCCATGGACTCCACCGGCGCCGACTACGACGAAATGCTGCAGAAGGCAATGGAATTGGGCTACGCCGAAGCGGACCCAACTGCCGACGTTGAAGGCCACGACGCCGCATCTAAGGCCGCTATTTTGTCCTCCTTGGCATTCCACAGCCGCGTCAGCGCCGACAGCGTTTACTGCGAAGGTATCTCCAAGATCACCGCAGACGACTTCGAGGCAGCTCGCGCCATCGATTGCACCATCCGCCTGCTCGCAACCTGTGAGCGCATCAAGGATGAAGACGGCCAAGAGTCGATCTCCACTCGTGTCTACCCAGCCTTGATCCCGAACCGCCACCCATTGGCATCGGTCCGCGAGAGCTTCAACGCGGTGTTCGTAGAGGCCGAATTTGCTGGCAGCCTGATGTTCTACGGCCGTGGTGCCGGCGGTGCGCCAACTGCTTCCGCAGTGCTGGGCGACATTGTTGGTGCGGCACGTAACCGAGTCCACGGTGGTCGCGCGCCAGGGGAGTCCTCCTACGCGAACCTGCCAACTAAGGAATTCGGCGAGGTGCTCACCCGTTACCACGTTGACCTGAACATTGAAGACCGCATTGGGGTGCTGGCTGATGTTGCCGACACCTTCGCAGAGTACGGCATTTCGCTGCGCACTGTCCGCCAGGTCGATTCCGACCCAGGCGCCCGTCTGGTGGTTATCACCCACCGTGCGAAGGAAGCCGACCTGCAGGCGGTTATGGCTGGTTTGAAGTCGAAGGATTACGTCCACGCTGTGAACAACGTGCTGCGTTTTGAAGGAATGGATATCTAAGAAATGCAGCGTTTGACCCCCGGACAACGAGCTCGGGTCACGGTCCCAGGTTCTTCTGCGAACTTGGGGCCGGGTTTTGATTCCCTGGGCTTGGCTGTCGACCTGTGCGACACCATTGAGGTCGAGGTCATTGAATCCGGCTTGGAGATTGAGATTCACGGCGAAGGTGCGGATCACCTGCCTAAGACCGCCAAGCACTTGGTGTATCGCGCCTTGAAGTTGGGCTTTGGTGCTGCGGACGTGACGGCGCCGGGTATCCGCATGGTGTGCCATAACCAGATTCCGCAGTCGCGTGGTTTGGGTTCGTCGGCTGCTGCGGCAGTGGGCGGTGTGGCGCTGGCTGGCGCATTGGCCGACCGTGAGTTCACCTCGGCTGAGCTGATTCAGCTGGCTAGTGAGTTCGAAGGCCACCCAGATAATGTCTCTGCCTCCGTGTTAGGCGGGGCAGTGGTGAGCTGGACTGATGGCAGCGGTGACGATGCCAAGTACTCCGCGGTGTCTATCCCGGTCCATCCCAACATTCAGGCCACCGCTGTGGTTCCGAATTCCCATGCGTCGACCAATGCGGTGCGTAGAGTGCTGCCGGAGATGATTCCGCATGTGGATGCACGTTTTAATGTGGCTCGTTCCTCGCTGATGACGGTTGCCATTTCCGCGCACCCAGAGTTGCTGATGCCGGCGACTGAGGATCGGCTGCACCAGGAATACCGTGCGGAGGCATTGCCAGTGACCACCAAGTGGGTGTCAATTTTCCGGGACGCAGGGTTCCCAGCCTTTGTCTCGGGCGCTGGCCCAACGTGTTTGGCACTGACCACGGACACTATTCCAGCTGAGTTGCTGGATCAGGCCCGGTCAGAGAATCTGCGCGTGCTGGAGCTGGGCATCGGTGGCCCAGTCACCGTCGGCTAGTCGGTTACTTTTCCCCAGGGCCTTTGAGCTTGATGACGTCTAGGGTGCCGTCGGAAAGGTGACCGCGAAGGTCAACCTTGTCGAACTTGTCGACGGAAGTTTTGTCGATACTATCGACAAACGCCCAGTATTCCGGCAGCATCCAGGACGGCAATTTATCGCGCAGCTCTTCCCGCAGCGCTTCGGCTGTCTGCTTAGATGGCTCAACACCGGCCAGCAGCACCGTAACTGCAAGTGGCCGCTCCCCCCAGGTGGCATCGGGGTAGCCGATGACGGCACATTCGACGACGTACTTCGACTCGGTGATGAGGTTTTCGAGCTGCACGGAGAAAATCCACTCACCGCCGGAGCGAATCACGTCGCGAGAGCGGTCGTGGATCGTCAAATAGCCATCCGGGGTGATGGAGCCGACGTCACCGGTGCGCAGCCAACCGTCGGCAGTGTATTTCTCTTCGGCATCAGTGACCGGTTTATCGCGGAAAGTCGCGGCGTCACCGCCCGCTTCTGTCGTTGCTGAGTGCAAGTAGTGGCCAGTGACGGTTTGCCCACGGACCTGCAATTCACCCTGGTTACGGTCGTTCTGGTCAAGAACTTTGCCTTTTTCGTCAACAATGCGGAATTCCAGCAGGTTGGAGAAGCGGCCTTGACTGACCCGATACTTCCATCGGGTTTCACCGGACACGCCAACAGGTGGGCGGGCGACGGTGCCAACCGGGGACGTTTCGGTCATGCCCCACAGGTGGACAATGTCGACACCGAAGAGGTTCTCCCAGTTACGGATGAGTGCCGGTGGTACCGGCGAACCACCGACCAGAATCTCCTGCAGCGACATGCGGCTTGGTGGGTTATTGAGGTAGTGCACCAGTAGCTGCGTCCAAATGGTCGGCACACCTTGAGCCTTCTGCGGCATGTCGGTGGCAATGATCTTGGACAGGCGACGGGCCGACAGGTCTGCACCGGGAAAGACCATTGGTGCGCCGGACATGAACGCTGCCAGCGGCACGCCCCAGCTCAGCACGTGATATATCGGGACGCAGCACAGCCACTTTTCACCGTTGGTAATCCCGTAGCTGTCATCAGTGCGGAGTTCCAGCGACTGCAGGTATAGCGAACGGTGTGAGTAGGCCACCCCTTTGGGGGCGCCAAGCGTGCCAGTGGAGTAGCAGATGGCAGCAGCGGTGTTCTCATCCACGGTCGGCCAATCAAACACAGTGGACCGGCCATCGAGCAGTACTTCGTAGCGGTACCCGGTTACACCTTCGGGCAACGCGGCCAGCGCTTCAGTGATGAGTGTTTCATCTACGCCAATGAAAACCACTGCTCGGACAGTTGGACAATCGGGCAAAACCCGCACAAGCATACGAAGGAGTCGAGGGTCTGCGACGATTACTTCATCTTCCGAGTGGTTGATGATGTGGGTGATTTGATCGGGCATCAACTGCTTATTAAGCGGCTGAAAGACTGCGCCCATCGAGGTGACACCGAGGAAGACTTCTAGGTGCTCGGAGCAGTTGTACATCATCGTTCCGATGCGCTGGTCCCCGTCAATGCCCAATTCGTCAACAAGCGCATTGGCGAAGGCCGCAGCACGCGCACCTATCGCACCGAAAGTGGAAACCTCGGGGCCGTCGGGAGTCCAGGTGGTGACTTCCGTTGCGGCGTGGTTCGTCCGGCCGAATTCTAAGATTCGGGAGACGGTTAACGGGAGGTCCATCATGGTGCTGCGCATAGGTAACACATTAGCCTGCGACACGCCGACCGCGGCGAATAAGTTTGCACAGTTACATAAGTGCACGTAATCTACAGGTGTCTCGCTAGGTTAATAATGTATTTGGAAAGACCAGTGAGGTTTCACCAAGCTCTCCCCAGTAATTTTCTGGCGGCGTGTCGTGCTTGTTTGAAACGGCGCAAAAAATAGCGTTCCCCCTCTGTAATGCCGCGCAACGGCGCCTGCATTGCACGGATCGGGTGGGAAAATACGAAAGGAAATCCGTGACGCAAACGGACACCAATTCTGCTTCTTCAGCACCTCTGACTGCCTTGCGGCTGCCTGAACTGCGCGCCATGGCAACCCAAATGGGGATTCGGGGCCTGTCGGGCATGCGCAAGGGCGACATTATCGCCGCGATCCAAAACGCCGGTGGGGGCAAGTCCGGCGGTGGAGCAGCACCGGCTCCGAAGAATGAGCCTCAGGCGGAACCGGCGCCGAAGAACGAGCAGCCGAAGTCCGAGCAGCCGAAGAACGAGGCTCCAAAGAACGAAGCACCGAAGTCTGATGCTCAGCCACAGCAGGCGCAGCAGCAGGACGAATCGGCGAATAAGGCTGAGCATAAGTCGGAAAACGACAGCCACCACAACGACGGCGACCACGATGGTGACCACGATGGTGGGGACGAGCACCGCTCCGATTCCCGCTCCGCAGCGCGTCGCGCTCGCCGTAGCCGCGTCCGCAGCGACCAGCGCGAGCACAACCGCGACCGGAACGACCGGAACGAAGACCGCAACGACCGCAACGAAGGTCGCAACGAAAACCGCGAGCAGGATAGCCGCGACCAGAACGACGGCGAAGGCCGCAACGACCGCGAGGGTCGTAATGACCGGGACAACAACCGTGATGGCCGCGACAACAACCGTGATGGCCGCAATGACCGCGACGGCCGCGATGGCCGTGGCGAACGCCGCAACCGCCGTAACCGCCGCGGTCGCCGAGGCCGTGACCGCGATGACCGCAACGAGGGCCGCGACGGTCGCGACAACAACCAGCAGCGCGAAGACGATGTGCTGCAGCCAGTAGCCGGCATCGTCGACATTGAAAAGAACCACGCTTTCGTCCGCACCTCCGGCTACCTGCCAGGACCATCGGACGTTGCCATCGACATGCGTGTCATCCGCCAGTACGGCCTGCGCCGCGGTGACGCCGTCACCGGCCAGACCCGCATTCGCGCTAACTCCAGCGGCAACCAGAACCACGGCGGCCGCAACAACCGCCGCAAGTTCAACCCACTGGTATCGGTCGAAACCATTAACGGTCTGCCAGCTGAGCAGTCCGCGCAGCGTAAGGAATTCGGCAAGCTCACTCCGCTGTACCCGAACCGCCGCCTGCGCCTGGAAACCGAACCGAAAATCCTCACCACCCGCGTGATTGACCTCATCATGCCGATTGGTAAGGGCCAGCGTGCGCTGATTGTGTCGCCGCCGAAGGCGGGTAAGACGACCATTCTGCAGAACATTGCCAACGCAATCGCCACCAACAACCCAGAGTGCTACCTGATGGTTGTGCTTGTTGACGAACGTCCTGAAGAAGTGACGGATATGCAGCGCAGCGTTCGCGGTGAAGTTATTGCTTCCACCTTCGACCGTCCGCCATCAGACCACACTGTCGTCGCGGAATTGGCGATTGAACGTGCCAAGCGCTTGGTCGAAATGGGTCAGGACGTCGTCGTGCTGCTCGACTCCATTACTCGTCTGGGCCGCGCGTACAACAACTCTTCGCCAGCTTCCGGACGCATCCTGTCCGGTGGTGTGGACTCCAACGCGCTGTACCCGCCGAAGCGTTTCCTCGGTGCTGCCCGCAACATTGAAGAAGGCGGCTCGCTGACCATCATCGCTACCGCCATGGTGGAGACCGGTTCTGCTGGTGACACCGTTATCTTCGAAGAGTTCAAGGGCACCGGTAACGCGGAACTCAAGCTGGACCGCAAGATCTCTGAACGCCGCGTCTTCCCAGCCGTGGACGTGGGACCTTCCGGTACCCGTAAGGATGAATTGCTCCTAGCCCCAGAAGAAGCCCGCGTGATGCACAAGCTCCGCCGCATTCTTTCTGGCCTGGATAGCCAGCAGGCCATCGACACCCTGATTAAGCAGCTGAAGAAGTCGAAGACTAACCTCGAATTCCTCACTCAGATCGCCTCTTCCGCTCCGATGGCAGAAGACGTCGACATCGACGACATGTTGGATAAGGAGCTGTAATGGCTGACACATCAGGTGTGAGCATTGTTGACGATTACCTAGCCGAATATCAGGGTTTGGAAGCTCAGCTCGCTGACCCAGACCTGCACAATGACGCAAAGCGTGCTCGAAAAGTTGGCAAACGATTCAACGAGCTGCAACCTATCGTCAATACGCACAAAAAACTGGAACAAACCCGGGCGGATCTTGCCGACGCCAGGGAAATGGCCCACGAAGACAGCGACTTTGCTGCCGAGGCGGACCGTCTGCAGGCAGAGTTTGAAAAGCTCGAAACTGAGCTAGCTGACCTGCTGGCCCCACGCGACCCACACGACGGTGATGACATCGTCATGGAGATTAAGTCCGGTGCCGGTGGCGAAGAAGCCGCACTCTTTGCTGGCGAACTGGCACGCATGTACCAGCGCTACGCCGAAAAGCACGGTTTCGCAGTGGAAATCTTGGGCCTGTCCGAATCGGACTTGGGCGGCGTAAAGGACATGACCATGTCCATGCGTCTGAAGCAGCCTTCGCGAGACGGAGCTTGGTCGGTCTTCAAGTTCGAAGGTGGCGTTCACCGCGTGCAGCGCATCCCAGTAACTGAATCGCAGGGGCGAATTCAAACCTCTGCCGCCGCAGTGCTGGTGTACCCAGAACCGGATGAAGTCGAAGATGTGCAGATTGACGAGAAGGACATTCGCGTCGATGTGTACCGATCCTCCGGTAAGGGCGGTCAGGGCGTGAACACCACTGACTCCGCCGTACGCATTACCCACCTGCCAACTGGCCTAGTGGTGACCTGTCAGAAGGAACGCTCGCAGATTCAGAACCGCGCCCGCGCCATGCAGGTGTTGGCCGCTCGTCTGCAGCAGCTGCAGGAAGAAGCCGCCGAGGCCGAAGCCGCGGAAGGTCGCGCAGCGCAGGTTCGTACCGCCGACCGCTCTGAGCGCATCCGCACCTACAACTGGCCGGAAAACCGCATCACCGACCACCGCATTGGTTACAAGGCCCACAACCTGGACCAGGTGCTGGACGGTCAGCTAGATGACCTGCTCAAGGCGCTGTCTGACGCAGAGCGCGCAGCACGATTGGAAGCTGAGTAAGCACGTGTTTTCCCGTGGAACCACGGTGCGCGGCATCGTGTCCACCGTGACGGAAGACCTCGCGGCAGTGGGCATTGAATCCGCTGCCGCCGAAGCTCGGCTGCTGGTGCAAGCGGTCACTGGCTGGGATGACGGGCAGCTGATGCTGCAGCACAACGAGACCGTTCCGAAAGACTCGCCACTGCTGACGGAGCTGCCGAACCTAGTGGCGCGTCGCCTGATGCGCGAACCATTGCAACATATTTTGGGCACTGCCCCCATGATTGGCATTGAGCTGAAGGTGGGGCCGGGGGTGTTTATCCCGCGCCCGGAAACCGAGCTGCTCGTTGATTGGGCAGTGCAACAGTTGCAGGAACTGCCGACGGCGCCGGATGAACGGCCGCTGGTGTTTGACCTGTGTACTGGTTCTGGTGCCATCGCGCTGGCTATTGCGGATTTAGTGCCTGATGCCGAAGTTATTGGTGTGGAGCTGGATCCGACGGCGCTGGATTGGGCGGAGAAGAATTTGCGCGCGCAGCTGTCGCGGTGGCGTGATACCCACCATGTGCGGTTTGCGCAGGCTGATGTGACTGATTCGGCGCGCTTTTCCCACCTGAAGGGCCGGGCGCAGGTGGTCGTGAGCAACCCGCCGTATGTTCCGGATGGCACTGAGGTCAGCCCAGAGGTTGCGGTTGATCCGCGCCATGCGGTCTTCGGTGGTTCGGATGGTTTGGATGTCATTCGGCCAATGTTGCGCACTATTGTGGAACTGTTGGCACCAGGCGGTGTGGTTGGTATTGAGCATGATGACGATTCGGGCGCGGATGTGTCCGATCTGATGTCCGCAGCCGGTGTGTTTGCTGACATCACAACCCACCGCGACCTAGCCGGCCGCGATAGATTTACAACTGCGCGTTACCTTCCGAAAAGTCAAGAAGTAGGGGAGTCTGAAGAACAATGAGTCAGGTCTACGAGACTTTCGACCCAGAGGTACACGACGATGCCATTGCCGCGGCCGTAGCTGCGGTTCGCGGCGGCCGCCTAGTGGTGCTGCCAACCGACACCGTCTACGGCATTGGCTGCGACGCGTTCAACAATGATGCGGTGGCATCGTTGCTGCGAGCTAAGCACCGCGGTCCGGACATGCCGGTACCAGTTTTGATTGGCTCTTGGGATACCGTCGACGGCCTTGTTCGCGAAGTAACCCCCGCAATGCGCACCCTGGTGGAAGCGTTTTGGCCAGGTTCGCTGTCGCTGGTGGTGCACCAAGCGCCGAGCTTGCCATGGAACTTGGGTGATACCCGCGGCACGGTGATGCTGCGGATGCCGCTTCATCCAGTGGCGATTGAATTGCTGCGGGAGACCGGCCCAATGGGTGTGTCTTCGGCGAATATTTCCGGTTCGGCCCCTGCGACGACCTGCATCCGGGCGAAGCAGCAGCTGGGCAGTGAAGTGTCGGTATACCTCGACGGTGGGCCGGCCGACATTGGTGAGCCATCGACGATTGTGGACCTTTCGGGCGACGAACCACGCATTTTGCGTGAAGGTGCCTTGTCTGCGGAGCAGATCGGGGAGGTCTTGAACAAGGACCCGAACGCGCTGCGTCACGGCTCGAGCTACTAGTAAGGGGCTCGCCTGCCTGTGACTGTGCGCGCCGCTGCTGCTGAACCGGTTCTCCTAGCTGCATCAACTGGGGGAGCCGGTGTTCCGCTGCGCGAAATTGCACTTGTCGTCCTTATCGCTGCGGCAACCACCTACCTCACCACTGGCATTGTGCGCTGGATTGTGGTGCGCATGGGAGTGTTAGACGACCCACGCGCCCGCGACGTGCACACCATCCCTAAGCCCCGGCTGGGCGGGGTGGCAATGTTCACCGGTTTTCTTGCTGCTTGGCTGATGGCGCAGCTATTGCCCGCGTTGACTCGCGGATTTCCGCCGGTCACCCCAGATATGCTTGCGGTGCTGGTGGCTAGTTTCATCATTGTTGGTGTCGGTATTTTGGACGACATTTTTGACTTGGACGCCATCACGAAGCTGGTTGGCCAGATTGTCGCGGCGCTAGTGATGAGCATGATGGGCCTATCAGGCTATCTGTTCTACATTCCGTTTATTGGCGGCGGCACCACGGTGGTGTTGGATCCGGTGTTGTCCACCATTTTGACGGTGCTGTTGACGGTTACCTTGATTAACGCAATCAACTTCGTCGACGGCCTTGATGGTCTGGCGGCCAGTTTGGGATTGATCGCCGCCTTGGCGATTCTGTTGTATTCGCTGACGGTGCTGCATGACCAAGGTGGGGCAGTGTCGGCTTATCCGCCGGCAATGATTTCTGCGGCTCTAGTCGGCATGTGCTTGGGCTTTTTGCCACACAATTTTGAACCGGCGCGGATTTTTATGGGCGACTCCGGTGCGATGCTCATTGGCTTACTGCTGTCTGCCGCCTCTGTGTCTGCCTCCGGCAGGCTCAGCTTGGCGATGTACGGTACAGCGGACGTTGTTGCCCTGATTTCGCCTTTCATTATTGTCGCCGCGGCGGTGTCTGTCCCGGTGCTGGACTTACTGTTGGCCATTGTCCGGCGAACATCGAAAGGGCTCTCACCTTTTTCTGCGGACAAAATGCATTTGCATCACCGACTCCTTGATATGGGGCATTCTCACCGTCGTGTGGTCCTCGTGCTGTGCACCTGGGTGTCGGTTGTGGCGTTCGCTGCCGTGGGCACCACTATGTTCCCAGCGAAGTTCGTAGTGGTGGGCTTTGGGCTCGGGATTATTGGCGCAACGTTATTTACTTTCTTGCCGGGGTGGCGTCAGATGCGGAATCAGACCCCGAAGCACCCTTCGTCGGGCCGCCCAGTGCAACCGTCACCTACGGGTGAGTAAAGTCTGAAGACGTGACGGATACTGAACATTCTTCAATAGACGACTTGGGCGCGGATCTCATCAACGATGAGGACTTCGATGACCACCGCCGCCCACTAGAACGAGCCCTGAAATTCGGCGCATGGGCCGCCATCGTAATCACCATCATTTCCCTTGCCGTCTGGGGGGGTCTGCGCGATCTCCCTGGTATCTGGGGTGTGCTCCTTGGCGGTGCCATCGGGGGTGGTTTCGTTTTGGCTACGGCCCTGTCAGTGTTCGCCACTGCGCGTACTGACGTCATGATTACCGGCGTGGTGGTTTTGGGCAGCTGGCTGCTGAAAATCGTAGTGCTACTTGTGATCTTCTCGGTGCTCAAGGACATGACCTTCTACGACCGTCCAGCCTTTGGCGTGACAGTAATCGCAGTGACCTTGGTGACCATTGTTGTTGAGGCATATGGCGTAATTACCAGTCGTGTGACTTACGTAAACACTTAAAATATTCCCCCCCATTTACTACCCCTAGAGCCAACTCACAGTGCCGGGAAATTGTCGTAGAGTCGCTTAAACCCCCTGTGAGCTGCCGATAAAGAATCGGTAATAAAGGTATCGCATCTGCATGGGGTATCTCGTTTCAGTTACCGAATCGAAATGCTGATAGTCTGACCGATGGACAAAGCGACAAAGCTGCGGAATGAATCTAGAGCCGGTGGCTACAGTGATTTACCGCTGACGGAGGAGTGAGTCCGAGTGACCGCTGCGCAGATGTGCGACGGAGTCCGCGGCGGTCGCGTTTTCTAAAGATGTCCATCGCACCGCTAATCATTTGGTTAGCGGCCCGAACACGGGAGAGAACGCTGAGCGTTACAACACTTTCCATGAAGGGCGAATTCCATACGCCTGAATTGGGAAACGAAATTTTCCCGGGGCACTACGGGGATAACGGCGGTCTGTGGCTTACAGAATTCGCCGGCGGTGTCTTCGCCGTGGACCGACTGGTGTTCGTTCGTCTTTTGATGATCGTTCTGCTGTTGGCCTTTTTCCTCATTGCCATGCGTAATCCAAAGGTGATTCCGCGTGGTCTTCAGAACGTCGCAGAAATCGCACTTGACTTCGTGCGGGTGCAGATTGCCGAGACAATTCTCGGTAAGAAGGCTGGTCGCCGCTACCTTCCATTGCTGGCAACCATCTTCTTCGCCACCGTCTTCACAAACCTGCCGACAATCATTCCAGGTCTGAACATTTCCCCGAACGCTCGTATTGCGTTCCCGTTGGTGATGGCTCTGGTTGGTTATGTCGCCATGGTGTGGGCCGGTGCCTCCCGCTACGGCTTCTTCAAGTACGTTAAGTCTTCGCTCGTCATTCCAAACTTGCCTTTCTTCTTGCACTTCTTGGTTGTGCCGATCGAATTCCTCTCGACGTTCATCCTGCGTCCGGTCACTCTGACTCTTCGTCTGATGGCCAACATGCTGGCTGGTCACATCATTCTGGTTCTTCTGTTCGCTGCCACGAACTTCTTCTTCTGGCAGTTCAACGCTTGGACCGTGATTTCTGGTGCAACCGTGCTGGCTGCCGTTGCGTTCACCCTTTTCGAACTCATGATTGTGGTTCTGCAGGCATACATCTTTGCTCTGCTGACCGCCGTCTACATCGAATTGTCGTTGCACGCTGACGAACACTGATTCGGTCGTCCCCTCGAGCCCCGCGGGGAAGCCGGTCGCTAACTGAATATCGCTCCTTCACCAACATGCCTTAACGCCTGAACCGAAAGACGGTCAGGCAACCTGAAAGGGAATGCAATAACCATGAACGAACTCATCCTCGCCCAGGACGCTGCAGAATCCACCATCACCGGCCTCGGTGCACTCGGCTACGGCATCGCCACCATCGGCCCAGGTATCGGCATCGGCATCCTCGTCGGCAAGGCTCTGGAGGGCATGGCCCGCCAGCCTGAAATGGCCGGCAAGCTGCAGACCACCATGTTCCTGGGTATCGCCTTCGTCGAAGCCCTCGCACTGATCGCTCTGGTCGCCGGCTTCCTCTTCTAATTCGCGTCTTTTAACAAGACCGAAATCCCAAGGAGAGGACTCCAATGACGAACATTTACTTTCTCGCGGCTGAGGGTGAATCCCTCCCGCTAGACAACCCAGTCGGCCCACTGCTGCCTGCGTCTTACGACATCGTCTGGTCCCTCATTCCATTCCTGGTCATCCTCTGGGTCTTCTGGAAGTTCATCATTCCGAAGTTCCAGGAGGTTCTGGCCGAGCGTGAGGACCGCATCGAAGGCGGTATTGAGCGCGCTGAAGCTGCTCAGACTGAAGCTAAGGCTGCCCTGGACAAGTACAACTCCCAGCTCGCGGAAGCACGCCAGGAAGCGAACAAGATTCGTGAAGAGGCCCGCGAACAGGGACAGAAGATTATCGCCGAAGCCACTGACAAGGCTAACGAGGAAAACAACCGAATCATCGCCAGCGGTGAGAAGCAGCTGCAGGCTATGCGCGAGCAGGTCATCACTGATCTTCGCCGTGAAATGGGCATGAACTCGGTTAACCTCGCAGAACGTCTCCTCGGCCGTGAACTGTCTGATGACCTCAAGAAGTCTGAGACCATTGACAAGTTCCTCGGTGAGCTCGACGACGTGGCAGTGGCAGGGAAGTGAGCGACATGCACGCAGCGAGCCGCGAAGCACTAGAAGTCGCGTTGCAGCGCGTTAATGAGATCATTGACGGTTCTGCAAACCCGATTCCTGTTGCCGCACAGACCGGTACCGAGTTGTTCGAGGTTGTCGATTTTCTCGACGCCGACCGCGGCCTGCGTGTCGCGGCAGCCGACTCTTCGGCTACCGCCGAACAGCGCTCTGGCCTGGTTCGCACGGTATTTGAAGGCAAGGTTTCGCCAGAGGCGCTTACCGCAGTCGCAGATGCCGCAGCACAGGTCTGGTCCAACCCTCGTGAGATGCGCGCAGGACTGGTACGCATGGGCCGTCACGCCCTGCTCCGTTCCGCAGCAGCTCAGGGACAGCTGCCTCAGGTAGAAGAAGAACTCTTCCGCCTGGGCCGGACTTTGGACGCACAGCCGCAGCTAGTACAGCTGCTTACGGACAAGAATTCCACCTCCGCCGCCAAGCGTGATCTGCTAGCCAAGGTGCTCTACGGCAAGGTAACTGCGGTTACTGAAGCTCTGGCACTGCAGGCAGTCGGCCGACCAGACAAAAATCCGGTCGATGATCTCGCCTCCCTCGCGGAGCTGGCCGCTGGCCAAAACGATCGCACGGTTGCACGAGTAATCGCCGCAACTGCGCTGACTGACGCACAGGAACAGACCCTGCGCGAAAAGTTGAACCGCATCTACGGCCGCGAAATGTCCATCCAGACCGAGGTTGACCCCAGCCTCCTCGGTGGGCTGGTCATCCGCGTTGGCGACGAAATCATTGACGGCAGCCTTGCAAACAAATTTGCACAGCTGCGTCGCGACCTCGCTTAAGTAGCGAGACCGCGACACCACATAGACAAATTTTGCTGGAATAACAGACGAGAGCAGGAAGAACATGGCGGAGCTGACGATCTCCTCCGACGAGATCCGTAGCGCTATTGCGAACTACACCTCGAGCTACTCCCCGGAGGCCTCCCGTGAGGAGGTTGGAGTAGTGATTAGTGCTGCCGACGGTATTGCCCAGGTTTCTGGCATGCCATCGGTTATGACCAACGAACTGCTCGAGTTCCCGGGCGGCGTCATCGGCGTTGCTCAGAACCTCGAAGCAGACCGTATTGGTGTTGTTGTCCTTGGACAATTTGAAACTCTGAAGGAGGGTGACGAGGTCAAGCGCACCGGCGACGTGCTTTCCGTGCCAGTCGGTGACAAGTTCTTGGGCCGCGTCATCAACCCACTCGGCCAGCCGATTGACGGCCTGGGCGAAATTGAAGCTGAAGAAGAGCGCGTGCTGGAACTGCAGGCCCCTTCCGTGCTGCAGCGTCAGCCGGTTGAAGAGCCAATGCAGACCGGTATGAAGGCTATCGATGCGATGACCCCAATCGGTCGCGGTCAGCGTCAGCTGATCATTGGTGACCGTAAGACTGGTAAGACCGCAGTCTGCATCGACACCATCCTGAACCAGAAGGCCAACTGGGAATCTGGCGACAAGACCAAGCAGGTGCGCTGCATCTACGTCGCTATCGGTCAGAAGGGTTCCACCATTGCTGCGGTTCGCCGCACCCTGGAGGAAAACGGTGCGCTGGATTACACCACCATCGTTGCTGCCCCAGCATCTGACTCTGCTGGTTTCAAGTGGCTCGCACCATTCACCGGTGCTGCACTGGGTCAGCACTGGATGTACCAGGGCAACCACGTCCTGATCATCTTTGACGACCTGACCAAGCAGGCTGAAGCCTACCGTGCGATTTCCCTGCTGCTGCGCCGCCCACCAGGCCGCGAAGCTTACCCAGGTGACGTCTTCTACCTGCACTCCCGCTTGCTGGAACGTGCAGCGAAGCTGAGCGACGACATGGGCGCTGGTTCCCTGACCGCTCTGCCAATCATTGAGACCAAGGCAAACGACGTCTCGGCCTTCATTCCTACCAACGTTATTTCGATTACCGACGGCCAGGTCTTCCTGGAATCCGACCTGTTCAACCAGGGTGTCCGTCCGGCAATTAACGTCGGTATTTCCGTCTCCCGTGTGGGTGGCGCTGCCCAGACCAAGGGTATGAAGAAGGTTTCCGGTAACCTGCGTCTGGACTTGGCCGCATACCGCGACCTGGAAGCATTCGCTACCTTCGCATCTGACCTGGATGACGCATCGAAGGCTCAGCTGGAGCGTGGCCAGCGTCTGGTCGAGCTGCTGAAGCAGGACGAAAACAAGCCACAGTCGGTCGAGTTCCAGATGGTTTCCATCGAACTGGCTAACCAGGGCGAGTTCGACTCCATTCCAGTCGAAGACATCCGTCGCTTCGAAGCTGAGGTTCAGGAGTACATCCGCGAATCCGCTCCAGAAGTGTACGAAGCTATCGCTGGCGGCAAGGCATTTGACGATGCATCTCGTTCCGCAATGCTGAAGGCGACCGAAGCTTTCAAGCGTCAGTTCCAGACCACTGATGGCACCCCTGTCATCAACGAGCCTGAAGTTGATGCGTTGGATGCTGCTGACGTCGAAAAGCAGAAGATCACGGTTACCCGCAAGCAGGCCTCGAAGTAGGTTTGTGAGCCGAATGACCGTAATCAACAAGGAAGGGAGGCGATAGCGAATGGCTAGTATTCGAGAGCTTCGAAGCCGCATTAAGTCGGTCAACTCGACGAAGAAGATCACTAAAGCTCAGGAACTGATCGCCACCTCGCGCATCACCAAGGCTCAGCGCCGGGTTGCCGACTCCCTGCCATACGCTCAGGAAATCACGAATGTGGTTGAGCGCCTGGCATCGGCATCCTCGCTGGAGCACCCAATGCTGCGCGAGCGTGAGAACGGTAAGCGGGCGGCCATCTTGGTTGTCACCAGTGACCGTGGCATGTGCGGTGGCTACAACCACAACGTGCTGAAAAAGGCTAAAGAGCTGCGTGCGCTGCTGGAAGATGAGGGCTACGAAACCGTCTACTACGTCACTGGCCGTAAGGGCATTGACTACTTTGACTTCCGTAGCGAACCACTTGCCGGCACGTGGGAAGGTTTCTCCCAGGATCCTGCTTGGGCAGCAACCCACGACGTGCGTCGCCACATGATTGACGGCTTTCTCGCCTCCTCGGAGGGCGAAGCTAAGTGGCGCGACGGTGTCCGCACTGACGGAACGCCAATCCAGGGCTTTGACCAGGTGCACGTTGTGTACACCGAGTTCAAGTCCATGCTGAGCCAGGTTGCAACTGCACACCAGTTGCTGCCACTGGTTCCTGTGATTGAGACCGAAGAAATGTCCATCGGTGACTCCGCTCTAACTGACGTGGAACAGCCAACCCCGGACTACGACTTCGAGCCAGACGCAGAAACCCTGATGGATGCCCTGCTGCCGCAGTACGTGTCGCGTACCCTGTACGCGTTCATGCTGGAGGCATCGGCGTCGGAGTCCGCAGCTCGTCGTACCGCGATGAAGTCTGCAACCGACAACGCAACCGAGCTGGTCAAGGACCTGTCCCGCGTTGCAAACCAGGCCCGTCAGGCGCAAATTACCCAGGAAATTACCGAAATCGTCGGCGGCAGCGATGCGCTGGACGACAGTGGAGAAAGTGACTAGATATGAGCACCGCTCTTTCTGAGCAGGACACCACGACCGCGTCCAACGGTCGAGTCGTCCGTGTTATCGGTGCAGTTGTTGACGTGGAATTCCCACGCGGCGAACTGCCTGCGCTGTACAACGCCCTGCACGTGGAGGTCACCCTCCCGTCCGTGGCAAAGACCATTACCCTCGAAACCGCTCAGTACCTCGGCGACAACCTGGTTCGTACCATTTCCATGGCACCTACCGATGGTCTGGTCCGTGGCGCTGCTGTTGTGGACACCGGCCACCCAATCTCCGTCCCAGTTGGTGACGTTGTTAAGGGCCACGTCTTCAACGCTCTGGGCGACTGCCTGGACGCCCCAGGCACCGGCCGCGATGGTGAGCAGTGGTCCATCCACCGCGAACCACCTGCGTTCGACCAGCTCGAAGGTAAGACTGAAATCCTCGAGACCGGTATTAAGGTCATTGACCTGCTGACCCCTTACGTTAAGGGTGGCAAGATTGGTCTGTTCGGTGGTGCCGGTGTCGGTAAGACCGTTCTGATTCAGGAAATGATCACCCGTATTGCACGTGAGTTCTCCGGTACTTCCGTGTTCGCGGGTGTGGGTGAACGTACCCGTGAAGGCACCGACCTCTTCCTGGAAATGGAAGAGATGGGCGTGCTGCAGGACACTGCTCTGGTCTTCGGCCAGATGGACGAGCCTCCTGGAGTCCGTATGCGTGTCGCACTGTCCGGCCTGACCATGGCGGAGTACTTCCGCGATGTTCAGCACCAGGACGTGCTGCTGTTCATTGACAACATCTTCCGTTTCACCCAGGCCGGTTCTGAGGTTTCGACCCTGCTGGGTCGTATGCCTTCCGCTGTGGGTTACCAGCCAACTCTGGCTGACGAAATGGGTGTGCTGCAGGAACGCATTACCTCGACCAAGGGTAAGTCGATTACCTCGCTGCAGGCCGTTTACGTCCCTGCCGACGACTACACCGACCCAGCCCCAGCCACCACCTTCGCGCACCTGGATGCCACCACCGAGCTGTCGCGTTCCATTGCTTCTAAGGGTATTTACCCAGCAGTGGACCCACTCACCTCGACCTCCCGCATCCTGGAGCCAGGCATCGTTGGTGCCGAGCACTACCGCGTTGCTCAGCAGGTTATTCACATCCTGCAGAAGAACAAGGAACTGCAGGACATCATCGCCATCCTGGGTATGGACGAACTGGGTGAAGAAGACAAGATCACCGTGTCTCGTGCACGTCGTCTGCAGCGCTTCCTCGGCCAGAACTTCTTCGTTGCGCAGAAGTTCACCGGTCTGCCAGGTTCTTACGTCCCTCTGAAGGACACCATCGAAGCCTTCGACCGTATCTGCAAGGGCGACTTTGACGCTTACCCAGAAATGGCCTTCGACGGTCTGGGTGGTCTCGACGATGTCGAGAAGAAGTACGCCGAGATGAAGAAGTAGGGGAGTGACGGAACATGGCTGAAATCGCCGCTGAATTGGTCGCCGTCGAGCGCAAGCTTTGGGAGGGCACTGCCACTTCCGTGACGGCTCAGACCCTGGAAGGTGAGATCGGCGTGCTTCCGGGCCACGAGCCCTTCCTCGGCCAGCTCGTAGACAACGGTGTGGTGGTTATCCGCACTGCTGATGGCGAGAAGCTGGTCGCCGCGGTTCAGGGCGGCTTCCTCTCCGTGTCCACGGAGAAGATCACCGTTCTGGCCGAAGTGGCCAAGTGGGCTTCGGAAGTTTCGACTGCCGAAGTCGAGGCCTTGGCTGATTCTGAGGACGAAAAGGACCGCGACTTGGCTGATGCCGAGAAGCGTGCTCTGGCTCGCGCTCAGGAGAAGTAATCCCGGCTCCCGGTCCTTCACGACCGACTTCGCCCCCGTAGTGCCCTGGTTTGCTGTAAAAGGCAGGCCGGGGCATTTCGGCATTTTTGGGCTTATTGACGTTTATTTGGCCGTTTGGCTCGCTACCGCAGACTGTGTACCCTTGATAGCTATACCTAGACGGTTCAAGGTGAATAGTCTCAGTTCGGTCGAGAGGTCGAGATGGAAACAATCGTTCTTTGTTTAGTTGTCATCTCCCTGCTTGTCATGGCCGCAATCGGGTTGTGGCGCTTCGGTGTGCTGCGTTCAAATGGCATGGCTGTTTTGATTCGGAAGGCTGGCGGGTCTTCATCGGATTGGCGCCATGCCGTTGTCATTTTCCGGGAAGATCATTTGAAGGTGTATCGCCTGCGTTCGCTGCGACCGGGCGCTGATTTGTGTATTTCTCGGCCAGATTCAGAGCTTTCGAAACCTCGGGCACTGTCTACGTCGGAACGTTCCTTCATGGACCCAGATACGCAGGTAGTCACGCTCATCACCAATGAGGGTGAAGAGTACGAAATTGCGGTGGACACTCCGGCATACACAGCGTTTGTGGCGTGGGTGGAATCCGCCCCGTCGTCGCGTACTGTGATGCCGTCGAAGTCGCAGTACTGGCATAAGCTGCAGCAGCGCTCGAAGCACAAGTACTAGCGTTTTCGCGGGCTCGGATGTGTTGCCGGCCCCAATACGTCAATAAGCACAACTAACCAATTAACAACGGGTTACCGGCCATTTTCGGTGCCCTGTATTGTGGTGCCCATGCGTCTTGTCATTGCTACCTGTTCTGTGGATTATGTCGGCCGACTGCAGGCTCACCTGCCGATGTCGGAACGCCTGCTGATGGTCAAAGCGGACGGGTCGGTGAGTATTCATGCCGACGACCGCGCATACAAGCCGCTGAACTGGATGACGCCGCCCTGCGACCTGAAGGAACAACCTGTGCTGGACGAGGCCGGTGAGGAAACCGGCGAGGCGCTGTGGATTGTAGAGAACAAAAAGGGCGAGCAGCTGCGGATTACCATCGCGCAGATTCATCACGACTCCGAGCACGAACTGGGGGAGGACCCAGGGTTGGTGAAAGACGGCGTGGAAGACCACCTGCAGGAGTTGCTGGCGGAACAGATGGATCGGCTTGGTGACGGTTACCGCCTGATTCGCCGGGAATACCCAACCGCGCTGGGGCCGGTGGATATTCTTGGGCGCGATGGCGACGGCAAGACTGTGGCGATTGAAGTCAAGCGACGCGGCGGTATCGACGGCGTGGAGCAGCTGACGCGCTATCTGGAGATGCTTAACCGGGATAGCTTGTTGTCGCCGGTGGAGGGAATTTTCGCGGCGCAGGAGATTAAGCCGCAGGCTCGGACCCTGGCGGAAGACCGCGGGATTCGATGCGTGACGCTCGACTACGACGAGATGCGCGGTGTGGAATCGGATGAACTGCGTCTGTTCTAGGTAGCTGGTTCGAAGGGAGGGGCGGTGCACGGTGGGGCGCGGGAAGCGTAGAAACGGTCGGCATAATAATGGCGGTCGCGGGGGATATGGCGGTCGGTCGGGGAACTTCGGCGCGGGGCGGGCGCTGCCTCGGGACGGGGCCCAGTTGATGGGGGTTCGCACCGAAGCTGGGCCGGGGAAGCTGGCTGCGGAGGACTTTTATGTGCGCATCGTGCCTTCTGCGCGGGCCGTGAAGTGGTACCGATGCCCGGGCTGCCAACAAGAAATTCCGCCGGGAGTGGCGCACATTGTGGCGTGGCCGGTGGAATGGGGCTACCGCGAGGATGACCGGCGGCATTGGCATCGGGGTTGCTGGCAGCGGCGGGGCTAAAGTGCTCTGCGATACGATGTCCGTATGACTGAACCATCACGTTTTGCCGCTGGCGCCGTTGACCTTGCTGCCGTGAAGCAACGCGCTGAAGCGAAGGCTGCTGCTGCTAAGAATGCTGGACCGCGGGGTGCGGGCTTGGCACCGTATCTGGAAATTTCTCAGCAGAACTTGGAGGCGGAGGTTGCGATTCGTTCGCAGCAAGTTCCCGTGGTGATGCTGCTGGGGGCGCCGTCGTTGCCAGAGAGCGAAACGATGCGCAGTCAGCTGGAGCAGCTGGCGTCTGAAAGCAATCTTGCGTTTATTTTTGGGTACCTGAACGCTGAAACTCAGCAGCAACTTGCCGCGGCGATGGCCCAGGCAGTGGGGGCGCAGTCGGTGCCGTTGCTGATTGCGTGGGCAGCGGGGCAGCCGGTGGCGGTGCTGCCAGGTGTGCAGCCAGCGGAGCAGATTTCGGTGTGGGTTGGCCAAGTGATTTCGCAGGTTGGTCCGCAGCTGCAGGGACTGCCGGAAGGCACTCGCATGGCTGCACCGGGGACGCAGAGCGCCGGGGACGATGCTGGCATGGCTGGCGGGGCTGGCGGTGTTGGCGCGGGCGGTGTCGGTGGGGCTGGCGCAGGCGCGAATCAGCAGTTCGCTGTGGCAGACGAAGCGCTGGCTAATGGCGACTATGACACTGCAATCGCTGAGTACAACGCAGTTCTCGAGCAGGACCCGAAGAATGACGGCGCCAAGGCGATGCGCTTGCATGCGCAGATTCTGCAGCGGCAGGCTGCTCGTCCAGAATCCGCGGATCCACTTGCGGATGCCGTGGCTGCGTCTGAAGCAGCCCCTGGCAATCTCGATGCTGCAATCGCAGCTGCTGATGAACTGATTCTTATTGGTCAACTCCCTGCGGCATTCGATGTTGTGGTCCGGGTCATGCAGCACACCTCTGGTAAGGAAAAGATCGCGGCGAAGGATGCATTGCTGGCATACTTCGACGGTTTTGATGCGGCAGCTCCGGAGATTGTCGCGGCTCGGCAGAAGATGGCTTCTGCGCTGTATTAGTCCGCTGCGCTGTATGACCACTGCACCCTAGAACGGTGGTTCGCCGCAGCTCGCGCAATCGTCGGCAGCAGCATCGGCAGCCGCGTCGGATGCAGCTTCTGCAGCAGCTTCGGCGCGACGACGATTGTGCTCCTGCACCCGTTCTGCTTGAGCCTGCTGCATGTGATTGAACTGCAGCACAGGGTAGTGCTTCGTCAGCGGCCCCTGCGGAACGGTATAGGTCAGTGAGTCATCATTCGTATTCGCCCAAACCTGCACACCCGAAAACGCCATAATCAGATGCGAGTATCGCGCTGTCTTCAGCTGGTGATGCGCCTTGCACAAACAGTGCAGGTTAGTGACATCGGTTTCTCCGCCGGCATCAAACGGCACAATATGGTCGATTTCGCATCGATGCGCCGGCACATCGCACCCAGGAGCTCGGCACACGCCATCACGGGCGCGCACATATCGTTGCTGCTCTGCGGTCGGCACATAAGATTCGGTAGCAGCAGGCACCGAAGCTCCCAGTACATCCACACCGATAAGTTGCTCCAGCAGCGGCGCAGCAACATGCGGCCGCAACCAGCCAAGCCGCTCAGTCCACACCATCGGCACATCCGAGTTGGCATATAGGTGCAGCGTCGTCGAAATCGACGCATTACCCAGAACCAAGCTCAGCAATGCCTGAGCCTTTGTTATCCCCTCACGCGTCGCCAGCTTATTCACCGCGGTGACCACCAGCTCTGCGTCGCCCTTAGCTAGCGTCAGATAGAACGTAGAGGTGCCTTCATCGCGGTCATCAACGTGATATTCGCCTTCACGACGCCTTCGCTGCTGCTCATTCCGCTCGTCCTGCTTCTCTCGCGCGTTCTCCTCCTTCGGATCAATCGGCCGAAAATTTGGGTCGACTTCCTCCATGACGCGCTTTAAAAAATTCAGCAGTGTCCGCGGAGTTGGCAGCGCCTGATTCTCAATGCGAGGCTCCAGCCACTCCGCCAAATGTAGGTCCAGCTCAGCCAGCGTCACTTCGTCAATAAGCGGAAATACTGTGTCAGCAATGTGGCGTAAATGGTCAAAATTAAGAATCGGCCGGTACCGTAAAAAGTGCCGTAGCAGCGGCAGCCTAGTTAATGCCCACCCAATAGTGGCGTACTTCTCGAACTGCCAACGTGCTAGCCCCAGATGCGCGCCGAATTCGCGAAAATGTTCGTCGAAGCTCGTTTCCAACGTCGGCGGGGTCAGCAACATAGCTAAATCCAACGTGTGTTGGTTGCGCTGCAGCATCACGCAGGTAGCGGGGTCAATCGTGGTTTCAATTGACCAGCGTCGCTGCGTCACGCTGCCTGGCGGTAGAAAGTGCGCCTGGAAAGTTTGCGGTGGGTGCGGTTTCCTTAGGTCGTTCATGCGTTCGACTGTATCAGGGCTTTGCGACGGAACGACCGCCGGAAAGCTCAGAAAATAGAACATGCATTCTATCTAAACGTCAAAAAGCGCCCGGCCCCATACAAATGACGGAACCGGGCGTTCGAATCTAGCGCACTAGCCTTCGTACTTCAGGAACACCGCCGACATCTTCGGCAGCACCAACTCCGTGGAGTACGGGAAGTGGTTCCAGCCGTAATCGGTAGCCACTCGCAGACCAGAGTTGCCCTGGTTGTCGCCTTCGTACACCGCCGCGTCAGTGTTCAAAATCTCGGCCCACTGACCCGCGTGTGGCAGACCGATCCGATACGCATCGTGGCTGGTACCCGACAGGTTAAACACGCAGGCAATCGCTGAACCGTCATCGCCGTAGCGCACAAAGGACAGCACACTGTTCTGGTAGTCATCGGCGTTAATCCAGCTGAAACCACGCGGATCATTGTCGCGAGTCCACAGCGCCGGGTTCTCCGCGTACACCCGGTTCAGGTCCTGAGTCAGCTGCTTAATCCCGCGGTGGAATTCGCCTTCCCAACCTTCCATATCCGACCAGTCCAAGCTGTGCTTTTCCGTCCACTCGTGGACCTGGCCAAACTCCTGGCCCATGAACAGCAGCTTCTTGCCTGGGTGCGCCCACTGGTAGGCCAGCAGCGTACGCAGCCCCGCCGCCTTCATCCACGCGTTGCCCGGCATCCGGCCCCACAGCGAACCCTTGCCGTGCACCACTTCATCGTGGCTAAACGGCAGCACGAACCGCTCCGACCAGGCGTAAACCATGGAGAAGGTCACTTCGTTGTGGTGGTAGCTGCGGTACACCGGATCCTTCGAGAAGTACTCCAACGTGTCGTTCATCCAGCCCATATTCCACTTCATATTGAAGCCCAGGCCATTCTGATCCGTCGGCGCAGTCACACCCGGCCAGGACGTCGACTCTTCCGCAATGGTCAACACGCCAGGGAAGACGCGCTGGACAGTGGCGTTGGTTTCCTGCAGGAATCGCACCGCATCCAAGTTCTCGCGGCCGCCGTACTCATTCGGAAGCCATTCACCATCCTTACGGGAGTAGTCCAGGTACAGCATGGAAGCCACGGCATCCACGCGCAGGCCATCAATGTGGAACTGCTCGCACCAGTACAGTGCGTTGGCATAGAGAAAGTTGCGGACTTCATTGCGGCCGAAGTCAAAGACCAGCGTGCCCCATTCCTTCTGCTCGCCGCGGCGCCAGTCTGGGTGCTCGTAGCATGCTTCACCGTCAAAGCGCGCCAGCGCCCAGTCATCCTTAGGGAAGTGGCCTGGCACCCAGTCCATAATCACACCAATGCCTGCTTGGTGGAAAGCATCAATCAGGGCACGGAATTCATCTGGCGTGCCCCAACGCGACGTCGGCGCGAAGTAGCCGGACACCTGGTAGCCCCAAGAACCGCCGAATGGGTGCTCGGCCACCGGCATCAGCTCCACGTGTGTGTAGCCCATGTCCTTGACGTATTGCACCAGTTCAGTGGTGGCCTTCTTGTAGTTCATGTCGGTGCGCCACGACCCTAGGTGCACCTCGTAGACACTCATCGGTGCCTTCTGCCAGTCGGTCTGTGCGCGCTTATCCAGCCATTCCGCGTCCGACCATTCATAGTCCGACTTGGTCACCACAGAACCGGTCGCCGGCGCGATTTCCGCTTCAAACGCCATCGGGTCGGCCTTGTCGCGGCGGTGCCCTTCCTTGGTGGTAATCGCAAACTTGTAGGTTTCACCCACGCCAACACCTGGCACAAACAGTTCCCAGACACCGGAGGAGCCCATCGACCGCATTGGCAGCTGCGCACCATTCCACATGCAGAAATCACCAACGACAGCCACGCCTTGCGCATGCGGCGCCCACACTGCAAAGCGGGTACCTGCCACCGTGCCCATTTCGGTGTCGTAGCTGGTTGGGTGCGCACCAAGCGCTTCCCAGAGTCGTTCGTGGCGACCTTCACCAATCAGGTACATGTCCGCTTCGCCGAGGGTCGGCATGAAGCGGTAGCCGTCGGCACGTTCTTCGATAGTGCCGTTTTCCCAGGTCACGCGCAGTCGGTAGTCGAAGAGTTCCGCGCGCGGAACGAGAGCGGCGAAAATATCGTCACCAAGCGCTTCCGCTTTGAAATCCCCGAACTGCGTAACAACAACAACTTCCCGGGCACCAAACTGGCGGGTACGAACCACGGTGTCACCGTCGATGACATGCGCGCCGTAAAACTCATGCGGGTTGTGGTGAGTGCAGTGCCGCAACCGGTTCAGGTCGGTTTCCGGAATGCCAAGACGTGGGTCGGACAGTGAGTTCATGGTGCCTTCCAAGGACAAGAGGGTAGGTGGGCAGGTATGCAATTGTGGGCTTATTGACGTTTATGTGAAACGTGATTTCCGCTATGGGCGGTAGTCTTCGTTGACTCGCCAAGCAAGCTGGTCGCGGCGATGCTGAGGCACATCAGGCAGCTCGATAATGTGCGCCACATTGCTCCATGGTTCCAGACGCACGTAGTTGGCGTCGGACCATTCGAAGTGCGAGTTGGTGACTAGGTCAGTGACAGCGAGTTTGTCGCCGGCGCGGAATCCGATAGCTGGCATATCGATGGTCAGCGTGCATTCCTGAGCATTGTGCGGATCCAGGTTGATGACAACCATGACGTTGTCGCCGGTCAGTGCATCGAACTTGGAGTAAGCCAAGACGTTGTCGTTATCGGTCTTGTGGAACGTGAGGTTCCGCAGCTGTTGCAGCGCTGGGTGTTCGCGGCGGGTGCGGTTCAGGAATGTGATGAACGGCTCCATGGAATCGCCGGATTCCAGTGCGGCTTCATAGTCACGTGGGCGCAGTTCATACTTCTCCGAGTCCAGGTACTCTTCCGAGCCTGGCTTGACTGGGACGTTTTCGTAGAGCTCAAAGCCGGAGTACATGCCCCACAGTGGCGACATCGTTGCCGCGAGGACCGCACGGATGTAGAAGGAGGCGCGGCCACCTTCGACGAGGAAAGCGTGCAGAATATCTGGGGTGTTCACCCACAAGGATGGGCGCGCGATGTCCGCGTGAGAGGCGATTTCTTCACCGAAACCGGTCAACTGCTTCTTGGTGGTTTGCCACGGGAAGTAGATGTAGGACTGTGCGAACCCGATCTTGGCCAGACCGTAGAGGCGCGCTGGGTGGGTGAAGGCTTCCGCCAGGAAGATGACTTCTGGGTTGGTTTCGTGGATGGTCGAAATCAGCCATTCCCAGAAATTACCTGGCTTGGTGTGTGGGTTGTCGACGCGGAAAATCTTTACGCCGCGGCGGACCCAGTGGCGCACCACGCGCAGAATCTCTTCGTAAATGCCCTTTTGGTCATTGTCGAAGTTCAGCGGGTAGATGTCCTGGTACTTCTTTGGTGGGTTTTCTGCGTAGGCAATGTGGCCATCGGGCAAAACAGTGAACCACTCTGGGTGCGCTTCGGCCCATGGGTGGTCCGGCGCGCACTGCAGTGCGAGGTCGAGAGCAATTTCCAGGTCGAGTTCCTTCGCACGGGCCAAGAACGCCTTGAAGTCTGCTTCGGTGCCTAGGTCAGGGTGGATGGCGTCGTGGCCACCGTCCTTGGAGCCGATAGCCCATGGGGAACCGTAATCGCCTTCTTGCGCAGTGACCGCGTTATTGCGGCCCTTGCGGTTGACCTCGCCGATTGGGTGAATTGGCGGCAGGTACACCACATCGAATTCCATAGCAGCGACGCGATCCAGCGCCTTCGTTGCGGTGGCGAAGGTGCCATGAATTGGGGCGCCATTTTCGTCGACACCGCCGGTCGACCGTGGGAAGAACTCGTACCAGGAGCCGAAGAGAGCCGCGCGGCGCTCGACGAGCAGGCGGCGGGTTTTACCGCGGGTGAGCAGGTCGCGCACTGGGTGCAGTTCCAGGATGTGCAGGGTTTCCCGGGCGAGGGCTGGGGCAATGCGGGCGCGCAATTCGGAATCGGAGCGCAGGGTAGTGGCTACTTCGCGCAGGTGCGGGCGGTAGACCTTTGCTGCGCCGGATGCTGCTCGTTCAAACAGTCGGGCACCGATTTCTAGGTCGTTAGCTAGTTCCGCTTCGGTCTGGCCGGCTTCCAGCTTCTTGGTGACGGCGTTGCGCCAGGTAGCCATTGGGTCGGACCAGGCGTCGACGCGGAAGGTCCACACGCCAGGTACATCCGGGACGATCAGGCTGTTGACCTGCGATGGGTCATCGTGCGACACCTGCATGGTGATGCGCTTGGATTTTGCGGCGACGGTTGATTCGGCTGGGCCTTTCACGTTCAGCGTTGCCGACATTGCGTCGTGGCCTTCGCGCCANATTACGGCAGAAACTGGAATTACTTCGCCAACAACCGCTTTGGCTGGCTGTTCACCACAGGAAACTACTGGTCGAACATCATCGATTCCAAGGCGTCCGGTCACGACCGTTGCTCCTTTTCTCCCGGAGAGTGCTTCCTGCATCCCGGGGTGGGGGTGAGTGCAGTTACTCAACCAAGGGTAGTGCAGCTTCGGCCTCTACACATTGAGAGCAGTTGTGAGGCAACATAAGGGGGTGAGTGAATACAACCCAGACCTAGTAATTGACTTCGACAACGTCTCTTTCGTGCGTGAAGGCCGCTCTTTGGTCAGCGAGTTGAACTGGCAAGTTGAGTTGGATGAACGGTGGGTGGTCCTCGGGCCGAATGGCGCGGGTAAAACGACCATGTTGCGGATGGCAGCGGCTCAAGAGTTTCCTACTGGCGGCACCGCCCGCGTTATCGGGGAACAGATCGGCCGCAGTGATCTGCGTGACTTGCGCACCATGATTGGTTTTACTTCCGCCGCGGTCGCCGACCGGATTCCGAATGACGAAGTGGTGTCGGACCTGGTGGTTTCGGCAGGCTATTCCGTGTTGGGGCGCTGGCGTGAAGAGTACGACGAGTCCGACTTTGCGCAGATGACGGAAATCCTAGAACTAATGGGCGCCGGCCACCTCGCCGATCGCACGTGGGGCACCTTGTCCACCGGTGAGCGCAAACGTGTGCTGATTTCCCGCGCGCTAATGACCAACCCAGAGCTGTTGCTTTTGGACGAACCTGGCTCCGGCCTCGATTTGGGCGGCCGCGAGGACCTGGTAGCGCACCTAGCTGAGCTGGCGATGGATCCGGACGCCCCAGCAATTGTGATGGTCACTCACCACGTTGAGGAAATTCCATTTGGATTTACCCACGCGATGCTCCTTGACGAAGGTAACGTGGTCGCCATGGGCCTCATCGATGATGTCCTGACCTCCGAGAACTTGACGAAGGCGTTCCATCAGGCGATTCGGATCGACAAAATCGATGGGCGCTATTTCGCCCGCCGCGCACGCCGCGCTGGGGCACATCGGAGAAAGTAACTTCAGGAGGCGATGGTCCTTGTCCCCGGTTAAACCACGGTTAGCTTCTACTGTGTTGGTGGTGCGTGATAGCCACCTCGGCATGGAAGTGTATGTCCAGGAACGGGTGTCCACCATGCGCTTTGCCGCCAATATGACGGTGTTCCCTGGCGGCGGTCTTGACGCTCGTGACCTTCCGGGTGACGTTGATGGTGACGGCCATGATTCCCCGCCGCTGGCGTGGAACGGCCCTGATGACAATTGGTGGGCACAGCGCCTTGGCGTCGAACCGGGCATTGCTCGCGGTTTGGTGTGCGCCGCGGTGCGGGAGACCTTCGAGGAAACTGGCACGTTGTTCGCCGGAAAATGCGACACCGGCCATGTGCTCAGCAGTACCACGCAGTACAACGATGCCCGCTTTGAATTGGAGTCCAAGCAGCTGGCTATGTCCGACTTTTTGGACCGCGAGAATCTGGAACTGCGCACCGATCTGCTCAAGCCGTGGGATAACTGGGTCACGCCAGAAGATGAACCAATTCGCTTCGACACCTACTTCTTCGTCGCCGCACAGCCTAAGGGGCAGGTTGCATTGGGGGATACCTCGGAGGCATCGTCGACTGGCTGGTTTTTGCCATCGACGCTGCTGGACGCGTGGAAGTTCCGGAAGATTGGATTGATGGCGCCGACGTGGGCACAGCTGATGTCCATTGCGGAGTTCGAGACGGTGGCCGATTTGTTGGCGGCAGCGGAAGAACGCGAAGAAGTGCTCCGCAGCATTGACGATGGCAAGTCCAATGCCATGGTCGATGCGTATTGGGCGCTGGAGCGCCGGTATCAGTGAGCCTGAGTATTGATGAGGTGCGCTGGCTGATTGCGCACCCGCACGCGTTGGGCGAGGCCAGTGAATTGCCGCTGACGAAAAAGTCGATGCTTGCCGATAGCGCCGCTTTGCGCCAAGAATATGGCGACATGGGGCGCGCAGTTTTAGAAGTCGCGGAGGCACGCCGCTCCACCGCCGGGAAGCTGCCCGGGGAGTGGGTTATCTCCAGCGAAGCGGCGCAGCAAGCCACCCCATATTCCGTCGCTACAATGCGCGCACTCCGCCTCGTCCGCGATGGTCGCCCAGTTCATGATGTGACCTGCAGTATTGGCACCGAGGTTTCTGCGCTTATCGACGTTGGGGTGCCGGCGATGGGCAGTGACCTAGACTTCGCGCGGCTGCTAATGGCGCAACACAATGCGCCTGCGCCCTATGCGCAAGCAGACGCCCTGACTCCGGTGACTTCGGGCCACATTATTGTTGCTGATCCGGCGCGCCGGGCCGGTGGCCGCCGCATCGCGCGCCCCGAGGATTTGCTGCCAGCGTTGCCAGATTTGGTCGAGGCTTGGGCTGGTCATGACATGGCAATTAAGTGTGCCCCTGGTCTGGACTTTTCTGAATGGACTGGGGAAGTCGCGGTCACCAGTGTCGATGGCGGTGTGAAAGAGGCTTGCCTGTATACGCCGGGTTTGGCTGAGCCGGGTGTGTCGCGGTCGGCATGGGTTATTCGGGGCCAATCCGTCGATAAGTACAACGATGCTATGCCGGACCACTGCGAAGTGAAACCGGTGGGGGCCTACATTATTGACCCGGATGGGGCAGTGGTGCGGGCCGGGTTGGTGCGGCATTATGCGGCGGCGCATGGCCTGTGGCAGTTGGATGAGCGGATTGCGCATTTGACGGGGGATGCAATTCCGGTGGGGGAGTCGGGGTTTGAGGTTCTGGCGCAGGTTCCGGTGAAGAAGGTGCGGCAAGAGTTACAGGCGCGTAACTGCGGGGCGGTGGAGATTCTGGTTCGCGGGGTAGATCTGAATCCAGATATGTTGCGCAAGCAGTGGAAGCTGCGCGGGGACGTTCAGTTAGCCGTGATTATCTCGCGGATCGGCAAGACTGCGGTGGCGTTTATTTGTCGCGAAAGGCAGTTCAACGCTGGTCAAGTATTTGATAGGGTGTGACGAAGGCGAAAGATCTAGAAAAAAGTTATCTAAATCACTAACATGGACATACAAATACTGTTACTTTCGTCATCAGTGATTAACTGACCGAAAACCTCCAAGAGCAAAGGACGCAAAACACTATGACCACCATCGTGGCACTTGTGAAGCAGGTCCCGGATACCTACTCGACACGACAGCTCACCGACGACGACTTCACCCTGGACCGTGCCGGTGCAGACGCAGTCATCGACGAAATCAACCAGAACACCGTGGAAGCTGCCCTGCAGCTGAAGGAACAGCTCGGCGACGCAACCGTCACCGTAGTGTCCATGGGGCCAGAGCGCGCCACCGAAGCAGTGCGCAAGGCCCTGTCCATGGGTGCCGACGACGCTATCCTGCTCACCGACGACGCACTGCACGGCTCCGACGCAGTTCAGACTGGTTGGGCACTGCACAACGTCCTGGAGACCATTGAAGGCGGCGCCGACATTATCGTCGCCGGTAACGCCTCCACTGACGGCGCAACCGGTGCCGTGCCGCAGATTATCGGTGTCTACGGTCAGCGCCCAGTGGTATCCAACCTCCGCGAAATCGAGGTAGCCGACGGCGCTATCGTCGGTACCCGCGAGGATGAAGATGGCACCTACAAGCTGCGCGCGGCGCTGCCAGCCATCATCACCGTTAATGAAAAGGCGAATTCGCCACGCTTCCCATCCTTCAAGGGTATCCAGGCTGCAAAGAAGAAGACCATCGTGCAGCTGTCCCTGGCTGACCTGGCGGAGCAGGGCATGTCCGCTGACCAGGTTGGTCTGGCCAATGCCGCAACTGCGGTGCACTCCAACACCCCGAAGCCTCCGAAGGAAGCCGGCGTCCAGGTTAAGGACGAAGGCGACGGCGGCACCCAGCTGGTGCAGTACCTGCGCGAGCAAAAGTTCATTTAAAGCAGGAATAAGGAATAGGAAAGGTAGAGGAGAAAACCATGTCCGCAGTACTCGTACTCGTCGACCATGCAAATGGCGAACTGAAGAAGACCACCGCCGAACTTATTACTGCAGCTCGCGCGCTGGGTGACCCAGTGGCTGTTGTTGTTGGTGAACCAGGCACCGCCGAGAAGTTTGCCGGCGACCTTGGCGCCGCAGGTGCAACCGAAATTGTTGCTGCCGAAGCTGAAGGTGCATCCAAGTACCTGCTCACCCCGCAGGCAGATGCCCTGGTGGCGCTGGCCTCGGAGCGTCAGGTCCCAGTTGTGGTGGCAGCAACCACCGCCGGCCGGGAAATTGCCGCCCGCGTGGCCGTGCTGACTGGTTCCGGTCTGCTGTCTGATATCATCGCGATTAATGAAGATGGCACCGCAGTGCACTCCATTTTCGGTGGCGAATTCACCGTGACCGCTGCTGCTGGTGGCGACTCGCGCGTCTATGCGCTGCGCCCAGGCGCTATCGATGCCCAGCCGCAGGAAGCGTCCCCGGCGATCACTCCGCTGGAGATTGCTGTCGGTGGCGACCAGGCCGTGGAGATTGTGGAATACAACCCACCTGCTGGCGGCGACCGTCCAGAGCTCACCGAGGCGAAGATTGTGGTCTCCGGTGGTCGCGGTGTCGGTTCGGCTGACGGCTTCACTTCGGTCATTGAACCGCTTGCCGACGCATTGGGCGCAGCCGTTGGCGCATCCCGTGCTGCCGTGGACGATGACTACTACCCAGGTCAGTTCCAGATTGGTCAGACCGGTAAGACGGTCTCGCCGGACCTGTACTTGGCACTCGGTATCTCCGGTGCAATTCAGCACAAGGCTGGTATGCAGACCTCCAAGAATATCGTTGTCGTGAACAAGGATGAAGAGGCACCAATCTTCGAAATTGCTGACTTTGGTGTTGTTGGCGACCTGCACAAGGTGGCGCCGCAGGCAACTGAAGAAATTGGCAAGCTGAAGTAGCAACTTGCTTCACATTCTATGCGCTGAGCGCAGCTGACGCGGTCGGGGAACGAGGTTCCTTGGCCGCGTTTTTGCATCCGTGTGCAAAAGGTTTGCAGCGCGTCACAATAGTGCTGTTTCCACAAGAAGTTATGAGATTGTGATTGTTGGAAACGGTCGGTTAACCTGCGATGAAATCATTGCAGACCCGGCCTTTTTAGCTTGCTCTCAGTATTTTCTTAGTGCTCAAATGCTTTTTGGACTGTTTGGACCTTGGTGACCAACCTTGTGTGGGGAAGCGCGAAAGTGGTCTGCAGTTAGTCGACCGTAAACCCGCGGTCGTTTCCATAAAGCCTTGAGGATTTACGTGATTAAACACTGGCGGACTGTGACTGCGGCGGTGATCGCCTCGGCACTTGGTGTCGGTGCGATGACTGTGCCTAACGTCAACGCAGCACCATCGGAACCGAAGACAACGTCGCAGCGAATTGTCTTCGACTGCTATCTGACTGGTAGCAACAACAAAGGCACCATCGACGGCGTCTACGACGGCAACAAGTACAACTTCAACCATGACGTCAAGGTCACCGCGCCCGAAACCGTCAATGTTGGCGACACTTTTGACTACACCATCGACTCTGGCTTCGTTGGACTTCCCAATCCGATCCCAGGGAAGGTGAACGTCAAAGTTAAGGGCGCGAGCCAAGCGCGTGTGAAATACACGACACCGTCGAACGCCGCCATCAACTCGGTCACAATGTCCGGTGGTACGCCAGCAGCTGAGGTAACCAAAGAATCTGGTGCAATCCGTATCGGCGGCAACTCCGACACCGATAACTGGAGCCTGACCGACTATGCCTCCTGGAAGCACGGCGGTCTGGTCGCGCAGTCCCAGAACGGCAAAATCGGTTACCAGGTTCCTGCCGTCACCTGAATATGACGGCAACGGAAGAAGGCATCATTCAGCCTGGTTTCCCAACACCGAAGGTGGCGGACAACTCGGCTGATTCCTGGGTCACTTTGTACGCCGAAGCCAGCGCCAACGTACTTATCACCAGTATCAACGCCAAGGCAGTAGCGCGTTGTGCGCCACAAGAAGGTGCACAGCTGCCAGCCGTCAAGGTGCTGAAGGCTGCCGAAAAGGCCGTTGATGACATTCAGGTTCAGCCAGCAGCCGACGTCGAATCCGGCTCGGACGCTACGCTGTCGGCAAAGGTCACCAAGAAGGGCGCACCAGTTGCTGGTCAGGAAGTGACGTTTAAGCTGGACGGCCGCACTGCAACTGGCGTATCCAACGATGACGGTATCGCCACCGCAGCAATCCGCACGCTTCGCTCGGGTGAGCGCACCTACACCGCCACCATCGGCGAGTTGTCCGCGCAGGGAACTGTTCAGGTCAACGCCAAGGGCAACGGCGAAACCGAAAAGTTACTGACGTTGTTGAACTCGGCGACACTGTGCGCGCGACTGCCAAGGTCACCAAGGATGATGCGCCAGCTGCGAACCAAAAAGTTGTGTTTAACCTCGACGGCCAGAAGATCGAAGCGGTCACCGATGAAAATGGTGAAGCAACCGCTGAACTCACCGCGACCGTGGTTGGCTCCCGAACCGTCTCCGCGATCTCTAACGGCGTCAAGGCAACTGCGCCAGTAGAAGTTTCCGAGGCCGCGGATGTACCAGCAGACGCTGGGAAGCTGACTGCTGTCACGGTAGACCCAGCGACCGGTGCTGCTGGCGCCGAAGTCACCGCCACCGCATCCTTCGACAAGGCGGTCACCGGCCGAGTGGAGTTTTCTTCCAGGGCCGCAAGATCGAAGGGGCAGAGCAGAACATCACCGACGCCACCGAAGCTTCCGCAGCGGTGACCATGCCTGCCAACCCAGGCAAGCACCCACTAACCGCGCGCTTCTACGGCCCGCAGGGCGCGGTGCAAGAGGTTACTACTTCCGTCACCACCGAAGACGCCACCCAGAGCCACACTGCTGGGCCAGAAAAGGCTACTACGAAGGCCCAGTATACCAAGTCAACGGTGCAGAACCTACGATCGTGGACGGTCTGCCTGTGGTCAAACCAGGCGACGAAGTGACTTACCACGTACGGAACATCGACCCGAAACCTACCTCGATTTTTCAACTCGGCCTCAACCCGCCAGCAGGATGGGAGCCAGCAGGCGTGGACGGCAATGGGGACCTAGAAAGCGGCAGCGAGGTTCTCGTTGACCGGGGCGGCGTGTTCGTCGGGCCATCCAATTTCAGGGACTCCAATGCACAGTGGGCAGAACATGGCATAGCGCCAAACCCTGGCTACCGTGGTTTTGGCACCAACGGCTGGAGCTACGTGCACAACGATGGCAAGGAACAGCTAGCCATTACCTACACCGTCCCAGCTGACGCTGCACCAGGCGACTACTCCGCGCAGGTCGGTGTCGTAAAGTACGCCACCGAAAAATCCCGCAGCCTGAACAACGTGCCCGAGCTCACCGTGCGGGTTGCCGCTGAGGATCTTCCAGCAGCAACCGCAGAACAGACGATTGAACTGGCACCGCATCGCACCGATGTACAGCTCGGCGATGACCTCGCGTTGACTGCAACCGTCAAGGACGCAGACGGCAACCCAGTTGCCGACGAGACCGTCACCTTCACTCTGGGCACCAAAACTCACCAGGCGACTACTGACGCTGAGGGTAAGGCGGTGTGGGCTTTGACCACCACCGAAGGTGGCACGCTGACCGCGACGGCCACCACCGCTGCAGCGAAGACCACCACCCAGGTGACCATCGCTGCGAAGGCTGCTGCCGACGCTGTGGCCACCACCGTGGAGTTGTCCGGCCCAGCAACCGCGGCCACCGGCTCCACCGCAAAGTATGCTGCTGTGGTCTTTGACCAAGAAGGCGTGCTCATGCCGAACCAGTCTGTGACGTTCAGCCACAATGGCACCGCTTCTCAAATCACCACCGACGACCAGGGCAAGGCTGTGCTGGTGGTGGAGAACCTGACCGCAGGTACCCACACTGTGGTCGCCACGGTAGGTGAGGCTGCTTCGAAGACCATCACCACCGAGGTGTCTGACCAGGCCACCGACGCACTGGTAGAGACCCTGGAACTGGATAGCCCGGCGGCCACCAAGGCCGGCCAGGACCTGACGTACACCGTCACTGCGAAGGATGCGCAGGGCAACCCACTGCCAAATAAGGTCATTTCGGCGACCTACAACGGTGAGTCCAAGGACATCACTACTGGGGAAAACGGCTCCGCAACGGTGTCCTTCCCAGCTGCCATCGGCGGCGGCGACGTGGTGTTTACCGCTGAAGGTATTGCCGCGTCGGACACCCCAGTGGTGCAGCCAGCAGACAGCAGCGACACCGAAGACGACACCCCAGGCGACAACACCGACAACCCAGGCGCCGATACTCCAGATTCTGACTCTGGCAGCACCGGCACCGGCTGGTGGGGCAAGATTGGCATCGCGATTGCGTCGATTTTCGGCACCCTCGCCCTCGGCGGCATTGTCGGCCTCATCTGGCCGCTCATCGCCAGCCTGTTCAACCTGCCAGGCTCCTCCTGCCTGCGCTCTTCGGCATGCGCAAGTAGTAATTCTCGCTAGTTCTGCTCACTCGGTGCGCAGCCCTCATGGCGTTGTCGGTGTCACGGCGTACACTGACAACGCCATGACTGTTTCCCGCCACTATTTGGATCACGCCGCCACCTCCGCGCTTCGCCCTGAAGCCCGCGAGGTGCTGCTGGCGCACCTCGACGCTGGTAACCCGTCCGCCGCTCACACCGCCGGCCGCCGCGCCCGCGCGCTGCTCGAGCAGGCCCGTGAGGAGATTGCTGCTGCGGTCGGCGCCGAACCTATCGAGGTCATTTTCACATCCGGTGGCACCGAGGCTAATAACTTGGCTATTTATGGGCTGGCTGCGGCCCGCCCCGGCAAGCCGATCCTTGCCGCGCCAATTGAGCATGAAGCCGTGTTGCGACCAGCCCGCGCTGTCGGCATGACGGAAATGCCCGTTGATTCCGCAGGTCGCGCCGTCATTAAGCCCATTGAACCGGACACCTATGCGGCGGTGGCCCTTATGGCAGCCAACAATGAAACTGGCGCCATTCAGCCTATCGCCGACGCTGCTGCGGCCGCCCAGGCTGCCGGGGTGCCATTGCACGTCGACGCGGTGCAGGCCATGGGGCATATGCTTATTGACGTTCACTCCGACGGAATCTCAACGATGTCGCTGTCCGGCCATAAGTTTGGTGGGCCGCGCGGAATCGGAGCATTAATCGCAACGCGCGGCACCGATGTGAAAGCGCAGATTCTGGGCGGTGGCCAAGAACGGGAACTGCGTTCCGGTACACAGGATGTGGCATCGGCACTGGCGATGGCGGCAGCACTGACTGCGGCGCAAACCGATATGGCTGCGGAAAATGCGCGCATTGCGGCGCTGCGCGATGAGTTGCGTGCGGGGATTGAAGCGCGTGTTGATGGGGTAGTGGTGCATACTACTGAGCCAGCTTTGCCTGGTCACCTGCATATTTCCATTCCGGGGGCCGAAGGCGATAGCCTGATTCTGTTGTTTGACCAAGCCGGAATTGACTTGTCGACGGGGTCGGCATGTCATGCGGGGGTGTCGCGGCCAAGCCATGTGCTGCTGGCGATGGGCGTGGACGAACGTACCGCCCGCGGCGCCCTGCGGTTCACCTTGGGGTGGAATAGTACCGCCGACGATATTGCTGCAGTACTTGCTGACGTTGAGCGGATTGCCGCGGCAGCACGAATCGCCGGAATGGCATAGCAGTACAGCTTTTAGTGAGGAGAAATACATGCGAGTGTTGGCAGCCATGAGTGGTGGCGTTGACTCATCGGTCGCAGCCGCCCGCGCAGTCGCCGCAGGCCACGACGTTGTCGGTGTGCACCTCGCCCTGTCCCGCGACCCGCAAACCCTCCGTAACGGTGCCCGCGGCTGCTGCAGCCTGGAAGACTCCGCGGACGCCCGCCGAGTCTGCGACAAACTGGGCATCCCGTTTTATGTGTGGGATTTCTCCGAACGTTTCCGCACCGAAGTCATTGAAGATTTCGTCGCGTCCTACCAGGTCGGCGAAACTCCGAACCCGTGCCTGCGCTGCAATGAACGCATTAAGTTTGAGGCGCTGCTCGATCGCGGCATCGCCCTTGGTTACGACGCCGTGGTCACCGGCCACTACGCCCGCCTCGGTGAAGATGGGCTGCTGCGCCGCGCCGTCGACATGAACAAGGACCAGTCCTATGTGCTCGGTGTGCTCAATCGCGAGCAGATCGACCACTCTATGTTCCCGCTGGGCGACACCACTAAGCCGGATATTCGTCTGGAGGCGCAGGCCGCGGGCCTGAACACTGCCAGCAAGCCGGATTCGCACGACATTTGCTTCATTCCGGACGGCAACACGCAAGCGTTCCTCGGCGCGCGGATTGGCCGCCGCCCAGGCACCTTGGTCGACCACAACACTGGCGAAACCCTCGGCGAACACGATGGCGTCGACGCGTTCACCATCGGTCAACGTAAGGGCATTGGTCTGCCGAACCCGCGTCGTGACGGCAAGCCACGCTACGTCACTGGTCTGGACGCCGAAACCGGCACCGTGAAGGTCGGCACCATTGAGGACCTCGACATCACGCAGATTACCGCCGATCGTTTGGTGTGGATTGGTGGCCAGCAGCCAGCTGACGGTGAGCAGTTCAGCTGTCAGGTGCAGGTGCGCGCGCACGGCGAGGCTATTGATGCGACAGCGCAGATTTCCAGTGACGGTGGCGAAAGCGCCACGGTACAGATTGTCTTGGAGCGCCCGTTCCGTGGTGTCGCGCCGGGCCAAGCCGCGGTGCTGTACCAGCCGGATGCCGATGGCGACATTGTGCTGGGTTCCGGCACCATCATCGCCACTGGCCGGTAGCTGCCATGAGTTCCTATGGCCTGGGTGTTGTCGGTGCGGCTGACCACGTCGCTGCGGCGGATATTGTGGCCGGTGAAAATGGCCACGATCTGTTCATGGCGCGTCTGCCGGGCGAACGCATCGGCGCACTAACCGCCGCCTTGCTTGATGGGCTGCATTTAGACATCGGCCCGCGCACCATGCGCATGCTGCCAGACACCTCCGACGCACGCCCCGCCGCCGTCCTGCGCCGCCTTCGCGATATTTGGCAGCGGATATTCGACGCGAGCGAAATGATGTGGCCAGCTGGGCGTCCGGTCCGCATTCAGGTTGCTGGCCCGTGGTCACTTGCCGCCGGGATAGAGCTTTTTGACGGTCACTTGGTGCTCACCGACCGCGGCGCCCGCCGCGATATCGCCGATGCGCTCGCAGAAGCCACCGTCGGCTACATCGCGCGCATTCAGCGTCGCTTTGCCGGTGATGTTCATGTGCAGTTCGATGAACCGCTGCTGCCTGCGGTGATGGCCGGCAACCTGCGTGGTGTGCATGAATGGGACACCATCGCGCCTGTTCCGACCGTCGATGCCGTGGAGTTGCTCGGCCGGACCATCGGGGCAGTACGGGGCTCCGCTGCGTCAATAAGCATTAATCTGCCGGGGACGAAACTGGCCGGAACCGCGCCAACTAACCCGGTACCGTGGTCGCTGCTGCGGGCACTGCAAGGGACCGATGCGCAGGTAGAGACGGTGCTGCTGCCGAAACGGGTCATAGTCGGCAGTGAGAATTTGGATGGGCTTGGCATGCTGATTTCCGAAGGTGCCCGCGTGGGGCTGGGGATTGCGCAGCAGGAAACGGACCCGCGGGCGGTGGCGATTTCGGTGGCGCGGCTGTGGGATGCACTGTCGCTGCGGCGCGACAGTCTGGTGAGCGATGTGGACGTGGTGCCGGACGGAGACCTGGTGCATGAGGCCGCCGCGAAGCTGACCATGCTGCGGCAGGCAGGCGAAATGCTGGTGCGCGACGCCGGTGACCTGTAGCGGCGCGCAGGCTAACCCTGGAGCAGGCTAGCCGCGCATCGGCCAGGTAGTTTCTACATCATCGGGGTCTTTACCGCGGCCCCGCAGGTAGTTTGCCAGCGAAGTCTGCATCTCGAAGTAGGCGACTGCCTGGAATTCCATCAGCTCTGGGCCGGTCATCTCAGTCAGCTCCGGCCATTGCCGCGCCTGCTTCCACGCAATGCGGGCGGCAGCGAGGGCATCAGCGGTCGCCTCATGCGCATTTTCCAGCGTCACGTTGTAGTGCTCACACACATTGGTCAGCGTGCGGCGACCTTTGCGGCGCGGGTCCTTATTTTTGTCGATGACAAATGGGTCGAGCACCAAGCCGTCGACGGTAAACGACGGCTCCAACGCGCGCAGCACCGACAAGTCGTAGCAGGCGTTATACGCCACCACTGTGAAACCATCGGCCCAGGCGCGACGCAGGTCAGAGATAGTTTCAGCAAGGACATCGTCATGTGGACGGCCATGCGCGCGGGCATGTTCGGTAGAGATGCCATGCACCGCGGTGGCTTCGGCCGGGATTTCCACACCAGGGTCGGCCAGCAGTTCCTTCGGTTCCGCGCCCGCCTTGGAAATGCGGATGAGCGCACTGGTGACAATTCGGCAGGTGCGCGGATCCCGCCCAGTGGTCTCCAAATCGAAGGCAAACATGCGCGCGGGATCGAACTGATTCATGCCAACTACATTAACCCGAACGCCAGACAGTCCGACCACCCAGACCACAATGCCTACACTGGAACCCGTGACTGACATCAATGCCGACCTTCGGAACCAGTGGGATGAACTAGCGCAGCAAGTCCGGGAACACCGCGAGCGCTACTACAACGCCAACCCCACCATTTCCGACGCCGAATTCGACCAGCTATTCCGCGCGCTGCAACAACTCGAGGCAGACCACCCTGAGTTGGCGGTGCCGGATAGCCCCACCCAGGAAGTTGGCGCGCCGGTAGGGGCCGGGGTTGGTACCGGGCTTGGCGACGATAGCGGCGACGGCGTGGTGTTTGAAGCTGTCCGGCACCCGCAACGCATGTACAGCTTGGACAATGTTTTCTCACTCGATGAGATGCGCGATTGGTTGCGGCGCACCCCAGCGGATGCCTACCTGTGCGAGCTGAAAATTGACGGTCTGTCCATTGACCTGGTCTATGAAAACGGGCGGCTGACCAGGGCCGCGACTCGTGGCGATGGCACAGTTGGTGAAAACGTCACCGCCAATGCCCGCACCATCGCTGATATTCCAGGTGAGCTGACCGGCACTGAGGAGTTCCCCGTGCCGGAATTCCTAGAAGTGCGCGGTGAGGTTTTCCTGTCGCTGGCCGAATTTGAGCGGATTAATGCTGACCGCGTCGCGAAAGAACAAAAACCCTTCGCCAACCCACGCAATAGCGCGGCCGGTTCGCTGCGGCAGAAGAATCCGGCGGAGACTGCCAAGCGAAACCTGTCGATGATTTGCCATGGCGTTGGCCAGATTACCGCCGCGCCGGGCACGGTTGCCCCGGAAAACCAGCACGATATTTACCGTGCGCTACAGGCGTGGGGACTCCGCACGTCCACCGACACTCAGCGCGTGACCAGTGCTGACGATGTGATTGCACAGGTCGAGTACTGGGCGGACCACCGCCACGACGCCGTGCACGAAATGGATGGCCTGGTAGTCAAAGTCGATTCCCGCGCTGAGCAGGTCGAACTCGGGGAAACCTCGCGCGCGCCGCGCTGGGCGATTGCCTACAAGTACCCGCCAGAGGAGGTGAACACCCAGCTGCTGGATATTCGCTGCGGTGTGGGCCGAACTGGACGCGTCACCCCATATGCCGTGCTGCGGCCGGTGCTGGTGGCGGGTTCCACCGTGCAGATGGCAACGCTGCACAATCAAACCGAAGTGGTGCGCAAAGGTGTGCTCATCGGCGACCAAGTCACCATTCGTAAGGCCGGTGAAGTCATCCCAGAAGTCCTCGGGCCGGTCGCCGATCTGCGCGATGGCTCCGAACGTGCCTTCATCTTCCCAACGCTGTGCCCAGAGTGCGGCACCCGACTGGCCCCAGCAAAAGAAGCCGATGCGGATTGGCGCTGCCCAAACACTCGTAGTTGCCCAGGTCAGTTGCAGCAACGTCTGGAGTACTTGGCTTCCCGCAGTGCCTTCGACATTGAGACCCTTGGCGAGCGTGGCGCGCAGGACCTTATCCGGAGGGGAGTGCTTGATGACGAGGCGGGCCTATTTGATCTGACAGCAGAGCAGTTGACTCGAAGTGTGGTCTACACGACCTTGAAGGGCACAGTTTCCGCGCAGGGGCAGAAATTACTGGATAACCTGCAGGCGGCGAAGGAAACGGAGCTGTGGCGCGTGCTGGTAGCGCTGTCGATTCGCCATGTGGGGCCGACTGCGGCGCGCACCTTGGCAGACAAGTTTGGGTCTATCGATGCAATTGCGGATGCCACCGAAGAAGAGCTGAGCAGCACTGATGGTGTCGGCGCGATTGTCGCCGAGTCGATTGTGGCGTGGTTCCAAGTGGATTGGCACCGCAATATTGTGGAGCGCTGGCGCGCAGCGGGCGTCACTATGGCAGAAGAACGCGAAGAGGTTGACCCAGACCAACTAACTTTGACTGGTCTGACCATTGTGGTGACCGGTACTTTGGCGGGATTCTCCCGTGATGAAGCGAAAGAAGCGATTGTCTCCCGTGGTGGTAAAGCTGCTGGCAGCGTCTCTAAGAACACGGACTATGTGGTGGTCGGTGAAAACGCTGGCTCCAAGGCAACGAAGGCGGAATCGCTGGGCTTGCCGATTCTGAATGAAGACCAGTTCCGAGAACTGCTAGCGAAAGGCTCGAGCAAGTATGAAGCTCCCTTTTAGCCGAACCAAGAAACCAGAAGTAATGGTGCTGTAAATCGGCAGCTTCAACTCTGATTACAACCCGATTGTTGGCGTCGTCGCCACTGAAGAAGAATCGCGACAGCTGGAGAAGGACACCGCCGAGCACGCCATTTCTTGGGAACCAAAGGAAGTTTGCGATGCCGATGGTGCCCCAGCTGATGGTGAGCCATTGTGGGTGCTGGTGTCAGACAGCTACTCCGCGCAGCATATGCCCGATGAACCTGACCTCATTGACGTCTTCGCAACGCTGCCTGCAGCCCAAGCTACACAGCAGAAATACAAACAACGGCAGCAGTACGATGCGCTTATTTGGCAGCTGACCATGGGTGCAGTGGACCTCTCCGCCCCCGACTGGACTTACTACGGTGACTAGCCCGTCATAGAGCTAGCCAGGCAACAGGGAGGCCTACAATCGGGAAGCGATTTCTGCAGCGATAACGCTGGTTTTCAGGTCCTCGCCAGTAGCGTCGCGGTATTTTTTTGCTGCCCCCGGCCAATCGCCACTTTTGGCGAGTGCGACGACGTCGCGAAATTTCTCGGCCGCAAAATAATCGCGCGCGCTGGTGTCTAGAAGGTGCTTCTCGACGAAATTGGCGGCATCTCGAGGGCTCTGGGGAGATCGAAAGATTTTACCCAAACGCATTGTAGCTCCTAGTTTGCCCAAGGCGTGGCGCACCAGGCGCCGGCACCGGCGAGTGTTGCGGCGAGCCCTGCAACACCGCCCTTGACGGCGTTAATGCCGACGAGCCTGACGATGACGTAAGCAGCGTCTTTCCAGTTCTTTACCGCTATCAGGTACGCAAGTTGCGATCCGCCACCTGCGGCACCACCAACGAGTGCCCCGAGTCCGGTGGCATCAATGACGCAGTCGCGGTAAGCCTGCGAGTTCACAGCATGTCGGGGTGCGATTCGGGGGCTTCCGTCCCGGTTGTTTCCATTCAGAGAGTTTGCGATGGCCTCTAACTGTTCGATCGGCACGTCGGAGTCGGCGGCGGCTTCTTCATTCACTTTCCAATGACCGTCACGCTTGTTGAGAAGAGTGCCGAACAGTTCTTCTGACGCTGCTGCAGCCTGCTCAAGTTCTTCGTTCGAGAGCTCGTGTGTCAAGGCAGCAGCCGGCTTTTGAATGCCCCCCTCGGTGTCGGGTGCAGCGGTGGCTGTTGTTACGGAAAGCGAAGAGAAAGCAAGGGCGCTTGCAGTGATGAGGGCTGTCAGGCGAGCGAATTTGCGCATAATTGTCCTTCGAGTTTTGGGGATGAATATGAACTTAGACTGTTCGCACTTACGGCGTTGGTGTCACAGGACACTATCAAGCAAAGGAAACTTTTGTTGAATCGCAATCTGCGTAGTTGGCTGGTAGGTACGGTGTAGCTACCTCCGTACGTTCGCAGTAAAAGCGTCTTCTAAAGACCCGGCAGCAGGGTGGGGCGATTCGGAGGGCGACCAGAAATGACGCCCAGTTCAGTGACAGGTTGGGCGCTCATTTCCTTTGCACAATCGACTTCGATTCTGTGGTGGCGTCTGTTACCTGGTCATGGTCTTCGACAGCAGAGGCTCCATCCCCGCACTGATGCAGGTGAAGGTGCCCATGATTTCAGTCGAATCCTCGACCGGCTATTACCGAGACACATACGATGTTGATCCCATCTGCGCCGTGCCTGTCCATCTGTGTGGAAAGGAAACCGGAAAAGTGGCCGAGTACAGCGCTCTCTTAATCTTCTGTCTAGAGTCTCCGAAGTCGTTCAGAGTTTTGGAACCTGTTAACCTTTTCCGCATGGCGCAGCTTCAAGTTGGTTTCGCCTCGCCGTGTCGCTACATCATTACAGAGAACGCGATCACGGCGATCTACTTATTTGGCAGCTGACCATGGGGGCAGTGGACCTTACCGCCCCCGACTGGACTTACTACGGTGACTAGCCGGTAATCATCGCGCCAACAATCTGCGCCAAGTAGCCGTAGTGCTCAACCTCATTAGGCAAGTAATCTGGACCACCCGGGCGGCCAACCACCAGCGAGTAGCGCTCATTAATCGGCGCAGCACATAGCGGTGACTCGAGCAACGCCCACGTCTCCGGCACCCATTCCTGAGCCTCCGGGTCCAAGGTTTGCGGCTGCGTTACTAGTGGTCCTTCCAACGAACGGCCATCATCTTCCGGCGCCGCAATCGACCCGACCACTCGGGTGGTCACGTTATCCACGGTTTGCAGAACCAGCGCCCACCCATTGGTTTGGGGTAGGGCATCCACCAGCGACTGTAAGGCCCGCTTGGGCATGAGTCGGTGTTCGGCAACGTCGGCAAGCAATTTAATTTCGCTGCGCTTATCGACGGTGCCGGAATATGGTCGGATGGAATCAACCTCGACCCCGTCGAGCGAGTGCGCTGCGGTAATAATCACATCCGGCAGGCGGCCTTGAGGCAGGTCCAGCACCATGTCATCAATGACAATGCCGTCGTCAAGGCGGGTAACTGCATCCACGCTAATGATGTCGACATCCACTGCGCCCAGGGCAACAGCAAGTTCACCCAGGCTGCCAGGAGTGTCGGGAAGTTGGACGCGGATTAGGTAACTCATGGCACTAACCATAGTGAGGAAAGTTGACAGTTTTGCGCACAATGTTGCTGTAGCCCCCCAATGCGGACAAGGATGCAGGCTGGCGACTACCCTTAACGGGTATTACTACACCCGCCGAAGCGAAGGAGAACGTCCGCGTGTCTGAAATCTCGCGCGACCAAGTCGCCCACTTGGCCAAGCTATCCCGATTGGCAATCCCCGAAGACGAGATGGACCACTACGCCGAACAGTTGGACTCCATCATTGGCCACATCAGCTCCATCGCAGATGTGAAGGAAGCCGCCGATGTGGAACCAATGAGCCACCCGGCAGCGCTGTTCGCCGCCATGCGTGACGACGTCGTTGAGCCTGGTTTGACCGCCGAACAGGCTCTGGACCAGGCCCCATCCGTTGACCAGGACCGTTTTGAGGTCCCACAGATTCTGGGAGAGTAACCGATGACTGCAAAGCACCTGCATAAGGACATCCCAGCGGGCGAACTGACCGCCATGACCGCCGCGGAACTGGCGGAAAAGATCCACTCCGGCGAAATCACCTCCGTTGCTGTTACCCAGGCACACCTAGACCGCATCGCCGCAACCGACGGTGACCTCGGTGCCTTCCTGCACGTTGGCGCGGAAGAAGCGCTGGCGACCGCCGCGGAAGTTGACGCGAAGATCGCTGCTGGCGAAAAGCCACAGTCCGCGCTGGCTGGTGTCCCACTGGCACTGAAGGACGTGTTCGTCACCACCGATGCGCCAACGACTTGCGCATCGAAGATGCTGGAGGGCTACATCAGCCCTTACGACGCCACGGTCACCAAGAAGCTGCGCGAAGCCGGCATCCCAATCCTGGGCAAGACCAACCTGGATGAGTTCGCCATGGGCTCGTCCACCGAGAACTCCGCGTACCACGTCACCCGTAATCCGTGGGATACCGACCGCATGCCAGGTGGCTCCGGCGGCGGTTCCGCGGTGGCGTTGGCAGCAGGTCAGGCACCACTGGCTATCGGTACCGACACCGGCGGTTCCATCCGTCAGCCAGCTGCTATGACCGACACCGTTGGTGTGAAGCCGACCTACGGCACTGTCTCCCGCTACGGCCTAGTTGCGTGCGCATCGTCGCTGGATCAGGGTGGTCCAACCGCCCGCACCGTGCTGGATACCGCGCTGCTGCATGAGGTCATCGCTGGTTTCGACCCACTCGATGGCACCAGCATCAACAAGCCAGTTGCTCCAGTTGTGGCAGCTGCCCGGGAAGGCGCCAAGGGCGACCTGAATGGCGTCAAGGTTGGCGTCGTTAAGCAGCTCAATGGTGCGGAAGGCATCCAAGCTGGCGTAACTGAGGCCTTCCGGGCTGCGGTGGCGAAGCTGGAGGAGCTCGGCGCGACCGTCGTTGAGGTGGACTGCCCGAACTTCACACATGCGCTCGGTGCGTACTACCTGATTCAGATGTCGGAGATTTCCTCCAACCTCGCCCGTTTCGACGGTATGCGTTACGGCCTGCGCGCAGGCGACGACGGCACCACCTCCGCCGATGACGTCATGTCCATCACCCGCGCCGAGGGCTTCGGCCCAGAGGTCAAGCGCCGCATCATGCTGGGTACCTACGCGCTGTCGGTCGGCTACTACGATGCCTACTACCTGCAGGCACAGCGGATCCGTACGTTGGTTGCGCAGGACTTTGAGAAGGCCTTTGAGCTTGCCGACGTTTTGGTGGCTCCAACCACCCCAACCACCGCATTTAAGCTTGGCGAGAATGTGGATGATCCATTGGCGATGTACAACTTCGACCTGTGCACCTTGCCATTGAACCTGGCTGGTCTGTGTGGCATGTCTCTGCCAGTTGGTCTGGCGCCGGACACTCAAATGCCAACTGGCATGCAGATTATGGCCCCTGCGCTGGCGGATGATCGCCTGTACCGCGTGGGTGCGGCCTACGAGGCAGCGACCAAGTAGCGCACCAAACCCGGACGGGGCAATCCCGTCCGGACAGCTGCACGGAATGCAACTACACTGGGAGTCATGCGTATTGCGACCCTGACTTCCGGTGGTGACTGCCCCGGCCTGAACGCCGTTATCCGTGCTATTGTCCGAACCTCGAGCTCTGAGTTTGGATCCAATGTCGTCGGTTTTGAAGACGGTTGGATCGGCCTGATGGAAGACCGCCGGGTCCAGCTCTATGACGATGAACGAATCGACCGGGTGCTGCGTCTTGGCGGCACCATGCTCGGCACCGGCCGCGTGCACCCCGACATTCTGATGTCCAGCCTGGACCGCATCAAAGAAAACCTGGATGACGCTGGCATTGACGCCCTGATTCCTATCGGCGGCGAAGGCACCCTGAAGGCCGGTAAATGGCTTGCGGACAATGGTGTGCCAGTGGTCGGCGTGCCAAAAACCATTGACAATGACGTCAACGCCACCGACTACACCTTCGGTTTCGACACCGCAGTGGCTGTGGCCACCGATGCAGTGGACCGCCTGCACACCACCGCAGAATCTCACCAGCGTGTGATGATCGTCGAAGTGATGGGTCGCCATGTCGGTTGGATTGCGCTGCACTCCGGTATGGCCGGCGGCGCACACCACATTGTTATTCCGGAAGTACCATTCGACATCGAAGAAATCTGTAAGCAGATGGAACGTCGCTTCCAGATGGGTGAAAAGTACGGCATTATCGTCGTCGCCGAAGGCGCCACCCCGAAGGAAGGCACCATGACTTACGACGAAGGCGGTGTGGACCAGTTCGGTCACCAGACCTTCACCGGCATCGGTCAGGTCATCGGCGATGAAATTAAGCGCCGCATTGGTCGCGATGTTCGTACCACCGTTCTTGGCCACATTCAGCGTGGTGGTACCCCAACTGCCTACGACCGTGTGTTGGCTACCCGCTACGGTGTGCAGGCAGCTCGCGCAGCACACCGCGGTGAATTCGGCAAGATTGTGGCACTCAAGGGCGAGAACATCGAGCTGGTGGACATTGATGACGCAGTGTCCGTGCTCAAGACCGTGCCAATTGAGCGTTACCGCACCGCACAGGCACTATTCGGCTAGGCCCTGTAGCTGAACGCGTCGCAGCGGTAGGGCAGCGGCACCACGTCGCCGGGAGCAAAGCCCAAATGCTCAAAGAGATACCACCGTAGATTCGCCGCCACTTTCTCCCGAGTGGCGGCTTTTGCATTGAGCCAGTACGACCGAGTCCGCGCCAGCATCAGCACTTCCTCCGTCGTCAGCTCCGCCACCCAATCCAGCCGCAGCTCCTGCTCCAGCGCCAGCGGCGGGGCAGTGGCCGGCACAAAACCAGGCCTCAGCACATCACCCGAATGCATAATCCGGGTCAGTCGATGCACCCACGGCACCTGCACATCCAGCGTGTTCCACACCAGCACCGCCCGACCACCCGGCGCCATAATCCGTGCTAGCTCCCGAGAAGCCCGCGGCACATCCACCCAGTGCCAGGTTTGCGCGCACACCACCGCGTCGACACTGGCGTCAGCCAGCCCAGTGGCTTCCGCCGTCGCCTGTACCCGAGCTGCCGTCGGGCAGGTCCGGCCCAGCACATCGAGCATCGCCCCACTGGGTTCTACCGCTATGACATCAAAACCAACGTCAATAAGCTGTTCGGTGAGCTTTCCGGTGCCGGCCCCAATATCGGCAACGGTGCGCGCCGCGGCGGGAATTAACTCCAACACTTCGGGCGGATAGCCGGGGCGAACCGCGTGGTAGGCGTCGGCGCCGGTGCGAAATGCGCTGGCCGCGGTGGCACGGTGTCGGCCGTCGCGGAAGAGGGGGACATCGCGGGTGGATGTCGGTGGAATCGGCGGGTGTTCGCGGGGGCCTGGCATGCGGCTAGCTTAATGGTTGGTTGTCGGCGGCTAATAGTAAGATGGGGCACCATGACCGATGACTTGATGGACTTTGACGACGTCCTTGACCGCTTCGACCCTGTGATGGGTATGGAAGTTCACGTGGAGCTGAGCACGGAAACTAAGATGTTCTCCGCTTCTTCCGCGGACTTCGGTGCCGCCCCGAACTCCAATGTGGACCCAACGTGCCTGGGCCTGCCGGGCGCATTGCCGGTGGTCAATGCTAAGGGTGTCGAATGGGCCATCAAGATTGGCCTCGCCTTGAACTGCGAGATTGCCGAGTCTTCCCGCTTTGCTCGGAAGAATTACTTCTACCCAGACCAGCCGAAGAACTACCAGATTTCCCAGTACGACGAGCCAATCGCGTACAACGGCTACCTGGACATTCAGCTGGAGGACGGCACTGACTGGCGCATCGAAATTGAGCGCGCCCACATGGAGGAAGACACCGCGAAGCTGACTCACGTCGGTGGTACTTCCGGCCGTATCCACGGTGCGACCCGTTCGCTTGTTGACGCTAACCGTGCCGGTATTCCATTGATTGAAATCGTCACTAAGCCAATCGAAGGCGCTGGTGCCCGCGCGCCGGAAGTCGCACGTGCGTACGTCTCTGCGCTGCGTGATCTGGTCAAGTCGCTGGGTGTGTCCGATGCTCGCATGGACCAGGGATCGATGCGTGTGGACTCCAACCTGTCGCTGCGTCCAGTCGGCACTGAAGAGTTCGGTACCCGTACCGAAACCAAGAACATTAACTCTCTGAAGTCGGTGGAGCAGGCGGTGCGCTACGAAATGATGCGCCAAGCAGCTGTGCTCACCGCTGGCGGCAGCATTGACCAGGAAACCCGCCACTTCCAGGAAACTGACGGTTCGACCTCCAAGGGCCGCCCGAAGGAAACCGCGGATGACTACCGCTACTTCAACGACCCAGACCTGCCGCCAGTGTTTGCACCGCGCGAATGGGTTGAAGAAATCCGCGCGACCTTGCCGGAACTGCCATGGGTGCGCCGCGCCCGCATCCAGCAGGAATGGGGTCTGAAGGATGAGGAAATGCGCGACCTGGTTAACGCCGGTGCACTGGACCTGATTGTCGATACCGTTGAGGCTGGTGCCAAGCCTGCCGATGCCCGCTCATGGTGGGTGGCGTACTTGGCGCAGAAGGCGAACGAAGCTGGCGTGGAACTGGCAGAGCTTGCCATTACTCCAGCTCAGGTTGCCCGCACTATTGCGCTTATTGACGAAGGCAAGCTGACCAACAAGCTGGCCCGTAAGGCTGTCGATGGTGTGCTCGCCGGCGAAGGCGATGTGGATGAGGTCGTTAAGGCCCGCGGTCTGGAAGTTGTTCGCGATGATGGGGCAGTGACCGCTGCGGTGCAGGATGCACTAAACGCGAACCCAGACATTGTGGCGAAGCTGAAGGAAGACCCGAAGTCGAAGGCCGCTGGTGCCATTGTTGGCCAGGTGATGAAGGCTACGCGTGGTAAGGCTGACCCAGCGCAGGTCAACAAGCTGATCGCGGAACTCGCCGCTAAGATGTAGGCCGATGGCGCATCGGATCGACAATAAGAGGACAAAATCACGCGCCCGCCGCGGACTTGTGGACTGGGTGCTGATTGTCCTGATCGTGTCCGCCATGGTCGCGATGGTCGTGTACGGCTACTTCAACTACTACAAGAAGTGGTACGACGTCCCAGCGGTCGATGCGCCGCAAGCCCAGCTGCTGGAAAAACCAGCAGCCAAACCCGCTCAGCCCATTGGCGAATCCCAACCAATGGCAATGCACATTCCGAAACTAGGCATTACCGCCGGTTTCGATGATGCGGTATGCCCGCTCACTGATGGCGCGCTGAATCCACCGACACTGAAAACGGTGTGCTACTTCACCGCGCCGGACCGGCCATATACGCTGCCGTCCACGGATTCGAAGGACGTTACGGTGGTGGCAGGCCATGCTGGCGCCGGTATCCCATCGGTGCTCGATGGTCTCTACGACAATGGCTACACGATGGATCTGGGCGATGAACTGCTCATTCGCACCGCTGATTCGGGTGATTCGTGGTTGGTATACAAGGTCACCGACCGGCATAGCCCCGACAAACCTGAGCTTGGCGATGACAAAGAAATCTGGGGCGAGGACGCAACCCCCGGCCGCCTGCTGCTGATTTCCTGCATCATGCCCGGCAACCCGTTTGCTCAATCCACCCAAAACGTGGTGCTTGGTTTTGAATTCTCCGGCGTCAAACAACAGGCGGCTTAACCCATGGTCACCACGTCACGCGTAAAAATTGGGGCAGCGGTGCTTGCCGTGTTGGCCGTGCTCGGGCTCATCGCGCTGCTGGTGTGGCCGCGGGGCAACTCTGATTCCGACAATCTTGCTACCGCACCTGCTTCCAGCACCCCGAGTAGTGCGCCAGCGGAATCCACGGAAACCACAACGTCAACAAGCTCAATGAAGGTGAAACCTTCTGCCGGCCGGGAAATTGTCATTGACAAGGTGAACCTGCGGGCAACTGTCGACGACGGGGCGTGCGCCATGGTCGATGGGGCGCTGAACCCGCCGCTGATGGACACCGCTTGTTTCTACACCGCGCCGGATAAGCCATACTCGTTGCCGTCGTCGGAGCAGCCTGATTTGGCGGTGCTCGCTGGTCACGCCGGGGCGTTGGTGCCCGCGGTGTTTGACCCGCTCTACGACATGACCACCTTTGAGCAGTATCTCCAAGTAGGCGATGAGCTGAAGGTACGCACGGAAGAAAGCGGCGACAAGTGGCTGGTATACCGGGCGACCGATTTTCACACGCCGATGAAAGATGAGCTGCCGTATATGGATGAGGTGTGGGGCGCGGATGCGACACCTGGGCGGCTGGTGCTGGTGACCTGCCTGCAACCGGAGGACCGGAATCAGGCGTCGGTGCGCAATGTGGTCATCGGGTTCCAATTCGACCGCGTGGAGTAGGTGACGCTAGTCGGGGGAGGCACCGGAGGCAGACCCGCCCGGCACGATAATTACGCGGTCATCGCTTGGTGACGGTTCGGCAGTGGCATTGAGTGACTTATTGGACGTGGAAATCCAAAACAGTTCCTCGTCACCCATCATGGACACCGCAGCTGCTTGGATCCGGCCGAACTCGCCACTGACAGCTGTAGTTGGCGCGCCAATGAGCTCAAAGGTGCCCTGCGGATTCTGCGCAATCTTTTGGTGCATCACCTTACCCGCCGCCGGGCCTGCAACCAGCAGATTTTCGCCATTGACGAAGCAGCTTCCCAGCTCTTCACCCGCATCCACCGTGCCGATGGGCTGAATGAAACGGTTGCCCCACGCTGCCACCACTGGGATGCCATGCTCATAGCCGGTGAGAATCGGCAAACCGGTCATCGGGTCCTGGCACGCGGATACCAGCTGGAAGTAGTTATCGGAGACGTTGCGGAGGGTGACAATCTCACCGTTGGCATCAAGCAAAATCACCTCGACACCATAGGCCTCGGGATAATCCCGCACATCAAACCGGTCCTGGCCAAAAATAGTGACCCGTTTGACCGAGCCGTCATGTAGCAGCACCCACAGCTGGCCATCGGCGGCAACGGTGGGGGATGGCAAAATCTGCCGGACCGTGGAGTCGAATGCTGCCATCGGTTTCGGCTCGGCGCCGCGGGCGACCATAATGAGCTCTTTCCCGGCACCGACGACTGCGCGTTCATCACCGAGGGGAGTCAGCGCAGTGGTTTCTTCCAGGCAGGCCGCCACGACCATGTCATTAGTGGCACATGGGTCTTCCGACACATCCGGGGCGGTCTTTTCCGGAGTGCGGTCACCTTCCACAGTGGCCTTCGGCATCGGTAGCGCGCTTTGTTCCGTCGACTCTTCGAACTCAGCCTGCAAAGCTGGATCCTGAATACCGCAGGCGGCCGTCAGTATGGCGACGGACACCACAGCTGTCAGGCGCAATGCGGGACGACGAAAGTGCATGGCCCCAGGATACGAGAAGATAAAGATTTACGTACAAAAAGCATCTTCGGGCGCGTCAAAACACAAGGATGCGGCAGCTCACTTAGTGTGGTGAGTGTGAGCGACAAAAAATTAAACCAAGACGACTTTGACGACCTCAACGACATTGACGTGCCAACCTACGATTCTGCTTCCGGCACCAGCCAGGAAGTGCATAAGACCGAGCAGTTGGACCGTCGCGATATCTACAGCGCAGCGGGCCGCACCGCACCGCAAACCATTGAGCCGAGCAAGCAGGAATCGAGCCGCCTTGGCGGTTTCGGCCGGAAGAAGGCGGCGCCCGCTGGAGCCGCGGGAGCTGCTGGAACTGGCGCGGCCACGGGGTCTGCCGCCACGGGCCCTGCTGCGACTGAGGCAATGGACCGGCCAAAGGAATTCCAGACGCAGAATCTGCGCGCACTGGACGAGGATGACACCCCACGGGGCAAGTACGACGAGTTGCAAGACTTTGCCACCCGCCCAGCAGCAACTGGGACAGGTGCAGAACCAGCCGGTTCGGTTGATTCCACTGCCATGGGGGCCGGGGCGTTCGGCCCTGACTACACCAGCAACGGTGAATTCCGCGATGCGGACGCTGACGCCGACGCCAAGGCTGTGAAGGTCAAAGACCACCGCCGCGGCACCATCGACTTCGGTTTGCTGATTGCCCGCTTGGTCGTGGGTGTGTTGCTGATTGTGGATGCCGTTGCTGTGCTGTTTAAGCTCGGCGGCAATGCGGGAGTGACTGGCCTGGAAGGTGAGTTCGGTTCCTACTTCTACGCCAACATCTTGGCGTGGGGCGTCCCAAGCGTCGAATTGGTGGTCGGTGTGCTGCTGATCTTCGGGCTCGCAACCCCAATCGCTGCTTGCTTGGGCATGATTGTGGCCATGTTTATGGCACTGCACTCCTTCAACCAGCAGGGCAGCCTGAATGTCTTCAACTTGAGCGCTGATGTGCAGTATTGGCTGGCCATGTCCGGTTTCTTGGTGGCACTGCAGTTCACCGGACCGGGCTACTACGGCTTGGACTTTGGTCGCGGTTGGGCACGCCGCCCATTGGCTTCCAGCTGGATTCTGGCGGTTGTCGGTTTCGCCGCTGCAGCTGTGCTGTGGTACTTCGCCGCCCGCACCAACCCATTCAACTAATCACACAAAAAAGAACGCCCCGGAAGTCGTCGCTCACGACCCCGGGGCGTTTTTCTATCGTCAGGTACTAGTCCACGATTCGGACGGCGCCCTTATCAGCAGACGAAGCCATCTTCGCGTAGGCCTTCAGAGCCTTCGTCACTTCGCGCTTGCGTTCAGCTGGCTGCCAAGGCTTGGCAGATGCCTCCATCTTCGCGCGGCGCTCCGCCAATTCTTCATCGGTCAGCAGCACAGACAGTTCCCGCTTGTGCACGTCAATGGTGATGATGTCGCCATCTTCAATCAGACCAATGACACCGCCGTGCGCAGCTTCCGGCGAAATGTGGCCAACAGACAACCCGGAGGAGCCACCAGAGAACCGACCGTCGGTAATCAGTGCGCACTTCTGGCCAAGGCCAGCGCCCTTCAGGAAGGCAGTTGGGTGCAGCATTTCCTGCATACCTGGGCCACCGGATGGGCCTTCGTAGCGCACCACCAGCACATCGCCTGGTTGCACTTCGCGCTTCAAAATCACCGACACCGCTTCTTCCTGGCTTTCGCACACGCGAGCTGGGCCCTGGAAGTGCCATAGCGACTCGTCAATACCGGCGGCCTTAATCACAGCGCCATCTTCGGACAGGTTGCCGCGCAGCACCGCTAGGCCACCGTCCTTGGTGTAGGCATGGGCGACGTCACGGATGCAACCGCCTGAGGCGTCACGGTCCAGGTCATCCCAGCGGTTGTTGGTGCTGAATGGTTCGGTGGTGCGGACGCCACCTGGCGCTGCGTAGAACAGTTCCACAGCTTCGTCCGTTGGGCTGTCGGCGCGGATATCCCAGTCGCCGAGCCACGCATCCAGGCTGTCGGAGTGCACTGACTTCACGTCGTCATGCAGCAGTCCGGCGCGGTGCAGCTCACCGAGCAGGGCAGGGATGCCACCGGCACGGTGCACGTCTTCCATGTGGTAGTCGGAGTTCGGGGAGACCTTCGACAGGCATGGCACGCGTCGGGACAGTGCATCAATGTCAGCTAGGTCGAAGTCGATGCCGCCTTCCTGTGCAGCGGCCAGAATGTGCAGCACCGTGTTGGTGGAGCCGCCCATGGCCATATCCAGTGCCATGGCGTTGTCGAAGGCGTGCTTGTTGGCAATGTTGCGTGGCAGCACTGACTCGTCACCTTCGCCGTAGTAGCGACGGCACAGGTCAACGACGGTTTGGCCGGCCTTTTCAAACAGGGCGCGGCGAGCCTGGTGGGTGGCTAGCACCGAGCCGTTGCCGGGCAGGGACAGACCCAAAGCTTCGGTCAGGCAGTTCATGGAGTTTGCGGTGAACATGCCGGAGCAAGAACCACAGGTCGGGCAGGCAGCAGCTTCCACTGCAGCCAGTCCGGATTCGTCCACGTTTTCCGACGCAGATGCGGAAATTGCAGTAATCAGGTCAGTTGGTGCGTGTGCGACACCGTCAACGACTACGGCTTTACCGGCTTCCATTGGGCCACCGGATACGAACACCACTGGGATGTTCAGTCGCAGCGCCGCATTGAGCATGCCTGGGGTGATTTTGTCGCAGTTGGAGATACAGACCAGCGCGTCAGCGGTGTGCGCGTTGACCATGTACTCCACGGAGTCGGAGATGATTTCACGGCTCGGCAGGGAGTACAGCATGCCGGAGTGACCCATGGCGATACCGTCATCCACCGCGATGGTGTTGAATTCCTTGGCCACACCACCGGCAGCTTCAATTGCCTCGGCAACAATTTGGCCGACGTTGCGCAGGTGCACGTGGCCGGGCACGAACTGGGTGAAGGAGTTCGCGATGGCAACAATTGGTTTGCCAAAGTCGCCGTCTTTCATGCCGGTGGCGCGCCACAGGGAGCGGGCGCCTGCGGCGTTACGACCGGCGGTGGTGGTTCGGGAACGAAGTGGGATTGCGTTCATCAGCGTTCTTCCTTCTCAGACTGTTTCTTTGCGTAGGACTCCAGGTCGGTGTCGCGTTCGACCAAAATGGTGCGACCTTCCTTGTCGAATACAGTCACTGATTCGTCTGCTGCTTTTCGGCCTGCGGTGACCGGATCGGGGATGCGGCCGCCGGAAGCGTCGGAGACTTTTGGCATGTCATTAAATGTGATGCCTGGGAGTGAGAACTTGGTGTCGTCTTTGCGCACGGCGTAGGCGGTGCCGCCTTTAGGAAAGAGCACGCCGGCGAAGTCGTCCCAGGATACGGTTTGGTTGCTGCGGAACAGGTAGACCGCGGCGATGCCACGTTCGGAAATGGTGGTCCGAACTCGCAATACCCACACTACGAATAGCAGGGGCACAACTGGAACCCAGAAGAACCAACTGAACTTCCAACCTGCGAAAATGACGGCCAGCAGCAGGGCCGCCGCAATGAACATGAAGTGCCCACGGGACGGCCGGAACTGCGTGGTTGAAAGTGGTTGGCTTTGCTCTGCGCTCATAACTGGTCATTGTAGGTGACCAGCCAGACAAGGTCGCAACTATGGGCTGGTCTGTGGGTTTGCCTGCCCATTGTCCGGGCTTTGCTGCAGTCCCTGCTGCTGGCTGGTGGTTGGCGCCGAAGGTTCCGAGCTTTGTGACGGACTGCTTTGGCTCTGGGACGGTGCCGGACGGTTCGGGCTGGACTGCTGCGGCGCACTAGAGCCCGGCGACTGTTGTGGCGCAGTGCCATTTTGCCCGGTTTGGTTGCCATCCGGCCCATATTGGTCCGTTGTCTCCGGCGTCGTTTCCTCAGTAGTCGTGAGCGTGTCTTCCGGCGTCGGCTCCGTCGTCGACGGCGCCGGTGAAGATGGCTCTGGCGCAGGCGTAGACGACTCGGTGGTTGGTCGTGGCGGTGCCAGCCAACCCTTATTCTCGATTTCCGGGCCTGGATCAATAGTCAGGATGGACAGGACACCAAGCAGGAACAAGCTGAGGAAGAGCAGGGCAGTGGAGGTCCGCATGCGGCCACCGAGGGTGATCCACCGGCGCCAGCTGGTCGCACCCTTTTTGCGCTTAGTTTCTTCCTCAATCAGCTTGTTTGCTTGCTTCTCGTTTTCCTCGCGCAGCGTCCTATTTGCAGCAGCGCGCGGCATGTCACTGCGGGCGTTCTCGTTGCCGAGGAAAATCTCTTCCGTCGGGTTGTCCTGCTCGCGGCGCTCACGGGCACGCTGGCGGGCTAGCTCCTGCTGCTCTTCGCGTTGGCGTGATTCCTTCGCCATCTGCGGAATGGTTGGCAGCAGATGTGGGGCATAGGCCAGTTGCTGAGTTGCGAACTTTGCCGGGTCAGTGTCGTCGGCGATGAGTTTAGGGGTGTTGCCGGCGGAATGAGCGTCCTTCTTGTTTCCGTCAATAAGCCCGGCGCTGCTGACTTTCCCGGGAATCGGGTCGGGGAGGTTATCGTCGCGGTCGGTGAGTAACCCGGACTCGCGGATGGCCACGGCAATATCGTCGGTGGCCACGGCCGTGAGTTCATGCCACCACTCGCGGGCGATTTCTTTGCGGATTTCACGCTCGACATGCCACTGTTCACCTGGCTGCACGTCAATAATCATGCGGATGACGGCCTGCCAAGGTACACCCGCTACTTCCGGCACCACGACCTTGGAAAACGGCTGGACCTTCAGCTCAGAAATGACAGACGGTTTCACATCGTCGCGTTCAAGTGCGCGATGGGCAGCGGCAGAGGTGCGGTCAATGAGCTCATCTATATTCTCAGCGGCCGACAGCGGCAGGGTAGTGAGCACCACCGCGCGGGACCACGCATTGGAATAGTTGACGTTATAAGACGTCTCACCATTCGGGATGATGATCTCTTCACCGCTTAAGGTGCGGATGGTGGTGGCGCGCATGGTGACTTTAATGACGTCACCTTCCACCGGTCCGGCGCTGGTGTTGAACTGCACCCAGTCGCCGATGCCGTACTGCTGCTCGGTGATGATGAAGAAGCCGCCGAGGAAGTCACCAATGAATTTCTGGGCACCAAAACCAATGGCTGCAGAAATGACGGTGGCGGGGATAGCTGCACCCGCGAGGGTGAAGCCAAAGTGTTTCATCACATTAACAATCAGGATGAAATAAGCCACCGCCTCGATGACGTACACCAAGGCGCCAAGGATGGCCCGCTGACCCTTCGAGTCCTGGGTATCGGCGGGCATCCGGTAGGTCATTTTTCGGATGACCCAGCGCGCGATACGTGGGATGAGCACGCCAATTACCACGAGGATGGCGATCGGGATGCCATGATCGACCAGCCACGTCCACAGTTGATTCAACAAAAAGCTATAAGGCATGATGCCACCTACTGTAGGCAGGAATCGGGGGCAGTGGGAGAGTGTCGAATCGGACAATTAGCAAGTCACATTTGCTTGAATCTTGTGACGTGGATTATTCTTACGGCCATGATGATTATTCGACTTCAGGTAATTCTCGGCCTCGTAGGCCAGGGCGCTGAGCGTAGCGCAGGGTAACCCCGGATTACTCGTCGTCTCACAGTTCAGCGCCCTCGTGCAACACCACGTTGCTCGGGGGTTTTGCTATATGTCAGTCGTCATTTGTCCCAGTAAACATCCTGATAGGAGTCATGAGTCGTGAACGCGGCATCTCGACAATCCCCTACTCCCGCAACCCTCGCCGCCCAGTCGCGAGTCGGTAAGCCCGACCGTATGACCGGTGCGCAGGCGATTGTCCGAACCCTCGAAGAACTCGGAACCGATATTGTATTCGGCATTCCGGGCGGTGCCGTCCTCCCACTCTATGACCCGCTCTACGACTCCCAGCGTCTGCGCCACGTCCTGGTCCGTCACGAACAGGGCGCCGGCCACGCAGCCACCGGCTACGCACAGGTCTCCGGCAAAGTCGGCGTGTGTATCGCCACCTCCGGCCCAGGTGCAACCAACCTGGTCACCCCAATCGCAGACGCAGCCATGGACTCGGTCCCACTGGTGGCCATCACCGGTCAGGTTGGCCAGTCCCTGCTGGGCACCGACGCATTCCAGGAAGCGGATATCCGCGGTGTGACCATGCCAGTGACCAAGCACAACTTCATGGTCATGGACCCGAATGACATTCCACGCATCATCGCTGAGGCCTTCCACCTGGCATCGACCGGTCGCCCAGGCGCCATCTTGGTCGACATTCCGAAGGACGTGCAGAACGCGGAAATGGACTTCGTCTGGCCACCAGAGCTGGACTTGCCAGGCTACCGCCCAGTGACCTCGCCACACATCCGCCAGATTGAAGAAGCGCTGCGCCTGATTGAAAAGTCCGAGCGCCCAGTGCTGTACGTCGGCGGCGGTGTCATTAAGGCCGACGCACACGCAGAGCTGCTTGCTTTTGCTGAGGCCCTGGAAATCCCAGTGGTGACCACGTTGATGGCGCGCGGTGCGTTCCCAGACAGCCACGACCTGCACTACGGCATGCCAGGTATGCACGGCACCGTGTCGGCAGTGGCGGCGCTGCAGCGCAGCGACCTCATTATTGCGATGGGTGCGCGTTTTGACGACCGCGTCACCGGTCAGGTCGATACGTTCGCACCACTGGCGAAAGTTATTCACGCGGACATTGACCCAGCCGAAATTGGCAAGATTCGCGAAGCACACGTCCCAATCGTCGGCGATGCCCGCGAAGTGCTGCAGGCCCTGCTGGACTCCTTCAAGCAGATGAAGCTATCCAAGCCGAATACTGCGGAGTGGCGCGAGCAGCTCACCGACCTGCGTGACTGCTTCCCGCTGGGCTGGGAACCACAGTCCGACGGCAAGCTCAGCCCACAGTTTGTTATTAAGACGCTTTCTGACGAAGTGGGGCCGGACGCCGTGTACGTGGCCGGTGTGGGTCAGCACCAGATGTGGGCAGCTCAGTTCGTGGAGTACGAAAAGCCACGCACCTGGCTGAACTCGGGTGGTCTGGGCACCATGGGCTACGCCGTTCCCGCAGCCATGGGCGCTAAGGCTGCAGCTCCGGGAACGGAAGTGTGGGCCATTGACGGGGATGGTTGCTTCCAGATGACCAACCAGGAACTGACTACCTGTGCCATTGAAGGGTTCCCAATTAAGGTCGCGCTGATCAATAACGGTAACCTTGGCATGGTTCGTCAGTGGCAAACCCTGTTCTACGACGAGCGTTACTCCAACACGAAGCTGTCCAACAAGGACGGCGTGTACATCCCAGACTTCCTGAAGTTGTCTGAGGGCCTTGGCTGCCACGCTATCCGTGTCACCAAGGAAGAAGAAGTGCTGCCTGCTATCCAGGAAGCGCGAAGCATCAACGACCGACCAGTAGTTGTTGAGTTCATCGTCGGTGAAGACGCACAGGTGTGGCCAATGGTCGCAGCTGGTTGCTCCAACGACGAGATTCAGGTGGCAATGGACATTCGCCCACTGTTCGACGAAGAAGACTCCGCCGCCGAATCCCCAGCAGATATCCACGACACTGTGGCAGAAAAGGCGTAACACCATGGCTGAAAAGCACACTCTCTCCGTTCTGACCCTGGACGAGCCGGGCATGCTGATGCGTATCTCGGGCATGTTCACCCGCCGTGGCTTCAACATCATTTCGATGAATACCGGCACCACGGAAAACGAGAACGTCAAGCGCATCACCATCGTGGTGGAAACCGAAGAAACCCCAATCGAGCAGATCACCAAACAGCTCAACAAGCTGGTGCCGGTGCTCAAGGTTGTTCGCGTACCCGAAGACCAATTGGTTGCGCGTGGCCTGATGCTGGTGAAGGTGTCGGCAGACTCCACGACCCGTAACCAAGTGGTCGACGCTGCCAAACTCTTCCGTGCCCGTGTCGTGGACGTGGCGCAGGATTCCGTGGTTATTGAAGCAACCGGTATGCCTTCGAAGCTCGAAGCGCTGCTGGACGTTCTGGAACCATTCGGTATCCGCGAACTGTTCAAGTCCGGTGTGGTTGCGCTGTCGCGCGGTCCAAAACCAATGCTGTCTAATCGCAGCTTCTAAACTTATTACTCATCACTCTTTCTCTCCCTCTTTTCTGAAAAGGAAGCACTCACATGGCTATTGAACTGCTGTACGACAACGACGCTGATATGTCCCTGATCCAGGACCGTAAGGTTGCCATCATTGGCTACGGCTCCCAGGGCCACGCACACGCAATGAACCTGCGTGACTCCGGCATCCAGGTCGTTATCGGTCTGCGCGACGGCTCCAAGTCCGCAGACAAGGCACGCGAAGCAGGCTTCGAAGTGAAGTCGAACGCTGACGCTGCTGCTTGGGCAGACATCATCATGCTGCTGGCTCCGGACACCTCTCAGGCATCCATCTACGAAAACGACATCAAGCCAAACCTGAAGGACGGCGACGCACTGTTCTTCGGCCACGGCCTGAACATCCACTACGGCCTGATTGAGCCAGAAGACAACATCGTCATCGGCATGGTTGCGCCAAAGGGCCCAGGCCACCTGGTGCGCCGCCAGTTCGTGGACGGCAAGGGTGTGCCTTGCCTGATCGCCATCGACCAGGACCCAACCGGTAAGGGTAAGGAACTGGCTCTGGCTTACGCTTCCGCAATCGGCGGTGGCCGCGCAGGTGTCATCCCAACCACCTTCAAGGAAGAGACCGAAACCGACCTGTTCGGTGAGCAGGCTGTGCTGTGCGGCGGTACCGAAGAGCTGGTCAAGACCGGCTTCGAGGTGCTGGTTGAAGCTGGCTACGCACCAGAGATGGCATACTTCGAGTGCCTACACGAGCTGAAGCTGATTGTGGACCTGATGTTCGAAGGCGGCATCGCCAACATGAACTACTCCGTGTCCGACACCGCTGAGTTCGGTGGCTACCTGTCCGGCCCACGCGTCATCGACGCTGGCACCAAGGAACGCATGAAGGACATCCTGAAGGACATCCAGGACGGCACCTTCACTAAGCGTCTGGTTGCCAACGTTGAAGGTGGCAACAAGGAGCTGGAAGGCCTGCGCGCTGAGTACGCTGAGCACCCAATCGAAAAGACCGGTGCTAAGCTGCGCGACCTGATGTCGTGGGTGAAGACCCCACTGACCGAAACCGCGTAGTAAAAACCGCAGTAAAACACCGTGTGAATTCCCGAGTTTGACTCGGGCAGCAATCCCACGGCCGCGATAGTCTTGAGACAGGTTCACATTATTACCTGTCGAAAGGTTTGGCCGTGGGATTTACTCGTCCGCTGTACTCACTGACGGATGTGCTGCGCAGCATCGAATCCGGAGCAATCCAGCTCCCTGACTACCAGCGCGAATTCGCTTGGAACGACGCCCAAATCCGTTCCCTGCTCGTGGCAGTCCTACGCGGTTACCCAATCGGCAACTTCCTCGCACTGGACTACAAGCACTCCGACATCACGCTGGCCACCCGCACCGTTACCGGCCAACCAACGGACGTGAAACCGCACACGCTGCTGCTTAACGGCCAAGCCCGTCTCATGACCCTCTACAGCTGCCTGTGGGGCGATGGGCTGGTCCGCACCCGCGATACCCGCGGCAAGAAAATCACCCGCCGCTTCGTCGTCAACCTGCATGAAGCCATCAAAGGCGATGAAATGCCCGACGGCGCCGTCATGGCCCTAGGCGCCGACGAAGCCATCCCAGCCGGCTGCCTGCCCCTAGCTGTCCTGCTCACCGACGATGTCACCCGAGAATTATTCGCCCAGGATGACCGCGAACTGTCCTCGAAGTTCTTCCGCCGCGTTGTCCTCGCGGTGCAAATGTTCCAGCTGCGCGTGGTCACCTTGGATGAACAAGTCCCACTTGGCGCCGTCGGCACTATTTTCGAAAAGCACACCGGCCGCAGCGTTTTCGAACTGCTCACCGCCCGCTACGCCGCCGATACAGAATTCCAAAGCCGGGAAGGTCATGCCTTCCGCCTTGATGACGATTACGCCGCGACGCAGGCCGTTGTTAACGAGTTCCCAGTGCTGCAGTCGGTGACCCAGAATGACTTCCTGCAGGCCGTTAGCCTGCTGCATTCGTCTGAACATGATCAACAGACCTCAGCCTTGCGCGCCGATGTGCTGTCGATGTCCCTGGATTCTTACCTCGGCAGCGCCGACCGGATTCGCGCCGCGCTGCGCTGGGTCCCAGAGTTCCTCGCGGGCCTCTGCATTTTCGAAGCCAACGATGTGCCATACCCAGCGCAGCTGATTGCACTGGCGGTGTTGCGCGCGAAGCTCGGCCCGCGGGCGGAAGAGCCGATGGTGTTGGAGCGGCTGCAGCAGTGGTTCTGGGCAGGCGCACTCGGCGAGCTATATGCCGCGGAAACTAAGGCCCGGTTTGCTAATGATGTTGACACCGTTCCAGCGTGGGCAACTGGCACCGCCGCCACGCTGCCGATCACGATTACTGATTCGATGCTGTACACCTCTCGGTTGCTGTCGTTGCACCGCGATGAGCCAGGCATTCGGGCGTTGGTCGCATTGCTGCTGGCCAATGGGGCAGTGGATTGGCGCAGCGGCGAGCAGGTCGACCAGAATAACTTCGCTCGTTTGGATATCCGCTTGGCACAAATTTTCACGGACCGGGTCGCCGCCGAGCAGGGCATTGACCCAGCGGTGGTGCATGGCATTTTGAATAAGACTCCGGTCAGTGCCCGCACCGCGGAGCTGATGGATGGCATCACGCCAGGCCGCTGGATTGGCCGTGTGGAGGCGAAAGCCCATGCCCCAGGCGAGGAGCTCAATGCGATGCTGGCTAGCCACTGCCTCGACGTCACGGCATTGCGCGAGTCCAATATGGCAGCTTTTGCCCAGCACCGGATTGAGTGTTTGGCGGATCTGGTCGCCGACCGGACGATGGTGCGGGTGATTCGAGACGCTGATGCCGATTCGGTGTTCACTGCCTCGACGCGCACTGATTTGGTGGAAGGTCCGGCGGCATTTGCGTGAGCCGTCCCGAGGTGCGGGTTAATTCTGCGTTACGGTGGTGTCCATGACTGACCGACGCACCGTTTCCCGTCCCTTGCGCGCCCTCGCCGCCACCGGCTGCCTTCTTGCCGTCACCATGAGCGGCGCCGTCGCTTGCAGCAATGATGGTGCAGGGTCGGGCAGTGTCAGCCAAGGCGACACCATTGAACTGTCGACCCAGACGGTAGCCAACGACCCAACCGGCCGCACCACCGCAGACGTCTTCTTTCCTGACGCGAAATCCGCAATCGTGGTTGCCAAAGGCGCCGACCTAGACCTGGCCAAGCGCGCCGCTGACAAGTTGCGCGTGCCAGTGCTCATCAACCCGACGCCCGAGCAGCTCGGCGAATTCGAGGAGGTCTACCCAGTCGGGGAGGTCACCGCCCCAGAGGGCAGCAGCGTCACCGTTAAAGAACCGCTCACTTCTGAGCGTATTGACGAATTGACCGCCGGAGACGCACCAAAGTTTGATTCCAGCACAGTAGTTTTCCTGCCGAAGAACGCCAGTGCTGCGAATAAGATTAATGCGGCGACCTCGGGAATTGAGGTTCTGGACCTTCCGGGCGACGATGCTTTGGTTTCGTCACCAAGCATTAAGGCGCTGAAGGAGGACCGCACTATCATTGCCATCGGTGATGGGTTCGGCGATGTGGAAGCAGCGCGGGAGACGGCGAAGAATCTGACGGCGGAACTGCCGGGCGGTGGGGCAACGCTGCTGCCGGGGCGTCGGATTGTGGCGCTCTATGGGCATCCGTCGGGCCCTGATTTGGGCGTGCTGGGGGAGCAGGACCCGAAAGCGGCAGTGAAGCGGGCGCAGCAAGATGTGGATGCGTACCAACCGTTTTCGCCGGAACCAGTGATTCCGGGGTTTGAGATTATTGCGACGGTTGCCAGTGAATTCGCAGGTGACGATGGGGACTTCTCGAATGAAGCGCAACCCGAAGAGTTGGTGCCGTACCTGGATGCGGTGACCGAAGCTGGGGGATACGCCATTATTGACCTGCAGCCGGGAACCGCGCGGTTTATTGACCAAGCCAAGCGCTATGAAGAACTGTTGAAGCGACCAAATGTGGGGCTCGCGCTGGACCCAGAGTGGAAGCTGACGCCGGGCAAGAAGCCGGCTTCTGAAGTTGGGCACACCGATGCCGCAGAGATTAATGAAGTGGTGACGTGGCTGGCGGATCTGACTGCGGAGAACAATCTGCCGCAAAAGGCGCTGGTGTTGCACCAATTCCAAACGCAGATGATTCGCGACCGGGCGAAGGTTGACACCAGCCGGAAAGAAATTCAGATTGTGCTGCACGCTGATGGGCATGGCAGCGCCGGGGAAAAGATGGCGACCTGGGATGCGCTGCTGAAGGACCTGCCGGAAGGGTTCGCGATGGCGTGGAAGAACTTCCTCGATGAAGACTCCCCGCTGTTCACTCCGGAGCAGACAATGGGGGTAAACCCCCGGCCGTGGTTCGTAAGTTTTCAGTAAGGAGTAAGCTGAAATGGCCTTGTGCCAGAGTGCCGGTGCAAGGCCCGGTCACTGGCGCGGTCGTGTGAGTGATTCGGAACATCCCACTCTTCAGGAGAAATGCGCGTGACTCAGAACGCTCTTCCGGTTGTACTTATTGCCGACAAGCTGTCCCAATCCACCGTCGATGCACTCGGAGACTCAGTGGAGGTGCGTTGGGTCGATGGCCCGAACCGCGCTGAACTGCTAGCCGCCGTCCCAGAAGCTGACGCACTGCTGGTGCGCTCGGCAACCACCGTGGACAAGGAAGTTATCGACGCTGCGTCGAATCTGAAGATCATTGGCCGCGCAGGTGTCGGCCTGGACAATGTCGACATTGATGCCGCAACCGCTAAGGGCGTCATGGTCGTCAACGCACCAACCTCCAACATCCACTCCGCATGTGAGCAGGCCATTGCACTGCTGATGGCAACCGCACGCCAGGTGCCAGCCGCAGACGCATCCCTGCGCGACGGCGAATGGAAGCGTTCTTCCTTCAAGGGTGTCGAAATCTTCGGCAAGACCATCGGTATCGTCGGCTTCGGCCACATCGGTCAGCTGTTTGCGCAGCGCCTGCACGCTTTCGAAACCACCATCATTGCGTACGACCCATACGCCAACCCAGCTCGCGCAGCGCAGCTCGGTGTGGAACTGGTCGACCTGGATGAGCTGGTCAGCCGCGCTGACTTCGTGACCATCCACCTGCCAAAGACCAAGGAAACCGCGGGCATGTTCAACGCGGAACTGCTGGCTAAGTCCAAGAAGGGCCAGATCATCATCAACGCTGCCCGTGGTGGCCTCGTTGACGAGCAGGCACTGGCAGATGCCATTAAGTCCGGCCACATCCGTGGTGCCGGCTTTGACGTCTTCGCTTCTGAGCCATGCACCGACTCGCCACTGTTCGGCCTGCCAGAGACCGTTGTGTCCCCACACTTGGGCGCATCGACCGCTGAAGCACAGGACCGCGCTGGCACCGACGTGGCCCGCTCTGTGCTGCTGGCACTGGCTGGCGACTTCGTCCCAGACGCAGTGAACGTGTCCGGTGGCCGCGTGGGCGAAGAAGTTGCCCTGTGGCTGGAACTGGCCCGCGAACTGGGCATGGTTGCTGGTGGCCTTGCAACCGGCGCCCCAGTGGCAGTGGAAGTAACCGCACGCGGCGAACTGTCCTCCGAAGATGTCTCCGTGCTGGGTCTGGCTGCAGCTCGTGGCCTGTTCTCCGCCATCATCGAAGAGCCAGTGACCTTCGTGAACGCACCACGTATCGCTGAAGAGCGCGGCGTATCCATCAACGTGCAGTCCGAAGCTGAGTCGGTGTCTCACCGCTCCACTCTGGAAGTCAAGGTCATCGACAACGATGGCAAGACCTCCGTGGTTGTTGGTGCCCTGACCGGTCTGCAGCGCATTGAGAAGATTGTTCGCATCAACGGCCGCGGCGTCGACATGCGTTCCGAAGGCCGCAACGTCTTCTTCTTCTACAAGGACCAGCCAGGTGCACTGGGTAAGGTCGGCGGCACCCTGGGTGACGCTGGCATCAACATTGAGGCTGCTGCACTGTCCCAGAAGGGTGACGGTGAAACCGCAATGCTGATTATCCGCGTGGACAAGGAACTGTCTGAAGAGCTGCTGGCAGATATCTCCGGCAAGATTGAAGCGTCCCGCGTTCTGCAGCTGCAGCTGAACTAAGCCGACAGGCCGCCCGAAGAAGTTTGCCACGAGAAACTAACCCCGATCGGGGATAGCTCGTGTTGGGCCCTTGCGTCGTCAAGCGTTTTTACCTGCTTGACGGCGCTTTTTTGGGTTTTTATCAGTTAGAGTAGATCTTGGTCACCACCCGATAGGGATGGTGATTTAATTCATGATGTAACTTAACTAAAGATCGTTAAACAACAGGAGGACTACATGTCGGAACGTATTTCCCACGCCGGTCTGCGCGGCAAAGTGATGTCTGCTGACGAAGCAGCAACCTTCATCCAGCCAGGCGACCAGATTGGTTTCTCGGGCTTCACCGGTGCGGGCTACCCAAAGGCAGTGCCAGGCGCACTGGCTAAGCGCATCACCGAAGCAACTGAGCGTGGCGAAGACTTCCGCGTCAGCGTGTTCACCGGTGCCTCCACCGCACCAGAACTCGACGGCGTGCTGGCAGAAACCAACGGCGTTCTGTGGCGCATGCCTTACCAGTCCGACCCAGTCTTGCGTAAGAAGATTAACGACGGCACCACCCTGTACTCCGACATGCACCTGTCGCACTCGGGCCCACAGGCATCCCAGGGCTTCGTCGGCAAGGTCAACGTCGCTGTGGTTGAAGCAGTCCGCATCACTGAAGACGGCGGCATTGTGCCATCGTCCTCGGTCGGTAACTCCGTGAACTACCTGGACTCCGCCGAGCGCATCATCATCGAAATCAACAACTGGCAGTCGCTGGAACTGGAAGGCATGCACGACATTTTCCGTGTCGGCCTGCCACCAGCTCGCGAAATCATTCCAGTGACCGAATCCGGCCAGCGCATCGGTACCTCCGCGATTGACATTGACGTCAACAAGGTTGTCGCTATCGTCGAAACCGACGCGCCGGACCGTAACTCTCCATTCAAGCCACTGGATGATGACTCCCGCGCCATCGCCGGCCACCTGATTGAGTTCCTGGAGAACGAAGTCACCCAGGGCCGCCTGCCAGCTAACCTGCTGCCACTGCAGTCCGGTGTCGGCAACATTGCTAACGCTGTGCTGGAAGGCCTGTCGGAGTCCAACTTCGAGAACCTGACCTCCTACACCGAGGTTATTCAGGACGGCATGGTTTCCCTGCTGGATAACGGCACCATGTCTGTGGCATCGGCAACCTCATTCGCCCTGTCCCCAGAAGCTGCTGAGCGCATGAACCAGAACGCTTCGGACTACGCGAAGAAGATTGTGCTGCGCCCACAGGACGTGTCGAACTCCCCAGAGGTCATCCGCCGCCTCGGTGTGATTTCCTGCAACGGCCTCATCGAAGCTGACGTGTACGGCAACGTGAACTCCACTCACATCATGGGTACCCGCATGATGAACGGTATCGGTGGTTCCGGTGACTTCACCCGTAACGCCTACATCTCCACCTTCGTGTCGCCATCGCTGGCTAAGGGTGGCGCTATTTCCACCATCGTGCCAATGGTTTCCCACCACGACCACACCGAGCACGACACCATGGTCATCATCACCGAGCAGGGTCTGGCTGACCTGCGTGGTCTGGCACCGCGCAAGCGTGCCCGCGTTGTCATCGAGAACTGTGCACACCCTGACTTCCGTGCGGAACTGCTCGACTACGTGGAGCGTGCGGAAAAGGGCGGCGTCTCGGCGCTGCACACCCCACACAACCTGGATGAGTCCCTTTCCTGGCACCAGCGTTTCGTGGAGACCGGCTCCATGCGCAAGTAATGCGCTGGAGTGGAAATAATTCTTCCACCGCGTATTAAATGTAGGCGCTCGCTACTTCGGTAGTGGGCGCCTTCGGCATTAGTGGCCGGTGTCATAGTTCTAGGGCCGCTGTGGAATAATGAACAAACCTCTGATTTCAGATAAAGGTGGAAACATGAAGCTTGCTGTGATTCCGGGCGACGGAATTGGTACCGAAGTAACTGCCGAGGCCCTCAAGGTCCTCCGCGCGGCAGTAGGGGAGGTAGAGACCACTGAGTACGACCTCGGTGCCCGTCGCTACCTCGCCAAGGGCGAAACCCTCACTGATGCCGACCTGGAATCCCTCCGCGAGCACGACGCCATCCTCCTCGGCGCAATCGGCGACCCACGCACCGTCGCCCCAGGTGTGCTGGAGCGCGGCATGCTGCTGAAAATGCGCTTTGCCTTGGACCACCACATCAACTTGCGACCATCGAAGCTGTTCCCGGGTGTGCAGTCCCCACTGCGCGAGCCAGGTGACATTGATTTCGTGGTGGTCCGCGAAGGTACTGAAGGCGCATACACCGGCAACGGCGGCGCCATTCGCGTCGGAACCCCGCAGGAAGTGGCGAATGAAACTTCGGTGAACACCCGCTTCGGCGCTGAGCGCGTGGTGCGGTACGCCTTTGAACTGGCCACCACCCGACGCAATAAGGTCACCTTGGTGCATAAGACCAACGTGCTGGTCCACGGCGGTGGGCTGTGGCAGCGCACCGTTGACGAGGTGGCGAGCGAATACCCAGGCGTTGAAGTGGACTACTGCCACATTGATGCTGCGACCATCTACTTGGTCACCCAGCCTTCGCGTTTTGACGTTATCGTCACCGACAACCTCTTTGGTGACATTCTTACCGACGAAGCCGGCGCTGTCACTGGCGGTATTGGTCTGGCAGCATCCGGCAATATCGATGCCTCCCGTACCAACCCATCGATGTTCGAGCCGGTCCATGGCTCGGCACCTGACATTGCTGGCCAAGGTATTGCCGACCCAACTGCAGCGATTTTGTCGGTGGCAATGATGCTGCGTCACCTGGGCGAGGACGATGCGGCGCTGCTGCCAGCCGCCGAAGCGATTGAAGCTGCGGTGGCCAAGGACGTTGCCGCGCGCGAGCCAGGTTCGGTGCGTACCGTCGAGGTCGGCGACCGCATCGCCGAGGCTGTTTCTTCTCTACTGAATTCCGGAAAGTAAGGTAGTCCGCATGCGTATTGCTCGAATTGCACATCCAGAGGCGAATAATTTCCCATTCGTGGCCGTTGAAGGCGAAGGCGACGAAGCCATTGGTCGGGAAGTTCGCGAGTACTTCTTCGCTCAAATTGAGTACACCGGGCGGGAATTCGCGATGAAGGACGCGCGACTGCTCGCGCCGATTCTGCCGCCGAAGGTCGTTGCGATTGGCCGTAACTATGCCGACCACGTTGCTGAAGTGTTCAAGCAGTCGGCAGAATCGCTGCCACCAACCCTGTTCATCAAGCCATCGACTGCCGTGATTGGTCCGGAAGCACCAATCCGCATCCCAGAATTCGCCACCAAGGTGGAATTCGAAGGTGAGCTGGCCCTGGTGATTGGCAAGCCTGCAAAGAACGTGAAGAAGGAAGACGCCATGGATTACATCTTTGGCTACACCATCATCAACGATGTGTCTTCCCGTGACCTACAGTTCTCTGACGGCCAGTGGGCACGTGCGAAGGGCATTGACACCTTCGCCCCGATCGGCCCATGGATTGTCACTGATCTGGAAGACTCCCAGGACCTGAAGGACCTGCCAATTAAGGCGCACCTGACCCATGATGGTGTCACCGAGACTAAGCAGGACTCCAACTCGAACCAGATGATTTGGGACATCCCAACCATCATTGAGTTCATCACCGCTTCGATGACCCTGCTGCCAGGCGACGTCATCTGCACCGGTTCGCCAGCAGGCACCGCAGAGATGGTACCGGGCGACCGCATCACCATCGAAATCCCAGGTATCGGCGAACTGTCGAACCCAGTCGAGCGCGCTTAGCGCTCGCAGGAGCTGGCGCCTAGCTCAAGCCGAAGGCTTTGAGCGCGGTGCGCAGCTTCGCAGCCGTTTCGGCCACTTCGGTGTCCGGATCGGACTGCGCCACAATCCCGCCGCCGGCCCACGCCCGCGCCCATTTTCCGGTTTTGGACATTTCAGCGCAGCGAATCGAGACCATCCATTCGCCGTCGCCTGCTTTATTCGTCCAACCGACCGCACCGGAATAAAACCCGCGGTCCTCTTCCACCGACTGAATCAGCCCAAACGCGGCGTCCGTCGGCGTGCCACAAATCGCCGGTGTTGGGTGCACCGCCAGCGCCAAATCCAGCGCGGTGGTCGCAGGGTCTGCCAGAACACCGGAAATCGGGGTGCCCAAATGCCACATTTCCCGCGTTGCGACGAGTTGGGGGCTACGTGGAATCGACAATTCCGCGCAATAACCACGAAGCCTGCTTTCAATCCACTCCACGACAAACTGGTGTTCCGTCAGATCTTTCCTAGAGTGCGCCAGCTCTTCGCGCCGCCGCGCATCTTCTTTCGGGTCGGCGGAGCGGGGCAGTGACCCCGCCAGCGGGAAGGACGTCACTTGGCGGCCAAAGCGCCGCACCAACTGCTCCGGCGACGAACCAACCAGCACATTGTTCGCGTGCGGCGCGCCCGCTGGCGCTAGATCCGCGTAGAAACCATCGCGGTTGGCCGACATGTCAATGAAGCGGGCGGCAACCAACAATGGATCCACCGGCGTGTCAAAAGACAGGTCAATGCTGCGGGCCAGCACCACTTTCGCCAGCGCCGCTTTTTCCCCAGCGGTGGCATCAATGGTGGCAATCGCTGCCGCCACTCGTTCGCGGTGCTCATCTAGCGTTGGCGTTCTACCTTCGACGGTGGCGTGCAAACCACTGGCTGCGGTGGCGCCGCGGTAGACCGCTGGCGGCTCCAGTGGGCCAGAAGAGACAATGATGTGCTTCGGTGCGGTCAGCGCCACGGGAGCGTCGACGTCAAAGGGCAACGCGCCGACCAGCATTTCGATGTCGCCGGCAGCAAGGGCCCCCATTGCGTCGTCAAGCTCATTGAATGTGGCGGTGACCCCCTGGGTGCGTACCGATTGGTGCTCGCGGGACAACAGAAAATCCGGTGCGGTAGCGGGGCGCTGGAAGCGACCTGCGGCAGTGCGACCGTTTTCTGACTCATTCATAACAGCAGATACTAGCGCGCAGCCCAGAGTGAGCCTTGTCCGGCATGGCGACTACTATCGGACACTATGACTACCGCACCTGACAAGCCGTCCGAAGTACGCCTTCGATTCTGCCCATCACCAACCGGCACACCGCACGTTGGTTTGATCCGAACCGCACTGTTCAACTGGGCATACGCACGCCACACCGGCGGCAAATTGGTGTTCCGCATTGAAGACACCGACGCTGCCCGCGACTCCGAAGAAAGCTACGCCGCCATCCTGGAAGCTCTGCGGTGGCTCGGCCTGGACTGGGACGAAGGCGTCGACGTTGGTGGCCCACACGGCCCATACCGTCAGTCGCAGCGCGGCGAGATTTACCAGGACATCATCGCCAAGTTGGTCGAAGCCGGTGAAGCATACGAGGATTTCTCCACCCGCGAGGAAGTCGAAGCGCGCCGCAAGGCCGCTGGTCAGGATGTGCAACTGGGCTACGACAACTACGACCGTGACCTGACCGACGAGCAGAAGGCAGCGTTCCGGGCGGAAGGTCGCCAGCCAGTGATTCGCCTGAAGATGCCAGACCACGATTACAAGTGGACGGACCTAGTGCGTGGTGACGTTGAATTTAAAGCGGGCACCATTCCAGACTTCGTGATTGCCCGTTCGAACGGGCAGCCACTGTACACACTGGTCAACCCAGTCGACGACGCCTTGATGCAGGTAACCCACGTGCTGCGCGGCGAAGACCTGCTGCCATCGACCCCACGCCAGCTGGCACTGTACGAAGCGCTGCAGCGCATTGGCGTCACGTCCTTTACCCCAGAGTTCGGCCACCTGCCGTTCGTCATGGGTGAAGGCAATAAGAAGCTGTCCAAGCGTGACCCAGAATCCGACCTATTCATCCACCGCGAAAACGGTTTCATCCGCGAAGGTCTGCTGAACTACCTGGCACTGCTGGGCTGGTCGATTTCTGCGGACAATGAAATCTTCTCCCTAGACGAGATGATTGCTGCCTTCGACGTGCACGATGTGCTGTCGAACCCAGCGCGCTTCGACCAGAAGAAGGCCGACGCCATTAACGCCGAGCACCTGCGCATGCTGGAGCTGGGCGACTTCACCGCACGTCTGCGCACTTACCTGGAAACCTACAAGGACTTCCCGAAGGACTACCCAGAAGACAAGTTCGCTTTCGCTGCCGAACTGGTGCAGACCCGCATCAAGGTGATGGGCGACGCCTGGGACCTGCTGAAGTTCCTGGTGGTTAACGAAGCGGACTTCGAGCTGGACGATAAGTCTGCCCGGAAGAACCTGAAGGAAGATGCCATCGAGGTGCTGGACAAGACCATCGAGGTGCTGGAGCCAATCGCCGCGGAAGAGTTCGTCACCGCCAACATTGAGGCGGCGCTGCAGAAGGCACTGCTGGAAGAGATGGAGCTGAAGCCGCGTAAGGCGTTCGGTGCGGTGCGTGTTGCCGTGACCGGTGCGCAGGTCTCCCCGCCACTGTTCGAGTCGATGGAACTGCTGGGTAAGGACCGCACCATGCAGCGACTGCGCGGCGCCCGCGCACAAACCCCATGGGTCAGCCAGGCCTAACACTAGATAGGATTGGCGCATGTTCTTGCTCATGCGCCCTGGCGCGACGCCGCCACCTGCAGAGCCGGTAGTTGTCGATACGTCGACAACGCCGGCTTCCTTTTTGCGACGCCTGATAGCAGCATGGCCGTGGTACACCATTCCATCGGCCATTTTTGCTTCCGGCCACCAAGTATTCGAAGCCTTGGTGCCGGTGATTATGGGCGCCGCCATTGACGATGCCATCGCCCGCACCGACGCACCGCGCCTAGTGCTGTGGTGCATTGTGCTGGTGCTGAACTTCCTGGCACTCGACATGTGCTCCCGGTTTGGCCGCCGCTTCGGGGTCAACGGTCAGCTGCGAGTCGAGCACCAACTGCGCATGGCCGTGACCGACCGCCTCACGCACCCGGCTGGGCTCGCGTTCACCGAGCGCCGCTCCCCAGGGGAATTGCTGTCCATTGCCTCAGCGGATGTCCAACGCACCGCGCAGGTCCGCGAGCTGGTGATGCGCCCGCTGGCCAATGTCACCGCGCTGCTGTTTTCCGCCGCGATTTTGCTGACCATTGATTGGCGGCTGGGCCTAGGGATTATCGTTGGCGGCGGCACCCTGGTGTGGGCTGCTACCGCTGCGAGTGCTCCGCTGCAACAGCGGGCCGGTGAACGTCAACAAGCAGTCGGTAAGGCCGCCGGTGTGGCCTCCGACTTGGTGCAGGGCTACCGCACCCTCCGCGGGCTTGGGGCGACGAATGTGGCGGCGGAACGCTACCGCACCTCCTCGCGGCAGGCGCTGGCGCGGACGTTGGACGCGAACCGTTCGGAAGCGATGCTGGTGGGCTGGTCGACGATTGTCGGCGGCGCGCTGGTAGTTGGTGTGGCGGTGTTGGCCGGGTGGATGGCGATGCGCGGGCAGATTAGCGTCGGTGAGCTGATTACCGTGGTGGGCCTGACGCAGTTCATTTCCGACCCGATGGCGCAGTTGGGGCGGGATGCCTCCGCGCTGTGGGCGCAGTCGAAGGCCTCGGCGGCGCGTGTGTTGGGCGTGCTGCAGACCCCAGCGGCGGATACAGCTAGTGCGGTTGATGCGATCGACACCCCTGCGGCCGGCACGGGGCTGAGCATTGCCGGTGCCACCATCAACCCAGGGCAGTTGGTGGTTGTGCGCAGTAGCGCCCCGACCATGAGCGCCCTGGCGCAATCCCTGGCGAAGCAACCCGATGTGCTGGTCGCACCGCATGTCGCGGACCTCTTTGGCGGCACTGTGGCGGAAAACGTCCGCACCCCTGGCGTGAGTGATGCTGCGGTGCTGGAAGCCGTCGCTGCAGTGAACCTGGACCCGGAGAAGGAAACGGGGGAGCAGGGCACACAGATTTCCGGTGGCCAGCGCCAACGCGTGGCACTTGCCCGAGCCGTCGCCGCCGCCCCGCGCACCCTCGTGTTGGTTGACCCAACGACCGCGGTGGACTCGGTAACCGAGCAAGCGACCGCCCGCCGGGTGCAGCAGATTCGGCAGGTTACCGGCGGCACCACGGTGGTGCTGACGTCGTCCCCGGCGTGGATTGCCGTGGCTGATCAGACAGTGGAGGCATAAATGCTGTGGTACGACGACCCGTTTGGGCTGAAAACTGACACGGACACCATCGCGAATCCGAACCGGCTGCCGATTGCTGATGCGAAAACCACCTGGCAGCATGTGTCGCGCGCCGGGCAGGGGCAGGGGCCACGCACCCTTGGCGCGGTGTTGTTGCTCCTTATTGCCGCTGCAACTGGGCTGGCGATTCCGCTGGGCCTGGGCCGAATTGTGGATATGGTGGCGGCCGGCAGTTGGGATACTCGCCAGATTTGGTTGATGGCCGCGGCGATTGTGGTTTCGGCGATTACCTCGGCGGTTGGCACGATGCTCGCGGCCGGTGTCGCTGAAGGTGTGGTGGCGTACCTGCGCGAGAAGATGATTGCGGCGGCGCTGCATTTGCCGCTGGTGCGGGTGGAGCGCGCTGGTGCCGGTGACTTAGTCTCCCGCGCCACCGATGACGTTTCCGAGGTCTCTGTCGCCATTACGCAGACCTTGCCGATTATTGCGACTTCCGGTTTCACCATCGTGGTGTCGGTGGTCGGCATGGGCGTGGTGGATTGGCGCGTTGGTGTGGCCATGCTGGTGGTGGTGCCGGTGTACACGTGGGCGGTGCTGCAGTTCCGCCATATTGCGCCGCCGGTGTTTCAGGCGGAGCGCGCCGCGATGGCGGAGCGGGCGCGGTTCGTGCTCGGGACGCTGCGTGGTGTGGATACCGTGCGTGCGTTTGGTCTGCAGGAGCAGCGCCGGGAGCATATTGCGCATTGGTCGTGGCAGGTGCTGCGCCATAGCGTTGACGCGCGGATTACCACCAGTTTGTTGATGGCCCGGGTGCATGCCGCGGAGATGGTCGGCATGTTGATGGTGCTGATTGTTGGGTACTTCATTGTTGCCGATGGTTCGGCGACGATTGGTACAGTCACCGCCGCGATGCTGCTGTTTCTGCGGCTGTTTGGCCCGATTACGCGGCTGGTGCAGCAGGTGGACACGATTCAGTCGGGGCTCACGTCCCTGCAGCGTGTGGTGGGCGTATTGACGATTACTCGGCCCGACTATCCGGTTGTTTCTGCCGGGGATGGCTCCGGTGTGGCGATTCGGGATTTGACGTGGGGCTACGACGGTGAGGCTGAGCCTGCGGTGCAGGATGTGAGTCTGGCGATTGCGCCGGGGCAGAAGCTGGCCTTGGTCGGTGCTTCTGGTGCCGGTAAAACGACGGTGACGGCGCTGCTGGCGGGGCTGCGGCCGGCGCCGCGCGGGACCATCACGATTGATGGCATTGAGTCAGCGGACCTGTCGGATACTGAGCGCGCCGAGCACTTGGTGCTGGTGACGCAGGAAGTGCATGTTTTCGATGGCCCGCTGATTGACGACCTGCGCCTGGCGAAGCCGGAAGCTTCGGAGGATGAGGTGCGCGCGGCGTTGGACGCTGTGGGCGCGGACTGGGTGACCGATCTGCAGGAGCCGGTGGGTGCTTCCGGCCGAGCGCTGACACCGATGCAGGCGCAGCAGTTGGCGCTGGCGCGAGTGTTGCTCGCGGATCCGCCATTGGTGGTGCTGGATGAAGCGACCGCGGAAGCGGGGTCGACCGGTGCGGAGCGGCTGGAGCAGGCCGCCGATGAAGTGACCGCTGGGCGTAGTGCCCTTGTGGTGGCGCACCGACTGTCGCAGGCGGCGCGCGCGGATGTGATTGCGGTGATGGACCGGGGCCGGATTGTGGAGCAGGGCAGCCATGCGGAGTTGTTGGAACTACATGGCCGTTATGCCGAGCTATGGAAAGCATGGGAAATGGGGCGCTGACCTGCCGATTTGTGTTCACTGGGCAATGATGGCTAATCTAATCATCGTTGTTGAGCAGGGCAGCAAGCCCCGCGAACACAATGGCCTATGGTGTAATTGGCAACACAACGGTTTCTGGTACCGTCATTCTAGGTTCGAGTCCTGGTAGGCCAGCAGTGATAACTGCTCCAAGTTTAACGCTTAGAGTTGGAGTCACAGTTCTAAGCCCCGTTCGTCTAGCGGCCTAGGACGCCGCCCTCTCACGGCGGTAACACGGGTTCAAATCCCGTACGGGGTACAATATGAGCGAGGCACTCAGACAATCTGGCTGCCTCGTTTTTGTCTATCGGCACGTTGCGAACGAGGACTCACATGACCTATATGATTCCGGGTGCTCTGGCAGGCGTGTGCTTCTATTTGACTCTCGTCCTTGCGAATTCGGTCCTCACTCGGGTCTGGTCAGAGAAATACCGACTAAGCGCGCATGCCCGACTCGTGGTCTTCTGCTTTGTTGCCGTGGCTGTTAGTATTTTCTTGGCCATGTTTGGCGGTGGTGGAAATTCGGCTACGCACCTGCAAATTAGCGGTTTCCTGTTGGTCGGCGTTCTGCTGAGCCTCAAATAGAACGTTCGTTCATTAGAGCGGGTAGCAGTGTCTGTGCCTTGTTTTATTCTCGGCGCATGGATTACTACCTGCCATTCGACTACCGCTCTCTCGACGACTCCAACCTGCATAGCCTTCTTGAGGTACTGGCTCTTTGCGTCGATTGCATAGACGACGCCAAAAATTCGCACACGTCTTACGACGATGAACTACCAGACACAAGCTCTGTCCTCGATCCCACTTTTGTGGGGCGCAGTATTGCGGACCCAGTTCTGTCAGCGCTTCGCGTAGCTCGGGAGGAAGCCGAGAGGAGAGGCTGGGACTACCCACCGGCAAAGCGTGAAATGATCGACGAGCGTTTCACTAGACGTCTTGATTCATTCGCGCGTCTGACACTCGAGATCGGCGGCGGCTGGGTTGGTCGTACTGTTCATGTACTTTCCTGCATTGATGAGAACTCAATTGAACTCTCCGTCGAGCGATTCGACGCGTTTGGCGAGCGGCAACATGGTCATGTTCAGCTCGAGATGCCGCAGCTATTGGACAAGCAATCCACACTGGAAACGCTCAAGAAGGCCAATTTTGGGGCGTGGTCTCGGTGCTTTGACGATGACAGCTGCACGGATGGTGAAGATTGGTCAGTCGAAATTGAGTTTTCTGATGGGTCTGAGCCATTCACATCGAGTGGTTACAACCAGTGGCCGCTCGAGTTCCTCACCTTGACACACCTCGTCGGTGCCTCAACCGACGCAGATCCCGCGAAATACGACGAAGACGATGATTACGAAGAAGACGACGAGGAATCCTGGAACGAAGAGGGCTAGCTCCGCCCCAAAGCTACCGGACACACCCCTCCAGTAACCTGGGGTTATGCGCATCGGAATTGTTGGTTCGGGAATCGTCGGTCTTACCGCCGCGGCAGGCCTCCTTCGAGATGGCCACGAGGTCACAGTCTTCGAGCGCAGCGACACCTTGACCACCACCGGTGCCAGCCTTTCGCTGTTTGGCAACGCCTTCGACGCGTTCGAATTCCTCGGCATCCGCGATGAGGTCGCCGATGTCTGCAGCGATCAGGCCGCCAAAATGCCTGCGGGGCAGCGTAACCCAGCAGGGAAGTGGCTGATGAAAATACGGCCTGGGACGGTGCCGTCAATACGCACTGTGTACCGAGTGGCGCTGCATGAACGTCTGGTGGAACTTGTCGGGGCAGACAAGTTCCGGCTCGGTGCGCAGGCGGAAGTTGACCCGAGCGGTGCGCCACGCATTACCGTTGGCAGTGAAACACACGAGTTTGACTTGGTCATCGCGGCGGATGGCATCGGCAGCCGCGCCCGCAGCGCACTCGGCCTGGACCCCGGTCTGCGTTACGCCGGCTACACCGCTTGGCGCGGCATCACCGATACTCCAGTTGACTTCGGCGGTCAGTCTGGTGAGACGTGGGGCAGAGGCAAAATCATCGGTATCTTTCCACTGCGAAATGGTCAGGTGTACTGGTACGGCACCGAAAATACGCCTGCCGGGGGATACAACCACGATGAAAAGCAGTATGTGCTCGGGGCTTTCGCCGGGTGGCATGACCCGATTCGGCACTGCATTGAAAACACCAGCAATGTCCTGAGACACGATGTGTACGACATCGCTAATCCGCTGCGCCGATTTCATAAGCACCGCACCGTATTGATGGGTGATGCAGCGCATGCGATGATGCCGAACCTGGGACAAGGCGCGTGCCAGGGTATTGAAGATGCTGCCACCTTAGTCGCGCTCATTCGAGGCACAACCGCCGGAGACCCAGAGGGCTCAGATAGCTCCGGACTGGATGCCGCGCTCAATCGTTATTCGAAGGTTCGCTTTCGCCGCGTCACTCCGCTCATCTATCTTTCGCGTTACGCAGGCAACACCGCGCAAGCTGAGGGCCCGATTACCAGTCGGCTGCGTGATCTAGTGATGCGGCTGACGCCAGGAAAGATGGTTGGCATCCTGAGCAGCCCGTACCACCGCTGGGCGTCGCCTAAGTAGTCCGAGCAGGTGCATGCTCGCCGAGTCATGCAGCCAACGAGGGCGAGTAGCGTTCACCCCCTAATTTGTGCGAGAGTGGCTTGCGCTTGCGGGTTTCCCGGGAAAGGGGATTCGGTGCAGTTCGCGCTGGATATACTCCACACTGTGACGGATAACACAAACGCTAGTAGTGCCATTGGCCCAAAAACATGGCTGCGGGTGGCGTTCACCATGTTCGTCATCGGCTTCGGCGCGAACCTCTTCGCACCGATGCTGCAGGTCTACCGCCAGTACGACGGTATGAGCGACGCCTCCGTCACCCTGATGTTTGCCGTGTACGCCGCCGGTTTGGTGCCAGCACTTATCGCTTTTGGCCCCATGTCCGACCGGCTTGGGCGACGCGCGATTCTGCGACCTGCAGTTTTGCTCTCCGCGGCGGGGTCAATCATTTTGGCGCTCGGCGTGACCGGTGTTGAAGTGCTGCTGTACATAGGCCGGTGGATCGCTGGATTTGCCGTCGGCATGGCCATGGCCTCCGGGGCGGCGTGGATCAAACAGCTATCCCTATTCCAACCGACCGCAGGGCCGCGCCGCGCCACCATTGCAGTGTCCGCAGGATTCGGCGGTGGACCATTTGTCGCTGGCTGCGTTACCGAATTCCTGCCCTTTGAACACGTGCTGCCTTTTATCGTGCACCTCGTACTAGTGGCTCTGGTGCTGCCATGGATGTGGACCGCGCCGGAAACCCAGCCGCGGATGGGGACGCCGTCAGACGGGAAGGCCCGTCAGCCACGAGCACGCCGGGTACTCGTTCCGAAAGTGACGTTGTCCAGTCAGTTCCTGTGGGCGGTCGCCGCTTGGGCGCCTTGGGTATTCGGCACGGTCACCGTGGCGTTCACCACGCTACCAACCCAGGTCGAAGTGGAATGGCCGATGTTTTTCATCGGGGCAGTCGCATTCGTCGCGCTTGGAACTGGAGTGGCCATCCAGCCAGCAGCCGCACTCTTCCTAGAGCGCAGCAGACCGCAATGGCTTCCACTTTCGGTGCTTGGCCTTGGCAGCGCTTGCGCTGGGATGCTGACCGCTGCCGTGACCGTCTACACACAACAGGTGTGGTTGGTGTTTGTGGCGGCGGTGTTCTTGGGCGCGGCCTACGGCGTCATGATGGTTGCTGGGCTCAGCGAAGTGGAAATGCTGGCGAGCGCGGATGATTTGGGCGCGTTGATCGGCGTGTTTTACGCCCTGACATATATCGGATTCTTTGTTCCGTTTGCACTTTCACTGATTGCGCCACTGGTTGGAATGATGACGTGCCTGCTGTTCGGGGCGGTTGTCTGCCTAGTGTCTATGGTGCCGGTGGCGCGGGTAGCAGCCAGGGCTGCAGCTGGTTAAAAATCGGGTGGTGGGCAGGTAAACTGCTAGATTACATTGCATTTTCAGTAAGGAAAGTGCAACTACCATGCAAAACCTTTTGGAAGGAATGATGTCTAAATCAATTTCCTGGCGAGTACTCCTCGCCGCACTACTCACCATCACCTTGGCGATGGGCTTCGCCACTCCAGCAAAAGCACAAGATGCTGGCGCCAGCGTTCGGATCACGGCGACTAACGCTGAAGACGGCAGCCACACCATCCCCGCGACTGGTGGCTGAGTCGCTATTAGCTTGGACTACAAAGGTTTCTCGCTTGGCAAGCACCAGTTCTTCGTACAACTATTGAAGAAGAAGACAGCTGGCGGAGGCGATTTAACTGGGCTGGCTGAGGTACGAGTTGTCCAAGTCACTCAGAGCGAGGGTACGGAGAAGATCGAAATAAACATCGGTGCCAATACATTCCTCGGCGAAACTCTGGTTGTGGCTCTGAACGTCCATGGTCCTCAAGGCGACATTGTCGTGGAGCAATTTGAGGAGGACAACGAGGAATTGATCATTTGAGTCCTCAGTGGTGAAGAAGGCAAGCAAGAAGAGCAGCCTGCACCAGAAGAGAACCAGCCAAAAGCACGTGGTGCCTTCGGTTGGATTGTCGCTGCCGTTCTTGGCCTATTTGGCCTGTTTAGCCTTGCTACGTGGCTGAAGCTGCCGGAAAAGGTCGCGGAACTGTTTAAGGTCTTCCGCCGCTAGGTTCCTCCAAAAACTCCGCTAGCCACATGCGGTACTGTTCGGTGTGCGTCGCCGAATAGGCCGCATGTCCACCATCGGTCCACTGGACCTGGACGCGGTCACCCAAAGTATCTTTCAGTCGGTCCGCCATATGCGGCTCGATAGTTTTATCTTGGCGGGATTGAATCACAAGTATTGGCGGCAGTTCATTCTGCCGCTGGTACAGCTGCATCGTTGCGTCCATATCGGCGTAATCGATGCCCTGCCGCAGTTTCCACACCATTTCCCCAGAGCTGCTAGCCAGCCGGAAAAACGGACTCTTCGGCGACATATCTTTCCCCAGCACTCGTCGCACCTTGTCGCGGCCTTCCAACAGCGGGCTATCTAAAACGACATAGTCCAGCATCCCCGTCGGCGCCTTCGCCGTAGTCAACGCTGCCGTTTCACCGCCGTAGGACATTCCCCACAGCGCCAGCTTTTTGTCACCACTTTGGTGCGCGGCGACATGCGTAAGCACATCAAGCGTTTCCTCGGATTCCCCAACCCCCATCATGTTGTGATGCGCGGTATTAAAACCGTGGTTCATCTGGTCAATCGCCAGCACGTTGTAGCCGAACTTCAGGTACATGTCCGCTATCCGCGTCACGCCTTCTTTGTTCCCGCCAAGCCCGTGGAGCAGCACCACGGTATCGCGGTCGAGGTTTCCGTCAATAGCAAAACTGAGCACCGGGATTCGGTGACCATCCCTGGACGCCGTCACGTCATAAAACTCCGCCTTGGCATTATTTTCCGCGGCCACCTGCTCAATCTTCTTTGACGTCTTCGCCGGTGTCCTTGCGTCTGAGCTTGCCGACGTAGGGGAGGAGAGCTGGCTGGTTTGCAGGTAGACGAAGATGCCCAATCCGAAGAAGCTGACCGTTGCCGCCATCAGCAGCGCAACAATTGCTATCGCGGCGGTGCGGAGGGCCGGGGTGCGGCGATGGCGCGTCATGCTTTCGACCATAAGGGGATTTTCGGTAGCGCGCGTACTGTAGAGGCATGACAAGCACTGGAGCCGTCAGCCACGACAGTTTTTGGGAAGAAGTGTGGTTCCATGTCGGTATTTCCTGGGCCGGGGCGCTCAGCGTAGTCATCGCCACCGCCGTGATGTACCTTTTCTTCACCTTCATTTTGTCCAGGTCCGGCCCACGCCTGACTGCCCGCCCCTCCATCTTGTCCATCGGTGTGACTTTGCTGCTCGGTGCGCTCGCCGCCCGTGCCATGCTGGGCAATTCCCCGACGCTGGTCGGCGGCATGATTGCCATGGCAATGCTCATCGTGATGGAAGCAATTTTCCGCCGCGGCATCGGGCTGCTGGAAAAGCTCGGCGAATCCGAAAAATGGGGGCAGCGTTTCAAAGCGTTAGACCACGTCTCCGGCCGTGCCATCGTTGTGTTGGCGGACGGCAAAATCCTTTACGACCACCTGAGCCGCCGCACGTTGTCACCGCAGATGTTAAAGATGCGGTTGCGGCAGGCAGGCATTTTGCATATTGACGAAGTGGGCGTTGTCATCTTGGAATCGCGCGGCGCGATGACCATTATCCGGCGAAATGAAACCATTGATCGCGACTTGTTGCGTGATGTGGAAGGGGTAACCCATATTCCGCCGGAAAACCTGCGCTAGTAGTGGCAGCACTTTTTATGGTTCAATAGACAGCATTGTCTGGACAGCTTGGTCTGTCTAGACTGGTTAACGCACTTTCTGCACTCAATCCGAAGGAAGAACATATGACGCTGCACGACGAAACCAAGCTCATCCACTCCGGCTACCAGCCAGGCAACAAGGACCCACGCCAGGTTCCCATCGTGCAGTCCACCACCTACACCTTCGATTCCTCCGACGACATTGCCGCGGTGTTCGACGAGCCAACCCACGCGCTGATTTACTCCCGCTTCGCGAACCCAACCGTCATGGCCGTCGAAGACAAGATTGCGGCGCTCGAAGGCGGTGCCGCCGCGATGGCCACCACTTCCGGCCAGGCAGCGACTACGCTGACCATCCTCAACCTGTGTTCGGCAGGCGACAGCTTCGTGGCGTCTTCCGAGATTTACGGCGGCACCTCCAACTTGTTCTCCACCACCTTGAAGCGCTTTGGCATTGAGGTTATTTACGTGGACCAGGACGCATCCGAAGCGGAAATTGCGGCCGCGTTCAAGCCGAACACCAAGGCGCTGTTCGGTGAAGTCATCGCGAACCCGGCCATGAGCGTGCTGGACGTGGAGAAGTTCGCCCGCGTCGCCCACAGCCAGGGCGTGCCACTGATTGTGGACTCCACTTTCGCCACCCCAGTGCTGTGCAAGCCAATTGAATACGGTGCGGACGTTGTTATCCACTCGACCTCCAAGTACCTGGATGGCCACGCAGTGCAGGTCGGCGGCATGATTGTCGACGCCGGCAAGTTCGACTACACCAACGGCAAGTTCCCAGACTTCACAGAGCCGGACGAGTCCTACCACGGCGTTGTCTACACCAAGGATTACGCCGTCGCACCGTTCATCATTAAGGCCCGCATGCAGTTGCAGCGCGACTTCGGTGCCTACCCGGCCGCACACTCGGCCTTCCTGCTGAACATGTCCCTAGAAAGCTTGGATGTCCGCATGCGCCGCCACTGCGACAATGCGCAGAAGGTCGCGGAGTACTTGGCTGGTCGGACCGATGTGCTTAATGACGTTCGCTACCCAGGTCTCGAGTCCTCGCCGTACTACGAACTGGCGCAGAAGTACATGCCAAAGGGTGCCTCTGGTGTACTGTCCATCGACCTGAAGGGCGGCCGCGAAGCTGGCACCAAGTTCATGGACTCGCTTGAGCTGGTCTCCCGCCAAGTTCACGTCGCTGACGCACGCTCTTGTGTGTTGCACCCAGCTTCGACCACCCATCGCCAGGTTCCTGATGACCATCTGGCATCGGTTGGTATCACCCCAGGCTTGGTGCGTCTGTCCATCGGTCTGGAAAACGGGGACGACATTATCGCCGACATCGAGCAAGCCCTGGCCGAAGCAACATTGTAAGGGAGTGCGTTACGAACGCATAGGGGCGGCTCTGCCTGTGATGAACCTGAAGATGCTTTAGGTATCAGATTTGAGTGTGTCAAGCGGGTGGGCGATAACGGGGATGTAGTAACTATACAGCGGCAACTGTGCCGAATTGCATCACCTAGGATGGCAATGTCCACGCACCACCGAATGGCAGCATCTAAAAAGCTCCTCTCCGGTCTTATCTTCCTTGTTGCGGTCTTCGCGACAGTAGTTCTTGTTGCTAAGGAGCCGCAGGCAGATGCACAGGTTCCGCTAGCCGAAATTTCAACGGGCCCAACTAGCGGCACCATCTTGTCGAATCGTGTCCCATACCCACGCGCATTTTCGGCAACAGCCCTTCAAGAAGGTGAGATAGTCCAGCTGAATATTGACTTGCCTAGCCAACCGACAGCTGGCGTTATCTCACCGAGTGCCTATAGTCGACTGCTGATCGGCGGCACCGAAAAAGCCCGAGAGGTGTTGCTCAACACCGGGCAGGTGGAAATTTCCTCTCTCGGCAGAAACCCAGCAACTGGCGAAATCACTGTGACTTTTGCTGAACCAGTTCCGGTGCAAGCAGGGCAACAAATTGAAATCCAAATCGCTTTCGCTGCAGCGGTCGATGTTTCACAGGCAACACTGCACGCATGGGCTGGAGAGCCTGAACCGCCCAGAGAATGGACCAAAGACGAGCTAACATTCAGCGCCACTCAGGGCAGCAGTCCACTGGTCACCATGACTGAAAACATTACCCAGTCTGGTTATGTAACGGGGCCTATCGTGGCAAGAACTGAAAACCAAAATGGCTACGATTTGGATGGCGCTAAGCAAACCGTCGTGAAGATTCTGGATGCCGGTGGCAGTGTTGTCTATTCCAATGCGGACCGTCCGGGTAGCTTCACCCTAAAACCAGCGTCAGCGCTAACCGGTCCGACCAATGGCTGGGGAGGTATTGAAGATCGAAAGCTCAAGGTGTCTGTTCCTGCTGACGGTATTAGGGTCGAACCTGGCTACCAAATAGTAGTGGAAATGCCGTTTCGTACTGTCGGGGCGCAAATCTCAGACCCGACAGCACTGTCGCCCACGGGCCCCGGTGATATCAGCTACCGGCTGACCCCAGACGTCCCCACTACCTGCGAGGCAGGCAGTAGCCCGTTAGATAGGACTGTTAACGGAGTCTTCCGACCGGACCCGTATCCACGGCCAAGTGGTACCAGCACCAGCAGGATGGCTCCGCGTGAACTGACTAACGAAGAAAAGCAACGCGGCACCTCGGTCTACGTGACAGCCGCCTCGCCCTCCGGACAATCACGGTTGAGCTCCCAGCTGTACTTACAGACGGGGGTTTCAGGCGAATTTGTCAAAATCGGTGAACCAACCGGCTGGATCGTTAACGCACTGGCGTTTAACTCGACAGACAACTATCTGTATGGCATTAGCCAGGGCCGAGACGGCATGACTGATGGTGTCAAGGAGCCGTATAAAAACAATACTGCCGTCAACGGGACAGATGCATTGTTTTATGAAGATCCGTGCTACCCGGCGGGACATTTGCTCCAGATTCATCCGGTGACGGGCCATATTGTTGATCTTGGCAAAGTAGGTCCTGGCGCCGGAACCACGGCAGAGAATTCAGAGGGCTACGGTTTTCAAGGTGAATATGGTGCTGCATGGCCGAATGATCTTTGGGGCGGAGTAAACGCGGGGTTCTTTGACAGTCAGGGAAGCCTATGGGCTTCAAATGCATCCATATCTGGTTCTGGAGCGTTCTACAAAGTTGACATCAATAGTGTGACTGCTACCACGAGCTATCCACTGAGCTCAGCAAATCCGAGTAATGATCGCCGTGTGAGCGGCGACTGGGGGCGCGCGAGGCGGGCAGGTGCTGAAGACTATGCCGTTTTGCCTTCGGCACCGAACTACGCCTGGGGCATCGTTAATGCGTGGAATTCAGGTGGCAGACTCTATCTGGAGCGGGTGAACTTGACTACCGGCTCCAAAAAACGCTTCGACATCACGGGTTTACACACTCCGACCGGTCAGCGGATTGCAGTAGGAAACCAATGGAGTAAGGCATGGGTCTATGGTGACGGCACTTTAGGTCTAGGTACTGGTTCCAGTGGCGCGAACTCAGATGTGGTTCGAATCGCAATTAACAACCCAGGCAAACTTTTTCCGCGTTTTACTTTGGAGAGCGTACTGCGCAATGCGCCGACCGCGTACAATACTAATGGCACCAGTAACGGATACAGCTCTCCATTTAGTGCAGATCTTCAGGTGCTCAAACGCCGAGAGAAGATTGACAATGGACGGCTATATTGGTGGATTGACATTTGGAATAATGGTCCAGACGGTGTCAGTGGTTTCACTCTGCACGATGCCCTCGGCCCAGAGTTTAATGACATTAAACTAGAGACCATCGAGCAGGCCGCCGGTCTGAATGTACCGTCGGTTGTTGACACCCAAGGAACCTCGCTGACCATCCAGTTCGGCAATCTAATTGCTCGCGAATCGGGCGAGACCAAGCCGCAACTAAGTGTGCGGATCAGCGCTGGGCTGAAAGACACCAATACTCCTGACGCGTGCGTGGCAAACACAGTGACAGTCAATAGCAACGAGAACGACCCTGAGATCGGCAACAACACATCGACCTCAAGCTGTGATGTTGAACTAACCAAGACTGCGATAGACACTAATGGTGATGAAAAAGTCGACGATAACGACGTTCAAGGACCAGACGAAAGCGGTATTTACACGGTCGCCTATCACGTGAAACTAGCGAATGTTGGCAGCGAACCGAGCACGTACGATTATGTTATCGATTCGCCAAAACTAGCTGATGCGTTTACCGTGCAATCGGTTTACCTGACTGGACCACACCAATCTGAGGCTGTCAAAGTAGAACCTTCCCCGGAAAACCCTGAGGCGTATGTACTTGCTGAACCAGGTGTCTTGCAAAAAGGTGAGGAGCTGGTCTTCAAAGTGGAAGTGCGGTTTACCGCAGACCAGTTACAGCTCACAACCGACCCCGCTTTGGGCAAATGCTCGGACGAAGCGACTGGCTTGGTTAACAGCGTCTCAGTAGGGGAGAAGGTCGCAGAAGACTGTGTTGACTTTCCAAAAAACAAAAATATGACGTTGGAAATTGTGAAACTCAGCGCCGATGGGAGTCAAGCCCCACTGCCCGGTGCGGAGTTTAAACTCTTCACTGCGGCAGCTGACGGCAGCCTTGTTCAGAACGCTGAGCATGAGGTGCCTGTGACTAGCGATGGACAAGGCAATTTTAGCGCGGAAGTGCTAACTCCAGGAACCTATTACTTACTGGAAACGAAAGCACCAGAAGGAATGATGCTTTTGGCAGAACCGGTGAAGTTCAGCACCCAGTGGAATGAGAACGGTGAAGCAGTATTAGTGGTTAGCGAAGGCGGCAGCTCGCTAATTTTTGGAGGTGCCAAAGGTGATTCAGAAGTTGACAGAGTCATTGGTTTGATCCAAGTAGCTGACGTCAGCCAGGGCACATTGCCAAAAACTGGTAGAGAGGGGTTAGTGCCTTACCTGCTTGCAGCTGGTACTTTGCTTCTTGCCGGGGTGGGATTCTCTCGCCGACAGAATTAGGACTGTATTGCGGACAACACAGTAGTCAGAAGGAGTGCTTTTTCAAAATAGACCTTCGGGCACGCCATTTAATGCATACTGAATTGACTTCAGCCTTATATTCAATATATTCCATCTGATAATTCAGTCGACACACAGGTTCGTAGCGGTCTGATGATAAGCCGCTGCGAGGCCTTATGCCGACGATGAACTGATTTCGATGGCCTAGCTGTGCATAGCTAATGAAGAAAAGCCACATAGCGTCTAAGCAGGCCGCGTACATGCCGGAACCACAACCCTGACCGTTGTGGTCCACAACGAGGCCTGGACGCATCTGTACTTTCATCTCAGATCGACAAATCGGCGAATTTATCACCAGAAGCGACAGTGACCTCACGTCCAGTGCCGACCCAACTTGCTAGATACTGAGAACTGCCGCTAGCTACGAAACCGGTTTAAAGTGCAAAAATACCGCTTTCCAAACCAAGAACAGTGTTCTTAATCGAAAGCGGTATTTGTCAGCCATGTCTTAGTTGGCTGGTCAATTGCGCGCCGACTGAAGGGAGGCGGGCGATGACAATGAACCAACAGTCCAGTGCGCATCGCCGCCTAGTAGGTATTTTGGCAACTTTTGTAATCGCCGGTATCTCTTAGATTTTCATTCATGCTACCGGTGGGCCAGCGGAGTCGGGTATGCGCTAAGAACCGAGATAGTTACCAAAACAGGTGTTTTGGCGAAATACTCCAGCGCGATGCTCACTCATCACTATGTCGGCGGCGTAATACGCCGATCAGTAGAAACACCCCAAGAATCAACCCAGCTGCAACCATAAGTGCACCGGCAATCTGCACACCGGTTGCTGCCCCGATGCCGGGACTCCGCTGTGGATCTGAAGGAATAGCCAGTGTCGGGGTTGCCGGTGTAGTGGTCGCCGTGGTGCTCGGGATGGTAGTAGGTGTAGTTACCGGTGGGGTAGTAGTCGGCGTGCTCGGATCCTCATTGGAAGACTTGGCGATAATGACCCCTGGGATTGGTTGCCCGCTCGGCTGGGAGACATGAAAAGGGATAGAAACCAAAAACGGTTCAATTGTCCGGTAAGTAGTCCCGTTGTCCGGCGACTCGGAGGTAACCAGATAAATGCCTTCCGGCAGTCCCGAGAACACTGCTACTCCGTTGCCATCGGTTTTGGATTCCAACCGCAAGCCCCTTGGCCACTGAGCCTGAATCTCTGAAAGGTCTGTGGATGCGACTCGTTGCATATCTGCAGCGTCTTTGGGGCTGATGCCCGTTAAACGATGCAACACTATTGTCACTCCCGCTACTTCACCTTGGAGTTCCGGCGCGTCGATTTCAGGATTTCCTCTGGTCAACGTGATACGCAGGTCATGAGTGCCCGAAATAGAAACGGCTCCTGTCACCGGGTTAGTGCCGACGACAGGTGCTGCGAAAGTGGGTGAAGCACAACTCAAAGTTAGTGCAGTCGACGCGGCAAGGACCGCTAAAGGTAAGCGGTTTGACGAAAGTCTAATGTGTATCATTAATTTCTCTACTCAAAGTGGGCGTGTACGCCTGCGGTTCAGCGATCTCGCCGCGCTTGTTGATTGCCCGATGTTGCTTTATCAGCCATCGAACAAGAAGCAGTAAAGCAATTCCAGCCGCCGCAATTAACAAGTACATCCACCAAGCCCAAATTTGTGCATGAACCTGGTCAAAAACTTGCGCGTCTTCAGAAGTTATAGGCGCGGCATGCCCCCGGACTAACAGCCGATGCGTGTTGATTCCGTAAGGGGTACAAGTGATCAAGGTGACATAGTCGCCTTGAGTGCCGGTTTTCAGGGAATCGACCTCTTCAGGAAGCACGACTTGGATTTGGTCGACCGTGTATTTAAGTTTGTGACCGGAAACCTGAATAAAGAAGGAATCTCCTTCTTTAACATCTCGAAGATTATCGAACATTGTAGCGTTGGGCAATCCGGTATGCCCTGTGATTACCGAATGGGTGCCATCGCCCCCGACGGGAAGATCAGAGCCATACAGGTGTCCGAGTCCTTTTTGAAGTGTTTCGTTGTCGGTGCCGTGATAGATCGGCAAGTCGACTTGGATATGGGGGATTACCAGTCGAGCCATTGCGGTATTTGAATCCAGCAGTTGCAGGTAGTTCTCGTATGCGCTGGATTTGCCACGCACTTTATTAATCCAGGGATCAAGGATGGGGCCCGTGGCGTGGTCATTGTTATAGCGTTTGGCCTCTTCCCACTCCTGATTTTTTGTTTCCTGGGAAATGTCGTTGTCTAAGCGAGAGTACTCTTCAGCAACATGAGCTGCTTGCTGATTGTTCCATACGGTGGTAATAACCGGATACAGCATGACAAAAACTCCCATTATCACCAGCAACGCGGGGACTATTAGCCGAGTTCTACTCGGCGAAGGCGCTGCGTGCCGCCCGTGATTTCGAACTTTAAGAGGTGACATGGGAGTACTCATCAAGATGCCTTGCAGAAAAGGAGCAAAAAGCTGATGCGGAACTACTGATTAGTTCTTGGCACCTCGGCGGGCGAACCACGCGCCGATACCGATAATGGCTGCACCAATGGCAGCAAGAACACCGATACCCATACCACCGGTCATCGGCAGGTTAGGGGTTGTGTCCTTAAGGTTCTTAACCTCAGAGGTCAGAGTGTAAACACCAGGTGTGGCATCAACATTTTCCTTGGTCAGCTCAAAGTCGATTGGCTTTGACAACAGTTCGTAGCCGGCAGGAGACTTGACCTCAAACAGACAGTACTTTGGTGCCTGACCTGAATTTTCGGCCGTGTTGTCATCAAAGTTTGTGACGTGAAGTCCGGTGATGGTCAGAGTTCCCCCGTCTTTGGTCTCCCATGAAGATTCGCCATTCGAGGTAATTTTTTGGTCGTCGTTTTTGTCCGCTGCTTCGCAGGTACCGTTGTCACCTGCGTTGTACAGTTCAAAAACTGCGCCGTCCAATGTCTTTTCCGGATCGCCAGCGTCCACCTTGGTGATCTTGATGTTTCCCCAGTAGGAGACGGTTTCGTTGGTCTTGACGGTGGTGTCACCGCCACCGGAGCCATTGTTGCTGATGACGGTAGCTTCGTTGACCAGCTTGCCAGTCTCAGAAGGCGCCTTCACCGTTGCGTTGATGGTAGTGACGACCTTGAAACTCGAATCTGCCTTTTTCGCTTCAGTCAGTTTGCCGAGTCCAGTCTCGGTGAAAGTAACCGTGATCTTTTGGGTAGATTCGTCGACTGTCACGCTGTAGTCGTCATTAAGAGCGTATTCGGTGCCGTTGCTGCCCTTAACGCTGACGACTTGGCCCGCTTCGAGCAGATTTTCCTGCAAGTCGTCTTCAACGACATATTTGGAGATGGAAGTGGCGTTTTCTGCTACCGGTGGTACGTCCGAAGTGATGGTGAAAGCTACGGTGTCGCCAGCATTCTGGTTGGAGTCTTCGACTTCCTTCGTTGCCGTGTTTTCGTAGTTCTTCGGGTATGCGTGGACATCGTAGTTCCACTTTGTGCCACCGGTTTCCGCATTTCCGGAAGTCATAGGGACAAATGCGATAAATGGCGCCGCTGGTGAGTAGCCATCCTTTGGAGTGGTCTCAACTACCAAATATGCGCCGATTGGCAGGTCATTCAGGACAATCTGACCGCCCCCGGCGGTGAAACGCTCATCACCCTCTTGGGTTGCTCCAGTGACATCCGTTCCGTTGACGTAGTCGGAAGCTTTAATGTTGGCAGCTGCTGCAAGACCTGCGTTGGTGTTCAGGTCGATGTCATCAATCTTATAGACAGTGAAACCGACACCGTCCAAAGTGGTGCCGGAAGGTAGGTCTCCGGCTTCGCCTGTTGGGGTTCCGGTGGTGTCCGGGTTGGCGTACTTATGAATCGTCAGCGTACCGGTGTCTTGGGTAATGACAGGCGACGCAGCAGGTTCCTGTGCGACAGCGACAGGAGACATGGCCACAGAAGACAGACCGATGACAGCGGCGGCGGCCAAAGAACGTGCAAGGTAGGAGTGCTTATTCAAAGCAAAGTCCTTTTCAAGGAAAATGATCGAAGTGCATAACCCTGTCGGAAGGCTTTCCTGGGTAAGCGTGGAACAGTCCTGCATCCTCTTGGCTGATTATCCAGTGACTACCACCCCAATAAGAGAGCAACTTTAGTTTTCGTTCTAAAGCACTTTCTAAAGGAATGTCGGTATAGGTAATAGACCGTTAGAGAAGGAAGGCGTCAGTCCGCCGCAACATGAAATCCGTTAGGTTTGACGAAGATCACAAGCTGCGAACTGTCACATTTGATACTAGCAGTTCTTAGGGTGATCAGATAATTGTTCTTCGTGGTCACGGCTGTGAGTCAAGCCACTGAATGATTTGGTGGAGAATTTTTGAACTGATTCAATGGGGAGAGTGAAAACGCATGGTTGAAGCTGCCTTGCTTGAACTTGTAAAAAGTGCGAAATTCTAACCCAAATTGCGGTAAGGCCGCTAAAAAATGCATTCTGTGATTTACGTCTTAGAGGTGGGGAGGCACTTTTGTGTAGAACTAATTGCATGCCTCTTCTGGCAAGCTAAAAGGTAGCCGGTCGAGGAAGTGGGGTTCATAATGGGCCAGAAGCGGTCACACGATACTCAATTTGAGGTGAAGAAGAAGCGGAACTGGAATGCGATAGTAGCCATGGTGTTAGTGGGCTTTGGGCTCGTAGTGCTGTTGTACCCCGTGGTTGCTACGCAATGGAATAACTTGCAACAGCAGCAGGCTGCTGAGCAGTATGCTCAGATCGAACAAGCTACCCCGCAGGAAGTGTTGGACAAGTCCTGGGACGACGCGCATATCTACAATGCTGAAGCTGGGGAAGTCTCCATCGTAGACGCATGGACTGACACTATCGACGAAAATACTCCTGAGTATCGCCGTTACAGGAGTTACCTGTCTCAGCTGTCCGGCACCGATGCTATGGGCCAAATCGTGATCCCAGCAATCGATTCCAATTTGCCGATTTTTCATGGCACCTCGGATGAATCGCTGAGGAAGGGAGTGGGCCACCTCTATGGCACGGATCTGCCCGTGGGTGGCACAAGTAGGCACTCCGTTTTATCTGCCCACACAGGCCTGCCAAACGCGACGTTATGGGATAACCTCAGCAAATTGGCAAGAGGTGATGCGTTCTATATAGCGGTGGCTGGACACAAGCTGAAATACCAGATTCACCAGATTGAAGTTGTTACACCAGAAGAAAGCGACAGACTTCGTCGAGAACCCGGTCGTGACCTAGTGACCTTAGTCACTTGTACCCCATACGGTGTCAATACACATCGCATCTTGGTTACTGGTCACCGAGTGCCAATAGAACCAGATGAGGAAACCGTATTCACAGACACCGGAACGCGATGGCAATGGTGGATGTGGGCGATTGTGGGTGCCACTGTGGTAGTGCTGGTATTGCTGGTGCGGTGGATACGGCGGATCTCGTGGAACATTGCGGCATCCCACGCATCGTAGGGGCCCGCTTAGTCTGACAAAGCGCGGCCGTTTGGCCGCCAAAACCCGAGCTTTCAGTGGGGCCTGAGAGGCAGTTAGGTGATCCTAAAATACTTCGGGCGTGCTTCCGGTGCTGGATTACGACGAGGCTTGATCACAATATTCGGCAGAGTATGGGCAGGTAGCCAGCCCATGCCAGATGCGTTCTTATTTGGGCCGCCATGGCCGACGTACCCCTCGACCTGGCCAAAACGTTCCGTACGGTTTTGCCACTGTTTGCGGTACTGGGAAATTTCCTCGTTTGTGCGCCCAAGGAAGTTCCACCACATGACAATTTCCTCGGCGAAAGGCTCGCCGCCAATAAGAATGACCCGGGCCGGCTTGCCCGAGGCATTCCGCAGCCGCAGGGCAGTGGCATTCAGACCGGTGTAGCCAATAGCGGTACGGGGAACTGCAGCACCTTCGAGTTCCACACCATCAGAATCAGCCAGCACACCGTACCCAAATGTCGGGTCTATAGCAACCTCAACGTCAGCGTTCGGCTCGAGGGTAATTTCCGCGCCGACCAGCGGTGTGAATACTTCGACTGGGCTTTCGCTACCAAGCAAGGAACCAATGAACACCAGCGCGGGGCCGCCATCAAAGTGAACCCGATCGGGCTCATAATGCTCAAACTTGCGTGGGGCAGTGGACCGAGCGTTATCGGGAAGCGCCACCCAGAGCTGCACACCATGCAGGTTCTTCGTCTCCGCGGTGGAGGTTTCGGAGTGGCAGATGCCAGCACCAGCGGTCATCAAATTGACTTCGCCAGGGCGGACTAGTCCTTCCGCGCCGCCGGAATCGATGTGCTGGATGTTTCCGTCAAAAAGCCAACTAACGGTCTGCAACCCGGTGTGTGGGTGCGGCGCCACATCCATGCCGCCGGTCCGCGACACGTCATCGGGGCCGTAATGGTCAACGAAGCACCACGCGCCGATGAGGGAGCGCTGACGCTGCGGCAACGTGCGGCGCACCGTCATCGAACGCGGACCTCCGAGCGGGACCTCGCGGGAGGTGATGATTTCCACGCCAACTGGGGAACCTGCCTCGCAGACGGCTAGCTTCGGGTGCGGATCAGTGTTGCTCGTGCACCCGAGTATAGGGAGAAATGCAACCTAAGCAGGGCTGATAATCTGAAACACATAACACCACTGGGACAAAGGGGACACAATGCCGCGTAGCAAAAGCATCAACCTGTTTCTGATGGACGGCGAACCGACCGGCAAGATTAAGTGCTCCCTGGCGAACTGGACCGGTGTCGCCTACAAGATTCCGCGCAGCATGTTGGATAGTGCGCGGTCTATCAAAGCGCTGAACCAAACCGGTGTGTACATGCTGTTTGGTGCGGACCCAGAAACCGGTGACTCCGCTGTATACATCGGGCAGGCCGTGGTTCGGAAGAACGGTGAAGGTGTGGTGAACCGGTGGATGGAACACGAGCGGAAAACTGATAGTGACTGGTGGACTGAAGCTGTCGTTCTGACCACATCGAATGACATTCTTGGGCCAACCGACATCAGCTATCTAGAAAACCGACTGCGGAACCTCGCGGTGAAAGCTGACCGGTACATCGTTCGCAATGGCAACGAACCGAACCCGGGAAATGTCACCGAAGAAAAAGAAAGCGAGCTCGACGAGTTTCTGTACTACGCGCGGCTAATCGTCGGCACGCTGAACTACAAAGTATTTGAGCCGCTGGTCAGTTCCCAAATTGTTCCTGATGTGAGCCAATCAGACCCAGTCCGAACTTCGGATGAAAACGTGCAGGAAGGCGAGTTGATGCGCTGCACCGTGCGAGGGGCAGATGCACGCGGACGACGAACCCCGGAAGGATTTGTAGTGCTGGCAGGCAGTCGGCTTGCCTCAACCCTAACCAGCAGTGCGCCGGGGGCCGCCCGCAAAGCCCGCGAAAAATACGCGGACCGCATTAGCGACGACTACATCCTGCAAAAGGACACGCTGTTTAACTCGCCTTCGGGTGCGGCAGGATTTGCCGGGGGAGCGTCGCTAAATGGCAACCGGGAATGGGTTTCCGAAACTGGCATTTCACTTGGGGACTTGGAGGCAGAAAAAGTTGAATCGATTGGCTCAGCGGTATTTACCGAGCCAACCGAATCTTAATGGCGCCTATTTAGGGAACTACTAAGCGCTCTTGGTGGTCACTTTCTGCGCCCACTTGTACATGCCCGCGACCAGAACTGCGAAGAGCACAACCGCCAGTGGCTGGGCGAATGGTTCGTAGGAATCCGGCATGACCGCCAGTGCGTCACCGTTGCTGGTGGCGGCGATAATGCCGGCGTTTGCCACACCAAAGAGCGATTCACCAACAATCAGACCGGTGGCCATCAGCACACCCATCCGCTTGGTGAACTCCGGCTTCGCCTGACGCGCCGCCCACTTGTTGTACAGCAGACCCAGCGCTGCACCAATCGGCACAATCAGCGTCAGCGACACCGGCAGGTACATACCCATACCGACAGCCAACGGCGGAACACTGAACCGACCCTTGGAAACAGCACCGAGGATTTCATTGAACACAATGGCGGCGGCACCAATCAGAGCGCCCAAACCAATGAGGTTCCAGTCCAAGTTGTTGCCGAAAATGCCCTCCGCAACCGACGACAGCAGCGCCGCCTGCGGGGAAGCCAATGCGCCATCACCAGCACCAGGGGCCCCGACGAAACCGAAACCGGTCAGCATGAGCTGCAGCACCGGCGGAATAATCGCCGCGCCAAAGAGCACACCAATCACAAGAGCAACCTGCTGCTTCCACGGAGTCGCGCCTACCAGCTGGCCAGTCTTCAAATCCTGGAGGTTGTCGTTGGAAATCGTCGCAATGCCAAACACCACGGCCGTCGTGAACAAGGTGTAGGCCACCAATGCAGTTGGGTTCGTATCGGCTTCGTTGCCGGTAATCAGCTTGATCAGCAGCGCCGCGGAGATGACGACGATAATGCCGACACCAGAAATTGGGCTATTCGACGCACCAATCAGACCTGCCATGTAGCCACAAATACTGGCCACCACCAGGCCCAGGAACAGCACATAGAAGATCGACAGGGCAATCAGACCGCCCATGTGGTGGGTGACCGGCGAATCCTTCACGAACAGCCACAGCAGCAGACCAATCGGCAGCATCGACGCCAGCGTGACAATAACAACGGTGGAAAACGGCAAGTCACGCTCAGTGACAGGCACTTCCTGGCCATCGTGGCGGGCGCGGTTGCTCGCCAGCGACTCCCGAATGCCCTTGACTACCGGCGCAATAATCTTCACCAGCGTCCAAATCGCCGCTACCGCCATCGCACCGGCACCGATGAAGCGAACCTCAGAGGAGAAGACAGTGCTGACAATCTCGGAGATATCACCGGTAGCTGGAATCTGGTCGGCCGAGTAAATCGGCAGCAGCACACCGTAGGAAATCAGCAGACCAACAATCATCGCGATACCGACGGAAATACCGACCAAGTGGCCGATACCAATCAGGGCAAGCGAAACGGAGAAACCCGCGGTCGACGCGCCGGCACCAACGCGGAAGAACGCAGCCACGTTGCCAGCGAGGACCTTCATCGCGGCGAGCAGAGACAGCCCGGCCGATGCGAGGGCACCGACCAAAATCACCTTCAGGCCGCGGCGGTTTTCGTCAGCAGCTTCTTCGGTGTCGGCATTTTCATCGCCAACCTTCAGCACTTCCGCGGCGGCAACACCTTCTGGGAAGGGCAGGTCAGAGCCAGTGACCAAGGCGCGGCGCAGTGGGATGGAATATGTGACACCCAAAATGCCACCGAAGGCACAAACCGCGGCGGTGGTCCAGTATGGGAAGTTTTGCCACCAACCAATCATGACTAGGCCTGGCAGCACGAAAATGATTGCCGACAAGGTACCGGCGGCAGATGCAATGGTCTGCACAATATTGTTTTCCTGCACCGAGTGATTCTTGAAGCGGCGCAGTAGCGCCATCGAAATCACTGCAGCGGGAATGGAGGTGGCGAAGGTCAAACCGACGCGCAAACCTAGGTAAACGTTCGCGGCGGTGAACACCAAAGTGATGAGGCCACCGAGGATAACCGCACGGAGCGTGAGCTCGTGGAGCGGCTGGGAAGACGCGGGTTTCGCATCCTCCGAAAGCGCTTGTGGAGACATAATGTCAATCCTTTAAACCCCAGAATCTGGGGGACATGTGAATGGGTACCCAACAATTATGTGGCAAGAGGGTAGGAAAGTTACAAAAAGCGCAGTTAGAAAGCGGGCTGAATTTCTACAGCGCGAGGGAAAGTGTGTTCTATTTCCTTAAACTTGGGCTGTCGAAGTGCTGTGCTTTAGTAGCGGCATGGTCCTCATTTATTCCCCACCGCCCATTCCCGCCTTCTATCCACTGACTGGTGAGAACTTCTTCTTCCTCGACCCAGTCGGCCTGCGCACTGCTGCTGACAAGCTCGGCATTTCCGAATCTGCCTTGCCGCGAGAATTGCAGCTGCGCGGTGCTTCAGAACCAGAACCTGACACACTGAAAATGCTTGGCTTCCGCTGCGAAGTGCAGCCACAAGCTGTCACGACAGAACTCGATTTGAGCCAGCTGAATTGGACGTCGGAAAGCCGAGCATCCCACGAGTTCGTTTCGCATCGCAGAACGATGCTTTGGGACGTCCATGCAGTCAACGTGGGCATATCAAGATCGGATTGAGTGGCAAACCGACCCCTGAAGCGCTTGAAGCAGTCAGCGGTGCCCGACTAGACATGGACGAGTTCGACGAATTCGACGACGATAACGACGGAGAAGGCATTGAGCACGAAGAATGCTTCGTGCTGGACACATCAGAATGGTTCGCTGAGGGCAAGAACTTGCTGTTTTGGTTTGCCGTTCCGGGCGCTGACATGCCAATGGGGCTCCTGCTCGTCGACGAAAACTTGCGCGGTCTGTGCGATGTGGAAGACAGCGACCGTCTGACAGAGGACCACTTCCTACCAGCTCGTGATTGGCGGCCGAGAGTCGTTTTTCAAGAATGTGGTTACGAGGGCTCGGTACTTGCGCAGCTACGTGAGTATTTCGCACCGGAAAACGTCGACGAGATTTTTCAGTCCGTCGAACGGGGTGTCAAGACTGTTGAATCGTCTGTGGTTCCCTCAGAATCCGACTTCGTCATTCCGGACGAGTACGCGGATGCGGCCCGCGCTTTGGAAAAGCACCTAGGTCCGGATGCAGCGCGAACTATCATCTTCGAAAAATGTTTTAGCCCAACCAAAACAGTGGTTGACGAAGACGATGAACTGCGAGGATATAGCTTCCGCGAGTATTACTACTTGAGAGAAAAGTTGTCGCATCAAGAGGAGCGCTGGAAGCGAGTCGATGGATTGGCGATGTTCGAAGACGCGGACCCTGAATCGCGGGAAGAGCCAGTCTTTGCAGTTATTGGAGACGTCGAAGACTTTCCACACTCAAGCCTTCTTCCAGGCGGGGCCATGTTGGATCTCGATTGTGCAAACCAGAACCTATTCGGTTTCGTCTGGACCGATGACGTGGAGCCAGGCCAAGCAACACTGTGGGTGCTCGAGCCGAACACCGGACCACTCGTATTGGACCACTTCCCAACCTATGTCCGCTGCGACCTAGGATTGGGATTCGTCGACACCCTCAAACTTGTTGAGCTATGGCGTTACTTCCAGAGGTTCTACGAACGAACCACCTGGGAATGGCTATATCAAAATCGTCGGCTTGAGCTCTACGGTCTGTTCCGGAGCCTTGTAGCGCAATACCTGCCAGTCAAAGAGATGAACTCCGTCTGGCCAGCGCTGTAGCTGCATGTATCACCGCGCCTGAGAGGGATGCCTTACACCCACTAGTACATGTACACGCCGGCGTTATTGCCGCCGCGACAAGTAATGAGTTTGTCCCCGTCCACTGTGCAGGCCATTTCATAGGTCTGGCCGGTGGTAGGGCTTTTGACGTTGACCGTCCTCGGCAGCGTCAATCGCACATTCTCAGTCGTTGCGTTTACGCCGCGGGTGAGCTCGTCGCCGACGGCTTTCACAAAGTCACAACTGGTATTCGGGGCTCCTGCCCACACATGCGTGCCCCAACCGTCGCCGACCACACACGCAGTGGCTGACATGTTGCCAATCTGCAGCTTGTCGCCATTCTTTAAGCCCGCCGCAAGCTGATCCATTATCTGCTTGCCAGCGCCTTGCCCGCCAGAGCTTGGCGACTGCTTCGGTTTATCTGGGGAAGCGGGCGGGTTCGCAGGTGACGGCTCACCGGAAAAGAAACTATCGGGCTTCTTCTCGTCCTTCTTATTGGACTCATCGGCGCTCTTATCCGCCTTGCTTTCGCCAGCGGATGACCCTTCGCCCCGAGCGTCGGACTGCTCCACGGTCACGGTGGTGGTGCCGCCAGCTGACTGCTGGTTGTCATTGTCAGTGCACCCCGCCAGCGTCAGGGTAGCAGCGGAACACATGGCAATAGCAGCGGTGAGCAGTGAACGGCGGTGAGGCGAAGTGGCGGTCATGCCCCAATTGTAGGAAGCCACCGACCACAAAGCAGCACTATTTTTGCAACAAAAGTGTCTCAAATGACATAAGATGTCAGCTATGTGGCGAGCTTCCCGAATTCTGACCGCGTTCACCTCGGCTGTACTGGCATCGACCGCCCTGGTCGTTTCCGCATCGACAGCCCACGCAGCACCAGAGCTGAGCGCAGAAAAAGGACAGTCATCGCAACAGCCTGGCGGTAGGGAAGTCCTCCCACTGGCCTCGGAGCGCTGCGAGCCAGTGCACATTGTTGTCACTGCTGGCACGGGCGAATCCAACCCGGACGACAACCCGCGCCAAATCCGCGGCCTTGGCTCGGGCATCAACTTCACCCAGGACTTGCTCGATAGCTTCGATGGCATCAGCGCTTGGCAAACCCCATACAATGCCTCCGCAGGCATCCTTAGCTCCAATGGCGAATCCCGGGCCAAGCACTTCCTGCCGTACGCTGCCTCCAAGAAACAAGCCGCCACGGCGATCACTGAGCACCTCGCTGACCAGAAAGCACGCTGCCCCGGCACCTCATTTATTCTTGCTGGCTACTCACAAAGTGCAGACGCCGTCGGCGATGTCCTAGCCGATATCAGCGCCGGAAAGGTGACGATTACCCCAGAGGATATCGCGGGGGCGTACCTTCTCGGCGACCCTGCTCGCAGCGACCTCGGCGCCACCCTCACGCCCACCGCGAAAGCCACAAGTAGTGGCTCCGACGGCATTGTCACCACTGCCGGTGCTGTTCTCATTCCGCTCGACCAAGGCTTGCCACGCAAAACCAGTCACGGCCTGACCGGCAACCGGCCCGATGGTGCATTCGCGAACCTGCCGGGGAAAGTTCGCCAACTCTGCGCCAAAGATGACAAAGCCTGCGCCGTCCTGCCGGATGAACCCAGTGCCCGCATCGGCGCCCACGCCTCACGCCCGGCCGCTGTGCATCCGGACTACTACAGCGCGGTATCCCTGAAACAGATGCAAGCAAACGGCAGCTTCGCCCGAGCCATCGGCTCGCACGCGACTGCACTCATGGCAGCAATCACCTTTGGCGACCTGGTAGCCGTCAAAAAGCAATTTGAACGTGCAGCCCGCACGCCGGGGTTGACGAAGGGGGAGCGGGCCACGCTTCGGCTCACCGGGGTGGAGCTGGCTGAGTTGATGGGGTCGGCGCGGATTAAAATCCCGGAGCGTCATGTCACTGGTGTGTCGGATGTTGACCGAGTGATTGATGTGCTTGATTCCCTCGCCGATAGCGACAATGGCCTGGGAAAACTCGGGGAAATCAGGGCGTTCCCAGAAGCCCACGGCGCCTACACCGGCAACGAAGGCAAAGCCGCAACGATCGGCGGAGTGCGGGTAGATCAGTGGATCGCGGCGGACATGGCGGCCCTGGCAACACAGCACGGGGCACGGACAGCAAAATAGCAGCAGTGCCCTAAGATATAGGGCATGTCGTACGCCTTTCACCTTGCTTCTCCGGCGGCGGGCACCCGAATTCGGGCGGCCCTCGCCACAGTCCTCGGCACCTTCGCAGTCTGCACTTTAGGCGTCAGCACACCCGCCGCCACCGCAGGAACCGCGGACGAACCCGCTACCGCGGCACCGGCAGACGCGAAATGCGCAAAAGTGCACCTGGTGACCACCGCTGGGACGAATGAATCCAGCCCGAAGGACGACCCCAACGACATCATTGGCCTCGCCAACGGCGTGAACTTCACCAAAAATATTGCCGACCGCTACCAAGATGTCAGCGCCTGGCAGACCCCCTACAATGCCTCCGTTGGCGTGCTGAACTCCGTGTCGGAACCCCGCGGCGAAAAGTTCTACCCGCTGGTGATCTCCAAAGCTGAAGGCATCGCCAAAGTCACCGAACACCTGAAAGCGAAGAAGGCACAGTGCCCGGATATCAAATTCGTGCTCAGCGGGTTCTCCCAAGGAGCTGCCGTCACCAGCGACGTCCTCGAAGCTATTTCTGCAGGTAAGGGTCCCATTCAACCTGATGACGTTGCCGGGGCCTACGTCATCTCCGCGCCGAAACGCAGCCCGCTGCGCCTAGGACTCGCCACCACCAACACCGGCACCCGCGGCGTGCCAACCCAAGCCGGCGCCATCCTCATCCCCGTCGACCAGGGCATCCCACCGGTCGGCACCCGCGGCGTCTCCGGAAGCAAACCCGCCGGTGCATTCGCGAAGCTGCCCGGCAAAGTCCGCCAATTCTGCGCCCCCGAAGACATTGTCTGCTCCTCGTACCCCGACCAGCCTGCCGCCAAAGTCGCGGCCGCCGAAGAACTGCGCACCGAATTCCACCCGGACTACCACGTGGCAGTATCCCTGCAGTCCATGCTTAATGACGGAAGCGCCGCCCGCGCTTTGGCGCCGCACGCTAGCAAAATCCTGTACGCCATCACACACGGCGAATACACACATATCCGGAACCTATTTAATACTGCCGCTCGGGCACCAGGCCTGAGTGAAGGCCAGCGCGCTACCTTGCGCCTGACCGGTCTGGAAATCACCGAAGCGATGATCGCTTCCGAAGTTACGATCACCGAACACGACATCACCGGCAACCATGACATTGACCGGCTGTTGACGCTTCTGGAGACCGCACAAGACCCGAACCATGGGCTCGGGAAAACACTCAAACTGGTTGTCTTCGTGGAAGAGCACACCTCCTACATGGGCGGCGGACTGTTCAAAGAAGTCACCATCGGTGGCGTGCGCGTGGACCGCTGGATTGAACGGGATATGAACACCCTGGTGCGCCAGTACGGCGCACGCCACTAGCACGATCCCTGTCGGGGCAGGATCGGGCACATTCTCATATACCTCGAGGGCTAGTACACCTCGAGGCCACGGGAGCGGAATACCTCCCGCGCCGCTGCCACCGACTCCGGAGTCGGCGGCTTGGTATCCCGCAGGCGATACGCCATCCCCAGGTGCTCCCACTTATCGGTCGCCATATTGTGAAACGGCAACACTTCCACACGCTCGACATTGCTGCGCCAACGCGCAACAATGTCAGCGACCGCCGCAATATTCTCCGGCGCATCCGTCAGACCCGGTACCAGCACAAACCGCACCCAGACGCGTTTGCCCAGTTGGTTGAGCCGGTCACCGAAATCAATAGTGGGTTGCAAATTTCGGCCACCGGTCACGTCACGGTAGAGCTCTGGGATACCCGACTTCACGTCCAGCAACACCAAGTCCACGTTGGCCAGGTCTTCGTCACTAAGCCTTTTCCCCAAAAACCCTGAGGTATCGATGGTGGTGTGAATACCCGCCGCGTGCACCTCCGCTAAGATGCGGCGGGCGAACGCAATCTGAAACAGCGGCTCCCCGCCGGATAGCGTCAAGCCGCCGCCGGTGGCGCGGAAAACGGAGCGGTAGCGCTTGGCTTTGGCGACAATGTCGCTGGCGCGTTCGACGGTGCCTTCAAGCATCCGCATGGTGTCCGGATTGTGGCAATACTGGCAGCGCAGCGGGCAGCCCGACAGGAACACCGTCAGGCGAGTGCCCGGGCCGTCGACCGCGGTGACCAATTCCCAGGAATGCACCATGCCGACTTCGCCGGTGTTGCGGGCAGCCAGCAGCGCAGAACGGGAGAGCTCCTCCACGTCGTCAGCGTCATCGACGCCCAACCCCTGGGCGTTGCCACGCCGACGCGGCCCGCAACCAGGGGATATGGTCACTGTGGTGTTGACACCATCAGCCACAAACACTGCCTCCTTACGCCGACTGGTGGAAGGTGCGTGCCAGCACGTCCTGCTGCTGTTCCTTCGTCAACTTCACAAAGTTCACCGCGTAGCCAGACACCCGAACAGTCAAATTCGGGTAGTTCTCTGGATTCGCCATCGCATCTTCCAACGTGTTCTTATCCAGCACATTGATATTGGCGTGATACAGGCCCGCATCCTGCTCATTGGCGGTGCGGCTGGCCTTCATATCGGCCATGCGTTCGTCGAAAGTTTTCTTGGACACAGGGTTCTCCTAGTTCTCGTCCGGGGTTGGGGTCTCGTCCATGATGAAGCCGGCATCCAAAATGCCGACCAAGTTACCGACCTGCTCGTCCTTCGTGCGACCCAGGCCAGATGGGGTGATGGTGTTGGTCAGCGAAATGCCATCCAACGCGTCGTTGTAGTCCAACTTGCCCACCGACAACATGGAGGCAACCATGCCGTGGGTATCCGCGCCGTTCTCAGGGTTCGCACCTGGGCTAAATGGGGTACCAGCCTGGTGTCCCGATGGGAAGGAACCGGTGGCCTTGCCGTAGACGACGTTGGAGGTAATCGTCAGCACCGACTGTGTTGGGATGGCATCGCGGTACATCGGAATCTCATTGAGTTTCGCCATCACGGTGTGCACAATCGTCGCGGCGATATCATCAGCGCGGTCATCGTCATTGCCGTAGCGCGGGAAGTCACCCTCGGTGATGTAATCGACAACCAGCCCAGAATCATCGCGCACTGGGGTGACCTTGGCGTACTTAATCGCCGAGAGGGAGTCAGCCACAATCGACAGCCCTGCGATGCCGCAACCCATGGTGCGCACAATGTCGGAGTCATGCAGCGCCATCTCCATCGCCTCATAGGCGTAGCGGTCGTGGCAGTAGTGGATGATGTTCAGCGCCTCGACGTAGGTGCCAATGACCCAGTCGAGCATGTCCTCGAACTTGTCCCACACCTCGTCAAAGTTCAGCGGGCCCTCAGCGGTAATCGGTTCGAACTCGCCCGCCGCAGTAATCTGCTTGCCGGAGACTTCATCGCGGCCACCGTTAATGGCATAAAGCAGGGACTTTGCGCAGTTAACGCGGGCGCCGAAGAACTGCATCTGCTTACCGACAGCCATCGGGGAGACGCAGCAGGCAATCGCGGCGTCATCGCCCCAGCGGTCCCGGATCTGCTTATCCGATTCGTACTGCAGCGACGACGTTTCAATGGACACCGCGGAGCAGAACTCTTTATAGCCTTCCGGCAGCTGCGGGTCCCAGAAAATGGTGATGTTTGGTTCCGGGGCTGGGCCCAGGTTCCGGAGCGTTTGCAGCAGCCGGAAGGACGTTTTCGTCACCAAGCTCCGGCCATCTTCGGAAAAACCAGCGTCCGACCAGGTGGCCCAGTATGGGTCGCCGGAGAAAATCTGGTCATAGGACTGTGTGCGCAAGAAACGGACAATGCGCAGCTTAATCACCAGCTGGTCAATGATTTCCTGTGCGTCAAGCTCCGTGATCCGGCCGGCGGCCAAATCCCGTTCAAAGTAAATGTCAAAGAATGCGGATAGGCGGCCGAAGGACATGGCCGCACCGTCTTGGCTTTTCACCGCGCCGAGGTAGGCGAAGTAGGTCCACTGCACAGCTTCCTGGGCGGTGGTCGCTGGCTCGGAAATATCAAAACCGTAGGTCTGCGCCATGGCTTTGAGTTTCTTCAGCGCGCGGATCTGCTCGGAGTGCTCTTCCCGGAACCGGGCCCAGTGTTCGGAAAACGGCTGGTCCGCCACCGAATCCTTCGCAACTTCCTTCTCGGCAATCAGTGCGTCGACACCGTAGAGCGCCACGCGGCGGTAGTCGCCGATGATGCGGCCACGGCCATAAGCATCCGGCAGGCCAGTGACAATGTGCGAGGAGCGGGCGGCGCGGATCCGTGGGGTGTAGATGTCGAAGACAGCGTCATTGTGGGTCTTGCGGTAGCGGGTGAAAATTTCCTTTACCCGCGGATTGACCTCTTTACCGGCTTCTTTGATGGCGGTTTCCACCATGCGCCAGCCGCCGTTGGGCATCATGGCGCGTTTGGTCGGCACATCGGTTTGCAGGCCGACAATGATGTCATCGTCTTCGCTGATGTATCCAGCGGGGAAGGCGTCGACATCTGCTGGGGTATCAGTGTCGACGTCATAAACGCGGCGCTGACGTTCCACTTCCAGGTAGTTCTGGTCCAGGTATTCCCATAGGCGCGTGGTCTTTTCGGTGGCGCCTTCTAGGAAGCTGGCATCGCCGTCATATGGCGTGTAGTTGCGCTGGATGAAGTCGCGGACGTCGATCTTTTCCTGCCATGGTCCGGCAGCAAATCCGTCCCAACCGGTGTGGGTGGTGGTTGACGTTGTACTGGTCAACGGTCATCCCTTCTTCTGCGTTCAGTTCTCCTTTCAATTGTGCGCCTTCCGCACGTTTTCTTCCACTTATTGACGTATTGGCGGCTACGCGGCTGACCTGGCTATTCTTCCCCAGCGCGGTGTAAGTCACGTTCTGGTACTAATACGAATGCCGCGGCGGGGCTCACAGCGAGCAGTGCCCACATCGCTGGGAAGCCAACGGCGCCAACTAAAAGCCCGGCAACGGGTGGGGCGGCGGAGTAGACAATGTTCTGGAACGTGTTCTGCAGACCCATGCTGCGGCCCGACCACAGCGGCCCGGCGTATTCGGCAACTGCCGTAAACGCCAGGCCATTGTCGGCGACGGCACCGACGGATAGGCACACCATGGCGACGACTGCGAGTTCGGTCCAGCCGAGCCAGGACGCCCCGGCTACTACGACTGCAGACAGGAATGTGCCCCCGGCGACCCAGCGGATGGGGCGCATGCGGGAGTGGACGCGGTCGGAGATGAAGCCGCCGAGGGCGCGGCCACCGGCACCGAGGAACTGCGAGATAGTCACGAGCGCACCGGCGGTACCTGGCGTCCAGCCCAACGACATGAGCCACACCAACATGAAACTGCCGACAGTGGACTGCGGCGCCGAGAGCAGCGCGGAGGTCATGTGGATGCGCATAAGGTAGTTCGAGCCCTGGTAGGGGCTGGCGGCGGCAAGTGCTTCGGCCTCACTGCCACGTTCTGGGCGGTCGGGGTCGCGGATAATGAGGATGCATGCCAGCGCCACCACAGCGGTGTAGCTGGTGGCGGTGACCAGTGCCCAGCCGATGCTGTAGTTTGCGGCGACAAAGGGCAACACCAATGCGCCGAGACCTGCGGCCAGCGGCTGTGCCATCTGCCGAATACCCATGGCGAGGCCACGTTGGTGCGGCGGGTACCAGCCGGACACCACTCGGCCGGAGGCGGAGTTCACCGAGGCCGCGGCCATGCCGGACAGCAGCAGGCCGAAGGCGAGCATTAGCAGCTGGTCAAGGAATGCACCGGCAGCCGCAAGTGCACCGGAGACTGCAGTGAGCGACAGGCCAAGCCCCAGCACGAAACGCTCGCCGGTGCGGTCGACTACCCAGCCCCACAGCACCAAGGTCAGCACAATGCCGATGGCGGGCAGGGACGTAACTAGCGCCGCAGTGGGCAGCGCCAACCCTGTCGCCGTCAGAGCGGGGATGAGGTAAGGCACACCCATGTGGAAGAGGGATGCACCGACTTGACCAACTGTGGACGTCGCCAAGATGACATGGCGATAGTTGCCCTGGTAGTTGGTCTGACTCACAGCTGTTCCTCCATGGTGCGGGCGGCTTCTAAAACTGCGGCGCCCCACGTGTCGAAGGGGGTGCCGGTGACGCGGTCGGCAGGGCCAGAAACTGACAAGGCTGCGATGATGGGGCCGCCTTGGTAGATGGCGGCCGATACCGACGCGAGGCCGACCTCACGTTCTGCCATGGTAGCTGCCCAGCCGTCAGCGGCTGCTGCCGCAACATCGTCGACAGTAAAGCTGGCGTCACTAAGCACCTGTTTTTGTAATTCGGGTGCGGCGCCGGCAAGTAGCACTCGCGCGGCGGATCCGGCGGTCAGTGGTAGGCGCGCGCCGACGGGGACAACGTCGCGTAGGCCGGTGGTTGGCTCTAGGGAGGCGACGCAGACGCGCCAGGTGCCGTCCAGGATGTAGAGCTGGGCGGATTCTCCGGTGGCGGCAACGAGCTGTGGGAGCACTTTATTTGCTGCTTGCTGCAATACGGCAGGGGTGCTCGGCGCGAGTTCGAAGAGGGCGATGCCTGGTGCCCAGCGGCCGTTTGCGTCGCGGGTGAGGAAGCGGTGGCCTTCCAGTGCGGTGGCTAGGCGGTGCAAGGTGGCGCGGGGTAGGGAGGTGGCAGCGGCGAGTTCCGCCAGGTTCATGGGGTGTTGGTTGACGGTGTGCAAAATGCGGACGCATTTATCTAAGAGTTGAATACCGCTGCTATACTGTTCCACAGAATGATATTAACATTCCAGTAGGTGAGATTCACCCCAGTCGCCTGCACCCAGTCGCACACAACGGAGGTAAATATGACCGCGACGAATCCGGCACCCCGCACGCTGGCCGAAAAAGTTTGGGACGCACACGTTGTCACCCCAGGTGAAAACGGTGGCCCCGACTTGCTGTACATTGACCTCCACCTCGTCCACGAAGTGACCTCCCCACAGGCCTTCGACGGACTGCGCCTGGCAGGCCGCCAAGTGCGCCGCCCAGACCTGACCATCGCCACCGAAGATCACAACGTCCCGACCGACGTGGCTGGCGGCAAACTGGACCTTATCGTTGAGCCAACCTCCCGCACCCAAATCGCCACCCTGCGGAAAAACTGCGAAGAATTCGGCGTTCACCTCTACCCAATGGGGGATAAAGAACAAGGCATTGTGCACGTCGTTGGCCCGCAGCTGGGACTGACCCAGCCAGGCATGACCGTGGTGTGCGGTGACTCCCACACCTCCACCCACGGCGCATTTGGCTCCATCGCCTTTGGCATCGGCACCTCGGAAGTTGAGCACGTCCTGGCCACCCAGACGCTGCCACTGAAGCCATTTAAGACCATGGCTGTGGAAGTATCCGGCACCTTGAAGCCAGGCGTGACTGCTAAGGACCTCATCCTGGCGGTTATCGCCAAGATTGGTACCAACGGCGCACAGGGCCACATCATCGAATACCGCGGCACCGCCGTTGAACAGCTCTCGATGGAAGGCCGGATGACCATCTGCAACATGTCGATTGAAGCAGGTGCCCGCGCCGGTATGGTCGCCCCAGACCAAACCACCTTCGACTACGTCCAAGGCCGCCCACACGCACCGCAGGGTGCCGACTGGGACGCCGCAGTTGAATACTGGAAGAGCTTGCCGACGGATACCGACGCCGAATTCGACACCGTCGTCGAAATCGATGGCGACGCGCTGGAACCATTCGTCACCTGGGGCACCAACCCAGGCCAGGGCATCTCCCTGGGTGAAGCGGTCCCAGATCCAGAACTGATGTCGGATGCTTCTGAGCGTGCCGCCGCGGAATCTGCACTGGAATACATGGACCTGAAGGCCGGCACCCCAATGCGCGACATCCCAGTCGACGTAGTGTTCCTCGGCTCCTGCACCAACGCCCGCATCGAAGACCTGCGCGCCGCCGCAGACGTGCTGCGCGGCCACAAAGTTGCCGACTCGGTGCAGATGCTGGTGGTCCCAGGCTCGGCGAAGGTTCGCGAACAGGCCATCGAAGAAGGCCTCGACGAAGTGTTTACCGCCGCCGGAGCCGAATTCCGTCAACCAGGTTGCTCCATGTGCCTGGGCATGAACCCGGACCAGCTCAAGTCAGGCCAGCGCTCCGCCTCGACCTCTAACCGCAACTTCGAAGGCCGACAGGGCAAGGGCGGCCGCACCCACCTTGTCAGCCCAGTCGTGGCTGCTGCTACCGCTGTCGTGGGCCGCTTCGCATCCCCGGCAGACCTGGCAGCAACGGTCTAACGCCAACCACAACGTCGACAAGCACAATCTAAGGACCAAAAATGGAAAAGTTTACTTCCCACTCTGGCGTCGCCGTTCCACTGCAGCGTTCGGCCGTTGACACCGACCAGATCATCCCAGCGGTATACCTCAAGCGCGTCACCCGCAGCGGTTTCGATGACGGCCTGTTTGCCCGCTGGCGCAAAGACGACGACTTCGTGCTGAACCAGGATGCGTACAAGAATGGTTCGATTCTGGTTGCAGGCCCGGACTTCGGTACTGGTTCCTCCCGTGAACACGCCGTCTGGGCGCTGATGGACTACGGCTTCCGCGTCGTGTTTTCCTCCCGCTTCGCCGATATTTTCCGGGGCAACGCTGGCAAAGCAGGACTGCTGGCAGCGCAAATGGAACAAGGCGACATTGAACAGCTGTGGAAGCACCTGGAAAACAACCCAGGCGCATCCCTGACCGTCAACCTGGAAACCCGCACTGTTGAATCCGACGGCGACGACCCGCTGATGCTGCCATTCGATGTCGACGACTACACCCGCTGGCGGCTGATGGAAGGCCTCGATGACATTTCGCTGACCCTGCGCAATGAAGCAGACATCGAACAGTACGAAGCGAAGCGGCCTGCGTTTAAGCCAACTACCCGCTAACTCGCGAAGCGGACGGTCGGCGCAGCAACCGTGTGGTGATGCGGCCGTGGCTGGACAATGGGGCAGGGAAGTGAAAATGCTTGCCTGCCCTGCGACTTGGCGGTACTCGCGTTAGTGTGAGAGCTGAAAATACAGCGAAAAGGGCGTTAGCAGCCCACACACAGGTAAAGGGCCGTCATGAACAAAGCGGATCTGATTGCGGAACTGGCAACCCGGCTCGACGGAAACCAACGAACCGCCACCGCCGCCGTGGAAAACATGCTGGACATCATCGTCCGCACCGTCGCCGCCGGAGAATCCATCACCATCATGGGCTTCGGCACCTTTGAACGACGTGAACGCGCCACCCGCACCGCACGCAACCCGCACACCGGTGAAACCATCAAAGTGCCTGCGACCCTAGCCCCAGCCTTCCGGCCTGGGAACTACTTCCGCGAAGTAGTTCGCGACGGAATCGACAACGTCGAAAGCTCAGACGGCTCCGAAATCCTCGTCCGGCGCAGCAGCTCCCACGCCGGATTCGGAAAGTAAACCTTCCGTCGGACGGTTTACTTCACCGGCAGGACCGACTCCACATAGTCAGCGCCGACCAACTGGCCCTGGCTAAACGACAGCACCCACACCGAGCCCTTCTTCGCTGGGAACTCTTCCATCGGCAACGTGCCATTAGCCGACAACCACGCAATCATCTCCGGGATGACTGTGCCTTGGCCACAAATCACTGACGTGCCTCCTTCAGCCACCACCTGCTGGAAACGATTCTGCGCGGACACCATCTGCTCTATCCACGCGATATCACCAAAGAGCGGGTCGACAACAACCGGCAGCCCCAATTCGTCAGCAAGCGGGGAGACAGTAGTAATGCACCGGTCTGGCTCTGCCGAATACACCCGATCCGGGCAAAACGCCTGCAAGGTGGTGGCGAGCATTTCCGCTTGGCGGCGGCCCTTCTTATCCAGCGGACGCAGGTTATCGTCGCCCATCCAGGTTTTGCGCTGCAGTGCACGGCCATGACGCACATACAACACGCGCGCATCAACCACGAGGTCAAACCGCTTCTTCGCCTTATCCAGCACACCGGCATCCAAGTCGTAGCTCAGCAGATCACGGGCCTGGTCAATGGGCAACCACCGAATCTCATCAACTTCGTCGTTGGGCACAAACTCGCCGCCGGTGACTTCCGCAGTCCAGTACCACACAATTTTCGTGCGGTCGCCGACCGCATAGCTGACCTTGCCGAGCAGCTTCGACATCCGAATGTCGTAGCCAGTTTCCTCGGAAATTTCCCGCTGCGCCGTCTGAATCAGGTTCTCACCCGGATCCAATTTGCCCTTCGCCAGTGACCAATCGTCGTAATGCGGCCGGTGAATAACAGCAACTTCAATGCTGGCCGGGTTCTCCCGGTCGCCGCGCCACAACACTGCGCCGGCAGCGAAAGTCGGACGGGGCAGCCCCATACTCGGATCTTTCGGAATTGCCTGGTGGCGGCCGGTGAGGACGCGTTCGTTCTCGTTGTCTTTGTCAGTTTCATGGCTGTGCGGCATACATACAAGCCTACGGGTGTTTACTCACGTTAAGCTAGGTGACACATCCATACTGTGGCGAAAGGGAAGCGAAATGGTGGACATTGCTGTCATGGGCGCCGGCTCATGGGGGACCGTGCTGGCAAAAGTGTTCGCCGATGCTGGCAACCCCGTCACCTTGTGGGCCCGCCGCGAAGAACTCGCCGCACACATCAACAACGACCATCAAAACCCGGACTATTTACCGGAATTGACGCTGCCGGACAATATTGTTGCCACCACTGACGGCGCCGAAGCGCTCGCCGGCCGCGACATTGTGGTCCTCGCCGTGCCCTCCCAAACGCTGCGCAGCAACCTAGAACGCTGGGCAACAATCATCCCCAATAAAGCCACAATCCTCTCGCTAGCCAAAGGCATCGAACAGGACAGCCTGAAGCGAATGAGCCAAATCGTTGAAGAAGTCGGCGGCATCGAAACGGAACGCATCGCAGTGCTATCCGGGCCGAACTTGGCGCGGGAGGTGGGGCAGGAGCAGCCCGCTGCCACCGTCATTGCCTGCAGCGACGAAAACCGGGCGAAATTAGTGCAGTCCGCCCTGGCCGCGCCCTACTTCCGGCCCTATACCAACACCGATGTGGTTGGCTGTGAAATCGGCGGCGCCACCAAAAACGTCATTGCGCTGGCGTGCGGTATGGCCACCGGTAAAGGCCTCGGCGCGAACACTCTCGCCACGCTCATTACCCGCGGCCTTGCCGAAACCACCCGCCTCGGTGACGCTCTCGGTGCGAACCCGCGGACCTTCGCTGGGCTCGCTGGCCTCGGTGACCTCGTTGCCACCTGTACTTCCGAACTGTCCCGTAACCGCACTTTCGGCTACCGCCTAGGCCAAGGCGAAACGATGGCGCAGGCGCAGGAAGCTACGCACGGCCAGGTGGCTGAAGGCGTGGTGTCCTCCGAGTCGATTCACCGCCTTGCGCAGCAACATGGTGTGGAAATGCCGATTACCCAGGCCGTGCACGCAGTCTGCCACGAAGGCCTCAACGTCGATGACATGGTCACCATGTTGATGGGGCGCAGCCGCAAACCGGAGTAAACACGGAGTAAGCTGCCCACATGACTGATTCCCGCACAACAGTCGCCGTGGTGTACGGCGGCCGAAGCCCTGAGCACGAAGTGTCCTGTGTCTCCGCCGGAGCGATTATGTCGCACCTGGACGCCGACAAGTACAGAATTGTGCCCATCGCCATCACCCGCGCAGGCGTGTGGACCCTCGGCACCACCGACACCACCGCCCTGACCCGCCAGGGCCGCACCATGCCACAGGTGCGTGATGACGGAAGCGAGATCATTTTCTCCCACAACCCAGCACGCGCCGGGGAAATCCGCAGCATCACCGGTGAACTCATCGACACCATCGATGTCGTATTCCCAGCGCTCCACGGCCCCGACGGGGAAGACGGCACCATCCAAGGCTTCTTTGAACTGGCAGGCGTGCCCTATGTCGGCGCGGGTGTGCTGTGCTCGGCAGCTGGCATGGACAAGGAATACACCAAACGACTGCTTGCGCAGGGCGGCATCCCCGTAGGGCAGCAAGTGTTTGTCGACAGCATTGACGATGTACCACTGGAGCAGATTCATGCGCTTGGGCTGCCGGTGTTCGTCAAACCGGCGCGCGGCGGTTCCTCCATCGGCATTTCGAAAGTCGATGACTGGGCGCAGCTCGACGCCGCGATGCAGGAAGCCTTCGCTCACGACGACAAGGTTTTGGTTGAAGCGAACCTAGTCGGCGACGAAGTCGAATGCGGTGTGCTGCAACACCCAGACGGAACGCTGACTGCATCCGTGCCATCGCGCCTGCTGGATACGGAAAGCGGCGATGAAGGCTTCTACGGCTTCGACGCAAAATACTTAGACAATGTGGTCACCGCCGAGATCCCGGCGACTTTGCCTGAAGGCATGACGGAGCAGGTCCAAGATATGGCGAAGCGGGCGTTTCGCATTCTCGACGGCGAAGGGCTCTCCCGCGTGGACTTCTTTGTCACCGACAATGGGCCAGTGATTAATGAAGTCAACACACTGCCGGGCTTCACCCCAATTTCGATGTACCCGCAGATGATGGCGGCCAGCGGCGTTGCTTACGACGTATTGCTGGACACCTTGGTGCAGCGCGCTTTGGTGCGGTACCGCCAAGTCGAGCGGCTGCACGAACAGTAGCCCGACTTACTGGCCAGTTTTCTCCAGATTCGCGGCGATCGCATCGGACATCGCCGTGATGACGGTGTCACCTGCCGCATTCGGCATCGACAACGCCACATACTGCGCCCGGTCGACGGTGTACCACACACTCGAGGTCAAACCATTCGCCAGCTTGGTTTCCTCAAACCACACCACATCGTTGACCTGCTGCACCTGCTCACCAGCTTTGTAGTTCGCAGGCGCATCGACACCACACTTGACAACAATTGGCTCCACGCCCGGGGCAATCCACGCCATCGCGCCACCGGCGGTGTAATCGTCAACAAGCTCATAGTCGCCCATCTTCTTCGGCAGGGACGCCTTCATCTGGGCACACTTCGTGTCATCCTTCGCGGTGACATCCGACAGTGGCACCGGTGCGGTCTCTACCGGCGTATCAATGGCAACGTCGCCATCGCGCAGCGCCTTTTCCAGGTCCTTGAGCACATTGACGTCACGGCTCGCGGTCACCGCCACCGACGGGGTCTGCGACACCAAGTAGTAGGTCGCCAAATCCGAGCCTGGGGTGGTGTCGAACACCGGCAGCCACTTCAAACCATCGTTGTCCGTCAGCAGCGACAATTCGTTGTACTGCTCGGGGCGCTGCACACCACAGCGCAACGTGATCTGATCATCAGTAGTGCGCGTCCACGCCGCCACACCTGCCGGCGCCGGATCCAGAATGTCCTGGCGGTCATACTTACCTAATTTGTCCGGCAACTGCGCCATCAACGCCGAACACTGCGGCGAATCGGCCTGCGGCGACCCAATATCACTCAGAGCCACCGGCTGGTTCGTCGCACGTTCGTAAACAAACTTGCCCGCAACCAGCACCACAACCAAAAAAGTCAACGCCACACCAAGCGCAGCCCAAGCCCCCCAGCGACGGGGCGAATCTGAAGTAGTCATGCCCAAAGTGTACAAATAGCTCTATGACCACGATCCGCGAAGCTGGCGAAGCCGGCACCATTGACGTCATCCGCGCGGCATCCCCGTCGAAAATCAACGGCGACGATGCTGCAGTCCTAGCGCTCGCCACCCCCAACTCGCGCACCGTCGTCGCCACCGACATGCTCGTGGAAAACAGGCACTTCCGCCTCGACTGGTCCACCCCAGAAGAAATCGGCGCGAAAGCCGCCATCCAGAACATCGCCGACATTGAAGCGATGGGCGCCCGGCCAATCGCCCTGCTGCTCGGCCTATCCGCACCGGGCGAGATGGACCTGACCGTCGTCGAAGGCATCGCCAACGGCATCAATGACGTCGTGCACCGCTGCAACGCCGAACTCGTCGGCGGCGACGTCGTCGGCGGGGAACAACTCGTGCTGTCCATCACCGCGCTCGGCGAACTCGGTGGCCCCGCACACCCCCTCAACCTCGACCGCGCCCAACGCGGCGACATTGTGGTGGCCGCCGGACAAATTGGCTACAGCGCCGCTGGCCTGGCCTTATTGACGCATTTCGGGGACCGATCCGCGATTCCGGACGACCCACGCCTGCAAAAACTAGTCCGCGCCCACACCGTGCCGGACTTCGCATTCGGCCGCGGCAATGTCGCCCGGGCCGCTGGCGCCCACGCCATGACCGACAACTCCGACGGCCTTATCCAAGACCTCGGCGTCATTGCCGATGCCTCGCTGGTGTCAATCAACGTCACCGCCAGCGCCATCGCACCCGACGAGAACCTGCAAGCAGCCGGCGACGTACTGGGCATGGACCCGTGGGAATGGGTACTTGGCGGTGGGGAAGACCACACCATTTTGGCCACCACAAAACTAGCGGCGCCCTCCGGCTTCCGTGAGATAGGGAAAGTTGTATCCGCGCGCGACTCCGCCGCGCATGTCACCCTCGACGGCAATATCCCACCGGTGACCACCGGATGGAGCAGCTTCTAATGGAGACCTACCCGGCCCTGCCGATTCACCCCAGCTGGGAAGCACCATTGGCCCCAGTCCGCGAAACCATTGCACAACTCGGTGAATTTCTGCGGGCCGAAAATGCCGCCGGACGCGGCTACCTACCCGCAGGCACGGACGTACTCCGCGCCTTCACCTACCCCTTCGACCAGGTGAAAGTGCTCATCGTCGGCCAAGACCCATACCCAACCCCAGGCCACGCCATGGGCTTGTCCTTCTCCGTGCACCCAGATGTTCGGCCACTGCCACGCAGCCTGAACAACATTTTTAAGGAATACACCGCAGACCTCGGCTACCCAGCACCCGACAATGGGGACCTGTCCGCCTGGTCGCGGGCCGGGGTCGCACTATTTAACCGCGTGCTTACCGTCGCGCCGGGCCAAGCAGGCTCCCACCGCCGCAAAGGATGGGAAGAAGTCACCGAATGTGCCATTCGGGCGCTGGCACAGCGGCCAGATAGCCCACTGGTCGCAGTGCTCTGGGGCCGAGACGCCCAAACCACCAAACGCTTCCTGGGGCAGACACCGTGCATCGAATCGGCGCACCCGTCACCGCTGTCCGCCTCCCGCGGTTTCTTCGGTTCGCGGCCATTTTCCCGGGTAAACGCCGAGCTTTCCCGCCTTGGCGCAGAACCTGTCGACTGGCGGTTGTAACATAGCGGCCATGTCTGTTTTGTCCCACATCGATGGTCCGGCCCTGCGCACCTGGACCGAGCGCGCCGTATCCGCACTCAACGATCATCGGGACGAACTTAACGCCCTCAACGTGTTCCCCATCCCGGATTCAGACACCGGCTCGAACATGACGCACACCATGAGCTCGGCGCGCGAAGCGATCGCCCACCTCGACGAATCCGCTAGCACCCATGAAGTCGCCGCCGCGCTGAGCAAAGGCGCCGTGTTCGGCTCCCGCGGCAATTCCGGGGTAGTGCTGTCCCAGGTACTGCGCGCGATGGCAGAAACAGCGGTACACGGCCCACTCGATGGCGCCGCGTTTATGCAGGCACTGAACCTGGCCGTTGAACTGGTCGACCGCGCACTGAGTGATCCAGTGGAAGGCACCATCCTCACCGTGCTGCGCTCCTCAGCCGTTGCCGCGAAAAATGCTGGCACCAACGCGCTGCCGGAAGTTGTCGACGAAGCGCTCCATGCGGCGAAAATTGCATTGGAACGCACCCCCTCCCAGCTGGAAGTACTCCGCGAGGCTGGGGTAGTAGACGCTGGCGGTTCCGGTTACGTCCTGATGCTGCGCGCCCTCGCCGAGGTCATCCATGGTCAAGCCAGCCACAGCGAAGACATCCCCAGCCACGTGCACACCGCACCCACCGCCGAACTGGAAGTGATGTTCCGGTTCACCGGCGACAACCCAGAAGCCCTGCGCGCCGATATTGAACCACTGGGCCGCTCCATCATTGTCGCACCAGCCAATGACGAAGAAGCCATGGTGCATATTCACAGCTACCAGGCCGGGACAGTCATCGAAACGGCGCTGTCCCACGGACGTATCACCGACATCCGCATCGAAGTGCTGCCCGCGGAAACCAAACCCACCCGCACCGTCGTCGCTCTCGCCCCAACTGGCAGTATCGCCGAGCTCTTCGCCGAAGCTGGTGCGCATCCGGTCGACCCAGGCACAGATGCCGTCACCGCTGTCCTCGCCGCTATTGTCCGCTTCGCTGAAGGTGACATTGTGTTGCTGCCCAACGGGCTGCTCACCCAGCGCGATATTCGCGCGCTTGAGGCCGCTGCGCATGCCTCAGACCGCGGGATTGTCATGGTGCCAACGGCTTCGCTTGCCGCAGGTCTTGCCGCCATCGCCGTACACGACCCGCACACGACCCTGTCCGTCGACATTTACGGCATGAGCGAAGCCGCCGCCGGAATGCGCGCCGCCCGAGTTCGCCACCAAGACGACAACTACACCGCTGCAGTTGGCCACGAAATCATTGCCCAGTCAGACAGTTTGGATGAAGTCCTCGTCGCGACGGTGCACCGCCTGCTTGCCACCGGCGGCGAACTGGTCACCATCCTGCTGGGCGCCGACGCCAAGCCCCAACTCGTCAATAAGCTCCAAACCCACCTGCCGGACGGGGTCGAACTGACCGGCTACGATGCGACGGGAATGGCGGATACGCTGCAGATTGGGGTGGAATAGTGCTCGGGTGGTTGAGCTCGAAGACCGCCCGCACCCCACTTGCGGACGTCCTCACCGCAAAACAAGCCAAAGAACTCGCCAGCAAACGTGGCGTCCACACCGTCGGCGAACTGCTCACTATCTTCCCGAACGAATACCGCTTCGGCGGCGACGACGCCGGATTCAACCCGGCCGACCTCGGCCAGAACATCACCGTGTTCACGACGGTGACCTCCGTCAATAAGCCGGACAACCCCAAAGACCACCGACCCGCCACCATCGGCACCACCGGCGGATTCACCATCAAAGCTTTCGGCCAACGCTGGTTCGTCGACCGACTCCGGCCCGGCCGCAGCCTGATAGTGGCCGGGAAAGCCACCGAGTGGGGCGGAACGTACCAGGTCGGTGCCTCCGCAATGTTGTTGCTTAGCGACGATGGGACTCCCGTGATAGGCACCGGAATCTTCGAAACCATGTTGCGCAGCGGCTCGGACAAAAGCGCCGTGACCGAACTTTTGCAACGGCCCGTGGTACCGATGTACCCGCGCACCGGCAAAGGCATGCCCTCGCTGGTGCTGGCAATGCACATGCACCGCGTCATCACTTGGCTTGCGCCACAAGCCGATCCACTGCCACACGACTGCGACTTCGACGCCGCACTGCGCGCCATTCACTTCCCAGCCGACGAAGCTGAATACCAGCGCGCCGTCGAACGCTTGAAATTCGACGAAGCACTGGAAATGCAGCTGGAACTGGCACTGCGCCGAGCCAGCAGTAATGCCCGCACCGCACCGCAATGCCCAGCGCTACCGAACCCGGAAACCCGCCTAAATTTGCCGTTTGCTCTCACCGACGGGCAAAAAGCGGTGGTCGCCGAAATCTCCGCGGACCTGCAGCGCACCCAACCGATGTCCCGGCTACTGCAGGGCGAAGTTGGTTCCGGTAAAACGGTCGTCGCGCTGCTGGCGATGCTGCAAGTAACTGATGCCGGACGCCAATGCGCCATGCTCGCGCCGACAGAAGTGCTCGCCGCGCAGCACGCCGCCACGCTACGGATTTATGGCGTCGATGTCACGCTGCTTACTGGGTCGATGTCGGTGCCCGAAAAACGCCAAGCGCTGCTGGAGATTGTTTCCGGGCAGGCGGGCATCGTGGTAGGCACCCACGCGCTGATTTCGGACACCGTCGAATTCTTCGACCTTGGGCTGGTAGTCATCGATGAGCAGCACCGTTTCGGCGTGCGCCAACGCGACAAACTCCGTGACCGCGGCCGCGACGGCCTGACCCCACACGTACTAGTCATGACGGCAACGCCCATCCCACGCACCATCGCCATGACTGCCTTCGGCGACCTGGACGTCTCCACTCTGACCCAGCGCCCCGGCACCCGCCAACCGATCCAATCAGCCGTCGTGCCGGAATGGAACACTGTGTGGGAACGCCGCATGTGGCAGCGCGTCGACGAAGAAATGACTGCCGGCGGCCGAGTATTTGTTGTCGTTCCGCGTATTGACGAAGGCAAAGACAGTTTGGTCGATGTCACCGCACGCATGCAGACCCGCTTTCCGGATCGGGGAATCGCCGCTATTCACGGCAGGCTGAAACCGGAAGAAAAAGACGCAGCCATGAGCGCGCTGCGCCGCGGCGACATCGACATGCTGGTCTCCACCACCATCATCGAGGTCGGCGTTGACGTGCCCGAAGCCACCGTCATGGTGATTATGAACGCCAACGGATTCGGCATTTCCCAGCTGCACCAACTCCGCGGCCGCATCGGTCGTGGTAACCGAGCCGGCATCTGCTTCTTCGTCACCGATGTCGAACAAAACACACCAGCGTGGCACCGGCTCCAGGAAATCGCGAAAACCAACGACGGTGCGAAACTGGCCGAACTCGACCTGCGCTACCGCTCCATTGGACAAGTGATGGGGGAGAGCCAATCCGGCTATGAGCAAGACACCCGCCTGCTGGACGTGCTCACCGACAGCGAGATCATCGTCGAAGCTCGCCGCGCAGCCACCCAAATCGTCGAAAAGCAACCAGAACTAGCGAAAACACTCACGGCCGACATTTCCGATACCGAAGCCGAATTCCTCGAACGCAGCTGACGAGGGCCCCAACCGGCAGGCTAAACTGAAGCCATGAATATTTGCGCACCCTTCGCCGGGATTGTTCATCTGGAGGTCGCCGAAGGCGATACCGTCGACACCGGCCAAACTATCGCCGTGGTGGAAACCGTCAAACTGCAGGCACCAGTGGTCGCGCCCGGACCAGGCACGATCGCCGCAATTAACGTAGCCAATTTCGCAGACGTCACCGGCGGCGACGTACTCCTGGAGCTGAAGTGACCCGAATTATTGCTGGCCTGGCCCGCGGCCGGAAAATTGCGGTGCCACCAGAAGGCACCCGACCAACCTCAGACCGCGCCCGCGAAGGCCTATTCTCCTCCTTGCAGGTGCGCTACGGCTTCGAAGGCGAAATCGTCCTCGACCTCTTCGCTGGCTCCGGTGCCATGGGCCTAGAAGCACTCTCCCGCGGCGCCCGCTCCGTCGACTTCGTCGAATCCAATGAGGACGCCGTCTCCGTTATTCAGCGCAACATTGCCACCGTCAAGCTGACGGGCACCCAAGTGCACCACATGAAAACTTCGTCATTCCTGTCCGCAGCAGGGGCCAAGCGCTATACGATGGTGCTGGCTGACCCACCATACGAACTAGCCGACGACGCCTTCACCGACATCGCCGAAGCACTGATCCCACACCTGGACAACGGCGCAGTAGTGGTGTTTGAACGTGACAGCGCCGGGCCGGAAACTGTATGGCCAGCCGGCTACGAAGCGGTGGAAATCAAACTGAAGAAACGAACCTACGGTGCGGCACGTTTCGACTCCGCGATTTTCCACCACCCAGACGCAGGAGAATAACGACGATGACGCATGCATGCTGCCCAGGGTCCTTCGACCCGATGACCCTCGGTCACCTGGACATCTTTGAACGCACCGCCAAACTATTCGACAAAGTCACCGTGCTGGTGACCTTCAACCCGAATAAAGACGGCATGTTCAACCCCGCGGAGCGCATGGAACTGATTCGCCAGTCCACCGAACATCTACCCAATGTGGAAGTGGACAAATGGGAAAAACTCCTCGTCGACTACACCACCGACCATGGCATTGACACACTGGTCAAGGGGCTGCGCAACTCCTTGGACTACGAATACGAACTGCCGATGGCCCGGATGAACAATCGCCTATCCGGCATTGAAACCGTGTTTTTGATGACTGACCCGAAGTTCTCCGAGATTTCCTCCAGCCTGACCAAGGAAGTCGCGCGCTACGGCGGCGACATCACCAGCCTGCTGCCGGAACCGGTGGCGCAGGCGGTTCGTTCCCGCATCAAGCCGGAATAGCCAGGTACAATCAATCACCATGTACCGCGTATTTGAGGCCCTGGACGAACTGAACCAGACTGTTGAAGAAGCATATGGCGTTCCAATGACCGCCAACTGCATGGTGCCGCGTCAGACAACGTTGGCGCTGCTTGATGATGTCCGCAATGCGTTCCCAGCGGAGTTAGATGACGCACAGGACGTGCTCGACCAGCGCGACCAAATCCTCGACGAAGCGGAACGTGAGGCCTACGACGTGCGCCGCACTGCCACCGAGGAAGCTGAACGGATGGTCGCGGAAGCAGAAGCGAAGGTCGACGCGATGCTGCGCGACGCCGAAAACCGTGCCCACGGCATGGTGGCTCGCGCCCGCGAAGAAGCCGATGCAACGACCGAAGCAGCTCAGCGCGAATACGAATCCGTCACCTCCCGCGCCGCTGCCGAAGCTGACCGTCTGGTCGAATCCGGTAACAAGGCTTACGAGCGCAGCGTTCAGGAAGGTCTGGAAGAACAGAACCGACTGGTCTCTGAAGCGGAAGTGGTGCGCCGCGCCCAGGAAGAAGCACAGCGACTCATTGACAGCGCGCACGCCGATTCTCGTCAGCTGCGCATCGACTGCGATGATTACGTCGACAGCAAACTGTCCGAGTTCGAACAGTCGCTGTCTGGTGTTATGCGGACGGTCTCCCGCGACCGCGCTCAGCTGCGTAAGGGCGCCGGTGCCGCCGGTGGCTACAACGCTGAGTACGGCCAAGACTACGAGTAGGCTCGACTCCCGTCTAGACTGGTGGTATGACCTCTCCACTTGAACTTCCGGTCGCCAACGTTCTGCAGGGCGGCGTCCCGGAAACTATCACCCAAACTGGTCCCGCACCCGAACGAATCGGGTTGGAGATGATCGGCATTGAAAAAGGGGCCCCACTGACCGTCACCGCACAGCTCGTCCCCCTCGGGGAAGGTGTGCTTGTTGACGCAGAGGTGGAAGGCCCAATGTCGGGTACCTGCTCCCGCTGCTTGGACCCGCTGAAAAAGACCGCGAAAGTCCACGTCAAGGAAGTTTTCGCTGCTTCGGATGACTTCATTGCCAGCAATGAGGAAGATGAAGACGACGACTATGAGCCACCGCGCGTTGAAGGTGACTCGGTCAACTTGCTCCAAAGTGTGATTGATGAAGCCGGTGTGACGTGGCCGTTTAGCCCAACATGTGAGTTCACTGGGCAGCCATGCGACTACCAAGAGGAAAAAATCCTGAAGGAAAAGCCAACCGATCCACGGTGGGCTGGCCTGGCGGATAAGCTCAAGGAGCTCGACGAATGAGCCGGAAGCGCCGCAAAACTGGGGTAGAGGCGCTCGAAGCTGCCTACGCGATGGCAGACCATGATGTGCTGCGCAATCACCTTGGCGTCAACATTGGTGACGACCTGCTGAAGTTGGCGTTGTCGCACCGCAGCTTCGCCAACGAAAACGGCCATCTACCCAATAACGAGCGCCTCGAATTCCTCGGCGACGCCGTCCTCGGTCTTGCGGTCGCCGAAGAACTGTACCGCCGCTACCCAGAGCGCACCGAAAGTGGCATCTCCACTATGCGCGCCGGCGTGGTGAATATGTACGCGCTGGCGGATGTCGCCCGCGGCATTGACCTTGGCGAGCATGTGTTGCTGGGCCGTGGCGAGCAGAAAACCGGTGGTAAAGACAAGCACTCCATTCTTGCCGACACCATGGAAGCACTACTGGGTGCCATCTACCTGCAGGAAGGCTGGGACACTGCGAAGCAAACGGTGCTGAAGCTATTTGCGCAGCGCATCAAAATTGCCCCAGCTGTGGCACGCACGATGGACTGGAAGACGTCCCTGGCAGAACGCTGCTCCGCACGCAAGCTCGACGCGCCGGTGTACAGCTATGAGTCAGAAGGCCCAGAACACGACTGCATTTTCACCGCAGTGGTCACCATCAACGGGGTGGCACGGGGCTCCGGCCGCGGCCACACCAAGAAGGAAGCGGAGATGCAGGCAGCGAACCAAGCATTCGACGCGTTGGCGCTGTAAGCACATTGCCGGAATTACCTGAAGTTGAAACGGTCCGCGCTGGCCTGCGACCCCACGTCGTTGGCCGCCGCGTCACCGCCGCCGAAGTCTTCCACCCGCGCACCAGCCGCAATCAGTTGGGCGGTGCCGCCGAACTAGTCGGCCGCCTAGTGGGCCGCACCATTGTAGAAGTACAGCGCCGCGGTAAGTTCCTGTGGTTGGAGCTTGATGACGATCAAAGCACCGTCGTGCATTTAGGGATGTCTGGGCAGCTGCGCATCGGGGAGAGCCCAACCGTGCACCGGCGTGCGACGATCACCTTGGACGATGGCACAGATATCCACTTTTTGGATCAGCGAACTTTTGGATACATCCGAGTTTGTGACAGCGAACCCGATCCGTTTAGCTCGATTGTCAACGCCGGACGTCCGCTTCCTTCCGTCATTAAGCACATTGCGCCGGACCTCTTGGAAGTGATGGCAGCTGACGCACTACCGCAATTGGCGGGGACGCTGCGGACGAAGAAATCGGAGATTAAACGGGTGCTGCTGAACCAAAATGTGGTCAGCGGCATTGGCAACATTTATGCCGATGAGATGCTGTGGCGAGCGCAGCTGCATCCGCGTCGCGCTGCCGACGGGTTAAGCCAAGCGGAAGCAGAGCAGCTTTTGGCAGCTGGTGCAGATGTGCTGAAAGAGTCACTTGCAGCCGGTGGCACTAGTTTTGACGCGCTTTATGTGAATGTGAATGGCGAAAGTGGCTACTTTGGCCGCGCGCTGCATGCTTACGGGCAGAAATTCTGTAGCCGATGTGGGGGAGAAATTACTGCCGAAAAGTTTATGAATCGGCGTAGTTTTTACTGTGCAGCGTGTCAACCGCTGTAGCGTGAACGTTATGCAAAGTCTTCTTGACGCAATCGCAGCATTCAACGACAAATACTGGTACCTCGTTATTGTCCTGCTCATCACCGCAGGGCTGTACTTCGGGGCGCGCACCATCATGGTGCAAATCCGCTACGTGCCAGACATGCTGCGAGTTATCACCGAAAAACCTTCGGATATTTCCGAGGGCAAAAAGGGCATTTCTGCCTTTAAAGCCTTCACCATTTCCGCTGCGTCTCGTGTCGGCACCGGCAATATTGCTGGTGTTGCCGTTGCCATCACCTTGGGCGGGCCGGGCGCTGTGTTCTGGATGTGGCTGCTGGCCATCCTCGGCGGTGCCACCGCATTCGTCGAATCGACGCTCGCGCAGCTGTACAAAGTGCGCGATGAAGACTCCTACCGCGGCGGCCCGGCGTACTACATCACCCGCGGGCTGGGGAAGAAGTGGGGCTGGCTGGCAACACTCTTCGCTGTGGTCATCACGCTGACCTACGGTTTCGTGTTCAACGCCGTGCAATCGAACTCGATTACTGCCGCAGTGGTGGAATCGACGGGCAGTGACGCGGACGCCACGAAATGGGTGGTCGGCCTAGTGCTTGCCGGGTTGGCTGCGGCCATCATCTTCGGCGGTGTGCAGCGCATCGCCAGCTTCACCCAAGTCATTGTGCCGGTAATGGCAGTGGCCTACTTTGTGCTGGCAGTTACGGTGCTGGTGCTGAATTGGCGGGACGTGCCGGCGATGCTGGCGCTGATTGTTGAACATGCCTTGGGTATCCGCGAAGTTGTTGGCGCGGCGGTCGGCACCGCGATTATGCAGGGTATTCGCCGCGGGCTGTTCTCTAACGAGGCCGGTATGGGTTCGACTCCGAACGCGGCGGCAACCGCGTCGGTGTCCCACCCAGTCAAGCAGGGCCTGACTCAGACCCTCGGCGTGTACTTCGACACGCTGGTGGTGTGCTCCATGACTGCGGTGATCATTCTGCTGTCGAATCCGTCCTATGGCGGCGATGCGGAAGGCACTTCGCTGACCCAGCAGGCACTATCCGGCCAGATCGGTGCGTGGGCGACGCACGCGATTACCATCATCATCTTCTTCTTGGCGTTTAGCTCGGTGATCGGTAACTACTACTACGCCGAGTCGAATGTTTCCTTCCTGACGGAGAAGAAGTCGGTGCTCAATGGTGTGCGCGGCCTGGTTGTGCTGTGTGTGCTTGGCGGCGCGCTGGGTTCGGTGCCGTTGGTGTGGGCGCTGGCGGATGTGATGTCTGGCATTATGGCGACAATTAATATTGTGGCGATTTTGCCGCTGGGTGGGGCAGCGGTGGCGTTGCTGAAGAACTACTCAGCGCAGCGGGCGAAGAATGTGGTGCCGGTGTTCCACCGGGATGACCTGCCGAATCTTCCGGGGTGGGAGAACATCACCTGCTGGGATGGCTCCGACCCGATTTCCCGGCCGGAGACCTACCAGCGGATGGTCTAGGCCCGGGTAGGGGCAGATTGGGCGTCGTGACGAATATAAACAACCACAGCATTGCCAATAATGTGGCAGCGAGGTTAGGCTTGCTTAAGTACTAATCTTGTCGGAAAGTTTCTCGTCATGACCACCACCGTCACCACTGCAGACCTGCAAGTTCCGCTGCGGATTTCCTCGATTAATCACGCCAGACTGAGCTGCCAGGAACGCCGCCGACTCGCCGAACTTGGACTGCGCCCTGGCTGCAAAATGCAGGTGACCCAAAAGACTGCCGGCGGCGGCCGAATCATTAAGGTCTCCACGATGCGCTACGCCGTGGACTGCCAACTTGCCGGCGCCGTCAACGTGGTTGCCGACTGTGCCCACAATGGCTGTGACCTGCGGGGCTGCAACCTGTGAGTGTCACGCCGAGCGCTAGCTGCCACAGTAATAGCCACGGCACCTCCCACGCCCCGAAAGGCGCGCCGGTGATTGCGTTGGTGGGCGCCCCAAATGCCGGTAAATCCACACTGTTTAACGGCCTGACCGGTGCGAAAGTGCAGATGGGCAACTGGCCCGGTACCACCGTGGAAGTTGGCCGTGGCGCATGGAAAACCCAAGGCGCCACCTATGACGTCATTGACTTTCCGGGGGCCTACTCGTTAGACCCCATAAGCCCAGATGAAGAACTGACCCGCAAACTGGTCATCGACTGCGAGCCAGAAGAGCGGCCCGACCTTGTGTTGGTCGCCGTTGACGCCGCAGCAATCAGCCGCAGCCTGTACATGGTCGCTCAGCTGGCAGAGCATCCGTTTCGCACTGTCATTGTGCTGACCAAGTCCGATGTCGCAGCAACGGCGGGCCAACCGGTGGATGCGGCAGAGCTATCGCGGGCACTTGGCATCCCAGTAGTGGCAGTAGACCCACGGCGCCGCTCGAACCTAGAGCAAGTGGGGGAAGCGGTCGCGCAAGCAATGCTGCGCGAGCCAGTGCAATTGCGGGAAGTGGGCACGACTGAGGCCGACATGGACATTGACCCCGATGTTGATCTAGCGCTGAACACCGAAGATGATTTCGCTGCCGCGGATGCGCGCTTTGCGTGGATTGAGCAAGCGGTCGCAGCGTCAACACGCTCTAATAACCGCAGCGCCGATGCCACGACCACCGAGCGGATTGACCGCGTCGCCCTGCACCCAGTGGTCGGCCCAGTGCTGTTTCTGGCTGTCATGTGGCTGGTTTTTCAAATCACCACCACCGTCGCCGCACCTCTACAAGCAGCCCTAGAGGGGTTTTTCACCGGGCCGCTATCCGAATGGACTGCTGGCCTGCTGGATAGGTTCGGGCTCACCCATCCGTTCTTCACCGGGTTCATCATCGATGGCCTCATCGGTGGTGTCGGCATGGTCCTTAGCTTCGCGCCGTTGATGGCGCTGATGTTCCTTTGTCTCGCGGTACTTGAAGACTCCGGCTACATGTCTCGCGCTGCCGTTGTCACCGACCGGGTGATGAAAGCGATTGGCCTGCCGGGCAAAGCCTTCATCCCGCTGATTGTCGGCTTCGGCTGTAACGTGCCTGCTATCTCCGCCACTCGGGTGCTGTCGAAACCGCAGCACCGTATTCAAACAGCGCTCCTCGTGCCGCTGACTTCATGCTCGGCCCGCCTGACGCTCTATGTCATGCTCGCGTCGGTGTTCTTTCCCGACCATGCCGGCACCGTCGTGTTCATCATGTACGTCGTCTCTATCGTGCTGGTAGTGCTGCTGGGCATGGCTCTGCGCGCGGCACTGTGGCGGAAGATGGGCACCGAAGCGCTCATCATTGACTTGCCGACTTACCAGATTCCTGGTGCCCGGTTGGCTTTGTCCGTCATGTGGGTGCGGCTGAAAGGCTTCCTAGAAACCGCCGGCAAAATCATCGTCGCCACGGTCGCGCTGATTTTCATTTTGCAAGCCACCCCGGTCAGCACCGATCAAGGTTTTGCTTCCGAAGATCTTGCACCACGCGACAGTGCTTATGGGGTCATTTCCACTGCTATTGCACCGATTTTCCACCCAGCCGGTTTCGGTTCATGGTCACTGGCCGGACCAGTGCTCACCGGATTCGTGGCGAAGGAAGCTGTCATTTCCACATGGGCGCAAACCTATTCAGTCGACGATGTCACTGATGCCAGCGCCAAGGAACAGGGCGAATCCGCGTTAGCTACCCAAGTCCGGGCAGACTTTGATCAAGCCTCCGGTGGGCACACCATTGCGGCGGTGTGGGCATTTATGCTGTTCATGTTGGCGTACACGCCGTGCGTTGCGACGATTGCAGCCCAGCGTCGGGAAATTGGTTGGAAATGGACCCTCTTTGGTGTGGCCGTGCAATTACTCATGGCCTGGGGCATCGCAGTGGCTGCGTTTAACCTCCTTAAAGTGTGGTTCTAATGGCAGGGCCACTGTCACAAGTCGCCGCTGCAATGCGTGCCGGCAGCCGCACCATCCGCGATATCTGCGCGCAAACAGGATTGAGTAACAGCACCGTCGCAGCAGCAATCGAGCATTTGGAGCGCAGCGGAAAACTCACCCGGCGCACCGAAACTGCCAGCTGCAGTGGCCACTGTTCAGGCTGTGAATTCGAAGAAGAACACCGCGGACAGGGCACGACGTGCCAACTGGGTATGCCGACGCCACGACGCGGTGCGCCGCGCGGCCTGACTTTCTACGAGCTCCGCTAAACTAGTTATCTATGCATCTGAAGTCGTTGACACTCAAAGGGTTCAAGTCCTTTGCGTCAGCGGCGACTCTTCGTTTTGAGCCTGGCATCTGCGCGGTAGTTGGCCCGAATGGCTCCGGTAAGTCCAACGTGGTCGACGCGTTAGCGTGGGTGATGGGCGAACACAGTGCCAAAACGCTGCGCGGTGGATCCATGGAAGATGTCATCTTCGCTGGAACATCCGGCAGGGCAGCCCTTGGTCGCGCAGAAGTTACCCTCACCATCGACAATGCTGACGGTGCGCTACCAATCGACTACTCCGAAGTGTCCGTCACTCGGCGCATGTTCCGCGATGGCGCGAGTGAATACGAAATCAACGGTGCCCGCTGCCGGTTGATGGATGTGCAGGAGCTGCTGTCGGACACTGGTATCGGCCGCGAAATGCACATCATTGTCGGCCAGGGGCGCCTCGGGCAGATTCTGGAATCCAAACCGGAAGATCGACGTGCCTTCATTGAAGAAGCAGCCGGTGTCCTCAAGCACCGTCGACGCAAGGAAAAAGCACAGCGCAAACTGCATTCAATGCAAGCGAACCTGGACCGGCTGCAGGACCTGACCGGGGAGTTGCACCGGCAGCTCAAACCGCTTGCGCGCCAAGCCGAAGCAGCAAAACGCGCCGCGACTGTGCAAGCAGATTTGCGGGAAGCGAAACTGAACCTGGCTGCCGCCGACCTAACGCGGAAGCGACAAGCTCTCACCGACCGCACCCGCACTGCCGAAATCCTCGCTGAGCAGGTGCTTGCCGCTGAAGAAGCTGCCGAAGAGGCTGCGGAAACCCTGACCACGCTGGAAGATGATTTAGCCGCAGTCACCCCAGCGGCCGATGCCGCCCAGCAGGAATGGTTTCGGCTTTCCGCGCTGCAAGAACGCGTCTCTGCGACCGTGCGTATCGCCGCCGACCGTGCCCGCTCAACCACTGAAACACGCTGGACTGGGCCGGACCCGGAGGAACTGCGGGAGCGCGCCGATCGCCTTGACGCAGAGCAAGAAGAACTCGATGCCACCGTCGAAGCGGCACTCGACACCCTCACCGATATTCGGGAACAAGTCGCAGAGGCCGAAGCCCGCGCCCGCGCCGCCGATGCTGAACATATGGCCGCAGTGCGCGCGCAAGCTGACCGTCGCGAAGGCGTGGTGCGTTTGGTGGCAGCAGAAGAGTCACTTCGTGCGCGTATTACCGCTGCGGAAGATGAGATTGAACGACTGCGGGAGCAGGCGGGGAGCGTCGATAAGCGCCGCGACGCTGCCGAAACTGAAGCAGACGCCGCCGCGACGGAACTGTCGGAAGCGGAAGCTGCGATGCCACAGTTGGAGGACCGGCAGCAACGCCGCGCGCAGGAACGTGACCAGGCGGAGACGCGGCTGCAGCAGCTGCGCAAGCAGGAACGTGAATTAGAGCGCAGGATTTCCGGGTTGGATGCTCGGATTGAGGCGATTGCTGCGATGGTGGCGGCCTCCCGCACCGATGGCGCGGCGTGGTTGCAGAAGAATCAGCAGGTCACCGCACTGTCAGAGCTGTTGGCCGTGCAAGGCGGATGGGATAGTGCCGTTGCCGCTGCGTTGGGGGACGCTGCCGATGCCGTGGTGGCCTACGACAACGCCGACACCATGATGGAGGCGCTCACCGAGGCGAATGGTGGTCACGCGACCGTCATTGAAGCTGGCGGCAGCCCGTGGCGTCTTGATGTGGACTTGCCGTCGGGGGCGCGGTGGGCACTTGATGCCATCACCATCCCGGAGGATATTGCCGGCGGTGTGACTGCACTGCTGGTCGACGTGGTGCTGGTGGATGACGCTGCGGCGGCCCGCGGACTTGTCGCCGCTGACAATCGGCTGCGTGCGGTGACCGCCGACGGCCGGATATACGGTGCGGGTTGGGTCCGCGGTGGTTCCGGTAGTCAGCGCAGCGCCGTGGAACTTGGTGCGGAGTCCGCTGGGCTTAGCGACGAAGCGAAGGCAGCTCGAGGAGAACTCGACAATCTCGCTGCGACTTTGTCTGGCGCAGAAGCCGAAGCGGAAGAGCGTCGTACCGAAGCTGCGGGTGCGAAAGCAGCGCTGCGGGAACAACAATCGCAGGTCAAGACGCTGGCGCAGCATGTCGCACGGCTGCAGAAAACCGCGGCGGCGGTGGTTCGGGAAGCCGAAACGATGGGGCAGCGCACCCAAGAGGCTGAAGACCGCTTGGCGAATTTGCGCTCCGAATATGACGAATTGTCGGATCGGTTGGCCCGCTTGGATGATGAACCAGACGATGATGAACCGTCGACAGAGCTGCGCGATAGCGCCGCGGAAGAATTAGCCCGGGCGCGCGCCGCGGAAACGGAAGCGCGGTTGGTGCTGCGTACCTCGGAAGAACGTGCCGGACAGGGGCGGGGCAAGGCTGAAGGTTTGCGTCGCCAAGCCCACTATGAGGAACAACAGCGAAGCCGCCACGAAGCGGCAATGGTCCGGCAGCGGGCCGCCCGGGAACTGGCCGTCGCGGTGACCGAACTCGGCGCGGATTTGGTTGACCGGGTGCGCGGCGCAGCAGACGCCGCCGCCCGCCGCAAAGATGCGTTTGTAGGCCGTAAAGCGCAGGTGCAGGCGGCATTGCAGCAGGCACGGCAGCAGGCCAGTGCAACTCAACAGCACCTGGCGCGGCTGAAGGATTCGGCGCATAAGGAAGATTTGGCGCAGTCCGAGTCGCGGGTGCTGATGGAGCAGGCGGAAGCCGCCGTGATGGAGCAGCTTGGCGTCACCGGCGATGACCTGCTGGAACAGTATGCGCCGGGGCCGGACTTCGACGAGGCGGAAGAGCAGAAACGGCTCAAACGCGCCGAGCGGGACCTGCGGGCACTGGGCAAGGTGAACCCGTTGGCGTTGGAGGAATACGCGGCGATGGAGGAGCGCTACCAGTTCCTGGCGACACAGTTGGATGATGTGCAGCGGGCGCGGGCGGATTTGCGGCAAGTCATTGAGGATGTGGACGCGACGATTCTGCAGCTGTTCACCGAGGCTTGGTTGGATGTGGAAAAGGAATTCCCCGCGGTCTTCCAAACGCTGTTCCCCGGCGGTGAGGGGCGCCTCGTGCTGACCGAACCAGAAGACATGCTGACCACCGGCATTGAACTGGAAGCTCGCCCGCCCGGCAAACGCGTCAAGCGCCTGTCCTTGCTCTCTGGTGGTGAGAAGTCGCTGACGGCGTTAGCAATGCTGGTAGCAATCTTCCGGGCGCGGCCAAGTCCGTTCTACGTCCTCGATGAGGTGGAGGCGGCGCTTGATGACGTTAACCTGCGCAGGTTGCTCAATCTGCTGCTCGAATTGCGGGAATCGTCGCAGCTCATTGTGATTACGCACCAGAAACCGACCATGGATATAGCCAACGTGCTTTACGGCGTGACGATGCGTGGCGATGGGGTAACGCGGGTGATTTCGCAGCGCATGTCGCCGACAACCTAAAAACCTGACAAACTGGACACCATGGAAACGTGGATGTGGATAGGTCTAGCTGTCGTTATTGCCATCGTCTTGGTGGCAGTTTTGCTGATTGTGGGCAATATGCGCCGCAAGCAGAAGACGATTTCTTTCCAACCGAAGGAAGAAACCCGGGAGCTAACGCAACAGGAAAAGTCCGGCGATTACCAAGCCAAGGGCGGTTTTAGCTTCTCTTCTGGTGCCGCAACTGGCGCCGCGGTGAAGGAACCGGAGCTGCTGCCGGGGCAGGAGTTGCCAGGCCAAGCTAAGCCGCAGCCACAGGCGCAGCCGACGGTGCCGCCAGTTGTGCCGCCGCAGGCGCCGGTACCGCCAACCGGTGAGCGGCCAGCGCCACCGGTGGTGGAGCCGGAAGCAGAACCGGTAATTGAACCGGAAGCAGAGCCGGTTAGCGAGCCAGTAGCCGAGCCGGCGGATGTACCAAGTGATGTGCCGACTGACGTGCCCGCTGAACCGGCAACCCCAGTTGATACGGAGCGGCCAGTTGCGGACCCAGATGAAGTTGATCTGGATGACGTGCTGGAGGAGCAGCCGGAGGTTGAAGAACCTGAGGTGACCGCAGCCCCGGTTGAAACTGAAGAGCCGATTGCCCCTGAGGTACCTGCACCAGCTGAAGAGCAGATCCCAGCGCCGGAGCCAGTTGTTGAGCCAGAACCTGTGGTGGAGCCGGAACCTGCACCGGAACCACAGCCAGAGCCTGCTGCGCCGGTAGAGGAAATCGCGCCTGCTGCTGGCCGCATGTCCCGGCTGCGTGGGCGCCTGGCTCGCTCCCAGAACGCCATCGGTGATTCCGTGCTCGGCATCCTCGGCGCGGGTGACCTCGATGAAGATGCGTGGGAAGAAATCGAAGACACCCTCATCATGGCGGACTTGGGCACCGCCTCCACCATGGAAGTGGTGGACAAGCTGCGTGAACGCATCGCCGCTGAAGGTGTTGAATCGGAAGAACAGGCCCGTGCGCAGCTGCGCTCGGTGCTGGTGGAACAGTGCCGCCCAGAAATGGACCGCTCCATCCACGCGCTGCCACATGAAGGCAAACCAGCCGTCATCCTAGTCGTCGGGGTCAACGGCACCGGCAAGACCACCACAACTGGCAAGCTCGGCCGCGTGCTCGTATCCATGGGCCACAAAGTGATGTTCGGTGCAGCCGATACGTTCCGTGCCGCTGCCGCAGACCAACTTGAGACGTGGGGCCGCCGCGTTGGCGCCACCACCGTCCGTGGCCCAGAAGGCGCCGACCCAGCTTCGGTGGCATTCGACGCCGTCGCACAGGGCATGGACCAGCAGGTTGACGTTGTGCTGGTGGATACCGCAGGCCGTCTGCACACCAAGACCGGTCTGATGGACCAGCTGGGCAAGGTCAAGCGTGTGGTGGAAAAGAAGGCGATTGTTGACGAAGTGCTGCTGGTCTTGGACGCCACCGTCGGCCAAAATGGTCTGACCCAGGCCCGCGTATTCAAGGAAGTTGTCAACATCACCGGTGTGGTGCTGACGAAGCTGGATGGCACTGCCAAGGGCGGCATTGTTTTCCAGGTGCAGGAAGAACTCGGCGTGCCAGTCAAACTAGTTGGCTTGGGTGAAGGTGCTGATGACTTGGCACCATTCGAACCAGAAAGCTTTGTCGACGCGCTTCTTGGCCAGTAGCGGCAACGGGGTATGGTGGTGGAGTTAAGAAAGTAGTCCACCACTAGGAAGAGCAGACGCGTGTTCGAATCACTGTCCGACCGGCTGCAAAGTGCGCTGAAAGACCTCCGCGGCAAGGGCCGCCTGAGCGAGGCCGACGTCAATGCGACGGCCCGGGAAATCCGCTTGGCCCTGCTTGAAGCAGACGTGTCGCTGCCAGTGGTCCGCGCCTTCGTCAAGCAGATTAAGCAGCGCGCCACCGGCGCCGAAGTATCGCAGGCGCTGAACCCAGCGCAGCAAGTCATCAAAATCGTCAACGAGGAACTGAAAGAAATCCTCGGTGGCGAAACCCGTCGCCTACACATGGCGAAAACCGGCCCGACCGTGATTATGCTCGCAGGTCTGCAGGGTGCGGGTAAAACCACCCTCGCCGGAAAGCTTGCGAAACACTTGGCCGCCAACGGGCACACCCCAATGCTGGTGGCCTGTGACCTGCAGCGACCAGGCGCAGTGCAGCAGCTGCAGATTGTTGCCGAACAAGCTGGAGTGAAGTCCTTCGCCCCAGACCCAGGTACCTCCATCGACTCCTACGAGCACGAGATGGGCACCTCCCACGGCGACCCAGTCGATGTGGCTCGCCGCGGTATTGAGGAAGCGACCCGTGCGCAGTACGACACGGTCATCATTGACACCGCCGGTCGCCTTGGTATTGACGAAACCCTCATGGGCCAGGCCCGCGCGATTCGCGACGCAGTCAACCCAGATGAAGTCCTCTTCGTCATTGACGCAATGATCGGTCAGGACGCCGTCCTCACCGCGAAAGCCTTCGCCGACGGTGTCGACTTCACTGGTGTGGTGCTCACCAAGCTTGATGGTGACTCCCGTGGTGGTGCCGCCCTGTCGATTCGTGAAGTTACCGGCAAGCCAATCCTCTTTGCCTCCACCGGTGAAAAACTCGAAGACTTTGAGGTCTTCCACCCAGAGCGCATGGCATCGCGCATCCTGGGCATGGGCGACATGCTCACCCTTATCGAACAGGCCGAGAAGGTCTTCGATGAGAAAGAAGCCATGTCGACTGCCACCAAGCTGGGCAGCGGCGAACTGACGCTGGAGGACTTCCTGCAGCAGATGCTGATGATTCGCCGCATGGGCCCAATCGGCAACATCTTGAAGATGCTGCCAGGCGGCTCACAAATGTCCGAAATGGCGGACATGGTTGACGAGAAGGAACTGGACCGCATCCAAGCGATTATCCGCGGTATGACTCCAGCAGAGCGTGACGATCCGAAGATTCTGAACGCCTCGCGCCGCAAGCGTATTGCAAACGGTTCTGGTGTGGCGGTCACCGACGTCAACAACCTCGTGGACCGCTTCTTCGAAGCAAAGAAGATGATGAGCAAAATGGCTGGCCAGATGGGTCTGCCAGGTGGCCGCGCTAATAACCGCAAGCGGAAGAAGGGCCGTAAGGGCAAGAAGGGCCGCGGCGGTGCAAACCCAATGCGTCAAATGCAGCAGATGCAGCAGCAGATGGGTGGCGGCATGCCAGGAATGCCAGGCATGGGCGGCATGCCAGATATGGCTGAGCTCCAAAAGCAAATGGGTGGCCAGTTGCCACCAGGTATGGAGAACATTGACCTGTCGAAGCTGAACTTCGGCCCAGGTAAGAAGTAGTTTCCTAGAAAACAATTCCGGCCCGTCAACAAGCAAAAACATTGCTTAGTGACGGGCCGGAACTATTCCTCCTAGCCGCGCTTTCGCGCCGAACCTACTTGGCCAACACCGGCTCCATTTTCTCCCACCAGTACTTCTGGGTGGTGCGGGCGAACTCATCGGAAATGTGGTCACGGTCGCGGTACACGTAGATGTTACCCACCACCGGCAGGCACTTATCGGCGGTGCACATACCATCGGAAAGATCCAGGTTGTGGCCGTTCTTCATCGCACCAATGATGGCGTCAGATGGATCGACTGGGGCGAGGTGCTCCGCGCGATCCAAAGCGCAGTCCTCCACCGAGCCAGTATCAACCACACACTGGGTTGGGTAGAACTTGTCGCCGCGGTGGTCGCGCTTGGCCCATGGGTTATCGCGCACCGCCAAGAACGGAATATTCGCCTCATCCAGCGCCTTCCAGAAGTTGACATAGCCTTCTGGAACAACATCGCCGTCTTCACCCGGGCGGGTAGAAGTGGTAATCACCAGGTCAGGCTTCTGCTCCAGGGCGTATTCCAGCGCCACGCGGCTAAACCGCACACAGGTGTTTTCTGGGTCGTTGTAGAACGGGTCATCAATGGTGATGGCGCAGCCCTGACGCAGCACCGGCACAATCTTGAAATGCTGAGCCTTACCCAGCTCATCCAGTGCGCCAGACCACTGCTCCGAGTGGGAACCGCCCATCAAGAACACGGTCTTGTCGGCATTAACGTCGCCGTATACGCATGGTTCACCCAGGCGGTCACTTTCCGGCGCGCGGATATGTTCAATGCGCACCATATCTGGGGCGTCGAGCTCAGAGAACAACATGCAGGCGTCCTCACCGACCGGCGGGTACAGTTCCTTAATCACTGTTGGATCTGGAACCGCCTCGACACCCTCCGGCACTGGCGCCTTGTCCAGCAGCGCAGTGGCGCCCGGGTAAGTCGCCAGGTCATAGCCGGTGTTCTTCAGCGTTTCCACGCGCCAGTTCCACACTGGCTGCAGCGCCAGCATGCCCACCAGTGCCATCGCCAGCGCGACACCACCGGTGCGCTGTACATTCCACTTCACATTGCGGTCGAACTGCAGCAGTGGCGCGCCCTTTGCTGCCTGCGGGCCCTTCTCGCGCAGCGGCTCCTCAATCCACCGGTTAGTGAACGCGGCCAGTGGCAGCGAAGCGACAATCACCAGCACACCAAGCACCCAGTGGTTGTTCTGGAAGAAGGCGATTTCCCGGTCAGCGACAATCTGCTCGCTGACAATCAGCAGCGGCCAGTGCCACAGGTACAGCGCGTATGCCCATTTACCCAGCTTCTGCATTGGGGCAGTGGCCAACATGCGGGACGCCCACGCCTGCTTGCCATGCGCGCCACCCACAATGACCAGCGCCGCGCCGCCCAGTGGCAGGAGGGTGACTGGGCCTGGGAAGTACTGCGCGCCGTCGATGACAAAGCCGGTCATGGCGATGAGCAGCAGACCCACAATGACGGTGATGTTCTTTACCCGGTCTGGCACCTTGATGTAGGTGATGTACAGCGCCAGCACTGCGCCCAGCAGCAGCTCCCACATGCGGGACCAAGTGCTGTAGTAGTTCGCCAGCTGGTCGGTGTTGTGCAGGTAGGTGGCGTAAATGAAGGATGCGATGGTGGCGATAGTCAAAATCACCATTGCTGGCATGCGGGTGGAGGCCGTGTCAGATTTACGGCGCACAATCCAACCGAGCAACGCCACGATCAGGATGCCGCCGACATAGAATTGTCCTTGCACCGACATGGACCACAGGTGCTGGAATGGGCTGACGCCAACGTCGGCCGCTTCGTAGTTCGCGCCTTGGGCAATCAGTTCCCAGTTCTGGAAGTACAGCAGGGATGCGGTGACTTGGCGGGCAAGGTCACCCCAGGAGGCGCGGGGCAGGAAAAGCACGGCCGCGGCAACACTGAATGCGATGACGGTGATAAGCGCTGGAAGTAGCCGTCGAAAAGTTCTAATTAATGCGTGCAGCGGGTTGATGGACCGCGCCCGGTTGTCCGCGTTGCGCAGCCGGGAGCCAAGGAAGAAAAAGCCGGAGAGCAGCAGGAACACGTCCACGCCGCCGGAGACTCGCCCAACAAATACGTGGAAAATCACCACGAGGGCGATGGCGAGTCCGCGAAGACCGTCAAGGTCGTGGCGGTAAGACACCTTGGGCACAGACGTTTTCGCAGAAGCTTGCGTGGAAGCTGAAGTCATAATCCTTGGCAATCACACTAAAATGGGGCGGTATAATTTTTGATAACAACAGCACTATAGGACCGACGTTCCATTTTCGCGGCAAGGCGTGCCGGTTGGGTAGCCCCACCGCGGTGCTTATCGACGTTGTGGGGGACGGGGATTTGGGGAAATGCTCTGATATGCAGTACCGTTTCTGTGTTGTCTGCGTAGCACCGTCATCGACCCCGGTCGACCGGTGGTCACGCGCAGGTTAATCCAAGGGTTGAACCGGCCGTCACGAGCCTGTGACGGTGTCTGCACTGCCCAGTGACCAAGAAATGGAGCCATCATGGCCGTTAAGATCAAGCTGCAGCGTATGGGTAAGATCCGCAACGCTCAGTACCGTGTTGTTGTTGCTGACGCTCGCACCAAGCGTTCCGGCGCAGTCATTGAGAACCTGGGTATCTACCAGCCAAAGTCTGAGCCATCTGTTATCCAGATTGACTCCGAGCGCGCACAGTACTGGCTGGGCGTTGGCGCACAGCCAACCGAACCAGTGTTGGCTCTGCTGAAGGTGACCGGCGACTGGCAGAAGGCTAAGGGCCTGGAAGGTGCCGAGGGCACCCTGAAGGTTGCAGAACCTAAGCCATCGAAGATCGACCTGTTCAACCAGGCTCTGGCTGAAGCTAACGATGCACCATCTGCAGAAGCTATCACCCAGAAGCGTAAGGCTGACAAGGAAGCAAAGGCTGCTGAAGCTGCCGCTGCTGCCGAGGCTGAAGCTGAAGCTGAAGAAGCTGCCGAAGAGGCCGCTGACGAAGCTGCTGAGTAATTCAGCCGTATGACTGGGATAATTCCCAGTTAGCAAACGTAACCGCAACCACAGGTTGGTTGCGGTTTTTGCTTTGTTAGGACCGCAGCTTGCGGTGTAGTCTAACAATTCTGCATTAACGAAATAGTTCAATTCAAAGTCAGGCAGAGGTGACTGTGGTAAGGGACGAATCTGGTGTGAATCCGGCAGCAGAAACTACAAAGACGACGGGGCAGGGCTCGCGTCGTCGGCCATTGCCACGACAAACCGAAATTTCCCGGCGCCAACTGACCATCGTCGTCATTGCGCTGGCTCTCGGCGGGTTCGGCATCGGCACCACCGAGTTTGTCTCCATGGGCCTGCTCAACCTCATTGCCACCGACTTCGGTATCTCCGAAGACGCCGCCGGTCACCTGATTTCGGTGTACGCGCTTGGTGTGATGGTCGGCGCGCCGCTGATTGCCGCCTTTACTGGCGGGCTGCCGCGCCGCCGTCTGTTGCTCATCCTGATGGCCTTTTTCACCGTCGGCAATGGCCTGTCCATGCTGGCCAACAACTACGAGACGCTGCTGCTAGCTCGTTTCATCGCAGGTCTGCCACATGGTGCTTTTTTCTCCGTTTCGGGCCTCTGTGTCGCTTCGATGGCCGGTCCAAAGAACCGCGGCAAAGCTATTTCGCTGCTGAGCCTTGGTTTTTCCGTAGCGACTTTGGGCGGCGTCCCGTTGGCGCAGTTCCTCGGCCAAACCTTCGGTTGGAACGCCGCGTACTCGCTGGTCACCGTAGTCGGTGTCGTCACCACCGTTGCCCTGTGGTTCTTCATGCCGCATATGACCGAGATGAAGGCGACATCGCCGCTGACTGAAATCGGCGCGCTGGCACGCTCCCAGGTCTGGTTGACCCTTGCGATGGCGACCGTCGGTTTCGGCGGCATGTTCGCGGTCTACACCTATATCTCGTGGACGTTAACCGACTCCGCCCATGCCGGGATGAACGAGCAGTGGGTACCGCTGGTTTTGATGATCTATGGCTTCGGTTCGCTCATTGGCGGTTTGCTTGGCGGTTGGATTGCCGACCGCAACCTTGAAGTGGGTCTCGGCGTCGTTTTCGCTGCCATCGGTCTGGCGCTCGTCGCTTTCTACTTCCTGTCATCGTGGGCAATTCCAGGTACCTTGGCGTTTGCTGTGGTCGGCCTGTGCGGTTCGGCACTGATTCCAAACCTGCAGATCCGACTGATGGACGTCTCGGGCGACGCACAGACTTTCGCAGCTTCGCTGATGCACTCGGCATTGAACTTGGCGAATGCTACTGGTGCCGCCGTCGGTGGCGCGGTCATTGGGGCTGGCTACTCCTACACGGCACCATCCCTGGCGGGCGCTGGCATGGCGGCGTTGGCACTGATCATCTGGCTGCCAACTATTCTGCTGCGCCGTCAGCAACTTTCTAAGGCAGCCACCGCGTCTGCTGCAGGTGCGTAAACTGGTCACTATGACCGATTCCACTACTTTGGCTAACGCTGCCGCGCACCTTATCCGCGGGATTGTCGACAATCCGGATGATGTTGATGTCACCGTCACCGGGCATGGCCGCCGCGAAACCATCGAAGTGGTGGTGCACCCAGAGGACGCTGGCCGCGTCATTGGCCGTAAAGGCCGTACCGCCCAAGCCCTGCGCCAAGTCATTGGCGCGATGGCTGGGCATAACGTCCGCGTCGATATTGTCGAACGCTAACCGCTACTTCCGGTAGAGAGACTTGCGGGCAAATCGTGGCTCGCAGGTCACTTCCACGCCCAAGTTCCGGAAGATTCCCTCATCCACGGAACCCAGAATCGTGGTGGTGTGCACGTCACAGCCCCGCAGATTCTGCAGCTGACCAAGCGCTTGGCGCGCATAGTCATCCGAACTTGCGGACACGGACAGCGCAATAAGCACTTCGTCGGTATGCAGCCGCGGGTTCCGGCTCCCCAAATGCTTCGTCTTCAGCGTCTGAATCGGTTCAATGGACGACGGCGACAGCAACTGAATTTCCGGGTCAATCCCCGCCAACTGCTTCAGAGCATTGAGCACCATCGCCGCGGAACAACCCAGCAGCGCCGACGTTTTACCGGTGACAATCGTGCCGTCGGCAAGCTCCATGGCGGCGGCCGGGCTGCCGGTTTGCGCCGCCAAGTCCAGCGCTGGTGCAACCACAGCGCGGTCCGTGGCTTCGATGCCCATTTTGCCCATCAGCAGGTTAATCCGCTCCGAGACAGTGTCATCGGTGTCATTGCGCGCTTCATCAACGACCGCCTTGTAGTAGCGGCGAATCACTTCCTGCTTACCGGCCTCCTGGCACACTGCATCGTCATTGATGCAGTAGCCCGCCATATTCACACCCATATCGGTCGGTGACTGGTAAGGCGACGATCCAGCTAGCTTCTCCAGCAGCAGCTTGAGCAGCGGGAACACTTCCACATCGCGGTTGTAGCTGGTGACCCGCTTGTCGTAGGCAGCCAAATGGAACGGGTCGATCATATTCATATCGTCCAGGTCCGCGGTGGCGGCCTCATAGGCCTCGTTGACTGGGTGGTCCAGCGGCAGGTTCCAAATCGGGAAGGTCTCAAACTTGGCGTAGCCAGCTTGCTTACCGCGCGCATACTCGTGGTACACCTGCGACAGGCAGGTCGCTAGCTTGCCTGAACCCGGCCCCGGCGCAGTGACCACCACCAAATCGCGGGAAGTTTCCACATAGTCGTTGCGACCGAATCCCTCTTCGGACACCACCAGCTTGGTATTCGATGGGTAGCCCGCGATGGTGCGGTGCACCGCGACTTTCAAATCCAGTCGTTCTAGGCGCTCCTTGAACATGACGGCCTGCCGGTTATCGTCATCCATCTGCGTCAACACCACGTGCTCAACTAAAAAGCCACGTTCCCGGAACACGTCAATAAGCCGCAGCGCATCCTCCTCATACGGGATGCCCAGGTCAGCGCGAACCTTCTGCCGCTGCAGGTCATGCGCGTTGAGACAAATGAGGATTTCGACTTCATCGCGCAGCTGTTCGAGCATGACAATCTTGTTGTCTGGCGTGAATCCCGGCAGCACACGAGAAGCGTGCATATCGTCAAAAAGCTTCCCACCCATTTCTAGGTATAGCTTCCCGCCGATCTGGTCGCGACGTTCTTGGATATGGTGCGACTGCATATCGATGTATTTTTGCCGGTCGAAACCGATTTTGTGCGCGCTCATACAGCAGGGCCTTTCCGGGTAGCTGGCCTAACTTAAACCGCAGCACAGTTTAGCAACCCGCTCAGACAGCACCGGAACCTAAGATTCATCGCGGAGGGATAGTAGCGCGATGGCTAAGCTTGGTACTCATGGAATTGCGTATTGGGCATGTGGTCAAATCCCACGGCATTAAAGGCGAAGTGGTCGTCGAAGTCACCACCGACGAACCCGAGGTGCGCTTTGCCGTCGGCGAAGTACTCACCGGCCGCCAAGGCCGCAAAGAACACGAATTGACCATCGACACCGCTCGGGTCCACCAAGGCCGACTGCTCATTAAATTTAAGGAAGTGCCAGACCGCACCGCCGCCGATAGCCTGCGCGGCACCAAATTCATCGCCGCCCCGCTTATTGACGAAGACGATGACGGCTTTTACGACCACGAACTCGAAGGCCTCCGCGTCCTACATGACGGCACTGACATTGGTGTAGTCACCGGCGTCATGCATGTGCCGGGTCGCCAGATCCTGGAAGTGGAACTAGACGGCGGGGACAATAGCGGCAAAGAAGCACTCATCCCATTCGTGCACGACATTGTGCCGGAAGTCGACTTGGACGCCGGCTGCGTAGTTATCACCCCGCCAGACGGACTGCTGGAGCTCTAACACCATGCGCCTAGACGTTGTCACCATCTTCCCCGAGTACCTCGAACCACTGCGCCACGCACTGCTCGGCAAAGCCATCGAATCCGGCATTATGCAAGTCGGTGTGCATAACCTGCGGCAGTGGGCCAGCGGTGTGCACCAAGCCGTAGACGATTCACCATACGGCGGCGGGCCCGGCATGGTCATGAAACCAGACGTGTGGGGGCCAGCGCTCGACGACGTATTGCACCGCAGCGGACCGGCCGCCGACACTGAAGACCTTGGCAGCGCCGTGCCACACGTACGGGGCATGGCAGACGCAGCGGCGATGAGCACCTGTGAACGCACCGTCGGCGAAGACGCACCAGAAGGCACCGCCGACACCCGCCCGTTGCTCATTGTTCCGACACCAGCGGGCACCCCATTTACCCAAGAGATGGCGCAGCGCTGGGCGAAGGAAGAACGCATCGGCTTTGCCTGCGGCCGCTACGAAGGCATCGACCAGCGTGTCGTCGATGACGCGGCTCTGAAGTGGCGGGTCGAAGAAGTCTCCATTGGTGACTACGTCCTCGTTGGCGGGGAAGTGGCGGTGCTGGTGATGGCGGAGGCGATTGTCCGGCTGATCCCCGGGGTGCTGGGTAACAAGCGCAGCCACGAAGAAGACAGTTTCTCGGATGGGCTCCTCGAGGGCCCGAGCTACACCAAACCACGCACCTGGCGGAACTTTGACGCCCCCGCAGTGCTGCTGTCGGGCGACCACGGCAAGGTGGACATGTGGCGCCGCCGCCAATCCCTGTTGCGCACTGCTCGCCGTCGCCCAGAACTGCTGGATCACGCCGAGTTTTCCGCCGCTGACCAAGCCTTCGTCGATTCACTGCGCACCGCTACAACCGACTTGTCGATCTTGATTAGCCCGCAGGACTGGGCGGCGGCTGTGCCAAAAATCCACTCGGAATTGACCGCGCAGCACCAACTGATGGACCTCGACGTGCAGGTTCAGCACAATTTCTGCGAGACCGACAATATGCTGATGGACCAATATATGGCCACACATGAATCGGCCCCATTGCATGAGCAACTTCACCTTGTGAAACTCCAGGTCTACGGTCCGCCGCTGCCGGTAACCGTCACTAAGCTCATTACTGACCTGCTTCCGGAAGGAACCAACTGGTACGGCACCACTGTCGGCGACTGAAACCCCGCCCACTAAACTTGGGTGAATGATTTCAGCGACCATTGCTGCCGAACTGACCGCCGGAACCGTGAAGGTTTCGGAACCGCAAGTTGCCGCCGCCCTGAAGCTGCTGGCCGAAGGCAACACCGTGCCGTTTATCGCCCGCTACCGCAAAGAAGCGACCGGCGGGCTGGACGACACCCAGCTGCGCACCATCGAAGAACGCAACAGTTACCTGACCGAGCTGGCGGAGCGGAAAGAAACCATCACCGCGGCCATTGCTGAGCAGGGCAAACTCACCGACGAGCTCGCCGCGGCGATTGCTGCCTGCGATACTAAAGCGCGCCTGGAAGACCTCTACCTGCCGTATAAAAAGCGCCGCCGGACCAAAGCCGATAAAGCCCGCGAAGCTGGGCTGGAGCAGTTGCTTGATGACGTATTGGCTGACCGCACTATCGACCCCGTCGCGGCCGCGGAAAAATTTGTCACCGAAGGTTATGGGGATTCCAAAGCCGTCCTAGACGGGGCCAAAGCCATTGTCATCGACCGGATGGCAACTGACGCGGACCTTGTCGGGCAGGTGCGTGACACCGTGTGGCAGCAAGGTGAGGTAACGGCCAGTGTTGTTGCTGGTCAAGAGGACTCCGGGAAAACGTTCCGCGACTACTTTGACCACACTGAAGATCTACGGACCGCGCCGGGCCACCGCGTGCTGGCCATGCTGCGCGGGGAAACCGAAGGTGTGCTGACTCTTGGTATCGACGCGGGCGATGACTTGGTGTACCAGCAGATGGTTGCTGATGCGATGGACCTGCATCCGACCGGCGGTGCGTCCGATGATTGGGTCGCTGAATGTGTTCGCTCTGGTTGGCGCACCAAGCTGCGGGTGTCCACCGGCGTTGATATTCGGATGCAGCTGCGCGAAAAGGCTGAAGCCGATGCCGTCGGTGTTTTCGCCCGCAACCTGAAAGACCTGCTGTTGGCCGCGCCTGCTGGTCAGCGTGCAACCTTGGGGCTCGACCCGGGATACCGCAATGGTGTGAAATGCGCCGTGGTCGACCAGACCGGTCAGGTGTTGGACACCGTGATTGTGTACCCGCACTCCGGCAAATGGGACCAGTCCCGCGATACGCTGGCGAAACTGGCGGCAACCCACCGGGTGGAGCTGATTGCAGTGGGCAACGGTACGGCCTCGCGTGAAACCGACAAGCTGGCTGGGGAAGTGGCCGACATGATTGCCGCAGCTGGTGGGGCGCGCCCCAATGCGGTCGTGGTGTCGGAGTCCGGTGCATCGGTGTACTCGGCTTCGGAGCTGGCGGCGCAGGAGTTCCCAGAAATGGATGTGTCGCTGCGTGGCGCGGTGTCGATTGCCCGCCGACTGCAGGACCCGCTGGCGGAGCTGGTGAAGATTGACCCGAAGTCGATTGGTGTGGGCCAGTACCAGCATGATGTGTCGCAGACGAAGCTGGCCCGTGCGCTGGATGCGGTGGTGGAAGACGCCGTAAACGCGGTCGGTGTGGAGGTAAACACAGCGTCGGCACCGCTGCTGCGTCGGGTCGCTGGCATCACTGAGACGATGGCGCAGAATATTGTCGCCTACCGCAATGAAAACGGTGCTTTCGCCTCGCGTATGGAACTGCTGAAGGTGCCGCGGCTGGGGCCAAAGGCGTTTGAGCAGTGCGCGGGCTTCTTGCGGATTCATGGCGCGAAGAACCCATTGGATGCTTCCGCTGTACACCCGGAAAGTTACGGCATTGCTGAAGCTATGGCGAAGCAGGCAGGGACTGATGTTGCGGGTCTGATTGGTAATTCCCGGCTGTTGGCGACCTTGAAGCCATCTGACTTCGCCACCGCCGAGGCGGGCATCCCGACGATTGAGGACATTCTCGCGGAGCTGGATAAGCCGGGCCGCGACCCACGACCAGAGTTCAAAACCGCCACATTTAAAGCTGGCGTCGAAAAGCCCTCTGACTTGGTGCCGGGAATGATCCTGGAAGGCACCGTCACCAACGTGGCGGCCTTCGGCGCTTTCGTTGATATTGGAGTGCACCAGGACGGTTTGGTGCACATTTCGCAGCTGGCAGACCGGTACGTCGCCGACCCGCATGATGTGGTGAAATCCGGCCAGGTGGTGAAGGTGCGGGTACAAGATGTCGATATTGACCGCGGCCGCATTTCCCTGACCATGAAGCTTGCCGACGAACAGGGCGGCGGTTCCCGCGGTGGGCAACGTGGCAGGCAGCGCAGTGACGCTCGCGATGGTGGGCAGAGCCGTGGTGGCGGACAGCGTGGCGGCCGTGGTGGCCGTGGAAACCAGCGTGGCGGACAGAGCAGCCCGGGTGGCGGCTCAATGGCTGATGCGCTCCGCAAAGCAGGGTTCGGACAGTAACTGGTTTTGGGTAGGAACTTGTTTTGGGTTTTACCCTGGCTTTATGCGATAATCCATTAGTTGATTACCTGCGCGGGTCCTGCCGGGCGGGTAGCACATGCCATGACTCGGGCACGAACCGGCCAAGCACCTGCGGTGATGCTAGGTTCCTCTGTCCAGATTGAAAAGGAACATTCCATGACTAACTTGATTGACAAGGTTGATGCTGCCTCCCTGCGCAGCGACATCCCAGCTTTCCGTCCAGGCGACACCGTCGACGTGAACGTGAAGGTTATCGAAGGTAAGAACGAGCGTATCCAGCTGTTCAAGGGCGTTGTGATTCGTCGCCAGGGCGACGGCATCCGCGAAACCTTCACCGTCCGCAAGATTTCCTTCGGCATCGGTGTGGAGCGTACTTTTCCAGTGCACTCCCCAAACATCGACTCCATTGAGGTTGTCACCAAGGGTGCGGTTCGCCGCGCGAAGCTGTACTACCTGCGCAACCTGCGCGGTAAGGCTGCCCGCATTAAGGAACGCCGCTAATCGCTGGCTGTTTCTTGGCATAAATCCCGTCCACCTGCTCGTTCAGGTGCGGCGGGATTTTTCTATTTCGGCATAAGCTAGAAAGCATGAACTGGATCGACCATGCCATCTGGTGGCACATTTACCCTCTCGGCTTCTGCGGCGCGCCGATTCACGACGCCGACCGCACCCCAGCGCACCGCATTCAGCGGCTAGGCGGCTGGCTGGATTACGCCATCGAGCTAGGAGCATCCGGGATTCTGCTGGGGCCGGTTTTCGATTCGCTGACCCACGGCTACGACACGCTCGACTACTTCCGGATTGACCCACGGCTCGGCGACGAGGAGGATTTCGACTGGCTTATCGCTGAGTGCAAGCGCCGCGGACTGCGAGTCCTGCTTGATGGTGTGTTCAGCCACGTCAGCGACCGGCACCCACTGCTCCAACAGGCTCTTGTCGAGGGGCCGACGTCTGAGGCCGCGGAAATGTTCGACATTGACTGGAACGCGCCAGGTGGTCCGGCGCCGCGTGTCTTTGAGGGGCACGGTCAGCTTGCCCGCTTGAACCACCACAGCCCGAAAGTGGAAGACTTCGTCGTCGACGTGATGACGCATTGGCTTGAGCGCGGTATCGACGGTTGGCGTCTGGACGCTGCCTATTCAATTGATGCTGGGTTCCTTTCCCGAGTGAACCAACGCGTCAAAAAGCGTCATCCGGAAGCATGGATTCTTGGTGAGGTCATCCACGGCGACTACCCGCAATTTGTCGCTGAATCCGGGGTGGATTCCGTGACGCAGTACCAACTGTGGAAGGCCATTTGGTCGAGTATTAAGGACCAAAACTTCTTTGAATTGGATTGGGCGCTGCAGCGGCATGCGGAGTTCCTACAGGCTTTCACGCCAAACACCTTCATCGGCAACCACGATGTCACGCGGATTGCCTCGCAAGTAGGCCAAGATGGTGCCATTGTCGCAGCGACAGTGCTGATGACCATTGGCGGCATTCCTTCTATCTACGCCGGCGACGAGCAGGGGTTCACCGGGGTGAAGGAAGAAAATATTCACGGCGACGATGCGATCCGGCCAACGTTTCCGGAATCACCAGAGGAATTGTTGCCGCTTGGGGAGCGAACTTTGCGGGCCTATCAGGCGCTGATTGCTATCCGTCGACAGCATCCGTGGTTGGTTGATGGTGTCACGAGCGCGGTCAAGCTAGAAAACCAGGACTACCACTATCGGGTTGGTGAACCTGGTGGCGGTGACCACTTGGATGTGCAGTTGACGCTGCGCGACGGAGACGCTGCCGGTGAGCCGAAGGTGACCATTGCGGTGGCTGATGCTGACGGCGGCCAGCTGTGGCGCTACGACTCTGATGATGCGTAGCAGATACATAGTCGAGCGAAATAGGCTGTCTGGGGCCGCTGCTATAGTGTGAAAACGTGTCAGAAGCAGAAAACCCACGAGCCGACGAACCAGAGGTTGGCACCGAAAGCACCGAAGCAAAGCGCAGCCGACCTTGGTGGGTGGAACTGCCGATCATTATTGTGGCGGCGCTGCTGCTGTCCTTTATGATTCAGACCTTTATCGGCCGGATTTACCTGATTCCGTCGGAGTCGATGGAACCGACGCTGCACGGCTGCCAAGGCTGTGAGGGCGACCGGATCTGGGTCGACAAAATGGTTTACGACTTCAACGAGCCGCAGGTCGGTGACGTGCTGGTGTTTAACGGCACGGACTCTTGGAACCAGGGGTATGTGTCGAATCGCTCGGAAAATCCAGTGCTGCGCGGCGTGCAAACCCTCGGCTCCTACGTTGGTCTGGGTGCGCCAGACGAAAACGCTTTGGTTAAGCGCGTGATGGCCACCGAAGGTCAAACCATTCGGTGCCTGCCTGGTGACCCCGGTGTGATGGTCGACGGCGTGCTGGCCGACACCTCGATGACGCTGCAGCCGCCGCAAAACCCTGTCGATGAACTGACTGGCTCGGACCAGTGCGGCGGGCCATACTTTGGGCCAATTACCGTGCCAGAAGACCAACTGTTCATGATGGGCGATAACCGCACGAACTCGGCGGACTCGCGCTACCACATCGGTGACGAATTCCAGGGCACCATTCCCGTGGACCAGGTCGTCGGTAAAGTGCGGGCCATTTTGTTGCCTGTCGGACGCACCGGTGGGGTCAAGTGACCGACTCGGAACAGCTGCGCTCCGCTGGGGTGCAGCTCATTGCTGGGGTTGATGAAGCTGGTCGCGGCGCGTGTGCTGGTCCGATGGTCATTGCCGCCTGTATTTTGCCGCCGCAGCTGCATGATGGGTGGCTGGGGCTGACCGACTCCAAGAAGTTGACCCCCAAACGCCGCGATACCTTTTACGACCTGATTGTCGCCGAAGCAGTGGCATGGAGTGCAATTGTCATTCCGCCCGAGGACATTGACACCCTTGGGTTGCAGCAGATGAATATCGGTGGGATGCGGCGCGCCGTGGAGGCGCTGCAGCCAGCGCCGGAGCATGTGCTCACCGACGCGTGGCAGGTGCCGGGGCTGACGATGCCGATGACGAATATTATTGGCGGCGATGCGCAGGAGCTTTGTATTGCGGCTGCGAGTGTCATCGCCAAAGTGACGCGAGACCGAATTATGGTGGAATACGATTCTGCCTACCCCGGTTATGGGTTCGCAGGTCACAAGGGGTACGGCACTGCCGCGCATGCGCAGGCAATGCGCACTCAAGGGGCCTGTGCCATTCACCGGATGAGTTACGCGAATGTGCAAAAAGCACAGGCAGTTTTTGAAAAGCACGAGTTACGGAAGGAATTGGCATGAGCACCGAAGACCTCGACAATTACGAGGCAGAGGTTGAACTGTCGCTGTACCGCGAATACCGCGATATCGTCAGCCAGTTTTCCTACGTCGTAGAGACCGAACGCCGTTTCTACCTCGCCAACGCCGTAGAACTCATCCCGCATGAAGCCGGTGGCGAAGTCTATTTCGAAATCCGCATGTCTGATGCTTGGGTGTGGGACATGTATCGCCCAGCACGTTTTGTGCGCTATGTCCGCGTGATTACCTTCAAGGACGTCAATATCGAAGAGCTGGATAAGCCAGAACTACGCATGCCGGAGTAAGCGCCACAGGAGCGACTTATTCACACCAACCGGGTTGTCCACAGTGGCGGCCCGGTTTCGGCGTTCGTGGCGGTTTGTAAGCCGACGGTCGTGGTGTGGTTAGGGAGCAACGCGCATCCCTTGCTCACACCTGAAAGGCCAGCCCATGTCAGTTATCCACGAAACCGGCCGCATCGGCGAAGAAACTGCCGCGCAATACCTCCGCGGCCGCGGCTACGAAATCCTCGGTCGGAATGTTCACGTTGGCCCCGACGAGTTGGACATTATCGCCGAGCGTGATGGCCTGCTTGCTTTCGTTGAAGTCAAAACCCGCACCAATGACACCTTCGGCGATGCCATCAGCGCAATTGACGAACGCAAATTACGCCGTATGCGCCGCGCCGCCGTCCGCTGGTTCGCCAATCAGGAACAATACTGGCCGGAAGTAACCTTTGACGCCATTGTGGTGACCAATGCGGGTGGCCACTGGTGCTGCAAGCACTATGAGCAGGTGGCCTAATGGCAGTAGGAGTTGCACATTCGGTGGCACTGCAAGGTATCGCCGGAACCGTAGTCACCGTGGAAGCCGACGCTGGCCATGGCCTGCCCGGCATTTCGATTGTCGGCTTAGGTGATACCGCAGTTGCCGAGGCGAAAGACCGCATTCGGATTGCTTGCTTGAACGCGGGGCTGGGCTGGCCGAAAACGAAGGTGGTGCTGTCTCTGTCGCCGGCGTCACTTCCAAAACACGGCAGTGGCTTTGACCTAGCGATGATTGCGGCAGTGCTCGATGCCCGCACCGACGTATCGGACCAGATGCACGCCCGCATCGCTGGCACCATGTTCCTCGGCGAAGTTGGCCTGGACGGCACCGTCCGCGCCATCCCCGGTGTGCTGCCCGCCGTTCGCGCCGCCAGGGAAGAGGGCTGGCGCCGTTTCATTGTTCCGGCCGCAAACCTGCAGGAAGCATTGCTTGTTGACGGAATCGAAGTCGCAGGTGTCGCACACCTCGAGCAGCTCGGTCACTGGCTCACCACAGGTGCAGGCCTTAATAGCGCTGATGCCACAGCGGTTCACTATGTGACGCCGTCTCCACCGGCGAAAGCCGATCTGGCGGATGTCATCGGTCAACCACTGGCACGCCAAGCTGTAGAAATCGCCGCGGTGGGCGGCCATCATCTACTGATGATTGGACCACCCGGCTCCGGCAAGTCCATGCTCGCGTCCTGTCTGCCCGGAATTCTTCCGCCACTGTCGCCGGAAGCACGCTTGGAACTATCCGCAGTGCATTCGGTAGCTGGACTGCTGAACCCACAGCAACCCGTTGTGTTCCATCCGCCGTTCATTGCGCCGCACCATTCCGTCACCCGCAGTGCCCTTATCGGCGGTGGCTCGGGAGTGCCGCAGCCCGGCGCGGTCAGCTTGGCTCATTGTGGTGTGTTGTTCTTGGATGAAGCTGCAGAGATTGCGGCTGGGGTTTTGGATAGTCTGCGAACCCCTTTGGAACTGGGTGAGGTGAGTTTGACGCGGTCGCGCTATCAAGTGACGTATCCGGCGCAAGCGCAGCTGGTGATGGCTGCGAATCCGTGCGCCTGTGGGGCAGCAGAGCCATCGTCATGCACATGCGCGTCGACGGTGCGGCGACGGTATAACAATCGTTTCTCCGGCCCGCTGCTCGACCGCATAGATTTGGTGGTACCAACAGCCAAGCCAGTCGCAGCCATTACTGATGACACTGCGGAATCTTCGGCAATTGTTGCCGAGCGCGTGGCTGAAGCCCGCCAGCGTGCCGATGCGCGGTGGCGCAGCGCGCCAGAACTGGCGGCAGATGTCAGCAGCCGCACTGTGATGGGAATCAGGGATCTGCGCACTGCACAGATATCTGGCAAATTGCTGCGTCGGCATTTCCCAGGCGATGAGGCTGCTATGGCCTTTTTGCAAGCTCAATTGGCGCTCGGCCAGATCAGTCAGCGTGGGGTGGACCGTACCTTGCGGGTGGCGTGGAGCCTTGCGGACCTTGCTGCCCGTCAGCAACCGACCATCGATGACGTCGCTGGCGCGATCGCGCTGCATGAGTACATCTCTGAGCTGAACAATGTCGCATAAACGTCAACAAGCGTGGGCCTATCTTTCCCAGGTCGCTGAACCTCCCAACTACCTCCTGTCGCAACTATTGACCGCCGAGGGCATCGACCCGGTGGAGCTGGCGCTACGCATCCGGGACCGCCGAAACCTGCCGGAACCATTGTTGTCCGCGACCGAAACCCGTGCGTCCGCAGTTAACCCGCAGCAGATGCTTGCCGATGGTGCCGCCGCAGACGCACGCCTCATTACTGCTGATGACCCCGATTGGCCGGGGGACTTGCTCGCGGATGCCTTCGCCCGGATTGATACCAGCCGTGACAATGCGGTTCCACCGATAGCGTTGTGGGTGTCCGGCCGGGGCGACCTTGCCGCGTTGACGGAGCGAGCTATCACCATTGTTGGCACGCGGGCAGCGTCACGATACGGCGATAGTATTGCGCGGGAGTTCGCCGCGGACCTCGCTGCGACCGGGTACACAGTGGTTTCCGGTGGGGCACTGGGCATTGATGCCGCGGCACATCAGGGCGCATTGTCCGCCGGCGGAGCCACAATCGCGGTCGCAGCGCACGGCCCGGGCGTGGTGTACCCGCAAGCCAACGGGCCAATGTTTGAAAAGATCCGCGCCAGGGGCGTGGTGGTGAGTGAATATGCACCAGGTCAGCGGCCCCACCGTCATCGCTTTTTGACGAGAAACCGCCTAGCGGCCGCCTTTGGCCAGGCAACCGTGCTGGTCGAAGCAGGCTTTCGGTCGGGTGCGCTGAGTACCGTGTCCTGGGCGGAAGCGATGAATCGCCCAGTTGCGGCAGTGCCCGGGCCGGTGACTTCGCGCATGTCGGTAGCTGGGCATGAGCGGATTCGAGAGCAACGCGCGGTGTTGGTAGCTAGCGCCGGGCAAGTTCGGGAGCTAGTAGAGACCGTGGGTTCGGTGCCAGAAGGCGAGCAGTTGGCTTTGGAGATGACGCAGTCGGCGTCGGAATCGATTGCGGGGCAGCTGTCTCGGTCGGAGCTGCGAGTCTTTGATGCGCTGGAGCTGCGCAAGGCGGTGAGAGCTGAGGACGTTGCGCCGGTTGCTGGTCTTGGGATTGCACTGACTGTGCATATGCTGGTGGCTTTGGAACAGAAGGGGCTTGTGGTGCGGGAGGGAAATAAGTGGCAGCGTTCCGGCTAAGCTACGGGTATGGCCACTGTCGAAGCGATCATTGAGGAGTACCTGGATTACCAGCGGCTTGTACGCAACCGCAGCCCGCATACGCTACGGGCGTATGCGACGGATCTCGCCGCAATGAGCGAAGGGCTGGGGGATATAGCGGAGCTGACGACCGCGCATCTGCGCCGATGGCTTGCGCAAGGCCAGCGCGATGGATTGGCTCGCACCACCATGGCTAGGCGGACATCGACGTGTCGGTCGTTTTGCCAGTGGGCGGTGCAACGGGAGTACATGACATCTGACCCCGCAGCTCGACTAGCTTCTCCACGGGCATACCGGACGCTGCCAGAGCACGACCGAGCAGAGCAGTTAACTGAAATCTTGCAAGCCGCAGAAGAACTTGCCACTGCCGATAATCCCATCGGGCAGCGCGATGTTGCGGTGCTAGAAGTGCTCTACGGCACGGGTATCCGTGTGTCGGAACTGTGCGGTCTTAATACCTCTGACATTGATTTCCATGCTCGGACGTTGCGGGTGCTGGGCAAAGGAGCTAAGCAGCGCACGGTACCGTTTGGTGTCCCAGCAGCTAAGGCACTGCAACGATGGCTCGATGACGGTCGAAAGCAGCTAGTGCAGAACAATTCCGGGCAGGCACTCTTTTTAGGGGCGCGCGGTGGCCGCCTCAACCCTCGTCAAGCTCGAGACTTTGTCCATCGGCTCACTGGGGCAGTGCCTGGTGCGGAATTGTCGCCACACGGGCTTCGGCACTCCGCTGCCACTCATCTGTTGCAAGCCGGGGCAGACCTGCGCGTGGTCCAGGAACTACTGGGGCATTCCAGTTTGGCAACCACACAGATTTATACCCATGTGTCGCCGGAACGGTTGCGGGCTGCTCATGCTCAGGCGCATCCGCGCGCGTAGCTGCACAATTGTTTACACCCGCTCGGGGGTAATGAGAATCGCCCCTATTAAGCCTGAAAATGCCTTTAGATAGTGTGAAGTCACACTTAACTACCGAAAGGATTGCGGACCCGCAATGAAGTTGTCCCGTCGATTGACTAAGGCCGTCACCATTCCGGTTGCTGCTGCTGCGATGATGGCCACTATCGCAGTTACTCCAGCAACAGCAACCCCGGCGGGACAGAAATTAACGTGGGGTGCGTGCCCTGAGCTCACTGTCGCAGATAAGCGCGCTGAATGCGCCACCTTCAAGGTGCCAGTGGACTATTCCAAACCGCAGGGTAAAAAGCTCACCATCACGATGAGCCGCATTCCTGCCGAAGGCGGCCCTAGCCAGCGCCGCGGCGTGATCGCCGGTAACCCTGGCGGCCCAGGTGGCAGCGCGCTGGGAATGTTCGCTTCCTCCGAATCGATGAAGGACCCAGCGAATGAGGGCCAGATTGTGCTGCCGAAGCAGCTGCGTAATCAGTATGACTTGATTGCGGTGCAGCCACGCGGTCACGCCCACGCTGGCAATGTCACCTGTGATTTCCAAGGACTTCCGGGGACGTTCGTCGCTCAGGCTGGTCCAGCGGCGTTCTATCACGCCTGTGAATCCTCGAGCCCAGGCGTGGTGCAGCACATCACAACCGCCAACACCGCCCGCGACCTAGACGTCGCCCGTCGTTTGCTCGGTGAAGAACAGCTGAACCTCTACGGTGTGTCCTACGGCGGCGCACTGATGTCCACTTACGCCACGATGTTCCCGCACCGCACGAATCACACGATTTTGGATTCGAGCATTGCGCCATCAGATGTTTGGTTCCAGCTGGGTGCTTCGCGGTTGCCAGCTCGCCGGGAAGCCCTCAATGCTTACTTCCAGTGGATTGCGGACCGTGACCACATCTACCACCTAGGTAAGACTCCATTGCAGGTGTACCGGAAGTGGGCGCACCGGATTAACCGTGAAGTAGGCCGACCAGCGGAAGTAACCCCACCTCCAGCAAAGGTTGGCGATCTGCCTGCAGGGCTTAAGCAGCATAAAGAAGCCGCGTTGCCACTGATGAACCAAGTGCTCCCAGTACAGCACCGCACCGAAAGCTTCTTCGGTAGTTTCCAAGCGGCCCCAGGCGTGACGATGGGGTCGCCAACCTATCAACTGACTGTCTACGGTGCGCTGTACAACGAAAGCAGCTGGGACCAGACCGCAAAATGGTTGCGGGATGGTCTGCCAAAGCAGATGACTAACCCGAAGCTGACCCCGAAGCAGATTCAAGAAATCATGCTGCAGGTCAATGCTGGTGCAGTCGTTGAACGAGCCATTTTGTGCAATGAAAATGCCACCCCAGCGCACCTAGACCGCCTGCCACAGCATCTAGTCAACGCTTGGACTGGCGGCGACATTATGGACGTAGTCGAAAATGGCATCGCCACCGGCCAGGTATGTGCAGGCTGGCCAAAGCCTCGTCCTTTCCGCCCTGTCACCGGCACGAAGCTGGAAAAGAAGCCAATTATTCTCGGATACAGCAAAGACAATGCGGTGACCGGTAAGGCCATCCACGAAGTGCAACGCGTGATGGGCGGCGAAAAGATTGTCATTCAAGGACGTAGCCACGGTGTGCTGGTCCATGACACCGACAAAGTTGCCGACCGCATCGTTAACTACTTCAACTCCTAACCGATCTGCGGCAGCGCCCTCGGGCGCTAGCCGTCCAGAATCCGCGGCGGCACCAGCCGAACTTGCCGCGGACGAAGCAATGACAGCGGATTGAGATAGACCTCGCCACGGCGGGCTCCCCAGTGGAGTCCGTCGTGTTCGTCATTTCGGCGCAAAACTCCAACTGGTTGCCCTTTGCTGACCTGCATTCCCCGCCGCAACGACGTTGTAACCGGCTGGTATGTCGTGCGAATCCCATCGGCGTGCATTACTGAGACCACCGGGGTGCCGGCCACCATTCCCGCGAAGTGCACCACGCCTGCAGCTGAAGCCACCACCACACTCCCGTCAGCTGCCGCCAAGTCAACACCACGATGCCCAGGTAGCCAATTCTTTAGTGGCGGGTCGTAGTCGCGAGTCACCGCCCCCGCCGTGGGTTTGCGATGCCACACTTTGGCTGCTGCCGCGTACGTTTCTGGCGATGCCGCCAGTTGAACCGCCATTACTAGTGCCGCCAGCACGAGCCCAATAGCCCGGTTGATGGCGGTAAACGTCGATACGCGCGGTTGGGGCGAAAATAGGTGCATACCGCAACCTTGGCGCACTACACAGACCACTGGGCTTGGCGACGAACAAACGGAGGCACACGGTGGGGAAAGCTCGGTGATTGTGGATAACGTATCGGCAGGGGCTGCATTCGAGTGTGGGGGAGCAACACTCCGAAGCCGGTGGATTGAATTTGCAGTCTTTAACCGGCTATAGTTGCCGGTGCAGTGTGCCGCGAATTTGCGGCTGCTGACTTCGCGTGCTTTCAATTCGCATCCTGATGGCGCGGTCCCGAATCCGACACAATCGCGGTGACGGGTGCCGTTAGGGCAGAAAGCACCAGGGTGTGGGATAAAAACCCACACAATCGACCTAACCGTACATTCGTGAGAAAGCGAGGAAGGGGAGTCTCCGGCAGAAGCTACTGCCAAATATGGAACTTCCCTGAAACAATATGGCTGTTATCACCATGCGTGAGCTGCTTGATGCCGGCGTGCACTTCGGTCACCAGACCCGCCGCTGGAACCCAAAGATGCGTCGTTTCATCTTCACCGACCGCAATGGCATCTACATCATTGACCTGCAGCAGACCCTGACCTACATCGACGAAGCATACGAATTCGTCAAGGAAACCGTCGCTCACGGCGGCAACATCCTGTTTATTGGCACCAAGAAGCAGGCTCAGGACTCCGTCGCTGAAGCTGCTGAAGCTTGCGGCATGCCATACGTCACCCACCGCTGGCTCGGCGGTATGCTGACCAACTTCCAGACCGTCTCCAAGCGCTTGGCTCGCCTGAAGGAACTGCAGGCCATGGACGCAGCTGAGGACGGCTACGAAGGCCGCACCAAGAAGGAAATCCTCATGCTGACCCGTGAGCGCACCAAGCTGGAGCGCACCCTGGGCGGCATCCGCGATATGGCTAAGGTTCCTTCCGCACTGTGGATCGTGGACACCAACAAGGAACACATCGCCATCTCCGAGGCGAAGAAGCTGGGCATCCCAGTTGTGGCCATCCTGGACACCAACTGCGACCCAGACGACGTGGACTACCCAATCCCAGGCAACGACGACGCAATCCGCTCCGTCGCTGTGCTGTCCGGCATCATCACGAACGCTGTTCAGGCAGGTCGCGCCGCTAAGGCTGAGCGTGACAACGCTGCTGCCAAGGAAGCTGCTGGCGACGCTGGCGAAGCTGAGGTCGTCCCAGCAGAGGCAACCGAGGCTGCTGCTGAAGCACCAGCAGAGGCACCAGCTGAAGCTGCAACCGAAGCTCCAGCAGAACAAGCCTAAGTCCGGCTTAACCTTCCGCCGTGCCTTACTCTGATACGGCACGGAAATCTCACCCCTAACTAACGAGGAGGATCGCCCCCGATGGCGAATATCACCGCAGCTGACGTTAAGAAGCTTCGCGAGCTCACCGGCTCCGGCATGAAGGCTTGCAAGGATGCTTTGGTGGAGTCCGATGGTGACTTCGACAAGGCCGTTGAACTGCTGCGCATCAAGGGTGCCAAGGACGTTGGCAAGCGTGCAGAGCGCACCGCTGCTGAAGGCATCATCGCGCAGTCCGGCATGACCCTGGTCGAGATCAACTCCGAAACCGACTTCGTTGCCAAGACCGGCGAATTCATCGACTTCGCACAGGCTGTTGCTGACGCTGCTGCTGCAGTCAAGGCCAACACCCCAGAAGAGCTGGCAAAGGTTCAGGTCGACGGCCTGGACGCTGCTGAAGCACTGGACCGCCTGTCCGCAAAGATTGGTGAAAAGCTGGAACTGCGTCGCGCAACCACCCTGGAAGGCGACAAGTCCGCTGTCTACATGCACCGTCGTTCCGCTGACCTGCCACCATCTGTTGGTGTCATCGTCGCGTACACCGGTGAAGGTGACGAAGCTGCTGAGGCTGCACGCGGCGCTGCAATGCAGGTTGCTGCACTGCGCGCAAAGTGGCTGTCCCGCGAAGATGTCCCAGCTGACATCATCGAGAAGGAACGCGCTATCGCGGAAGAAATCACCCGCGCTGAAGGCAAGCCAGAAAAGGCAATCCCTAAGATTGTCGAAGGCCGCCTGGGCGGCTTCTACAAGGACTGGGTCCTGCTGGAGCAGCCATCTGTTGCTGACAGCAAGAAGTCCGTTGGCGACCTGATGAAGGAAGCTGGCGTTGAGCTGACCGCTTTCGAACGCTACGAGGTTGGCCAGTCTGCAGAAGCTGCTGAAGCAGACGCAGAAGCTTAAATAGCACCCACGTTAAAACCGACTTCCCGCTCCCAAACGGAGTTAGGGCAAGTCGGTTTTTTCCTGCCTTCAGGTAAACTTCCTGAAGAGCAATTTTCCAAACACAATAACGGGAAGGTACTGCAGATATGACTGCGGAAATGTCGGAATCCTCCGAAAGCCTAGAACGCACCGGCTACAAGCGCGTCATGCTCAAACTGGGCGGCGAAATGTTCGGCGGCGGCAAAGTAGGTGTGGATCCCGACGTCGTGGAGAACGTTGCTCGGCAGATCGCGGACGTTGCCCGTAACGGCGTCGAAGTCTGTGTCGTCATAGGCGGCGGCAACTTCTTCCGCGGCGCAGAATTGCAACAGCGCGGCATGGACCGCCCACGCTCGGACTACATGGGCATGCTCGGCACCGTGATGAACTGCCTGGCACTGCAAGACTTCCTGGAACAGCAAGGCGTCGAAACTCGGGTGCAGACCGCCATCCAGATGACTCAAGTCGCAGAACCATACCTGCCACTGCGCGCGAAGCGTCACTTGGAAAAGGGCCGTGTTGTCATCTTCGGTGCCGGTATGGGCATGCCGTACTTTTCGACGGATACCACTGCCGCACAGCGCGCACTGGAAATCGACTGCGAAGTGCTCCTGATGGCCAAGGCCGTCGACGGTGTCTACTCCGACGACCCACGCGTGAACGCGGATGCAGAGCTGTTCCACGAAATCACTCCACGGGAAGTGATCGAACAGGGTCTGCGGGTTGCCGATGCCACCGCATTCTCGCTCTGCATGGACAACAATATGCCGATTCTGGTGTTCAACCTGCTGACCGAAGGCAACATTGCCCGCGCGGTCGCTGGTGAACGCATCGGTACTTTGGTGCAGTCCTGATAAGTTAGCTGCTGGTGCGCATTTGGCGCTCGGCACGCTGTCCTAACCACTCATTCAACACAACCAACGGAAGAACCCTCATGATTGATGATGTCTTGCTCGACTGCGAAGAGCGCATGACCAACTCGGTAGAGCACGCCCGCGAAGACCTGACCACCATTCGTACCGGCCGCGCAAACCCAGCCATGTTCAACGGCGTGATGGCGGAATACTACGGCGCACCAACGCCAATCACCCAGATGTCCACCATCACCGTGCCGGAAGCACGCATGCTGCTGATCAAGCCTTACGAGCAGTCCATGATGGGCGAAATCGAAAACGCCATCCGTAACTCGGACCTAGGCGTTAACCCAACCAACGACGGCCACGTGCTGCGGGTGACCATCCCACAGCTGACCGAAGAGCGCCGCCGCGACATGACTAAGGTTGCGCGTTCCAAGGGCGAAGACGCCAAGATTGCTATCCGCAACATCCGCCGTAAGGGCATGGATGAGCTGAAGAAGATTCAGAAGGATGGCGAGGCCGGCGAAGACGAAGTACAGGCAGCGGAAAAGGAACTGGATAAAGTGACCGCCCGCTACGTCGGGGAGGTCGACTCCCTCGTCGAGCGCAAGGAAGCTGAATTGATGGAGGTCTAGGCCACAGTGTCTGAACCGACCGGAGCTGCCGAGAGCGCTCGGCACACCCCAATCCTGAAACCCCGCAACTCTGCGGGGCGGAATATGCCACAAGCAATTGCTACTGGTGCCGGCCTCGGTGCCTTGGTGCTGCTGTGCGTTTTTGTCATCCCACACGGCTGGTACCCGCTCGTCGCCGCAGCAGTAGCTCTGGCGACCTGGGAAGTTGCAGCTCGGCTGCGCGATAGCGGCTACATCGTTCCGACGTGGACCATGATCGTCGGCGGCCAGCTGATGTTGTGGTTGTCTTGGCCGTTCGGCACCGTAGGATTGGTCTCCGGCTACGTCACATCCGTTCTGGCTGTGATGATTTGGCGGCTATTCCACCACGGCGCGACCACGGCGCCGCGTAATTACCTCCGGGATATGTCAGTATCCCTGTTCGTCCTGACCTGGATCCCGCTGTTCGGCTCCTTCGCCGCGATGATTTCCCACATCGACACCGAAGGCGCCGCCGGATTCGGCGTCAACGCCGGCGCGCTGTACATCATCACATTCATGTTGTGCGTGGTTGCTTCAGATGTCTTCGGTTTTGCTGCCGGTGTCATGTTTGGCAAACACCCGATGGCACCTGCCGTCAGCCCAAAGAAATCTTGGGAGGGCTTCGCCGGCTCCTTGGTCGGCGGTGTTGTCACCGGGGCGCTGTGCATGTGGCTGATGCTCGACCGCCACTTCCTGTGGGGCGCACTACTTGGCGCGCTGCTGGTGGCCTGCGCTGTTCTCGGCGACTTGGTCGAAAGCCAAGTCAAACGCGACCTTGGTATCAAAGACATGTCCAACTTGTTGCCAGGACATGGCGGCATGATGGACCGCTTAGATGGCATGTTGCCATCCGCAATGGTCACCTGGGTGGTGCTGTCAGCCGCAACGGAGAACTTGGCTCTGCCGGTATAGCTTGGTGACGGATTGGCCGCCACTAGCGCTAACCTAATGTCCTGATTCGACCTGCTGCAATGCGCGGCGGGTCTTTTTCAGTTTCCGACTGAGCTCAAACATTCGCAGGCCACCGACCAAAGCCATAATCAATGCGCCAACGACAGCAGCCAGCAAAATGCCGACGCCCAGCGGGAATGAGAAGTCATAGCCTGCAACATGCAGAGCCACATCATGGGTATTTTGCGCGACAAACACCAGCAGCAGGATCAGCAGCAGGGACCCGATAATCAGGGCGGCCCACGTCGATGCTGCCACCGAGCGCTGCCCTTTTTCCAGCAGCTGCGGGTCAGTATGCGGATAGGTTGCAGGTTCCGATTCAACCTCCGGCGCTGCCACGTCGGATTGCTCCGAGACAGCACGTGGCTCTGCCTGCACGTTGCTCGGCACTCCAGGGTGCGGGTCGGGCTCGACCCGCGGAACATCGTTGTCGGCCCATTCGTCAAAACGCTCATTGCTACGGCTGTCGGTATTCATACCTTCCATTGAACGGCAAAACCGCAAGTACCGCTACATTTTCCCTAATCAACGACGGTCGTGGCACACTGGAAGCATCATGAGCACCCAGCTTCCTCTTGTTCCAGGTAAACCACGCCGCAAAATGCCAGTCAAACACCTGGCTGACTTTGACGTTGACCAACGCAAAGAAGCAGTGAAAGACCTTGGCCTGCCGGCTTTCCGTGCCGACCAAATCTCCCGGCACTACTTCGCGCGCCTCGACGCCGACACTGATTCGATGACCGACCTGCCAGCAAGCAAGCGCGACCTGGTTGCAGAGAAGCTATTCCCACGGCTGCTCACTCCGGTCAGCCACATCGAAACTGACTCCGGTACCACCCGCAAAACCCTGTGGCGTGCCACTGACGGCACTTTGCTGGAATCAGTCCTTATGCGTTACCCAGATCGCAATACGCTGTGCATTTCCTCGCAGGCAGGTTGCGGTATGGCGTGTCCATTCTGCGCGACTGGCCAACTTGGTCTGGACCGCAACCTGTCCACCGCCGAGATTGTTGACCAGGTTCGCGACGCGGCGAAGGCGCTGCGCGATGGGGAAGTGTCCGGTGGGCCGGGCCGCCTATCCAACATTGTCTTCATGGGAATGGGTGAACCGCTGGCCAACTACAAGCGTGTCGTTGCCGCGGTGCACCGTATTTGTGATGAACCGCCAGCCGGTTTCGGTATTTCCCAGCGCAACATCACCGTGTCCACCGTCGGGCTCGCGCCGCAGATTCGGATGCTGGCCGACGAAGGCCTGCACTGCCGTCTGGCAGTGTCGCTGCACACCCCGGATGATGAGCTGCGCAATGAGCTCGTGCCGATGAACACTCGGTATTCGGTGGCGGAAGTGCTGGAGGCTGCGCGCTACTACGCCGACAAGACCGGTCGCCGCGTGTCGATTGAGTACGCGCTGATTCGCGATATGAATGACCAGCCGTGGCGTGCGGACCTGCTCGGCCGCAAACTGCACAGCTACCTGGGCTCGCTGGTGCATGTGAACCTGATTCCGCTGAACCCGACGCCGGGGTCGAAGTGGGATGCGTCCCCGAAGCATGTGCAGGATGAGTTCGTGGAACGGGTGCGCGCGCAGGGGGTGCCATGTACCGTTCGTGACACTCGCGGTCAGGAAATCGCGGCGGCTTGTGGTCAGCTGGCAGCCGAGGGCGTCAGCGATGAGGCTAAGGCTGGCGGGGCAGAAGCGCCAGCCAACTAAACGTCCCCAGCCAACTAAACGGCCCGGCCATTTAGGCCAGTTCGGTCGGCTGCTGCCTGCGCAGATACCGGTGCAGCCGCAGCCGCGACACCACATAGCCGACCACGCCGAACGCCCACACCGACGCCACGCCAATCCACGCGAAGCGGAAATCAGCCCACGCGTAACCAGCGCCGTGCGCTGAGTGGTCCAACAGCACACCAAAGGCCTGCGACGCCACCATCGACGAGACGAACCCACCCATATTCGCCACACCGGTACCCGTGGCAAGCACTTGCCGGTCAATATGTTCGCGAACGGTGTCGAAGCCGACATTGGCAAAAGGCGTGAACATCGCCAAAATCACGCTGAGCACCGCGACCGCCGTGAAGCTGCGCGGGCTAGCTTGCAGGAAGAAACCAATGAAGCTGCCCGCAAGCAGCAGGGTGGCTGTAATGACCAGCATCCACCGGTTCAGCCCGAAACGCGCCGACAACATGCCGACCACGGGGCTGAACACAATCATTCCGATGGCATTGAGCACCAGCACGCTACTGGCCTGATTCGGCGTAAGCCCTTGGCCGAGCGTCATCAGCGGCATCCCCCACAGCAGCACGAAGATACACATATGCTGCAGCCCGATGAAGTGCGCGAAAAAGCCGGTCCATGTCGCCGGATGTGCGACGGCCAGTTGCAGGGAGGTGCCAAGAGGCAGGGCGGTAGGTTTCGGCATTGTGGTGGTTGCCGATTGGGCTTTGCGACGTCGGGGTTCTTCTGGTGTGTCCTGCAACGCGAGCCAACCCAACAGCGCAGTGAGCACGCCAATTGCTCCGATGGAGAGGAAGGCGGTGGTCCAGTTGCTCGCATGCAGCAAGATGAGGAACGGTAGTGCGGAGACTAATTGGCCAACGGTACCGATACCTGCGGTCAGCTGCGCAAAGACAGGTGTGAGCTTGAGTGGGAACCATGCCGGGATCATCCGCATCACTGAGAGGAAAGCGGTAGCGTCACCAGCGCCGATGAGGACACGGGCGACAATAGCAATCGGATAGGACGCAGTAAGCGCCAAAGTGACTTGCCCAACGGCCATGATGATGGCGCCCACAATCATGGTTTTCCGGGGGCCAAAGCGGTCCACGGCCAAACCTACTGGGATTTGTGCCAGGGCGTACACTCCGAGCTGCACGGAAGTAAATACCGCGAGGCGGGAAGCGTCAATAGCAAACCGGTCCATCGCTTCGACACCGGCAACACCTAAACTGGTGCGGCCCACAATGGCAATGAGGTAGAAAAACACCGCAACTGCCCACACAGTGACAGCGCGGCTAGTTACTTGATCACGCGGATGAGGCCCAGGGGTGGCGGGCTGCGGAGTAGTTGGGGTGGCGTCGTTGTTGGTCACTTAGGTCAGTGTATCTGGGACCTCAGACAGGTGGGGGTCTCATTCCGGCATGCAAGAAAGGCCTGCCCCGAAAGGGACAGACCTTCTTGAACTAGCCAAGGCATATGCCGTGTGGCGTGTGCGCTTACTTGGTCAGCTCAGCTGCTTCTGGCTCAACTGGAGCAACCACTGGCTGCCAGTTCCACGAACGCTGCTGCGACTCAGTCAGGCCAGCGTATGCGCCGGTGCGGTTCTGCTGGTCAATAGCCCACTCTGGTTCAATGTGGCCGACTGGCTTGTTGTGGGCAGTCACGGTGCGAACCTGGTTGCCCTTAGGCTCGAACAGGTTGATGAGCAGGCCAATAGCAATCAGGCCAGCGATGACCAGAAGGAACACGGTTTCAACGTGGCCTTCGTGGTTACCGAAGTTCAGGCCCAGCAGCGCGAACACGGTCAGCCAGCCTGCAATCTGGGTTGGGCGCTTACCAATGTCGTGCCAGCCCCAGGCAGCCGAAGGCTCGTCCAGGGTGGACACGCCGTTATGAACTTCCGGTTCGATAGTGTGCTTGCTTGCGGCCACTGCTTCCTCCGTTAAACACATGAATGATTTGTAAGTATTTTGGCACATTCTCAGGAACAGCGGTAGCCGCGGGTGTAGTCGGCGCGCCGCGGGGTGTAACAATAGGACTGTGACTACCTCTATTTTGCTGCTCGGAAGCACCGGTTCCATCGGTACCCAAGCCATCGAAGTAATTTCCGCAAACCCCGACGACTTCACGGTCGCCGGTATCGCCGCAGGTGGCAGCAATCCTCAGCTGATCGCGCAGCAAATCCGCCAGTTTGGGCTCACCGGTAGCCAAGTCGCAATCGCTAACCCCGAAGCCGCGAAAGCCGTCGAAGAGCTCGCCGGGATTAGTGGGGTACTGGTCGGGGTAGACGCAGCCGAAGAACTCGTCCGCCACTCCGCCGCACCGATCGTGCTCAACGCTTTAGTTGGCTCCTTAGGCCTCGGGGTCACACTGGCCACCTTAGAAACCGGCAAACGGCTGGCACTGGCGAATAAAGAATCGTTGGTCGCCGGCGGTGAGCTGGTCATGCGCATCGCGCAGCCGGGGCAGATTGTGCCAGTGGACTCGGAACATTCTGCGATGGCGCAGTGTCTGCGGTCGGGTAGTGCCGCTGAGGTTGACCGCCTGGTGCTGACTTGCTCTGGTGGCCCGTTCCGTGGGTGGAACCGCCAGCAGCTGGAGGCAGCAACCCCAACCCAAGCTGCCGCACACCCAACGTGGTCGATGGGGCAGATGAACACACTGAACTCCGCGACTCTGGTCAACAAGGGCCTAGAGCTCATCGAGGCTGCGCTGCTATTTGGGATTCCGTCCGAGCGCATTGATGTCACCGTGCACCCTCAGTCGATTGTGCATTCCATGGTCACGTTCACCGATGGCGCCACCATCGCGCAGGCCTCGCCACCATCGATGACTCTGCCAATTGCGCTGGCTCTCGGCTGGCCAGACCGGGTCGCAGGTGCTTGCCCGCAGCTGGATTGGACTACCGCGCAGACTTGGGAATTCCTGCCATTAGACAATGACACCTTCCCAGCTGTGCAGCTCGCCCGCGACTGCGTTGCTGGCGGCGGCATGCTTGGCGCGGTCTACAACGCCGCCAATGAAGAAGCCGCCGAAAAGTTTCTTGCCGGACAGCTGTCCTTCCCCGGCATTGTCGATACCGTCGCCGAGGTGCTTAATGACGCAAACCAGTGGTCGTACACCCCTGCTGGTCTCGAAGATGTGGTCGCGTGCGAACGGTGGGCGCGCGCTCGAGCACATGAAGTGATGGCGAAGCGCTAGCTAACGGCATTCGGGTAATGTGCACGCCGTGAGTTACTTAGCTGGCGTTGCCCTCTTCGCAGTTGGCATCGCAATTACTATTGCCCTGCATGAATGGGGCCACTTGACCGTCGCCAAATGGTCCGGCATGCAGGTGCGCCGCTACTTCATTGGCTTCGGCCCGACACTGTTTTCCTTCAAGTCCACCAAGGGCAACAAACTCGGCAACGAAACTGAATATGGCCTCAAGGCCATTCCGCTGGGTGGTTTCTGCGATATCGCAGGTATGACCGCTGAAGACCCAGTCACCGAAGACGAGGCGCCACACGCGATGTGGCGCCGTCCATGGTGGCAGCGGATTGCTGTGCTCCTAGGCGGCATAGGCATGAACATCCTGCTGGGCCTTGTCATTGCCTATGGTGTGGCAGTGGCATGGGGCTTGCCGAATACCTCACCAGATCTCACCCCGATAGTGTCGAAAACGACGTGTGTCGCAACGTCGCAAAGCAAAGATGGCACCTTGGCACAATGCAGCGGTGACGGGCCGGCAGCCGCAGCGGGGATTAAACCTGGTGATATTATCCGCAGCGTCGATGGCACTAAAACAACCAGCTTTGCCGAGGTAGCGACGCTGATTTCGCAAACAGACGGCGACTCGGTGCGCCTAGGTGTGCAGCGCGACGCCGAGAGCAAAGACATCACTGAGGTGACCGTCCCCGTCGAGCGAGTGCAACGCGTTAACACCGCAGGCGAAGACGTAGAAATAGCGGCCATCGGTGTCTCGCACCAGCCCGATACTGCCTTGTTGGAATATAACGCGCTGACTGCTGTGCCGGGCACACTGAAGTTCGCCGGGGACATGATTAGCGCTACCTTCCAAGCCCTGGCTAGCCTGCCCGCGAAAATTCCTGGGGTAGTGGCGGCTATTTTCGGTGCGGAACGCGCACAAGACTCGCCAATGTCGGTGGTCGGTGCGTCGCTGCTCGGCGGCGAACTGGTGGAACGGTCGATGTGGCAAGGTTTCCTGCTCATGCTGGTGAACCTGAACTTCTTCCTAGCGGCCTTCAACCTGATTCCGCTGCCACCGCTGGACGGCGGACATGTGGCAGTTGTGCTCTACGAACGTGTGCGCGATGCAGTGCGGAAACGACGCGGCTTAGCCCCAGCAGGCCCAGCGGACTACAATCGACTGATGCCAATCACCTTCGCGATGGCAGCGCTGCTTATCGGTTTGGGAGCAGTGACCATCATCGCCGATGTGGTGAACCCCATCAGACTGTTTTAAACCAGACTGTTTTTGGAAAGGACCTTTACCTATGACAGTCAACCTTGGACTGCCCGCAGAACCAGCACCAATCCTGGCTCCGCGGCGCACAACACGCCCACTGATGGTTGGAAACGTTGGCGTTGGCGGCGACCACCCAATTTCGGTGCAGTCGATGACCAACACCAAAACTCACGACATCAACGCCACCCTGCAGCAGATCGCTGAGCTGACCGCTGCCGGCTGTGACATTGTGCGCGTGGCATGCCCACGCCAAGAAGATGCCGATGCGCTGCCAATTATTGCCAAGAAGTCGCAACTGCCGGTCATCGCCGACATTCACTTCCAGCCGCGATACATTTTCGCCGCGATTGATGCCGGCTGTGCGGCGGTCCGCGTCAACCCAGGCAACATCAAGGAGTTCGACGGCCGCGTCAAGGAAGTGGCGAAGGCCGCTGGCGATGCTGGCATTCCGATTCGGATCGGTGTCAACGGTGGTTCGCTGGATAAGCGACTGCTGGAAAAATACGGTAAAGCCACCCCAGAAGCACTCGTTGAGTCCGCGCTGTGGGAAGCCAGCCTGTTTGAAGAACACGGCTTCGGCGATATTGCCATCTCGGTCAAGCACTCGGATCCAGTAACCATGGTGCAGGCCTACCGTCAGCTGTCGGAAAAGTGTGACTACCCACTGCACCTCGGCGTGACTGAAGCAGGCCCAGCTTTCCAGGGCACAGTGAAGTCGTCGGTGGCTTTCGGTGCGCTGCTGTCCCAGGGCATCGGCGACACCATCCGCGTTTCCTTGTCGGCGCCGCCGATTGAGGAAGTCAAGGTTGGCGATATGATTCTGCAGTCGCTGAACCTGCGCCCACGCAAGCTGGACATCGTGTCCTGCCCATCGTGTGGCCGCGCCCAGGTCGATGTGTACAAGCTGGCGGAAGAAGTCACCGCCGCGTTGGACGGTTTGGATGCCCCGCTGCGTGTCGCTGTGATGGGCTGTGTCGTCAACGGTCCAGGCGAGGCTCGCGACGCCGACCTCGGTGTGGCTTCCGGTAACGGTAAGGGCCAGATTTTTGTGAAGGGCAAGGTTATTAAGACGGTGCCGGAGTCGCAAATCGTGGAAACCCTGGTGGAAGAAGCTGCACGAATTGCCGAGGAAATGGGCGAATCTGGCGGCGCGCCGGAAGTGTCTGTTCCATAGAATTAGCAGGCCAGGGTGCTACCTTGACCACATGAGTCTTCGTCGTGTGTCTTGCGCTGCCCTGGCCGCCCTCATGGGGTCAACTCTGCTGACCGCATGCACACCGCGCCCGAACACGGGGGCGCACGAATTGGAAGTGTTCCTTGGGGCGCTGGCGGAACGTAACTCGACCGTCGCCGCGGAACACACCGATAACTCCCGTAACGCCGAACCTCAGATCAGTGCGACCCTGTCTGGTCTGCAAGCTGAGGGATTGGCGTGGAGCATTGACGATATTGTTGCCAACGGTGACGCCTCCACCGCCACGGTGACCTACGACTGGGATCTGCCGGGGGAACGGCGATGGAAATATACGTCGACAGTTCGCCTGTCTAAAGGCAGCAAAGATTGGGACATCCGCTGGACCCCGACGGCTCTGCACCCTGAACTTGGCAGCGGTCAGCATATGGAACTGCGGTCGGTGCCAGCTACCCGCACCACCGTCGTAGGGTCAGATGGTTCGGCGCTGTTGCAGCCAGGGACCGCCCACAGAGTGCTTGTTGATGCATCGGACCCGGCAGCGAGTGAAAGTGTCCGGGATATTGGGCAGATTTTGGACGCCGCGCGAGTGACCGACAAAACCATCCCGAAGGTGGTCACCAACAGCCAGGTGGAAGAAGTGCGCGGCATGACCGGAAACTTTTCCGTGACCATGCTGTCGACCGCACATGCTGAGCGGCTGCGTGAATCCTTGGAGGAGCTGCCTGCGGTCAGCTTGAACGATGAAGCTTCTATGATCCGGCCGGATCCGAGTTTCGCACCGGACTTGATGAACCGGATTGAATCGGTAATTTCGGAGGACCTGACTGGTGCCAATGGCTGGCAAGTCGTGGCCGCGAATGCTGACGGTGCGGTCATGTCGACATTGACGTTCACCGCCGCGGAAGAGCGCCCGAAGATTGATGTGTCTATCTCGAAGAAGGTTCAAGACGCTGCGCAGGCTGCGGTCGATAGCCGCAAAGATGCAGAAGTGATGATGGTGGCGATGCGTCCGTCGACCGGCGAAATCTTGGCGATGGCGCAGACTGAGAAAGCCGATAAGCGCGGCGACCTCGCCATGTCTGGACAGTTCCCTCCCGGGTCGGTGTTTAAGATTATTACGGCCCTGGCTGGCGTGAAATACCAAAAGCTCAATAATGGCTCCATCGTGCCGTGCCCCGGCACCATGGAAGTTGGGCCGCGCGTTGTCACCAACTACAACGGCCAAGGCGGCGGCAATATCCCACTGCAGTCCGCCTTCGCCCGTTCCTGCAACACCACCTTCGCCGACATCGCCTACAAACTCAAGGACGGAGAACTGGCCGAAACTGCAGCGGAACTGGGCCTTGGCTTGGACTATAAGATTCCGGGGTTCAACACCATTACCGGCAATGTTGCGACCGAAGGTACCGCCGCGGAGCTTATTGATGCTGGTTACGGTCAGGGTTTGGACCTAGCCAGCCCATTCGGCATGACCATGGTGTCCTCGGCTGTAGCAGCTGGAAAGCTACCAACCCCCGTGCTGGTCTCTGGGCAGAAAACTGAAGTTGACCGGCAACCGGCCGCATTGGACCCGAAGCAGCTAGCTGAAGTGCGGAATATGATGCGCGCTGTGGTCACCGGCGGTACCGGCGGCGCAATTGCTGGCCGCGGGGAAGTGTACGCAAAGACTGGTGAAGCCGAAGTTAACGGCGGCTCGCATGCATGGTTCACCGGCTACCGTGGGGACCTAGCGTTTACCACTCTGATTGTGCTGGGCGGCGGGTCGGAACATGCCGTGGCCGTAACCGACCGCTTCTTCGGCATCCTTGATGGTGACGGTACTGGTGACGGCACAACTGAGGGGCAGCCAACGCAGTAAACCAGGGAAGTATTAGGGTAGCGGTATGACACGTGGACCATTGAAGCCTGGAAAACCAACCCCAATTCGTACCGTCCCGGAGCATATTGAACGCCCCGAGTATGCCTGGAAGGACGACGTCCAGGAAGCGATGGGGGAGCCGTTTGTGCAAACCCCAGAAGTCATTGAAGCAATGCGTACCGCATCCCGGATTGCCGCGGAAGCCCTTATCGAGGGCGGTAAGACGGTCGCTCCTGGTGTCACCACTGACGAAGTCGACCGGGTGGTCCACGAGTTTCTCTGCGACAACGGCGCGTACCCATCAACTTTGGGCTACCGCGACTTCACCAAGTCCTGCTGCACTAGCCTGAATGAAGTGGTCTGCCACGGCATTCCGGATACCACCGTTATTCAAGACGGCGACATCTGCAATATTGACGTCACCGCATACATCGGCGGAGTCCACGGCGACACTAATGCCACCTACTTGGCTGGGGAAGTATCCGAAGAGCACAAGCTGCTGGTAGAACGCACTTACAACGCGACGATGCGTGGTATTAAAGCGATTAAGCCGGGCCGCGAAGTCAACGTCATCGGCCGCGTGATCGAGTCCTACGCCAAGCGGTTTGGCTACAACGTCGTCCGTGACTTCACTGGCCACGGTGTCGGTCCGACCTTCCACAATGGTTTGGCGGTGCTGCACTACGACGAGCCATCCAATGACACCATCTTGGAACCAGGCATGACGTTGACGGTTGAGCCGATGATCAACATCGGTGAGCTGCCGTACCACACATGGGATGATGGCTGGACCGTGCTGAACAATGACCACAAGTACACCGCGCAGTTCGAACACACGGTGTTGGTCACGGATACTGGCTACGAAATCCTGACGGTGCCAGGCGAAGGCGAAGCGTTCTGGGTCTAACCCTCGAGATCGAGAGCCTTGAGCATCGCGGTGCGGGCGCGGTCCTGGTCGTCAAAACTGCGGTAGAGCTCCGCAGCCTGGTTGTACAGCTGTGCACCCAGCTGCGGGTGGCCTTCATTGGCGTAGAGACCTGCGCATAGCTCCAAGTGGTCCGTTGCCCGGCCCGGGAACCCCGCAGAGATCTGCCGCTCGGCCGACAGCTGGTGCCAACGAGCCCACCGCAGCGAGCGGTTCGGCGCGTCTTCATCGAAACGCCCGTCCATTTCCAACTGGTCAATGAGCTCCATCAGCTCAGCTGCCTGGTCCAATGGGTGCGACGGAGCCACACGCAGTGGTCGGCCCAAAGAGTCGGTTGGCCGCGGCGCATTTGCCGGGTCATAACCATCGGCCTGTTCCATAAAAGCGTCGGCCTTTGCCCACAAATCATTCATTTAAAACTCCAAACCGAGAAGCGCATTTTCGACCAATTCAGGCAGCGCCGGGTGAATCCAGTACTGCTCAGTGGCCACTTCACGGCAATCCATATCAAAGGACAGCATCGTGATAAACGTTTGAATCAAACTCGATGCTTCCGGACCCATAATATGAGCGCCGAGCAGCTTGCCGGTCTTCCGGTCCGCAATAACCTTGCAAAAACCAGTGGTATCTTCCATCGCCCAGCCATAAGCAATATCACCGTATTTCTGAACCTTCACGGTGATGTCGTGTCCGGCATCAATTGCCGCCTGCTCAGTTAACCCGACTGCAGCAATCTGCGGATGCGTAAACACTGCCGCCGGGACAAACTTATGCGGCATCGGCTGCAAATCATCTGGGTTCAGCAAGTTATGGAAAACCGCGCGGCCTTCTGCATTAGCCACATGCTTCAATTCAAATGGGGAAGACACATCGCCAAGTGCCCAGACACCTTCAGCAGACGTGCGGCCGTATTCATCGACGGCAATGTGTGAGCCGTCCATGTCAATGCCTGCGGCAGAAAGATTAAGTTGATCCCCATTTGGGGTACGCCCTGTGGACACCAACAATTCGTCACAAAGCAATGTGCTTCCATCGGTGAGGGTTAAAGTCATCGTGCCGTCGTCGTGGCTTTCTGCGGCGGTGACTTCAGTGTTGAACCGCACGTCCCATTGGTTCGCCGCAATCTCCGAAAACGCTTGCGTCACGTCCGCATCGAGCTCGCGCAGCATCGCCTCGGAGCGCACTAGCACTGTGACCTGCACACCAAAGCTAGAGAACACGTGCGCAAACTCGGTGGCAATATAACCGCCACCAATAATCACCATGCGTCGTGGCAATGCCGGAATACGCATCACATTGTCGCTGGTGTGGTACGGCACCCCGGACTTTTCAATCGCCTCTGGGATGTGTGGTCGGGCGCCAGCGGCAATCAGTACCTGGTCGGCGCTAATGGTGACTTCGCTATCGCCGTCGCCAGTTTTAATGGTGCGCGGGCCAACAAAAGTAGCGGCGTGGCTATAGACATCAATATTGTCGCAGTCTTCCCGGCGATACTTCTCGCCGCCTTCCGCAATCAAATCAATGCGGTCAGCAAAGATACGCTGTTGAATTGCTGGCCAATCCACACCATTGAGCGTGGCATCAATGCCGAGTTTGGAAGAATGCACTGCCGAATATGCTTGGTCGGCGGCATGCACCAGCATCTTGGTTGGGATACAGCCGGCATTCATGCAGGTGCCACCAAACTTCGCCTTTTCGACGATGGCAATGCGCTTGTCATCAAACTGCGGCTGCGGAATGGAGTTACCCGTACCGGCGCCAATAATGATCAAGTCATAATGCTTGGTCATTGAATTACTTCACATCCAATTCAGCTAGGAACTTATCGGTCACGGCATATGCTGCCGCCAATGCATGCGGCTTGGACAAAAACACATCATGCCGGGCACCCGGAATGACTTCGACTTTCGCATCCGCACTCAAAGTCGGACCCCATTTTTCCATGTCCTGCACATCTAGAATCACATCGGCACTGTCTGCCGCCGGTGAGTACTCTTTCGCGAAATATGACTCGGAGGAGCGCAGCACCAGCGTCGGCACCTGTGTATCAATGCCGGAATGCAGAAGCGCCTGTGCCCGAATGACCGCGGCCATCCAGTCGAAACGCATCGGGAATCCGAGCATTGGCTTCAGGTCGAGGTCAAAGTGCCACTCGCCGGAGGCCGAGTTATGGATGGACTCACCGTAGGCAGTAAACGGCGGGGCAGGCAGGATGGCCTTCGGCATGAGCTTATTGACGATTCGGACCAGCGGCGCCAGCATAGCGCCGGTCATGCCACGGACATTGCCCATCCCAAGCCATGGAGAATTGAGCACAAGACCGGCAACGGCGGAGTGGCGTTCTTTGGCTGGGCCCTTCGAAGCAGCGAGGCGGTGCAACCACAGTGGCGCAAGTAGGCCGCCAGTGGAGTGCGCAAAAACAACCACACTGTTGTGTTCACTGCGAATTAAATCTAAAGCGAGGTTGAGCTCGTGGTCGTAGAGCTGAAGATCTGTGACTTGATGGCGAGTTTGGTCATCGCGATGTGAGCGCCCACACTTGCGTAGGTCGAGGGCATAGAACGCAAATCCTTGATCTGCGAAATGCTCGGCAACGTGGCGCTGGAAGAAGTAGTCGCTCAGGCCGTGCACCCACAAAATAGCTGGTTGACCGGAAAGGTCAGCAGCCGTGGTCGGGCTGTAGCGCACGAGGGTAGCGAAGATGTCGCCCTCTCCTTCGGGGTCAATACCGAGGGGCAAAGTGGTCTGCTGGAAATCGGGGCCAAGTATGTCTTCAGCCCATTCGGGGGTAACCGCGTTATTCGTCACATCTATACCGTACCTACCTACCCAAACCCCTGCCCTGCAGTGGAAAAGGGGAAAGCAAATAGTGGGTAAACACGAGATCGGCGTATGGTTAAAAGTGGATGCGTTCCGCCCCTTTATGCGTAGAGCAAAGGTGGGCGAAGTAACATATCTAGGAATCAGGGTTAACTGCCCGTTACCCCTGCGCCGAGATTTCGCCGAACCAACTTAACCTAATTAAGGATGATTTCAGCCGTGTCAGATTCGAAGGTTTCAGCTCAAGGCAGTAACGACGTCGATGTTCTCTTCATTGGCGCAGGTGTAATGAGTGCCACCCTCGGCATCTTGCTCAAAGAGCTAGAGCCAAGCTGGTCCCAGGTCTACTTCGAGCGCTTGGACACCCCGGCCCAAGAGTCTTCCTCCCCATGGAACAACGCCGGTACCGGCCACTCCGCACTGTGCGAGTTGAACTACACCCCGTACAAGAACGGCAAGGTAGACATCTCCAAGGCGAAGCGAATCAACGAGCAGTTCCAGGTTTCCCGCCAGCTGTGGACCTCGCTGGTCTCTGCCGGCACCCTCGGCGACCCATCCGAATTCATCAACGCAGTGGACCACACCACCTTCGCACAGGGCCACGAGCAGATGGAGTTCATGCGTAAGCGCTACGAAGCGCTGGAAGCACACCCACTGTTCCACGGCCAGGAACTGATTGAAGACAACGACCGCTTTGCAGAGTACCTGCCGCTGATGAGCGAAGGCCGTGACTTCGACGCGCTGCCAGTGTCCGCTATCCGTAACCCGAACGGTACCGACGTGAACTTCGGTGCTCTGGCCAAGCAGTACCTGGACGCGCTGTCGAAGAAGGGCGCGGACATCTTCTACGGCCACGAGGTTAAGGACATTAAGCGTGACGGCGCGAAGTGGAAGGTAACTGTTAAGAACATCCACACTGGTGACCAGAGCGTCTACCGTGCGAACTTCGTATTCGTCGGCGCCGGTGGTGCCGCACTGCCACTGCTGCAGAAGGCGGGCATCCCAGAGATTCGCGGCTTTGCTGGCTTCCCAGTATCCGGCCAGTGGCTGCGATGCACCAACGACGACCTGATTGAAAAGCACAGCGCGAAGGTATACGGCAAGGCCACTGTCGGCACCCCACCAATGTCGGTGCCACACCTGGACACCCGCATCATCGACGGCAAGAAGGGCCTGCTGTTTGGCCCATACGCTGGCTGGAACTCGAAGTTCCTCAAGCAGGGCTCTTGGACCGACATGTTCAAGTCCATTCGCCTGAACAACCTGCCTTCCTACATCGGTGTGGGCCTGCAGGAAATGGGTCTGACCAAGTACCTCATCACCGAGGTGCTCAAGGACTTCGAAGCGCGCGTGGAATCCCTGCGCGAGTACATCCCGAACGTTGACGGCAAGGACTGGGAACTGATCGCCGCTGGCCAGCGCGTTCAGGTTATCCGCCCAACCCACAACTGGAAGGGTGGCACCCTGGAATTCGGTACCGCAGTGGTTAACCACGCTGACGGCACCATCGCCGGCCTGCTCGGCGCATCCCCAGGCGCTTCCATTGCCCCAGCCGTCATGATCGATCTGATTGAGCGTTGCTTCGGCGCGAAGATGGGCGAGTGGGCACCTAAGCTGAAGGAACTGATTCCTTCCTACGGCATCACCCTGGCTGACGACGCTGACCTGTACCAGCAGGTTTGGGACGAGTCCCAGGCAGTGCTGAAGCTGGAGCGTTAATCTCCAGCAGGAAGTAGCGCCCAGCTAGCTGTACCGCTCGACAAGTTGCCACGGCTGGCAGAGCATCGCGGAAATCTCCGCATCTGCCAGCGCAACATCCAAGAATTCCGCCAGCAGCTGATGATATTCATCAGCTAGCTGGCGGTAGTTCTTTTCATCGATACTTCCGGCAGCATCCCGCCACCGGCGAACTGCTTCTGCTTCCACCACAGTGCGGATGGCATGTACCTTGTCCTGCCCGTGGCGTTTGAGCACATTGGCCACGACGTTGGCGCGCACGGCATCCATACCGATGGTGTCCGGCACAATACCCTCGGGCACTGCCCGCTGCGCCCCAGGAATAAGCGTCACCGACGCACGGTGGGCAATCCGCAGTTTCTCCGGCACCGACATATCACCGGTGCGACACACCGCAGCTGCCGCGTGCATCCCGCGCGGAGTCAGCCCAGAATGGGCCACCCATTGCGTCGCCGTTTTCACATCCAGCGCGGTAATCGGCGGAGCAAACCGCACCGGACTATTGGCCGCCCGAACCCGCGCCGCATAGCCAGCATGCGCCAGTCCCACCCGCAGCCAGTCTTCTGGGTGCAGAAATTCCCGAGCGTCCACCGACACATTCACCAGCGCCAAATATGGCACTTTGGTGACGGAACGGGTCGCACTGAATTCACTTCCGACGGTGAACTCGGTGTGCTTGAGCTTGAAGGTAATCTTCCCGCGCACGGCCGGTCCGTCAATAAGCCCAGTGAAACACCGCAACATTTTGCCGGTGCGGTCGGCCTGCACAATGCTGTCGACAAGGACCCGGATGTAAGTTTGCCAGCGGCCCATCTGTTTAGACTCGACGAAGCGACACAGCGCAAGGGCTTCGTGGAGGAATTGTTGCGCCGCCATCTGCGGTGCGACGGTGTCCACAATGAGTTCGAGGTCGTTGCCGGCGGGCAGGACTACTGGTTCGGGTGCGTAGACCAGCCATTTGAAGGCTCCGAGCATCATTTTCCGGAGTTCAGTTTCTGGAATTTCGCCGTTCACCAGACAGCGCTGCCAACCCTCAGTCGCCTCGGCGATGACCGCCTGGGTTAGGGCAGCGGTGGCACGGTCAACATCAGTGTCCGTCACGGCTGGGTCGGTGCGGCGGGCGGTTTTGATTTCGCAAAGGTCCAGTGCGCGCCACAGCGGCGTCGAAGCTACCGTTCGCACATCGACAGTGCGGCGTGGTTCGGGCAGGAAAAGTTCCGCGACCATAGGGCCAAGGTGGGTAACCAGCTGGTGATGGGCCTGTAGACCCGTCAGAGGCGCAACAGATGACATGGCTATAGCGTATCGGCTACCAGCTCAAAGTGAGTGATGAAACTAGTGATACATCACCAGGCAGGTAGGCTCGAGCCTTATGACGAAAGCTCCGCAGGAAATCAGCCGCTATCCCGTGCACGGGTCCGCCTGGGGTATCCCGCTGCTTGTCCTAGCGGGCCTGCAACTAATGGTGGTGCTCGACGGCACCGTGGTGAACCTAGCGCTGCCGCGTATCCAAACCGAACTCGGCCTATCTGATTCGCTCCGCAGCTGGGTCATCACTGGGTACGCCTTGGCTTACGGTGGGTTGTTGCTGCTCGGCGGAAGGCTTGGCGACGCTTATGGGCGACGGAGAATGTTCCTCGTCGGGACCGGTATTTTCACCGTTGCGTCGCTAGTGGCGGGGCTAGCCAGCGGCCCGTGGTTGTTGTTGGTGGCCCGGGCAGTGCAGGGACTGGGGGCTGCGTTGGCATCGCCGACGGCGATGGCTCTGATTGTGGTAACGTTTGCGCCTGGTAAAACCCGCAACCAGGCGTTTTCGGTGTTCGCGATGATGACGGGCTTAGGCTCGGTGCTCGGGCTGGTGCTTGGCGGGGCGCTGACTGAGGCGTCGTGGCGCTGGATTTTCCTGATTAATGTGCCGATTGGTTTGGCCATCATCATCGGCGGGATGGCATCGCTCAGCGTATTCCCAGCCGAGCGGCGAATTCCGCTGGATGTTACCGGTGCGGTGCTTGCTACTGGGGCATCCACCCTGCTGGTGTATGGCCTGACGGCTGGTGGCGCTGGCTGGACGCGTCCAGAAACCCTTATCCCAACAGTGACCGGTGTCGTGCTGCTGGTGGCGTTTTTCATTTCGCAGCGCGGCCGCAGCGGGGCAGTGATGCCGCTGTCGATGTTCTCCCGACCAGCACGCGCCGCAACGTTCTTTGGCATTTTGATGGTCGGCGCGTTGATGATGCCTATGACGGTGCAAGTGGCGTTCTTCGTGCAGGACGTTCTGGGTTACGGTCCGCTGAAAGCAGGGTTGGCATTTATCCCGTTTGCCTTCGCCATGGGGATTGGTTCTGGGTTGGCTGGCCACTTGGCGCTGAAGCGGCCACCTCGCGTCATCGTCACCATCGGTGGGCTGCTGCTAATTGTCAGCTTCATTTTCTCGTCGAAGCTCACACCACAGGCCCAGTACTTCCCAACCATTTTTGTGCTGGTGCTTGCCATCGGTATTGCCATCGGGCTGGTGCTGATCCCGCTGACCCTATCGGTGGTCGCCGGTGTCGCACCGGAAGATGTTGGTCCGTTGACGGCGACGAGTTTGGTGGCGCAGACACTGGGCGGGCCGTTGGGTCTGGCTGCGGCGTCCGGTATCGCAGAGGCCATTACGCGCGGCAAGCTGGGGGAGGCGTATGCGCAGCTGGATCGGACAGCGATGTCAGCAGTGGAAGTGGAGGCTTTGTCCGCGGGCTACACTGGCTCGTTGTTGCTCTGCGCGGGTCTGACTGCTGCGTTGGTGGTTGTGGTGCTGCTGTTTAATGATTTCTCCGCTACGGAGATTGCTGAAGGTAAAGAGGCCGAGGCTGCGGCGCAGCGCGAGTAAGCAGGAGTAGTCTGCAATGCGTGTCAGTTTCGGCTATGTCCTCTGACACACTATTGTTTTGCGTAAGAAAGTTCTTTGGTCACCTGCTGGCCATACCGACACCGTGAAAGTTAGAGATTGATGTCTGGGCGTCCTGCACCTACGAATTTGCCGCTGTGGCATAAGCTCCTCCACCTGGGTCAATCCCTGCCGAAGCTGCTATCGCGCGGTGTGTTGCCACCGCTGAGCCCAGTTACCACCCCAAAAATCGCGCTGAAGATGCTCGAGCTTGGTATGTCCCAGGCGATGATGGCGGAGATGGGCACCATCGTCTCCCCGAATCGCCTAGCGCTTATCGACGATATTGGCACCCGCACCTATCGCGAACTGCGCGATGACGTGAAAGCTTTTGCCTGCGCGCTGGCGGCCCGCGGCGTCAAGCCCGGGGACCAGATTGCGATCGTGGCGCGCAATAGCCGCGGCATTATGTACCCACAGGTCGTGTGCGGTTACCTTGGCACCCAGATGGTGGTGCTGAACCCGTATTCGTCCGGCGCCCAGCTGACCGCACTGCTGAAGGAGAACCCGCCGGCGGTCCTGGTTGCCGACGAAGAGTTCGCCCAAGACATCCACACCGATGACAGCACCATCCGCATCATTGGTTTTGGTAATCCTTCCGGTCCGCAGGAAGTTTCGCTGCAATCGCTTATTGACGAACATGCACCTGTCGATTTGCCGAAGCGTCCGAAGGCGCTGCCGATGATTGTGATGTCGTCTGGCACTACCGGCATGCCCAAGGGCGTGACTATTCGGACGCCACGGACCCCACGTGTGCTCGGTGGCATTATTGACCGCGTGCCTTGGGGGCCAAATAAGACATTGCAGCTGACAGCGTCGCTATTCCACGGCTGGGGTTTGCTGAATGTCAACCTTGCATTGTCGACTCGGTCGACCATCATTTTGCGTCGCTACTTTGATGCCGTGCAGTCAGTCGATGACCTGCAACAGTACAACGTGGATGCAATTGTTTCCGCCGCTATTTTCTTGAAGGAACAGGTCGCGGAAATGGACCGCCGTGGCTACACCAAAAAAGATATCGACTTTGTGGTTGCCGCTGGAAACATCCTGCCGGTGCACCTGTGCGAAGAACTTACCGAACACTTTGGTCCAGTGGTGTGCAACTTCTATGGCTCCACCGAAAACAACCAAGTGGCTATCGCAACCGGCCCCGAAACCGCCGTGAACCCTTTGACCGTGGGCAAACCAACGATGGGCACCCGGGTTAAAGTGCTGGATGAAAACGGCCAGGAAGTCCCAGTCGGTCAGACTGGCATCATTCACTCCGCCTCGAACCTGACGTTCTCTGGCTACATCAGCGACCGAGATACCCCAGTGGTGAACCAAGGTTTGCTCTCTACCGGCGACCTCGGCCACTTCGATACCGAAGGCTACCTCTACGTCCATGGCCGCTCGGATGACATGGTCATCCGCGGTGGCGAAAACTGCTACCCACGGGAAGCTGAAGATGTGCTCGGCACACTGCCCGGTGTGGAAGACGTCCACGTCTCAGGTGACCAAGGCGGCCAACTGATGGCCGTACTGACCGCGTATGTGGTCCGGGAAAGCTCCCCAGCCGGAGCCGCTTTGACAGACCAGGACATCAAAGACGCGGTGGCACAGAACCTCGCGCAGCACAATATTCCAGACCACGTCGTCTGGGTGAGCGAACTGCCGCGCAATGACGCCGGAAAAGTTGTCAAGCGCAAGCTCCCTGGCAACGCCGCGAGCTAGCGGCGCTTCATCGCCGCCGCTACGTAATCGTCAAAAAGCCCCGGCAGCGCCCAAAACCGCGCCGAGACCCGCCGCCCCTAGGACCACAATCCACGGGGCGGTTTTCCACATATGCAGTGCGATAAACGCGATTGCGGCGACCGCCATCGTCCACACGCCGTGGATACCGGTGATAAAGACTGGGTCGTAGAGCGCCGCTGCGAGCAGCCCCACCACACCGGCATTGACCCCTGCGAGCACCCGACGGGCCTGCGGCAGTGACCGCAGCTTGGCCCAACTTGGCAACGCCGCGAGCAACAACAACGCCGACGGCAAGAAAATCGCGACCGTTGCGACAATCGCACCCTGCCAACCTGCGGCAATCGCGCCGAGGAAAGAAGCGAAGGTGAACAGCGGGCCGGGCACCGCCTGCGCAGCGGCATAACCAGCGAGGAACTCGTCCGCACCAACCAGGCCAGTGTTGACCGTCTCAGCCTGCAACAGCGGCAGCACCACGTGGCCCCCACCGAAGACCAAAGCGCCGGAACGATAAAACGAATCCAACAACGTCAAATACACATTGTCCACCGCGCGCGCGACCACCGGCAAACCAAGCAGCAAACCAACAAACAACACCGCCGCCGCCCACGACAACCACGCTGGGACAGAAAAATTGAGGTTATCGTCTGAGTCCTCCTTCGCTACCGGCAGTCCCGCCAGCAGGAAGTAGCCCAGCGCGCCCGCGCCGACAATCGCCACAATCTGTCCGCTAAACCCAGGCAGAAGCAACGCCGACAAAAACGCCAACAAGGCCAGTGACGCCCGGCGCGCGTCGGGGGTCAGATTCGCGGCCATCCCCCAAACCGCATGGAGCACCACCGCCACAGTGGCGGCCTTCAAACCAATCAGCCAACCGGCATCGGACTGCTCACCAACAAAATCCAACCCCCAAGCAAATGCCGCCAACGCCACGGCAGAGGGCACCGTGAAGGTGAGCCACGAAACGAACATTCCCAGCAGCCCGGCGCGATGCAGCCCCAACCCCATGCTGACCTGGGAGGACGCCGGACCCGGCAGGAATTGGCAGAGTGCCACCAAATCCGAATAAGCCTTGTCGCCCAGCCACTTGCGGCGAACCACCACAGCTTCCCGGAAGTAGCCCAAGTGGGCGGTAGGGCCGCCGAAACTGGTCAAGCCCAAAGGCCCAAAAGTGGTGAATACGTCAAAGACGCTGCCGCGCTGTGTGGTTGTCATGACCCTGATGGTCTCATGAAACCGTCAGTTCTACCTGCTGAGGCGATAGTGCCTGAGCGGCAAAACCCGCTGCTTGGGCTACCTCAACGAGCTCAGTGGCTGAAGCCGGATGCTCGCCGGATAAGGCTAGCGCGCGAGCCAGCTGACCTTTGTAGTGCTTATTGAAATGCGACACCACTTTGCCTGCTGCAGTGACCACCCGCACCTCGAGCGAAGGTACGTCCTGTGGTGGCTTACCTAGATTCCGGTAGCCACCAGAGCGCAGGTCCACGATCAAACCAGCATCTAGGTCCCCGAGGGCGTCAGTGATTGTGCGGCCCCACCGCGCCCGCATTGTCGGTGTGGAGCCATCCGGGTGCGGAACCTTTGACGTTGCCGACAAGCGGTAGTGCGGGATGGCGTCGCTGCCCGCGACTAGCCCGAAAAGGGCTGAGCCGATGGTAAGAACCCGGTGCGCCTCCGGCGGCAAAGACGCCGGTTCCAAAGCGTCAAAAAGCACACCGGTGTAGACCTGAAGCGCTGGGGCAGTGGCGGCGGATCGGAGGTCCGCATTGGCGCTGACTTCGCCAGTTTGGCGCGAGCTGAGCTTGAGCAGGTCAAGGGCGGTATCTGGGGTGGTGGAGCACAGGCTGATGAGGTCGGAAAGGATGCTGCTGCGCACGTCCGAAAGGGTGGGGAATGGCAGCTCGGAGAGATTCAGCGGTGGCCCAGCGGTAGGGAAAGCTTTAGTTTCAGACGGCGGCAGCAAAATCAGCATGCGGTAACCGTAGTCCAACGCACCAACGCTACGGGCAGTAGATACACTTCAACGTATGATCACCCGTCTTTCGCAACTATTTCTGCGCACCCTCCGTGACGACCCTGCCGACGCAGAAGTGCCAAGCCACAAACTGCTTGTCCGCGCCGGCTACATCCGCCGTGTTGCCCCCGGCATTTACTCCTGGCTGCCGCTGGGGCTGCGAGCGGTCCGCAACGTTGAGCAGATTGTTCGCGAAGAGATGAACGGCATTGGCGCACAGGAAATCTCTCTGCCGGCGCTGCTGCCACGCGAAGCCTACGAAAAGACGAACCGGTGGACTGAATACGGCCCAAGCCTGTTCCGTCTCAAGGACCGCAAGGACGCCGACTACCTGCTTGGCCCAACCCACGAAGAAGTCTTCGCGCTGACCGTGAAGGACATGTACACCAGCTACAAGGACTTCCCAACGACGCTGTACCAAATCCAAACCAAGTACCGCGACGAAGAGCGCCCACGCGCTGGCATTCTGCGTGGCCGCGAATTCATCATGAAGGACTCCTACTCCTTCGACATGGACGACGCCGGGCTGGAAGCTAGCTACCAGGCACACCGCGGGGCCTACCAGCGTATTTTTGACCGACTTGGTGTCGACTACGTCATCTGCGCCGCCACCTCTGGCGCGATGGGCGGCTCCGCTTCGGAAGAATTCCTCGCTGTGTCCGCCAACGGTGAAGATACTTTCGTCCGCGCCACCGACGGTGACTACGCCGCCAACGTTGAGGCAGTCGTCACCCAGCCAGGCGTCGAGCGGCCAATTGAGGGCCAGCCGGAAGCAGTGGTGCACGACACCCCAGATGCCGAAACCATTGACGCGCTGGTGGAATGGGCCAATGGTGCCGGTGTGCAGATTAACGGTGTGGCAGTCACTGCGGCCGACACGTTGAAGTGCGTGATGACGAAAGTTACCCGCGTGCTTACTGATGAAGAAGCGAAAGCTGCGCTGAAAGCCGCTAACGGAGATGCCAGCCAGGTGCCAGATCTGGTGACCGAACTTGTTGGTGTGCTGGTGCCGGGCGACCGCGAAGTAGACATGAAGCGTCTCGAGGCGGCTTTTGAGCCAGCGGAAGTAGCGCTGCTGGAAGACGACGACTTCAAGGCCGCACCATTTTTGGTCAAGGGCTACATCGGCCCGCGCGCACTGGCGGCGAACGGCGTGAAGGTGTTGGCAGACCCACGAGTGGTTTCCGGGACATCGTGGATTACCGGCGCCGACGCGAAGAATCAGCATGTGGTGGGCTTGGTATGCGGCCGCGACTTCACCCCAGATGGCGTGATCGAGGCTGCGGAAGTGCACGAAGGTGACCCAGCGCCAGAAGGACAGGGCACGCTGACTCTGGCCCGCGGCATCGAAATCGGCCACATTTTCCAGCTGGGTCGCAAGTACACCGACGCCATGGAACTGGACATTCTGGACGAAAACGGCCGCCGGGCCCGCCCAACCATGGGTTCCTACGGCATCGGTGTCTCCCGCCTGGTGGCCGTGCTCGCCGAGCAGATGCACGACGACAAAGGTCTGGTGTGGCCAGCAGCGGTGGCACCATTCCCAGTGCATGTGGTCATTGCGAATAAGGACGCCGAAGCAGGTGAAGCAGCAGAAGCACTGGCAGCGGAGCTTGATGCCGCAGGTGTGGAAGTGCTCCTCGACGACCGCCCAAAGGTCAGCCCAGGCGTGAAGTTCAAGGACTCGGAGCTGCTGGGCATGCCGTATGTCATTGTGGTTGGCCGCGGTTTCCAGGACCGGAAGGTTGAGCTGCGTAACCGCCTAACTGGCGAAAAATCCGAGATTGACTATGACGTAGCAGTGGCCACTGTGCAGGGGCTGCTCGCGAACTAGCGACCAGGAGTGGGGTTAGCCAGCGTTACGGCGTGGTCTAGCCCCGCCAGGTCTGCCGCCGCCAGTGCTGCCGAAGACATCAAGCGGGTCGCCCAGATCCGCAGGTCCCCAGAATTGGCGCGTTCGACAACTTCGCGCCACACCAGCACAGCATTATTGGCCAGATCTTCGGCGGTCATATCGTCAATAAGCACATAACCTGCGGCAGGTGTTGGGGCGGTGACCTGCAACTTCTTCTTCTTTGGCTGCAGGCCGAAGCTGGTCAGGGCGGCGTCGCGAATCAGCCGGTGGGCCTTTTGCGCCGCGGCGATGGCGGCGCGTTCCTCGGGATCGGTGCTGCGGGCATGCAGTGTAGTGAGGTTATCCAGCAGGGCATACTCGCTGGTCAAGCCGAAAGCGAGTGCCTCCACATCGGCTTCGGAGGTGAATAGTTCCGCGCCTTGGAACGGCCCCACACCGGTATCGACCGTCAATTCGCTCAGGCGGTCAGCGTCGACGTGTTGCAGCGCAAACATGATGCCAGTGGAAATTGACGCGCCGAAACCGGCTGAAGGGCCAGACAGAGCCTTGATGGCGCCGAAGCTGCTGGTGACGGCTTCGAAAAGCAGGCGGGCGTCATCTGCGTCGGCGGGGGCAGAGACTGAACCGAGGCTGGATTGCTGCGTCTGGCATGCTTCGGGCACAGTGCCATCTTCAAAGGTTCCGCATTGGCGAACCACTTCGGCCTGCAATATGTCAGCTTGGCTGCGGCGAAACTCGGCAATGTCCTTGTCCTGCAAGGCATCTGCGTTCATCCGGGCGACATCTCGGAGTTGACGAATGCCATCGTCGGCACTGTGCTGCAGAGTTGAGCAGGCCGTCAGCGCCCCGCCAGCCACCGCCGTGCCGACCGCGCCCGTGAGCATGACACGGCGCAAAAAGCTGCGTCGGGACAGGGGAGCGGCGGCGGTGAAGTCTGGGTGGGAAGGCACTCTCTTATGGTGCCAGATTCTTGGCTGCTACATTCAACTGCATGGCAATGCCGAAAGAATCCGAGCTCATCCCGATAATCACCCCTGCCTTGGAGGCAGCTGGCCTGGACCTGGAAGGACTGAAGATCACCCGCGCCGGTGCACACTCCCAGGTCACGATTGCGGTTGATGGCGACACTCGACCAGACCTTGATGCACTCGAAGCGCTTTCCCGCAACGTTTCCGAGCTTTTTGACGCAGCGGAGGCAGCGGGAACCATTAAATTTGGCGGACAAGGCTACAACCTGGAACTGACCACCATGGGTGTGGGAGCGCCATTGACTGCCCCGCGACACTTCCGCCGGAACCGAGGCCGGCTCGTCAAACTCCCAAGCGGTGACCTGCAACGACTAGGAGCGGTATCGGCTGACGAAAGTCAGGTAGTTCTCATTTCGCCGAAAGGTGCGACGCAGTTAGCAGAATTGGGAGCTATTGGCGGGGCAGTGGTAGAAGTTGAGTTCGCCACTTTGTCTGACGAACAGGCTGCCTTGGTGGCAAAAGACTTCTCCGATTTCGAGGTTTAACAAGTGAAAATTGATATGACCGCGCTGCGTGGCGTGGAAAAAGAACGTGGCGTAGCAATCGCCGACATGCTCGAAACCATTCGAAGCGCACTGTCGGAAAGCTACTCCGAATTGCCTGGTGCCGCAGATCAGCACCGGGTAGACATTGACCCAGTAAGCGGCGATGTCACCGTGACTGTCTTTGAGTACGACGAAGACGGCAACTTGATCTCGCAGTCGGATGACACCCCCAGCGACTTTGGTCGCCACGCAGCCGGCGCCGTGCGCTCCGCGATCAACTCCCGGATGCGGCAAGCTGCCACCGAACGGACCTACGGCGAATTCGTCGACCTGGAACGGCAGGTAGTTTCCGGCGTCGTGCAGCGCGATGCAATGGCCAACGAAAAGGGCATTGTTATTGTCCGCATCGGTGGCGAAAACGGCAACGACGGCATTTTGATGCCAGCCGAGCAGATTCCTGGCGAAACCTACGAACACGGTCAGCGCGTCAAGTGCTACGTGGTCGGGGTGACCAAGGGCATGCGCAACGTGCAGATCCAACTGTCCCGAACCCACCCGGAACTCGTTCGCGGCCTGTTCCGACTCGAAGTGCCAGAAGTAGCTGATGATGCTGTGGAACTGGTGTCGATTGCTCGTGAAGCAGGTGCCCGTTCCAAGGTGGCAGTGAAGTCGACCGTCGATGGATTGAACGCCAAGGGCGCATGCATTGGCCCGCGTGGTCAGCGTGTTAACCACATCATGAATGATCTGGGCGGCGAAAAGATCGACATTATCGACTGGTCTGATGACCCAGCGAAATTTGTCGGCAACGCGCTGGCACCAGCCAAGGTGGTGTCGGTGGAGGTAGTGGACCTGGAAACCCAGACCGCGAAAGTGGTTGTTCCGGAGTATCAACTGTCTCTGGCAATCGGCCGAGAAGGTCAAAACGCTCGATTGGCAGCACGATTGACCGGTTGGCGCATTGACATCCACTCCGATGGCTCGGAAACAGGGCGCGCGTAACCGGCAGTTAACCTTTCTGCGGGAATGTGGCGTATCCTAGACAACGGCCCTTTAGTTTTAATCACAGCGGAAGGTGCGGTTACCCGTAGATGCAAGCAGATTCCAGCAGCGCAACAGCGCCGCGCATGCGGATGTGCATTGCAACCCGGCAACGCCGACCTGAATCAGAGCTGCTGCGAATCGTTGCGGAGAACCGCGACGATAGCGTGATCGCAGTTCCCGATCCACAGCGGCGCTTACCCGGCAGGGGAGCGTGGCTGACGCCAACGATTGAAGCTTGGGAAATCGCCCAACAGCGCCGTGCGTTTAGTCGGGCGTTGAAGGTATCTGCGAAAGTAGATGCGAATCCAGTGCGCATACACATTGAGAAGGTATGTGAAGTGGATCAATCAGTGAGGAAGAACCAAAAACCATGATGAGTATCCGATGAAGCATCAGCGATGATTACCCATCACAATGGAGCCTGCCTGGATTAGCTAAGCCGGGCAGCTCCCACAACCATGAGGAGAGTAGTGCCCGGAAAGCTTCGTGTACATGAGCTGGCGAAACAGCTCGGTATCACCAGCAAAGAACTTCTTGCCAAGCTGAAGGAAGAAGGCGAATTCGTCAAGACGGCGTCGTCGACGGTTCAGCCACCAGTGGTCAAGAAGATGAAGGCGTTGTACGGCGAAGGTGACGCACCTTCTGCCAACGCAACCCCTGGACCATCCCTGACGTCGGCTGTTCCTGACGCAAAGCCAAGCCCACGTCCTGGCCCACGCCCGCGCCCGAAGGCACCGGCAAAGCCAGCGGCTGGCGCTGCCAAGCCAGGCCCACGCCCAACCCCAGGCCCAGGTGCAAAGCCAGGCCCAACTCCTGCGGCGGCCGCACAGAAGGCGGAACAGAAGGCAGACAAGCCAAAGCCAACCGCAGCGGCGAAGCCAGGCCCACGTCCAACTCCAGGCCCAGCGGCAAAGCCAGGCCCACGTCCGTCTGCTCCAGCGCAGGACAAGCAGGACAAGGCTGCTTCGGCAGACATCCCGAAGCCAGCTGCCCGCCCAGGTGGCGCAGCGAAGCCAGGCCCGAAGCCTGGTCCAAAGCCAGGTCCACGTGCCCCTCGCGTAGCGAACAACCCGTTCTCCACGGGTGAGGAAGAGCGCCACAGCCCACGTCCAGGTGGCGGCCCACGCCCAGGTCCACGCCCAAGTGGCGGACCTCGTCCTGGCGGCGGCCCACGCCCAGGCCCAGGTGCTGGCGGCCCACGCTCCGGTGGCGGCCCACGTCCTGGCGGACGCGGTGGCGCAAAGCCAGGTGCACGTCCAGCAGCCGGCGGTTCCGGACGCGGCCCACGCCCAACACCAGCCATGATGCCTGCGCACCCAAGCCCAGGTGTGATGCCACAACAGCGCCCAGGCGGTGCTGAAGGTGGTCGCGGTCGCGGTCGTGGTGGCCACGGCGGACCTGGTGGCCCAGGCGGTCCAGGTGGCGGACCACGCGGTGGACGCGGCGGTCGTCGCGGCGGTACCGCTGGTGCATTCGGTCGTCCAGGCGGCGCCCCTCGTAAGGGACGCAAGTCGAAGCGTCAGAAGCGCAATGAGTACGAGGAGATGCACGCACCAACCGTCGTTGGCGGTGTGCGTCTGCCAAACGGCAAGGGCGCTACCGTCCGACTGCGTCAGGGCGCAACCCTGTCCGACTTTGCGGAGAAGATCGACGCCGATCCAGCGGCATTGGTGCAGGCACTGTTCAACCTTGGCGAAATGGCCACGGCGAACCAGTCCGTACCAGGCGAAACCCTGGAACTGCTTGGCGACGAGATGGACTACAAGGTCGAAATCGTCAGCCCTGAAGACGAAGACCGTGAACTGCTCGAAGCATTCGACCTGCAGTTCGGTGAAGACGAAGGCGATGAAGAAGAACTCGCTTCCCGTCCACCAGTGGTCACCGTTATGGGCCACGTCGACCACGGTAAGACCCGACTGCTGGACTCGATCCGTCGTGCAAACGTCGGCTCCGGCGAAGCAGGCGGCATTACCCAGACCATCGGTGCGTACCAGGTTCCAGTGGACCTCGACGGCGAGCCTCGTCGCGTAACCTTCCTGGATACCCCAGGTCACGAAGCGTTTACCGCGATGCGTGCCCGTGGTGCGAAGTCCACAGACATCGCCATCCTGGTGGTTGCTGCCGATGACGGCGTCATGCCTCAGACCGTGGAAGCAATTAACCACGCCAAGGCTGCTGATGTGCCAATCGTCGTCGCAGTGAACAAGATCGATAAGGAAGGCGCTGACCCACAGAAGATTCGTGGCCAGCTCACCGAATACGGTCTGACCGACGAAGAGTGGGGCGGCGACACCATGTTCGTCGACATCTCCGCGAAGCAGGGCACCAACATCGACGGTCTGCTGGAGGCAGTGTTGCTTACTGCTGACGCGGCTCTGGATCTGCGTGCTAACCCAGACATGGATGCACAGGGTGTGGCGATTGAAGCGCACCTTGACCGTGGTCGCGGCCCAGTGGCTACCGTCATTGTTCAGCGCGGTACCTTGCGCGTTGGTGACTCGATTGTGGTTGGCGATGCCCATGGCCGTGTCCGTCGAATGATTGACGAATACGGTAAGGACATTGAGGAAGCTGGTCCATCCTGCCCAGCGCAGGTCTTGGGTCTGACTTCGGTGCCAGGTGCTGGTGACAACCTGCTCGTTGTCGAAGACGACCGGATTGCCCGCCAGATTGCTAACCAGCGTGATGCACGTCGACGCTCTGCTCTGCAGGCGAAGAACCGCAAGCGCATCTCCCTGGAGAACCTGGACGAGCACCTCAAGGAAACCAACGTCCTCAACCTCATCCTCAAGGGCGACAACGCCGGTACCGTCGAGGCACTGGAAGAAGCGCTCCTCAAGATCGAGGTCGACGACGAAGTTGCGCTCAACGTTGTGGACCGCGGTGTGGGTGCTGTCACCCAGACCAACGTCGACCTGGCAGCGGCATCCGATGCCGTCATCATTGCCTTCAACGTTCGTTCCGAAGGCAAGGCAACCGAGCACGCCAATGCCGAAGGCGTCGAAATCCGCTACTACACGGTCATCTACAAGGCCCTGGAAGAAGTGGAAGCAGCGCTGCGCGGCATGCTTAAGCCAATCTACGAAGAACGCGAACTCGGCCGTGCCGAAATCCGCGCTACCTTCAAGGCTTCTGCTGTCGGCCTGATTGCAGGTTGCATGATCGAGTCCGGCAAGGTGCACCGCAACAACAAGGTGCGCATTGTCCGCGATGGCACGGTTGTTGCCGAACAGGCATCGATCAACTCGCTGCGTCGTGAGAAGGATGACGTCACTGAGGTCTCCGCAGGTTACGAATGCGGTATGGTGCTGTCCTACCAGGACATCCAGGTCGGCGACATCATTGAAGCCTACGAGCTGGTTGAGGTACCACGTACCTAAGGCAGTCCAAGTACGCCACGTTGTGTGCTTAGCGACGAAGTGAAGACCGGTCAGCAAATTGCTGACCGGTCTTTTCGCTTTCTTGACCAACTTCCTGTCTGAGGTGGTCTACTCGGCGACCAGCACTCGGGGACGAGCACTCGGGGGTTTAGCAGGAAAGAGTGTGTCCGATCGGGTTGCTAGCTATCGGATGCAGCGAGTGGCTTGGAAGGGGCATATGTCACATTTGCTGTAGATATACCCCCTAGGGCATAGCGTTGGGGGTGTCCACCTACTAGCTAGGAGTTGACCATGTCAGACATTGTCATTCTCGGCGCTGGAGTTTCCGGTCATACCGCGGCTCTCCATCTCAGCCGTTTACTTCCCGAAGGCCACACCATTACAGTCGTCTCGCCTAACTCCGATTGGAACTGGATCCCAAGCAATATCTGGGTCGGAGTAGGGCGGATGAAGAAGAGGAAAGTAGTCTTTCCGCTCGCACCTATCTACCGCAAGAAAGGCATAGATTTCCGTCAGGCCTATGCCACCGCCATTTGGCCCGAAGGCGATGACGCAAGTTCCCGCGGGGCCGTCGACATTGCCTATGCTGGCCCCGGCCAAGAAGGAAAGACCGAGCGCTTGCGCTACGACTACCTCATCAATGCCACTGGACCACAGTTGCGGTTCGATATGACTGAGGGACTTGGACCAGACGCAGGCGGACACTCGTTGTCAGTATGTACCGCCGACCACGCAGTTGAGGCGAGAGCAGGACTGCAGAAAGTTATCGCCGACCTGAAACGCGGCGAGGAAAAGACATTGGTCGTTGGCATGGGACACGGTACCTGCACCTGTGAGGGAGCCGCTTTTGAATACACCTTCAATGTCGACCATGAATTGCGTGCAGCAGGGGTTCGCGACAAGGCCCGTCTTATCTACCTCACCAATGAAGCTGAGCTCGGGGATTTTGGGGTCGGCGGGATGGTGTTCATGCAAGAAGGTTATGAAACGACCTCGAAGATTTGGACGGAATCACTCTTCCGTGAGCGCGACGTAGAAGCCATTCTCGGCGCGCATGTCCACAAAGTCGAAGAAGGCATCATTCATTTCGAAACTCTAGATGGCTCCTACCACGAGCTGCCATTTGATTTCGCCATGCTGCTACCGCCCTTTGGTGGCGTTCCACTCAGCGCACACGCCCCCGACGGCACCGACATTTCTGACGATTTGTTTGCGCCCAATGGCTTCATGCTGGTCGATGCCGACTACACCAAGAAGCCGTTCGAGCAGTGGTCCGCAGCGGACTGGCCGCAGACCTGTCAGTCTGCTGCTTTCGACAACATCTGGGCGGTTGGGATTGCGTTTGCACCGCCGCACCAGATTTCGCGGCCGCGTGTTAGTCCTAACGGAACAAGTATCGCGCCATCCCCGCCCCGTACCGGTCAGCCATCCGGTGAAATGGGCAAGGCAGCCGCGCTATCGATCGTCGATCGCATCAAAAACGGCAACGCTGCGATGCCGCATAAAGCATCCATGGCGGAAATGGGTGCCGCTTGTATTGCATCCGCCGGCACCGGTTTGACGACTGGTTCAGCCGCTTCGATGGTGATGATGCCGGTCGTGCCGGATAAGAAGAAGTATCGAACTGGTCGTGATTTGCGCTACACAACCGGAGAAATCGGTTTGTCAGGTCACTGGACCAAATTGGTACTGCACTACTTGTTCATTTACAAGGCCAAAGGGCTGCCGGGCTGGCAGTTCATTCCGGAGTAAGGGGAATTTGTCATGAGCGACAATAATCCAGCACATGGACATCCAACCAGCGGTAAAGATGACTACATCCTGTCTCTAGAACATGCGCCGCTGCCTACTGCCCGGACGCTGCGCCGCCGTCGGAACCTGCTTTTTCAGCTCGGCCGATTCATCGTCAACAACGTAAAAATGGCGCTGATGGTATTCCGACGGTGACCGTGTGAAGCCCTGAACCCGCCCAAATGTCCCACGAGTAGCCCGAGCCCCGAGCGTTTTCGAACGTCTGCGGGGTTCAGCTGTCTTGTGTGTCTTTGAATCGGGGTACTCTTAGAATCTGAATTGTTCCCGACCGAGGAGAGTGACATCGTGGCTAACCCAGCACGCGCACGCCAACTTGCCAAACAGATTATGCATATCGTGGCGCAAGCGATTGGCTCGGAGATTAAAGACCCTCGTCTTGAACTCGTGACGGTCACTGACTGCCAAGTCACTGGCGATTTGCACAACGCCACCGTTTTCTACACCGTCCGCGGTCGAAACATCGATGATGAACCGGATTGGGACGCCGCCGCGAACTCTCTGGCTCGCGCCCGCGGCCAGCTGCGCACCATGGTGGGGCGCCGGCTCGGCGTACGATACACCCCGACCCTAGAGTTTGAGGTCGATACCGTTCCAGAGGCATCCGCCCACTTGGAAGCGGTATTGGCGAAGGCTCGTCAGCGCGATGCAGAGATTGCAGCTCAAGCTGAAGGTGCCAAGTATTCTGGAGATGCTGACCCATACCGTAAGCCGGAGGCTGACCAAGAAGAGCCAGGTGAGTGGTAGTGATCGCACCAGTAGAAGGCACTACCATCTCGCGTCGTAACGGCGCAGTTTTGCACGAGATTCTGGACACCATTAATAAGGCCCAGAAAGTTGTTGTCATCTGCCATGTGCACGCGGACGCTGACGCTGTTGGTTCGGCTACAGCTTTAGCGCTGGCGCTGCGTAAAGCTGGCCGCCAGGTATGGCATACCTATGGGGAAAACGCTCTGCTGTCGAAATCGCTGTATTCCATTCCAGCGTCCGACCAATTCACCCCGTACGCCGAGTTGCCGCCGGTTGACGAGGTGGATGCAGTTTTCGTGGTCGACTGCGGCTCTATTGCCCGCACCGGCGCCCTCGAGGACTATGTCCGCAACGCGAAAACCAGCATCGTTGTTGACCACCACGACTCCAACGATGGCTTCTGCGACATTAACTTGGTCGATACCGAAGCCGAATCCACCACTTCGCTGCTATTCGATTTGATTGAAGTGTGGGGCATTGGCCTTGACCGCGACATTGCGCATTGCCTGTACGCCGGGTTGGTCACCGATACTGGTTCCTTCCGCTGGGGTCGACCACGGATGCACACCATCGCCGCGAAGCTGTTGTCCTTCGGACTGGACCCGAAGCTCATTGCCACTGAGCTGCTCGATGGCATGAAGTTCGACTTCTTCCCAATGCTGGGCGCCGCAATGAGTACGGCGACTTTGGTCCCAGAGTGGGGTGGTGGCTCGGGTCTTATTCACGTGACTGTTACCCACGACATGATGTCGACAGTCGGCCACGACGAGGTGGAGAAGGTGGTGGACATTGTCCGCACTGCCAACGACACCGATGTCACTGCCGTGTTCAAGGAGTACTCCCCAGGGGTGTGGCGGACGTCCCTGCGTTCCCAGCAGCTTGTTGACGTTGCGGAGATTGCGGAGGTATTTGGCGGCGGGGGACATACCCGAGCTTCCGGCTACACCTTCGAAGGCGATCGAGCGGCGTTGGTGCAATCGTTGGTTGAAGTGGTGGTTCCATCCACGCAGTAGCGAAGGACCAGGTGTCCTTCGGCAAAATTCTGTCGTTGGCGCTGCCGGCACTGGGTGTGTTGGCGGCGCCACCGCTATATGTGCTGCTGGATACCGCAGTAGTGGGACACCGTGGCGCCGTTGAGTTGGCGGCGTTAGCGGCTGGGTCGACTGTGCTGTCGATGGTGACCACGCAGCTAACGTTTTTGGCCTATGGCACAACTGCCCGATCTGCACGGCGCTTCGGGGAAGGTGACCGGGCTGGAGCGATCCATGAAGGTGTGCAAGCTACCTGGATTGCATTCCTGGTGGGGTTGGCGCTGGTAGCCGTCATCCACACCGGTGCTGGACAGTTCACCCAGTGGTTAGCCGCCGATAGTGACATCGCCGGTGCTGCTGCTAGCTGGCTCAAGGTCGCCTCGTGGGGCATTCCTTTGACACTGATGACACAAGCCGGAAATGGTTGGCTTCGCGGTATTCAAAACGTCAGGTTGCCGCTGTATTTTGTGCTCGCCGGGATTGTGCCGGCCACACTTATTTTGGTGCCAATGGTCAATCGCTTTGGAGTCGTCGGGTCTGCGTGGGCGAACCTGGCTGGTGAAACCATTACGTCCCTGTGCTTTTTGACGGCATTGATTCGTCATCACCACGGCAGTTGGCGACCAGATTGGCATCTGATCCGAGTGCAGTTGGTGCTCGGTCGCGATCTGATTTTGCGTTCGTTGAGTTTCCAGGTGGCGTTTTTGTCGGCTGCTGCTGTGGCACCGCGTGTGGGTGGGGCACCGGGACTGGCTGCGCATCAAATTCTGCTGCAGCTATGGAATCTGATTTCCTTGCTGTTGGATTCGTTGGCTATCGCCGCGCAAGCGTTGGTGGGAGCGGCATTAGGATCTGGGTCTCGGGAGCATGCTCGGACAACGGCACGGTCGGTGACTGTTTGGTCGACGGTACTAGCCTCCGCTTTGGCGCTGATATTCGCGGCAGGTTTTAGGTTGCTGCCGGCGCTGTTCACTTCTGATCTCGCCGTGCTATCAGCAATTGCTCGGCCTTGGTGGATATTGGTGGCGATGATTCCCGCAGGTGGAGTCGTTTTTGCGTTGGATGGGGTACTTTTAGGCGCTGGCGATGCAACATTTCTGAGAAACGCGACGATGTTGTCCGTAGCGATAGGTTTTCTGCCGCCTGTGTGGCTGTCACTGGTTTTCCAGTGGGGTCTTGTGGGCATCTGGAGCGGTCTGATGGCATTTATTTTGTGTCGTCTGGCATTTGTCAGTTGGCGATACCGTTCCGGAGAGTGGGAAGCCTTAGCGCTAACTAAATAACTGTTAAAGAAGTTGCCAGAGGTATTAGTGGTATTGATGTGACATCTGGTGTTATGGTTCGTGTGTGAGTTCAGCAGACAAGAAAGGCGGAAACAGCGTGAAGACACTGTGGGCCGTCTCTGACCTGCATATTGCCGTCAAACAGAATGGGCCGAAGCTGGATTTAGTCCAGCCGACGTCACCCGATGACTGGCTTATCGTCGCTGGCGACGTCGCTGAACGCACCGAGTTGATCCTGAAGACACTCTCACTACTCAACTCTCGATTCCACACAGTTATCTGGGTTCCGGGAAACCATGAACTGTTTTCCCGTTCCTCCGACAGCAGTGTTGGCATGGACAAGTACCACGAGCTCGTGGAGGGTTGCCGTCGCATCGGTGTGCTTACTCCCGAGGACCCATACCCGAAGTTCGGTGAGCACACTATCTGCCCACTGTTCACTCTGTACGACTACACCTGGCGACGGCCTGGGATTTCCCCCGAGCAAGCCATCGCGGAAGCACATAAGCGTCAGATCGTCTTCACTGACGAATTTGCCATTAAACCGTTCAAAGATCCGGTCGAATGGTGCCGTGAACGACTGCGCTACAGCGTGCTTCGCCTTGCCCAAGTACAAGGCCCTACGGTTCTGATCAACCACTGGCCGTTGGTCCGCGAAGTAATGGCAGCAGTTTTCGTTAAAGAAATTGGGCTGTGGTCCGGCTCTCGGCATACCCAGGACTGGCCACGCCGCTACCACGCTGACAAAGTCATTTATGGTCATCTGCACATGCCACGAGAGCTCACCGTCGACGGTGTAACCCATGTCGATGTGTCGTTGGGGTACCCACACGAATGGGAATCCCGACCATGGCGGACACAATGGCCGTATCCAGTATTGGAGGTTCGATGATTGTGTTGACCCGGGAAATGCTCCCGACACAAGCAACGTTTCATCAGATGCGGGCAGCCGAAAACTCCTTAGACCACTTCGAAGGCCTGCATCCACTAGAACGCGCCTTGGTATCCGGAGCAGTCGACCACCGCAAAGCCGAATTCGGAGACGCCCGATGGTGCGCCCACCGTGCCATCGAATCCCTGACGGGCCGCCCATCCATGACACCAATCCTGCGCGGCCAACGGGGTATGCCGATGTGGCCTCGTGGCCTAGTTGGCTCCCTGACCCACACCAACGGCTTCCGAGCCGCGGTCGTTGCCCCAAAGAACCAGATGCGCGCCATCGGCGTGGACGCCGAACTTGCCGAACCATTGCCGGAAGGCGTCCTCGGCAGTATTTCGCTGCCAAGCGAACGCTTGAACTTGCACCGCGCTGGGGTGGACTGCGCTGACCGCCTGCTGTTCTGCGCTAAAGAAGCAACCTATAAAGCGTGGTTCCCGCTGACTAACCGTTGGCTCGGTTTCGAAGACGCCGAAATCGACTTGCGCCCAGATGGAACCTTCACCAGCTACATTTTGGCCCGACCAACGCCGGTACACCACATCGAAGGTACGTGGACCATCGACGACGGCTACATCATCACCGTCGCCACCGTCTTTTAAAGCCCGGCAGGCCGCGCCACAAAGACACTCGCAGCTCGCTTGCCAGACTCCTCAATCAAGGCAATAGCCTTGCCATCCGGCGTCACCGCCGCATGCACGCCCTTGAGACCGATCGGCCCCAGCCATTTACCCAGCGCCAGACCAGTGCCTTCCGCTTCCGTGATGTCGCGCACCGGATAACACCGTTTCAATGCGTCATCAAGCGACACTGAAAGCTCAGCCTCACCCGGACGGGCCATTAACGCCTCTAACTCCTGGGCATCGGCCAACGTAAAACTGCCCGACGCGGTACGGCGCAGCGCCGTTAAATGACCGCCGCACCCCAATGCCTGCCCAATGTCACGGGCCAACGCACGGATATACGTGCCGGAAGAACAGTCAACCTCCACGTCAACATCGCACAGCTCGCCAGGGCGAAAATCCAACAGGTCAAACCGCGTAATGGTCACTGGCCGCGCCGGAATCTCCACGGTCTCACCGTCGCGTACCCGCTGATAGGCGCGCTTGCCATCAATCTTCACTGCAGAAACCGCAGACGGGACCTGCATAATATCACCGGTCAGGGCCGCAATCGCCGCCAAAACTTGGTCCTCAGTCACGGACGCGGCGGAACTACTGCTGACAACTTCACCTTCCGCATCGTCGGTAGTGGTGGCTGCGCCGAGGCGAATGGTTGCCGCATAGGACTTGGTGTCCGCCACCAGGTGCGGCAGGAAACGGGTGCCGCGGTTAATACCGACAACCAGCACGCCGGTGGCCATCGGATCCAACGTGCCGGCGTGCCCAACTTTGCGGGTGCCAAATGCGTGGCGCAGTCGGGAAACAACGTCGTGGCTGGTCATTCCGGCTGGTTTGTCAACAATAACGAGCCCGGAATCTGCTATCGGATCAGACATATTGCCATCCTAGGCATTAGAGTGGCTCTGGTGAACATCTGGTATGGCATTGATGAAGTTCCTGTGATGGGTGGCGCTGTGGTCACCGTCGGCACATTCGATGGGGTCCACCGTGGCCATCGCCGACTGATTGGCGCGGCGGTGCAACGCGCCCGGGAACTAGGCCTGCCATGTGTTTTAGTGACCTTCCGCCCACACCCACTGGCCGTGGTGCGTCCCGACCGCGTCCCACCGATGATTTCCCATCTCGGCGATCGCTTCGCATTGGCCCGCGAAGTTGGGGTGGACCACATTTTGGCGGTCAGCTTTACGAAGGATTTGGCGGCGCTGTCTCCGCAAGAGTTCTTTGACCGTTTCCTGCGTGATGGTTTGCAGGCGCGCGCCATTTTGGTGGGGGAGAACTTCACTTATGGCCATAAGGCCGCCGGTACTGTCGATACCCTGCGCGAACAGGGTGCTGCCGCCGGCATTGAAGTGGATATTGTGCCGCTGCTGGTCGACGACAACCAGACAGTGAGCTCTACGTTGATTCGCAACTATTTGGCCGAGGGCAATGTTGAGCATGCCGCGTGGGCGCTGGGTCGGCCATTTTCGGTGGTTGGGGAAGTGATTCACGGCCAGGGTCGCGGGGGTAAGGAGTTGGGCTTCCCAACCGCGAATATTGACTTCGGCGAGAAGATGGCGCTGCCTGCGGACGGGGTCTATGCCGGTTGGTTGTCGATTGAGGATGAAGGTGCCATTGACGGCGATATGCAGGCAGGTGTGCGTTATCCTGCCGCGATTTCGGTGGGCACCAATGTGCAATTCGATGCAGAAGAGCGCACGGTCGAGGCCTTTGTGTTGGACAAGGATGCGCAGCTCTATGGTCGGATCGCGCGGCTGGAGTTTGTGAAATTTATTCGGCCAATGTTGAAGTTCAACGGCGTGGATGAGCTGATTGATGCCATGCATGAGGATGTGCAAAAGACCCGCTCGGCCTGTGCTCATCTGAGCTAGCGCCGCGCTTGGCGGAAGACTGTGCGCCGCCTTATAGCAGGGTTTTGGAGTTCTGCCAGCCGAACTGTTAAGGTGGTGCTTCGGCTGTGACTGTGGTTCACGACAGTTGCTCGAGCGCGCGATGCCAGCTCAACCGCGAGATGCCCGGTCAATCGTTTCATTGATTGTCCAGATTACTCGTCGCGGAGCCTCCCAGTGAACTGAAACAATGAATGGAGAACACCATGGCTCTGGATACCACCAAGAAGAAGGCCATCCTGTCCGAATTTGGTCTGCACGAGACCGACACTGGCTCCCCAGAAGCACAGGTCGCACTGCTGACTGAGCGCATCAACAACCTGACCGAGCACCTGAAGTTCCACAAGCACGATCACCACTCTCGTCGTGGTCTGCTGCTGCTGGTTGGTCGTCGTAAGGGTCTGCTGCAGTACCTGGCAGACAACAACATCGACCGCTACCGTGACCTGATCGCACGCCTCGGCCTGCGTCGCTAAGCTCCGGTCTGCTGAAGACTTTTTCAACCCACGTTCCCTGTCTAGGGGGCGTGGGTTTTTGCTTTTTGACGTTTATGGGTCGGCGAACTGCCTTTTCAAGGCTCGGGCTGTTAAAATGGTGGCCGGTTAATACGAAGAACCAAGAAGAATGCTAGAGGCGGCACCGAAGACCGCCATCTTATGAATAATGAGGAGTGCTCCTTGAGCCCACGCGCCCGTAACAAAGTACGCCGCTCGAACCCAAAGTCTGACAACAAGCAGAACCAGGCAACGAAATATCCGCTGCCAACCCGCAAGATTGAAGCTATCGAGGAAGATGGCATCTGGTTCGCAGAAGCAGAGATCGACAACGGCGACTTCGGTACCCGCACCATCACCTTTGAAACCGGTGAATTGGCCCGCCAGGCCGCAGGTTCCGTCACCGCCTACCTGGATGACGAAACCATGATGCTGGCAACCGTTGCCGCATCCAACCAGCCACGCGATGACCGTGACTTCTTCCCACTGACCGTGGACGTCGAAGAGCGCATGTACGCCGCTGGCCGTATCCCAGGGTCGTTCTTCCGTCGCGAAGGTCGCCCAACCACTGACGCCATCTTGGCGTGCCGTCTGATTGACCGCCCACTGCGCCCAACCTTCATCAAGGGTCTGCGCAATGAGGTTCAAATCATCGTCACCGTCATGTCCTTGGACCCTAAGGACATGTACGATGTTGTCGCGATTAACGCTGCATCGGCTGCGACCGCATTGTCCGGTCTGCCAACCTCCGGCCCAGTCGGTGGTGTCCGCATTGCGCTGATCGCTGACGAAGACCACCCAGAAGGCCAGTGGGTGGCATTCCCAACCCACGAGCAGCACGAAGCAGCGCTGTTTGAGCTGGTCGTCGCTGGCCGCATCGTGGAAAAGAAGGTTGGCGGCAAGACCGTCGAAGACGTCGCCGTCATGATGGTGGAAGCTGGCGCCACCGAATCTGTCCACGAGAAGATCGCTGGCGGCAAGCCAGCCCCAACCGAAACGGTTGTTGCCGACGGTCTGGAAGCTGCCAAGCCATTCATCGCAGAGCTGTGCCATGCACAGATTGCGTTGGCTGAAAAGACTGCCCGCCCAGCAGCGGAGTTCCCAGTATTCCCAGCGTTTACTGATGACATCTACGACGCTGTGGCTAAGTCCGCTTCCGACAAGCTCGCTGAGCTGCTGACCCTGCCAGAAAAGCAGCAGCGTGACGACGCCACCAACGCGCACATGGCGGATATCGTCGAGCAGATCGCGCCGAAGTTCGAAGGCCGCGAAAAGGAAATCACCGCTGCCTACAACGCACTGATGCGTGACATCGTTCGAGACAAGATCCTCACCGAGGGTTTCCGCATTGATGGCCGTAACACCTCGGACATCCGTACCTTGGGCATGGGCGTCGGCCTCATCCCACGGGCACACGGCTCCAGCCTGTTCGAGCGCGGCGAAACCCAGATCCTGGGCGTGACCACGCTGGACATGCTGAAGATGGAACAGCAGATTGACTCGCTGGGCCCAGTAGCGTCCAAGCGCTACTTCCACCACTACAACTTCCCGCCATACTCCACCGGTGAAACCGGCCGCGTTGGTTCGCCAAAGCGCCGCGAAATCGGTCACGGTGCGTTGGCGGAACGTGCGCTGGTCCCAGTCATCCCATCTCGCGAAGACTTCCCGTACACCATCCGTCAGGTCTCCGAGGCTCTCGGTTCGAATGGTTCGACCTCCATGGGCTCGGTGTGTGCATCCACCATGTCGCTGTACAACGCAGGTGTGCGACTGAAGGCTCCAGTTGCGGGTATCGCCATGGGCTTGGTCTCCGGTGAAGTCGACGGCGAAACCGAGTACGTTGCACTGACCGACATCCTCGGCGCAGAAGACGCGTTCGGCGACATGGACTTCAAGGTTGCCGGTACCGAGGAATACATCACCGCGCTGCAGCTGGATACCAAGCTGGACGGCATCCCATCCGAGGTGCTGGCGAGCGCGCTGGAGCAGGCTCGTGAAGCCCGCCTGATCATTCTGGAAACCATGGCGGAAGCTATTGATTCCCCAGATGAAATGAGCCCATACGCACCACGCATTACCTCGGTGAAGGTCCCAGTCAACAAGATTGGTGAGCTCATTGGTCCAAAGGGCAAGACCATTAACTCCATCACCGAAGAAACCGGCGCGGACATCTCCATTGAAGATGACGGCACCGTGTTCATCTCGGCATCCAGCGGCGAAGCTTCCGATGCAGCGATGGAAAAGGTCAACGCAATTGCGAACCCGCAGCTGCCTAAGGTCGGCGAGCGCTTCCAGGGCACCGTGGTGAAGACCACTGCCTTCGGTGCCTTTGTGTCCTTGCTGCCGGGCCGTGACGGTTTGGTGCACATCTCCAAGCTCGGCGGCGACAAGCGCATCGACAAGGTTGAAGATGTTGTCAACGTTGGCGATGAAATCCTGGTAGAAATCGCGGACATCGATAACCGCGGCAAGATCTCCTTGGTCCCAGTCGAAGAGGACTAAAGTTCCCAGCCAACATCCTGGACCGGCAGCTGTGCAAACGCTGCCGGTCCATAGTTGGTTAAGCCACGTTTGACGGCAACTTCGCCCGGCAATATCGACATCGGCAGAATCGTCAACTGCGAAAACAGTGCATGCTCTGCCTGCCGCCCACGGGCGAGCTGTTTCCCGGAATCGAACTCGGTACACAGCCCAGCAACATGCTGCCGCAACGCCGCGTTATCGATTCCGGTCCGCTCGAGGAGACCACCAGGGCCGGTCACATCATCCAAGTTCGCCACGCCATCGGCGAATCGTGCCTCCTGAACTACCAACGCCCCATTGAACGCGCGTCCGTCTTGTTCCGTTCCGAATAACGCGAGTGCGTCCTGACCGGGCCGCTCCACCAGCTCCAATGCAACCCCAATCTCGTGGAGTTGCTGTTGCAATAGTTTTTGCGCCGCACGGGCACTGTCAGTGCGGTCCGTGGCAGGTATGGATATTTCCAAACGTTGCCCCGCTTTGCGACGAATACCGTCGGTTCCTGGTTTCCAACCTGCGTCATCAAGCAATGTCTTTGCTTGCTCTGGGTCGAAATCAACCGTGGCGCTGAGATTGTCTTGGTAGCCCGTTTGCCACGGGAAATACATGAGCGAGTTCGGTGGTTCCTGCGCCGCCGGGATACCTTCGTAGCGGCTAGTTAAAATCTGCTTCCGGTTAGTCGCCGCGAAAATGGCGCGGCGAACCGACGGGTCTCGCAGCGGGCGACTATTGGCGTCTAGGAGGAAGAGTCGTCGGGTAGGAGCTACGCCCTCCAGAATATCGACGCCCTCCATGCCGCGGGCGGATGTCATGCGTTCGCGGATGGACACATCGAGGGCGTTGATTTTGCCGCCTCGAAAAGCGGTTAATGCATCGGCGGCATCGACCTGAATGAAACGTCGTTTCTCTAACTTCGCGGGCTCGCTCCACCAATTGTCGGACCGCTGAAACACAATGGCGCCAGCCTCGGCATCAATAGTGACGAGGGCAAAGGGGCCTGAGCCCCATTCACGCGGCAAATTATTGACAAAGCCGGAGTTGAATTCCTCGGCGGTATCGACTGCCGGATGCAGCACGGTGGGGAAGTAGCGTTGCCAATTCTCCACGGTATTAGTGAAAGTCACGACGGCCTGATTGTGCGACGCGCCTGGTTGTACCGATTCAATCCGGGAGTACACATTGGTGAGCGCTGATTCAAAGTTAGGGTCGGCGCCGCTATTGGCGTGCCATGTCGCGGCGAAGGCTTCCCAGTCCAAGTCGGTGTTGTCCACAAACTTGGCGTTGCGGTCGATGGTGTAGGTCACCACTGTTTTGCCGTCTTTGACTTCCGCTTCAACGTTGTCCAAGAATTCTGCGTTGTAGTGCCACTGGCCTTTCCAGTCGGTTAAGGCTAGCTGTGGCCCGTACCAGTTCCACACGTCCGCAGCGTGTGCTGATGCAGCTTTGTGAAATGGGTTGAACTGCCTGGGCCAAAAATCCAGCGCGGTGGCAAACTCGCCGCCATCGGCGATGGCGTCCCGAGGCTGCGCATTGTAGCTGGAAGGGGAGACGAGATCCGTGTGGATAGGGTCTTCCGGTTGTGGAGCTTCTGCGTCATCGCCGGCAGCAGAGCACGCGGAAAGTAGCAGCGTAACCGCGCATAGCAAACCAGCTGTCTGGTGGGTTCGGGGGACTTGGCGGCCCGAATCGTCAATAAGCAAAATCTTTTCCTCCACGCAATGAACTTACCGACTTCACCGGCCGGAGCGGGCAGTAGTTAGGGTAGAAGGAAGAAATAATGGGATAACCGAATGGAAGGCAGAACCGTGGCAATTAAAGTTGGTGTGTTGGGTGCGCAGGGACGCGTCGGGTCGGCTGTGGTTGCCGCCGTGCAGGCCGCCGAGGATTTGGAGTTGGCTGCAGCGTTGGACGCCGGCGATGACCTCCAGGAGCTTGTTGACGCTGGCGTGCAGGTCGTAGTTGATTTCACCATTCCAGACGCGGTCATGGGCAACCTGGAATTTGTGCTGGCCAACGGCATCCACGCTGTCGTGGGTACCACCGGGTTTACCGCAGAGCGCCTAGCGCAGGTCAAAGAGTGGACGCAGCAGGGAGCTAACGCACTGATTGCGCCGAACTTTGCGATTTCCGCCGTGCTGACCATGAAGTTTGCTGAGCTCGCCGCGCCGTACTTTGAGTCCGCAGAAGTCATCGAGTTCCACCACCCAAATAAGAAGGACGCCCCTTCCGGTACCGCAGTACACACCGCAGAAGGTATTGCGCGGGTTCGCCAGGAGCACGGAATGGCAACGCAGCCGGACGCTACTGAGCAGAGCCTTGACGGCGCGCGCGGCGCCAATGTGGACGGCGTGCCAGTACACGCAGTGCGGATGACCGGCATGGTGGCACATGAAGAAGTCATTTTCGGTACCGAAGGCCAATCGCTGACCATCCGTCAGGACTCCTACGACCGCACCTCCTTCATCCCAGGCGTGTTGGTCGGTGTGCGCAAGATTGCAGAAAACAAGGGCCTGACCGTGGGTCTGGAGCATTTCCTCGGAATGTAGCGGGTACGCTTACCCAAGTAACTGTCCGTCTACGACGCGCTGAGGTGTGCTTCTGTGTCCGATATCGTCCCACTGAATGTGGATCTGATCGCCCATACGGCGTTCAATCCACCGGCTGATATTCCCTGGGAAACTGATGCCGACGGTGGGGAAGCACTGATCGAGTTCGCTGGCCGGGCATGTTATGAAACGTGGGATAAGCCGAATCCACGAACTGCCACCAATGCCGGATACCTCCGCCACATCATGGAGGTCGGGCACACCTCGCTGCTCGAGCATGCAAATGCCACGATGTACATCCGTGGCCTATCGCAAGGGGCAGTGCATGAGCTCATTCGGCATCGGCATTTCAGCTTCAGTCAACTGTCGCAGCGATTTGTCCCGGAATCAGAAAACCGAGTGGTGATTCCAGGGGTCATTGCCGATGATGAAGAACTCCGGGCAGTTTTTGAAAGTTCCGTGGACGCATCCCGCATGGCCTACAACCGCCTACTGGATGCGCTGGAAGAGAAGTTTGCCGACGAACCAAACGCCTTGCTGCGGCGCAAACAAGCCCGGCAAGCAGCCCGCGCAGTGCTGCCAACTGCCACTGAAACACGTATCGTAGTCACTGGAAACTATCGGTCATGGCGCCATTTCATTGGCATGCGTGCCTCCGAGCATGCAGACATTGAAATCCGCTCGCTTGCAATTGCGTGCCTCCGGCTACTTGTAGCCGCAGCGCCCGTGGCCTTCGGAGATTTTGATATCAGCACCCTCCGAGATGGTAGTGAAGTCGCCACCAGCCCCTATGTCATGGAAGGCTAGTCGACTAAATAACTTCAAAGTTTTGCCGAATTTCGGCATGGCGACAACCAACAAACCCTTAAAGAACAGGTATCTTCACCATCATGACCACAGGAATTATCTCCAACCGTGGCACCGAACATTTCGGTGCAGTTGCCGTTGCCATGGTGACTCCATTTGATTCCGACGGAAAGCTGGACATCGACGCCGGCGTCCGCGTAGCAAATCACCTGGTTGATAACGGAGTCGATGGTCTCATCCTCGCTGGTACGACCGGCGAATCCCCAACCACGACGCTGGCGGAGAAAATTGAGCTGCTCAAGGCAGTGAAAGCTTCCGTGGGGGACCGCGCCAAGCTGTGTGCCGGCGCCGGCACCAACGACACTGCAGAATCGATTGAACTGGCCAAGGCTTCGGCTGAAGCCGGTGCGGATTCGCTGCTGGTCGTAACCCCGTACTACTCTCGCCCGAGCCAGGACGGCCTTGTAGCGCACTTTGCCGCTGTGGCAGATGCCACCGACCTGCCGGTCTGCCTCTATGACATCCCGTCGCGTTCGGTAGTGCCGATTGAAACGGAAACTATTTACCGACTTGCCGAGCATCCGCGGATTACCGCAGTTAAGGACGCAAAGGGTAACCTTGGTGCCGCAGCCGAGCTGATTGCTAATACCGACTTGGCTTGGTATTCCGGCGATGATCCACTGAATTTGCCATTCTTGGCAGTGGGGGCCACTGGATTTATCTCGGTGATTGGCCATGCAGTGCCAGCCCAAATGGCGCAACTGCGGAAGAGCTTCGAGGAAGGCGACCTCGCCCGTGCACGGGAAATTAACGCCAGCTTTAAACCACTTGAACGCGCGATGGCCCGTACGGGCGGCGTCGCGTTCGCCAAGGCAGCCCTGAACCTTCAGGGCGTTGAGACAGGAGAACCTCGCTTGCCACAGATTCCACTTTCTGAAGAGCAGCTACAGATGCTTGCCGACGATATGCGTCAGGCAGGTGCCCTGTAAATGACTCAATCTCGTTCCCGTTCGCGCCGCGTTGTCCGCAAAGCAGGCGCGGAGTCTGAAATTGAAGTGACCCAGTCCGAACATCGCGGACCAGCTGATAAGTCTGGCGACAATACCGCCACTACCTCCGAGAAGTCTTCGGACAAGGCGTCCGGCCAGTCCGCCGACCAGCCATCGGAGAAGAAGTCGGACGACAACAAGGGTGGCCGTTCCCAGTCCCGTAGCCGTGGTTCCCGCGGCGGCCGCGGTCGCGGTCGTGGTGGCAACGGTGGCAACAGCAATAGCGGCTCCAACCGTGGTTCCCGCAGTGGCCGTGGCGGACGCGGTGGCCGAGGCCGCCGCAACGTCGTGCAGTCCATGCAAGGCGCTGACCTGACCCAGCCACTTCCGGAACCACCTGCAGCACCACGCAACGGTCTGCGCATTGTTGCCCTTGGCGGCATCTCGGAAATCGGCCGCAACATGACCGTTTTCGAGTACCACAACCGACTGCTGATCGTTGACTGTGGTGTGCTCTTCCCAAGCTCCGATGAGCCAGGCGTTGACCTGATCCTGCCGGACTTTTCCTACTTGGAAGGCAAGTGGGACCGCGTCGAAGCGGCAATCATTACCCACGGACACGAAGACCACATCGGTGCCATCCCATGGCTGCTGAAGCAGCGCGGGGATATTCCAATTGTCGGTTCCCGCTTTACCTGCGCGCTGATTGCTGCGAAGTGTCAGGAACACCGTCAGCGTCCAAAGCTGGTGGAAGTCAATTCCGACAGCACCAAGGACTTTGGCCCGTTCAACCTGCGTTTCTACGATGTCAACCACTCCATCCCAGAGTGCCTCGGCCTGGCCATTAAGACCGGTGCCGGCCTGGTTGTAATGACCGGTGACATCAAGCTGGACCAGACCCCGCCAGATGGTCGCCCAACTGACCTGCCAGCGATGTCCCGGTTCGGCGACGAGGGTGTCGACCTGTTCATGTGCGACTCCACCAACGCGACCACCCCTGGTGTGTCTGGTTCGGAAGCAGACATCGCACCAACGTTGCACCGCATCATCTCGGAAGCTCGTCAGCGAGTTATCGTGGCCTGCTTTGCCTCCAACGTGTACCGCGTACAGGCAGTTATCGATGCAGCTGTGAAGTCGAACCGCAAGGTTGCCTTCAATGGTCGCTCGATGATCCGCAACATGCGGATTGCGCAGCAGCTGGGCCTGCTGGAAGCACCAGAAGGCACCATCGTGGAAATGAACGATGCTGCACGGATGGCACCACACAAGGTTGTGCTGGTCACCACCGGTACCCAGGGTGAACCAATGGCGGCATTGTCCCGCATGGCTCGTCGGGAGCACCGCCAGATCACGGTCCGCGCCGGCGACATCATTGTGCTGTCTTCGTCGCTGGTGCCAGGCAACGAAGAAGCAGTCTTCGGTGTCATCAACATGCTGTCCCAGATCGGCGCTACGGTCATCACTGGCCGCGACGCCAAGGTGCACACCTCTGGTCACGGTTACTCCGGCGAGCTGCTCTTCCTGTACAACGCAGTGCGTCCGTCCAACGCGATGCCAATGCACGGCGAATGGCGCCACCTGCGTGCCAACAAGGAACTGGCTATTTCCACTGGTGTTGCTGCCGACAACTGTGTGCTGGCACAAAATGGTGTCGTGGTGGACTTGGTCGATGGCCAGGCACGCGTCGTTGGTCAGATTCCAGTCGGTAACCTCTACGTCGATGGCACCACCATGGGCGATATTGGCGCCGATGTGCTCTCCGAGCGTGGCGAAATGGGCGAGGGCGGCCTCGTTAACGTCACCGTGGTGATTGACAACCGCACCGGCCGACCAATCAATAAGCCAAGCGTGACGACCCGCGGTTTCTCGGACGACGCTAAGCGGATGGTTCCGGAAATCGAAGAAGTCGTGGATAACGTCATGCTTGACCAAGCCGGCTCGGGTGAAAACAACCCGTACCGCATGGCTCAGGAAGTCCGCCGCAAGGTTTCCCGCTTTGTCCAAGACAAGTGGAAGCGTAGCCCGATGGTGATTCCTACTATCGTGCCAATCCTGGTTGACGACGACCCAGTGGAAGACGAAGAACTGGAAACTGTGCGACCAAGCCAGTAACTGGAATGGCGGGCGTTAGTTGCTTGCCACAATCGTTATCCCAAGCTCATACTCTCGGCAGTAGCCTTAGGGTATGAGCTTTTCTGGATCTGAACGCAATGCACTCGCCAACCTTCTAGAAGAAAAGGGCCCAGACGCACCAACACTGTGCGATGGCTGGACCACCCATGACCTCGCCGCCCACCTCGTTGCCCGAGAAAACCGTCCAGACGCTATCTTGGGCAAGCTACTGTTTAACAAAGCAGAACGTAATGATGAGATTGAGGCGGAGTTTGCGCGCCAACCGTTTGAAGTGCTCGTCGACAAGTTCCGCGGTGGGGCACCGAAATGGTCCCCGATGAATTGGGCCGACCGCTACATCAATATGGCCGAGTATTTTGTCCACCTTGAAGATGTTCGCCGTGCAGAACCTGGTTGGGAACCGCGCGAGTTACCGCCAAGCGCACATAAGGAACTGTGGCAGCTGCTGAAGCTGACTGCTCCGCGGATGTTGGGCAAGTCCACCAAAACAGTGGTGATGATGCGCACGGATGGGGCCGCACTGACTGCGCACGACAGCCACTCGGGTGATTCGGTGACTATTCGTGGTGATGTGGGTGAATTGGTGCTTTGGCTGTACGGCCGGGACGGGACCCGGGTTGAGGTTGACGGCGACATGACTGGAGTACACCGCACCGAGTTGTGACACGCCGATCACCTGGGAAGGCAGTTACTTATGTGAATGGTGTGACTTAAGGGGCTATTGTATGCACTATGTCAACATCCAGTCGCTCGCGTTCGTCAGCTACGCGGCCCCAAACTCGGGCCGCAGGCCGTCCTGCCATGTCTAATCGCAACAACCGCAGCACCCGGCCATCGGGACCTACGACCTCCACCGAGGAATTCGAGCGCACTGGAAGTGCTTTTAACGCTGTCGGCCGTGGCCTCGCCTCGGCATGGGGCGGTGCCGCTAAAGGCGTTTCCGGGCTCACCCGCAGCCTTGCTGGCCGAAAAATCGCCAACCGGCCTGCCGCCGAAGATGACTTCGACGAACCCATCGACAATGAAGCGGACACCGAATACCTTGACGCTGCAGAGACCAGCGACAGTGGGGAAGGAGAGCCAGCCCCTGACCGCGACGGTATTTCGCTAGCCATTCTCGGCCTTGCCATCGTCTTGGCCTGCTCGGTGTGGTTCGGCTTGGCCGGACCCGTCGGCGCTGGCATTGAAGCTGCAGTCAGATCCGTCATCGGTGTTGGCGCGTTTGCGCTGCCATTAGTGTTGGTCGGCGTTGCGCTGGGCCTGATGCTCCGCGTCAATTACGCCACCCTCGGCGGAGCAGTCAAGCCTCGACTCTGGACTGGCGGCAGCATCATCGTCGTATCGATGCTCTCCCTGGTCCACATTGGTGCCGGCCGACCACGCGACTGGGCCGGCCGCCAAGAGGCTGGCGGCGTCATCGGCCAGCTCATCGGTGGCCCGCTGGCCACCGGCTTTACCGCGTGGGTAGCCGTTCCATTGTTGCTCATCGCGATCTTCTATGGCTGCCTGCTCTTCTCCGGCACCACCATTGGCCAAGTCATTGATGCCTGCCGTGGTTTCCTTGGTTACGGTTTGTCGCTGCGTTCCGGTTCCACCGCGAATTCGGAGCTTATTGACGAACAGGATCTGGCTGACGACCCGATTGACAACAATCTCCATGACCTCGGTCGAGCACCAGTCGCAGCAACTCGGCCCCGCCGGAGCCCACGCCGCGCGCCTCGAAACGCAGCAGCTGATCTGCCAGCAGACCTACCAACTGATACTCGACCATCGCGGGCGCGCCGCCAGGCCAGCCCGATGGATAACTATCCAGTCACTCCAGTTGGAGAACCAGAACTGCCATTTGAGGACGACGACGAATTTGGTGACATTGCTGAATCAGCAGTTGCTGCCGCAGCGCCAACACCGACCCGCTCGATGCGTCGGCCGGCACCAGCAAACTGGGATGATGATCCAGCGACTGATGAGATTCCGGTAGTCACTTCGGCAGCCCCAACCCGTCAACAAGCCCCACAACGGGCAGCACAACCGCAACCGGTCGTCACCAACGACGCGGCAGACGCGGTGGGTGCAGGTGAGGCAGCAGCCGAGGAAGTAGGCAACGGCGACGAAGCCGTCTCCGAGGCAATGAAGGCACGGATGGCGATGATTGCGGCGCGCTCAGGCATTGACGCGTCGAAGATCCCAGCCTCGACCCCGGCGTCGGAACTGCAGAAGGACGAACCGGCACGCGAAGCACGCCAACCAGAAGGCGACTACAAACTGCCATCGACCTCGCTGCTCATTGATGGTGACGCGCCAAAAACCCGAACCGCTGCCAATGACCGCATCATCGAAGCGCTCACTGAAGTGTTCGCAGAATTCAACGTGGACGCAGCAGTCACCGGCTTTTCGCGTGGACCAACAGTGACTCGCTACGAAATCGAACTCGGCCAAGCCGTGAAGATTTCGAAGATCACTGGGCTGCAGGACAATATTGCCTACGCCGTAGCAACCGACAACGTGCGCCTGCTCACGCCGATCCCAGGCAAATCTGCCGTCGGTGTGGAAGTGCCAAATGACGACCGTGAAATGGTGCGTCTAGCGGATGTGCTGAATGCGCCGGAGACGGTGGCGAACTACGACCCGATGCTCATTGGGCTTGGCAAGAACATTGAAGGCGAATTCATTTCGCACTCGTTGCAGAAGATGCCACACCTGCTGGTTGCCGGTTCGACCGGTTCCGGTAAGTCTGCGTTCATTAACTCCATGCTGGTGTCGCTGCTGACGCGGGCAACGCCAGAAGAAGTGCGTCTGATTCTGGTGGACCCGAAGATGGTGGAACTGACACCATATGAAGGTATTCCGCACCTGATCACGCCGATTATCACTCAGCCGAAGAAGGCAGCGTCGGCACTGCAGTGGTTGGTGGAAGAGATGGAGCAGCGCTACCTGGACATGAAGCAGTCTCGGGTGCGCCACATTAAGGACTTCAACCGCAAGGTGAAATCCGGTGAAATCACCGCGCCGCTGGGTTCAGAGCGTGTGTACAAGCCGTACCCAATGATCGTTGCGATCGTGGACGAGCTAGCGGATCTGATGATGACTGCGCCGCGGGAAATTGAAGATTCCATTGTGCGTATTACCCAGAAGGCACGTGCCGCCGGTATTCACTTGGTGCTGGCAACGCAGCGCCCATCGGTCGATGTCGTCACCGGTCTGATTAAGTCGAATGTGCCGTCGCGACTGGCGTTTGCGACATCCTCATCTACCGACTCACGCGTCATTTTGGACCAGGTTGGTGCCGAGAAGCTCATCGGTATGGGCGACGGGCTGTTCATCCCGCAAGGTGCGTCGAAACCGGTACGTATGCAGGGTGCCTTCGTCTCCGACGACGAGATCCAAGCAGTGGTGGAAGCGGCGAAGCAACAGGCAGAACCGGACTACACCGAGGGCGTCACCGAAGACAAGCAGGCCGAAGCTGAAAAGAATATCGACCCAGATATCGGTGATGACTTGGAAGACCTGCTGCTGGGCGTTGAAGCCGTGGTGCAGGCCCAGTCGGGTTCCATCTCCATGCTGCAACGCAAACTGCGCATTGGTTTCGCGCGTGCAGGCCGCCTGATGGACCTGATGGAAACCCGCGGTGTGGTCGGACCATCCGAAGGCTCCAAGGCACGTGAAGTGCTGATTAAGCCAGAGGAGTTGGACACCATTTTGTGGATGATTAAGGGTGCCGACCCGAAGGACGCGCCGAAGGAAGACGCGGCCGACGACGAAGATGTCAACGTCGTTGATGCCAACCCGACGCAAGGGATGTTTTAGCTGAAAGGCGTGATTTGGCGCCCCGCCGCGAACATCGCCTATAGTGGGGGCTTGTTCCGGAGGGGAGTATCCCCACTCGTAACTGCGGCCGTCAACACGGTTTGCTGCCAGGGTTTCCCACAACCCACGGCGGCCCCGGCCCAGTTAGCTCCGCGCAAGCGGAGTGGGAGAGACCTCCACAATGACGAACTGTTGTGGAGGTTTTTGCATGCACGTGCCCTTGTCCATCTGGATTATTTCCGCGATTGTGGTGGTCGGTTTCATCACTTTCGACTTCTATTCCCATGTGCGCACACCGCACGAACCGTCACTCAAAGAAGCGGGCTACTGGACGCTGTTCTATGTCGTGATGGCCGGGATCTTCGGTACGTTCCTGTACTTCTACTGGGGACATGACCGTGGCATTGAATTCTTCTCCGGCTATGTCACCGAAAAGGCGCTCTCCGTCGACAACCTCTTTGTCTTCGCGCTGATCATTGGCACCTTCAAAATCCCACGGAAGTACCAGCAGAAGGTGCTGCTGCTGGGCATTGCGATGGCGCTGGTGTTCCGCACCGTATTCATTGTCGCTGGCGCCGCGGTGATTACTGCTTGGTCTGATGTCTTCTACCTGTTCGGTATTTTCCTGCTGTACACCGCAGTGAAAACCATCATCGACGAAGTCAAGGATGAGCCAGATCCAGACCCGAAGGACATGGCGGTCATCAAGGTACTGCGCAAAGCCGTCCCAATTTCGGACAATTACGACAAGGACCGGCTGCTCACCCGCATCAACGGCAAGCGTTACTTCACACCGTTGGCGGTCGCACTGGTGTCCATTGGCTTCGTTGACTTGATGTTTGCCTTTGACTCCATCCCGGCTATTTATGGCCTGACGAGCGAGCCATACATTGTGTTCACTGCAAACGCCTTGGCGCTGATGGGGCTGCGCCAAATGTACTTCCTGCTGGATGGTCTGTTGGACCGCCTGATTTACCTGGCGTGGGGCTTGGGCGCCATCTTGGCGTTCATTGGTGCCAAGCTGATTCTGCACGCGCTGCATGAGAACAACCTGCCGTTCATTAATGGCGGCGAGAATGTGGCGGTGCCGGAGATTTCCACGTGGGTGTCCCTGGCCTTCATCGTGGTGACGCTCGCGGTGACCGTGGTTGCTTCCTGGCTGAAGAATATGCGGGATAAGAGCCAAGGCGCGGTGCCAGTGCCATGGTCGGATGCGCTGAATGTTCACGACGGCGCTGACGGCAAGGAAAACAACGCGGGTTAGACTGGCTACGTGACCAAATCTGAATCCACCGTCTCTGCTTGGAACGTGCCGAATGCCCTGACCGTTTTCCGGATCCTGGGTGTTCCGGTGTTCTTGTGGCTGCTACTGAGCCACGGTGGGGAAGACACGACATTCCGCTGGTGGGCATTGGGCGTGTTCACGCTGCTTATGGCCACCGACAAGTTAGACGGCGACCTTGCCCGCAAGTACAACCTGATTACCAACTTCGGCAAAATCGCGGACCCGATTGCGGACAAAGCATTGATGATCGGCGCATTGGTTGGGCTGAACATTATCCAGGTGCTGCCATGGTGGGTGACGGTCATCATTGTGATCCGCGAGCTAGGTATCACCATCTGGCGCATGTTTATGCTGCGCCGCGGCAAGGTTGTGCCTGCGTCTAAGGGCGGCAAGCTGAAAACCACGACGCAGACGTTGGCGGTGTTCTTGTTCATTCTGCCGATTGCCGGTTGGGTCACCACTGTCGCCTGGGTAGTGATGATTGCCGCGCTGATTATTACGGTCGTTACCGGTATTCAGTACCTGCTGGATGCCCGAAAGTTGGCATGAGTAGTTCTTTCGCTGTTCCAGATGCCTCCGTTGTTTCCCGCCTTGTGCGCATCCTTTTGGAGCGCGGGCTCACTATTGCGGCTGCTGAATCCCTCACGGCCGGCAAGTTTATGGCCACGCTCGCAGATGTCCCCGGCACGTCCGGGACGCTACGCGGTGGGTTTGTCGCCTACGCCACAGATTTAAAAGCGGAGCTTGTTGACGTTCCGGAGGATGTGTTGGCGACCGATGGTCCTGTGGCGGAGTCCACAGCAATGTATTTGGCACTCGGGGCGCAGCAGCGCTGCAGCGCGGACATTGGTGTGGGACTGACCGGAGTTGCTGGACCAACGGAACAGGATGGCCACCCTGTGGGCGAAGTCTGGCTGGGCTTCGCGTTACCTGGCCAAGAACCCGTGGCTGAACGGCATCAGTTCGCTGGTTCGCGTGCGCAAATCCGTAAACAAGCGGTTGCCGCGGCGGTATCCTCGCTAGTAGCCCGGCTCGGGAACAAAAGTGGTTCCTCGGACGTTGGACAGAGTAATGGGAAATAAATCAATGGTTTTAACTGCACCGCAACCGCGTATTCCGGATTCGCCGGCGCTGTTGGCTCGGGAGCCTGAGCCACTGCTGCGCGAAGCCTTGGGGGAGGCCCTGCGGTCCCGTCGTGCTGCGTCGGGTTCCTCGCTTCGCGATATTTCTGAGCTCGCGGCTATCAGCCCGGGTTATCTGTCGGAGTTGGAGCGGGGACGCAAGGAAGTGTCCTCGGAATTGCTCGCTTCGATTTGCTCGGCGTTGGATGTCACGGTCTCCGATGTTGTGCTTGACGCTGCCAGTAGCATGGCGTTGTCTGCTGCTGCGGATGAGCTTGCTGCAGCATGTTCAACCCGCGGGTAAGTTAAGCTCAGTAACGCGCAATAAATTCTTTTACACAATAGATGCTGAAGGAAGGCTCTGGAATAACCATGGCGAACCCGTTTGTTAAAGCTTGGAAGTACCTGATGGCGCTGTTCGACTCGAAGATCGAGGAGAACGCCGACCCGAAGGTACAGATTAAGCAAGCTATCGAGGATGCCCAGCGCCAGCACCAGGAGCTCTCTCAGCAGGCCGCAGCTGTCATCGGTAACCAGCACCAGCTGGAGATGCGCTTGACCCGTCAGCTGGCGGATATTGAAAAGACGCAGAGCAACACCCGTCAGGCACTGGAATTGGCTGACAAGGCTCGTGCCGAAGGCGACGAAGCGAAGGCTGTCGAATACGAAAACGCTGCGGAAGCCTTTGCTGCACAGCTGGTGACTGCGGAACAGTCTGTTGAAGACTTGAAGGCAATGCACGACCAGTCGCTGCAGCAGGCCGCACAGGCCCGCAAGGCCGTCGAGCGCAACTCGGTGGCACTGCAGCAGAAGGTTGCCGAGCAGACCAAGCTGCTGTCGCAGTTGGAGCAGGCGAAGATGCAGGAGAAGGTCTCCGAGTCGCTGAAGTCGATGAACGAGCTGTCCTCCGGCTCCACTCCTAACCTGGATCAGGTTCGGGACAAGATTGAGCGTCGCTACGCGAACGCCTTGGGCCAGGCAGAACTAGCACAGAACTCCGTTCAGGGTCGTATGGCTGAGGTCGAGTTCGCTGGTGTGCAGCTGGCTGGTCACTCTCGCCTGGAGCAGATTCGCGCTCAGATGAACCAGGACAAAGCAATTGAATCGGGAACTTCGCACCAGGGCCAGCTGAACCCAGGCACCGGCGCGCAGACCAACCCAGAAGTTGCCGCTAAGCTGCGCGAACTGCGCGGCCAGTAAGCACAAAAATGCATGGCTGCCAGCGCAGCCACACCGATGGCCTAGTCACCCACACCACGGGCGGCTAGGCCATCAGCCATATTTCGGGCCCGATTAATTGTCCGAACGATAACTGGCACTCCGAAAGCCAGCACAGACATCCCCAAGCCGCGGGCCTTCCGGGCATCGCGGACATCAAGCACAGTCTGGAGCTGCAACGGAATCATCCGCAGCGTCAGCGACAAAGTCAGCACAATCGTGTCCACCGGCACGCCAATCTTCCGGGTAGGGGCGAGGACTGCTTCGAGTGCGTCCATCATGTCGCTGACTTTCGTAGTCAGCGTCAACAGCGTCGCCGCGACCACTGACGCCAGCACGGTAATAGTCGTAATCAGCCCCTGCTCCCACTTGCCATAAAAAGCCTGAATGATGGCAATGAACATGAGGAAAGGTAAGGCAGGCAGGAGCTGCCCTAACGCCACCCGCCAAGGAATCCGCGCAACACCGTACCCTAGGCCCGAAAAGGCCAGCACTCCGAGCGCCGGCCCCAATCCGTCAATAAGCACGGTGATGGCGATAATGAACAGCACAACCGCAATCATTTTCCAGCCAGGCCGGGTGCGGTGAATGATGGACGTACCGGGAACGTAGAGGCCAAGGGTGAGGTTCATGCCAGCGGTTCCTGCAGCATTCGGGCGGTGTAGTCGGCGACGACGTCGGCCGGGGTGCCGTCTGCCACAATGTGGCCGTCGTCGATGCAGAGCACGCGGTCGAAGCCGTCAAGCAAGTCCAAGTCATGGGTGACGACGACAAGTTGCTGGTCCAACTGCTGCAATGTGTGCGCAATCATTCGGCGATTGCGCAGGTCAAGCAGGGTAGTGGGTTCATCGGCGACGATGATATCTGGCTCCAGCACCAACACCGCGGCCAGCGCCAACAACTGCTTTTGCCCACCGGAAAGCGTGTGCGGCGACTGGTCCGCCTGATTCTCCAACCCGAACCGGTTCAAGACCTCCTGCACCTTCTGCTTTCGGACGTCTTTTGGCAGTTTGGTCTGGCGCAGGGAGAAGTCAATGTCTTCGGCGACAGTCGGCATCACAATTTGGTTGTCCGCATCAGAAAAGATGAACCCCACCTTTTTACGGACCTGTTTGCCATGCTTTGCGACGGATAGGTCGTCGACGGAAACAGAACCAGAGGTCGGGTCAGTCAGGCCATTGATAAGGCGCATAAATGTCGACTTGCCGCCGCCATTCGGGCCGATGATGCCAATGCGACGCTCCGTGAGTGTGCAACAGATGTCGCGAAGGACTGGGGCACCCTGAAAAGACTTGCTGACGTGGTCGAAGACGATGCTGGGCATGACGGGCTAGTTCTTTGGGGTGCGTAGGTCGGGGACGGCGGCAAGGACTGCGACGGCAGTCAGAGCTGCAGCAACTGCTTTCAGCGTGTCGCCGAGGGCGAAAGGCAGGTTGGTGAACCAGAAGGCCTGCCAGAAGCCCATGTCGAATCGGAATGTGAGCCATACTGCGCCGCAGAAGTACTGAACGATGGCGGCAAGCAGACCAGCGGCGATGAATACAGTGATCTGGATGGGCTTGCTCCGGCCGATGGCGGTAGCGGAGATGAGACCGGCGACAACGGCGGCGAGGATGTAGCCGACGAGGTAGCCGGTGGTTGGGCCAGGCAGTGCCGATAGGGTGGTACGCCAGCCCGCGAGAACAGGAATTCCGACGAGGCCGAGGACGAGGACCGTGACGATGGCGAGGGCGCCGCGCTTCCAGCCGAGGATGAACGCGGCAAGGAGGATGCCCATATTTTGCAGGACGATGGGGACGCCGGCGGCACCCACTGGGATGGAGACTGCGCCGAGGGCAATGATGAGTGCGGCGAAGGCTGCGACCAGCGCGATGCCGGTGACCGTGTTTTGTTTCATGGCACCAAACTATCGCACAGTCTTGAACGGTGTTCATTCAGGTCGGTGCATTACGCTAGGCGCTATGGCAATGACCCTGACGAAGTTCCACAAACTAGTTCGCGACGAATTCGGCGACACGAAAGGCGCCTACCTGCTGGATACTCACGTGCTGGTAGACCTTGGGCAGAGCCCCAGCGAAGCGATTGAAGCTGGTGCGGACTTGCGAAGAGTATGGGAGCTGCTCTGTATGGACTTTGATGTGCCGGAAGAACGACGCTTGGGCGTAGATGAATAAGACGGCGTGTCGGATTGGGAATCGAACAGTGGTTCGACTATCCTGCAAAGAGTAATCCGAACGATAAGGCATGATGTCCCCAGGTTGATTTTCGGCGTGAGGGAACCCACCAGCAGGCGGCAACGTCCAAAGCTGCGTGGAGACTTTAACTAACACACACAACGAACCTGACATCACCGATAGTTCTGACAACGCACGTCCCGACCAAGACATGAATGGAGTTCAAGTGGCAACGAAAAAGAAAGCCGCAACAGCAGCGAACAACAATGAGCGGCTAAAAGCACTTGACTTTGCATTAACCAAGATTGAAAAGGACTTCGGCAAGGGTGCCATTATGCGCCTGGGCGATGATGACCGCCCACCAATTAGTGCTATCTCCTCCGGCAACATTGCCATTGACGTAGCTCTTGGTATTGGCGGATTCCCGCGCGGCCGTATTGTTGAGATTTACGGCCCGGAATCCTCCGGTAAAACCACCGTTGCATTGCACGCGATTGCGTCAGCGCAGCGCACCGGCGGCATTGCCGCCTTTATCGACGCGGAACATGCGCTCGATCCGGAATATGCGCGTGCACTCGGGGTAGACACTGACAATCTGCTGGTTGCACAGCCAGATACTGGTGAACAAGCCCTAGAAATCGCCGACATGCTGGTGCGCTCTGGCGCCATCGACATTATTGTCATTGACTCCGTCGCTGCACTGACGCCGAAAGCTGAGATTGAAGGCGAAATGGGGGACTCCCATGTGGGTCTGCAGGCCCGTCTGATGAGCCAAGCGCTGCGTAAAATGACCGGTGCGCTGCACCAGACTGGCACCACCGCTATCTTCATTAACCAGCTGCGTGAAAAAATCGGTGTGATGTTCGGGTCCCCAGAGACCACCACCGGTGGTAAAGCCCTGAAGTTCTACTCTTCCGTTCGTTGCGACGTGCGCCGCATTCAGACCCTGAAAGACGGTGCCGACGCCGTGGGTAACCGCACCAAGCTCAAAGTCGTGAAGAACAAGGTGTCGCCACCGTTTAAGATTGCCGAATTCGACATCGTGTACGGCGAAGGCATTTCCCGAGAAGGCTCCATCATCGATATGGGTGTCGATAACGGCTTGATCCGCAAGTCTGGCTCCTGGTTCACCTATGAAGGTGAGCAGCTCGGACAGGGTAAGGAAAAAGCCCGAAACTTCCTGAAGGAAAACCCAGACCTCGCAGCAAAGCTAGAAGAGCTGCTGAAGGAAAAACTCGGGGTTGGCCCATACGCGAAGAAGAATGCCGAAGCTGCAGCTGACGATCCAGCGGATGTAGTGCCGGATATCGACTTCGCCGACGAGGACGAGTAGTCCATGGCCGTACCGAACTCGGACCGAATCGACCGACTCCGGGCGGCCATCGAAAGCATCGCTGCTGGCGACAGCAGCGACCCGCTCGGTCGTGCAAAAGAAGAAGCCAAAGCGCCGATTAAAGCCCGTGCGCTGCGGCTGCTCGACCAGCGAGCCCGCTCCACCAGCGAACTCACCGACCGGCTGCGCCGCGCACTACCCGACACACCCGAAGAACTGATTGACGAAGTAGTTGCAGACCTAGAACGAGCCAACCTGCTCGACGACGCCTACTTTGCTCGGGAATGGGTACGGCAACGCCACCAGCGCCGCGGAAAATCCCGAGCCGCGCTGAACCAAGAACTGGTACGCAAAGGCGTCGCGACGCGGCATAGGGAAGAAGCGCTGGCACAGATCACGGCTGATGATGAAGAAAGCCGCGCCCGCGACATCGTCGAAAAGAAGGCACGCGCGCTGAAAGTACCGCCAGCAGACCGGCATGAATACGACAAAGAGCTGCGCCGACTGCTCGGTATGTTGGCCCGGCGCGGATTCCCCGGCGGCATGAGCATGCCGGTGGCACGGCAAGCTTTAGATGAACGAATTGCGCAGCTACGTGCCGATAGCGCAGGGATTTAGCCCGCCGGTGGGGAAGCGATAGGATTCAACACGTGAATACCCCAGCTTCTCCCGCCCCTGCCGTGCCCCGCACCTACGAAGTGCGGACCTTTGGCTGCCAAATGAACGTCCACGACTCCGAGCGGCTATCCGGCCTATTGGAAGATAGCGGATATGTGCGCGCAGCAGACGGAACCGAAGCAGACGTCATCGTCTTCAATACCTGCGCAGTCCGTGAAAACGCTGACAAGCGGCTCTACGGCACCCTCGGTGCACTCCGCCCAGTCAAAGACGGCCACCCAGGCATGCAAATTGCCGTGGGCGGTTGCATGGCTCAAAAAGACGGCGACGCTGTCGTCAAACAAGCCCCATGGGTTGACGTGGTGTTCGGCACCCACAACATGGGATCCCTGCCAGCACTGCTGGAGCGTTCTCGACACAATAAAGCAGCCGAAGTGGAAATTGTCGACGCACTAGAAGCTTTCCCATCCGTGCTGCCAGCTAAACGCGAATCTGCCTACGCAGGCTGGGTGAGTGTCTCGGTCGGCTGCAACAACACCTGCACCTTCTGCATTGTGCCGTCGCTGCGCGGCAAAGAACTCGACCGTCGCCCCGGCGAGATCCTCGCGGAAGTCAAAGCACTCGTAGACCAAGGCGTATCGGAAGTGACACTGTTGGGACAAAACGTCAACGCCTATGGTGTGCACTTTGCGGACCCAGAACTTGAGCGTGACCGGAGTGCATTTTCTAAACTGCTCCGCGCTTGCGGTGATATTGAAGGCTTGGAACGGGTTCGGTTCACCAGCCCGCACCCAGCAGAATTCACCGACGATGTGATCGATGCGATGGCCGAGACCCCAAATGTGTGCCACCAGCTGCACATGCCGCTGCAATCAGGCTCCGACAAAGTGCTCAAAGACATGCGCCGCAGCTACCGCAGCGCGAAGTTCCTCGGCATTTTGGACAAGGTCCGCGAACGCATGCCAGACGCATCCATCACCACCGATATCATCGTCGGCTTCCCAGGTGAAACGGAAGAAGACTTCCAAGCAACCCTAGACGTGGTTGAGAAGGCACGTTTTACCTCTGCTTACACCTTCCAATACTCCAAGCGCCCCGGCACTCCAGCTGCCACGATGCCGAACCAAGTCCCGAAGCATGTCGTTGCTGAGCGCTACCAGCGACTACTCAACCTGCAGGAACGGATTTGTGAGGAAGAAAACGCGAAGCTGATTGGCCGAGTCGTTGAAGTCCTCATTGCCGAAGGTGAAGGCCGGAAGAACGCCGAAACTGCCCGCATGTCGGGTCGTGCCCGGGACGGTCGTCTGGTGCACTTCCGTCCAGAAGGCCGAATTGATGGCGAGCTCCGAGCCGGAGACTACGTCACCGTGGAAGTCACTGGCTCGGCGCCCTTTTTCCTCCTAGCCGACGCTGGAGTGCTGAGCCACCGTCGAACCAAAGCCGGTGACATGAGCGCAGCAGGCAAAACCCCAACCACCGCACCCGTGGGAGTTGGTCTCGGATTGCCAAAAATCGGCCGCCCAGCCAAACAAAAGGAAGAATCGATAGGATGCGGCTGTGACTAGTTCAGAGCAAGACATGCAACATGACCAGCAAAAAACTGACAAGGGTGGCGTGACCCAAGTAGTACTTGGCGGAGCTAAAGCCCCACTCCTGATCGGCATGGCGCTAGGTATCGTCGCCCTTGGCTTAGGAGGCTTCGGCCCCAACAGTCCGGGACTGTTGGACTTGTCTTTGCCAGAGAAGGTTTTCACCACCTGCCTGACACTGTTTACTGTGCTGGGCAGCGCTCTGGTGCTGCTGACCCGAAAGGCCCTCGTTGCCTACATCGCGGCGGCAGGTTCCTTTTTCACGTTCGGATTCTCCATCTTCTCGGTGTGGATGGAACAGACCGGCATGGGGGCAGGAAATGACACAGTGACGCGAGTTGGCTACTACCTCGGTATGCTGGCGGCCATTTTGGTTCTTTCTAGTTTGGTAACTATCGTTTTTAGGCGAACCCCAGCTCAGATTGCAGCGGCACAGGCGCGCACCACCAAGGCGCGTCGCGTTGAAACTGAGTTGGAAAACAACCTCATAGCGCATCGCACCGCAGCTTCGGAAACCCCAGACGCTGCGGCGACTGAGGTGGATGAACGTCGTAAACGCCACCGCGGCCGACAGAATAAGTCGCAACCCTCTCCAGAATAGAACGCCAGCCACCACGCAGGCCCAGAAATGACGGATTTCCCCACCATGGGAAACTCGGCGCTTTCACATTCTGCGGGCATTGATGCCACCAAAGCATCAACACCACTGACCACACCTCAGGCTGTTGAAAGGCGGAACCCTCACGATGACTAAGCCTGCGACCGCTTCCAACCAAAGCGGAAACAAACGGACCATCACGCATATCCTTATTGCTGGTCTGATGCTCTTCTCCATGTTCTTCGGAGCAGGCAACCTAATCTTCCCACCTATGCTGGGCGTCGAAGCCGGCAGCAACTTCACTCCGGCAATGATCGGCTTCCTGCTGACCGGCGTCGGCCTGCCAGTCGTGTCGATGATTGCCATCGCCATCTCCGGTGACAATATCCACGACCTTGCCCGCCGCGGCGGCGTCATCTTCGGATACGCCTTCCCCGTGCTGGTATACCTGTCCATCGGCGCGCTCTACGCCATGCCCCGAACCGGGGCAGTGAGCTTTTCCACCGCAGTAGTCCCACTGACGGGCTGGAACTCCACCACCGCATCGGCAATCTTTAACATCATTTTCTTCGGTGTGGCCTTTGCACTGGTGTACAAGCCAAATAACTTGATGGACTCGCTGGGCCGTATTGTCACGCCAGCTTTGCTGATCCTCATCACCGCTCTGGTGATCCTTGCCGTGGCGAAATTGAAGGACAATGGTCTCGAACCATCCGGTGACTTCACTGAGAATCCACTTGCCACTGGCTTCGTCAACGGCTACCTGACGATGGACTCCTTGGCCGCGTTGGCTTTCGGCATCATTGTTATCTCGGCGCTGCGCTACAAGGGTGTTCCTGAAGGTGCCACGATGGTGCGTTCGGCCACCTATGTCGGCATTATCGCCGGTGTGCTGCTTGGCGCGGTCTATGTGGGGCTTGGCCTAGTGGGTCAGGTCATTCCAAACCCAACGTCCTACGGCGAAGGCGCAGCACTGTTGTCAGATGCTGCCTCGTTGACCATGGGCGAAGTCGGTCGCACCATTTTCGGACTGATCGTGTTGCTGGCCTGCATCGGTACCGCAGCGGGCCTCATGGGCGCCTGCTCGGAGTTCTTCCACGAATTGCTGCCGGGCATCCCATACCGTGCCTGGGCGATCATTTTCACCCTGACTTCCATCACCATTGCGACTGCCGGTCTGGAAGTTGTGCTCGCCATCGCCGTTCCAATCATTGGTTTCCTGTACCCACCGGCTATGACCCTGGTGGCGCTGCGCCTGCTGGAACCACTGGTCAAGCCGCGGATGCGGTTTAGCTACTACTTCGGTCTGTATGTCGCCACCGCATGGGCACTGATGATGAGCCTGCGTGCTTCCGGCATCGGCGAAGCCCTCTTCGACGCACTGATTGGTTGGGCACCGGGCGACGCCATCGACTTGGGTTGGGCCATGCCAACGCTTGTCGCCGCCATTATTGGCTTGGTCATCGACGTGGCCCGCGGCGAAGAAAAGCCAGTGTCCGGCCACGAACTCATCGCCCAAGAGCTTGCTGACGAATTGGACAGCGAATCTGACACTGCGCCAGCTTCTGCAGATCTGAAGGCGTAAGTCGCATTGCCGCCCGGCGGACGTCAATAAGCCCAAAGCGAAACCGGCTACCTCCCGTAACAATGACGGGAAGCAGCCGGTTTTAGTGTTAGCTGTGCAGGCTAGTGGCAGCTAGCGGTCCTCGACTGCGGACAGCGCAGCCTCAGCCCACTCACGCCACTGCGCAGCAGAAGCACGGGCTTCATCAGCCTTCTTGGACTTGCCCGCCTTATCGAACTTCGCGGCCTGCGCCTCAAACTCCTCAGCCTTGACAATGAACTGATTGGCACGGGACTGCGCCTCAGGGTCGTTGCGGCGCCATTCCTTATCTTCGGCAGACTGGACGCGACCTTCTAGACCACGAATCTTTTCTTCGTACTCACGGACACGGCCACGTGGGACGTAACCAATTTCCTCCCACTTTTCCTGCAGCTCGCGCAGCGCCGACTTCGCCTTGTCTAGGTCCTTGTCGGGATCAATGAGCTCGTCGTACTGCGCAATCAGCTCATCCTTCGCCACGGCGTTCGCTTCGAACTCCTCGTCGCGCTGCTTCGACACAGCATTCCGTGCAGCGAAGAAGTGGTCCTGCGCGGCCTTAAACCGAGCCCACAGCTTGTCATCGATTTCGCGAGGAGCGCGGCCAGCGGCCTTCCACTCCTGCATCAGCGCCGAAAACGCGCGCGCCGTGTCATTCCACTCGGTGGAATCTTGCATCGCCTCAGCACGCTCGACAAGCTCTTCCTTCACATCGCGAGCCTTCGCTCGGTTGCGGTCGAGCTCTGCGAAGTGGGAACCACGACGGCGGTTGAATGCATCCCGAGCGCGCGAGTAACGCTTCCACAGCACGTCATCGGTTTTGCGGTCCACACCGCGAATCGTCTTCCACTCATCCAAAATGGCGCGCAGCCGGTCTCCGGCGGCCTTCCACTCCGTGGAGTCCGCACCAATCGCCTCTGCTTCAGCAGCGAGCTCTTCCTTACGAGCAATCGCCGCAGTGCGCCGCTCTTCCTTGACATGCTTGGCCTGCTCACCAGCAGCGTCCGCATCGGACATGACGGTGATCAGACGTTGCTGGAGCGCCGCGATGTCGCCAATAACAGTGGCCTCCGGCAGGGTAGCGGCAATTTCCTCGGCCGCCTTCTTCAGCTTCGGTGCCTCATCCGGGTGGGAGACGATACGCGCTTCCAGCAGCTCGATCTCCACCACGATGTCCTGGTAGCGGCCGGCAAAGTGCTTAAGGCCCTCTTCTTTTGTGCCCGCTTGCCAAGAACCAATCTGACGTTCGCCATCCGCAGTTTTCAGCCACACAGCGCCATCGTCATCAATCCGACCGAACTCATTCGGGTCGAAAGCCTCCGCTGGGGCAACGACTACTGGCACAACTGGGGTAGCAGCGGCGCGGGAACCAGGACGTGGGCCCGGGCGCGGACCGGGCTTGGGACCCGGCTTAGGACCTGGCTTTGCGCCATTTTCGGTGGCCTTGCTTGGTGCTGGGTTCTCGTTTGACATGGTTTTCGGTTCCTCGTTTCCCGCCGCGCGACACGGCTGCCAAGACATGTAATGCGAACGCAATTGTACGCACAACTTTAGATAGCTAAGTATGACAAATGCCGAAACCTTTCGTGGGATGACTACCCCTACAAAACCCACCATTAGCTACGGTTGAACATGTGGATGCAAAACTTCTCATTGTCCCTGGAGCCCCGCTGCTGGTCCGCGACCTAGCCGGCGACGATCCGGCCGCCGCTAGCCTGCACGCCGACGTTGTCGCCGCAGTGCGAGAATTTGCTGCCGGTGAACCTGTTGACGTGGTCATTGCTGACGACGAACGCTGGCATACCGAACACGAAGGCTCCTTCAAAGCCTGGGGCGCTGATTTGACCGTCGGCTATGGCAAAACGTTGCCGGAGCTGGTTGCCCGGTACTTAGCCCGTGAGGCGGGTACAACGGTTGGGCTGGTACTGACTGGCTTGCCAGATATGGCTGAGTACCCCAATAAGGTGCTGGTAGTGGCGGAGGGGACCGCCGCACTGACCGAGCGTGCCCCAATGGCGTTCCAGCAACGCGCGGTGGATATTGAGTCCTACCTCGAGGCGATTGCCGGGGGTGATGTCAGTACCAGCCACCGTGGCGCCGCAGATTTGGCGTCAGTTGGCCAAGACAACTGGGAACCAGTGGGCCTATTTACCGGCCCGCTGTGGATGGATTTGGCTGCGCAGCGACCGGCGGACAAGCAGCTATTGGTGCATAACACGGAGTTTGGTGTGGGATATTTTGTGGCTCGGTGGTCGTGGTGACCCAACGGGACGCACCTGCCTCAGGGTTCATTGGGGCTGATGGTTTGCCGCGCCCAATTGCGGTAGTTGGACCCACCGCATCCGGTAAATCCGAACTTGGCCTGAAACTGGCGGAACTGTTGGGTGGGGAAGTCGTCAACGTCGATTCCATGCAGCTGTACCGCGGTATGGATATTGGCACCGCGAAGTTGTCGGTGCCTGAACGCCGCGGGATTCCGCATCATCAGCTTGATGTTTTGGAAGTGACTGAGCCAGCGTCGGTTGCAAAATACCAGCAGGCAGCGGTCGCGGATGTGGAAGGTATTCGACAGCGCGGCCGGGTGCCGATTTTGGTCGGTGGGTCGATGCTTTATGTTCAGTCGCTTGTTGACGATTGGGAGTTTCCGCCCACGGACGCCGCCGTGCGCGCAAAATGGATGGCCCGGCAGGACGAAATTGGGGTCTCGGCATTGCACGCGGAACTAGCGAAAATTGATCCGCAGGCCGCAGCCACGATTGAGCAACAAGATCCTCGTCGCATTGTCCGGGCGCTGGAGGTCATTGAACTGACCGGTAAGCCTTACCAGGCGTCCACGCCGCCCATCGATGCGCCGCCGCGGTGGAACACCGTGATTTTGGGGCTGCGCACGGAAACGCAGTGGCTTAACCCTCGGATTGAGCAGCGCACCGCAATGATGTTTGACGCTGGTTTCGTCAAGGAAGTTGAAGACTTGCTGCCGTGCGGACTGCGTGAGGGGGTGACCGCTAGCCGCGCAATTGGTTACGCGCAGGTGTTGGCGATGTTCGATGGGGAGTATGACCTAGCCGAAGCGCAGGAACGGACAGTGACAGGCACCCGTCGGTATGTTCGTCGCCAGCGGGCGTGGTTCAAACGCGACCCACGCACATTGTGGTTGGACGCAGCGGGGGACACTTTTGCGCAGGCTCGGCAGGCGCTAACGGCGGTGTCTAACTAGGACTGTTCGCCTATCTAGGACAGTTCGTCCGACGACGGGCCCTGCCCGTAAGCGAGAGCCGCTACGCGGGCGCGGCGCCACAAGTCTCGGAGTTCGCTGGTGTGGCGGTCAGTGGAGTTGAGCAACCGCTCTAGTTCGCTCTCCGACAAGCGGTAGCTGCTATCTAGGCGGGTGTGAACCGTGCGAGCCCAGCGGCGTGATGCGGCGGCAGAATCATGGAATTCCGCGATGACGCCGACGGTGGTGTCCATATTGCGCAACTCTGGGCGGCGGAAGGTGCGGTCCGCGAGTTGTTCAGGGTCGTTGCTGTGCAGGAAGGCGGTCCACTGGTCGAGGATGTCGGTGAGGTCTTCCAGGGACAAGCGGAGCGAATCGACCAAAGCACTGTTGGAAGGCTGCAGGAAACGTCCAACCAGAACCACGCCAATGGACGCGGCAAGGAACCCCACGAGCAGCAGTGGGGTTCGCATCAACAGCAAAACCAGCACTATGACAAGTGCGAAGCTGAAGAAGAGAAAAAGTGGACTCTGTTTCATGTTGCTTCCAACTCTAATGGCCGCAGCCGCCTCCGCAACTGCCACAGCCGCCCGTTCCGCAGCTGGCACCAACAGGTTCTAGCACAGTTGCAGTAAGGCTGAAACGGCCGGAAATCACATTGCCGACCGCAGGTTCTGGGAAGTCGATTGGCAGGCACAGATCGACTGGGATTGGGGAGTCCACAATGACATGCCAGAACGCCTGCCCAGTAAGGCCATTAGTACGCTTTTCGACGCCAGTGACCGTGCCCGCAATTCGCGCCGCGGAATCAGGCTTTGCCGAACCCGACGGGTTCACCACAACGAGGGCACCTTCGGAGATCAGGATGCGGGGCGCAGCGTCGTGCTCGGCACGATAGGTCGTCTCAGAATCGTAGAGCTTTGCGTCAATAGCAAGTGCAGTGATTGCCACCTGCTGGAACTCTTGCATGCCGTCCTCAACCAGCAGCGGTCCCTGCGCCAAATTTGCGGTAACAGTTCCGACCTTCATCCCGTCGGCCTCCACCACGTCGATGAGGGCGAGCACGTCATCGAGCATGTCGATGTGTGCAGTTGCTTCGCGGGTGCCTTCAAAACCAACCCACGTTGCGAATGGCTCAACACCCAACATGTGGATTCGGGCGCCGGAGGCTGGATCTTGCCAGCGAACCAATTGGCCGCCGCGTAGTTCACCGTCGACAAACAAGTCATTGGTCGCGATTGCCGCCTGGGCAGCGTCTTGCCAGCGGGAGTAGTTCAGCCCGAGGCTGGCCATGTCTGCAGTCGTCACGTTCATGGATTAAAAGTGTAGTCCGCTTAGGCGAGGCCAACTAAATTCATCACAACATTGTTATCAATTGCACTTTTGCAGTCCTGCCTGGCGGCAGAATTCCCCGAGGATTGCCAGAATTTCCGCAGGTCGTGGCACAATGGGTTAGTAATGACTGATCCTGTAGAAAACTCTGACCATGGAATCCGACACGGTAGTGAACCAGACGATGTTGAACTGAGTACACAACCGCAACCGTCCACCGGCCAGATGGACCTTGAAGAGCGCTCCTCGCTCCGGCGGATGAACCGTGCCGCTGTCCACAGCACTGAGCAATCGGACATCACTGAAGTTGAGTACCGAAAGCTCCGCCTTGAACAGGTAGTACTGGTGGGCATGTGGACCGAAGGCACCCTCGCCGAAGCCGAAGCTGCATTGGATGAACTAGCAGCGCTCGCCGAAACCGCCGGCTCCACCGTGCTCGAAGCGGTGCTGCAGCGCCGCGATAAACCCGACCCAGGCACATACATTGGCTCCGGTAAAGTGAGCGAACTTGCCGATATCGTTGCCGCTACCGGCGCGGACACGGTGATTGCGGACGGTGAACTTTCCCCAGGCCAGCTTGTGGCGCTAGAAAATGCGCTTAACGTCAAGGTCATTGACCGAACGATGCTGATTCTGGATATCTTTGCGCAGCATGCGAAGTCGAAGGAAGGTAAGGCGCAGGTTTCGCTGGCGCAGATGGAGTACCTGATTACTCGTCTGCGTGGTTGGGGCCATTCGATGTCCCGCCAGGCTGGTGGCCGTGCCGGCTCTAATGGTGGTGTGGGGCTGCGTGGCCCAGGTGAGACCAAGATTGAAACTGACCGGCAGCGACTGCGCCAAGACATGGCGCGGATCCGCAAGGAACTGGCGTCGATGAAAACGGCCCGCGAAGTCAAACGCTCCCGTCGTAAGCAGGGCTTAGTGCCGCGGATTGCGATTGCTGGGTACACCAACGCTGGAAAATCGTCCCTGCTCAATGCGATTACTGGTGCCGGTGTGCTGGTGGAGGACGCCTTGTTCGCCACCTTGGACCCGACCACTCGTCGCGCGGAGCTACGTGATGGCCGCACTGTTGTGTTCACCGACACCGTCGGTTTTGTCCGGCACCTGCCAACCCAGCTGGTGGAAGCTTTCCGGTCCACCTTGGAAGAAGTGCTGGAAGCCGACCTCGTGCTGCATGTGGTTGATGGCTCGGACCCATTCCCACTGGGGCAGATTAAGGCGGTCAATGAAGTCATCGCGGACATTGTTCGGGAACAAAATGCCGAAGCCCCGGCGGAGCTGCTCGTTGTCAACAAGATTGACCAGGCGGACCCATTGGTGCTGGCAGAGTTGCGTGCCCTGCTAGATGACGTGGTGTTCGTATCCGCCCGCACCGGCGAAGGTGTCGGTGAGCTGCAGGACCGCATCGAACTGTTCCTGAACTCCTTGGATGCGCATGTGGTGCTGGAGATTCCGTTTACCCGCGGCGACATCGTTGCCCGGGTGCATGAGTTTGGCACAATCGTGGATGAAAGCTACACCGAAAACGGCACCGTCATTGACGTGCGGATTCCGCGGGAATTGGCGCAGGAACTGCAGGAGTTCGTGGTCCCGGCGAACTAGCGGTTCTGGCGGGGGCCAACCCGGGCGGTAGAGTTGGCGCTGTGAAAAATACAGAGTTTGCTGGGCGCCTTTTTGGCTGGGAGTTGCATGGGGATGGCCGCCGGATCACCACCGGCGCGGTAGTGGCACCGGAGGAACGGCTGACGTGGCCGCGCACCATTGGTGTCGGTATGCAGCACGTCATCGCAATGTTCGGCGCAACGCTGTTGGTGCCGCTCATTACCGGTTTCCCGGTCAACACCACACTGCTTTTCTCTGGTGTCGGCACCATCCTATTCCTGCTGCTGACCCGCAATCGTCTTCCAAGCTACCTCGGTTCCTCCTTCGCGTTCCTAGCGCCATTGGCAGCGACGCAGGGTGAAGGTTTGGCAGCGCAGTCGGGTGCCATTTTGGTCACGGGCGCTGCGCTTTTCGCCATCGGCCTGCTGGTCAAGGCTGCCGGCCGCAAGGTATTGGACATGGTCATGCCGCCTGTGGTCACTGGTGCCATTGTCGCGCTGATTGGTTTGAACTTGGCGCCGGTTGCTGCATCGAACTTTGCCGAGCAGCCGTGGATTGCTGCGCTGACTATGCTCACCATCATTTTCACCACGGTGGCAACTCGCGGCATGATTTCGCGCCTTGGCGTGCTGGTTGGCGTGGTCGTTGGTTGGTTCGCTGCTGCGGTTTCGGGCAATTTGGCTCCAGATGCAACCGCTGCTGTTCAGGCCGCGCCGTGGATTGGATTGCCGACTTTCCACACACCATCGTTCCAGCTCAACGCTATTTTGGTGACTTTGCCGGTGTTGGTGGTGCTCATCGCCGAAAACGTTGGCCACGTGAAGGCCGTGTCGGCGATGACTGGCCGCAACTTGGATGACCTTGCTGGTGACGCACTTATGGCCGATGGCGCCGCGACGGTGCTGGCTGGTGTTGGCGGCGGTTCTGCAACCACCACTTATGCAGAGAATATTGGCGTGATGGCTGCAACCCGGGTGTATTCGACTGCGGCATACTGGGTCGCTGCGATGACGGCGATTGCGTTGGCCTTCATCCCGAAGTTTGGCGCGCTGATTCTGACTATTCCGTCTGGTGTCCTCGGCGGCGCGACGGTGGTGCTCTACGGCCTTATCGGCATGTTGGGTGTGAACATTTGGATGGACAATAAGGTCAATTTCAATAACCCGGTGAACCTGATGGTCGCTGCGACGGCCCTGATTGTGGGTATCGGCAACTTGACCATCAGTGTGGGTTCCGTGGAACTCCAAGGCATTGCGTGGGGCTCGGTTGGCATTATTGTGCTGTACCCGCTCTTTAACTGGCTGTACAACACGGTCGGCGAGGGCCGTTTGGCTAAGTAGCTATTTCCCGGTGAGCCCGTTTTTAAAGCGGGTCCACCACTTCATTGACGCTTCGGCACCATCCGGAATGCCCACGTCTTGCCGCTCGTAGGCAGGTGGCACGTCGCTCGGCGCAGGTACAGGTTGGTCCGTCAGGCGGGTGGTTAGCGCGTCAAACAAGGCGTTTGTGCTTGTTGACGATAGGGCCGTCGTGACCTCCGGCGCTGTCAGGCATTCGTTGACGTGCGCTGCTAGTTGTGGATCGGGTTTCGGTAGGACCACGATTGCCAGTCCAGCAATGGGGGCCGGTTGGTTAAGCAGCGCGAGCGCTACCGTGGCATGGGCAACTGGGCCGTGGTCAACGAATACCGAGACGATGCCGTTTTCGAGCGTTGGGGCGTGTGGAGCTGCGGCGTACACCAGTTCCTCAAGCTCCATCGGTTCGAAGGTGCGCCCGGCATCGGCGAGCCGAGTGATCAGAATGTCAATGATTTCCTCCGTCGCTAGTTCTGGGGATAGACCAAGGACCAGCGCATCTTCATCGAGCAACGGAAGAGCAGACATTCAAACTCCGATCGTAAGCGGGCTAATTAGCCCTAGCTTACTTACTTGGATTGTTAGACTGCGCTATCCCGTTCCGTAACGATGACTTCGATGTCGTGTGCTTGGAGGTTGTCGATAAAGGTAGGGGATGCTGCGGAGTCTGTGATGACGACGTCAATTTCTTCAATACCCGCGAAGCTGACTAGGAAATCGCGGCCTAGTTTGGTCGAGTCGCACATCACGACCACTTTTTGGGCGTTGGATACCATTGCTCGTTTCACAGCCGCTTCTTGCGGGTCTGCGGTAGACAGGCCATGGTCAATGGACAGGGCATTGGTACCAATGAACGCGACATCGGCACGCATCAGCCCAAGAGCACGCAAGGCAGTCTCACCCACGACAGCCTCAGTAATGGCACGGACAGTGCCACCCAGTAGCTGGATTTCAAAGGAGCCGTTCGCTGCCAAAGTCATGGCGTTAGGCAGAGAATTAGTGACGATGGACCAGCCGTGGTCGTTTCCGGTTTCAGCAATTGCTTGTGCTAGAGCTGCAGTCGTGGTCCCAGCGTCGAGGAAAATTCCGGCCGGCCGGTGAGGGAGCAGGCTTAAGGCTGCATGAGCAATCGAGTTTTTTGCTTCCGGTCGTGTTCGTTCTCGGTCGTCGACTGTAAATTCGTGGGTTTGAAAATATTTGGTTGCGACTGCGCCGCCATGTACGCGGTGTACTGCGCCGTTACGGTCCAATTGGGTGAGGTCACGGCGAATGGTTTCAGCGGTGACGTTAAAGCGTTCGGATAGTTCAGTGACACTTACTCGACCATTCACCGAGGTGAGGGAGGCGATTTGTCGACGGCGTTCTTCGGCGTACATAACGTGGTGTCCTGATAGTTGATACGGGCAATATCGGACATGCCCAGGAAAATTAAGTCAACACCTATTATCTGCCGAAAGTTGGGTTTTTCAAAGACATGAGACGAAAGTCCCAGTAGTGGCGTGTATGACTACCCCCACTTAGTGTCCGTTCGGGTAAGTGGGGAGGGACTGGGAGACTTTTACTTCCAACTAAAGCCACATCCGAACTTACAATTTCCGGAAAACGGCGACGACGCGACCCATAATAGTGGCGTGCTCGCCGGGGATAGGGCTGTATGCGCGGTTGTGCGGCATCAACCAAATGCCCGTGTCATTAGAGATGAACTCTTTGACGGTGGCAGCTGGTTCAATATCGTCGGTGAGCATTGCGGCCACGAAGTCACCATTTTGGGCGACTTTGGTCTCCTTGACGACCACCCAGTCATCCTCCAAAATGCCCGCATCGACCATGGAGTCGCCCTTAACCTGAAGGACGAAGGAATTCTCGCCGTCACCAACCACTTCAATTGGCAGTGCGAAGTGATCTTCGACATGCTCTTCAGCCAAGATCGGGCTTCCGGCCGCTATCTGGCCGACTACCGGCACATAGCTCGGCGGAGTGTGCCGTTCTTCATCAACAACGTCAGGTTCAGCAAACGTGCGTTTCGAACCGGGCAGGTCCACACAGATAACCATGGCACGTGGCCGGTTCGGGTCACGCTTAATAATGCCCTTCTTGCAGAGCTCATCGACTTGGTAAGACACCGACGATGTGGACTTGAGCCCAACGGCGTTGCCAATCTCGCGGTAACTCGGTGCGTATCCGCGAAGCGACATTGAGTTGCTAATCACGTCAACGATCTGGCGCTGGCGGTTAGTGATTCCGTTGAGAAGATCGTCATTCTTAGACTTTGCGGCCATTGCTCGCTCCTTGGCTGTTTGTCTGCGCGGTGGTTACAGGGTGTGGTGCAGCGGTTGCGTTTCTTTTTCAGTGTCAGCATACCCTAAAAGTCGAACGGAGTGGTACGTCTGTTCGACAATTTCAAGCTATCGTGTGGACATTGTGAAACTGGGGTGCTATAAATCGAACATGTAAGCGATATGTTCGAAGTCTTGTCGAATTAGTTCGTTATGTTTAACCCGAAATCGTTCGACTAAGGAAGAAGTTTCATCATGTCTACCGCAATGCCACTCCGTAAAAACCCAGCACATCGCGTATCTATCTCCAAGGCGTCGTCTGGCCAACATGTCGTTCATGTTCGAACCGCTCCGAAGCGTAGTTTTCGAAGTGGGACGCCTGTTCGAGGAAGTGCCACACGAAGCCGCCGCCGCACCTCGGCCGCTCAGCACGGTCGTCGCGTCGCGGTATCTGTTCGAAGCGAGTCGGGTCATCCTCGAGGCGCCGTGATTCGTACCGTTGCGCCAAACCTTAAGCGCATTGTGCTTACGGTGCTTTTTGCGCTGTTCCTTGCGTTCGGGTTGATCTACGCATGGACGGCGACAGGCCCCAACTATGAACCGGTACCAGAGACCACCCGAGTTGTGGCGGTGCGTCCAGGAGAAAGCCTGACCACTATTGCACAGAACAACGCGCCAGATGCCGCCGTATCTGATGTAGTAGCTCGCATTGTTCAGCTGAACAACCTCAACAACAGTGGCCTACAGTCTGGGCAACTTATTACTGTGCCAGTAGATGTCGATGGCGCGGCTACGCACTAGCTCAGACGTAGACTTTCCGATCACGGGATTTGGGAAACTAGACTGTGGGGTAGTGGCATTGGCTGCTGCGTCTCTTCGTACCAACCCGAAAGCTTTACACTGTGCATTGCCCGTTTTGCCAGAACTCAAATTCTCGAGTCGTCGACTCTCGGCTAATTGATAACGGCTACACCATCCGACGCCGTCGCCAATGCACGAGCTGCGAACGTCGGTTTACCACGTTGGAACACTCGATCCTCATGGTGACAAAGCGCTCCGGAGTTGTCGAAGAGTTCGACCGGGACAAGCTCATCCAAGGTGTTCGCCAAGCTTGCCGTGGTCGCTCGGTACCCGACGACAAACTCAAGGTCCTTGCCCAGAAGGTGGAGGAAGCCTTGCGTTCAAAAGGCACCTCGCAGATCGAATCGAATGACATTGGCTTAGCTATTCTCGACCCATTGCGCGAGCTCGACGAAGTTGGTTATCTCCGCTTCGCATCTGTCTACAAGTCCTTCAATTCTGCCGATGACTTTGAAGCCGAAATCCGGCAGATGCGGGAAAAGAACACCGGCGCTGAAGAAAACTGAGACGCTCACCGTTACTGCGGCAACTTGTTGATTGCCTTGCTAATCCGCGCCGCGGAAATCGATCCGGCGGTTCCTAAACGCTGAGCAAACAAACTGACACGAAACTCCTGCATCATCCACCGCACCGCGAGTGCCTTTTCTGACCCAGCGAACCCCTTCGGCAGCTGCGCCAGCTTCTTGTCCAGCGCCTGTTCCACTGCCACAGCCTGGTCTTCTAAATCGCCATCGCGATCTGGATCCCGACCCATATCCTCCAGCCGTACTTCCATCCCATGCAAGTACCGGTCTAGGTGCCGCAATCTACTCCAGCCATACTTAGTCACGGCTTGCGGCGGCAATAGAAATGCCAACTGCGCCGACATGTCCTCAATCGCAGGCCCCGTCCATTGTGCTAGTTGACCTGCTACCCGCTGATAACGCACTGCCGCTGGGGCAAGCGCGACCACCAACTGTCGAACCTGGCCTGGAACCTTTGGTTTAGTCTCTTGGAGAAACTTCGCGAACTCCGTAGGAGACCGCATCGGTCCGCCCGCTGCGATAAGCAGATCCTTGACTACTGCCACTCGGCAATCTTCAACCAAGGCAGTTACCCCGCCATGCGGCCAACTTTCAGCCGCGACGCGTTGCTGCAGCGGCAGCCCCTTAATCATCGACTGTGGTTTGACTACGATTTCACGCAGCAACATCGTCAACGTAGCTGCGAACATGGACACATCCGCGTCCGCCTTCGTCGGGAAACGCTGGACCTTCACTCCGTCTCGTGTCGCCTGCAAAGCCGGATACACCGTCACCGGATGGCCGGCCACGCTCGTGTGCACCGATTCGGGAATGTCGCCCAAATTGTCGGCAGTCCACACTGCGACTGCCGGGCTTTCCTCATTCGCGGTACTAGACACCGCGGAGGTGAGCGCAGCCTTCTGCCGACTACGAAGAGCCACAAAGTCCCGATCCTCGTCAATGACCTTGCCGCGTTTGCCGGTCACCGCGAAGTTGATCCGCAGGTGCGGTGGCAGCTGAGTCGGATCAAACATGCTGGCGGTCAGCCCGCCAGCTCCCAAGCTACGCAACGCTTCAGCCAGAGCATCAGCGAAATCGCCCTGATACGGCGTCATCCGTGCCAAGGCAGCGGCAGCAAAGTCCGGGGCAGGCACAATGTGTTTGCGTTGTGCCTTTGGTAACGACCGAATCAGCGCAGTGGCCAACTCCTCCCGCAAACCTGGCACCTGCCAGTCGAAACCGCGCGCCTCCATCGAAGCCAGAGAAGCCAATGGAATTGTCACCGTCACGCCGTCATTGTGTGCACCAGGCTCAAAGTTGTAGGACAGCGGCAAACTATGATCTGCCTGTTGCCATACGTCGGGGAAGTCCTGCCCATCGACACCCGCACTATCCGGATTGACCAACTTCTGTGGGTCAAAGTTCAACAGTTCGGGGCTCTTTTGCCTTGTGCGCTTCCACCACCGATCGAAGCGAATGCCGGTGGTGCAACTTGCCGGCAGCTTCGCATCATAGAACGCAAACAAGGCGTCGTCGTCTACGACAATGTCGCGGCGCCTAGCTTTGTCTTCCAGTTCCGCGGCTTCCGCCAGAAGCTGGCGGTTGTGCGCAAAGAACTTGTGATGCGTCTGCCATTCACCGCCGACCAGGGCGTGCCGAATGAACATATCGCGCGCCGCGACGGGGTCCACCTTGTCGTAGGCCACTTCACGGTCGTCAATGATCGGTACACCGAACAAAGTTGCCTTTTCCGTCGCCATTGCAGCGGCCTGTTTAGTGGACCAATGCGGCTCAGAATACTGATACTTTAGCTGGTCAGCAGCCAGCTCCTCCACCCATTTCGGTTCAATGCGGGCACAGTCGCGGGCAAAAAGCCGAGAGGTTTCCACCAGCTCCGCGGCCATCACATACTGTGGTGGCTTCTTCGACAATGCCGATGCCGGGTGGACCAAAAACTCTGTGTTGCGCGCGCCACGGAACATTTTCCCTTCCGGTGCCCGCATACCAATATGGGACAACAACCCAGACAACAGCGCCTGATTAATCAGCGTCGGGTCCGCCGCGGCAGTGGAGTAGGACCAGCCCAATTGGCGTATGACTTGGCTGAGTTGGCGAACCAAATCCATCCACTCCCGCACCCGGATGTAGTGCAGATACTCACGCTTGCAGAGTTTGCGGAACTGGTTTCCGGAAAGCTCCCGACGCTTGGTCTGGAGGTAGTCCCACAGATTCAGGTATGCAGCGAAGTCACTGTCTTTATCCTTGAATCGAGCATGGAGCTGGTCCGCTTGTGCCTGAAATTCCGTTGGTCGTTCGCGAACATCCTGGATGCACAGCGCCGCCACAATCGTCAGGACTTGATGTAGCGAACCATTCCGGTGTGCTTCTACCAAAATGCGTGCCATCCGCGGGTCCACCGGCAGCCGCGCTAGGTCACGGCCAACGTCCGTCAGTCGCGGTGAATTGGCAGCGGCACCTTGGACTCGACGGTCCGCTGCGGGCTGCTTGCGGGAAGGCTGCTTATGCGAGCCCGACTGTGGTTCTGCAATCGCGCCGAGCTCCGTGAGCAGCCCCAAACCATCCTTGATGGCCTTGAAGTCTGGGGCCTGCACAAATGGGAACTGAGTGATATCTCCAAGCCGCAGCGCTGCCATCTGCAAAATCACCGAGGCTAAGTTGGTGCGCAAAATTTCTGGGTCGGTGAACTCATCACGGGTTCGAAAATCCTGCTCGGAGTACAACCGGATGGCAATACCATCGGCAATACGGCCAGAACGACCCGAACGCTGGTTCGCCGAGGCTTGACTAATCGGTTCAATCGGGAGCCGCTGAACTTTGGTACGCACTGAGTATCGAGAAATACGCGCCAAACCGGTGTCGACGACATAGTGAATGCCCGGCACCGTCAGAGATGTTTCGGCGATATTGGTGGCCAAAACAATCCGACGCCGACCTGTCGGGTGAAAAACCTTGTGCTGGTCCTGATTTGATAGCCGACCATACAGCGGCACAATGTCGATATTCGACCACATCCGACCAGCCCGACCTTCCATGGCCTCTTTGGTTTCTCGGATGTCAGCTTCACCGGCAAAAAACGCCAGAATATCGCCGTCGCCTTCGCGCATCAGTTCTTCGCAAGCAGCTATGACCCCGTCGGTCTGGTCCAATTCGTCAACAAGCTTGCCTTCGTCATCAAGCACCTCCAACGGCCGGTAGCGGACCTCGACGGGGTAGGTGCGGCCGGAGACTTCGATGATGGGGGCGGGTGTGCCGTCGGCGTCGGCGAAGTGGTTCGCGAAACGTTCCGGGTCGATAGTTGCCGAGGTAATGACGAGCTTCAAATCCGGCCGCTTGGGCAATAATTCACGGAAGTAGCCGAGGAGGAAGTCGATGTTAAGGCTACGTTCATGCGCCTCGTCGATGATGATGGTGTCGTACTGATTCAGGTAGCGGTCCCGCTGAATTTCGGCGAGCAAAATACCGTCGGTCATCAGTTTGATGGCTGTGGAATCACTGACCTTGTCATCAAAGCGGATGGCGTAACCGACAGTCTGGCCAATCTGCTCCCCAAGCTCATTGGCAATGCGCTCGGCGACCGACCGGGCTGCCAACCGTCGTGGCTGGGTGTGCCCAATTCGGCCGCGTAGACCACGGCCGACATCCAGACAGATCTTCGGAATCTGCGTTGTTTTACCCGAACCAGTCTCACCAGCGATGATGACAACTTGGTGGTCGGCGATGGCATCTGCGATATCCGTGCGCTTGCCAGAGACCGGCAGTTCCTCCGGGTAGGAAATCTCCGGAAATGCGTCCTTCCGCGCCACTAGTTTCGCTGCGGCTGCGTCAATGTCGGTGGCAATGGCCGCTAATGCCGTGTCCGTGCTTGCCCGCCGGAGCCGGTTGCGGAAGGCCCGTTCGTCGACGGCAGAGACTTCAGACAAACGGTTAAACAATTGCTTTTTGACGGCACGGGTGTTGTTGCTCATGAGAACTACCAGGATAGCCCGGGTGGGAAGTCGGGCGGTAGTTAGCAAGAATTTTTTGTAAAACGCTGACAACTGTGCGCAATCGGTTTAGTTTCGCATGAAAACATACTCGCTTACGGGGAGACGCATGCCGCAGCCAGATAGCCAACCGCCACACGAAGACACCGCCACACCCAACACCGACCTGCCGACCTTCGCACCCACGAGGCGCAGCATGCTCTACGGCACCGGCATCGGAGCCGCATCGATGGTCGCAGGACAGATCAGCCGCTCACTGCCAGGAGCCGCAACCGCCAGTGCACAAACCGAACCAACCTCGGCAGCTAACCCAACTATGCACGCCGGCTGAGGTATCGCCGATATGACCGGTGAACCACTGGGCGTCGGTATGAACGGGTACGCAGTGATGGAATAAACCACCACCGGTCTAGCGCAACGGCAATACGCCCGTACCATCATCCTCGGCCAACCAGACGGCAACCGAGTTGTTCTCACCGTCGCTGACCTCGGACTCATGTTCCAAAGCATCCACCTGGAAGTGCTGCGCCGACTCCGCGCAGAGTTCGGCGACCGCTACCACCAAGCAAACGTACTGCTCAGCGCTTCGCACACGCACGCCGGTCCCGGTGGTACCAGTGGCCATGCCATGGTCAACCTCACGACATTCGGCTTTCGGCCAGTGACATTTGAAGCCACCATCGCCGGCATTGTCGAATCAATTCGCCGAGCTGACCGCGACTTTCAGCCAACTACCGTCAGTGTCAGCCACAGCGATGTCCCGGGATTGGTTCGAAACCGATCCATAGAAGCTTTTCGACGGAACCCGCCAGCTGAGCAGCAGCGCTTCCCACACGGGGTCAACAATTCGTCACTAAGCCTGCATTTGCACCGCAATGGCACCCACGTCGGGGTGATGAACTGGTTTGCCATCCACCCAACCCAACTGCCGCCATCTAATACGCGGATTCATGGGGACAATAAGGGCGCCGCCGCATGGGTGACCGAACACAACAATGGCGTGGACCATACAGACTTAGGGCACGCCCCATTTGTGGCGGCCTATGCACAGTCCACACCCGGCGATATTTCCGGCAACACTGCCTTACAGCCTGGCACTGGGCTGGGAAACAACCCGGAAGAAAACACGTGGATTGTCGGCAACCGACTTGCCGAAGACGTCCGAGCGAGCGCTACTGCTGGAAAAACCGTCTCGGGCGCGGTCAGCTGGCGCTATGCCTGGCGCGATATGGCAGCGCAACGTGTCCCCGGCCGGTGGACCGCTGATGGTAAACCTGGCACCACCGGTCCCGCAATCCTCGGCGCCGCATTCGCCGTGTCCTCACAGGAAGATGGTGGCGGAGTGGAATGGTTGCCGTTGAACGAAGGCGAACGCGGCGGCAACCCACTAGTGGCGCAACTGACTGGCGTGATGGTGCCGCCAGAGGTGAAGGCCTACCAACATCCGAAGCAGGGGTACACCTCGGGCTATGGCCACTACGTCACCACGCCCGAAGAGTATGAGCAGCAAGATTACGAAGGCGGCGCGACGCCATTTGGTCGGCATCAGCTTCCGGCTACACAAATGATCTTCCATGAACTAGCCACCGCACTGGCGCAGGACAAGCCGGTGAATTCTGGTCAGCCAGCAGGAGACCTCACCGGAAAGATTCCGGCGGCGCCAGCTGGTGGCCCACGGGTGGATGCACCACTGCCTGGCCGACGCTACGGTGACAGTCTGAAGCGGATAGCTGGGGTGCGCCGCGGCGAACCAGTCGTTGCCGAATTCTGCGCAGCCAACCCCAACAACAACATTCGGCATGGGGATACTTACGTCCGCATTGAACGAAAAGAGGGCAGTGGCTGGACCACGGTGGCCACCGACAACTACTGGTCAGTGCGGGTGGCTTTCCGGGTGCAGGCCCTTGCGGTCACTAGCAGGGTGACGTGGTCAACCCATGCGGGCAACGCGCCGGGCCGCTACCGAATCCGCTACTTCGGTGATTGGCGGGACCTGGGCGGCAAAACGCACCCATTTGTCGGCGTCACCAACGAATTCGACGTGCGCTAGCTAGCGTCGCTAGTTCTGTTCCACCTGCAGGCTACGCAAGCGGACTTCGCCATGCTCGTCGGATGCGGCAAGGTCGACTTCACCAACAAAAGCGAAACTATTGTCGCCTTCCGGGTCCTTCAGAATCTGCCGGACTCGCCAGACCTCTGGTCCTTCCTCCACCTGGAAGAAGCTGCCGCCGCGCGCAGCCTGCCCAGTATCAATGTCAGCGTACTGGTCAAAGTAATCGTCCATAGCGGCGCCCCAATCTGGTACGTCCTCGAGGTACTCGTCCAGCACCGCCAGGTCGTCTTCCTTCTCCCAGGCAAACATTTCCACATGGCGGAAGAAGAGGTTGCGCACCATGATCCGGAAGGCACGCTTGTTACCGGTCAGTGGTCGGTCTGGTTCCTGCCCAAAGGCCTGCTCGCGGGCCAACGTTTCCGCGTCCACTGGCTTATCTGGGTCAGCCATCTGTGCCCATTCATCCACCAGCGACGAGTCCACCTGGTGGATAAGCTCACCGAGCCATTCGACAATGTCATCAAGCTCTTCGGTGTAGTAGGCATCCGGCACTGTCTTTGCAAGCGTGCGCCACGCATCGGTGAGGTAGCGCAGCACCACACCTTCACTCCGGCCGACCCCATAGGTGGCAATGACATCGGAGAAGGTCATGCCATGTTCAACCATGTCGCGCACCACGGACTTCGGCGACAAGTAAAACTCACGCGCCCACGGGTGGCCTTCGACGAATGTGTTGTAGGCAGCGTCAAGTTCCTCAGCTAGCGGCTGTGGCCAGGTGACGTCTTCAATAATGGACATCCGGTCGGTGTAATCGACCCCTTCTGCCTTGAGTGCCTCAATTTCCTCGCCGCGTTCCTTCTTCTGCTGCGCCTGCAGCAGCTGGCGTGGGTCATCGAGCACTGCCTCCATCACACTGATGACATCCAGCGTGAAGGTATCCGATTCCTTATCCAACAGTTCCAAGGCAGCCAGCGCGAATGGGGACAGCGGCTGGTTCAGCGCAAAGTCCAGCGGCAAATCTTCCACGACCCGCACGGTGCGGCCCGTGTCGTCAGGGGTGTCCAGCTTTTCAATCACCCCGGCGTTAAGCAGCCCACGGTAGTACTCGATAGCCGTCAAAATATGCTTATTTTGCTGGGTGCGGGTGTCGTGGTTGGACCGCAGCAGGTGCTTCATATGGGCGAAACCATCGCCCGGACGCTCAATGACGTTCAGCAGCAGCGAGTTCGTCACCTCAAACCGAGACACCATCGGTTCCGGGTCGGCATCGATGAGCCGTTCATACGTCGAGTCCGACCACGTCACCTCGCCCTTCGGCACGGACTTCAGCCGCAGCTTTTTCTTCTTCTTCGGGTCGTCGCCAGCGCGCTTGCGCAGCTTTGCGTTTTCAATCTCATGCTCCGGCGCTTCAATAACCACGGTGCCTTCGGTGTCGTAACCGGCACGCCCGGCGCGGCCAGCAATCTGATGAAACTCACGAGAGGTGACAATGCGCTGCCGCACGCCGTCGTACTTCGCCAGACCCGTCATCAGCACCGTTCGAATCGGCACATTAATGCCCACCCCGAGGGTGTCCGTGCCACAGATCACTTTGAGCAGGCCGGTTTGAGAGAGCTTTTCGACGAGTCGGCGGTACTTCGGAAGCATGCCCGCATGGTGCACACCAATACCGCGCCGGACGAGCTTGGACAGGGTACGTCCGAATGGGGAAGTGAAGCGGAAGTCACCGATCTCCTCGGCAATCTTCGCCTTTTCTTCCTTCGTCACCAGCGTCATGCTGGTCAGGGCCTGAGCCCGTTCGGTTGCCTCCCGCTGGGAAAAATGCACCACGTAGATCGGTGCTTTACCCTGCTCAAGCAGGTTTTCAATGGTGTCGTGCACAGGCGTGTAGACATAGTGGAAGTCCAACGGGACTGGTCGGATAGCGCCGGCAACCAAGTCGGTGTCGCGGCCGGTGCGAGCGGTCAAATCCTTGGACAGGTCACTGGTATCGCCCAATGTGGCAGACATCAGCAGGAACTGCGCCTTTGGTAGCTCGAGCAGTGGTACCTGCCATGCCCAGCCGCGGTCTGGATCGGAGTAGTAGTGGAACTCGTCCATGACCACTTGCTGCACATCAGCTTCGGAGCCTTGCCGCAGTGCAATGTTGGCCAATACTTCAGCGGTGGCGCAAATGATCGGTGCTTTGCCATTGACGGTGGCATCGCCAGTCATCATGCCCACATTGTCGGCGCCGAAAACCTCACATAGTGCGAAGAACTTCTCGCTGACCAGTGCCTTAATCGGGGCCGTGTAAAAGCTGCGCTGTTTGCGGGCTAGGGCGATAAAGTGCGCGGCAATCGCCACCATGGATTTACCGGAACCGGTTGGGGTGGCCAAGATGACATTGTTCTCGGCGAGGATGCCTAAAGATGCTTCCTCCTGCGCAGGGTAAAGCGCAATCCCATTCGCTTTTGTCCATGCGAGGAAAGAATCGAAGATCGCTTCATCAATGAGCGACTCCGGAACGTCAGCTAAATCTGGCAGCATCTGAGAAAGGTTCACTCCCTCAGGGTAACTGAGCCGCCAGACAAGCCGCGCTACTGATTGTCGCTAGTGCTGCTAGCTACTGATTCTCACCAGGGTCGCGTTCCGCCAAGAACCGCTCAAACTCAGCGCCCAATTCCTCGCCGGACGGCACCTGTCCGTCATCAAGCAATGGGTTCGACCGCAATTCCTTCAGCCGCGCCGACTCCTCGTCGTACTGCTGCTCCAGAATCTGCACCACCGCGGCAACTTCCTGGTTCTCTTCAGTCAGCTCCGCCAGCTGCTCAAGCGAACGCTCGGCGTCCTTCTCAATCGCCCCCAGCGGAAGCGACAAATCCGCCAGTTTGCTGACGCCCTCCAGCAGCCGCAAAATCGCCTCCGGATACTCTGAACCGGAAACATAGTGTGGCACATGTGCAGTCAAGCCGACCGTGTTGCGGCCGCGCGCGCCAATTGCGGACTCAATCTGTAGACTTGCCGCGCCCGGCACCTGCATCTGGATTGGCCAGGAATGGAAATTCTGCACCGATTTGCGGTCCGTGCCGTGAGCAGTGATCACCATCGGGCGGGTATGCGGCACCGTCATCGGCGCAGCATAAAGCGAAATCGCTTCGGCAACATCAAACCGGTCCGCCAAGTCAGCGACCGCACCGGCGAATGCGTCCCACCGCAGGTCCGGTTCGGGGCCGGACAGCAACAAAAATGGGTGACCTTCAGTGTCGCGGAGCACATGCAGGGACAGGTTCAGCTTGTCAATGTCCACCACCTTGGAATCGGCGATGGTCACTGCTGGTCGCCGCGAACGGTAGTCCATCAGTTCGTCATTATTGAACGTGGCGATTGGCCGACTATCCAACGCATCGAGCAAGTGCTGCGCGGAGCGGGTTACTGCGTGACCTGCGTCTGCGTAGCCCTGCAGCGCGATCACCATTGTCACACCATTGTCGGAAGAACCAACCTCCGGTGATGGGAATTCCATTTCGTACATGGCACCCGCACCGTCCTTCTTCCGCTCATCGAAGTGGCGGTACGAATCATTGTCGTGCATATCGCACCCCTCCTTTTCGCCAAAGTCTACTCACAACAACACCGCCAGCCCGGTAGGTATTCCGAAACCTTGTTTGGAAAACTCCACAGCGTGACGGTTATCCCCAGGTGTGCGCGGTGCGGCCGAATTTTTCGACGGGTATGTCCGCGGGCTCGGTCACAGTAAGGCCATGACTTACTCCGATGCGCCGAACCCTGACCGTTTCAACTTCCGCAACCCTGCTGACACCTTCGCCAATATCCCTGGAATTTTAGGCTATTTCCCCAAGGAAAAGGTAATCCTGGTCACCGCGACAGACAGTGGCTACCTGCCCGGCCCCGTGCTTTCCCGCCCCATTGACGGGTTGGACGCCCCAGACCTATTAGATGCGACCGCAGATGTGTTGCGCGCCGAGGGGGTGACGGATGTGCACATTTACTTTGTGACGAAAGCGGTACAAACCGAGCAGTGTTCCTACCTCATGTGGCTTGCTGCCGTGCTGCGCAATTGGCTGGCTGACAGTGGCATTGAGGTCGGTGAAGTTTTCGCCGCGGACATTATCTCGACTGGGCGTCGATTTATCTCACTGACCAACCCGAATAGTGGCGGCACAATCGCAGAAGTGGAACGTTCCTGGTCAGCTCGCCGCGCAGATCAAGCTGGCGAACCCATCGCTGGGTCAAAAACGGAGTTGGATCGACGGTTCCAGGTACGCCCACCGTCGGTAGACGGCAGTTGGGAACGGCTAGTGCGGCAGGTCCTGTCCGAATGCATTGCGACGGTAGCAGCGCAGCTACACCCAAGTGCTCCGTCGGCACCAAACTCATTGCTGTGCGACGCCATGAGCCAAACCGGAGCTGTGCTGGCCAACATCGACGAAGGCGGACTGAATATCACCGAGCTGCACCAAGACACTGAAGCATTGCGGGCATTGCTGTTGCCGCTGACGCACACCACACTGCGGGACATGCTTTTTGCGCTGTGTAATTCACCATTGCGGGCCACCGCGCGGGAGACCTGGCTGGAGCTGGCGCGGCTAACTACCGACCATGTCCGCGCCAACGCTCTGGTGCTCTATGCCGTGGAGCGTTTCGAGTGTGGGGCAGAAGGGGTAGGCCATGCGGCTCTGGCAGCGGCGTTGGCTGCCGCACCGGAACATCGGTTGGCGCAGCTGATTCAAACTGCGTTGGTATACGACGACATCAGTGGGGTAGTCGGTGGGATGATCGCTACGTCGTCTGAACTGGTGGAAACTGCCACTGAACTAGCTAGCTGACTTTGGTTGTCGCCTGGTCCGGAACTTGGCTTGTCACGGGGCGAGCCCAACTAGGCAGCGGCAGCCACGGCTATCGGACGCGTTTAGCCGAATGAGCACGGTCGCCCAAGTCCGCCGTAAACCGCCAAGCATCGGAGACAATGGTTTCCAGATCCGTGCGCTGTGGGCGCCAGCCCAGCTCCGCCATCGCCAGACGCGACGAGGCGATGAGGGTAGCGGGGTCACCAGCTCGGCGCGGGGCCACTTCTGCTGGGATAGGGTGCCCAGTCACTTCCCGGCAGGTTTCAATGACTTGGCGGACGGAGAAACCGTCACCAGAACCAAGGTTGAAGATGCGGTGTTCACCGGCACGATTCGATTTTAAAGCCAGCAGATGTGCGTCGGCGAGGTCTGCGACGTGGATGTAATCGCGGACGCAGGTGCCGTCTGGGGTTGGCCAGTCATCGCCGAACATAAAGATCTTGTCGCGGTGTCCCAGCGCAACTTGCAACACCAACGGAATCAAGTGGGTTTCTACTTCCCGGTTTTCCCCGAAATCCCCGTATGCCCCAGCGACGTTGAAGTAGCGCAAGCTCGTCGCACTGAGACCGTAGGCGGTGGCGTAGGAAGTGATGGCGTAGTCAATCGCCAGTTTGGTTGCACCATACGGGTTCGTTGGTGCAGTTGGCATGGTCTCGGTAATCGGGACCTGTTCTGGTTCACCGTAGGTCGCTGCAGTGGAGGAAAACACCAAGTTGCCGGTGCCTGTTTCCCGCATCGCGTCAAGCAGTTTCAAGGTGGTGCCCACATTGGCATGCCAATAGTCGGCCGGTTTTTCCATCGACTCGCCGACCAGTGATCGAGCTGCAAAATGCATCACAGCGTCAAAGTGACCGTCACTAAGCACTGATGCGGCCAATTCACCGGCATCGCCTTCGATGAAGGTGGCATCAGCGGGTACAGCTGCGCGGTTACCGGTGGTCAAATTGTCGATAATGGTGACGTCGTGGCCGCGTTCAATCGCAATTGCTGCGCAGACGCTGCCAACATAGCCTGCACCGCCGGTGACCAGAATCTTCATCTGCTACTTCTCCTTCGACACGTCTACCGCGTGCCACAGTCGTTTTGGCAGCCGCACTTCACCGGCGTCCGTGGTCAAAATGGCATCGTCGTGGGCAAATCGGACCGTAATGGTGTTGCCGGCGCAGACCTTTGCATCATGCAGCTCGTTCATCACAAGCGGGTCGGACTGCAGCAGCTCATGGATAAGACGTACCGACACCGTATGTTCGGAAGCAGTGTCCAAATCCGCCAGACTTACGGTGCCGTTGCCTTCCATGGCCGCTGGTGTCAGCCCCAGCTTGTCGAGGCCTGGGATTGGGTTGCCGAATGGGCTGGTACCGGGGCGGCCAAGCACGTCAAAGAGTTTGCGCTCGACTTCTTCAGACATGACGTGTTCCCAGCGGCAGGCCTCATCGTGGACTTTGTCGAATTCCAGACCAATGATGTCGGTGAGCAGGCGTTCAGTCAGCCGGTGCTTGCGCATCACGGCGGTCGCTAAGCTCCGGCCTTCGGTGGTGAGCGCTAGGCTGCGGTCTTCTTTTACATGCAGCAGTCCGTCGCGTTCCATCCGTGCGACTGTTTGACTGACAGTAGGGCCGGACTGCTCCAGCCGTTCTGCGATTCGTGCCCGCAGCGGCAAAATGCCTTCTTCTTCCAACTCAAAAATGGTGCGAAGATACATCTCGGTTGTGTCGACGAGCTCCCTCAAGACGATGCCTTTCTACAAACAGTGATGCATCGAGCTTACCTAGTCGGCAAAACAGTGGGGGAGTACACCGCCGCACGCGCGGCGAATGCGGCCTGTGGGGATAAAAAACCACGAACCCGCCGAAGTAAAACAGCGACGGGCTCGTGGAAGCTTCAATGGCGTGTTGCTACGCGTCAGGGCTACTTGCGGTGACCTATTTGACGCGAGCTACTTAGCGCGAGCTACTTGGCGTACGCACGCAGACGGTCGGCGCGGTGCCCATTGCGCAGCTTGGCCATCACTTCACGCTCAATCTGGCGGACGCGTTCGCGGGAGAGGCCAAAGTGGCGGCCAATCTGGTCCAACGTGCGTGGCAGGCCATCGTTCAGGCCGTACCGCAGGCAAATAACTTCCTGTTCACGCTGCTCCAAGGTGCCCAGCACCTGGCGAATATCTTGGTGGCGCAGGGTAGCGACCACCGACGCTTCTGCATCGGTTGCTTCGGAGTCTTCAATGAAGTCGCCCAGCGGTGCCTCTTCATCCGAACCCACCGGCATGTCCAGCGATACAGGGTCGCGGGACTGGCGCATCAGCAGTTCAATTTTCTCCACTGGAATGCCAGATTCTTCCGACAGTTCTTCATTAGTCGCTTCACGGCCCAAGTGCTGGTACATCTCGCGGCGAATACGGGAGAGCTTATTAACCTGCTCCACGAGGTGGACTGGCAGGCGAATGGTGCGGGATTGGTCGGCCATGCCGCGGGTGATGGCTTGGCGGATCCACCAGGTGGCGTAGGTGGAGAACTTAAAGCCCTTGGCGTAATCGAACTTTTCCATGGCGCGGATGAGGCCCAAGTTGCCTTCCTGCACCAAGTCCAGCAGTGGCATGCCGCGGCCGGTGTAGCGCTTTGCCAGGGAGACCACCAGGCGGAGGTTAGCTTCTAGGAGGTGACTGCGTGCGGCACGACCTTCGCGAGCAATAATCTTCAAATCACGTTTGCGGGCTCGGGTGAGCTTTTCGTCACCGCCCAGCAAATGTTCCGCGTATAGTCCAGCTTCGATGGCTTTGGATAGCTCGACTTCTTCTTCAGCGTTCAGCAGTGCGGTCCGGCCAATGCCGTTAAGGTAGACGCGAACCAAGTCGGACGATGGGGAACCTGCGTCGCTTTTATGGCGGGATTCTTTCGAACCACCTGTGTCGTACTCTTCGAATTGCGTCAGTGCACTTGTCACTAGATCTGCCTCCTGAGTTAGACGATTCAATATCTACAACGCACAAGTGCCTAGTTTTGTTCCCGAGACAGTTATGCCTGCATATTTGGGCTTTTTGACGAAGTGGTCTACGCCTCAACCAGAACAGTAAACGGGCCTTGATTCACCGAATGCACGGACATCATCGCGCCGAATTGTCCCTCGGCAACCTGTAGCCCGCGCTCGCGTAGCCGGGCAACAATCTTCGCAATGACCGGTTCGGCAACATCCCCAGGCGCTGCTGCTGACCACGACGGGCGCCGCCCCTTTGCCGTGGCGCCCATCAACGTAAACTGGCTGACCACCAACACTGGAGCTCCCACATCCACCGCCGCGGTTTCGCCATCTAAAATGCGCAATTCTGCAATTTTTCGGGCTACCGTTTCCCAGGCATCAGGTGCATCGTCTCGACCCACCCCGACGAGCGCCAAAATCCCGCCGGTGCTGCCACCATCAATCTGACCAACAACTTGGCCGTCGACAGTGACGGATGCTTCAGACACTCGGGTTAATACTGCTTTCACTGCGGTTTCTACTCCTGAACTTCGGAAATTTCTGCGGGCAACACCAGTCCGTGCCGCACCAAATCGACTATCACTCCGCGAGCGGCGTTGGCTAACGCTGCCACGCCATCGTCATCAAGCCCCTGGGAATAGCCCAACAACGCCGCAACCTCGTCGAGCGGTAACCCATCGGGGCGCAGGCCGGCGACCAACGCTGCGGTGAGCTCGTCGACATCATGGGACCACCGTGGCCCATCCATCCGAGTCAATCGCACCACCTGCGGGGCAAACCCCATACCGGTATCGGTGTCCATCACCGCGACGTTTTCCCGCGCCACCGTTGGCCGCAGCTGATACCTGGCAGCGCCCACCGAATCGGAGGTTTGCTTGGCTAACCAGTCAGCACGCAGCAAATATTCGGCAACTTCCGTGCCCAGCGGATCGGTATACGGCTGGTCGAACTCTTCGCAGACGACCTCACTCGGACCCGAAATGGCTTGCAGCACAATGAATCCGAAACCGATACCGTCGACATCATGGGCGTAGAGGTAGTCGAGCCACTCCTGGGTGCGCTCACGGGCCACCTGACTGCGCGGATCAATCGACTCATCGCGCAGCCACGTACCGACATACAACGCCGGGTCGGCAACATCGCGCTGCAACACCCAGGCGCGCACACCCTCCGCTGGCAGCCACGACGCCACCCGCTGTTGCCACGCCTGCTCGGCCACATGCACCCACGAAGCCAACAAATGCGCTGTGCCGCCTGGGGTTAGATAGTCAGCTGCTTGCGACACGACAAGTCGAGAGGCCTCATCAAGACCCAGGCCGCTATCACGGTAAACATGTTCAACTTTCGGCGGGCCCACCACAAACGGCGGATTCGCCACAATCCGGGTGAACTTTTCGCCCGCCACCGGCTCAAACCAGGAACCAGCGAGCACCCGGCTGCGGTGCGACAGCCCAGCGGCCTGCATCGTTGCGGTGGCATAGTCCACGGCGCGTTGAGACACATCGATTCCGGTTAGCTGCGCGCATTGGCCGGCCTGCAACAACATCTGCACACCCGAACCACAACCCACATCCAGCAAGGACGCAGTCGGCGTAGTCGGAACTGAATCAGCCAGTGTCAACGAGGCTTGACCCGCGCCAGGTACATGGTCAGCGTCTGGCACGAACTCAGCGAGCGCGGCGTCTTGGTCCGAAAACAGGAAATAGTCCGAGGCATCCGCCTGCGCACCGGTCTGCTCACCGGCCTGCCCACCGGCCTGAGCATCAGCCGGAGCGCCGACCGTCATTGGCTGCACATTGACCGTAATGCGCACCGCACCATCTGCAGTTCGAGCAATCGCGCCGCAGTCGGCACCGAGTCCCACGAGTTCAGGGCCAAATGCTGCCTCCAAGTCCGCTTCCGTCACCGGCTGCCGCAAAATAACCGCCCGCAGCGCTGTCGCCACCTGTTGTGACGTGGCATCGGCCGCGACTTGTCGGTGCAGATGCCAGTCGGCGGCAGCTGGTTCGCGCCGAAGGAGTGCTGCCCAACCTTCAGCGCCCAGGGCAGCCCGAACACCTGCCTCCGTCAGCCCTAAGCCGCGGAGCTGTTGGCTGATGGCAGTAGCAAACTCGGTGGAAATTGGGGTAAGGCTAGTCATCTTCAACATCCTTTTCCGAGTGGTCATCCGCTCGGGGAGGCGACGAGTCATCGTCGTGGTCAATCACAATGGGGTCATTGGCGGGTTCGGCGTCGATGACCGGACCTTGGCCGGCCGGCAACGCCAATTGTCCTGAACTTGTCAGCCTGCCCGGCTGAGGTTCGGCAGTACCAGCTAGGCCTTCCTGCGCGGCCAATTGTTGTCGGGCCTGTTCTGCTTGTTGACGTGCAACCGCGGGCTTATACACCCGAGGCCTGCGAGCATCAGGCTTTTCACCGGCGTTATTGCCAACGACCACTGCAATCCACGGCAGTGGCACTGAGATAATGCTGACGATGGCTGCCAGCCACACGTTCTCCCACACCAAGTAGAACAACGCAGCCATAAGAAGCAGCGGAACCCGCAGGCCTTGCAGCCAGTTGTAGTCGCGGACCCGCCTATTGTGGTTTTCGAGAGGGGTCTCCCGCATTTCGGTAATCAGTGCGCGTTTCTTGCGCTGCCAAGGCATCCGCATGTCGTTGATCGTATACCCCTTGAGCTTGGCACCGCGCCCTCACGTTTCAATCGCCGCTGAGGTGGGGCATGATGGGGAGAGTGAGCACGACACAGACAACAACTATTGAGCGACCAGACGTCGACGTCACCGACCACACCGACGACGACACCCCCAAGTTCTTCCACTACGTGAAGAAAGACAAGATCGTCTCTTCAGCGGTCAGCGGGGAATACGTCGTTGCGCTGTGCGGCGAAACTTTCCCAGTGACCAAATCGGCAAAACCTGGTTCGCCAGTATGCCCAGACTGCGAACGCATCTACCGCACACTTCGTAAAAAGTGAGTGGACTGCGGCAGTGGCAGCAAGAAGCGCTGACCAAATATCTGGATACAAACCCGAAAGACTTCCTGGCGGTCGCAACGCCGGGCGCAGGTAAAACCACCTTCGCCCTGCGCATCGCCGCGGAGCTACTTTCGCGTGGCATTGTGCAACGAGTCATCGTCGTCGTCCCGACCGAGCACCTGAAGGTGCAGTGGTCCGAGTCGGCGGCTCGCTCCGGCATCAGCCTGGACCCGAACTTCTCCAACTCCACCGGTGTGGTCAACCCGTCCTACCACGGCATCGCAGTGACCTACGCCCAAGTGGCGGTCAATCCATGGAAGCACCGGGCGATTGCACTGGCCCGAAACACCCTGGTCATCCTCGATGAGGTTCACCACGGCGGTGACGCTAAGTCGTGGGGCGACGGCATCGTCGAAGCCTACGATGACGCCACCCGACGGCTCTGCCTAACCGGTACGCCATTCCGCTCCGACGACGCCGCCATCCCATTTGTGCGGTATTCACCTGACGGCGAAGGCCACCTACAGTCCGCCGCCGACTACAACTATGGGTATTCCTCCGCGCTGCGCGATGGAGTAGTGCGCCCAGTCGTCTTCTTGGCCTACTCCGGCGAAGCACGCTGGCGCGACAGTGCCGGTGAAGAGTTCGCTGCCCGCCTAGGTGAACCACTCAACCCGGAACAGACCACTCGGGCCTGGCGCACCGCGCTTGACCCCAACGGTGACTGGATCCCAAGCGTGCTGCGCGCCGCAAACACCAGGCTGACGGAAATGCGCCGCCATATCCCAGACGCCGGCGGCCTAGTACTCGCTTCCGACGCCAAAACAGCACGTGCTTACGCCCGCACCCTAGAAAACCTCACCGGCAAAAAGGTCACAGTCGTGCTGTCGGATGAAGTCGGCTCCTCCGAACGCATCGAACAGTTCTCCGCCTCCACGGATGAATGGATGGTGGCAGTGCGCATGGTGTCCGAAGGCGTGGATGTACCCCGCCTAGCGGTTGGCGTCTACGCAACTAGCGCATCGACACCATTGTTCTTCGCCCAAGCCATCGGACGATTCGTCCGTTCCCGCCGCCCAGGCGAAACCGCTTCCGTATTCCTGCCAAGCGTGCCTGTCCTACTGGACCTAGCCTCGCGCATGGAAGCCGAACGAAACCACGTCCTCGGTAAACCAGACCGGCCAAACGAAGGCTGGGATGACGAACTAGTCGTCCAAGCAAACAAGAAGACCTCGGAAACCGACGAACTTCCTGCCTACGAATCCCTCGGCGCGGACGCCGAACTAGACAGCCTCATTTTCGACGGCGCGACCTACGGCACCCCAACCGTTGCCGGCTCCGCCGAAGAAGCCGACTACCTTGGCATCCCCGGGCTACTTGATGCCGACACTATGCGTGAGCTGCTCAACAGACGGCAGACGCAGCAGCTCGATGCCCAAAGTGAACGTCAACAAGCCCCAACCGCACCGGAAGTACCCTCCGCCGAAAAAATCTCCGGCGCCGACCCCGAAGCAGCCAAAGCCCGGGTCGCCAGCCAAGTCCTGCCCAAACTGCGCAAGGAACTCAACGCACTGGTCTCCTTACTCGCGGCGCGGACCGGCACGCCACACGGCCAAATCCACAATCAAGTACGCCAAGCCTGCGGCGGACCACCGACCGCACTGTGCTCCGAAGAACAACTGCACAGCCGGATCAGTAAGATCAGGCAATGGCTATAACAGGGGCGAACGCAACCGAACGCAGCCACCAGCAACGGAGGACACAATGACACAAGCGCACGATGACACAATCGCGCCGGGCATGGCAGGTCGCGGCAAAGCTCTGGCGACCCTCATCTTGGGCGTACTCGGATTCATCGGCAGTTTCGTCTTCATCGGCATTGTCGCATCCGTCGCAGCAGTTGTAGTTGGCTTTCTAGCGCTGCGGCACATTGCCTCCGAACAGGCGCTGACCGGGACGAACCCAGAAGCGGAGAAAGCCTACGGCCGCAGCCGACTGTTCGTCTACCTGGGATACATCGGTGCGGCGCTGGGCGTGGCTGGGTTCTTGTTCATGATGTGGGTGACATCGCTTTACAGTGAAGGCCTGACCAAGTGCGCGCAGCAACACGGCGATAACAGCGCGGCAGCGGGGCAGTGTGCGCAGCAATACGTCATGGATCGCCTGCTGCCATAGCGAATCGCCATAGCGTGTTTGCCGAGGTCACATAGCCGAAATTCTCGGATTACCCCTAGTTTAGGTTGAATCAAACCCTGACTCTCACAGTTTTTTAAGCGATAACTTGGAGTTCGATAAGTTGGAGGGTGGATTTTAGTATTCATTCGCCCGCCACTGAGCCGACACACAAGCTGAACTGGCGGGCATTAGACAGGGAGACGGCCTATGTCCACCAACGTCGGTAACGCGACCGGCTCAGAAATTGAGCTTTCACCGGGGCAACAAGACCCGGGACACAGTCCACGCGAACTTTTCCGTAAGCGCTTGGGATTTTTCCTCGGCCTTGCGCTCGCGGCGCTGGTCTACTTCATCATGCCGTCTGACCTGCCGCACGCACTGCGCGGCACCGCGGCTATTGCCATCATCATGGCCGCATGGTGGATGTCGGAAGCAATTCCAATTACCGCCACCGCACTGCTGCCGTTGGTGCTGTTCCCAGCCTTCGGCATTGCGGAGATGAAAGAATTCTCCACCAGCTACGCCAGCCCAACCATCTTCCTGTTCATGGGTGGCTTCCTGTTGGCGTTGGGTATGCAGCGCTGGAACCTGCACAAGCGGATTGCGCTGTGGGTGCTGGTGGCGATGGGTTCGTCGCCAAAGATGTTGATTTTGGGCTTTATGACGGCCACCGGCTTCTTGTCCATGTGGGTCTCCAACACCGCCACCGCGGTGATGATGCTGCCGATTGGTATTTCCGTGCTCTCGCTAATTGTGGGGCTGCTGAAGTCGGAAAAGACCTCGGAAGAACTTGAAGAGGAAATGGAATCCACTGCGCGTGGTGAAGCGCCATCCTCGAACTTCGGCATTGCACTGATGCTGGGTATCGCATACGCCGCGTCCATCGGTTCCCTCGGTACCGTCATTGGTACCCCGCCAAACACCATGCTGCGTGCCTACATGGCCGAGCAGGGCGTGGAAATCGGCTTCGGCCAGTGGATGCTCGTCGGTGTGCCAATCGCAATTGTGCTGATGATTGCCGCTTGGCTACTGCTGACCACCGTGCTGTTTAAGCCTGAAATCGACCACATTCCGGGCGGCCGTGAACTGATGCGCAAGGAACTGTCGAAGCTGGGTGGCATGTCCCGCGGCGAAGCCTCCGTTATGACCATCTTCGTCATCGCTGCGCTGGCTTGGATCCTGGTGCCAGTCTTCTTCAAGGGTTCGATGTTCTCCGACGCAGTGATTGCAATGCTGGTCGGTACCGCGCTGTTCATTATCCCGGGTGCTCCAAACGGTGTGCCTCTGCTGCGCTGGGCTGACGCTCTCGAACTGCCATGGGGCGTTCTGCTGCTCTTCGGTGGCGGTCTGGCACTGTCCTCCCAGTTCGGCAAGTCTGGTCTGTCCGACTGGATCGGTGAGCAGATGTCCGGCCTGAACGTCCTGCCAATGGTCGCACTGGTTGTCATCGTGGCTGCAGTGGTTCTGGCGCTGACCGAGTTCACCTCCAACACCGCAACTGCTGCTACCTTCTTGCCGCTGATGGGCGCACTGGCCATTGGTATGGGCATTGACCAGATGTTCCTGACCGTCCCAGTGGCACTGGCTGCAACATCCGCCTTCATGATGCCGGTAGCAACCCCACCAAACGCGATTGCCTACGGTTCGGGTTACGTCACCATGGGCAATATGGTCAAGGCCGGTATCTGGCTGAACATCGCCGCGCTGATTCTCATCTCGGTCGTCTCCGTCACCCTGTCTGTGTGGGTGTTCGGCCTGGTCTTCTAAGCCAGTTCAACTCAGCCGACCTCTCGTGCAGAGGTCGGCACTGTGCATAAGAGCACCAACCAAAAGAGGCACCAACTAAAAGAACCGCCCCAGCATCCTAGGAAACCTAGGGGACTGGGGCGGTTCTTCGCTGTCTCGGCTCGGAGCTCTACTCCAAGTAGTCGCGCAGCACCTGAGACCGCGATGGGTGGCGCAGCTTCGACATGGTCTTCGACTCAATCTGGCGGATACGCTCACGGGTCACGCCGTAGACCTGACCAATCTCATCCAAGGTGCGTGGCATGCCGTCGGTGAGGCCGAAACGCAGCCGGACAACGCCAGCTTCACGCTCGGATAGCGTCTCCAGCACGTCTTGCAGCTGGTCCTGCAACAGGGTGAAGGACACGGCGTCAACAGCGACGACTGCTTCAGAGTCTTCAATGAAGTCGCCGAGCTGTGAGTCGCCTTCGTCACCAATGGTCTGGTCCAGCGAAATAGGTTCCCGAGCGTACTGCTGGATTTCCAGCACCTTCTCCTCGGTGATATCCATTTCGCGTGCCAACTCTTCTGGGGTCGGTTCACGGCCGAGGTCCTGCAGCAGCTCACGCTGAATACGGCCCAGCTTGTTGATGACCTCCACCATGTGCACTGGGATACGAATCGTGCGGGCTTGGTCGGCCATCGCGCGGGTGATTGCTTGGCGAATCCACCAGGTGGCGTAGGTGGAGAACTTGTAGCCCTTGGTGTAGTCGAACTTCTCGACCGCACGAATCAGACCCAAGTTACCTTCCTGAATCAAGTCCAGGAACGCCATACCGCGACCGGTGTAGCGCTTAGCCAGCGACACGACCAGACGCAGGTTCGCTTCCAGCAGGTGATTCTTGGCCTTCTTACCGTCACGGTTAATTTCACGCAGCTCGCGGCGTAGGCCAGTTGCGATACGTTCGCCGCCTTCACCGCGCTGGGCCTTCTTATCCGCTTCCAGCATGTGGGCCGCGTACAAGCCGGATTCAATGCGCTTTGCCAGCGACACTTCCTGTTCAGCTGTCAGAAGTGCGACTTTACCGATCTGCTTCAGGTAAGCACGAACGGAGTCTGCAGAGGCGGTCAGTTCCGCGTCTTTACGGGCCTGCCGCAGAGTTTCAGACTCTTCTTCGTCCCAGACAAAGTCCGAACCGGACTTGTCCATGTCGTCTTCTTCCTCGTCACCGAGTTCGTCGACTTCGTCCTCATGCAGGTCTGGGTTGTACTCGACATCTTCGTCTTCGAGTTCGCCCTCTTCCAACTCATCCGCGTCCTGACCTTCAGGCGCGTCGGTTGCAGCCTTTGCCTGTTCATTCGACGCCTTGATCGCTGCCTTTGCGGTCTGCGCTGCGCTGGAAGCTGCGGATTTCGCCGTAGTCTTGCGTGCGGCGGTCTTCCGAGCAGTGGTCTTTTTCGCTGCAGTCTTCTTGGCCGCATTTTTGGTTGGGGTCGCCTTCTTGGCCACTGCCTTTTTCGCAGCAGTTTTCGCTACGGCTTTTTTGGCGGCGGTCTTTTTTGCAACCGTCTTTTTGGCAGCAGTTTTCTTCGCTACTGCCTTCTTAGCGATAGTCTTCTTCGCAGCGGTCTTCTTGACAGCCTTCTTCACGGCCTTCTTGACCGCGCTCGAACTGTCGTCGCCGGAGGAGGATGCCTGCTCGGCCGACTGTGCCTTGTCTGTGGCTGCCACGTACGCCCTTTCACATTCACGAAATCTGACGGTGGTTTCTGGGGTAACCCGTCGTGCGTTGAATCGACTCCCCAGTATAACCACGTTCGGAGTTTGGGAACTAGCTGACCCCAAATCGGGGCAATATTTACTGACTGATTTTGCCTATGGAAGCAATCCTTGTTCTGCTGCGAAAGCGGCCCCAACGATGCCCGCAGTGTTGCGCAGCTGCGCTGGAACCACCGGAGTCTTATTAGTTAGCAGCGGGATCCATTGCTCGTGTTCACGGGAAATTCCGCCGCCAACAATAATGACGCGCGGCCACAGCAACTTTTCCAGCACTGTCAGCACATGGGAAACTCGCGCGGCCCACTCTGGGAAGTCGAGGTTTTCCACGGTACGAATGCGCGAGGATGCAAAATGCTCAGCCTCCGTGCCATCAATAACTAGGTGCCCGAGCTCGGAGTTGGGGTAGAGCACACCGTCGGAAAGCAAAGCGGAACCAATTCCGGTACCGAAGGTCAGCATCAGTACGGAGCCGTCGCGTGCAGCTGGGTTGCCAAACTTCACTTCCGCAAGTCCCGCAGCGTCCGCGTCATTGAGAACGTGGACGGTACGGCCGGGCAGGTGCCGTTCAAACAGTGCGGCGCAGTCCGTCTCCACCCACGTCGGATCAATATTCGCCGCGGTGTGCGCCACTTGGTTCTGAATCACCGAAGGTAGCGTCACACCGATGTCTTTACCGGTCCAGCCGCATTCGGCTACCAGTTGCGCAATAGTCGCTGCGACTGCATCAGGAGTTGCAGGTTTCGGGGTCGCTAGCTTTTTGCGTTCGTACACCAGCTCCCCAGTACTGAGATCTACCGCGGCGGCTTTAATGCCGGACCCGCCTACGTCGACACCGAATCCGATTTTTGGCTCCATATGGCTGATTGTACGGAAAGGGGCACAATGGTGGGCATGACTGAATTGGACCGTGAACTTTCCGATCTGCGCGACATCGCCTGTTTTGTCGCTGAATCCGCCAGCTCGTTGGTGCGCCAACGCCGCCGCATGATTAAGGACTGGTCTGCAGTGACAGACACTAAGTCCTCGGGCGTGGATCCAGTCACTGCAGTGGACCGGGAATCGGAGCTGCACATTCGCCGTTTGCTGCGCGCGCTACGCCCGAATGATGTTGTGTTGGGCGAGGAGGAAGGCGGTACCACCGCAGCGGCTGATCAAGTCCAGTGGGTTGTCGACCCGATCGATGGCACCGTCAACTTCATGTACGACTTCCCGTCCTATGCGGTGTCCATCGCCGCGGTTCGCGATGGCGAGATGCTGGTCGGGGCGGTAGCGGATGTGCCACACCGCAAACTGTATTCGGCTGCCCGAGGTGCCGGTGCCACAGTGCTTCACGCCGATGGAACCAGCGTCCCCCTATCCGTCAATAAGCCCGAGAATTTGGGGAAATCACTGCTAGCGACTGGGTTCGGCTACTCAGCAGTACGGCGCGCGGCGCAGGGACAATTCATTGCTGCGATGCTGCCACAGGTCCGCGATATTCGCCGTGCGGGGTCCGCGGCGTTGGACTTGTGCATGCTGGCAGCTGGGAACATCGACGCATACGTGGAACACGGGCTGCAACCATGGGATTGGGCGGCAGGCCTCTTGATTGCGCAGGAAGCAGGCGCACGCACCACCACGCCAAGCATCAGTGAGGCGCTACCGGGGCCAATTATTGCGGCACCATCGACGCTTTTTGACGAATTGGTCGGCGCTGTGACGGCAGCAGGCGGGCAAGGCCAACTGCCTGAATAACGGGAATCAGCAGGGCTGATTGCGGACAGTATCAAGCGCGACTTGGTCAACTTCCGCGCCGCGGCTGAGCTGCCGCAAAATATCGCGCGCAGCCTTCGACGGCGGGGTGTTGTCAAACTGCGAACCCAACGCCAAATCAACAGTGGCATCGTCGCGGTCGTCCTGGCGGAACTCGACACAAGCAGTAGTTAATGCCAACGTCGCGGCAGCAGCGCGACCCTCAGAGCCAAAACGAATTTGGCCACGGCAGTCCAAGTCCTGCTCAGTGAAAATCGGGTCATTTCCGATAGAGTCGCCGGGTGCGGGCTGGAAACCCAATTCGGTCAAAGTAGCAGCGGCTTCACCAGCCTGGCCAGCTTGACCGTTCGCGTTGAAAACTCGGACCTCAATGTCCTTTGGACTTATCGGTTCAACTTTGGCTAGCTCATCGTGGGAAATGACTTCACCGAGGCCATCAGGTTTCGGCGTTGACGCGGAAGTACATGCCAACACTTCGGTCTCTGCCGAGTCGGTGGTGAACACGACGGCCCACGCAACAACGCCCACGACTAAAAGGGCAATCGTCGACACCAAATACGGCGTGCTTGCCCGGACCGCGGGACCGGAATTGCTCGCCTCATCCAAAAATGTGTACGACAAGGTGGCCCTTTCCATTAACTGGTTCGCTAGCAGGTTAATCTGCAGCTGGATTAGCAGTTAAGTGCCAATGGTAAGCCACGGGGATAAAGCGATAGAAACACAGGTCAAAAACCGCGTGTGACATGCAGATATGACACGGCAGCAAAACTGACTTAATATACCGCCCAAACAGAGAGTTAGCGGCATGAGACTTGTCGCAGCTCGGACGCTATAAAAGGAGCACTCATGGCTGTTGACTACGACGCGCCCCGCGCCACTACAGTCGAAGAGGAATTGGAAACCGATTCCCTCGAAGGCTTGCAGGCAGCACAGGCCGATAAGATGTCCGAATCCGATGACGACGACAGCGAAATCATCGAATCTTACGACCTGCCGGACTTGGACATTTCCGGTGAAGACCTGAATGTGGACGTTGTGCCAAAGCAGGCAAACGAATTTACGTGTGCCAGCTGCTTCTTGGTGCTGCACCGTTCCCGTCTGGCAGAAACCCTGCCAAACGGCGACAAAATCTGTCTGGACTGCGCCTAGTAGTCCCAGTCGCTGTGCCTAGCTAGCGCTAGGCCCAGCGCTAACCGATCAGTGCGTTGAGCAGTTCCTGCGGGTTGCGCGAGGACACAAGCCAATACGGGGTGCGGTCGGCTGGGTCATCGATGACCAGCATGGCCATTTCTGGAATCCACGAAGCGACAACCAAATGCGCCAGCGGATCGAGCTGACGTCCCATCGCGGCCTGCTTGGCGGTGGGCGGAATCACCATCGAGCGGCTAACGACACTGGCGGGCAACGTAGCGGTGGGGGCTATTAAGTAGCGCTGTCCGCCACGCTCAACGACCTGAATCTTTGCTCGGCCCAGCCACAGCACAAACCAGGCAGCAAGAGCGAACACCACCACGAAAGTGATGACGGGGTAGATCGGATCCCGGTTAAAACTCATGGTCCCGGCAATCAGACCGGCCAATAACACCACACCGAGCCACCAATACCATGGAGTACGAAGCTGCTCCGAATATAGCACGGCGCCTGAACTGCTGTTTTCCTTCACGACCTTTAACCCTACCGTAGGAATAGATGGCAACATCGGTAAGGTTGAGCCCGTGACTGACTCAAAAAACCCAGCCGCTAATCCAGCCGCCTATGAGCCACTAACCACGCTGAAAGTGCGCCGCCTGGACCCAGAACTGCCATTGCCGCGCCGTGCCCACGCAGGCGACGCAGGCGTCGACTTGTGCGCTACCGACAATGTCACCCTGCAGCCAGGGCAACGACAACTAGTAGGGACCGGCATTGCGGTTGCTTTGCCCTATGGCACGGTTGGCCTGATTCATCCACGTTCTGGCTTGGCTGCTCGGCAAGGACTGAGCATCGTCAACACTCCAGGCACCATTGACGCTGAATACCGCGGTGAGCTGAAAGTCTGCCTTATCAACTTGGACCCTGCGGAACCGATTGAGATTCAGCGGGGCGATCGCATTGCTCAATTGGTGGTGCAACGTGTCGAGCTCCCCGAAATCATCGAAGTTGATGAACTTGATGAGACCGTCCGCGGGGAAGGCGGGTACGGCTCAACCGGAGTTCGCTAAGCAACTATTGCCGTATCGTGGCGCTTAGAACAGATAAACAACTGAGGAGAAATGCATCATGTGGCCATTTGGCAAGAAGTCGGATGAAGATAAGCAGGACATTCAGCCGGAAGACACCACCGCCGCTGAAGTGACAACTGAAGCCGATGCGGAAGAGGACGCAGTGCCCGCCGATGCCCGCGAAGCAATGATGGGCCCATTCGACTCCCACGACGTGGACGTGGACGAGCTGAACTTTAGCGACTTCGCGAGCGGTTTCGTTGACTTAGGCTCTATGCACATTCCGCTGCCACACGAGGCGCAGGTCCAGGTGGAGATGGGGGAGACTGGCCCAAAGCTCGTGCACTTTGTCACGGAAGCAGGGCGGATCACCCCGGTAGCCTTCGCAGCCCCAACTTCCGGTGGTCTGTGGGATGAAGTCAAAAACGAAATCATCACCGGTTTTCAGCAGGACCAGCTAGAAGTGTCCGTGGAACGGGGCCCGTGGGGCGATGAAATCGTCGGTGTGGCACCAAACGCCGTAATGCGTGTTATCGCTGCAGAAGGCCCACGCTGGATGATGCGACTTGTCGTCGCCGGCCCGGCGGAAACGGCAGCGCAGCTGCATAAAACCGCACACGGCATTTTGGCGCGCACCGTGGTCACCCGCAGCGACAGCCCAATCCCAGCTGGCCAGTCCCTGCCAGTGGTATTGCCAGCCCCAATGGTGGAATCGCTGAAGGAAGCTATTCAGGCACGGGAAGCGGAGCTTGCACAGCAGAACAATCCTGAAGCTGGGAACAGCGCGGAGTGAACGACACTGGAGAACTAACGCTGACTGTGACCCGGCCAGCGCATGGCGGCGATTCCATCGCCAACCTTGAGGACGGCCGCATCGTCTTTGTCACCGGCGCACTACCGGGCGACACTGTCACGGCGAAAATCACCCAAGATTCCGGCCGCTTCCTCCGCGCTGATGTTGTGGACGTCATCAAAGCGTCCCCGTGGCGGGTGCCGCAAAGCTGCCCAGCGGCGGTAGCAGGTGCCGGCTGTTGCGACCTCGGCTTTCTGAGCGCAGAGGGCGAAAAATGGCTGAAGACTGAGGTTTTGGTTGACCAGCTGCGCCGCATTGGCAAGATCCAGGTCGCCGCGGAAGAGATTGACTACGTTCCATTGCAGCCGCACACTGGTTGGCGCACTCGCATGCGGTTTGGTGTCGACGCCACTGGTCAGGCAGGAATCCGTAAGCGGCAGTCCCATGCCTTAGTCACTGGCATTGAATGCACGCAGGCAGTTCCTGGTTTGATGGCTGGACTAGACAAGTACCGGTTTACGCCAGGCGCGGAAGTGATCGTAGCGATGGATACCGAGGGTGAACGCCACACCGTTGAAGAAACGGGCCGGGGCCGAAACCGTCGCCACAAGGTACACAAGGGTAGTGGCACTGCCACTCAGCAGGTAGGCAGCACCACATTCACGCTGCCAGCGACTGGGTTCTGGCAAGCACACCAAGCTGCACCGGAGGCCTACCAAGAGCAAGTCCGAGCGTGGCTATCCGGACACGTCTCCGAGGGCATGACAGTGTGGGATTTGTATGGCGGTGTCGGGTTGCTCGCGGCGCCGCTCGCCGATTTAGTTGGCGATAGCGGCCGCGTGGAGTCGGTGGAGTTGGATTCGAAGTCCGCGAAGTACGGCGCCCAGTCGCTCAGCGGCAAACCAGTGACCTTCCGCACTGGCCGAGTGGAGAATATGTTGAATGTTCTGGCTCGGAACCCACAGGGCAGCGTCGATGCGATTGTCCTCGACCCGCCACGTAAAGGCGCGGGGGCGAAGGTCATTGCGAAGATTGCGGAAGCGAACCCTACTCATGTGGTCCATGTCGGGTGTGACCCTGCAACCTTGGCCCGTGATCTAGCGGCGTGGACGCAGGCTGGCTACTACCCACAGCAGTGGACCTTGTTCAATGCTTTTCCTGGGACGCACCATATGGAGACGTTTGTGTTGCTGCGCCGCCAGCGACCTATGATGGAAAGCTAACCCTGGAATTATCTCGGAGAAGGTTATGCGAATTCTTGACCGCGTGTCATCCCCAGCCGACATTATGGGGCTGTCCGAAAAGCAGATGGTGCAGTTAGCTGCCGAGATCCGCAGCTTTTTGGTGGAAAAGGTTTCTGCCACGGGCGGACACCTAGGACCCAACCTGGGCGTTGTGGAATTGACGATGGCCCTTCATCGGGTCTTCGACTCCCCGAAGGACCCGATCATTTTCGATACGGGGCACCAGGCGTATGTGCACAAAATTCTGACCGGACGCCGGAAGGATTTCGATACCCTGCGGAAAAAGGATGGCCTGTCGGGGTATCCGTGCCGGGCGGAAAGCCCACATGACTGGGTGGAATCGTCCCATGCGTCGGCTTCGTTGTCCTACGCGGATGGGTTAGCTAAGGCGTTTGAGCTGCGCGGCGAAACTCACCGCAGCGTGGTCGCCGTGGTGGGTGACGGTGCGTTAACTGGTGGCATGTGCTGGGAGGCACTGAATAATATTGCTGCTGGTAAGGACCGTTCCTTGGTGATTGTCGTCAATGACAATGGCCGCTCCTACGCGCCAACCATTGGTGGTTTCGCGGAGAACCTGTCGGCGCTGCGTCTGCAACCGGGCTACGATAAGGTCATGGCTGAAGGGAAGTCTAAGCTGCTTAAGCTTGGTCCGTTTGGCAAGGCCATCGCCCGGGTTGCGTACCTCTTTAAAGAAGGCGTCAAGGAGGTTGTGCTGCCGTCGGAGATGTTCTCTGACCTCGGCATGAAATATATCGGCCCAGTGGACGGTCACAATATTAAGTCCCTGGAAAACGCTATGCGGCACGCGAAGGAATATGGCGGACCGGTCATTGTGCATGCGGTGACGAAGAAGGGTCACGGCTTCGCCCCAGCAGAGTCGAATCAGGCCGACTTGATGCACTCGACGGGGGTCATTGACCCGATCACTGGCGAATCGAAGTCAAGCAGCTCCGGTACCGCCTGGACCAGTGTGTTTGCCGATGAGCTGATTGAGATTGGTGCGGCGAACGATAGCGTCGTGGCGATTACCGCCGCTATGCCGGGCCCAACCGGGTTGGCAAAGTTCGGGGAGCGCTTCCCAGATCGCATGTTTGATGTTGGTATCGCCGAGCAGCACGCAGTCACTTCCGCCTCGGGTCTGGCAATGGGTGGCATGAAGCCGGTTGTTGCGGTGTACGCAACCTTCTTGAACCGTGCGTTTGACCAGATGCTGATGGACGTCGCGCTGCTGAAGCAGCCAGTGACTTTTGTGCTGGACCGCGCTGGTGTGACCGGTTCGGACGGTGCTTCCCACAATGGTGTCTGGGATATGTCGATTTGCGGCATTGTCCCTGGTATTCGGGTCGCGGCTCCACGTGATGGCGTCCGACTGCAGCAGCAGTTGCGGGAGGCCGTGGCGGATGAATCCGGTCCGACGGTGGTGCGGTTCCCGAAGGGGAATGTGCCAGCACCGATTGAGGCGAAGTCGCAGTTCGGCCCGCTGGATGTGCTCACCGGTGACACTGATTCCGGTGACGTGCTGATTGTTGCGGTGGGCCCGTTTGCCGCTTTGGCTCTCGACGCTGCGAAGGCTGTGGCGGCGCAGGGTTATGCAGTTACTGTTGTCGATCCTGGTTGGGTCGTGCCGGTCGCCCCAGAAATTGTCGAGCTTGCCGACCGGTTCTCCCTGGTCGTCACAGTGGAAGACGGTGTGATTCATGGCGGCGTCGGCTCGATGATTGGTGAGGCGCTGACCGCCGCGGAAGTGGATACTCCGCTGCGTCATGTCGCCGTTCCGGAACGATTCCTCGACCATGCTTCGCGCAGCGAGGTGTTGGAGGAGCTCGGCCTGACCGCCGCGTCCGTGGCGCGGGACATTATTGGTTGGAGCTTGGCGTTGGAGGATTCAGAGCTTGTTGACGAAAGCAAGCCGGAAATCGTGCGTCAGGATTCTGCCTCCGACGAAGGCTGATTGTCGTCATCCTTTTCAAGGTTGGCGGCGGTGATGTCGCCGGCTGCGCCGAAAAATAGCAACGGCGCAGCGATATCAGCCTGCCAGTCGCGAGCACCCTCGCGGAGAAGTAATTGCCGCATCTTCGGCAGGCTGTCGGGGATGAAGCCAGTTTCGGCGTGCCCGTAGGCACTTGCCCATGCGGCAACTCGCACAATCTTGGGCTTCAACAGGTTCTCTGTCGGGATGCCGATAGCGTCCGCTTGTGCTCGGAGNAGCTCATTGCTGGTGGCGAGTATGCCCGCGGCTTCGGGCCACGTATCTTTCCAATTCCGATGGTTCGGCATTGCGTCACCACGTTCTCGCTCGGGCCACTGCTGGGGGTTTGAGGTTCGCGCAAGGTTGGTTGCGTCAAAAAGCTTCTGTAACCTACGGCGATCCCGGGGGACGCCGCGGAGGGCGGAAACCTCACCCATGGTGGCAGGGAGGTTGCGTGCGACGGCAATGATGGCTGAGTTTGGCAGGATGCGGCCGGGGGCGAGGTCTCGGCGGGCAGCGAGGGTGTTGCGGCGTTGCCATAGGCTGCGTGCAACAGCGAGCTGTTCGGGTGTACGTAGTGCGCCAAGGCCTTTGAGGCGACGCCAGTCGTCGTCGGTGGGGTAGAGGCTGGTGCTGCCGGGGCGGTTTTCGATGCGGATATGGTCGAATTCTTGCCGGGCAATAGCGAGTTTGTCTTGCTCAGCGAGGATATCGTAGAGCACGTCGGCCAGCTCAATGAGCAGCTCGACGTCAAGGGCCGCGTAGCTGAGCCAGTCAGCTGGCAGCGGCCTGCGGGACCAATCTTCGCCGCCGTGGCCTTTGGCTAGTTGGTATCCAAGCAGCAGCTCAACCATGTTCGCGAGGTTGGGGTGGTCGAAGCCGGCAAGGCGGGCAGCTAGCTCAGTGTCGAACAATTCCCCGGGGTGCAGGCCAAGTTCGGCTAGGCACGGTAAGTCGGTGCTTGCCGCGTGGATGATCCAGACGGAGTCGTTGAGGACGGTTTTGAGGGGCGCGGTGATGGCTTCGGGGGTAACTGCCGCATGCCGCTGGGGCTCGGGATCGATGAGGAAGGTGCCGGCTCCGCGGCGGCGGATTTGGATGAGGAAGGCGCGGTCAGTGTATCGGTATCCGGCTGCGCGTTCGGTGTCGATGGCGAAGGGGCCACTGCCGTTAGCCAGGGTGTTTGCTGCCGCCGCTACATCTTCCGGAGTGGTTAATGGGGCAGGAATCCCTTCGCGCGGGGCGTGCAGCGGCTGTGACATAACTGCGATTCTACGCTGCTCTAGGTAGTACCGATTCCGATTAACGCAACACAAGTGTTCACAAAAGCTTTGCTTTTGGGGGAGAGGCGTTTAAGCTCTCAACTTAAGGTTAGGTATGCCTAGCCTAAGGCGCCTCTTAGTGTGGGGTGCGGGAAATAACTTGAGGAAATAGGAGATCGATAGATGAAGCTCATCTCTCGGATTGCAGTGTCAGCAGTTATGGCAGGCACTATGGCGCTTGTTGGCTGCAGTGGCGGCGCCGGCAGCAAGAGTGTGGCCAATGAATCGGATAAGGCACAAACAATCACCGTGCAGCACACACAAGGTGAGCTCACCCTAGATGGCGTCCCGGAGAAGGTGGTTGTGCTCGACTTCGCTGCACTAGATGTCATGGATGCCATTGGCGAGTCGGATAAGGTCACTGCCATTGCTACCGTCAAAAACTTTCCGGAGGTAGCGCAACCATTCAAGGACAAAGCGGTCGGCGGGTCGATGAAAGAGCCTGACCTGGAGGCTATTGCAGAAGCCGAGCCAGATCTCATCATCATTAATGCGCGCACCCAAAAAGCGTATGGGGAACTGGCAAAAATTGCGCCGACCCTGGATCTGACCTCTGCGAGCCGTGAAGTCACTCTTGATGGAGTGCTGAACTCTGCCCGAACCATTGGCACGATTTTCCAGAAGGAAGAGGTGGTGGACGCAAAGATTTCTGAGCTGAAGGCAAAAGCAAAAGATGTCGCCGAAAAATCCAAGGGTGTCGATGCGATGATGCTGCTGGCCAGTGGCGGTGAGCTGTCTACCTTCGGCGCAAACTCGCGATTCGGCATGGTCTTCCAAGATCTTGGCTTCCGTCCCTCTGTAGAGGTGGAGCAGGCTGGCCCGCACGGCCAAGTGGTGTCTTTTGAATATGTTGCCGATGCAAATCCAACCCACATTTTTGTGCTTGATCGCGACAAAGCAATTGGTCGGCCGGGCAACTCTGCAGAAGCGGCGCTGAATAATCAGCTGATTGCCACTACTAAGGCAGCTAAGGCGAGGAATATTCACTACCTCGATGGTGCGAAGTGGTACCTGGTTGGGGGTGGCCTCAATACGCTCGGCGCCATGATTGATGAAGTCGCCCAAGCAGTTGATTAGACGGCGTGGCGTGGGATTTTCTTCGCAACCCCCCTTCCGAATAGTTATTAACGAAACTAGAGTGTTGGTTAATGTTTTGCTTTTGAGTAAACGTTGCCTATGCTTAGTTGAAGTTGTTAGGTATCCCTTACCTAAAAACATGCGCTGGTTTCACTAGGAACCATGCGACAGACCCAACAAGACAAGGAGACTCCCGTATGAAGATCTTCTCGCGCGCAGCAGCCGCTGCCGTTGTAGCAGGCGCACTGGCATTGACTGGGTGCAGCAACAGTGGCGACGCGCCAAATGGTTCCGCTGCATCCGGCGACACCATCACGGTGAAGCATGCCAAGGGTGAACTGAAGCTCGACGGCACACCAGAAAAGGTCGTGGTCTTGGACTACGCTGCACTGGACGTTATGGAAGCCATCGGTGAATCGGACAAGGTTGTGTCCATCTCCACCGCCAAGGCATTCCCAGCAGTTGCAAAGCCTTTCGAAGACAAGGCAACCGCAGGTGCAATGAAGGAACCTGACTTCGAAACCATCGCACAGGCTGAGCCAGACCTGATTATCGTCAATGCGCGCCAGAAGGATGCTTACAGCGAACTGGAGAAGATTGCTCCAACCCTGGACCTGACCGCCTCGAACGACACCGCCACCCTCGACGTTGCTGTTGAGTCTGCCCGCACCGTCGGCCAGATTTTCGGCAAGGAAAAGGAAGTGGATGAAAAGATTAAAGGCCTGAAGGACAAGGCAAACAAGATCGCTGAGAAGGCAAACGGCACGGACGCCATGCTGGTGATGACCAATGGCGGCGAGCTGTCCACCTACGGCCCAGACTCCCGTTTCGGCATTGTCTACCATGACCTTGGTTTCAAGCCAGCCACCGAAGTGAAGATGGATGGCCGTCACGGCGAAGCGATTTCTTTTGAGTACGTCGCTAAGGCCAACCCAACCCACATCTTCGTTGTCGACCGCGACAAGGCAATCGGCTCTGACGCAAACACCGCAGAAGCCACCTTGGACAATGAACTGATCAAGGGCACCAAGGCTGCTAAGGACAACAACATCCACTACCTCAATGGTGCAGACTGGTACTTGGTTGGTGGCGGCCTGACCACCCTGAACTCCATGCTCGACGAGGTCGACAAGGCCGTCGACGCTAACGCGTAATCCGTGAAATCACGCAATCTTACGTGGCTAGCCCTGGCAGTAATCGCACTTGCGATGCTGGCAGGGCTTAGCCTGGTTATCGGAGTCTCCGACACCAGCTCGGACATTCTGGCAATTTCCCGAGTCCCACGCACCGCCGCCGCCATCTTGGCCGGTGCCGCACTCGGAATCGCCGGAATGCTGATGCAACTTCTTGCCCAGAACCGATTCGTGGAACCTTCCACGGTCGGCACAACTGAATCTGCCACTTTGGGTCTGTTGGCAGTCAGTGTGCTTGCACCGTCGACCGCTATCGGCTGGAAAATGTTCGTTGCCGCAGCCACCGCCATGGCTGGTACTGCAGTGTTCCTGCTGGCTATTCGTTCCATTAAGCACCGCGGTGGCTTTACCGTTCCGCTGGTGGGCATCATGCTCGGCAGTGTTATCGGTGCCGTCACTACGTTTTATGCCTACCAATTCGACATGCTGCAATCGCTGAACGCGTGGACGCTTGGTTCTTTCGCTGGCACCATTCGTGGCCGCTATGAGTTGCTGTGGCTAGTTGCTCTCGCCCTTATCGTGGCGTACATCGCCGCGGATCGCTTCACCCTCGTTGGGCTAGGCGAGGCCTACGCAGTCAATGCTGGGCTGAACTACCGCCGAATGGAAGCGCTTGGCCTGGCGATTGTCGCAGCGGTGGCCGCTATCGTGGTCACCGTTGTCGGTTCCATCCCATTCCTTGGATTGGTCGTGCCCAACTTGGTGTCTTTATGGATGGGGGATAACGCCCGAAAGTCGCTGCCGTGGGTAGCACTATTCGGAGCAATTTTTACCTTGTCCTGCGACATCATCGGTCGCCTCATTCGCTACCCATTCGAAATGCCAGTCGGGACGGTCGTGGGTGTCGTGGGCGGCGCCATTTTCTTGACCATGCTGCTGAGGAGGAACCGTGCTCAAGTCTGATTCTCGTCCGCGGCTGCTCATTATTGTGGTGATGCTCGCCATTGCAGTGGCTCTTTCGGGCTTTTTCCTGTTCTGGGATCTGCCGAAGGCATGGCAGTTTATTCTGCCGCGCCGCGCCACCACGTTGGCTGGTTTGATTGTGGTTGCCATCGCGATTGGTGTGTCCACGGTGCTGTTCCAAACAGTCACCGCGAACCGCATTTTGACACCAAGCCTGATGGGCTACGACGCGCTGTATATTTTGATTCAGACCGTGCTGGTCTTCCTCTTCGGTGCATATGCGCTCGGTGGGAACGACATCGCCAGTTTTGCCATCAACACCGTACTGATGGTCGGATTCTCCTTGCTCCTGTTTGGCCTGGTGTTTGGCCGCGGCGGCACCGGCATCGACCTATTGCTGCTCATCGGCATTGTGGTCGGCGTGTTCTTCCGCACCCTCGCGTCGCTGCTGCAGCGGATGCTCGACCCGGGCGAGTACCAGGTCCTGCAGGATAGCTTCTTCGCCAAGTTCAGCTTTGTTAATAGTTCCCTGCTGTTGGTCACCTCGGTGCTCGTCGGCCTGTGCGTCCTGGTTGTTTGGCTTCGGCGTCAGCGTTATGACGTTATGCTGCTCGGTCGGGATTTATCCATCAACTTGGGGATCAACTGGCGCGGCGAGCTGATCCTAGTGCTGGTTATGGTCTCCATCATGGTCTCTGCCGCCACGGCATTGGTCGGTCCGGTGACCTTCTTCGGCCTGCTGGTAGCTAACTTGGCGTATCAGCTGATGGCTACTGATCGACATTCGTGGACATTGCCGGCTGCAGTACTCATCGGAGTGATTGCACTGGTGGGCGGTCAGATGATTTTGAAGACGGTCTTTTCCTTCGATACGTCCCTGTCGGTGATTATTGAATTCCTCGGCGGTTTGATGTTCTTGTATCTGCTACTTCGAAAGGGGGCTGGCGCACGATGATTGTCGTTGACCACGTCAGTAAATCCTTTGGCGACACCAAAGTTATTAAAGACGTTTCTCTGGAAATTCAGACCGGTGGCGTCACCTGTGTCATTGGCCCCAACGGTGCCGGAAAGTCCACCTTGCTGACAATGATGGCTAGGCTCTCGGCACCAGATACCGGAACTATTACCGTTGACGGCCTCGATGTACAGACCACCAAATCGGACCAGCTGTCGAAGCGGCTGGCGATTCTGCGGCAGCAAAACACCGTGGCAGTGCGGCTTACCGTCCGTGAACTCGTTGAGTTTGGCCGGTTCCCATACAGCCAGGGTCGGCTGACTGCTGAAGACAAAGTGCATGTCGACCAGTCGTTAGATTATCTCGACCTCACTGACCTACAGCACCGCTACCTAGACCAACTGTCCGGTGGGCAACGTCAACGTGCATTCGTCGCGATGGTGCTGGCGCAAGACACCGACGTCATCTTGCTGGACGAACCACTCAACAACCTGGACATCAAATATTCCGTCGCCATGATGGAGCTCGCCCGCAAAGCTGCCGATGAACTCGGCAAGACGATTGTCATCGTGATTCACGACATTAACTTTGCTGCGGCCTACTCCGACCGGATTCTGGCGATGAAAGATGGTGAAGTGGTCATCCATGACACCCCGTCGCAGGTCATGCGCCCGGCGGTGCTGTCGAGCCTCTACGACATGGAAATGGATGTTGCCGAAATCTCAGGCCGCTCCATCGCCATGTACTTTCGCCGCGGTACCGGCAAGCACCAAGCGTGGCACCGCGCCATGCCAGTGTGGGAGCCGGACTCGGAGTTTGATGCCGGTCCTGTGCACTTGGGAACGCCCAGCCCACGCGGCCGCTGCATCGGCGGCTAGCTGACAGTATGGCTACTGGCCGAGCAGTCGGACACCTTCCGGCGGCAAGCCCGCCACGTTCGCCAGTAGCTTGGCAAAAGCCTCAACATGCGGGCCGAGGTCCTCCGACTCCGCAGTCCAACTGGAACGCATCTCCAGCTGGTAGGCCTGCGGCGGGCCGCCAAGATCACCAAAACGCACCGACTGAGTGGCGGTGACGGTGCCGCCCAAAGAGCTAAATTCCGCGCCAGTGGTCTGCAACCCTTCGGTGAGCCACTGCCACGCTACCTGCGGCAACAACGGGTCTTCAGCGACTTGTGCATCCATATCCGCCTGGATGTATGCCACGAGGCGCATCGAACCGCGCCATGTCTCTTCGCCCTTTGGGTCGTGCAATAAAATCAGCCGACCAAAGGCGTCCCCGCCTGACGCATCTGTGGCGTCATCGTCTTGAGGTTGCGTGATCTCTAAACCAACCGCATACGAATATGGAGCCAAGCGTTGCGGCGGCCGGATCGGCCCGACGGAAATCTCCGGGCGGAGCCGCGCAGCGAGCATGGACTCAACAGCAGCGCTGAATGCTTCAGGGGTGGTGGCTTCAGAGGTAGTCACAACTTGGAAACCTAATCTCCAACCACGCCCATAGTGGGTAGGCGCGCCGGGGTCGAGATTATAGCGTTATCTGGGAATTAGGGCATGATGGAGCCATGACTCAACGACGTGATATCCCAGGCGCGCCACTAGTTGCGGCTCTTAACGGCCGGACCCCTTCCCGGCGCCCAGTATGGTTTATGCGCCAGGCTGGCCGGTCTCTGCCCGAATACCGTGAAATTCGCGCGAACGTGGGAATGCTGGAATCCTGCTTCAACTCGGAGCTGCTCGCCGAAATCACGTTGCAGCCAGTACGCCGCCACGACGTTGATGCCGCTATTTTGTTCTCTGACATCGTCGTTCCGCTGAAAGCTGCCGGACTTGGGATCGATATTGTTGCAGGCCGCGGCCCTGTCGTCGATAAGCCCATTGAAACTGAAGCGGACATTGACAACCTGCCGACCCTCACCGTCGATGGCATTCCGGAAGTCCAAGCCGGTATCGCCCAAATCTTGGGGGAACTGTCGGATACGCAGGCGTTGATTGGTTTTGCGGGCGCGCCATTTACGGTGGCTAGCTACCTGATTGAGGGCGGTCCGTCGAAGAATCATGAGAAGACCAAAGCCATGATGCTCGGCGCCCCTGAACTGTGGCACAAGCTGATGCGCCGACTGACCCCGACCATCATTGCCTTCCTGCAGGCACAGATTGATGCCGGTGTCGATGCAGTGCAGCTATTCGATTCCTGGGCTGGTTACCTCACCCGCCGCGACTACCGCCAGTATGTCCTGCCGTACTCCACGGAAATCATGGCCGCGGTTGACGGCCAGGTTCCGCGCATCCACTTTGGTGTGGGCACAGGCGAGCTGCTCGGTTCCATGGCGGAAGCCGGCACCGAATGCGTCGGCGTGGACTGGCGGGTACCGCTGGATGTGGCTGCCGCCCGGATTAACAATGAACTGGCCGTCGCTGAGCCGACCGGCGAGCGCACCAAGCACATCAAGGTGCTGCAGGGCAACCTGGACCCAGCGGTGTTCTTCGCCGGCCAGCATGTTGTCAATGCCGAAGTGGCACGCATTTGCCGGGAAGCGGACCGCTCCTTGGCCCGCGAGACAATTCGCGGCCACATCTTTAACCTGGGACATGGGGTCCTGCCAACCACAGACCCTGATGTCATCACCCGAACCGTGGAAGAAGTACACAAACTGTGACTACCGTCGCCATCGTCGGCGCAGGTATCAGCGGCCTAACTGCCGCCTGGTCCGTGCGCCGTGAATTGCCAGCAGCTCAAATCATCGTCTTTGAAGGAGAAGCGCAGGCAGGTGGCAAACTGCGCACAACCGACATGGCGACCGGACCGGTGGAAATCGGCGCGGAAGCGTGGCTCGCGGTGCGCCCTGAGATCACCGACCTAGTCCGCCGTTTGGACTTGTCTGACCATGTAGTCGAACCGTCGCAGGCTAGCTCGGCGCTGTACTGCAACGGTGCGCTCCATGACATGCCGAAGGCAACCTTGATGGGGATCCCGGCTTCGTCAGAGTCGGTGGCTGGCCTCGTGGACGCCGACACCGCTGCGAAAATTGACGCAGAAGGCGACCCAGCTAAGGCAATCCCGCTGCCGTGGGAACCGGGCGATGACATGCTCTTGGGCACCCTGATTCGGGAACGCCTCGGCCAGCAGGTTGTCGACCACATCGCGTCACCGCTCATCGGCGGGGTGTATTCAGCCCTGGCCGACGACTTGGGTGTGCGCGCTGCGGTACCGCAACTGGCTCAAGAACTCGACACGATGATTGCCGAAGGTGAACCTGCGTCAGTGACCGGGGCAGTGTCCCGAATTATTGCGCGCCGCCCAACGTTGCAACCCGGCGCCGGCCGAAAGGCAGTGTTCAACACCCTTAGTTGCGGTTATAGGGAGCTTATTGACGCTTTGATTGACCGCAGTGATGCAGAGGTGCGTTATGGCACTCGGGTGGAAGCGATTGCGCGGACCTCTGGTGGCTTCACCATCGAGTCGCGCCGCATCGACTCCGAGGGTGACCAAGTGGACCGCATCGATGTTGATGCTGTGGTTGTGGCGGCACCTGCTGATGCCACTGCGAAACTGCTCACTGAACTGAACGCTGACGCAGCTGAGATTATCGGTTCGGTGGATTTGGCTAGTTCCGCGGTAGTGGCGCTGCGCTACGACTCGGATGCGGGACTGCCGCAGCACTCTGGCATTTTGATTGCCGCAGACGCACCAGTAAAGGCGAAGGCCTTTACGTTCTCGTCGCGGAAGTGGCCACATTTGGGTGACCGTGGCGGTGCCATTGTGCGAGCTAGCTTTGGCCGGTTCAAGGACGACTGGGCGGTGCACCAGTCTGACGACGACCTAGTGGCGATGGCTGTTGCTGACTTGGAAACCATCACTGGGTTTGCGCAGGAGCCAGCAGAAACTCTGGTGCAGCGGTGGTGGGGTGGATTGCCTCGATATGGGGTTGGCCACAGCCGATTGATGGAGATCGCGAACGCAGAGTTGGCTGAGACTGAAGGTGTTGCCATTGCTGGGGCATTCATGTCTGGCGTTGGCGTGCCAGCTTGTTTGAATAGTGCCTACGCCGCTGCGGATAAAATCGTCGCTGACTTGCGGAAATAGTTTCTCAAGGGAGCTGGCGCAAATAGGGGGTAGGGTACTTCTAATTAGTTTCAGTTAGGGTAACCTTTGACCTATGGCAGAGCGTCTTGACTTCAAAAAGCTGAATGAAATGAAACGGTTCTCCTTGATCTCAGTCTTCAAGGCTGAGCAGGGAGCACTTGACGGAAACCGCGACGCGGCCGTCACTAACGCACGCGAGTTTTTCGCACAGTACGACGACGCCGATCTGGAGATCCGTGGTATCTACGACATCTCGGGTCTGCGCGCCGAAGCTGACTTCATGATCTGGGCCCACGCCGAAACCGCAGAAGAACTCCAGGAGTTCTACAAGGCATTCCTGCGCGAAACCACCCTGGGTCAAATCTCCATCTGCGAATGGTCCGAAATGTCGCTGCACCAGCCAGCGGAATTCAACCAGTCGCACCTGCCGTCCTTCATCATGGGCGAAGAACCAGGTGCTTGGCTGTGCGTCTACCCATTCATCCGGAGCTACGAGTGGTACCTCATGGAACCGAAGGAACGTCGCCGCATCCTCGCGGAGCACGGCGCGAACGCCCGAGACTTCCCAGACGTCCGTGCCAACACGGTGCCAGCCTTCGGCCTGGGCGACTACGAATGGATCCTGGCGTTTGAAGCGCCGGCCCCAGAACGCATTCTGGAGCTGATGTACAAGATGCGCTACACCGAAGCGCGCCTGCACGTGCGCGAAGAAGTCCCATTCTTCACCGGCCGCCGAGTCGCGGACATCGCCGAAATCATCACCACGCTGCCTTAACTAGCGCTGTTCCAGGCAAGCATGCCGCCTTGCAGGTTCCACCACGTCACCGTGGCTGGGGCCTGCTTTTTCAATTCCTGAATAGCCTTAGCCGACCGGACCCCAGAACGGCAGTGCACAACCACTTCAGACGCAGCCGCCAGCTCAGGCAACTGGTTGCTCACGCCAGCCCATCCCAACTGCTCAACTTGGCCCAACGGAACCTGAATACCACCCGGGATCGTACCGTCAGCAAGTTCTTCCGGCTCTCGAACATCAAGAATGAACGGCCGGGTACTACCATCACCATCGAACCGTTTCTGCAGCTCAGTGACAGTGATTTCTGCCGGCGGGGTCGCCGCTGCGCATACCTCAGCCAGTTCGGCCAAGCCCGTGACTTTCGGCCGGTCTGGGTCCGGCTTGAAAGACAGTGCTCGTTGCGTGTTTTCCAATACGTCAATAAGCAACAATTTGCCGACTGCAGGGGTGCCGACACCGGTGATGACTTTTAGGGCCTCCACGGCCATCGTTGAGCCGACGACGCCGACCATTGCGCCGAGGACACCACCGGCTGCGCAGTTCGGGACGGAATCTGCGGCTGGGATATCGGGGAAAAGATCACGCAGCATGGGGCCTTCGCCCGGCCAGAAAACAGAAACTTGGCCGGAGAACTGGGCGATGGTGCCCCAAATCAGTGGGGTACCGGTCAGCTCCGATGCATCGTTAGACAGGTAGCGGGTGGCGAAGTTATCGGCTCCGTCGAGCACCACATCATGGGCGGCGAAGAGCGCTTCGGCATTATCGACGCCGAGACGCTGCGGCACCACATCAATAGTGACATCTGGGTTCAGTGCTTGGGCGCGGGCCTGGGCAGACTCGGCCTTAAGCATGCCAATCGCATCCGTATCGTGGATGACTTGGCGCTGCAGATTAGACGCTTCAACGCGGTCATCGTCGACAATCGTGATGTGGCCAACCCCGGCGGCCGCCAAATACAAAATGGTCGGAGAGCCCAAACCACCGGCGCCAATGACCAGCACTTTGGCGTTGAGTAGTCGGCGCTGGCCTAGCGAACCTATTCCCGGCAAGGTGAGGTGGCGGGCGTAGCGGGCGGACTGCTCAGGGGTGAGCTCAGCACCTGGTGCAACAAGTGGCCTCACAGGCTGTCCGCCTCCCGGCTACCAGTGATAATGCCCTCGAAGCTGGAGCTTGCCTGTGCCAAGCGACGACGCGGAATCCGGCCAGCGTGGCGGGCAAGGTAACCTGCTTCGACCGCCCGGCGCATTGCAGTTGCCATCTGCTCTGGGTTGTGCGCGCGGGTGACCGCAGTAGCGAGCAGAACACCGTCGCAGCCGAGTTCCATCGCCTGCGCCGCTTCCGACGCGGTGCCGATCCCGGCGTCCAAAATGACTGGGACGTTCGCGCGGTCGACGATCAGCTCAATATTGTGCGGGTTCAAAATGCCGAGTCCAGTGCCAATTGGCGAACCAGCTGGCATAATCGCCGCGCAGCCAACATCTTCGAGGCGTTTAGCAAGTGCAGGGTCGTCATTGGTGTACACCATGACGGTGAAATCGTCCATGACCAGCTGCTCAGCGGCGGCTACAAGCTCTACTGGGTCAGGCAGCAGCGTGTCCTCATCGGCGATGACTTCCAGCTTGATCAGATTGGTTTCCAATGCCTCCCGGGCCAGCTGCGCAGTGAGCACCGCGTCCCGGGCGGTGTAGCAGCCGGCAGTATTTGGCAGCACCACAATATTGTTCCGGTTCAGCAGCTCAAAGAGATTCGTGCCGGTCGCCGGGGAATAGCGGCGCATTGCGACGGTGGTCAATTCGGTCCCCGAAGCAATGAGTGCGCGTTCCAGCGTGTCCATGGAGGACGCACCGCCGGTGCCCATAATCAGCCGGGAGGATAGCTCCAGCTCGCCAATTTTCAGTGCGACGTCAGTGGTCATGGTTAGCCTCCCTGAACAGCAGTGACAATATCGATGGCGCCAGCAACTGGCGTCGTGGCCCACTGTGAACGCGGCACAATCGCATCGTCGACAGCGACGGCGACCCCCAGCCGGGAACCATCGACAGGCTGACCGGCATCATCGAGCTCGCGGCCGGTGGTGGTAGCGACGAGGTCCTTAATTGTTTCGCCTTGGTGTGGCTGATAATCCGAACCGTTGACGGTAGTCATGGTTACACGCTTCCTTCTTGTGTCGTCATTGCTGGGGTAGAGAATCGGAGCGGGTTGATTGCCTGCGCAAACTCTGGGGCAATGGGTTCGTTAGTAATAATGTCTGCAGTTAGATCAGCGCCAATTGCGGTGAGCAATATTCCATGCCGGAAGAAACCACCGGAAAGCACCAGTCCATCGGCGATGTAGCCAATCAGCGGCACATCATCTGGGGAACCTGGTCGTGCCCGGGCCGTCATTTCGTAGATTTCGCAGTCCACCAGCCCTGGCACAATGCGCTGGCCATCGCGCAGCAGCTGGTACACACCTTCTGCAGACACTCCAGCGCAGGAATCTTCCCGGCTGGTGGCACCCAGCACAATAGTGCCGTCGGCGCGCGGCACGATATACACCGGCCGACCCTGCACCACACCGCGCACCACTCGTGTGACCAGCGGCTGCAGATGTTGCGGAACGCGAAGGCGCAGGACATCACCGTGCACAGGACGGATCGGCAGCTGCACGGCCTCTGGCATCCCGCCAATTTCTGGAATATCAACGCCGGCGGCGACCACAGTGACATCGGCAGACAGTTCGCGGCCAGACTCCAGCTGCACGCCGGTTACCCGGCCGTCAGACCAAGTGAGCTGTGTGACTTTGTCGTACACCATCGCGTCAGCAAGCACATGTACTAACGCCGCGCACAACGAACGCGGATTGATTTGGTGGTCGGACGGGACGTGCACCGCGCCGGAAATCTTCGGGCCTAACCCCGGCTCCAGCTGGCGGGCGGTTGTCGCGGTGACCATATCCACTGCCATACCCAAATCGGACTGCAGCGCCATCAACTCCCGCAGCGTGGTGCGGTCAGCACTATCGCCAGCCACGACGATCGTTTCCGTTTCCAGATACCCGACGTCCATCCTAGACTCGGCGACGATTTCCTCGGCGAAGCTACGGTAGCGGCGCCCCGACTCAATCATTAGTGGGTAGAGGCCTGGCTGGTCCCACACCACTTCGGTGATGGGGGCGAGCATCCCGGCCGCCGCATATGCTGCGCCAGAGCCCGGCTCTGGGTCCACGAGGGTGACACTCACACCGCGTTGCCGCAGCCGCCAAGCCGTAGCCAGGCCAATGACTCCGGCACCGATGACCAGTGCAGACTGTGGTGTGTGTTGGGCGTTGCCCATATGCAATCTCTCCCTCCGGCGGCATGACCCGCATCAGGTTCAAAGCGGTTGAGCAGTGCTCTCTCAGCCCGAAATAGGCACCCGCGGATTTCCTCTCACTAGTATAGGAGCCATGAATGCATCGTCACACCAGCCCTCCGACCTGCGCCGCACCCGAGCCGAGAAGCTCGCCGACGCCCGCCTGTACCTCTGCATTGATTCCCGCAGCGAACAAGGCGACCTTGAGGAGTTTCTGCACGCGGCTTACGAAGGTGGCGTAGACATTATTCAGCTGCGGGATAAAAGGATTGAGGCCCGCGCGGAAATTGCCGCGTTGGAGTTGCTTGGTGACGTTGCCCGGCAACACGATAAATTGTTTGCCGCCAATGACCGCGCAGATGTGTGCTTATTGACGGGAGCCGATGTCTTTCACGTTGGACAGAAAGACCTCACGTCGGAGCAAGTGCGCCGAGTACTTGGGCCAGACGTGCTACTCGGGCGGTCCAACAACTCGCTGGTGCAGTTCGCTGAATCCTATGCCGACCCGGAACTGGACTACGCCGTAATCGGGCCGGTGTGGGAGACCCCAACGAAGCCAGGGCGGCCTGCTGTTGGCCTTGACACCGTGCGAGCAGTCGCTGAGCATGTGGCCAATGTGGGCGGGGATAAACCATGGTGGGGCATCGGGGGAGTCAACGCCGACACCACCCCTGAGGTTATGGCTGCTGGTGCGCAGCGGATTGTGGTGGTGCGGGCAATTGCTGATGCCGCCGACCCAGAAGCCGCGGCTCGGGAACTAAAGAACCTGGTTGGTTAAGCCGCGACGTGACTACTCGGTGAGTACTCGGTGACTACTCGGCTGCGTCGAGCCGCAGACTAATCGAATTGATGCAATATCGAAGGTCAGTTGGGGTGTCGTAGCCTTCACCTTCGAAAACATGACCAAGGTGACTGTGGCAGTTTGCACACAGCACCTCTACGCGGCGCATGCCCAAGGAATTATCAACTCGTTCGATAACCCGATCGCCAGCGAGCGGGGAGAAAAAGGATGGCCAGCCGCAATGGCTATGGAACTTTTCTGCCGAGCGGAAAAGTTCGCTGCCGCACGCCCTACAGGAATAGACACCAACAGTTTCAGTGTCCGTGTATTCGCCGACATACGGCGGCTCGGTGCCAGCTTCTCGCAGCACATGGAACTCCTGTGGAGTCAGTCGTTCCCGCCACTGCGCGTCAGTGAGTTGTTGCCAGTTCTGTGGATTCGTCTCGTTGGTCGTCATGCCCCGAGTCTAGAGAATTCGTATCCGAGGCACGCCACCAAAACGTCATAAAGCACGAAACTGCAATCAGTAACACCCAGCCGACCGCAGGGGCCGCCCACCCAACCCACATTGACGTGATGCCAATGCGGTTGATGCGCGAGGACAAATCCAACAGGAAGAGCGCCGCAGCAACCCACGCCACAGGGTTATGGAACACCGACCGGCGCAGCACCACTGTGTAGAGCATCGGGAACAACAGCATGGAGTAGTACTGCTGGCCAAGTGACGACAGGGAAAACCCGGCAAGCAACAGCATCCCGGAGCTGGTCAATAGCCAGAACAATTCTTCCGTGTCGCGGTAGCGCAGCAGCAGGAGCAAGGTGGCCAGCACTAGGACCCCAACGACCACGCGCCAGAACAAAATCCAGCCTTCCGGCACCCCGAAATAGACGCCCTGCCCGGAAATCGAGGCATTCGAAAAGTCGCGGACTTCGCCGAGATACGGCAGCAGCTCCGTGAAATACCGGCTTGGCGCGACCATCAACCAGGCGCCGATGGCGTTGGACACGACAGTCAGTGCGCCGCCGGAAATAAAGGCTGGCCACCAGGTGCGCCACTTGATAAGCGGCAAGAAGTACAACACTAGAACCACGGGTTTGATGGTCAAACCGATGCCGAGCAGCAGACCGGCAAGCCATGGTCGATCCGCTCGGAGCAAGAGTAAATAGCCGGTGACCAGCAGAAACAATACACCGTTGATATTGCTGTAGATGAGCGTGTTCTGCACCGTTTCGGTGAGAAATACGGCAAGCAGGCCCAACGGCAAAGCGGGGCCCCGCCGTGAAAAGCCGACCGCCTTGGTCAATAACGCAATGCCGACGGCCACAGCCGCGGCGTTGACAATAATGAACAGCAGCCGCGCCGAATCGAAATCCGGTAGGTACGCCCACGGTGCCAGCAACAGTGTGCCGCCAGGGGAGTAGAGGTAGTGCGGATCGACGGTCCAGTACTGCTCGGTGTAAATCGGTTCGCCGTGGATGAACTTCTGCAGCGCATTCCACACGGTGGTGAAGTCATCGGTGACGGCGCCATTGACGGCATCGACGAAAATCAGGTGCAGCGCCACAGCAATGGCAAAGGGCCATGCCGCATAGGTCGCGATGCGGGCGGCCTGGGGCGGCATTGCCAGGGATGCAGGGCGGTCAATTGTCGATGTGGTGCTCACTGGGTCGAGGTTACCTGCTTGCAACTACTGACCTGACATAACACGGCGGTAGCGCAGAAAGAGCATGCCGGCATTATCGGAGCTGTGGTCTTCCAGAGTGAACTGGGAGTCCAAGGATGCTGAATTCCCGCTGAACGTACGGGTTTTGACTGGGTAATTGATGCGTGGGTCAATAGTCAGGTGCAGCACATCAATAGCCTGCGCGGCAAACGCCTGGGCGTAGACCGTTGGCCCGCCTTCGCACACCACTCGCTGAAACCCGTGGTCCTGCAAAGCTGAAATTGCGGCCGCCACACCTGGTTTTGGTGGGTGAATGACTTGCGCGCCTGCGTCCTGCAGGGCTTTGAGCTTATTGACGATGTCGGGCTCGGTAGGCACCGGCGTGACAATGATCGGTGGGGTGGCGGCCTCTGTGAAGAATGCGGACTGAGGATCGAGGCTGAGGTTGTGCGACAAGATGGCAATCGGAGGGTTCGACAGTTGGCCGCGGGAGCGCCGAAGCTCTCGAACATCCTGCGGGAAATGCACTGGGCCGTAGCTTTCCGCCACCACGGTGGTCGCACCGACCAAAATGACATCCGACCATTGGCGAAGACCCTGAAGCAGTGCTGCATCATTATCGTTGCCGAGCACATGCGACGAACCACCGATGCTGGCGACACCATTAATCGACTGGATAGCCACCGCACGGGTTTCCGGGGTAGTGGCCGGCAGTGTTGGGCCGATCAGCTTGTCCATATCAATCGTGTCCATCGTCAGTGCTCCTGCTTGTCGGGACCATGGCAGAAGTTGCCATGGGTGCAAAAGTGGTTAAAACCAAAAGTACCTGACAGCAAAATACAAAACCGCCCTCGGTGATAGGATCTCTTCTTCACCGAGGGCGGTACTCAGAGCGGATGACGGGATTCGAACCCGCGACCCTCACCTTGGCAAGGTGATGCGCTACCAGCTGCGCTACATCCGCACAATCAGCTTCGACATTCATCAAAGATGATTTGGTGCGCGATACTGGGATTGAACCAGTGACCTCTTCCGTGTCAGGGAAGCGCTCTCCCGCTGAGCTAATCGCGCTTGGAGCCGTAAGGCTTTGAGGTGGAAACGGGAATCGAACCCGTGTGCACGGTTTTGCAGACCGTTGCCTCACCACTCGGCCATTCCACCGTGGCGTTTCCGCCTCTGCGGCTTTCTCAAGTTATACCCGAAGGTGATAACTATTCAAAAACCAGAGCGGATGACGGGATTCGAACCCGCGACCCTCACCTTGGCAAGGTGATGCGCTACCAGCTGCGCTACATCCGCATGCACCGTGCTTCTTGGCTGTGCCGTTTGCTTGGTGCGAGAACAAACATTAGCCGGACACTTCCAATAAACACAAATCTGCAGGTAGCTCCGCAAAACTGAGGTGAGTAGTTGGCCGCGAATGTGACGCTAAATTACATCGATGGGGTTTAGTGGTGCTTCGAGAATGGCCCGAGAATGGTCCGAGAATGGTCCGCATGGGTGAGTGGGTCACCCAAATCGTCAATAAGCCCCTAAGTCCTAACCCTCATTGGCCCCCTCATCGGCCCGGCGGTGGTCGCACACCTCGTGCACAAGGGTGCGGAAGGAAAAGTGCTCAGAGCTGTGCGATTAGGTGAAACTCTGTGGACCGTGCTAACTTTTCATCTCGTTGCGGTCCCATAGCTCAGTGGGAGAGCGTTCCGTTCACACCGGAAAGGTCGCTGGTTCAATCCCAGCTGGGACCACCACGACGAACCCAAGGTTAAGCATGACAGTGCTGTGCCTTGGGTTCTTTGCGTTGTCTGGACTGTGGCGTACAGTTTTTAGTGAAACTGCAGGTTAGCGCTAGCGGAGCTGATGCCCAGCACCCCCGAAAACCCCGAGTAATCAACAGCGGGGAACTTTTCGCAACTGGCCTCCGACTACTTATGTGATCCGCAATCGTCGGGTCTTTACCGAAAGAAGGAAGATTGATGACTCAACGCTGTCGGGTGGCAATGAACAATATCGCCGCCCTGTTGGCAGTCAGCATCTTGACCGTGATGTCAATGGTGTTGGTGATGCCTGAAGCTCAGGCGCACGACTCTGTCATTAAGTCAGTACCCACTGATGGCGGCCATGTTGATGAGTTCCCTCGCACTATTGAAATGACTTTCTCGGGCATTCCGAAGGAAACCTACAACACCGTTGCCATCACCCATGAGCAAACCGGAACCGTCGTCTACAGCGGCGAACCGGAGCTGGAAAACCAGCAGGTGCGGATTGCGATTCCCGAAGGAACTGAAACCCCAGACGGAAACTACATCGTCGGGTTTCAAATCACCTCCTCAGACGGTCACTCCACACGCGGGAAAATCGGTTTCTCGGTCGGAGACGAAGTAGTGGTCACTGCCGATGAACCTGACACTGAGACCGAATCCAGCAACATGCCATTCATTATCGCCGCTGGCATTGGATTCGCAGTCATCGCTATTGGAGCCATCATCTTCCTCAGCCGAAAGGAACAATCGAATGATTAACCACCGCCGCGCCCTAGCCGCCGTTTTCGCTGCAGCTGCCCTGACCATCACCGGTTGCACCAACAGCGAAGAGGCTTCCGACAAGGCCAACGACGCATCGACCTCTGCAACCACCGGTGCATCCGAGGCTTCGTCGGAAGCAACAGCGTCCGAAATGACGCTGGAAGGCGCATACTGCAAGGCAAAGGGTAAAGGTAACCCAGATGCTGCCACCCCTAAGGAAAAGCAGATGATGACCGGCTGCTTCGGCACCCTGAAAAACGGCACCGACAAGGAAATGACCTTGAAGGACTTCTCGGTTGAAGGCCTGCCAGAAGGCGCAGTCCTGGAGCTGCACGAAACCATCGACGGCACCATGACCCACAAGCCAGAAGGCTTCACCATCCCTGCAGGCGAAAGCCACGAAATGAAGCCAGGCGGCGACCACATGATGCTGATGAAGATCAAGGATGAGATCCCAGCCGGTGACAGCTTGAAGTTCACCCTGAAGTTCGCTGACGGCACCGAACATCAGGTTGACATCCCAGTTCGTGAGCAGGCATCCGGTGAGGAAAACTACGGCGAAGACGGCAGCCTGCAGCAGGACACCGGCATGGATGAACACGCCGGCCACAACCACTAGTTAACCGAACGCTAGTTATTTGATCTAAGGAGAGCGTGTAACACCCATGAGCGACAAGCTTCGTCGACGTACCTTCCTCACTGCTGCCGGTGCAGCAGGAATCAGCGCAGGAGCAGTGTCGCTTTCTGCATGCTCCTCCGACGACGACCCGCAAGCCGCCGCCGACAAAAAGCAGCCCCTAGTGGAGGCACGCGTCGACTTCGACGGCCCCCACCAGGCCGGCATCGCCACCCCGGCGCAAGCTCGACTATGGCTCATCGGCCTGAACCTGAAAAAGGATGTCGACCGAGAAGGCATCATTCGACTGATGCGCCTGTGGACCGACGACGCCCGCCGGATGACCCAGGGTGGCGCCGGCCTGGCTGACCTGGAATGGGAACTGCTGGAATCAACTGCCAGCTTGACCACCACCGTCGGTTTCGGTCGCGGTCTACTGAAAAAGGCCGGCCTGGAATACCAAGCACCGGAATGGCTCAAACCACTGCCGGAATACAGCCGAGATGAATTGGATGAAAAATGGGGTGAGACTGACCTCTGCCTCCAAATCTGCTGTGATGATTCCCTGACCCTGTCTCACGCTGCCCGCTACCTCCTTAAAGGTGGCGCTCGGTATGTGGACATTAAATGGGTACAGGAAGGCTTTTTGAACGCGAATGGTTCCTTTGAAAAGGGGCACACTCCGCGCAATAAGTTCGGCCAGCTCGACGGGACCATTAACCCACGTTCCGAAGAAGAACTTGACGACATCGTCTGGATTAATGATGGGCCAGACTGGCTCAAGGGCGGCACAGCAATGGTGGTGCGGCGCATCGAAATGGACCTCGACGGCTGGGATGTGCTCGACCGGGCATCTCGGGAAACCGTGATTGGCCGCACCTTGGACACCGGTGCGCCCCTGACCGGTGAAAATGAGTACGACAAGCCGGATATGGAAGCCCGAGACAAATACGGTCTGCCAGTCATCGACCGCAATAGCCACATGGCGCTATCGATGCCAGCAGATGGAAAGCCGAATGAGAAGCTGCTGCGCCGAGTCTACAACTATGATTTGCCGCCGCAGCCGGGCCATCGCTTCACCTCCAACACCGGGCTGGTGTTCATTTGCTTCCAGCAAGACCCGCTGGCGCAATTCGACCCGATTCAGCAGCGTCTGGACAAGTCCGACCGGCTTAACCAGTGGATTTTCCATATTGGTTCTGCGGTGTACGCCATTCCGGCGGGCACTGGCCCCGAAGAATACTGGGGCCAGAAACTACTGGAGTCGTAGCAGTAGTAGGGTATAGGGGTCCATGGCAGCTACCAGGTATGTAGCCGCCATCCGATCAGCCAAGGAGCTATCAAAAGTGTCGACACCAACCGCCCTAGAATCCTTCATTGTGCCTGCTGGCGAAGCCGCAGGCGCAGTGATGCGTGACCTAGATTTGCCTAATAAGGGCCCAGAAGCCATCGTCTGCGTTCAGGACCCAGAAGGTGAACTCAAGGACCTGTCGTGGGTACCAACCCAAGACACCAAGGTCACCGCAATTCCAGCTAATACGGAAGCTGGCCGTGGAGTGATTCGACACTCCGCCACCCACGTCATGGCCCAGGCCGTGCAAGCCGAATTCCCGGGCACCAAGCTCGGCATCGGTCCTGCTATCGACGACGGTTTCTACTACGACTTCGGAACCGATCACGCCTTCACCCCAGAAGACCTCGCCCGCATTGAAAAGCGGATGAAGAAGATCATCAAGTCGGGGCAGAAGTTCGAACGCATTGCATGGGAGTCCTTGGATCAGGCCCGCGAGGCACTGAAAGACGAGCCGTACAAGCTGCAGATCATCGACGACAAGTCCAAGGGCACTGTCCTGGATGAAGATGCAGATGTCGACGCCACCGGCGAGCTGACCGCCTACAACAACGTCAACCCGCGTACCGGCGAGGTGGAATGGTTCGACCTGTGCCGTGGCCCTCACGTGCCAACCACTCGCTACATCCCAGCTGTGACCTTGACTCGGTCGTCTGCCGCCTACTGGCGCGGAGACCAGAACAACGACGACATGCAGCGCATTTACGGCACCGCATGGGAGTCGAAGGAAGCGCTGGCTGAGTACGAAGAGATGATGGCGGAAGCTGAACGCCGCGACCACCGCCGTCTAGGCGCAGAGCTTGACCTATTCAGCTTCCCGGATGAAATTGGCTCCGGCTTCCCAGTCTTCCACGCCAATGGCGGCATTATTCGCCTGGAGATGGAAAACCACTCCCGCCGCCGCCACGTCGAAGCTGGCTACGAGTTCATTTACACTCCGCACATCACCAAGGGCGACCTGTTCAAGCAGTCTGGTCACCTGGACTTCTACGCCGATGGCATGTTCCCTCCGATGCAGCTCGACGGCGAAACTGACGCAGAAGGCAATGTCACCAAGCAGGCGCAGGACTACTACGCCAAGCCAATGAACTGCCCAATGCACAACCTGGTGTACTCCTCCCGCGGCCGCTCCTACCGCGAACTGCCGCTGCGACTGTTCGAGATGGGCACGGTGTACCGCTATGAGAAGTCCGGTGTGATTCACGGTCTGACCCGTGCTCGTGGCTTCACCCAGGACGATGCCCACATCTACTGCACCGAAGACCAGCTCGAAGACGAACTGACCGGCGTGCTGGACTTCATCATTTCCCTGCTGCGCGACTACGGTCTGGACGACTTCTACCTAGAACTGTCCACGAAGGACCCGAAGAAGTTCGTCGGCTCGGATGAGATTTGGGAGCGTTCGACCAGCATCCTGCAGCGCGTTGCCGACGCCTCTGGCCTCGACTTGGTGCCAGACCCAGGCGGAGCTGCGTTCTACGGCCCGAAGATTTCGGTTCAGGCAAAGGACGCCATCGGCCGTACCTGGCAGATGTCGACGGTGCAGTTGGACTTCAACCTGCCGGAGCGTTTCGAGCTGGAGTACACCGCACCAGATGGCACTAAGCAGCGCCCAATTATGATTCACCGCGCGCTGTTTGGCTCTATTGAGCGGTTCTTTGGCGTGCTCACTGAGCACTACGCCGGCGCGTTCCCAGCATGGCTGGCACCTAAGCAGGTCGTCGGTATTCCAGTGGCGGATGATTTCGCACCGCACCTGGAAGACTTCACCGCCAAGCTGAAGGCCAATGGTATTCGCGCATCGGTTGATGAATCCGATGACCGGATGCAGAAGAAGATTCGAACCCACACCACCTTGAAGGTGCCGTTTATGGTGCTGGCCGGTGCCCGCGACGTGGAGGCAGGGGCCGTGTCCTTCCGCTTCCTGGACGGCACCCAGATTAACGGCGTACCAGTTGACGAGGCCGTGAGCTTGGTGACGGAGTGGGTCCGCGAACGCATCAATGACCAACCTAATGAGGTCAACGTTGCAGCACGGCGCGCCTAGCGAGTACGAAGACAACGGTGTCGGGGAGCAGGGTCGCCTAGAGCGGCTCTGGGCCCCCTTCCGGTCTGCTTACATCACAAATAAGGACAACAGGACCGCGGAACCTTTCGTCGACGCCCCAAAGCGCAGCGACGAGGACGCGCTCATTGTGGCGCGCGGTGAGCTGGTCTACTGCATTTTGAACCTGTTTCCGTACAACAGTGGCCACATGATGGTGGTGCCGTATCGGAAAGTTGGGTTGTTGGAAGACCTGACTGCCGCTGAGTCCGCGGAGCTGATGGCGTTTGCGCAGCAGGCGATCCGGACTTTGAAGCGAGTCTCGAACCCGCATGGCATTAATGTTGGGTTTAATCTAGGTAATGGCTCGGGTGGTTCGGTCCGTGACCATCTGCATATGCATGTGGTGCCACGCTGGTCGGGCGACGCGAATTTCATTACCGTTATCGACGAAACGAAGGTATTGCCGCAGTTGTTGCGGGATACTCGTCGCCTGTTGGCAGAAGCCTGGGAGGAAAGTTAGTTGTGTTGAGTTTGCACGGCCGGGGGGCGGCAGCGAAGATTGTCGAGCCAGTGGCCCGGACTGTGAACAAGCTGGGTATTAGCCCCAACACAATGACCCTCCTGGGGGCGACCATTTCGGTTGCCTTGGCCGTCACGCTGATTCCTACCGGCCATCTCGTGTGGGCGGCAGTGCTCTGTGGTCTGTTCACCGCACTGGACATGGTCGATGGCACGATGGCCCGGCTGCGTGGTGGCGGCACGAAATTCGGCGCGGTCCTAGACGCCTCGTGTGACCGGCTCACAGACGGCGCACTACTGGCCAGTATTGCGTGGTGGCTCATGTTCACCTACCAGCCGCACCCATCATTGCTGGCCGCCTGCGGTATCGCACTTATCGGTTCCCAGGTCACCTCCTACGTCAAGGCCCGCGCCGAGGCATCCAGTTTGACGGTTGACGGCGGCCTCGTCGAACGACCAGAACGCCTCATCATCGCCCTGGTTGGCTTGGGTTTGCAGGGTTTTGGCGTGCCCTATGCCATTGACATCGCGCTGTGGCTGCTTGCGGCAGGTTCGGTTGTCACCGTCGCGCAGCGCCTGTGGCAAGTGCATGCACAGCCAGAGGCCCGCGCTTTTATTGCCGCCCCAGCTGGTGCCCGCACTTTTCAGCACCCCGTACCTGACCAGGATTGATGCCGATGAATTGGTCTGAGCGTCTTGCCGCCGCCGGGTATATCGCGGGTTGGAAAGTGGTGGGGAAGTTGCCGCCCGGCCCCGTCAATAAGCTCGCAGCTTTGGCCGCAACAAAACTCTCCGGTGACGGCGCCGGACCTGCCCAACTGCGCAGTAACCTGGCGCGGGTAGTGGGATGTGAGCCGTCCGCGGTCCCCAATGCGTTGGTTGCGCAGTCCATGCGCAGTTACGCCCGGTATTGGGTGGAGGCATTCCGCTTGCCGACGCTTACGTCCTCCGCGAACTACCCGCAGCTCATTGCGGCTTTGACGGCGAATACGCATGGGCAGCAGTATCTTCGCCAGTCTGTGGCCGCTGGGCGGGGTGTGGTGCTGGTGCTGCCACATTCAGGCAACTGGGATATGGCCGGGGTGTGGTGTGTTAGCCAATATGGTCAGTTCACCACGGTGGCGGAGCGACTAAAACCTGCGCATCTTTATGACGCGTTTGTCGAGTATCGTCAGTCGCTGGGGTTTGAAGTGTTGCCGCTGACCGGTGGTGTTGCCCCTTATGCGCGACTGCGAGAAGTCGTGGCGTCTGGCGGCATTGTGTGCTTGATGGGGGAGCGGGACCTGCGGGCGCGGGGTGTGGAAGTGGACTTTTTCGGAGAGAAAACCCGGATGCCCGCCGGCGCGGCAAAGTTGGCGCAAGATACTGGCTGCGCGCTGCACACGGTGCATTTGTGGTACACCGCGAATGGTTGGGGGCAATCCATTTCCGAGCCGTTGCCGACCGAGCGTCCGCTGCCCGAACTTGTGCAGCACATTGCGGACAATTTCGCAGCTGGCATCGCAGCGCACCCTGCGGACTGGCATATGCTGCAACCGCAGTGGCTGGCAGATTTGCCGCAGACGCACCTAGCGCATATCAACCGCGGCAACATTGACGGTGCTGAGGCAGACGGTGCTGAGGCAGCTGAGACCTAGATGACGAGCGAACACACAATGACGCAGAACCAGCCTGATCGGCCGCTGCGAATTGGAATGGTGTGCCCGTACAGTTTCGATACGCCCGGCGGAGTGCAGGCACACGCGATTGGCCTGTGCACTGCGCTGCACGCTGCTGGCCACCATGTCAGCTTGATTGGTCCGGGAAGCGGCTCACCGGAGCTGCCCGACTTTTTTGTGCCTGGCGGCGACTCCATCGCGATTCCATATAACGGCTCGGTGGCACGTCTGCGGCTGGGCCCGAAAGCACGGCGGCAACTGAAGCAGTGGTTGCTGGCGGGGCAGTTCGATGTGCTGCATATCCACGAGCCGAACTCACCAAGCTTCTCCATGACCGCGTTGTTGCTGGTAGAGGGGCCAGTGGTGGCTACCTACCATTCCGCGTTGGAACGCTCGTGGGCACTGCGACTGGCACAGCCGGTGCTGACTCCCATTTTGGAGAAGATCACCGTCGGCATTGCGGTGTCGGAGACCGCGAGGACGTGGCAGGTTGAGCAGTTGGGGAAGAACCCGCTGGTCATTCCGAACGGGATCTGGGTCAAGGACTTTCAAGCTGCACCGGAACCGGCAGACCATCCCCGTATTTGTTTCCTCGGCCGTTTCGATGAGCCACGCAAAGGCATGCGGGTACTTATCGAGGCGTGGCCACAGATTCACGCCGCCCACCCAACGGCTGAGCTCCTCGTGGTCGGCGACGGAGATGCAGATGCCGTTCGCCGGGCCTGCCGCTCTGGCAGCGAGCAGATCACCTTCCTGGGTCGCGTGTCGGAAGCTGAGAAGGCGCAGGTCCTGGCTAATAGTGACATTTATGTCGCCCCGCAGACCGGTGGTGAATCCTTCGGAATTGTCCTGGTGGAAGCGATGGCGGCCGGCGCAGCGGTGGTGGCCTCCGACTTGCCGGCCTTTAGCGCCGTGACGAAAAACGGCGCCGCCGGTACGCTATGCACAACCGGCTGCGGTCGCAGTTTTGCCACGGCCATTAACCGATTGCTTAGCGACGATAATGCCCGGCGAAAATTAGTGGCCGCCGGTCATGCCCGAGCACGCGAGTTCGACTGGGGCGTACTGGCAGCGGACGTTACCGATGTGTATCGGGTACTGACAGCAACTGGGGCGAAAGTGAGTGTGCGATGAGCAGCCGAGTGCGATCCACAATGGCGGTAGTATCGGGTGTTGGGGTTAGCCTGATGGTGCTCAGTGCGATCAGCGCTGCTCGACGGCTTGACCAGCTGCACCGGCGAATCGATATGACCCGAGAGATCTGGGAACACGTCAATGAGACAGCGGCGACGCGACCGTCGCCCACAACGTCAAAAAGCAAAGTGCTAGCAGCACACATCTACAATGATGCGGTACGGGAAACCCGACGAATTCGGGATAACCGGATTGTGCGGGCGCTGCGGCTGGCGGGGACGGCTCCGCTGCCGTACTACGTGGATTTGTTGCAGAGTCGATAAAACCCGACCCCAATGGACAGATTTGTCTAGTTACCCACTACGATGTGAAACATTCCAATTCCTTAAACAGGGAGAATCAACGTGAGCAATTCTGAAGCTGCACATGCCCCGAAGGCACGTGCCAACCGAGGCAAGGCTGACCACCTGACCGGCGGTGTCATCATGGACGTGGTGACCCCAGAACAGGCCAAGATCGCTGAAGCAGCCGGTGCTGTCGCAGTGATGGCGCTGGAACGAGTCCCAGCAGACATCCGCGCCCAGGGTGGCGTATCCCGCATGTCCGACCCAGACATGATTGACGGCATCATTGCAGCGGTGTCCATCCCAGTGATGGCCAAGGCTCGCATCGGCCACTTCGTCGAAGCACAGGTCCTGGAATCCCTCGGTGTCGACTTCATCGACGAATCTGAGGTGCTCAGCCCAGCTGACTACACCAACCACATCGACAAGTGGGGCATCGACACCCCATTCGTCTGCGGTGCAACCAACCTCGGTGAAGCACTGCGTCGCATCAACGAAGGCGCCGCGATGATTCGCTCCAAGGGCGAAGCTGGCACCGGCGACGTCTCCAACGCCATCACCCACATGCGCACCATCCGCGCTGACATCAACCGCCTGACCTCCATGGCTGAAGACGAGCTCTACGTCGCAGCTAAGGAACTGCAGGCACCATACGAACTGGTTGTGGAAGTAGCCCGCACCGGCAAGCTGCCAGTGCCACTGCTGACCGCCGGTGGTATCGCCACCCCAGCCGACGCTGCGCTGATGATGCAGCTCGGTGCAGACGGCGTGTTCGTTGGCTCCGGCATCTTCAAGTCCGGTAACCCAGAACAGCGCGCAAAGGCCATCGTCGCTGCAACCAAGCACTACAACGACCCAAAGGTCATCGCGGACGTTTCCCGCGGCCTGGGCGAAGCAATGGTCGGCCTGAACGTGGATGAACTGCCAGTGTCGCACCGCCTGTCCGAGCGCGGCTGGTAAACCAACCTCCGGGCAACAGTTCGGCTGGTAATACTGGAGGAGAACCCTACGACCTGCGCACACCAGTGGTGCCAGGCGCAATGACGAGGAGGACGCCACATGGGCAAAATCGAAGCGGTGCTGAACCTGGAACAAATCGACCTCGATATTTTCCGGGGACCGGTTATTGAAACTAGTCTGCAGCGCACCTTCGGTGGCCAAGTGGCAGCCCAAGCCCTCGTCGCGGTGACCTCCACAGTTGATGGCGACAAGGACGTGCACTCGTTGCACGGCTACTTTGTTGCCCCCGGTCGACCAGAAATCCCCACTGTGTTTCTTGTCGACCGCCTTCGGGATGGCCGCAGTTTTTCCTCCCGAACCGTCAAAGCAGTGCAAAACGGCCAGCCGATCTTCGTGATGCAGGCCAGCTTCCACCGCCGAGACGACGTCGGACCAGAACACGCCGACAAGATGCGCGACGTCCCGATGCCGGAAGATATTGAACCGGAATACGACCGGCTGTCGCCGACCCAAAAACTGCTGCTGAGCGAGTGGAGCGATTGGGACATCCGCATCGTGCCGCAGGACCAGTTCAAACACAACCCTTACACGCCATCGCAGCAGGTCGTGTGGTTCCGCGCGAAGGACCGACTGCCTGATGACGACACCTTCCACGTCTGTACCTTGGCGTATATGTCGGATATGACCCTGCTGACGTCCGCCATGGTGCCGCACCCAGGTGTGCAGGTGCAGGAAGCATCTTTGGACCATGCAATGTGGTTCTTGCGGCCATTCCGCGCTGATGAATGGTTGCTCTACGACCAGGTAGCACCGTCGGCAGAAGGCGGACGGGCGTTGACAAAGGGCAAAATCTTCAACCGCGACGGTGACCTAGTGGCGTATGTGGTGCAGGAAGGTTTGACCCGACTGCTGCGACCTGGCGCCGAGGGCGTGCCGACCCGAAACGGGACCTTTTACACCAAGTAGCGGCCACTGGCCTACAGTGGGATCTTACAATCGAAAAATTTTAGTTCAGGAGAACTTACATGGCAGGCCACTCAAAATGGGCCACAACTAAGCACAAGAAGGCTGCAAACGACGCTAAGCGCGGTAAAGAATTTGCCCGCATGGTGAAGAACATTGAAGTTGCTGCACGCACCGGCGGCGGCGACCCAGCAGCCAACCCAACGCTGGAAGATATGATTCGGAAGGCCAAGAAGGCTTCCGTTCCGAACGACAATATCGAGCGTGCCCGCAAGCGTGGTGCCGGCGAAGAAGCCGGTGGTGCTGACTACGAAACCATCCTCTACGAAGGCTACGGCCCAGGTGGTGTGGCGGTGCTGGTGGAATGCCTCACCGACAACCGCAACCGTGCAGCAGGCGACACCCGCTCGACCATGTCGAAGTACGGCGGCAATATGGCAGACCCAGGTTCGGTTGCCTACCTGTTCAACCGTAAGGGTGTGGCCGTACTGCCAAAGAAGGACCTGACCGAGGACGATGTGCTGATGGCGGTCCTGGAAGCTGGCGCGGAAGAGGTCAATGACCTCGGTGAGAACTTCGAAGTCGTGTCAGAACTGTCGGACTTGAACGCGGTCCGCGACGCGCTGAAGGAAGCTGGCATCGAGTACGACTCCGCCGAGCCGGACTACCGCCCAACGGTGGAAGTGTCGCTAGACCTCGAGGGTGCGCAGAAGATGATGAAGCTCATCGACCAGCTCGAAGAGCTCGATGACGTGCAGAACCTGTTTACGAACATGGATCTGAGCGAAGAAGTCATCGCACAACTCTAGCTTCCAACGCTTGTTCGAGCAGTTGTGCTAATTTGAATGTCTAGGTGGGCTTTCCCGCCTAGGCATTTTTTGATCAGCAGCAGCATAGTGGAAGGCAGGGCAGTGGCGCAGCGTACCGAAGGACAAATCCGAGTCATGGGAATTGACCCAGGCTTGACACGCTGTGGCCTGTCCATTTGTGAAGGCGGTCGGGGTCGAAGCGTGGTCCCGGTGGCTGCGGGTGTTGTACGCACGCCTGCTGATGCTGAGCTGTCGGAGCGGCTGTTGCGGCTGACTGTGGGTGCGGAAGAATGGATTGAGCGCTACCAGCCAGATGTAGTCGCCATCGAGCGCATTTTCGAGCGGTCTAACGTTTCTACCGTCATGCACACCGCGCATGCGGTAGGCGTTTTGGTGTTGGCAGCTGCCCGCAAGAACATCCCGGTGCACATGTACACCCCGTCGGAAGTGAAGAAAGCTATTTCAGGCAACGGCCGGGCAGATAAGTCCCAAATGACCATTATGGTGACCCGGATTCTGGGGCTCGCCGAAGCGCCGAAACCAGCCGATGCCGCCGATGCGTTAGCACTGGCCATTTGCCACTGTTGGCGCGCCCCGATGCTAGCGCGGGAAAAGGAAATCGAAGCCCGTCGCGCTGCGCAGTTGGCGAAGCTGGAGGCTGCCCATGAGAAGGCCCGGCAGGTAGAATCACGTCGGCTGCACCCTGGTGGTAGCGGCCGGAAAACTGGAGGAGTAACCGCATGATTGCGTCCTTGCGTGGCGTAGTGCAAGACATTGGTATCGACTATGCCGTTATTGAATGCGGCGGCATTGGCTACCTAGTCTCCACCACCCCGCGGGTGCTGGGCACCTTAATCCGCGGCGAAGAAGCGAGCTTATTGACGACTATGGTCGTTCGCGAAGATGCCATGACCATCTACGGTTTTGAATCGGCTTCCGCCAAAGACATGTTCGCCACGCTGCAAACTGTATCCGGGCTTGGGCCACGCCTAGCCATGGCAGTGCTAGCAACGCTCACTCCCGCAGAAATCGCGGCAGCGGTTGCCAGCAAAGACAATAAGTCATTGCAGCGAGTTCCAGGTGTCGGCAAGAAAGTAGCGGACCGAATGATCTTGGAGCTCAAAGATAAGGTCGCCGGTTACGCGGAGACCGATGCCGCCGGTGTGAGCGGCGGCTCCGAACCGTCAATAAGCCCACAGGGCGCACGCATTGTCGACCAGGTGGTACCGGCACTGCTGGGCCTGGGATTCAACGAATCCGAAGCAGAAGTGGCAACCGAGCAGGCGCTCAATGAGAATCCTGCGCTTGATGTGTCTGGTGCGCTGCGAGCAGCCTTGGCGCTGCTGGGCCGTGGGAAGGCGAATAGCTAATGGGGGAAGCGCATGAGTGACGTCGAACGCACTGAGTTCCGATTCGCCGAATCTGACGAGCAGCGCGCCGTTGACCCCGTGATGCAACACGGTGAGTCCGACGCGGAGCTGAACCTGCGGCCAAAGTCGCTGGGGGAGTTCATTGGCCAGCCGAAAGTTCGCGAGCAGCTGGAGTTAGTGCTCGCAGGGGCGCGGAGCCGAGCTGTGGCGCCGGACCATATTTTGCTGTCAGGGCCGCCGGGGCTTGGTAAAACAACGCTGGCAATGATTATTGCGCAGGAATTGGGCACCGCACTCCGGATGACGTCCGGTCCGGCGTTGGAACGGCCTGGAGATTTGGCGGCGATGCTGTCGAACCTGATGGAGGGCGACGTGCTCTTCATTGATGAGATTCACCGCATTGCTCGGCCAGCTGAAGAAATGCTGTACATGGCGATGGAAGACTTTCGGATTGACGTCATCGTCGGCAAAGGCCCCGGGGCGACCTCTATCCCGTTGGAAATTCCGCCATTTACCCTGGTGGGGGCAACAACTCGCTCCGGCATGCTCACCGGACCGCTGCGCGACCGCTTCGGATTTACCGCGCAAATGGAGTTTTATGACGCCTCGGACCTGACCCAAGTGGTCGCACGCGCCGCCCGAATTCTTGATGTGCCCATTACTGATGATGCCGCCATTGAAATCGCCAGCCGTTCCCGTGGCACCCCACGCATCGCGAACCGGCTACTGCGCCGCGTCCGCGACTTCGCCGATGTACACACCAACGGCAATATCGACCTTGGTGCGGCGCAAGCAGCGCTGATTGTGTTCGACGTCGACGAGCTGGGTTTGGACCGGCTCGACCGAGCAGTGTTGTCCGCACTAGTGCGCAACCACGGCGGTGGGCCAGTCGGGGTCAGTTCGCTCGCGCTGGCGGTCGGTGAAGAACCGGGCACCATTGAAGAAGTATGCGAGCCATACTTGGTGCGTGCGGGAATGCTCGCACGAACACCACGGGGTCGAGTAGCAACGGCAGCCGCATGGCTGCATCTCGGGTTGACACCTCCAGAAGGCACACCAGGTGCATTGAATTTGCCATAAACCGGCGCGTCGACTGCCCCGAATCGAAATTGTGGGGGCAGTCATGGCACACTGAACGGCATGGAAATGTTGCTAATTGCCGGTGTTTTGCTTCTGTTCCTCATCATGCCAATGATGCAGATCCGGAAGCAGAACAAGGAACTGCAGAAGGTCCGCCAGATGCAGACCGAACTGCAGGAAAACGATCACGTTCAAACTTCCTCTGGTGTGCACGGCATTATTAATGCCGTTGCTGAAGACACCGTGGACTTGGAAGTTGCCCCGGGCGTCATTATGACCTGGGAGAAAATGGCGGTCATTAAGAACCTGACCGCGGAAACCCGCGCCGCTGGCCCTGCGCCAGAAGCTGACGAGGATCCGCAGGCGATTCAGGACGAAACCGACAAGTAACCTCTGCGCACCTACACTTCGTGCCAGCTCCGGCAAGCGCGTACTGTAGGTGCGCACATTGATGCCCAAGCAGGAGCTTCCCACAAGTGATTAAAGCCAAAGCACGCCGCGGCGGTGCATCGAGTCGTTCATGGCCACAATGGGCCATCGTCGGCTTCATTGCGCTGCTGGTCTTGGTATACACCTTGATCTTCACCACCGGTGAGAAAACCCTTTCACCAAAACTCGGTATCGACCTGCAGGGTGGTACCCGAGTGACCTTGGTGCCACAAGGCCAAGAACCAACGAAAGACCAACTCGACCAAGCCCGCATGATTCTGGAGAATCGTGTTAACGGCATGGGCGTATCCGGTGCGGAAGTTATCTCCGACGGCAACTCGCTGGTCATCACAGTGCCTGGAAGCTCCGGGCAGGAAGCCCGTCAGCTGGGCCAAACCACCAAGATGAATTTCCGGCCGGTCCAGCAGCTGTCGGACGTGGACCTAGAGAAGGTCAACCAAGCCACCACTGATATGGCTAACCGCTGGGTCAAAACCGGAATCTTGACTCCGGAAGAGGCCAACACGCGGCTGAAGGAAGCCCACGAACAGTGGATTTTGAGCCAGAAGGCCCAGCGTGACCAGCTTGCGCAGCAGGGCCTAGACCCAAGCGCCATGCCAGAGGTGGACTTTGGCAAGGTGCCGACGGTGACCGAGAAGGCGCCAGAAGAGCCAGCCAACTCGATTGTCGCTGCGGAGCGGCGCGCAGCTGCACTGGACGAGGCTAAGGCTTCCCGCCAGTCTGAAGACCACACCACCATGTACGCGGCAATGGGCCTGATGCGATGCGGTGGCGAGGGTGACGAAGACACGCTCGACCCACTGGCGGGCAACGACGACCCAGCCAAGCCACTGCTGGCCTGCGACACCAGCGATGGCGTCGCAAAGTTCCTCGGCGCTGTGCCGCCGCTGGTTGGCCAGGAGAACGAGAAGGACCCACAGCGACTGACCGGTGAATCTATCGACACTGGCAGCCCAATTTCCGGTGGTCTAAACACTCAGACCGGTGAGATGGAAATTGTATTCAAGTTCAAGACCTCCGATGCCAACAAGGGCGGCGAGACCTGGTCGAAGCTGACCCAGGACATGGTGGGCCAGCAGGTCGCCATCACGTTGGACTCGCAGATAATTTCCGCACCAACTATTCAAGAGCCAACGCCAGCCGGCCAGGCCACTCGTATCACCGGTTCCTTCACCCAGGAAGAAGCCCAGAGCCTGGCGAACAACCTGCGCTACGGCGCACTGCCACTGAGCTTTGCCGGTGAAAACGGTGAAACCGGCGGTACCGTCACGTCCATTCCGCCGTCACTTGGTGCTGCTTCTCTGGAAGCGGGTCTGATTGCTGGTGCCGTCGGCTTGGCGCTCGTCGCGGTCTTCATCCTGTGGTACGCCCGCGCGTTCGGCCTGCTGGCCCTGGTGTCCCTTGCTGGTGCCGGCGCCATGGTCTTCGGTGTGCTGGTTCTGCTCGGCCGTTGGATTGGCTACAGCCTCGACCTAGCCGGTATCGCCGGCATCATCATTGGTATCGGCACCACCGCCGACTCCTTCGTGGTGTACTTCGAGCGAGTCAAGGACGAGGTCCGCAATGGCCGTACCATCCGCTCGGCAGTGCCACGGGCGTGGGAACGGTCGCGGCGTACCATTTGGTCCGGTAACTTCGTGTCCCTGATTGCAGCTGTGGTGTTGTACATCCTCGCCATCGGTGATGTTCGCGGATTCGCATTCACCTTGGGCCTGACTACCATCTTCGACTTGGTGACCGCATTCCTGGTGACCGCGCCGCTCGTTATCCTGGCATCGCGCAAACCTGCACTGCAGAAACCGGCCCTGACGGGTCTGGGCTCGGTGATGAAGGTTGCTCAGCAGCGCCGTGCCGAAGAATCGGCCGCTGAACCTGTCGCTGCCGGCAAGGAGAATTAACAATGACTGAAGCAGCTACGACCACCCAGCAGACCCGGAAGCAGAAGAACACGCTGTCCGGGATTGCCGACGGCATTTCCACCTTCAACTTCATCGGCAACACCAAACGCATTTTCGTCATTACCGGCGTGATTTTGCTGCTGTGCCTCGGCGGCATGGCGATTCGCGGTTTCAACTTTGGTATTGATTTCCAGGGCGGCACCAAAATGACGTTGCCGGCCGCGTCGATTGCCGAAGACAACGCAGCCGATGTGTTCACGGAAGCTACTGGCGTTGAACCGCAGCAGGTGCAGATTGTCGGCCAAGGCGATGCCCGCATCCTCGAGATCACCTCTGAGCGCCTGTCCGAAGAGGAAACCACGAAGGCTCGCCTAGCTCTCTATGAGGAGTTCAAGCCACTGGATGCCTCCGGTCAGGTTTCCCCAGACGCGGTCGGTGACTCCACCGTGTCCGAGTCTTGGGGTAGCTCCATCACCAAGAAGATGGTCATCGCGATGGGCGTCTTCCTCGGCTTGGTGTTCCTCTACATCATGGTTGTCTTTTCCCGCGACATGGCTATCGCCGCCATCGCAGCATTGGCTGTCGACGGCATTGTCATCGCTGGTTTTTACGCCCTGTTCGGTTTCGAAGTCACCCCAGCAACTGTCATTGGTTTGCTGACCGTGCTGTCGTTCTCCCTGTACGACACCGTCGTTGTCTTCGACAAGGTGCAGGAACTAACTGCAGGTTTCCATCACCAAAAGCGCAATACCTACGGCGAGTTGGTTAATCGCGCCGTCAACGAAACGATTATGCGTTCGGTGTCCACCACGGTTATTTCGGTGCTGCCAATTGCTGCGCTGATGGTGATTGCGGTGTGGCTGCTTGGTGTCGGTACCCTTGCTGACCTGGCGTTGGTCCAGTTTATCGGCATTATTGAGGGCGTATTCTCCTCGATTTTCCTGGCTTCGCCAATTTTGGTGTGGCTGCATTCCAAGCGCGCCGCCGTGCAGAAGCATAACCGCGAGGTTGAAGCGGAGCGTTCCGGCACTGCGCTTATTGACGGAAGCAGCGACGCAGCATCGGAAGAAAATGATGAGGCGCAGTCCTCGGATAAGGCACCACGCCGCCAGGTTGTGGTGGAAACTCCTACTGCTCCTGAAACCGGCGGTACCTGGCGTCCGGGGCAGTAGTCATGCGTGGTTGGCGGAAGACTGCAGCCGCTGTCATGGCGGCAGTCTGTGTGGCAGCCACCGCTGCCTGTAGTTCAGAACCGGAGGATGTCGCTCCGGAAGAACGTAACTTCCCGAAAGCGGTAGGCGTGGCAATTGGCTCGACTCCGCTGACCACTAACGCCGCCACGTTGGATGGCGCAGTCGCGGGCACGCGGGAAGTGATTTCTCGAGTGCTACCTGGCGCATTTTTCTTCGGCCCCGACGGTCAGTTGATTCCCAACTCGGACCTGCTTACGACTGAAGAGCTGCCTGGAACTCCGCGTCAAATCCGCTACACCTTCAATTCGAAGTCTGCTTGGTCCGATGGCCGACCAATGGTGTGTGACGACTTGCTTCTGTCGTGGGCGGCCGGATTGCACACGGACCACTTCAATGCATATTCACCGCTGACCGATATCGTCACCAAGCTTGATTGCCAAGCCGGTTCCCGGGAAGCAACCGTCACCCTCAAGGACGGTGTGGACGATGGCTGGCGGGGACTATTCCCAGCCGGAACGATTCTGCCGGCCCATATTGTCGCCCAACATGCCAACGTTCCGGACATGGTGGCGGCACTTACTGAGCAGCAGCCAGAAGAGCTGGATCGCATTGCCCACGCATGGGAAACCATCTTTGACCTAGATCCGACTCAACAGATCGATGAGCAGGTGCAACTGTCGTCGGGCCCATACAAACTATCTAGTTTCGCCGAACACGGCGGGCTGCTGTTGGTGCCTAATGAGCACTGGTGGGGCGATAAGCCGCATATTGAACAAATTATGATGTGGCCACGCAATGCGAACTATGCGCAGTTGCGGGAGGAAAGGAAGCTGCATCTGGCTGATTTGCATGGCGGGGAAGAGGCCGAGTGGGCAGCACCTGCGGAGAACTTGCCAGCGATGAAGACCGTGACGCGGACCGGCACGCTGATTGATCAGCTCACCATTTCTGATGTCGGCACATTAGCGACGCCGGAGGCACGGTTGGCATTTAATGCCTGCCTGGACCGGGAGAAAGTTGCGGCGGCATCGGGCAGTGTTGCCGGAGTGGACGTAAAGCCAGCCGCAACACGGTTGCTGCCTGGTGACCATCCGGCATTCGGTAACGTGAAGCAGCTCGAGCAGGCTTACCTGCATGCTGATGCCGCTGCGGCGCAGCCACTAGCTGGATCGACTATCCGAGTGGCGTACCACGACAGTGATGCCCGGTATGCTGCAATGGTGAAGTCGATGGCGGATAGTTGCGCAGAACATGGCATCACCGTGGTGGATGTCACCAAAGAACTTGGTGACAAAGCTGACCTGTCAGCGCTTAAAGACGCACCGAAAGCCGATGCCTTCTTGCACGCAATTAACCCGGACCTAGTGTTCCAAGGCATCGGTACCCGTCAGGGCACTGTGCATGCTGACCTCGGGCCACGGGAAGCTCTCATTGAGGCGGAGAAAGCGCTGTGGGATACAGTCCCGACCATTCCGCTATCAGTTCAACCGAGGACGTTTGTGACCTCGGACCGAGTAGGTAACGTAGTAATTAACACTAGCGAGTCCGGTTTAGGCTGGAATATGGACCGCTGGACCGACAGTGAAAGTGAGTAGGAATATGGCCTACGCTGATGTGCAATTAGCTTTGCAGGACTTGATTCGGAAAGTTCCGGACTTCCCAATGCCCGGCGTCGTTTTTGAAGACCTGACCCCCGTGCTCGCTGACGCTGACGGATTCCGGCTCGTCACCACAGCTCTTGCCGAAGAAGCACAACGCTACGGCTGCGATATTATCGCCGGTCTTGACGCCCGCGGTTTCCTACTTGGCGCAGCTGTCGCCCACGAACTTGGCCTCGGCGTATTGGCCGTGCGTAAACAGGGCAAACTGCCACCATCGGTCCTCACCGAAGAATATGACTTGGAATACGGCTCGGCGGCACTGGAGATACCATCTACTGGTGTGACCGTCGCAGGCAAACGAGTCGTCATTATTGATGACGTGTTAGCAACTGGCGGCACCATGGCCGCGGCGAAAAACCTGATGGAACGCGGCGGCGGAATCGTCACCGGTACCGCAGTGGTTATTGAAGTGCCTGGCCTTGGTGGCCGCGAACGCCTAGAGCCAACCCCAGTGTCAGTACTGAAAGAGGCCGTGAATGGCCAATGAACGAGGAGCGAGGTTCTATAGTGCACGGCTAGCGCGCAGCCTGACCGGAACTCGGTCAAAGTTCAACCCGGTGATCAACCCGCTGGTGGCGTTGCACCGAGAGTTCCATCCGAAGGCAAACTTCAGCGCATTGTCTCGGGCGTATGAGACCGCGGAGCGGCTGCACGAAGGCGTATTCCGTAAATCGGGTGAACCGTACATCACGCACCCGCTGGCGGTGGCAACCATTGCAGCGGAAATCGGCATGGACACCACCACGTTGGTGGCGGCATTGCTGCATGACACTGTCGAAGACACTGACTATTCGCTGCAGGACCTGGAAAATGACTTCGGCGCGGAGGTCGCGCAGCTTGTTGATGGTGTGACCAAGCTCGACAAAGTGGCGCTGGGGTCCGCTGCGGAAGCAGAAACAGTGCGCAAAATGGTTGTAGCGATGAGCCAGGACCCGCGGGTGTTGGTGATTAAAGTCTGCGACCGCCTGCACAATATGCGCACCATGCGGTTCTTGCCGCCGGAAAAGCAGGTGAAGAAGGCCCGAGAAACTCTGGAAGTGATCGCGCCGCTCGCGCACCGCTTGGGTATGGCCAGCGTCAAGTGGGAGCTTGAAGACCTTGCTTTCGCGATTTTGTACCCAAAGAAGTACGAAGAGATTGTGCGGCTGGTTGCCGACCGGGCGCCCCAGCGTGACGAATACCTGAAGAAGGTCGTTGAGGAAGTCACTGCGGACCTAAAGAAGTCGCATATTGATGCGGAAGTCATGGGCCGACCAAAGCACTATTGGTCTATTTACCAGAAGATGATTGTCCGCGGACACGAGTTTGACGAGATTTTTGACCTCGTCGGCATCCGGATCCTGGTGGACACCACTCGCGACTGTTACGCCGCAATCGGCGCTGTTCACGCGTTGTATCAACCGATGCCGGGGCGCTTCAAAGACTATATTTCCGCGCCACGTTTTGGTGTCTATCAGTCGCTACACACGACCGTGATTGGTCCGGGCGGCAGCCCACTGGAAGTGCAGATCCGCACCCACGAGATGCACTTCAACGCCGAGTTCGGCGTTGCGGCGCACTGGCGCTATAAGGAAGCCAAAGGCAAAAACGGGCGGGAAACCGCGGAAGTTTCGCAGATGGCGTGGATGCGCCAACTGCTGGATTGGCAGCGCGAAGCCGCCGACCCGAATGAGTTTTTGGATGCGCTGCGTTATGAAATGACTGCGGCGGAGATTTTCGTCTTCACCCCGAAGGGCGACATTATTACGTTGCCTACTGACGCAACCCCGGTGGACTTCGCTTATGCGGTGCACACCGAAGTGGGGCACCGTTGCATCGGGGCGAAGGTTAACGGCAAGCTTGTGGCGCTGGAATCGACACTGAAGTCTGGTGACCGGGTGGAAGTGTTTACCTCCAAGGACGACAACGCAGGGCCGTCACGGGACTGGCAGAGCTTCGTGGTCAGTCCGCGCGCTAAAGCCAAAATACGGCAGTGGTTTGCCAAGGAACGCCGCGAAGAGGCACTCGAATCCGGACGAGACGCGTTGGCCGCGGAAGTCCAGCGCGGTGGCTTGCCAATGCACCGCCTGTTTACACCAGACGCCATCCGCACCGTGGCTTCCGAACTGAACTACCACGACATCGATTCGCTCTATACCGCCATCGGCGAAGGCTCTTTGTCAGCACGGCATGTGCTCAACCGGCTGGTATCGCACTACGGCGGCTTGGACGAGGCGGAGGAAGTTCTCGCGGCGCGGACACCGCATTCGCAGTTCTCGGATGCGCGGCGTCAAAAGAGCAGCGGTGGCGTGTTGGTGGAAGGCTCTTCCGACATGTTGGCAAAGCTGGCCAAGTGTTGCACCCCAGTGCCTGGTGACGCCATCTTTGGCTATATCACCCGCGGTGGTGGTGTGTCGGTGCACCGCAATGACTGCACTAACGCCGAGAAGCTCAAAGCTGACGAAGAACGCATTGTAAAAGTCTCGTGGGCATCGGAGCTGTCGGGCAATGTCTTTGGTGTATCCATTCAGGTGGAAGCTTTGGACCGGCACCGGTTGCTGTCTGATATCACTCGTTTGATTTCCGATGAGCATATTCCACTGCTTGCGGTGGCGTCACAGACGTCACCAGACCGAGTAGCAACCAGCCGGTTGACGTTTGAAGTGTCCGATACCAAGCAACTGGGGTACATCATCCGCAGGCTGCGCGATATCGAAGGTGTATACGACGTGTACCGCGTGACCTCGGGCGGCTAATCAGCCCGACCACCCAGCGGTTAGTGCGGATAGCGAAGAGGCGGCGAACCTCGGTCTTGGTTACCGAGCGTTCGCCGCCTCTATTCGTCAATAAGCCCAGAAACTAGGACTCAATGACCACCTGTTCAATGCGCACTTCGTCCTTTGGCTCGCCGTCGCCGGCGGCAGGCTGACCTTCCGGCTCAGCAATGCCCTTTTCGGCAATCTTATCCAGCACCTTCAGACCATCATCGCTGATCCTGCCAGCCACGGTGTACTCCGGGGCAAGTGGGGAATCCTTGTAGGTGAAGAACATCTGCGAACCGGTCGAACCTGGGGTGGCCTTCTTCGCCATTGCCAAGGTGCCACGCTCGTAGAGGGACGGTGCGACCGATGGGGTATCGCCCATTTCGTCGCCTGGGAACTCTTCCTTCATGGTGTAGCCTGGGCCGCCAGCGCCGGTGCCGTCTGGGTCACCGCACTGTAGGACGTAGATGCCGTCGGTGGTCAGGCGGTGGCACTTGGTGTCGTCGTAGAACTTTTGTTCAATCAGCGACTGCACGCTGTTGACGGCACATGGAGCCAAGTCGCGGTCCATCTCCACGGGGATGTCGCCCTGGTTGGTTTTGAAAACCACGGTGACCTTGCCGCGCGCCGAAATATTCTCGGTCTCCGGCTTGGTCACATCGCGCGATGCCTTCATTGGCTTGCCATCTGGACCCATCTCATCTGGGTATTCGCAGGTGACATTAGCCGGCAGTGGGGTGGTGCGTGCGGTCGGCAGCGGCTGTGCTTCTGGGGTTTCCGGAGTGGAGGTTTCCTCTTCGGACGCCTGGATTTCTTCCTCGGACTGACCGTCGCGGGTCGCGGCGAACCAAATACCGCCGACGAGCACGACGATGATGGCGAGGGCGGCGACGACTACACCTAGCGGTCGCAGCTTCTCTGCGCGTCGGCGCGCCTTGAGTTCTTTGTCCAACTTCTTCAGCGATTGTTCGCGAAGTTCCCGATTACTGGTCACGATTCTTGATGTCCTTCAAAGAAATGGGCAATACATTCTCTTCGAACGATTATGCCCGTTAACCTTCGCGTTGTGTTGCTAGGGTCGGGTAGTATTTCTTCAGTTCTATGTTTGCCAGGGAAAGGAAATTCCGTGCGAGTATTCGCGTATGCAACCGGGCCGTTGCAGACTAACTGCTATGTGGTTGCCCCGGAGGCGAAGTCGGAGGTCGACGGGCCAACCAAGTGCATCGTCATTGACCCTGGTTACGGCGCTGCGGACTGGATTAAGCAACTGTCCGCGCAGGAGGATATCCAGCCGGCGGCCGTCGTGCTGACCCACGGTCACCTAGACCACACCCGCGATGTTGGGGACGTGCGCGCGAACTGGGATGTGCCGGTCTACATCAACGAAAACGATAACTTCATGCTGCAAAACCCGCGGTTGTCGCTGTCGCCGGCATTGTCGCGAGGGTTTGACATGCAGAATATGGAAGCAGTCACCGACGCCATCACTTTGACTGACGGCGAGCAGATTTCCGCCGCCGACCTGGACATTGTGCTGCACCACGCCCCTGGCCACTCGCCGGGCTGCTCCATGCTGCAGATCGGGAACATCCTCTTTTCGGGTGATGTGCTGTTCAAGGGCGCAATTGGGCGTGTTGACGTTATGGGCGGCGATCCGGAAGCGATGATGACCTCGCTGAAAACAAAGGTGCTGCCGCTGAAAGACGCCACTGTCGTGTACCCAGGCCACGGCCCAGAAACGACTATCGGCACCGAACGCGCCTCCAACCCCTTCCTGCTGGGGCTGTAGTTTTCGGCAACCGGTAGGATTATCGGCGTGAGTGACAAGTCGAAGATTCAGCCGTTTTCCGCACCTAAGGGTGTTCCCGATTATGTGCCGCCGCAGTCGAATGAGTTCGCTGCGGTGCGTAACACGTTCCTGCATCAAGCGCAGTTGAGCGGTTTTGAGCACATTGAACTGCCAATCTTCGAGGAAACCGGCTTGTTCGCCCGCGGGGTGGGCGAGTCAACTGACGTGGTCTCCAAGGAGATGTACACCTTTGAGGACCGCGGCGGCCGCTCGGTGACGCTGCGGCCGGAAGGTACCGCTGGGGTGATGCGCGCGGTGATTGAACACAATCTGGACCGTGGCCAGCTCCCAGTGAAGTTGGCGTACGCAGGCCCGTTCTTCCGCTACGAACGCCCGCAGGCGGGCCGATACCGTCAGCTGCAGCAGGTGGGTGTGGAAGCCATTGGTGTTGATGATCCTGCGCTGGACGCAGAGATTATTGCTTTGGCTGACCGCTGCTTCCGCTCCATTGGGCTGACCGGTTTCCGCTTGGAGCTGACCAGCTTGGGCGATAACACCTGCCGTCCGCAGTACCGCGAAGCGCTGCAGAAGTTCCTATTTGATTTGCCGCTCGATGAGGAAACTCGTCGCCGCGCAGAAATTAACCCGTTGCGAGTGCTGGATGATAAGCGCCCTGAGGTCCAGGAGATGACCGCGGATGCGCCGTTGATGCTCGACTACCTGTCGGATTCTGCTGCCGAGCACTTCGAGGCAGTCAAGGGCTACCTCGATGCCATGCAGATCCCGTATGTCGTGAATCCGCGGATGGTGCGCGGCTTGGATTACTACACCAAGACCTGCTTCGAGTTTGTGCACGATGGTCTGGGCGCGCAGTCCGGTATTGGCGGTGGCGGCCGTTATGACGGTTTGATGGAACAGCTTGGTGGCCAGCCGCTATCGGGTATTGGTTTCGGTTTGGGTGTTGACCGTGCGTTGCTCGCCGCAGAGGTGGAGAAGGCGCAGGTCGGCGATGGCCGCCGCGTTGACGTCTACGGTGTACCGCTGGGCGATGCTGCCCGCGACCAGATGGTCACCATCATCAACGATCTGCGCCGCGCCGGTATTCGCGCCGACATGGCCTACGGCGGTCGCGGTCTTAAGGGCGCGATGAAGGGTGCGGACCGCGCGGGTGCCCGCTTCGCGTTGGTCCTTGGCGAGTCCGAACTGGCTGCCGGCGAAGTGCAGGTCAAGGACCTTGCCGCCCACGAACAGCACACGGTGGGACTAACCGGGCTTGTTGACGCTTTGCTGCAGGAACTCAAGGCCTAGCCAGCAGCTCTGACTAGGCATGTGCGCTTAGTGACCGTCATGGCCAGCGAGGAGCTGGGAAAATGGCGTGACTTCTTCTTCGGGGTCGACGCCATTTTTACGTTGGCGGGTCAACACCGGGGAACCATCAGCACCAATACCGGACAGGCCGCCGACGGCGCCGGTTTCACTGACTAGTTGCTGCGCCAATTCGCTCGCGGCGCGCGCAACGCGGCCGGCAAGCTCCGTCGAGCTGAAGTCCGCAGTAGCGGCAAACACACCGGTAGGTAGCACGACTGCACGCAGGTAGCTAAACAGTGGCCGCAGCGCAAAGTCGAGTACGAGGGAGTGGCGCTCTGTCCCGGCAGTCGCAGCAATCAGCACTGGCATGCCATTGATGGCATCCGGATCGAGGGTGTCGAAGAACATCTTGAACAGCCCGGAATAGCTTGCTGCGAATACTGGCGTCACCACGATCATGCCGTCGGCTTGAGAAACGCTTCGTTTAGCGTCATCAAGCTTCTTACTACCTAAACCACCGCCGGTCATGGCGTTTGCCAAGTCGACCGCGAGGTCGCGGAGCTCAATGTGGGTGATGCTGAGTTCCTCGCCGCGCGCGGTGACGGCAGCGGTGGTGGCTTGCGCCAATTGGTTAGCTAGGTTTCGGGTCGATGATGGGGTGCCAAGACCCGCCGATATGACGGTGAGTTGTCGCATGATGGCTCCTTTCTATGCGGTGTTCGGACAGCTACTTTCCAGTAGCCGCTGGCTGGACCTGGAAGTGCGGTAGGTCGCGGTGCTCAGCCAGGAACTGGTGGGTAGGTGGATTGGATGGGACGTGTTCTGGGCGGCGATCCTCGAAGCGGCGGCGCAGCTCTGGAACAACTTGGGTGCCCAGGATTTCAATCTGCTCCAGCACAACCTCTAGCGGTAGGCCAGCGTGGTCAATGAGGAAGAGTTGACGCTGGTAGTCGCCCACCCAGTCGGCAAACTGCAACGTGCGGTCAACGACCTGATCAACGGTGCCGACGGTCAGCGGAGTGAGCTCCTCGAACTCCTCCAGTGACGGTCCATGGCCATAGACCGGGGCATTATCGAAGTATGGTCGGAAGAACTTCTTAGCTGCTTCTTCGGTCTCGCCGATGAAGATCTGACCGCCCAGGCCCACAATTGCTTGGTCAGCCTGGCCGTGTCCGTAATGCTCGTAGCGACGACGGTAGAGGTTGACCATCTTCGCGGTGTGTTCCTTATTCCAGAAGATGTTGTTGTGGAAGAAGCCGTCGCCATAGTAGGCGGCCTGCTCGGCGATTTCGGTGGAACGGATGGAACCATGCCAGACAAACGGTGGCACACCATCGAGTGGCATCGGGGTAGAGGTATAGCCCTGCAGTGGAGTGCGGAATTTGCCCGACCAGTTGACGACCTCTTCTCGCCACAGACGACGAAGCAGGTGGTAGTTTTCGATGGCCAGTGGGATGCCTTGGCGGATGTCTTTACCGAACCAAGGGTAGACCGGGCCGGTATTGCCGCGGCCCATCATCAGATCCATGCGACCTTCGGCAAGATGCTGCAGGAAGGCGTAGTGCTCCGCGAGGTTGACTGGGTCGTTGGTGGTGATGAGGGTAGTCGAGGTCGACAGAATGAGGTTCTCGGTCTTCGCCGCAATATAGGCCAAATGGGTGGTCGGCGAGGAGGGCACAAATGGCGGATTGTGGTGTTCGCCGGTGGCGAAAACGTCGAGGCCGGCTTCTTCGGCTTTCAGTGCCATGGCAGTCATGGCCTGGATGCGTTCTGCCTCAGTTGGGGTAGTGCCAGTGGTTGGGTCGGTGGTGACATCACCGATGGTAAAGATGCCGAATTGCACGAGAACTCCTAGTTTGTTGACGTGTCATCTAATTTCCATATCGTACAACCTCGAGCCCTTGGGGTCTATTCCCAAAGCCCGCCTTAACGCGCACCATTTCGGTCTTAATACAGTTCGAGCGCATCAATGAGGCGAATCAAGTCGCCACCACCAATTACCCGCACCGGCTCACCATCAGCGTCGCCGGACTCGGTCAAAATGACCGTGCGTGGAATGCGATTGCGCCTACTTGGGGTGGTCAACGTCTCAATGACTTCAAAGCCAGTCGCATCCGCGGGCAAAAACACCGCATGATCGCCGCGTTCGGCATAGTCGAGCACATCCGAAATAGCGCGGGCATCCAGGTGGTCATTATCGTCTAAATCAGCTGCGACCCAGCGCGCAATGGTGTTCGTGGTCAGCAACGCCACGTATTTCTTTCCGTCATAGACCGGGAACTGTGAAATGGGAGTCTTCCGCATGATCCTCAGCGCCCGATGAATCGACTCATCTGGGCGCATCACAATCACGTCCTGCTTGCCCAATAAGTCCATCGCGGTTGGTGGATCTGTCAATAAGCCCCGAAGAGCGGTGATTTCTGCAACGGTCTCGGGGAGCGGTTCTGCAATCGGCTGGCCGTTTCGGTAGCGGCCGTGGCTAATGGCATTGCGCAGGTCAGAATAGGCACGCAGCTGATTTGCTTGGTGCTCGTTAATCCAGTTCTTCTTCAGAAACAGGCCGACCATCCACTTGAAACTGTCCGTCGGCCGCGCCTGCAATTCCTTGCGCATATGAGCTTCGATGTCATTGAACACAGCAATGAACTCGATGGCACGGTTTGGAGCGGAGTACTCGGCGGAGGTCATACTTCCCACACTAGTGGGAAGCGGCAGCTAACTCGCGGTGCTCATGACAACTTGCAAGCAGTCGGCATCACCACAGTGGCGATTTTCGGGGACTTTGGCGCATTCCTCACAGACCAAGGTCTGCTTGCGGCAAGCCAGGTTGGTGCAGTTGACAAAGTTGTTGGTCTCGGCGCCGCAGTGGACGCAGTGGCCGAGCTGCACATAATCGGGGTCCTCGGTGCCCTCGCCGAACTCCATATGCATCCGGCGGTCAAAGACATACAGCGAGCCTTCCCACAGCCCTTTGTTGCCGAACTTCTCGCCGTAGCGGACGATGCCGCCATCAATTTGGTAGACCTCTTTGAAACCGCGGTTCTTCATGAGCGCCGAGAGGATTTCGCAGCGAATACCGCCGGTGCAGTACGAGATAACCGGCTTATCCTTCAAATCGTCATACTTTCCGGACTCCAACTCCTTGATGAAGTCGTGGGTGGTTTCCACATCCGGCACAATGGCATTTTTGAACTTGCCGATCTGCGCTTCCATCGCATTGCGGCCATCGAAGAAGACCACGTCGTCGCCGCGTTCTTCCACCAGCTGGTTCACTTGCTCTGGTTTCAGATGCACGCCGCCGTCCATGACACCGTGTTCGTTAACTTTCAGCTCACCCAATGCGCCGAAGGCAACAATCTCATCGCGCACCTTCACCGACAAGCGTGGGAAATCTTCCGCCCCGCCCTCGGACCACTTGAACTCCATCTTGCCGAAGTACTCCCGGCACGCCTTGATATAAGCCTTGCAGGAGTTGATGTCGCCGCCGACCGTGCCGTTAATGCCGTGTTCGGAAATCAAGATGCGGCCGCGCAGACCGTGGCGTTCGCACAATTCCCGCTGCCACAACATCACTGCCTTCGGGTCAGCGATGGGGAGAAACTTGTAGTAGAGAAGGATTTTGCTCAGTTGCTGCACGCTTTCCGATCCTAGTCGCCAGCTGCGCCGCAGCCTAATAGCTGACAGTGCTCGCAGGTTGCCCGTACTGCACGGAGATATACAGTTGTTTCATGAACGATCCCCTTGTCCCCGCACCGCCGGTAGTGCCTACTCAGAAGACTGGTTCCGAACCTGTCATTGGTGGCAACGGCGAGCCGAAGGGGACACTGCTTGATTTCTGGCGATGGGCTCCAACGGCTTCAAGGCGGAGGTAAAGTCTGCCGCGTACCTGCAGTCATGGCGGCAATCCACGTACTCGCGTCCGTCATTTGGTGTGCGTGAAGCCACCAGCTGGTCCGCTAACACCAACGCATGGGACGGCCATAGTGACCTTCGAAAGCCTGGCCGACGCTGTCCAGAAAGCTGCTCAGAACAGGTGATATTGATGGCACCGATCGCAAACGCCGCTCTCCGGTAGGGGAGAGCGGCGTTTTGTAACCGTCAAAAAGCTAATGCTTAGCGAGCGGCTTCAATCTGTACTGCCTGAGCAACAGCCTGGATAACAGCAGCAACCTTGACTGCTTCCCAGACCTGTTCCTTGGTCAGGCCTTCTTCACGAACCACCTTGTCGTGCGCGGTGACGCAGTTTTCGCAGCCGTTGATGGTAGAGACAGCCATCGACCACAGTTCGAAGTCAGCCTTTTCAACGCCCGGCTTGCCGATGATGTTCATCCGCAGACCGAACTTGACGTTGGCAAAGTCGTCGCCCAGGAAGTGCTTCGCGCGGTAGGCCACGTTGTTCATGGCCATCACGGTTGCAGCGCCAAGAGCAGCTTCGAATGCTTCCTCAGACAGGTGCTCCTTGGCTTCCTCGGAAACTTCAGCCAGCACGGTGTCGTTGCGGGTGGCTGCAGCGCAGGCTAGCAGGGTGCCCCACAGCTGCTGCTCCGACAGTTCGGTGGAGCGGGTCAGGGAACCCAGGTTCAGCTTCTGGTCCTTGGCGTACTCAGGAAGACCAGAGCGCAGGTTTTCAATCGACATGTGTTACTTCAGCTCCTCGGACAGAACGTCCATCTTGTTGATGACCTTGGTTGGGTCGTTTGCCTGCCAGTTGCAAGCGCACACTTCTTCAGACTGCAGTGCGTCCAAAACGCGCAGCACTTCGTCAACGTTGCGGCCGACAGCGTCAGGGGTGACGGACACGAACTGGATGATGCCGTCTGGGTCAACGATGAAGGTTGCACGGTCTGCAACGCCGTCTGCGTTTTCCACGCCCAGTTCGCGCATCAGGTCGTGGCGGATGTCGGAGAACATTGGGAATGGGACGTCCAGCAGTTCTTCGTTGGTTGCGCGCCAGTTGAAGTGAGAGAACTCGTTGTCACCGGAACCACCCAGAATGACGGTGTCGCGGTCTTCGAACTCTTCGTTCAGCTTGCCGAAAGCAGCGATTTCGGTTGGGCAGACGAAGGTGAAGTCCTTCGGGTAGAAGAAGACGACCAGCCACTTGCCTGGGAAAGCGTCGTGTGCGACGTTGACGAAGTAGTCTTCCGGCTGCGCTGCGTTCACGTCACGCAGGTTGCCGCCCTTGAGTGCGGTCAGGTTGAACTCTGGGAATTTGTCGCCAACAGTGAGCAAAGCCATGTAAAAACTCCTTGTGATGGTGCGGGTACTGGGACGCAGCTTTCGGTTGAGAAGTTTCAGAATCGGAACTCTCTGCCGCGTTCTGGTTCTAAGCCTAAGGAAAACTCCGACTTCCGGCAAGAGGTTTGCCTAATTTATACTGGTCACTGTGATAGCTAATACTTATCAAGATTTCCGGCCCTCATTACCTCAACTCCGCGCCTTCACCGCAATTGCCGCCCACGGCCATTTCCGAGAGGCCGCTGCGAAGCTCGGCATCTCTCAGCCGTCGTTGTCGCAGGCGCTTGCCAGCTTGGAAGAAGGTTTGGGATATCAGCTCGTTGAGCGTTCCACCCGCAAAGTGATGCTCACTGCAGTCGGCCAGGCGCTGTTGCCGTATGCCAACGATGTTCTTACAGCCACCGAGTCTTTTATTGGGCAGGCGCGGCGTTTCGGTGGCACGCTTGCTGGTCCACTGACGATCGGCGTCATTCCTACTATCGCGCCGTATATTCTTCCGCAGCTATGGGTGATGTTGCAGCATGAGTTTCCAGATTTGGAACCGCGCATTATGGAGGACCGCACCGCCCATCTGGTTGACGCCCTCGCAGCCGGCGACATTGACATTGCGCTGATGTCTCCACCCGTTGCGAACAAGGGTTTGACCCGCATCGACTTATACGACGAAGAGTTTTATCTGCTATTGCCGTCGGAGCATGAGCTGGAGGGGCGCCAGGATGTTCCGACCTCGGAGCTGCGCGAGTTGGATTTGCTGCTGTTGGACGAAGGCCACTGTTTGCGTGACCAAGTGTTAGAGGTATGCCGGACAGCGCGCGCCGAGGAGCAGGCGCAAAATACGGATACGCGCACGGCTAGCTTGTCGACATTGGTGTACTGCGTCGCTGGCGGATTGGGCACGACGTTGTTGCCCGCGTCTGCGATCGCATTTGAGGGCAGTCGCGATGGGGTTAGCTTCGCGCGGTTTGCCGCCGAGCAGCGTCCGCAGCGCACAGTGTCGCTTTACTACCGGGCTAACTTTGGGCTCGATGAGGAACTGGCCCGTTTCGGTGAGGTAGTCCGCAAGGCATGGCAGTTGGCGCTAGAGGAAGGCCAGCTCGAGGCTTAGGCACCGCTCCGCGCAGCTATTGCTTCGCCCATCGGTTTTCGGCCCAGCTACTGTTCCGCGCAGGTGTCCAACTGTCGGCTCAGCGCGTCATGCTCTGCCTGGGTCACCCACACATCGTACTTCGCCTTCACCAAAACTAGGCGAGTGGCGTAAAGACAGCGGTAGCTCTTTGCAGGCGGCAGCCAGGTAGCAGCGTCACCAGCGCCCTTCTTCTGATTCAGCGGACCATCGACAGCCAACAGATTCAGCGGATCATTGGCAAAGTCTTTGCGCTTTTGCTCATCCCAGCCTTGCGCACCTTTTTGGTAGGCATCAGCCAGCGGCACCACATGGTCAATTTGAACCTCCGATGAGCGCGGGCCACGTACGAACGCAATCTCTTTTCCGGAATACGGGTCAATGAGCGTGCCACTTTTCGCAACGCAGTCATTCGTATTCGGCTTGATCTCAATATTTGTCAGGTCACGGCGAAGAATGTCATTGCGAGTGTCGCAGCCGTTATGTCCGAACTCCACCGTGACGTCATCAGTCCACGCCTGACCGAAGAAGTCGCGGCTGTACCCAGTTTTCGGGGCGCGCCCTTTCACTTGCAGCTGAGCAAGCAGCGGCCGTACCTGGGACGCTGGCTGCGCAATGTCACTATCGGATGTGCCGGTGAGTTCCGGATAGTCGGCACCGTCCGGTTGCTCCGGCTCCGCGTCTCGGCTTGGGTCGGCATCAAGGCGGTTACCGAAGCTATCCAAGTCACCGAGGTTAGAACCTAGGCTTTCGCTTGTTGACGTATTGGAATCGTCGCTCGCAGTGGCAGCTGATTCTGACGTCGGCGACGGGGCCGGATCGGAAATTGGGGCGCAGGCAGTGAACACCAATGCGGCGCATCCCGCGGCGAGGATGCGAAGGGTGTTACGCAGGGAAAAGAGTGGGGCAGTCACAATAATGGAAAGTATGACACACCGGTCAGACAGCAAATAATCTGGCCCGAACACCTGATCGTATTAGGGGTGGTGCGTCCCCTAGTACTTGTAGACCCCGCGCTCCAAGTAGTCACACTTCTTCATCGAGCCATGCTGATACCCAGTCAAAAAGGCCTGCTTGCGCTGCTTACCGGAGCCGTGGGTCCACAAGTCCGGCTTCACTTCGCCACCTTGGTGTTGCTGGATGGTGTCGTCACCAATGGCCATAGCGGTATCCAAAGCCTGCTGAACCTGAGCATCAGTCAGCTGCTCCAGCAGGGCATTTTCGCCATCGTCGGCGAAATGTGCCCACATTCCGGCGTAGCAGTCTGCTTGGAGCTCAATCTTCACCGCATCGGACTCTGGACCCGGCTGGTTGTAATTGGAACGACCGAGTGTGCCCTCCAACTTCTGGATGTGGTGTCCAAACTCATGGGCGACCACATATTCCTGCGCCAGCGGACCGTCGGAACCACCAAGCTTCGCCAACATGTCGAAGAAAGACACGTCGAAGTAGGCAGATTGGTCAGCAGGACAGTAGAACGGGCCGGTTGACGAAGAAGCGATGCCACAACCCGAGCGAGTGGAATTCGTGAAAATGTTCAAGCCAGGCTCGGTGTATTTCACACCCGACTGACGTTCCAGCTGCTCCTGCCACACTCGGTCCACCGAAATCGCAGTGAACTCAACACGGCAGTCGGAGGACTTGTTGGCATCATCGGAGGTGTTGCACTGACTGCTGCCTTGTGGCAATTCTTCCTGGCCGCCGCCCTGCAATATCGATGGGTCACCGCCGAGCAGCACGAAAAGGCCAACCAGCAGCAGACCACCGATACCGCCGCCGATTGCGATACCACCACCGCCACCGGTGCGGCGCGCGCGGTCGCCACCCTTTTCAATACCTGATTTGAATGTCATACCTAATATATTGCCATGCCAAGCCCCGTCAGTACTGCCCAAAGTCATATGTGTTCAAACGGGCGGGTAGACTGCATAGGCATTGCTCAACGCCTCTCCTACAGGAAGGAACCCTCGTGCCGCGTACTCATCTTGCCGGGCAGCTCCGGGCCGAACAGGCTGGCCACACCGTTACCCTTAATGGTTGGGTGGCGCGCCGCCGTGACCACGGTGGAGTGATCTTCATCGACCTGCGTGACCGCAGCGGCCTTGCCCAGGTAGTGTTCCGCGAGTCCGAGGTTGCGGAACAGGCCCACCGCCTACGCTCGGAATACTGCATCGAGGTCACTGGTGTCGTAGAAAAGCGCCCAGAAGGTTCCGAAAACCCGAACCTGGCATCCGGCGACGTAGAAGTCAACGTCACCGATTTGAAGATTCTCAACGAATCCGCCGCACTGCCTTTCCAGTTGGATGACCAGTCCTCGGACAACGAAGTAGGCGAAGAGGCCCGACTGAAGTACCGCTACCTGGACCTGCGCCGCGAACGCCCAGCAAACGCTCTGCGCCTGCGCTCTAAGCTCAACCGCGCTGCCCGCAAGGTCTTGGACAACCATGACTTCACCGAAATCGAAACCCCAACGCTGACTCGCTCGACCCCAGAAGGCGCCCGCGACTTCCTGGTGCCAGCACGTCTGCGCCCAGGTTCTTTCTACGCACTGCCACAGTCACCACAGCTGTTCAAGCAGCTGCTGATGGTTGCCGGCATGGAGCGCTACTACCAGATCGCGCGTTGCTACCGCGATGAGGACTTCCGCGCAGACCGCCAGCCAGAATTCACCCAGCTGGACATCGAAATGTCCTTCGTTGACCAGGAAGATGTCATCGCCCTGGCCGAAGACATCCTCAAAGCACTGTGGCAGGAGATCGGCTACGAAATCTCCACCCCGATTCCGCGCATGACCTACGCCGACGCTATGCGTCGATACGGCTCCGACAAGCCGGACCTGCGCTTCGATATTGAAATCACCGAGTGCACCGAGTTCTTCAAAGACACCACTTTCCGTGTATTCCAGAACGAATACGTCGGTGCCGTAGTGATGGAAGGCGGCGCGGACCAGCCTCGCCGCCAGCTGGATGCTTGGCAGGATTGGGCTCGTCAACGCGGCGCAAAGGGACTGGCATACATCCTCGTCGACGAAAACGGCGAACTCGGCGGCCCAGTGGCCAAGAACATCACCGAAGAAGAACGTGCCGGCATCGCCGCACACGTGGGCGCCAAGCCAGGCGACTGCATCTTCTTCGCAGCTGGAGACACCAAGAGCTCCCGTGCGCTGCTCGGCGCAGCCCGCGGCGAAATCGCCAACAAGCTGGGCCTCATCAAGGAAGGCGACTGGGCCTTCACCTGGGTTGTCGACGCTCCAATGTTTGAACCAGCAGCCGACGCCACCGCATCCGGCGACGTCGCACTGGGCAACTCCGCATGGACCGCCGTGCACCACGCATTCACCTCGCCGAAGCCAGAACACTTGGACTCCTTTGACACCAACCCTGGTGAGGCATTGGCTTACGCCTACGACATCGTCTGCAACGGCAACGAAATTGGTGGTGGCTCCATCCGTATCCACCAGCGGGACGTTCAGGAACGCGTGTTCAAGGTCATGGGCATTGACAATGAGGAAGCTCAGGAGAAGTTCGGCTTCCTGCTCGACGCCTTTGCCTTCGGTGCACCACCGCACGGCGGCATCGCCTTCGGCTGGGACCGCATCACCTCACTGCTTGCCGGGGAAGCTTCCATCCGCGAAGTCATTGCCTTCCCGAAGTCTGGCGGCGGTGTCGATCCACTGACCGATGCGCCTGCGCCTATTACCGCGCAGCAGCGCAAGGAGTCCGGCATCGACGCCAAGCCAAAGACAGCTGCCACCAACTCCGGCAAGACTGAAGCCCCGAAAAAGTAAGTAAGGAAAGCGCGCGCAGCCCTCGGCTGCGTATGCTGAAGCACCGTGACAGAATCGCCCCACAACACTGAAGAATCTGGCCTGCTCAACATCGACGATGTTGTGGTAGCGGCCGCCAATCTCCTTGGCGCCCGCCTTGGCGGCGAACCAGAACTATTCGAACCAGTTGATCTGGGCGGTTCTGGCCGCTCCCTCGTCGTACGGGTCCGGGTGGCACCGAACCCGTTCCTCGCGGACCGGTCAGTAGTAATCAAGCAGCTACCTGCGGATGAAGGCGATGGTTTGACCATGTCTTTCGTCCGCGAAGTGGTCGCTTACCAGTACACAACCACACTTCCTGAAGATGTCCGTCCAGGCCCGATGCTGCTGGCCTACGACATCAACCGCCGAATTCTCGTCATCTCCGATATCGGCGACGGCGACAACTTCGCGGACATTTTCGCTTCGGGCAACGTTGATGCTCGTCGACGTGCCCTGAACCTGCTGGGCCATGCCTTGGGTCGCGTGCACGCCGGAACCTTCGACTCCGAGCAGTCGATGCGTACGTTGACCAATCGGATGCACACCAAGTTGGACTTGCCTGCAGAGTCGCATGTATCCGCCGACCACACGATTGCTAATGGCGTCGGGGTTGGCTTGCAACTGCTGCAAGAGACTAACCTGGACATTCCGGTCGAGTTCATGCACTACGCCGAAAATGCGCAGCGCCGACTGGTTAAGGGCCGTCATCGTGCCTTTACCCCCTTTGACTTGTCGCCAGACAACATCGTCTTTTCCAGCCGGGTACACTTCCTCGACTACGAATGGGCCGGATTCCGCGACGTCACCTTCGATGTCGCAGCTGTTTTGGCCGGCTTTCCGCAGTATTTGGAGGCCGAACCCCTCACAGATGATGAAGCTCAAGACTTCCTAAACGCTTGGCGCTCGGATCTGCGAGGCGTCTGGCCAGGAGTCGACGATGACCAGCGGCTGCATGAACGAGTGCTGACTGCTTTGGTCGGTTGGAGCCTAATCTCCGTCACCGTGGCAGCGTTCGGAAGCCCACATGCGGCGCAGTACACCAAGGGTGTGCCACCGGTGGACATCGACAATTTTGTGGACGCCCACAGTTTGGACCAGGAAGACCAACGCATCGACTTGATGGATACCTTCCAGGCCCTGGCTACCTTTGCAGAAAAGGGCTCGGAACAACGGCACCAAGTCATCACTGAATTCGCCAGCCGAGTGGTGGCGTATTTGGAAGCTAGAGAGTAACTATGACCGAACCAGGGCTTTTTGACGCACCCGGCAGTGACGACGCTGCATCAGAAAACTCTGCGGAACGCTATTTCCACCCCGGCGAACACGCCCCGCTCGCGGTACGGATGCGACCTCGGACCATTGATGAAGTGGTAGGGCAGCAGCACCTCCTCGGTCCAGGCACACCCCTGCGACGACTCATCGAGGGAGCCGGGGACAGTTCGGTCATCCTGTTCGGCCCGCCAGGCACCGGCAAAACCACGCTGGCAAGCCTTATTTCTGCCTCCACCGGCCGCCACTTTGAAGCGCTCTCTGCGCTGAGCTCTGGGGTGAAGGAGCTTCGTGCGGTCATTACAGCGGCGCGTCGCAGGTTGGCAACAGCCGGCATTCCAACTGTGCTGTTCATCGACGAAGTCCATCGCTTCTCGAAAACTCAGCAAGACGCGCTCCTCGCAGCAGTGGAAAACCGCACCGTTCTGCTAGTTGCGGCCACCACGGAGAACCCAAGTTTCAGCGTGGTCGGGCCGTTGCTATCGCGGTCGTTGCTCCTCAAACTGGAACAACTCACTGACGACGATATTGCCAATGTCGTCGCCCGCGCTGCCTCCGATCCGCGTGGCTTTGACGGAAAGATCACCCTTACCGACGAAGCACGGGACCACATTGTTGCCATGGCTGGTGGCGATGCCCGCAGGTCGCTGACCTATCTCGAGGCAGCCGCTGAGTCGAAAGATGGCCAAGGTGAAATCACCGTTGCTGATGTTGAAGCCAGCGTCAATCAAGTGGCTGCCCGCTACGACCGAGATGGCGACCAGCACTACGACATCGCATCCGCGCTGATTAAGTCGATTCGAGGCAGTGACGTTGATGCTGCGCTGCACTACCTTGCCCGCATGATTGTCGGTGGCGAAGACCCGCGGTTCATCGCACGACGGCTCATCATCGCCGCATCAGAAGACATCGGCATGGCCGACCCGTCGGCGTTGCAAACCGCCGTCGCCGCCGCCGATGCAGTGCAATACATCGGGATGCCAGAAGGCCGGATTCCATTGGCCCAGGCCGTAGTTCACCTTGCGACATCCCCGAAATCGAACGCTTCCTACCGTGCGATTGGCGAAGCCCTCGCTGATGTCAATAAGGGCGGCAACCTCCAAGTGCCAGCACACCTGCGAGACGGGCACTATTCCGGAGCGAAGAAGATCGGCAATGCCATCGGCTACCAGTACCCACATGATGACCCACGCGGAGTGTTGCAGCAGCAGTACATTCCGGATGAGTTAGCCGACCGAGTTTATTACCGACCAACCCAACATGGTCGCGAACGCGGTATGGGCGAACACTTGGGGAATTTGCGTCGAATTATCCGCGGCATCGTCAAAAAGAAGTAGGCCGCCGCAAGAAGCATTGACCTGCGCTACACCTCTGCGGCGCGGGGGAGTAGACTGTCACCTCGACTATCCCCATCATCAAGTTGCGAGGTTGACCAACGTGCAAACCCATGAGATTAGGAAGCGTTTCCTAGAGCACTTCACCAACAATGGCCACACCGAAGTGCCAAGCGCCTCTCTGATTCTCGACGACCCGAACCTGCTATTCGTCAACGCAGGCATGGTGCCGTTCAAACCATACTTCTTGGGTCAGCAGACCCCAGATTTCAGCACCGCGACCTCCATCCAGAAGTGCGTCCGCACCTTGGACATTGAAGAAGTGGGCATCACCACCCGCCACAACACCTTCTTCCAAATGGCGGGTAACTTCTCCTTCGGTAACTACTTCAAGGAAGGCGCCATCAAGCACGCGTGGGCATTGCTCACCGGCAGCTTGGAAGAGGGCGGCTTTGGCATTGACCCAGAACTGCTCTGGGTGACCGTCTACCTTGATGACGACGAAGCTTTCGGTATCTGGCGCGACGTCGTCGGTATCCCAGAAGAACGCATTCAGCGTCGCGATATGGCTGACAACTACTGGTCGATGGGGGTGCCTGGCCCATGTGGCCCATGCTCGGAAATCTTCTACGACCGCGGCCCAGACTACGGCGTTGAAGGCGGCCCAGTCGCCGACGAAGACCGCTACATCGAAATCTGGAACCTCGTGTTCATGGAGAAGGAACGCGGCGAAGGTACCGGCAAAGACTCCTTTGAAATCCTCGGCGATCTGCCGAAGAAGAACATTGACACCGGCATGGGCATCGAACGCGTTGCTTTCCTGCTGCAAGGCGTGGAGAACGTTTACGAAACCGACTTGCTGCGTCCAGTCATCGAAACCGCCGAAAAGCTGACCGGTGCTAAGTACGGCGATAAGAACGCCGACGCTAACGCTGATATTCGCTTCCGCGTGATCGCTGACCACTCCCGCACTGCGCTGATGCTGATTCTGGATGGTGTCACGCCAGGTAACGAAGGCCGCGGCTACATTCTTCGCCGTTTGCTGCGCCGTATCATCCGCTCGGCCCGCCTGCTTGGCGCCACTGGCGATACCATCGGCGCACTGATGGACACAGTCCGCGACACCATGACCCCTTCGTACCCGGAGATCACTGAGAGCTTCGATCGCATCCGCACCACCGCTGTCAACGAGGAAAAGGCGTTCCTCAAGACCTTGGAATCGGGTAGCCGCCTATTCGAGTCCGCAGCCAGCGATGTGCTCTCCGGCGGCGGCAAAGTGCTCTCGGGCGAATCTGCCTTCGCACTGCACGACACCTACGGTTTCCCAATCGACCTGACACTGGAGATGGCTGCTGAACGTGGCCTAACCGTCGACCGCGCTGGCTTCAAGTCACTAATGGCTGAACAGCGCGAGCGCGCCAAGGCCGACAGCCGTGCGAAGAAGATGGCGCACGCAGACTTGAATGTGTACCGCGAATTCGTTGATGAGCACCCAACGCGGTTTACCGGTTTCACTGAGCTTGTTGACGAAGCGAAGGTGCTCGGGCTCGTGTCCGATGGACAGTTGGTCAATGCTGTTACCCCGGGCCAAAGCGTTGAAGTGATCGTCGATCAGTCGCCGATGTACGCCGAGGCTGGTGGTCAGATGGCTGACCGCGGTAAGTTCACCACTTCAGATGGTGTCCTAGTCAATATTGATGATGTTCAGCGCATCGGCAAGAAGCTGTGGGTGCACCGCGGTACTGTCGCCGAAGGTGAACTGGCGGTTGGCGCAGATGTTATTGCTGCTGTGGATAAGGATTGGCGGCATGCTGCCCGCCAAGCGCACTCGGGCACGCACTTGATTCACGCTGCACTGCGCGAAGTGCTCGGCAAGACTGCAGTGCAGGCTGGTTCGTTGAATAAGCCGGGCTACTTGCGCTTCGACTTCACTTTCGGTGCGGGTCTGACCCCAGAACAGCTGCGTGAAATCGAGAGCATCGCCAACAGCGCAGTGGATGCTGACTACGCCGTCAACACCATTGAGACTTCCCTGGATGAAGCTAAAGCTATGGGCGCCATGGCGCTGTTTGGTGAAAACTACGGCGATCAGGTGCGCGTAGTGGAAATCGGTGGCCCATTCTCGATGGAGCTCTGTGGCGGTACCCACGTCAGCCACTCTTCTCAGATTGGCCCAATTGCGGTGCTGGGTGAATCTTCCGTCGGTTCCGGCATCCGCCGCATTGAGGCGTACTCCGGCTTGGATTCCTTCAACTACCTGTCGAAGGAACGCGCCCTAGCCGCGGGTCTTGCGGCCTCAATGAAGGCACCTTCGGAGGAACTGCCAGATCGCATCGCGGCACTGACCGATAAGTTGAAGCAGGCAGAAAAGGAGCTAGCAGACCTGCGTGCGCAGCAGCTGCTCGCTCAAGCGGACACCTTCATCAAGGATGCACGCACAGCAGGCGACTTCGATGTCATCACGGCTCAACTGCCGGATTCCGTCAATTCGAACGACATGCGCGGCTTGGCCACCGATATCGCTAACCGCGTCCGCGACCGCAAGGCTGTGGTTCTGCTGTCCATTAAGGGGGCAGAGAAGCTTCCGTACTTGGTCGCAGTCACCAAGCTTGCTGGCGAAGCTGGAGTCAAGGCAGGCGACTTGGTCAAGTCGATGGGGCAGTACGTTGATGGCCGCGGTGGCGGCAAGCCAGCTATGGCTCAAGGTTCCGGCAGCAACACCGCTGGCTGGGACGCTGCGGTCGCAGCAGTAGTCGACGAGCTGGCTGCGAAGTAACCAATGGCTAAAGTTCCACAGCCTGACCGTCCCGGCGCCGATGATCCCGGTCGTGGCCGCCGGCTCGGTCTGGATGTTGGCACTGTTCGTATTGGGGTCGCGGTCTCGGACCCCGACTGCATTTTGGCAACTCCGGTAGAAACCGTCCGCGCCGTCACTAAGCGAAAAGACCCGGATGGTGCCGATATCGACCGTCTATTGGAGCTTATTGACGAATACGACGCCGTAGAAGTCATTATTGGGTTGCCGCGCACACTTTCGGGCGGCGATTCTAGTTCCATTAAAGTTGCCGCTGAACTGGGTTTTCGTATTAATCGTCGGTTGAAGCAACGCACGGAAAGGCCACAACCGGCACTGCGATGGGCCGATGAAAGACTCACCACGGTGTCGGCGCAAGCGGCTTTGCATGCCTCCGGAGTGTCGACCAAAGCGGGGCGGGCAATTATCGATCAGGCTGCAGCGGTAGAGATTTTGCAGAGTTGGTTGGACCAACGGCGCGCCACCATTGCTAGAGTGACAGAAATGTAACAATTCGGTTAGGCCGAATTGCCGGCCCGCCGACTGCAAAGGAAGTGTATGAGCACACCCCGTTCCCGGAGACCAGCGTCCACCGGACCGCGGCGCGCACCCCGTCGACGGATGGGGCGCGTCTACCGTCGGCGCCGGCAAACCGCGGCCGCACTCATTATTGTTTTCCTCCTTCTCATTGCAGGTGTCATTGGCATCGGAGTCCGTAACGTGGTGAACGCGTGGAATAACGTCGGGCCGGAAGACTATGAAGGCACTGGCAACGGAACCGCGGTACTCATCGAAGTGGCTGACGGCAGCTCCTTGTCTCAACTCGGCCCAATGCTGGTGGAGAAGAATGTGGTGGCTTCCGACGCTGCATTCCAGTCGGCAGCGGTGTCAACCACCAATACCGCGAGCCTCCAGCCGGGTTTCTACCGCCTCGAAGAGGAAATGTCCGCCGAGTCGGCAGTGGAAGCCCTGCTCGATGGCGAAGGTCGCGCCGGAGTAGTTGATATCCCTAACGGTTTGACCCTGCAGGACGTGAAGGTTGTCGGCGGTGACACCCGCTTCGGTATCTACACGTTGCTCTCGCAGTCAACCTGTAAAGACCAAGACACCTGTAAACAGCCGCAGGAGTTCATGGATGCAGCCGCAACGACTCCTGCCGCAGAGCTTGGTGTGCCGGAATGGGCCATGAAGGTGGTTTCTGAGCACAAGGGTGATGCCAAGCGTCTCGAAGGTCTGATTCGACCTGGTATTCACTCCTTTGACCCATCGTTGGCACCAGCACAGATCCTGCAGAAGCTGGTCGCCACGTCGGTGCAGGCGTATGAAGAAACTGGTTTGCTGCGTCAGGCTAAGGCAGTGAAGCTCACACCGTATGAGCTGATTACCGCCGCGTCTCTGGTGGAGCGGGAAGCACCAGCAGGCGATTTCGATAAGGTGGGCCGAGTCATTTTGAACCGCCTGGCTGAGCCAATGCGCTTGGAGTTCGACTCGACGGTGAACTATGACCTGTCCGAAGTTGAGGTAGCTACCACCGACGAGGACCGTGGTCGAAAGACTCCGTGGAACACCTACGCTAAGGACGGACTGCCTGCGACCCCAATCGCTTCGCCAAGCCAAGAGGCGTTGCTGGCAATGGAACACCCGGCGAAGGGTGACTGGCTCTTCTTCGTCACCGTCGATAAGGACGGCCGCACCGTGTTCAACCGTGACTTTGACGCCCACCAGGAAGCAACTCGCGAGTCTATCGACAACGGTGTGTTGGACTCCGGTCGCTAACCACTAGGGAAAAGAGGGGCTTGCATGTCTGCATCGATGTTTGCATCTGCGTCCGCATCGGCTGGGCCACAACGTGCCGCGGTACTTGGTGATCCAGTTGAACATTCTCGCTCACCGATTCTGCATAATGCTGGGTACGAAGCGGCAGGGCTTGCCGGGTGGCACTACGAGAAGATTCGGTGCACCGCTGAGCAGCTTCCTGAACTTGTCGATGCTCGTGGTGCAGAGTTCTCCGGTTTTTCGGTCACCATGCCCGGTAAGTTCGCTGCGCTGGCCTACGCGGACGAGACCACTGACCGCGCCGCTGCAATCGGCTCTGCAAACACATTGGTTAACCTTGGCCAGGGCCGTTGGCGCGCCGATAACACCGACTGCGATGGCGTCGTTGGGGCACTGGCGGAAGCTGGTGCGACCGCGGGCGTCCTCGCTGGCGGGCGTGCCGTGGTGGTCGGAGCCGGTGGCACAGCACGCCCTGCCATTTGGGCCCTTTCCGAGCTCGGCATCCGTCATCTCACCGTCATTGCGCGCAGCGACCGCGGTTTGGCTGTCAAAAACCTCGCCGAACAGTGTGGCATGACCTTCGAATTGGTGCTTTTTGACGAAGGCGGGCAGCGACTCGCGGAAATTTGCGCCGCAGCAGACGCACTTGTCTCCACGGTGCCATCAGCGGCACTGGAACCTGTATGTTCCGTGGCTGATGGTTCGGAGATGAATTATGCGCAAATTCTTGCGCTGGCACCGCGAATCGTCGACGTAATCTATGACCCGTGGCCAACGCCGCTGTTCACGGCGGCGCAAACTCATGGACACTCCGCTGTTGGCGGCTTGTCGATGCTGCTTCATCAAGCGTTTGGTCAGTTTGAGCAGTTTACTCACAGGCCAGCTCCGCGAGAGGCAATGCGCCGCGCACTGTTGGGATAGAACAACTAGGCTCCCCGCTTGGAAGGGGGAGCGAAAATGTTCGTCGACAACTATTCCACTGCCTACGACCAGCTCTTCGTCATTATCGCCGCAACGGTGTTTACCGTTTGGGGTGTTTCGCTCAGCTATTTTGACCTCACCCAACGCCGACTACCTGACAGCCTGACCTTGCCAGCAATCCCCATCATGTTGATGTGGGCGCTGATGACCGGCCACTTTGGCGCCGCACTTCTCGGCGCCACATTATGGTGGCTGCTGTACGTGGGAGCTGCTCTCGTGACGCCACACTCTTACGGCGGCGGGGATATAAAACTCGCCGCAACCGTCGGAGGCATAGCAGCGGTAGCTGGCGGCGCTCTCGGTTGGTTTGTTGCTGTGATTGCCGCTGGTGTCTGCACCGGAATGGCGGGAATTGTGCTGGCTGCGCGGGCACGAACCCGATCTGGGTCGCTATCGTCAATAAGCTCCTCCCGCCGTATTCCGCACGGTCCCGGAATGCTCATTGGCACCTGTGCGGCGCTGCTGCTCGGAGTTACCTGGGTCTAGTGCGTCGACAAAGTGTGAAGCATGGAACAATGGGGCCATGTTTCGATGGACTACTGCTGGTGAATCTCACGGTCAAGCACTCATTGCGATGGTTGAAGGTGCCCCTTCCGGGCTGAACCTAACCCGCGAAGAAGTGTCGGAGCAATTGGCTCGTCGTCGACTCGGCTATGGCCGCGGCGCACGCATGAAGTTCGAAACCGACGAACTGACCTTCCTCGGTGGATTCCGGCACGGCAAAACCTTGGGCTCGCCGATCGCCATCATGATTGGCAACACCGAGTGGCCAAAGTGGACCACCGTCATGTCCGCCGACCCCGTTGATGAAGCAGAACTCGACTCTGGCCGCGGCGCCACCTTGACGCGCCCACGGCCAGGACACGCCGACTTCAACGGCATGCTGAAGTACGACTTCGACGACGCCCGGAACGTGCTGGAACGCTCCAGCGCCCGAGAAACCGCAGCGCGCGTCGCCGCCGGAACTGTCGCCCGCAACCTGCTGCGTGAAGTGCTCGGGGTAGAAGTGCTGAGCCATGTCGTCTCAATCGGACGGTCGGAAACCTTCGACGGCGACCTGCCGACCATCGCCGACCTGCCTGCTATCGATGAATCGCCGGTGCGCGCCTACAGCAAGGCGGCGGAAAAATCGATGATTGCCGAAATTGAATCGGCAAAGAAGTCCGGTGACACCCTCGGCGGAATCATTGAAGTGGTGGTCCACGGACTGCCAGTTGGTTTGGGTAGCCACGTATCCGGCACCACTCGACTGGATGGCCGACTAGCGCAGGCCGTGATGTCGATTCAGTCGGTGAAGGGCGTGGAAATCGGCGATGGTTTTGAAGAGGCACGCCGCCGCGGCTCTGAGGCCCACGATGAAATGATTCTTGGTGACCAAGGCATCGAACGGCTGTCGAATCGGGCCGGTGGGCTCGAAGGCGGCATGACCAACGGTGAAACATTGGTGGTGCGAGCTGCGATGAAGCCTATATCGACGGTGCCACGCGCGCTGAAAACCATTGACATGGCTTCGGGCGCTGCAGCGACCGCGATCCACCAGCGGTCGGATGTATGCGCCGTCCCAGCCGGCGGTGTGGTTGCCGAAGCAATGGTGGCACTGGCGCTGGCAGAAGTCGTAGTCGAGAAGTTCGGTGGCGACTCAATCACCGAAATGAAGCGTAATGTTTCTGGATATCTGCAGCAGATTTCTCAGCGGCTGCGGTGGGAGGAGAACTCGTGAGTGACGGCCCGATTCTGGTGCTAGTTGGTCCACCGGGCGCCGGAAAGTCAACCATCGGTCGCCGCTTGGCCCGCGCACTTAACGTGCCATTGACCGACACCGACACGATGATCGAGCTGCAAGAAGGCAGCGCATGCGGCAACATCATCCGCGACCGAGGCGAAGCCGCCTTTCGGGAAGTGGAAGAGCGAGTAGTCGCCGAAGCATTAACCCACCCAGGCATTGTGAGCTTGGGCGGCGGGGCAGTGCTATCGGAAGCAACCCGGCACCTGCTGGAAGAACACACCGTCGTATCGATTGAGGTGTCTGCCGACGAAGGCCTCCGTCGAACCTCCGGAGCCGCGGACCGGCCGCTGCTTGATGGCGATGACCGCCGCAAAACCTACCAAGCGATGCTCGACGCCCGGTCCCCGCTTTACGACGAAGTAGCGACCTATCGGGTTCGCTCTGATGAACGCCCACCTCAGCGGGTGGTTGCGGACATCCTCGGTTTCCTGGAAGTGCAGTAACAACCCCGTTAAAGGAGCAGCTGGATAATGAGTATCCGCACCATCGACGTCAATAGCCCCGCGCCGTACCAGGTGCAGATTGGTCGGGGACTGACCCCGCAGATTGTGGCGGCGGTAGCTGATGTCGGAGCCCGCAATGTGCTGATTGTCTGCCAGCCGTCTATGGAGCAGCAGGCATTCCGGCTGCTCGGCGCGCTTTCCACTGTCGATGGTGTCACCGCGACGGTTCACACCATTCCAGATGCAGAGGCTGGGAAGACCTTGCCAGTAGCGGAGGAAGTCTGGGACCGCTGCGGGGAGCTCGGCCTCGGTCGCAAAGACCTCATCATTGGTATCGGCGGCGGCGCAGCAACCGATATGGCTGGTTTCCTAGCGGCCTGCTGGATGCGCGGAATCGCCGTCATTCAGGTACCAACGTCTTTGCTCGGCATGGTCGACGCCGCTGTCGGTGGTAAGACCGGTGTGAACTCGGCGGCCGGCAAGAATATGGTTGGCGCCTTCCACGAGCCAGCGGCGGTATTTATTGACTTGGATTACTTGGCGACGTTGCCGGAGGCAGAGCTGGTTTCCGGCAGCGCTGAAATCATTAAGGCTGGGTTTATTTCCGACACCGGCATCCTTGATGTGTACGAGTCCGACCCACAGGCGTGCATCGATCCGAATTCCGACCAGTTGGCCGACCTGATTTACCGGGCCATTGCCGTCAAAGCGAATGTGGTGGGGCAGGACCTGAAAGAAGCTGGACTGCGCGAGACCTTGAATTATGGGCACACCTTCGGTCATGCCGTCGAAAAGCTCGAAAACTACCAGTGGCGCCACGGCCTGGCCGTTGCCGTCGGGATGATGTTTGAAGCGGAGCTGGCGCGGGTCTGCGGTTTAATTGATGCCGACCTGGTGGAACGGCATCGACGCATTATTTCCGCGATTGGTTTGCCAACTACCTATCAGCCGGGACTGTTCTCTGAGCTTGTTGACGCAATGGGCGGCGACAAGAAGAACCGAGACGGCCAGATTCGTTTCGTCGCGTTGACGGAGGCGGGGCAGACCACGCGAATTGATGGGCCAACTGAAGAACAGCTGCGCAGCGCCTACGACGCGATTTCCAGTTAAATGGACTCTATGACCAACGACACCATGACGAATACTGTGCTCGTCCTGAACGGACCGAACCTTAACCGGCTGGGGAAGCGGCAGCCGGAGATTTACGGCTCGACGACGCTAGCTGATGTGGAAGCTAGGATTACGGCGGCAGCGCAGCGGCTTGGGCTCGCGGTGCAATGCCGGCAGTCGAATCATGAAGGTGAGCTGATTGATTGGGTTCATGAAGCAGCCGACAATAACTGGCCGGTGATAATCAACCCTGGTGGCTTGACCCACACGTCGGTTGCATTGCGGGACGCGCTCGCCGAAGTTGCCGACGGTGCCGGTTTCGTCGAAGTGCACATTTCGAATGTGCACGCCCGCGAACCATTCCGGGCACATTCATATCTCAGCCCAATTGCCCGAGGCGTCATTGCCGGGCTCGGTACCTTGGGCTACGAACTTGCGTTGATCTACTTTGCGGAGGAAAAGTGACCCCAGTGAGCACTGCAGCAGTGAACCGAAACCGGCTTATCGACCGGCTAGCACGACCAGCGCAGGACCAAGAACGCATCGACGCGTTTATCACCAACACTCCGGTCAACGTGCGCTACCTGACTGGTTTCACCGGCTCCAACGGCGCCGTCCTCGTCACTGCCGGTGGCGAGGCGAAGATGGCCACCGACGGCCGCTACACCACACAGATCGCCCAACAGGTACCGGATATTGAAGCGCTACATGCCCGAAATGTGCTCAAGAAGCTCCTGACGTGGGCTGCTGAGGCCGATGGAGTGCAGCGCGTTGGCCTGGAAGCAAACCACCTGACGGTGGCGCAGTGGAATGCGCTGCAGGCGGAGTTCCGAGACCAGATCGAGCTGGTAGCGGTCTCCGACGAAGTGGAAACTCTGCGGATGACGAAAGCGCCGGAGGAACTGCAGGAGCTGTCCCGAGTGGCGCACCTAGCCACTAGCTGCTTCGAACAGCTGCTTGCCGACGGAGTGCTGCGCGCTGGGAAGCGGGAACGAGAAATCGCCGCAGAGCTGGAGTACCGCTTCCGTATGGCTGGGGCAGACGGTATTGGTTTCGACACCATTGTTGCCTCCGGCCCAAACTCGGCGAAACCGCACCACAATGCCTCGGACCGAGTCATCGAGGCTGGCGACCTCGTGACCTTTGACTTCGGCATCATCTCCAACGGCTGGAATTCCGATATGACCCGCACCGTCGCGGTCGGTGAGCCGTCTGGCCGAGCTCGGGATATCTACTCGGCGGTACAGCGTGCCCAGGCAGCGGGCGTAGCAGCAGTGACCGCAGGCGTCGACTGTGCTGCGGTCGACAAAGTGTGCCGCGACATTATTACCGAAGCAGGTTTTGGTGAATACTTCGTGCACTCAACCGGCCACGGCCTTGGCCTCGACGTGCATGAAGCACCGTCGCTGAGCGCCACCAGTGAGGATAAGTTGGCTGCTGGCATGGTGGTCACCGTGGAGCCAGGCATCTACATTCCAGGCGAGTGCGGGGTACGTATCGAAGATTCCGTTGTGGTCACCGATGCCGAAGCTCGTGTTTTGACCAACTGGACACGCGAACCGCAGATTGTGATGCCGTAGTTTCCGCTGGCTTTCTGCGCACGCTCGGCGTGCCAGTTTCCCCGGTGTGGTTTAGTGGAGTAACCTCGATCCAGCCGTATAGTCCGTCAACATTCAGGAGAACACCCGTGGCAAGCACCTCCGACTTTAAGAACGGTCTCGTTCTGAAGATCGACAACAAGCTGCAGCAGATCGTCGAATTCCAGCATGTCAAGCCAGGCAAGGGCCCAGCTTTCGTGCGGACCAAGCTGAAGGACGTTGTCTCGGGTAAGACCATCGATAAGACCTTCAACGCTGGCGTCAAGGTCGAGACTGCAAACGTTGACCGCCGCGATATGACCTTCCTGTACGACGACGGCACCGCCAAGGTCGTTATGGACGACAAGACCTTTGAACAGCTGGAACTGGCTCCAGACCTGTTCGGTTCCGCTGCCGACTTCCTGCTGGAGAACATGCAGGTGCAGGTGTCGTTCCACGAAGGCACCCCACTGTTCGCAGAACTGCCAGTGTCGGTTGACTTGGCGATTTCCCACACCGAGCCAGGTCTGCAGGGTGACCGCTCTTCCGGTGGCACCAAGCCAGCAACTCTGGAAACCGGCGCCGAGATTCAGGTGCCACTGTTCCTGAACATCGGCGACGTTGTAAAGGTTGACACCCGTGATGGTTCTTACCTGTCGCGCGTGACCAAGTAGACCGTGACATACCCAGATGAAGAACGCGGGCAGCAGCTTGACCCGCGTAACCCAGATGACCTAGCCGCCGGTTTGGCGGCCGGGGATATCGTCGCGGAGCCAGTGCCAGAGCCGGAGCGCCCAGTGCAGCGCCGCGGCGCGCGTTACCGTGCCCGTCGCCGTGCAGTGGACATCCTCTTTGAGGCAGAGCAGCGGGGCGCGAACCCAGCGAAGATCGTCAACGAGCGGATGGCCCTTGGCCGGGACCGCGACTCTGGAATTGCACCAGTGAATCCATACACCGTGGAGTTGGTGGAGGGTGTGCACCTGCAGCAGTCGGGCCTGGACTCGACGATTGCTACTTACCTGTCCGCGCAGTGGCCCCTGCACCGGATCCCTGCGGTGGACCGCGCTATCTTGCGGGTCGCAACGTGGGAACTGTTCCACAATCCGGAAGTTCCGGTGAAGGTTGCAGTTGTCGAAGCCGTTGAATTGGCTTCGGAGTACTCCACGGATGCCGCCCCGCCGTATATCAATGCGGTGCTGGATTCGGAATCCGAGGTGGCAGAGTATGCCCGTCAGGCCGCCGCTGCGGTCACCAGCGCCGTGCTTATTGACGATAATCCGCCTAGCGAAACTCCTGCCGAGCAGCCTCAGGATTCAGTCGAGGAACTAGCCGAGGAATCGGCTGACGATTCGGCTGAGTAACGCTGCTTGTCGCTCAGCTTGCCTACACTTGAAGGTATGGGCAAAAAGACACGCCACTTCACTATCAAGCAAGCTGAGCAACTTAAGGTCACGTCTGGCTTCAAACTAGCCGACATAGACCCAGACTCCACGCCCGGCCTGACCGGCAAGAACGCCAAGGAAGAAGCAGCTGACCTCTTCGACGACCACGACGAGGAATTCGCTGACCTTCAGGAGCAAATGTACGCGCAGCACCGGGTCAACAACGGTGCCGCGCCTGCGGTCCTCCTAGTGCTCCAAGGTATGGATACCTCCGGCAAAGGCGGCATTGTTCGCCACGTGATCGGTTCCATGGACCCACAAGGCGTCAGCATCACTGGGTTTGGTAAACCGACCGCGGAAGAAGCCTCCCATGACTTCTTGTGGCGCATCCGCAAAGCAGTGCCCACCCCCGGAATTGTCGGAGTCTTCGACCGCTCCCACTATGAGGATGTGTTGGTGCAGCGGGTGCACAATATGGCACCGCCGGAAGAGATTGAGCGTCGCTATGGCGCCATTGTGGACTTTGAAAATCAGCTCAATGCGCGCAACGTTCACATCGTTAAAGTCATGCTGCATATTTCCAAGGAAAAGCAGACTGAGCACTTGCTCGAACGCATTGAACGCCCGGACAAACACTGGAAATACAACCCGGGCGATATTGACGAACGCTTGCTGTGGGACCAATACCAAGAGGCCTACGAAATTGCATTGAAACGAACGTCAACAAGCGAAAATCCTTGGTATGTCGTACCCGCCGACCACCGCTGGTACTCACGCCTTGTGGTCAAAGGCCTCATGCTCGAGAAAATGCGCAGCTTGGGGCTGACATGGCCCGAAGCAGACTTCGACCCTGAGGTCGAAAAGGAACGCCTGAAAAATTCATGAGTCGGGTCGGTTCAATATGGCGGGCGGGTACTGCTAAAGTGATGGGGCAACCCGCGGACCACGTTGGGCCGCATCCGACAACCTTTAACGGACCGCACTGAGAGGCGGGGAAGGGGGTCACGATGAGCGACACGACTAAACCGGGCGAGTCTGCACCGCAGTTCCAAGAAATTGAACTGCTCACCGCAGATGAATTCGGCCGTACCGTATCTCGCATCGCGCACCAGATAATCGAAAAGACTGCACTTGATTCCGAAGGCGCACCGACAGTGGTGCTACTGGGAATCCCATCCGGCGGCGTGCCACTAGCGCAGCGCCTAGCGGACCGCATTGAACAGTTCTCCGGCGTCCGGCCACAAACCGGTTCCCTGGATGTGACACTGTTTCGAGATGACCTGCGCACCAAACCACACCGGGCACTGAAACCAACCCGAATTCCAAACAGCGGCATTGACGGCACCATCGTAGTGCTTGTTGACGATGTGCTGTACTCCGGCCGCACCATCCGCGCCGCCCTTGATGGCTTGCGGGACATTGGCCGACCACGCATCATCCAGCTGGCGACTTTGGTCGACCGCGGGCACCGGCAACTGCCAATCCGCGCGGACTATGTCGGCAAGAACCTGCCGACCGCCGCTACCGAAGATGTGCATGTACTCATTTCGGAGATTGACGACCGCGACGCGGTAGTTCTGTCCCGCCCGGTGGAAAAGGCATAACGCAGATGAAGCATTTGCTGAGCATCGCGGACCTGACCCGCGATGAAATCATTTCCTTGATGGATGAAGCCGACCGTTTCCAGGAAGCGCTCGGGGACCGCGAAATCAAGAAGCTGCCGACCCTACGCGGCCGCACCATCTTCACCCTGTTCTACGAAAACTCCACCCGCACCCGCGCGTCCTTTGAAACTGCGGGTAAGTGGATGAGCGCAGACGTGATTAACCTGTCGGCTAGCTCCTCCTCGGTGAAGAAGGGCGAGTCCCTCAAAGACACCGCCCAGACTCTCGCGGCCATCGGCGCTGACGCGATTGTGATGCGCCACCCGAACTCCGGCGCGGCGAAACTCATCTCCGACTGGGTAGCACCAGGCGGCAACGGTCCCGCTGTGATTAATGCCGGCGATGGCTCCCATCAGCACCCAACGCAGGCCCTGCTGGACGCAGTGACTATCCGCCAGCGTCTAGGCAATATTGACGGCCGCAAAATTGTGCTGGTTGGTGACATTCTGCACTCCCGCGTCGCCCGCTCGAACGCGGACCTGCTGTCGAAGCTCGGCGCGGAAGTAGTTTTCGTTGCACCACCGACGCTGCTGCCGTTTGGCGTGGACACATGGCCAGTACGCGTCAGCTACGACTTCGATAGCGAAATTGCGGACGCAGACGTCATCATGATGCTGCGTGTGCAGCAAGAGCGCATGAACGGTGGCTTCTTCCCATCGCACCGCGAATACGCCACACTCTACGGGCTGTCGCGGGCACGAGAAGCGATGATGAAAGACGACGCGATTGTCATGCACCCAGGACCGATGCTCCGTGGCATGGAAATCAACGACCACGTCGCCGACCTGCCACGTACCGCCGTGCTGCAGCAGGTATCTAATGGTGTGCACGTCCGCATGGCGGTGCTGTTCCAACTCATTGCTTCGGCTCAAGCCAAGGAAGGTGCCTAAGTCATGGCTGATGATAAAAACTACCCAGCAACAGGCACCTTGGCGCCGGTAAGCCCCCAGCAGACCTTGCTGGTTGGTGTGCTCCCGTATGGCGAAGGCGAGCCAACGAACGTACTGGTCAAAGACGGCGTCATTGCCGCAATTGGTCCGGACGTTCAGCTTGATGACGATGCGAAGAATGGTCAGGAAATTGAACTGACCGGCCAGGTGCTGCTGCCAGGTCTGGTGGATATCCACGTTCACCTGCGCGAACCAGGCCGTGAAGACACTGAAACCATTGCAACCGGCTCGGCCGCAGCTGCCGTGGGTGGCTTCACCGCAGTGTTCACCATGGCAAACACGAAGCCAGTGATGGATGACCCTTCCATCGCCGAGTCCGTATGGTTCAAGGGACAAGCCACCGGCCTGTGCGATGTGCACCCAATTGGTTCTATCTCTAAGGACCTCGACGGCAAAACCCTCACCGAGTTCGGCATGATGGCCCGTTCGGAAGCAAAAGTCCGAATGTTCTCCGATGATGGTAAATGCGTCAACGACCCGCAGCTGATGCGCCGCGCTTTGGAATATGCCAAAGGCTTGGACGTGATGTTGGCACAGCACTGCGAAGAAGAACGCTTGACCGACGGGGCAGTGGCGCATGAAGGTGCAGTGGCTGCTCGTCTGGGACTTCGTGGTTGGCCACGGGCTGCTGAAGAATCCATCGTCGTGCGCGATGCTTTGCTGGCCCGCGACTATGGCGGCCGAATGCACATCTGTCACGCCTCAACGGAAGGCACCGTCAGCTTGGTGAAGTGGGCGAAGAACGAAGGCATCCCGCTGACTGCTGAAGTCACCCCGCACCACCTCATCCTGACCGACGAACGCTTGGAAACCTATGACGGCGTGAACCGGGTCAACCCGCCGCTGCGTGAGCACCGGGACATTATGGCGCTGCGCCAGGGTTTGCTGGACGGCACCATCGATTGCGTGGCCACTGACCATGCGCCACACTCATCGGAAGAAAAGTGCTGCGAGTTTGATAATGCTCGCCCAGGCATGCTTGGTCTGGAAACCTCCCTCGCGGTCATCGTGGACACCTTTGTTAAGCCGGGTCTGGCAGACTGGCGTTTTGTCGCCAAAGTCATGAGTGAACGCCCAGCTGAACTGGTGCGGTTGCCAGGTCATGGCCGCCCAATTGCAGTTGGTGAACCTGCCAACCTCACCGCTGTGGACACCAACAAGCAGTGGACCTCCTACGGCAAGGACACCCAGTCCAAGGCCGAAAATGACCCATATGAAGGCATGACCTTTTCCTCCAGAGTGACGACAACGCTGCTACGTGGTCGTGTGACCTTGCACAATGGAGTAGTCCAAAAATGATTCCTAACACCTCACATCAGAAAGAGACTGTCGTGACGAACTCTGCAGTTCTGGTACTGGCCGACGGCCGCGCCTTCTATGGCCGCTCCTATGGCGCCACCGCAACCGTCTACGGTGAAGTTGGTTTCACCACCGATTTCGTTGGCTACCAGGAGGCAATGACCACCCCGGTTAACCACGGCGTTCTGCTCGCTTTCGCTGCGCCACAAATCGGCAACACCGGCTGGAACGAAGAAGACTCCCTCAGCCGCGACGGCAAAATTTGGACCGCAGGCATCATTATTCGTGACCCGTCCACAGTCACCTCGAATTGGCGTGCGACCTCTTCGCTTGTTGACGTTATGAATGCCCAGGAAATCACCGGCATCTCGCATATCGATACTCGTGCCCTAGTGCAGTACATCCGGGACAACGGCAGCCAGATGGGCGGCATTTTCACTGGTGCGGATGCGAAACGACCAGTCGAAGAACTGGCTCAGGCGGTTGCCGAGTACAGCTTCGAGATTCTGGCTAACCAGGTGAGCACCGAAGCGGAATACCTCGTCAACAACCCAGACGCTGACGGACTGGACATCGTCGCCGTGGACTACGGAATGCCGAAGCCAGAAGCACAGGCATTTGCAGACCGCGGCGCCAAGGTCACCGTTGTGAACTCTGCGACTTGTGGTGAAGAAATCGTCAATAAGCAACCAGCAGCTGTGCTGCTGTCGTCGGGTCCTGGAAACCCTGCGGACGCCGACCTTTCGGCAGTACAAACTGTCCTGCGCGCTGGCCTGCCAGTGTTCGCGTTTGGTTTCGGTGCACAGCTGTTGGCACGAGCAGTGGGCTTTGACACGGAAAAGCTGCCGGTTGCGGACCGCGGCTCGAATATTCCGGTCCGTGCGGAAGATGGCAGCACCTACATCACGGTGCAGAACCACTCTTACGGCATCGTCGGGGAAGAGGGGCAGAAGGTCGAATCTGAATTCGGCGAAGCTCGCGTCTCCCACATCAGCCTGAACGACGGCACCGTCGAAGGCATCGCACTGAACGACACCGCTGTTGGTGTGCTGTTTGACCCAACTCGCGCTGCAGGTGCAGTTGGTGCGGAAAACCTGATTGACCAGTTCATTAACCGCGTTGCCGGTAAGACCCAGGAAGAGGCTTAAATCCATGCCACGTCGTCAAGACATTAACCACGTTCTGGTCATTGGCTCCGGCCCAATCGTCATTGGTCAAGCCTGCGAGTTTGACTACTCCGGTACCCAGGCCTGCCGCGTCCTGAAAGAAGAAGGGCTGCGCGTCACCCTGATTAACTCCAACCCGGCCACCATCATGACCGACCCGGAGTTCGCCGACCATACCTACATTGAACCGATCGCGCCGGAATACATTGAGCGGATTTTCCAGAAGGAAATCGAAGAAGGCCACCCAGTCGACGCGGTGCTGGCTACCCTTGGTGGACAAACCGCACTGAACGCCGCCATCCAACTGGACCGCCGCGGCATCCTGGATAAGTACAACGTCGAGCTCATCGGCGTGGACATTGACGCTATTGAACGCGGCGAAGACCGCCAAAAGTTCAAGGACATTGTTGCTTCCATCGGCGGCGAATCCGCACGCTCGGCGGTGTGCCACTCCATGGAAGAAGTCCACGAAACCGTTAAGGAACTGGGTCTGCCAGTGGTGGTACGCCCATCCTTCACCATGGGTGGTCTCGGCTCCGGCTTGGCATACACCTACGAAGACCTCGACCGCATTGCCGGCGGTGGTCTGGCAGCGTCCCCAGAAGCCAACGTGCTGATTGAAGAGTCCATCCTTGGTTGGAAGGAACTCGAACTGGAGCTGATGCGTGACCACAACGACAACGTCATCGTCATCTGCTCCATTGAAAACGTCGACGCGCTGGGCGTGCACACCGGTGACTCTGTCACCTTGGCACCAGCGATGACCATGACCGCGCCAGAGTACGAAAAGATGTGCCAGCAGGGTGTGGACATTATCCGCGAAGTTGGCGTGGCGTCGGGCGGCTGTAACCTGCAGTTCGCCATCCACCCAACCAACGGCCGTCTCATCACCATTGAGATGAACCCACGAGTCTCCCGCTCGTCGGCGCTGGCTTCTAAGGCCACTGGTTTCCCAATCGCGAAGTTCGCCGCGAAACTGGCTATCGGCTACACCCTGGACGAGATCACCAACGACATGACTGGCACCACGCCAGCCCTGTTCCAGCCAGCATGCGACTACGTCATCGTCAAGGCACCGCGCTTTGCCTTCGAAAAGTTCCCAGGTGCCGACGACACCTTGACCACCACCATGAAGTCCGTTGGTGAAGCGATGGCCATTGGCCGTAACTACATCAGCGCACTGAACAAGGCAATGCGCTCGATGGAGACTAAGCAGGCCGGTTTCTGGACCATGCCAGATGAGACCTTCGCCGGCGAGAACGCCACCGACGTTGACGCAATCCTCAAGGACCTGGAACGGCCAACCGACGGTCGCCAGTACGACATTGAGCTGGCGCTGCGCCTCGGTGCGTCGGTTGATGACGTCTACAAGCACTCTGGTGTCGACCCATGGTTCGTGTCCGAAGTGGCGAACCTGGTGGAGCTGCGCAGCCGTATCCTCGACGCCCCAGTGGTCGATGCCGACCTGCTGCGGGAAGCGAAGTACTACGGCCTGTCCGACAAGCAGATCGCGGCGCTGCGCCCAGAGCTAGCTGGTGAGGACGGTGTTCGTAACCTCCGTGAGCGTATGGGCATCTTCCCTGTGTTCAAGACCGTGGATACCTGCGCTGGTGAGTTCGAATCCGCTGCGGAGTACCACTACTCGACCTACGAGCTGGACCCGACCGCTGTGTCGGAAATTAAGCCGCAGACGGACCGCGAGAAGATCATCATTTTGGGTTCCGGCCCGAACCGAATCGGTCAGGGCATTGAGTTTGACTACTCCTGTGTCCACGCGGCACTGGAACTGTCCCGTGTCGGCTACGAAACCGTCATGGTCAACTGCAACCCAGAGACCGTGTCCACCGACTACAACACCGCTGACCGCCTGTACTTCGAACCACTGACCTTCGAAGACGTGATGGAGGTCTACCGCGCGGAGGCTCAGTCCGGCAACGTTGCCGGTGTGATTGTGCAGCTTGGTGGCCAAACCCCGCTGGGCCTGGCACAGCGACTATCCGATGCTGGTGTTCCAGTGATTGGCACCACCCCTGAGTCGATTAACTCTGCGGAAGACCGCGGCGAATTCGGCAAGGTTCTGGCTGATGCGGAGCTCACGGCACCGGCCTTCGGCACGGCTACCTCCTTCGAGGAAGCCCGCGAAGTTGCCGCGAAGGTGGGCTACCCAGTGCTGGTCCGTCCGTCCTACGTGCTGGGCGGCCGCGGCATGGAAATTGTCTACGACGAGAAGTCGCTGGCCGACTACATTGTTCGCGCCACTGAAATCACCGACGACCACCCAGTGTTGGTGGACCGCTTCTTGGACAGCGCCATCGAAATTGACGTTGACGCGCTGTGCGACGGCGAAGAGGTGTACCTCGGCGGTGTGATGGAGCACATTGAGGAAGCTGGTATTCACTCCGGTGACTCTGCCTGCGCCCTGCCGCCGATGACGTTGTCGGAAGACACCATCGACAAGGTCCGTGAAGCTACTGCGAAGTTGGCACATGGCATTGGTGTTAAGGGCCTGATGAACGTCCAGTTCGCTTGGAAGGATGAAATCCTTTACGTCATCGAGGCGAACCCGCGGGCATCGCGCACCGTGCCGTTCGTGTCGAAGGCGACCGGTGTGCAGCTGGCGAAGGCGGCCTCGCGCATTATGGCTGGCGCAACTATTGCTCAGCTGCGCGAAGAGGGCATGATTCCGGCTGATACTGATGGCGGCAACCTGCCACTGGACGCGCCAATTGCGGTGAAGGAAGCTGTGCTGCCGTTCAACCGTTTCCAGCGCCCAGACGGCACCAGCTTGGATAACCTGCTGTCGCCGGAGATGAAGTCCACTGGTGAAGTGATGGGCTTGGCCCGGGACTTCGGTACCGCGTTCGGCAAGAGCCAGGCAGCGGCGTTTGGCGCGTTGCCAACCAAGGGCAATGTGTTTGTGTCCTTGGCAAATCGCGATAAGCGTGCGATGGTGCTGCCGATTCACCAGCTGGAGAAGTTGGGCTTTACCATCATGGCCACTGCCGGTACGGCTGGGATGCTGCAGCGCAATGGTATTGACTGCACTGTTGTCCGCAAGCTGACTGAGGATGGGCCGGAAACCCCAGGTGAGGCCACGATTGTGGATCACATTCTGGATGGTGAAGTGGACCTGATTATCAATACTCCGTTGGGCACTGGCGCTTCGCGTGTCGATGGCTACGAGATTCGCGCCGCTGCGGTGCGGATGGGTGTGCCGTGTGTGACCACGGTGCAGGGCGCTGTGGCCGCTATCCAGGGTATTGAGGCTGCGCAGACCGGTAAGACTGAAGTGTGCGCGCTCCAGGACCTGGATACACAGGCGAACCGGAAGTAGGCGGCAGCATCATGGCATCCGTTGCATCTGACGCCGCGTCCTTCGGCGCCCGCCTGTCCGCTGCGGTAGCAGAGCGTGGCAGGTTGTGTGTGGGTATCGACCCGCATCCGAGCTTGTTGACGCAATGGGACCTACCGCACACCGCCGCCGGCCTGCGGGAATTCTCGCAGATCTGTGTTGCTGCGTTTTCTGACACTGTTGCGGTGGTCAAACCGCAGGTGGCGTTTTACGAAGCATATGGTTCGGCTGGTTTCGCTGTGCTTGAGGAGACAATGGCTGAGCTGCGGGCGGCCGGTGTTCTGGTCGTCGCAGACGCTAAGCGTGGCGATATTGGCTCGACAATGGCTGCCTATGCACAGGCCTGGTTAGGGGAGGGGTCGGCGCTTTCTGCGGATGCGTTGACCGTGAACCCGTTCCTTGGGATGGGCGCGCTGCAGCCTGCTATTGAGTTGGCGCAGGAAAACGGCCGCGGGTTGTTTTTCCTAGCGGCGACATCGAATCCGGAGGCTCGTCGGGTGCAGGATGCCCAGATCCTGGGCGATACTTTGTCGCAGGATGTGGTGGATACGGTTGCTGCGCTCAATGAGATTGAGGTGGAGCAAGCCGGTTTGGGTTCGTTTGGTGTGGTCGTCGGTGCGACGCTTACTGACCCGCCTTACCTGTCTGAACTTGGTGGCCCGATTCTGATGCCAGGTGTTGGTGCGCAGGGCGCAACGGCAGCGGATGTAGATCGGATTGCTGGGGATATGCGACACGCGGCTTTGCCAAATATTTCTCGCGCAATCTTGAAGCAGGGACCTGACCTGCAGAAACTGCGTAGTGCAGTTTTGGCTGCGGCCGAAGATTTTCCTGCATAAACACAGTTAAAACCCATGTCACAGGCTCCCTTGGCATGGGCTTGCTGCTGTTAGTGCTACACTTGCCGAAAGTTGACCGATTTTCGTTGGTCAGACGATAACGCGGCTATTGTTAGCCGCACACCATTTGCAATCTATTTGAACCGGAGGAATCCGTGGCCCTTCCGCAGTTGACCCCTGAGCAGCGTGCAGCAGCCCTGGAAAAGGCAGCACAGGCACGTAAGGTTCGCGCAGAATTGAAGGATCAGCTCAAGCGCGGCGACATCGACCTCAAGGAAGTTCTTGAGCGCGCTGACAACGACGACATCATCGGCAAGATGAAGGTCTCTGCTTTGCTCGAAGCCCTGCCAAAGGTGGGCAAGGTCAAGGCTCAGGAAATCATGACTGACCTGGAAATCGCCCCAACTCGTCGTCTGCGTGGTCTTGGTGACCGCCAGCGTCGTGCCCTGCTGGAGCGTTTCGGCTTCTCCGAAGAGGCCTAAACGGCGATGACCGGAGCTAATACGGTTAACGAATCCGCGGCGTCCACGAAAGGCCAGCTGATTGTGCTGGCTGGCCCGTCGGCCGTCGGAAAATCCACCGTGGTGGATCGGCTTCGTACCGAAGTTCCGGAGCTCTACTTTAGTGTGTCCATGACCACTCGGGCTCCACGTCCGGGCGAGGTTGATGGGCACCATTACTATTTTGTGTCTGTTGACGAATTCCAGCGCAATATCGACAACGGTCTGATGCTGGAATGGGCGGAAATCCACGGTGGCTTGCAGCTATCTGGTACTCCAGCTAGCCCAGTGCAGTCAGCGTTGGATGACGGACGACCAGTTTTGGTCGAAGTCGACATCGAAGGTGCTCGGAACGTGCGCCAGGCTATGCCTGACGCACAACTGGTTTTCCTTGCACCACCTGACTGGGATACGCTGGTAGAACGGCTTACTGGCCGTGGTACCGAAGCACCTGAGGTCATCGAGCGTCGGTTGCAGACAGCAAAGAATGAGCTCCGGTGCACTGACGAATTCAACTTTGTGGTCATCAACGACGATGTTGACCACGCAGTCGACGCAATTGCAGCACTGTTGCTGAACAAACCTGTCAAGGAAGTTGTTCGGGATGACATGCGCGATACCGTTGTACTGAACGAGAACTAACTACCTCCAGGGAAGGTTGTCACTTACGTGAGCACTGACAACGCTGCAACTAACGCCAAGCACGAAGAAGCTATCTTCGACCAGCCGGATGGCATCACCAACCCGCCGATCGATGAGCTGCTGGAACACGCGTCCTCGAAGTACGCGCTGGCCATCTTCGCGGCGAAGCGTGCCCGACAGATTAACCAGTACTACCTGGAGTCGGATGAGCAGATCCAGGAGTTCGTTGGACCGCTGGTCGGCAACGAGGCTGGCGAAAAGCCACTGTCGTTGGCGATGCGCGAAATCAACGACGGTCTGCTGAACCACACCGAAGGGTAGGACCGCAAGCATATGGCCGCCGCCACTAATGTCGATTCTCTTAAAGTTGTCGTCGGAGTGGCCGGCGGCATTGCTGCATTTAAAGCCCCTTCGGTGGTGCGACAGTTCACCGAACAGGGCCACAGCGTCACCGTAGTGCCCACAGAATCAGCACTGCGCTTTGTGGGCGAAACCACCTTCGCGGCGCTCTCCGGCAACGTCATCACCACCACCGTATTCGAGGGTGTCGATGAAGTGCGCCACGTTCGCGTCGGCCAAGAAGCTGACCTGATCGTCATTGCCCCTGCCACTGCAGACCTCATGGCCCGGATGGCGATGGGGCGTGCTGACGATATGCTCACCGCCACTTTGCTCGTGGCTACCTGTCCAGTTGTGGTTGCTCCGGCAATGCACACCGAAATGTGGCATCACCCGGCAACGGTTGCAAATGTGCAGACGCTGCGCCAGCGCGGGATCATTGTGCTGGAACCGGCGCATGGACGATTGACCGGTAAAGATACCGGGCCTGGCCGCATGTTAGAGCCTGAGCAGATCGCCTCGTTGGCTATGTTGGCGGCAACCAAACCTCGGGCGTTCACCCGAGATCTTGAAGAGCTGCACGTTCTCATCTCGGCCGGCGGTACTCGCGAGCCACTTGACCCAGTCCGGTTTATCGGTAACCGTTCCTCCGGTCGACAGGGTTTTGCGCTGGCGGAAATTGCTGCGCAACGCGGCGCGAAAGTCACTGTGGTGGCAGGGTCAGTGGATAGCTTGCCGACGCCAGCCGGCGCAACGGTGATTTCGGTAGAAACCACCCGGGAAATGGAAGCCGCGATGAACGAGGTAGCGCCAACTGCGGATGTCATCATTATGTCCGCTGCGGTGGCTGACTATCGCCCAGAGACCGTTATTACCTCCAAGGCCAAAAAGGGATCGGACTCTGAACTGACCACCATCAAATTGGTGGAGAACCCCGATATCCTCGCCGGGCTAGTTCAGTCCCGCACCGCTGGCGTTTTCGAAAAGCAACCCACAATTGTTGGCTTTGCAGCGGAAACCGGCGACGAGAATGGCACCCCGTTGGAATATGGCCGGGCAAAACTAGCGCGTAAAGGCTGCGATGTACTGTTGTGCAATGTAGTTGGCGATGGCAAGGCCTTCGGTACGACCGATAACGCTGGCTGGATTTTGGACAAAAATGGTGGCGAAACGGAAGTCGAGTTTGGCTCCAAGTTCGCGTTGGCCGCCGCGCTTTTGGACAGTGTCCGTCAGCTTCGGAACTAAGTGCCCATAATCGTCAACAAGCGGAGCTTTTTGGATTTATAGACAGCTTGGTCTAATTTAGATAAGGTTGTCTCTTAGCTTAGCCCTCATTGAAAGTAGGCATTTCATGTCGCATCGGCTGTTTACCAGCGAATCCGTCACTGAAGGTCACCCAGACAAAATCTCGGATGCAATCAGCGACAATATTCTCGACGCTCTGATTTCCAAGGACCCCAACTCGCGGGTCGCCGTCGAAACGCTGGTAACCACCGGTCTGGTCCATGTCGCCGGGGAAGTCTCCACCGAGGCTTATGTCGACATTCCACGGATTGTGCGGCGCACCCTTGCCGAGATTGGCTTCGACAGCTCAGAGAAGGGCTTCGACGCCGAAAGCTGCGGCATCACGGTCTCTATCGGTGAGCAGTCTCAGGAAATCGCTGACGGCGTGACCACAGCGTATGAAGCCCGCGTCCACGGCTCCGCTGATGTTGATGACCTGGCTGGCGCCGGTGACCAAGGCCTGATGTTTGGCTACGCCACCAACGAGACCCCCGAATTCATGCCGGTGCCGATTGCGCTGGCGCACCGTCTGGCGCGCCGCCTCACTGAAGTGCGGAAGAAGGGCATCGTGCCACACCTGCGACCAGACGGTAAAACCCAGGTGACCTTTGCTTATGACGAAAACGACAAGCCGGTCGCGCTCGATACCATCGTCATTTCGACGCAGCATGACCCGGAAATCACTCAGGATTGGCTCTCGGAGCAGATGCGTGAGCATGTGGTCGACTACGTCATCTCTGAAAGCAAAATGCATGACTTTGTCACCGACGAGCTGACCGTGCTGGTCAACCCATCCGGCTCCTTCATCTTGGGCGGACCAAAAGGTGACGCTGGGCTGACCGGCCGAAAGATTATCGTGGACACTTACGGCGGCATGGCACGCCATGGTGGCGGCGCGTTTTCCGGCAAAGACCCATCAAAGGTGGACCGCTCCGGTGCCTACGCCATGCGTTGGGTGGCGAAGAATATCGTCGCAGCAGGCCTGGCGGAACGCGCTGAAGTGCAGGTAGCCTACGCCATTGGCCGGGCGAAGCCAGTGGGCTTGTACGTTGAAACCTACGACACCGGCAAGCATGGCTTGAGCGATGAAGCGATCCAGGCTGCCGTACAGGAAGTATTCGACCTGCGTCCGGCCGCAATTATTCGCGACCTGGATTTGCTCCGGCCGATCTATGCCGGTACCGCCAGCTACGGCCACTTTGGCCGCACGGACTTGGACCTGCCGTGGGAGCGTTTGGACCGCGTGGACGCGCTGCGCGCAGCTGCTGGCCTAAACTAGGTACATGACCAAGACGACAGCACCCGAGGCCCCAGTTGCCCGGGTGCTTCCGTTATTGTCGCTGCCGCACCTCGACCGGCCTTTTGACTACGCTGTCCCCGCGAAGTTTGCCGATAGCGCGCAGCCCGGCACCCGGGTCCGAGTCAAGTTTGCTGGTCGGCTGACCGACGCGATTGTGCTCGAACGGCGCGCGGACACTGACTACGACGGCGCCTTGTCCGATATTCGGCAAGTCATCACTGCAGAGCCCGTCCACACCCCGGAGATTTCCACCCTCATTGAAGCGGTGGCTACGCGCTATGCGGGTTTCCGCGGGGACCTTTGGCGACTAGCGGTGCCGCCACGCCATGCCCGCGCCGAGGCAGCCGAATTGGAACGCCGCGACGTCGCGTGGGAATCGTTAGGCCCAGAAATTAGCCTGCCGGAATTAGACGGCTGGGACGAGTTCGTCTTCGGCCGCTCCTTTGCCAATGCGGTCATTGGCGGTCAGACAGTGCGAGCCGCCTGGCAGCTCCAGCCGAATGCGCAGTGGGAGACCCGGCTCGCGGAGCTTGCCGTCCACACTGCAGTGGGCGGCGGTGGCGTGCTGATTGTGGTGCCACACCAACGAATGGTTGACCGGGTAGCCGAAGCCCTGACCCAGTTTGTCAGCGCCAAACAAGTCACCATTTTGAACCACGACGCCGGCCACGAAACGCGCTACCGCAGATTCCTGCGCATCCTCTTCGGCGGCGGCCGGATTGTGGTGGGAACCCGGTCAGCGGCGTGGGCACCGATCCAGAACCTGCGGCTCACCGTGCTTGTTGACGACGGCGATGACCAGCACAATGAACCACGGGCCCCATACCCACATATGCGAGAAGTACTTGCACTGCGCTCGACGATTACCGGCGCCGCCTTCATGATTGCTGGCTATGGTCGCACCGCCGAAACAGCGGCATGGGTGCAACAACAGTGGCTGCACGACCTGGTGCCGACAGCAGAGACGATGCAGCGCAGCATGCCGATTATCCGCACCCTAGATGATTCAGAAGTGGTGCTGGGGCGCGACTCCTCGCTGGCTCGGTCGAGGTTTCCCGGCGCTGTGTTCGCCAGCATTAAGCACACATTGGCCGCCGAACAACCAGTGCTGGTCCAAGTACCGCGCCGTGGCTATATTCCGGTGCTCAGCTGCCGGTCCTGCGGCACCCCGGCGCGATGTCGACACTGCCATGGGCCACTGGGGATGCCGAAGAAGGGCCCAGACCAGGGCAGCGGTTCGGCAGCGCCAACCTGCCGGTGGTGTGGCCGCATTGATCCGCATTACAGTTGCCCGTCCTGCGGCAGCTCCAGTCTGCGGCCGATTGTCATGGGCGCGGAACGTACCGCGGAAGAACTTGGCCGCGCTTTCCCTGGCGTCCCCGTCACCGCATCCAGCGATGACCATGTAAAAGCCACCGTCCCAGAAGGGGCGCGACTAGTCATTGCCACACCGGGCGCAGAACCCATCGCTGATGGTGGATACGGCGCTGCGATTATTGCCGACACATGGGCGCTGCTTAACCGCCAGGACCTGCGCGCCCATGAACGAGCGCTTGCCCACTGGATGGGCGCGGCAGCACTAGTGCGCAGTGAAGCCGAACACGGCCAGGTGATCGTCATTGGTGAATCCGACAATCCCGCTATCACAGCGTTGCAGCACTGGGATGCGGCCAGCGCAGCGCAAGCGGAGCTAAATATTCGTCAACAAGCCCTGTTCCCACCGGCAGTACTGATGGCCGCAATCGACGGCTCCAACCCGGCCATCGACGAACTGTTGGCCGTGGCGGAACTGCCAGCGGAAGCAGAATTGCTCGGCCCGGTCGAACTCCCACCTGGGGTCCGACCACCCGCCGGCGCCGACCCTGGACTGCATGGTCCAACGCTGCGGCTGCTCATTCGGGTGCCGCGGGCGCAATCGAAAGTGCTCGGGCATGCACTGCGCTCGGCGCAGATCATTCGAGCGGCGCAGCAGGACCGACTCCCACTGCGGGTGCAGATTGATCCACCGGCAATCGGGTAGCGCAAGACGAATAGGTAAACTAACAGCACAAACTGAAAACCACTCAAGGAGAAGGAATACATGGCCCTGCTGCCACTGCGCTTTTTCGGCGACCCAGTGCTGACCACCCGCGCTGAAGAAGTCACCAGCTTCGATGAGGCTCTCGGGCAACTGATTGCCGACATGACTGAAACGATGCATGCTGAAGGTGGCATTGGGCTGGCCGCAAACCAAGTGGGTGTGCTGCGCCGCGTCTTCGTCTACGACGTCGATGGGGTAGCCGGACACATTGTGAACCCGGTGTGGCAGCGTGTTGGCGACGACACCGATGTGGTTGCTGAAGGGTGCCTATCCATTCCGGACATTCGGGCAGATGTGCAGCGGCCAACGACGATTCAGATGAGTGGTGTTGATATGACCGGTCGACCAGTGTCGATGCAGGCGACCGGCATGCTGGCTCGCTGCATGCAGCACGAGTCGGACCACCTGGATGGGGTGCTGTTTGTGAAGCGGTTGGCACCGGCCGACCGAAAGCAGGCAATGGCGGAGATCCGCCACGCCGAGTGGTTTTTGAACCGGTAACCAGACGCTGCAACGAAAGGGACTGTGACACATGCGGGTAATTTTCGCGGGGACACCAGAGCCGGCGGTGCCATCACTGCAAAAGCTCATCGATTCACCAGACTTCGACGTCGTAGCGGTGCTGACCCGGCCAGATGCGCGGGTCGGCCGGGGTAGGTCCCTGCGCCGCAGCCCAGTAGGGGAGCTTGCTGACGAGTACGGCATTGAAGTTCTCACTCCGACGACGCTGAAAGATGACGCGGTAGTGGCTCGGATTACCGAGCTAGCCCCAGAAGCGATTCCGGTGGTGGCCTACGGCAACTTGGTGCCGAAAAACCTGCTCGATGTGCCAACCCATGGCTGGATTAACCTGCACTTTAGTTTGCTGCCAGCGTGGCGCGGCGCAGCTCCCGTGCAAGCTGCCATTGCGGCGGGCGATGACATCACCGGCGCGAGTACGTTCCGCATTGAAGAAGGATTGGACACCGGGCCGGTCCTTGGAACCATTACCGAACGCATCGCGCCAACCGATACTGCCGATGATTTGCTCGGTCGGCTGGCGGTGACTGGCGCAGAGCTACTTGCGGCATCGCTCACCGGCTTGGCAGCTGGTGCGATCCGTCCGGAACCGCAGCCGACAGAAGGCATCAGCCACGCTGCAAAGATTGAGGTCGAGGACGCACAGATTAACTGGCAGCTGCCAGCACACGTCATTGACCGGCAGGTACGCGCGCACACCCCAGCGCCAGGCGCATGGAGCGTACTGGGGGAGCAGCGCATCAAAGTTGGCCCGTTTGCGCGGGTAGTTGACGTGGTTCTGCCGGATGACCGGCAGCTAGCTCCGGGTGAGATTTTCACAACGAAGAAGGCAGTGTTTGTGGGGACCGGTTCCGACGCGGTTCAGCTGGAGCAGGTGCAGGCACCAGGCAAGCGGATGATGAATGCTGCGGACTGGGCGCGTGGTGCGAACCCGGCAGGAGAGGTGTTTAGCTAATGGCCGATGGACAAAGCAATCGCGGCGGGCAACGCCGCGGACAGCGCGGCGGTAACTCCCGGGGCGGTAACCAGCGACGGGATCAGCGTGGCGGTCGGACGCGCGAACGTGAGCTCCTAGACGCGCCGCGTAAAGCTGCTCTCGAAGTGCTCAAAGCTGTCCGCCAAGATGGTGCGTACGCGAACTTGGTGCTGCCGAAGAGACTGCGCGCGAAGAAGATTAAAGGCCGCGACGCTGCCTTTGCCACCGAGATCACCTACGGCACCCTTCGTGCCCAAGGGGTACTCGATGAGATTTTGTCCCGCGCTTCTACGAGGCCGTTGCGCGATATTGAACCGGAAATCCTGGACATTCTGCGCCTGGGCGCATACCAGCTGTTGAAGACCCGGGTCGGCGCGCATGCTGCCGTTGATACTTCCGTCATTGCAGTACAAGCCGCTGGCAAACCGGGGGCGAAAGGGTTCGTCAACGCAATCCTGCGGAAAGTGGCGCAGCATGATTTTGACCATTGGGTGATGGAGCTGGTCCCGAACCCTGCGGCCGACCCAATCGGCTATTTGGCCACTAAGTATGCCCACCCAAAGTGGATTGTTGAAGCGTTTGCGCAGTCTCTTGGTAGCCAAGCTGCCGAGCTGGAGGCTGCGCTGGCCGCTGCCGACGAACGACCAATTGTGCATTTGGTTGCCCGCCCTGGCGAGATCTCTGCGGAGGAACTGGCGCTGATCACCGGCGGTGAGGAAGGCCCCTACTCGCCGTATGCCGTGCACTTGGACGGTGGCGATCCTGGCGCGTTGGAACCTGTCCGCGACGGTATGGCTGCCGTACAGGACGAAGGGTCTCAGCTCATCGCACGCGCCGCTACTCAAGTCCCTGTCGACGGTGAAGACTCCGGCCGTTGGCTCGACCTGTGCGCAGGCCCTGGCGGTAAGGCGGCTTTCATGGGTGCCATCGCCGGGATTGATGGCGCCACGGTCGATGCGGTGGAAGTCTCGCCGCACCGTGCTGAGCTCATTTCAAAGACCGTCCGGAACTTGCCGGTGACAGTACATGTTGCTGATGGTCGCGAACCTGGTTTGGAGCCAGGTTATGACCGGGTGCTCGTCGATGCACCATGTTCCGGGCTCGGTGCGCTGCGCCGCCGTCCGGAGGCTCGCTGGCGCAAGCAGCCAACCGATATTCCGGAGCTCGTTGCGTTGCAGAAGGAGCTGTTGGCGAGCGCCGCGAAGCTGGTTCGGCCTGGTGGCATTGTGGTCTATTCTACCTGTTCGCCGTTGCTCCGTGAAACCGTCTCCGTGGTTGCTGACGCAGTGAAGAACCACGGTTTGGTGGAATTGGATGCACAGCAGTTTGTCACCCCGATGGCTGATGTTGGACCTGGCACTTCCGTTCAGATGTGGCCGCATCGCCATGGCACTGATGCCATGTTCTTCGCCGTTCTTCAGCGCCCCAACGATAAGTAGGATGAAATCATGATTGCTCCCGCCCCGATTATTGCCCCGTCAATTCTTGCTGCTGACTTTGCGCATCTGGCTGATGACATTGCCCGGGTGTCGGATGCCGATTGGCTGCACATTGACGTGATGGATGGCCACTTTGTCCCGAACCTGTCTTTTGGTTTGCCGGTGATGGAGGCGGTCGCGAAGGTTACGGATAAGCCGCTAGATGTGCACCTGATGATTGAACGGCCGGAGTTGTGGGTCGACGGTTATGTCGGCGCCGGTGCGAAGACCGTCATTTTCCATGTCGAAGCCACCGAGGAGCCGATTGCCTTGGCGAAGCACCTGCGGGCTGAAGGTTGCCGCGCTGGTTTCTCCTTGCGCCCGAGCACCCCAATTGAGCCGTACCTGTCCATGCTGCCGCATTTTGACCAGGTGTTGGTCATGTCGGTGGAGCCTGGTTTTGGTGGCCAGTCCTTCATGCCGGATCAGTTGGAGAAGGTCCGCACGCTGCGCAAGTACATCGATAACAATCACTTGCCGGTGACCATTGAGATTGATGGCGGTATCGGCGCGGAGACCATTGCGCAGGCTGCTGAGGCTGGCTGTGATGCTTTCGTTGCTGGTTCCGCGGTGTACAAGGCCGCTGATCCGAATGCGATGGTCACCCAGCTGCGTGACCTTGCTGCTGCTGCTCGATAGTATGTCCGACTTTGTCGGCCCGATGCGCCAGGCCATTGCACTTGCGCAAGGTGTGCAGGGCACTACCAGCCCGAACCCTCCCGTAGGGTGTGTGCTTATTGACGAGTTGGGCCATGTGGTTGCCACCGGAGCTACCAGCCCGCCTGGTGGGCCACATGCGGAAGCTGCTGCACTGGCAGCGGCTGGCACTGCAGCTGCCGGCACCACCGCGGTGGTGACCCTAGAGCCTTGCAACCATCAGGGCCGGACCGGCCCGTGTTCCCAAGCTCTGATTCAGGCTGGAGTGCGCCGAGTGGTCTATGCCGTGTCTGACCCGAATCCGGTGGCAACCGGTGGGGCAGCGGCGTTGGAAAATGCTGGCGTAGAGGTTGTGCATCACCTGCTGCGTGATGAGGTCGTAGCTGGCCCATTATCTGCGTGGCTTTTCGCACAACAGTATGGCCGCGCGAAGTTCACCTTGAAAACCGCGACGACCGTGGACGGCAAAGTTGCCGCCTCTGATGGATCAAGCCAATGGATCACTGGGACAGCAGCTCGGGAGTTTGTCCACACGGACCGAGCTCGTCGCGATGCCATTATCGTCGGTACCGGCACCGTTTTTGCAGACAATCCTCGACTAACAGCGCGGCGACCTGATGGCACGCTCTACGACCGGCAGCCAGCACGGATCGTGGTTGGCGAATCCGATATCCCAGCAGATAGCGCAGTCCGTGCGCCCGGGGCCGCGTTTCATCATGTGAAATCACGGGACCTTCACAACGTCGTCAAGCTCTGTGCTGAGGAAGGCTATGTCGACGTCCTAGTGGAAGGCGGACCGCAACTGGCTGGGGCCTTTATGGCGGCCGGATTAGTGGATGCGATTGCGGCGTACGTGGCGCCGGCACTGCTCGGTAGCGGCAAATCTGCGCTGGCAGGGGTTGCGGCAACGTCGATGGCGGATATTGCTCGGTTTGCGACGACATCGGTGCAGCAACTGGGCGATGACGTGCTCATTACTGCGGAGCGGAGAGCAGATCCGCCCGGAAATTAATCCGAATTAACTGAAATGGCCCGAAAGTGGCCGAAACATAACTATAAAGGAAACTATGACTAACATCACTGACAACAACATCTACAACGACGACCGCTTCGACAACGGCATTGCCATTCGCCGCGAAGTGATGGGCGACGATTTCGTAGACGCCGCGCTGGAGCGTTCCGCCGGCACCGACTCTGAAGCTATCCAGCGGCACATTAGTGAAACAGTCTGGGGCAGTGTCTGGACCCGTGGTGGCCTGTCCAAGCGCGACCGCAGCCTGCTAAATATCGGCATGCTGGTGGCACTGCGCGCCACCGAAGAGCTGCGGGGACACGTTCGCGGCGGTATTCGCAACGGCCTGACCCGTGAGGAAATTTCCGAAGCCATCATCCACGCATCGGGCTACTGCGGCGCACCGGCTGCTCTGTCGGCAATGAAAGTCGCACAGGAAGTACTGGTCAACGAGCTGGGCCCACTGGACGAAACGAAGTAACAGTGTTCACCGGAATTATCGAAGAAGTCGGCGAAGTTGCGGACATCACCGAACAGACCAACGCCCTGCGCCTGACAATCGCCGCCAGCACCGTCTTAGGTGATGCACAACTTGGTGACTCCATCGCCGTCAACGGTGTCTGCCTCACCGTCGCCGAACGGGACGACAACACCTTCACCGCAGATGTCATGCAGGAAACACTAAACCGCAGCAGCCTCGGGACAGTGACCGTGGGCAGCAAAGTGAACCTGGAGCGGGCCGCACAAGTAGGCAGTCGTCTCGATGGCCACATTGTGCAGGGCCATGTCGACGGAACCGCCGAAGTTATCTCCCGCACCGCTGATGAGCACTGGGAGATTGTTCGATTCACGCTGCCTGCCGACCTGGCTCGGTACGTGGTGGAAAAGGGCAGCATCAGCATTGACGGCACCTCGCTGACGGTGTCTGCGCTGGGCGATGACTGGTTTGAAGTCAGCCTGATTCCGGTGACACTGACCGATTCGGTTGTTGGGCTGCGTCAACCAGGCGACATCGTCAACGTCGAGGTGGACGTGGTAGCCAAATACATTGAGAAAATGCTTCCTAGATAGGGTGGACACTGTGATTCAATTGGACACTGTCGAAGAGGCAATCGCCGCAATCAAAAACGGTGAAGCCGTCGTCGTCGTCGATGACGAAGACCGCGAAAACGAAGGCGACATCATCTTCGCCGCGGAAAAAGCCACCCCAGAACTGATGGCGTTTACCGTGCGCTACTCCTCCGGCTACATTTGCGTGCCGCTGGTCGGCGAAGACTGCGACCGACTGGGGCTGCCACCGATGGTTGCCTCCAACGAGGACGCCCGCGGTACCGCATACGCCGTCACGGTGGACGCTGCGAATGGTTCGACAGGCATCTCCGCGAAGGAACGCGCCAACACTGCTCGGCTGCTGGCTGACCCTCAAAGCGTCGCAAGTAACTTCACCCGCCCGGGCCACGTGGTCCCACTGCGGGCTCGCGAAGGCGGCGTCTTGGTGCGCGCGGGTCACACCGAAGCTGCCGTTGACCTCGCACGACTCGCAGGTCTTCGCCCAGCCGGTGTGCTGTGTGAAGTCGTTTCCGAGGAAGACCCTACGGATATGGCTCGCGGCCCAGAGCTGCGCCGATTCTCTGACGCCCACGGCCTGAAGATGATCAGCATTGAACAGCTGATTGACTACCGCCGCCGCAACGAAGTCCTAGTCGAACGCAACGTGGAAACACGACTGCCTACCGAATGGGGCCTATTCCGCGCTGTTGGGTACACCAGCCTGGTTGACGGCATCGAACACGTTGCACTGGTGGTCGGGGATATCTCCGAAAACGACGGCGAGGATGTGCTGGTTCGGGTGCACTCGGAGTGCCTGACCGGTGACGTATTCTCCTCGCAGCGTTGCGACTGCGGCCAACAGCTGCATCTATCTATGGAGATGGTGCAGCGGGAGGGCCGCGGCATTATTCTCTACTTGCGTGGCCAAGAAGGTCGCGGCATCGGTCTTATCCATAAGCTGCAGGCCTACCGACTGCAGGACGATGGCGTCGACACTGTGGATGCCAACCTGAAGCTGGGGTTGCCAGCCGACGCCCGAGAATACGGCACCGGCGCGCAGATCTTGGCGGACCTTGGCGTAAAGTCGATGGCCCTGATGACCAACAACCCAACCAAACGTGCAGGCCTCGGCGGCTATGGTCTATCGATGAGCCGACGAGTTCCGTTGCCAGTCAAGGTGAACCCAGAAAACATTGCCTACCTGCAGACCAAGCAGATTCGCATGGGGCACGACTTGCCGTGGGTTAAGGACTGGGTGGCAGACCACCCAGAACACGACCACTCCGGGCATGATTGTGTCAAAGAGCACTGCCTAGATGAAGGCACAGAGTAAGGAGCACAGCGATGAGCGGAGCTGGACTACCCACAATCGAGATGCCGGACTGCACCGGCATGCGGGTTGGCATTGTCACTAGCCACTGGAATGAGAACATCACTGGGCAGCTGCGTGCTAACGCCTTGGCAGCTGCTGAGGAAGCCGGCGCTACGGTGCTGGATGTCCAGGTTGTAGGTGCGTTGGAAATCCCAGTGGTGGTGCAGGAACTAGCCAAGCAGTGCGACGCCGTTGTCGCCTTGGGCTGTGTGATCCGCGGTGGCACACCGCACTTTGAGTATGTCTGTGACTCGGTCACGGAAGGTTTGACCCGAATTGCACTGGACACCGGGATTGCGATTGGCAACGGGGTGCTGACTACTAATACTCTGGAGCAAGCAGTAGATCGCAGCGGTGTCCCCGGCGCAGCCGAGGACAAAGGCCGTGAAGCGATGATTGCGGCATTACATACCGCACACCTGCTGAAAACTCTGCGAAATAGTTAGGGAGAAAAGTGGCTCACGGTGACGACGCAGTGACCCCTGCGTCCAGCTCTTACGACCCAGCCTTGGACGATTACCGCATCGGTGCCCGGGCTGGCGGTGCCTGGCAGCTCGAAGTCGTGTCCAAGTTCCTGCGCATGTGGGGCTGGATCTTGGTGGTCATTGTCATGGCAATCCACATTTTCATGGGCTACGTCGTCGGCCTGAAGTACACTGGCGCCGCCGTGACCCTGGTCGACCGCTTCGCCTACCCAATCGTGGGTGTACTGATTTCCGGCGTCGTTCTGATGCTCACCTACCGACCGCGCGTCCGAGCAAACGCTGCTGGGGTAGAGGTGCGGTCTTTTGCTGCGAGCCGCTTCTTCCCATGGCACATGGTCTACGGTGTATCTTTCCCGCCAAAGGCTCGCTCAGCACGTCTGGAACTGCCGGGCTATGACTATGTAGCGCTGTACGCCATCAATACCGGTGATAATGAACGCGCCGTGCAGTCTCTGAACGACCTGCGTGACTTGGCAGACAAATACATGCCTGAGGAGTAGTTCGTCCACAGTGGCAGACCCATCAACTTATCGACCAGCCCCTGGCAGCATTCCTACTGAGCCAGGGGTCTATCGTTTCCGCGACAATGCTGGCCAAGTCCTTTACGTCGGCAAAGCGAAGAACTTGCGTGCTCGCCTGTCCAACTATTTCCAGGACTTCACCGCGCTGCACCCGCGCACTAAACAGATGGTCACCCATGCCAGCAAAGTGGACTGGACTGTGGTGCAAACCGAGGTAGAAGCGCTCCAGCTCGAATACACCTGGATTAAGCGCTACAACCCCCGGTACAACGTCATGTACCGCGACGATAAAAGCTACCCAATGCTGGCAGTCAGCGTTGCGGAAGAATTTCCACGACTCTTCGTCTACCGCGGGCCGCGCCGCAAAGGCGTCCGATACTTCGGACCGTATTCCCACGCGTGGGCAATCCGAGAAACACTCGATCTGTTGCTGCGCGTATTTCCCGCCCGCACCTGCACAAAAGGCGTGTTCCGACGCCAGCAGCTACTAGATCGGCCGTGTTTGCTTGGGTATATCGGCAAATGTAGTGCTCCGTGCGTCGGCAGGGTTACAGCAGACGAACACCGCGAGATTGTGCGTGGTTTCACTCGGTTTATGTCCGGGCAGACCGCTTCCGTCACCAAGCAACTGCAAGGGGACATGCTCGCGGCGGCGGAAGAACTGGACTTTGAAAAAGCAGCAAGGCTGCGCGATGACCTTGCTGCCCTCGAAAAGGCGATGGAGAAGCAGGCCGTGGTGTTCGGCGACGGCACAGACGCCGACCTCATCGCCTTTGCTGCGGATGAGTTGGAAGCGGCGGTGACTGTCTTCCAGGTCCGGGGTGGTCGTATCCGTGGCCAGCGTGGATGGGTGGTGGAGACCGCTGACTCAACGGTTCCACAGCTCATGCAGGAGTTTCTGACGCAGTTTTATGGCGACAACGCCGCGCACCTAGCTGTCGATGGTGATGCCGAGACTGGCGCCGAAATGGCGGTGCCACGAGAGATTCTGGTGCAAGAGATGCCAGATGATGCCGACGCAACATTGCAGTTCCTAGAGCAACTGCGCGGCACCAAGATTGACCTGCGGGTACCGCAACGCGGCGATAAAGCCACGCTCATGGAAACAGTGGCACGCAATGCGAAAGAGAAGTTGACGCAGCACAAATTGAAGCGTTCCGGTGATCTCACCGCCCGCTCAGCGGCGCTGCAGGGACTGCAAGAGGCGTTGGATATGTCCGATGCACCACTGCGAATTGAATGCACGGACATCTCCCATATTCAGGGCACGGATGTGGTGGCATCCCTGGTAGTGTTTGAAGATGGTCTGCCGAAGAACTCCGATTATCGGCGCTACCGCATTAAAGAAGCCGCCGGCGACGGTCACAGTGACGATGTTGCCTCGATTGCTGAAGTGACGCGCCGCAGGTTCCAGCGATACCACCAAGACAAAACTGCAGTGCCTGATGAACAGGCACAGGAAACCACCTTCGTGGATGAAATGATGACCGATGTGGCGGCAACGAAGAAGTTTGCCTACCCACCGCAACTTTTCATCGTCGACGGTGGTCTGCCACAGGTCAACGCAGCCGCCGAGGTGCTGGCAGAACTCGGTATTAACGACGTCATGCTGGTCGGGCTAGCTAAACGCCTGGAAGAGATTTGGCTGCCGGGCGAAGACTACCCAGTGATTTTGCCGCGTAACTCCGAGGCAATGTTCCTCATGCAACGGATTCGCGATGAAGCACACCGATTCGCCATTAGCTACCACCGGCAGCAGCGGTCTAAACGAATGCGCTCATCTGTACTAGATAAAGTGCATGGCCTTGGTCCGCAGCGGCGCACTGATTTAGTGAAGCACTTCGGTTCGGTCGCCAAGCTGAAGAAGGCATCCAAAGCGGAGATCGAAGAAGTTCCCGGGTTTGGTCCGCGGCTGGCGGGCAGTGTGTATGACGCCCTGCATGAGGAAGATAACAATGGGTAATGTTGGGGCCATGAAAACTCCGGAGCACTTTTCTGACTCATCGCTGGTTCTCATCACCGGCGTTTCGGGTTCCGGCCGCAACACTGCCGCCAATGTTTTTGAGGACCTCGGTTGGTACGTCGCCGATAACCTACCGCCGGAACTCATTATGCGAATGGTGGAGCTTGCGTTCGCCTCTGAATCGCCAGTCGAACGCCTCGCGATTGTGACAGACGTGCGCTCCCGGAGCTTTGCCGGAAACCTCGTGGAGGTACTTGATCGGCTGCAGGCCGAAGGCCGATGGCCAACGGTGCTATTCCTCGACGCGGCCGACGACGTCATTGTGCGTCGCTATGACGCGCTGCGGCGTACCCACCCGTTGCAAGGCAATGACACGCTGCTGGCAGGCATTAAAAAAGAGCGAGAAATGTTATCCCAGATTTTTGGTCGCGCCGACATTGTCATTGATTCCTCGTCAATGAGTGTGCATGACCTGCGCCGCGAAATTGAGTCGCATTTCTTGAATAAGGAACGCAACCGGCAGAAAATCACGTTGCAGTCCTTCGGTTTTAAGCACGGCGCCCCGATGGACGCCGACTTTATGATTGATGTCCGATTCCTGCCGAATCCGTACTGGCAGCCGGAGCTGCGCCACATGCGCGGCACTGACGAGCCGGTGTCCGACTTTGTGCTGCGGCAAGATGGTGCGCAAGAGTTCCTTCGGAACTTCACCACCATGCTGGCCGGGATGCTGCCGGGGTACCGCCGCGAGGGCAAGAATTTCATTACGTTGGCTGTCGGATGTACCGGCGGGCATCACCGTTCCGTCGCGATTGTTGAGGCGCTGGCGGAACGTTTCCAAGAAGAACTCCCGATCGATGTTGCGGTGGTCCACCGCGATTTGAAGCGAGGTTAACGACTCATGCCACGCATCACCAGTATGGGCGGTGGCCATGGTTTGTTTTCCACACTCCGCGCTGCCCGAAGCCTGACCGAAAAAGTCACTGCCGTCGTCACTGTTGCCGACGATGGTGGCTCCTCTGGCCGGATCCGCCGCGAGCTGGGGCAAATCCCACCCGGGGACCTGCGGATGGCCTTGGCGGCCCTGTCCGGTACCGATGACCACGGTCAATTGTGGGAGCAGGTGCTGCAGCACCGGTTCACTGGCACAGGTGCCCTCGCTGGGCACGCTGCCGGTAACTTGCTCATCTCCGCGTTAGTGGAGGTACTCGGCGACCAGATCGCGGCGCTCGACGAAGTAGGCAAGCTCGTCGGCGTGCGCGGACGTGTGCTGCCAATGTCGCCCATCCCGCTGGATATTGAGGCCGAGGTAGTGGGTTTGGCCGATGATCCGCGCATTGTGCGGAAAGTCCGCGGGCAGGTTGCGGTTGCTACCACGCCGGGCCAGGTCCGCCGGGTGTCGCTGATCCCAGTGCAGCCGCCTGCGCAACCTGAATCAGTTGCCGCGATCATGGACGCCGATATCGTCACGCTTGGCCCAGGTTCGTGGTTCAGTTCGGTGCTGCCACACTTGCTGGTTCCGGAGATCGCGGCGGCCATTAATGACACCGATGCGCACCGCATTGTGGTGTTGAATTTGGTTGCCGAGCCAGGGGAGACCGCAGGCTTTTCGGCGGAGCGGCATATCCACATGATTGCGCGGCACGCCCCAGGTATTCAGGTCGACACGGTGCTTGTTGACGAAAATCAGCTTCTCGACCCGACTGAGCGCATGTACCTGCAGCGGTCTGCGTCTGAGCTTGGTGCGCATGTGGTGTACCACGACGTCGCAAAGCTCTCTGACACTGGGCAACCCACCGGCCGCCATGATCCGGAAAAGCTGGCAGCGGCCTTCTCGGCCATCACTGGCTTGTAGGGTTAAGGGCAGTCGATGCATGCGGAAAGGGCGAACTAGGTGACGCTGACGGCCAAAATTAAACAGGAACTTACCCAGGTTGGTACGAGCCGGGGCAGTTGCCGGTCTGCGGAAGTGTCCGTCATGATTCGGATGTCCGGCACCCTCAGTGTGGTTGCCGGGAAAATGGCTATCGAGGTGTGGGTCGATTCCGCGGCGATTGCGCGACGGCTCGCCGATGAGCTGGAGGAACAGTTCGGCTGCCAGACGAAGGTGTCGAATGCGGCGCCACGGGCGGTAGATAAGTCAGCGCAGTTGCTGGTCACGGTCACTGATGGGGCAGAAGAGGTCGCTCGGCGTACCGGTTTGATTGACCGGAGCGGCCGACCAGTACGTGGTTTGCCGCCAATGGTGGTCTCCGGCACCGTTGCAGATGCCGAAGCAGCCTGGCGCGGTGCGTTCTTAGCGCAGGGCTTAATGACGGAACCAGGACGCTCTTCTTCCTTGGAGCTGGTGTGTCCGTGCCCAGAAGTGGCACTGGCATTAGTGGGCTGCGCCCGTCGGATGGGTGTGGCAGCAAAGTCGAAGGAAGTGCGCGGCAATGATCGCGTGATTGTGCGTGATGCAGAGGCCATCGGGGCGTTGTTGTCCCGGATGGGGGCACACGCTTCGCGGCTGGAATGGGATGAATTGTCGCAGGTGCGGGAAGCACGAGCGACAAAGCATCGGTTGGCGAACTTTGATGATGCGAATATGCGTCGTTCGGCGCGGGCGGCGGTGACTGCGGCGGCACGAGTTGAGCGGGCCATGGAAATCTTGGGCGAGGAAGTTCCGGACCACTTGATGACCGCCGGGCAACTTCGTATCCAGCACAAACAGGCTTCGTTGGAGGAATTGGGGCAGATTGCCGATCCACCAATGACGAAAGATGCTGTGGCAGGTCGGATTCGACGGTTGTTGTCGATGGCGGACCGTCGTGCGCAGGAGCTTGATATACCAGACACGCATGCTGCTGTCACGGCAGAATTGATGGATGAAATCTAACCACCCTAGGCCATTTTCACCCCTGCGCCAAACCTTCACTTTGCGTACAGTGGTTCCTAGAAGCCGGGCATTCAGGTTCGGCCTCGCCGGGCGGCTAGTCCGGCCATCGAACATCCCCTAGCTTTAGGAGTACATCGTGACGGTTCGTGTAGGTATCAACGGCTTTGGACGCATCGGTCGTAACTTCTTCCGCGCAGCGCGCAAGATGAATGCAGATTTCGAAATCGTGGCCATCAACGACTTGACCGACAACAAGACGTTGGCAACCCTGCTGAAGTACGACTCCATCATGGGCAAGCTGGACGCAGACGTGTCCTTCGATGACGAGTCCATCACCGTTGACGGCAAGCGCATCATTGCTTGGGCAGAGCGCGACCCACAGAACCTGGGATGGGGCGAGAACAACGTTGACGTTGTCATCGAATCCACTGGTTTCTTCACCGACGCTGAGAAGGCTAAGGCCCACATCGAAGCAGGCGCGAAGAAGGTCATCATCTCCGCTCCAGCGAAGAACGAAGACGCAACTTTCGTCGTGGGCGTGAACAACGACCAGTACGACCCAGAGAAGCACAACATCATCTCTAACGCTTCGTGCACCACCAACTGCCTGGCACCAATGGCAAAGGTCATGGACGAGAAGTTCGGCATCGAACGCGGCCTGATGACCACTATTCACGCTTACACCGGTGACCAGCGTCTGCACGACGCACCACACAAGGACCTGCGCCGTGCCCGCGCCGCAGCTCTGAACATTGTCCCTACCTCCACCGGTGCAGCTAAGGCTGTCTCCCTGGTGCTGCCACAGCTGAAGGGCCTGCTGGACGGTTACGCTCTGCGTGTTCCAGTACCAACCGGCTCTGTCACCGACCTGACCTTCGAAGCAAAGAACGAAGTGTCCATCGAAGCTGTCAACGCTGCCATCAAGGAAGCTGCTGAAGGCCCACTGAAGGGCGTTCTGGCATACAACGAGGACCCAATTGTCTCCACCGACATCGTTGGTGACTCCCACTCCTCGATCTTCGATGCACCACTGACCAAGGTCATTGGCAACCAGGTCAAGGTTGTGTCCTGGTACGACAACGAGTGGGGCTACTCCTGCCGTCTGGTCGACCTGACCTCCCAGGTGTGCAACGCTCTGTAGGAGCGACCAAAAACTGAATACTCATCCCCTCGGGCTGGGGCGCGCCTGAGCGCGACTCCAGACATCCGAGGGGATCTTATTTTTGCTCACAGCACGAACAACACCTTGTAAAGGGGAAAATTATGTCCGTTAAGACCCTGTCTGACCTGCTGAAGGAAGGCGTCGAAGGCCGCCACGTCCTCGTCCGTTCAGACCTTAACGTTCCACTTGACGGTGACCGCATCACCGACTTTGGCCGCGTCGACGCTTCGGTTCCAACCATCAAGGCCCTCGCAGATGCTGGCGCCCGCGTCATCGTCTCCGCACACCTGGGTCGTCCAAAGGGCGAAGTGAACCCAAAGTTCTCCCTGGCCCCAGTTGCCGAGGCCCTGTCCGAACGCCTCGAAATGTTCGTTCCACTAGCTGCGGATGTCACCGGTGAAGACGCCCACGAACGCGCTAATGGCCTGAACGACGGCGATGTGCTGCTGCTGGAAAATGTGCGTTTTGACGCTCGCGAGACCTCTAAGGATGAATCAGAACGCGCTGCTTTTGCCAAGGAACTGGCTGCACTGACTGCCGACAATGGTGCCTTTGTCTCCGACGGTTTCGGTGTGGTTCACCGCGCACAGGCTTCCGTCTACGACGTTGCGAAGCTGCTGCCTCACTACGCCGGCGACTTGGTTCAGAAGGAACTGGACGTGCTGGACAAGATCGCTAAGAACCCAGAGGCACCGTATGTAGTGGTCCTCGGCGGCTCGAAGGTCTCCGACAAGCTTGGTGTTATCGAAGCGCTGGCAAACAAGGCAGACAAGCTGATTGTTGGCGGCGGCATGTGCTACACCTTCCTCGCAGCCCAGGGCTACGACGTGCAGAAGTCCCTGAAGCAGGAAGAGATGCTGGAGACCTGTAAGGAACTGCTGGAAAAGTACGGCGACCAGATTGTGCTGCCAGTGGACCTGGTTTCTGCCAGCGAGTTCGCACCGGATGCTGACAAGCAGGTCAACGGTCTGGACGGTATCCCTGAGGGCTGGTTGTCCCTGGACATCGGCCCAGAATCTGTGAAGAAGTTCGCAGAGGTACTGTCCACCGCCAAGACGGTGTTCTGGAACGGCCCAATGGGCGTGTTTGAGATGCCAGCATTTGCTGATGGCACCCGTGGCGTGGCTCAGGCCATCATTGATGCCACCGCAGCCGGCGCATTCTCCGTCGTTGGCGGCGGCGACTCGGCAGCGTCGGTCCGCGTGCTGGGCTTGGACGAAGCTGGCTTCTCCCACATTTCCACCGGTGGCGGCGCATCGCTGGAGTTCCTGGAGGGTAAGGAACTGCCAGGCATCGCTGTCTTGGAGAGCTAAACCCAGCAGAACCGAGTTGTTCTAGTATCTGAAGTATTGCCCACCTCTAGACGAAAGAGAACTGATTATGGCTCGTAAGCCACTTATCGCAGGTAACTGGAAGATGAACCTCAACCACCTCGAGGCCATTGGCGTTGTGCAGAAGCTGGCTTTTGCACTGCCGAAGGAGTACTACGAGTACGTTGACGTTGCCGTCATCCCACCTTTCACCGACATCCGCTCCGTGCAGACCTTGGTGGAAGGAGACAAGCTTCAGGTCACTTACGGTGCACAGGATGTCTCTGTGCACGAGGCGGGCGCCTACACCGGTGAAATCTCCGCAGGTATGCTGTCGAAGCTCGGCTGCCGCTGGATTGTTGCCGGCCACTCCGAGCGCCGTTCCATGCACGGCGAAACCGACGAAGTGGTTGCCCAGAAGGCCGCCGCTGCATTGCGCGAAGGCATCAGCCCAATCGTGTGCGTCGGCGAGTCCCTCGAAGTTCGTGAAGCTGGCGAGCACGTCAACTTCGTGGTTGAGCAGACCACGCAATCGCTAAAGAACCTGCGCGACACCGACCTTGCGAACGTCGTCATTGCCTACGAACCAGTGTGGGCAATCGGTACTGGCAAGACCGCTTCTGCAGCTGACGCCCAGGAAGTGTGCGGTGCTATCCGCGCGGCACTGGTGGAACTGGCGGGCCAGGAGACTGCTGACAAGATGCGCATCCTCTACGGCGGCTCCATGAAGGTCGACAACGTCGAAGAACTCATCAACGAACCAGACGTTGACGGTGGCCTCGTCGGCGGCGCTTCTTTGGACGGCGAAATGTTCGCCAAGCTTTGCGCCTTGGCAGCCGGCGATATCTCCAAGCCAGCGCCAACCGCTTAACAACTAATAACTGAATACCCACTTCCACCTCGGACGCTTGTGAAGGTGCAATGAATATCGAAACCGATCTTCTAACCGATCAGCAGGGACATTCCCTCGATGACACGATGCGCGAGGATATCCGACACCTCGGACGAATCCTCGGCGATGTCATCCGCGAACAAGAAGGCGAAGAAGTCTTCAACCTCGTGGAAAACGCACGGCAGGCCGCCTTCCGGCTGCGCCGGGGCGAATCCGGCATTGAGGAAATCTCCGAGCTGTTCCAAGACATCGACCCTGAGTCCGCAAACCCCGTCATCCGAGCCTTCTCCCACTTCGCCTTGCTGGCCAACCTCTCAGAGGACCTGCACGACGAAAGCAAGCGAGAAGCGCTGCTGGATGCTGGGGCCCCAGCACCGGATTCTTCGTTCACGGCAACCCGCCGGAAACTGCAGGAACACAACGTTTCGGCAGAGGAAGTCGCTGCAATCTTGGACAAGGTGGAAGTGGTGCCGGTGCTGACGGCTCACCCAACGGAAACGCGTCGTCGCACCGTCTTCGACTCCCAAAAGCACATCACCGCGCTGATGGCACAACGCCACGATGTTCTACAGGCGCCGCACACCGCGCGCACTCAGCAGCGTCTTGACGCAATTGATGCGGACATCTACCGCCGCATTTCAACGCTCTGGCAGACCGCATTGATCCGCCTGAACCGCCCACAAATCACTGACGAAGTGGACGTTGGGCTGCGTTACTACAAGCTTTCTTTACTGGAGACCGTCCCGAAGATTAACCGCGCCGTCATCGAAGGTTTGCGCGCAGATTTCGGCGAAAATCTCCCAGAACGCCCGGTCATCCAGATGGGTTCCTGGATCGGCGGCGACCACGATGGCAACCCTTACGTCAATAGCTCAGTGGTCGATTACGCCACCCGAAGTGCCGCCGGGGTAGTGCTGCGCTATTACCTTGGTCAGCTGCATCTGCTGGAACGGGAACTGTCGCTGTCCGACCGCCTGTCCAATGTCACCGTTGACCTCGTGAACCTGGCATCCCAAGGCCACAATGACATACCGTCGCGCGTCGACGAGCCATACCGCAAGGCTGTCCATGGCATTCGCGGACGCGTGGCCGCTACTGCCTTACACTTGCTGGGAACTGGCGCTGTGGAAGGCAATTGGGACGAATACACCCCATATTCTGACGCCGACGAACTGCGAACGGACCTTGCAATCGTCGAAAAGTCCCTGCGACAGTCCAATGACGACATCATTGCCGACCACCGGCTCAAAGACCTGCAATATGCGGTTGAATCCTTCGGCTTCCACTTGTATTCCCTGGACCTTCGACAGAATTCGGAGAGCTACGAGAATATTCTCACTGAGCTTTTCGCGTTGGGAGGAGTCTGCGAGAACTACCGTGATTTGCCAGAAGCCGACAAGGTTAAGGTCTTGACTTCCGAGTTGTCGAATGCGCGCCCACTGGTGCCGGTGGGACATCAACTCAGCGAAGTTGCAGAGAAGGAATTGGGCATCCATCGTGCAGCTGCGCGGGCGGTTCACCGTTTTGGCCGCGAAATTGTGCCGCATTCCATCATTTCGATGTGCACCTCAGTTTCCGACCTGCTAGAACCAATGATTCTGCTGAAGGAAGTTGGCATCATCGACTGCGCCAACGGCACCATCACCGGCGGCGTTGACATCGTCCCGCTTTTCGAGACGATTGAAGACCTGCAAGCTGGCGCGACTGTGCTGCGCGATGCGTGGAACCTGCCGCTCTACCGAGGCTATGTGACTAGTCGCGGTGATTTGCAGGAAGTGATGCTCGGCTATTCCGACTCCAACAAGGACGGCGGCTACTTCGCGGCGAACTGGGCGCTCTACGACGGAGAACGAGACATTGTGCAAGCCGCAGCAGATAACGGCATTTCCCTTCGCCTCTTCCACGGCCGCGGTGGCACTGTCGGTCGAGGCGGTGGCCCATCCTACGATGCGATCTTGGCGCAACCTGCAGGTGCCGTGCAGGGCAGTGTTCGAGTCACCGAGCAGGGCGAAATCATTTCCGCCAAGTACGGCACGACGTCGACGGCGACGCGAAACCTTGAGGTGTTGGTGTCCGCGACACTGGAAGCATCGCTGCTGCCGGTGGACGCGCTGGAGGACCCAGAGCACGCTTTCCAGGCGATGAAAGAGATTTCAGAGCTGTCCCAGGAAGCGTACGCCGCGGTGATGCACCAAGACCCTGGTTTCATTGCCTACTTTGAGCAGTCGACGCCGGTGTCGGAGATTGGTGACCTCAATATTGGGTCGCGGCCATCGTCCCGCAAACAGACCACGTCCATCGCGGATCTGCGGGCAATTCCGTGGGTGCTGGCGTGGTCGCAGTCCCGCACGATGCTGCCAGGCTGGTTCGGCGTCGGCAGTGCCTTGAAGCAGTGGATTGGTGACGATGCTGGCTCCGCAGAGCGCCTCGAGTACCTGCAAAGCCTGAAGGACCGGTGGCCGTGGTTCAACTCGGTGCTGTCCAATATGGCGCAGGTGATGAGTAAGGTCGACTTGCCGTTAGCCAAGATGTATTCGGAGCTTGTTGACGATTCGGAAACCGCCGAACGTATCTATTCAACAATTGAAGCGGAATACGAGCTGACCTTGGAAATGTTCCTCAAGGTCACCAAGTATGACTCGTTGCTGCAGGACAACCCTGAGTTGCAGCGTTCGTCTGCCATGCGTTTCCCATATTTGGTGCCGCTCAACATCATCCAGTTAGAGCTGTTGCGACGTTACCGCGCCGGCGATGACCGGCCGAAGGTGCGTCGCGGGATCCAGCTGACCATGAATGGTCTGGCGACCGCACTGCGAAACTCGGGCTAGAAACTCGAGCTAGAAACCTGGATTCATAACCATGGCGTGTATCATGGCTATGATTAACGTCCATATGTCCACCAACCCCGGAGGGATACCGCGTGTACCTCGCTATCCAGATCGTGCTTGTCATCTCAACCCTGCTGATGACGACCTTCATCTTGCTGCATAAGGGCCGCGGCGGTGGCCTGTCCAGCCTGTTTGGTGGCGGCATGCAGTCGAACCTTTCTGGTTCGACTGTGGTGGAGAAGAACCTGGATCGCTTCACCGTTATCACCGCAGTGATTTGGTTGGCCAGCATCATCCTGCTGCTGCTGTTTACCCGCTTCGGTTGGTAAAAGCCCCGCGGGTTGGTAAAGCTCCCGCGGGTTTTCTTCTAGTTCAGTTCACTGGCAGCGGCAGCATCAACAAACACAATGGTTGATTGCTGCCCCTGAACACCAGCAGCTGGCAAGTCACGCGCAGGCAGTCCACCGGCAATGCCCCGGACTGCTTGCGCTTTTTCTTGTCCAGCTACCAAGAGCCACACATGCTGCGCCCGGTGAATTTCCGGCAAGGTCAGCGTCACTCGGGTTGGTGGCGGCTTCGGGCAGTTCCGCACCGCCATCACCGGTGGCGCCCCCTCGGCGACTTCCGCAGTGTGCGGAAAGATCGAGTTGATATGGCCTTCGCCGCCCATGCCCAGCAGGTGAATGTCGTAGCCTTCAGGAGCTTGGTCAGCGATGACAGCTGCATATGCTGCGGCGGCAGCGTCTGGGTCATCGCCAAATTCACCATCGCTGGCCGCAATTTCATGAATCTGCGCGGCTGGAATATCAACATGGTTGAGCAGCGCCTCTCGGGCCTGCAATGCGTTCCGGTCACCGTCAGCTGCCGGGACAAACCGTTCGTCGCCGAAGAACACGTGCACCCGCTGCCAATCGATAGCTCCGGAGTCGGCGCGCAGCGCCCGCAACAAACCAATTCCGGCGCCGCCGCCGGTCAGCACCACATAGGCATCGCCTCCGCCTGCTTGTTTTGCTTCCACGACTCGGCAAAATTCAGCGCGGGCAGCGGCCACTAGGCTGTCAAGGTCACTGTGGTGGGAAAAGCTATGGGTGGTCACGGGGCAATCCTTTCGTCAACAAGCAACAATGTCGGGGGAAGGGGCGACAAGGGCAGGCTGCGCCCTTCATCTAGTCCGCAGAGTCTAGTCCGCAAGCTGGTCAGCGCGGACGAAGCTGAGGCGGGACAGGCCACGCAGTGCCTTTGCGTAGGCGACATCGGGGTCCAAGTGGCGCAGCTCCTCCGACAGGCAGTCCACATCGGAGCGGGCTGATAGTGCGATGGCTAGTTCTTCCCGGCCGGAAATCCGCTGCACAGAGGTCGTAGCGTCAACGACTTCTAGCTCGACGGTGGACTCGGAACGTTCCAGCACAATCTTCGTCACTGGCGGGGCCAAATGACCGCGCGCATCTAAGGCTGGGGCGGTCTCGCCGGTGTCGACACGGCGTACACCAATGCCGAGGCGGTCCGCGAGCCAACCGCCCGCCAAGTCAACCGACGCACACTTCGACGGGCCGTAAATAGTCACACGGGTGACTGGTTCTGCCGGTGGGAGGTCAAAAATGGAGGCGAGCACTCCGCGCCAGGATGTCAGCCGCGCCCATGCTAGGTCGGTGTCGCCTGGGGAGTAGCCGGAGCGACGAATCGTAATTGAATCATCAGTCATATCCGATTGACTGTCGGTGATGCGACGCGTTGCAATCCGCCCGATGCCCGTTTCTGCCGGGAAATCCGGCGCTCGGCATGGCCACCACGCCACAATTGGGGTGTCTGGCAGCAGCAACGGCGTCGCAATGGACTCCAAGTGGCCGGTAGCTTGCCCGCCAATCCACATCACAATCACTTCCGCGGCGCCGGCGTCACCGCCCACACGAATCTCTGCATTGAAGGAATCTGGCTGGTCCGGAGTGTCGTCAGTGATCATCACCAACACACGTGCTGGGTGCTCGCGCGATGCCTCAATCGCCGTGGAAATCGCCGTTTCGACATCGTCAGTGACGGACAGTACCACAATGAGGGACAGCACCCGCCCTGTGGTCACCTGCCCGCCGGATTCGCGCATTTCCGACAGTTGTCGCGAAATCGCCCGGGTGGTGGTTCCCGGCAATGAAATAATCATCCTGAGTCCTTAACGCCTTCGCTTTGTGACGGTTATGTTGACGGTTATGGGCGCCGCCATGCACGCCCATCCCGGGCCAACATGCGGTTGGCGGATTCTGGCCCCCACGAGCCTGCCGGATAGTCTTCCGGACGGCCACGCTGCGCCCAGTATTCCAACACTGGGTCAAGGATCTTCCAGGACAGTTCCACCTCTTCGTTAGTGGGGAAGAGGCTTGCTTCGTCAAGGAGAGCGTCCAAGATCAGGCGTTCGTAGGCTTCTGGCGATTCTTCCGTGAAGGACTCAGAGTAAGCGAAGTCCATGTTCACATCGCGAACTTCCATGGTGGAGCCAGGCACCTTCGCACCGAAGCGCATCAGCACACCTTCGTCTGGCTGCACACGGATCACCATGGCGTTTTCGTGCAGCGCAGTGGTCATCACATCGGCAAATGGCAGGTGTGGCGCGGCTTTGAAGACTAAGGCAATCTCAGTGACACGGCGACCCAACCGCTTACCGGTACGCAAATAAAACGGCACACCGGCCCAACGGCGGGAATTAATCTGCAAAGTCAGTGCAGCATAGGTCTCGGTATTGGATTCTGGGTCGAAGCCTTCTTCATCGCGCAGACCAACCACCGGCTCTGAGCCCTGCCAACCAGCGGCATACTGTCCACGCGCCGTCGTACGGCTGAATGGGAACACTGGCTCGGTGGCGCGCAGCACTTTAATCTTCTCGGTCTGCAGTTCATGCGGGGTAAAAGCCAGCGGCTCTTCCATCGCCACCAAAGCGAGCAGCTGCAGCAAATGGTTCTGGATGACGTCTCGGGCAGCGCCAATTCCGTCGTAGTAGCCGGCACGGCCGCCCAAACCAATGTCTTCGGCCATGGTGATCTGCACATGGTCGATGTAATGCGAGGACCACAGTGGATCGAATAGCTGGTTGGCAAACCGCAGCGCCATGATGTTCTGCACTGTTTCTTTGCCAAGGTAGTGGTCGATGCGGAAGACAGCCTCTTCCGGGAAGACACTGTTGACGATATGGTTCAGCTCGCGTGCGGACTGCAGGTCGTGGCCGAATGGCTTTTCAATGATGACGCGGCGCCAGCTACCGGTTTCGGATTTCGCCAGACCGCTTCGGTCCAGTTGGTTACAGACCGCGGAGAAGCTTGCCGGTGGAATGGATAGGTAGTAGCCCCAGTTCCCGGCGGTGCCACGGGTGCGGTCGATCTCGCCAAGCTTTGCGGCAAGCCGGTCAAAAGCTTCGTCGTCGTCAAAAGTGCCCTGCACAAAGTGAATACCTTCTGCTAGGCGGCGCCACACGTTTTCCCGCAGTGGGGTACGGGCGCGGTCCACGATGCAGTCGTAGACGAAACGCTCGAAGTATTCCTTTGACCAGTCACGACGGCCATATCCCACTAGCGCGAAACTAGCTGGCAATAACCCGCGGTTCGCGAGGTCATAGATTGCAGGCAGCAGCTTCTTGCGGGCTAGGTCACCGGTGACACCGAAAATCACCATGCCACCGGGACCGGCGATTCGCGGTAGACGTTTATCTTGCGAGTCACGCAGCGGGTTGAAGTCCGCTTCCTGCATGGGACCACCGCTTAGAGGATTGGTCATCGGGACCTTTCTCGAATAGAAAAACTAGCGGATCGAATTTAGCGCATTGCGGCAAGCTTGCCGTCAATCGCGGTCAGCAATTCGTCCCAGCTGGCGACAAATTTCTCAACGCCTTCGGTTTCCAGCACACGGAACACATCGGCCATATCGACGCCCAGAGCGGTCAATTGCTCGAAAATCCGCTCACCCTCCGCTTCACGCTCTGGGGTGATGGCGGCGCCGGAAACAGCCTGCTCAGCGTCGGCCACAGCCATCAGGGTGCTCTCTGGCATGGTGTTGACGGTGTTGGCTGCAGCCAGTTCCTCGACATACAAGGTGGCAGGGTAGGCCGGATTCTTCACAGAAGTCGATGCCCACAATGGTCGCTGTACCTTTGCGCCAGCTTCGGCCAGTGCCGCCCACCGTGGATTCTGCGCAGAGAACTGCTCACGGTACAAGGCGTATGCCAGCCAGGCGTTAGCCAACGCAGCTTTGCCTTCCAACGCCTTGGCTTCCTCGGTGCCGATGGCGGCAAGGCGCTTGTCCACTTCGGAGTCCACGCGGGAAACGAAGAAGGACGCAACGGAGTGGATGGCGGACAGGTTCAGGTCAGCAGCCTTCGCCTTCTCGAGGCCGGAAATGTAGGCCTCGATGACTTCCCGGTAGCGTTCCACGGAGAAGATGAGGGTGACGTTGACGTTAATGCCCTCGGAGATTGCAGTTTCGATCGCTGGGATGGATTCCGGGGTTGCTGGAATCTTGATCAGCACGTTTTCACGGCCGACGCGAGCGACGAGGTCTCGTGCTTGGGAAATGGTTTTGTCGTAGTCAGCTGCGTAGCGTGGGTCCACTTCAATAGACACGCGGCCATCGACACCATCAGTGGCAGTAGCTACTGGTGCGAACACGTCGCAGGCGTCGCGAACATCGTCAATGGCCATGGTGAAGACGGCTTCAGCAGCGTCAGCACCGGTGGCGGCGAGTTCAGCCAGCTGCTCTTCGTACTCGCTGCCTTTGGTCATGGCGGTGGCGAAGATTGCTGGGTTCGTGGTCACACCGACCACAGCCAGTTCGTCGATAAGCTGCTGCAAGTTACCGGATTGGATCCGTTGGCGGGACAAGTCATCCAGCCACGTGGAGGTTCCGGCTGCGGAAAGGGCGGTAACGTTTGCGTTAGTCATCAGTGTCATCTTTCGCGTCAAGACGGGGCCGACGATGCGGCGGGACACACCCATCGTATACGCCCCGTCAGACAGACACCGACGCAACTTACAGACCTAGGTTTTACCTAGGTCGCGGCTTACTTCGCCAAGCTGCGGTGCGCAGCGTCAACGACAGCCTGTGCGGTGAATCCGAACTTCTCGAAGAGCTCACCAGCTGGTGCCGATGCACCAAAGTGCTCAATCGATACAGCTTCGCCGCGGTTGCCCAGCCAGCGGTACCACGGCATCGCGATACCAGCTTCAACGGACACACGAGCAGTCACAGCTGCTGGCAGCACAGATTCGATGTACTCAGCGTCCTGCTGCTCAAACCAGTCCAGCGACGGCACAGACACAACACGGGTAGCGGTGCCTTCAGCTTCCAAGGTTTCAGCCGCAGCAACGGCGTACTGCACCTCGGAGCCGGTTGCCATCACGATAAGGTCCGGGGTCGCCTTCGAACCTTCAACCAGTACGTAGGCGCCGCGGCGGACACCTTCAGCGGCCTTGTCCTTGGTTCCTTCCAGCACAGGCACATTCTGGCGAGTCAGCGCCAAGCCCTTTGGTCCTTCTGGGCCGTCGATGCAGGCTGCCCAAGCGGCGATGGTTTCATTCGCGTCGGCTGGGCGCAGCATGGTCATGTTCGGGATGGCACGCAGCGCAGCTAGGTGCTCGATCGGCTGGTGGGTCGGGCCGTCTTCACCAAGGCCGATGGAGTCGTGGGTCCACACGTAGGTAGGGGAGACGTTCATCAGCGCAGCCAACCGTACCGCCGGACGCATGTAGTCCGAGAACACGAGGAATGTACCGCAGTAGGCGCGGGTAGGGCCGTGCAGTTCAATACCGTTGACGACTGCGCCCATGGCGTGCTCGCGGATACCGAAGTGCAGGTTACGACCGAATGGTTCAGCGGACCACGTGTCAGTGGAGATAGTCTGTGGACCGAAGCTCTTCGCACCCTTGATCACGGTGTTGTTCGAACCTGCCAGGTCAGCGGAGCCGCCCCAGAGTTCCGGCAGCTTCGCGGCCAGCGCCTGAATAGCTGCTTCCGAAGCCTTACGGGTGGCCACGCCCTTCGGGTCAGCGTCGTAGCTTGGCAGTTCCGCATCCCAATCAGCTGGGAGCTCACCTGCGTACAAGCGGTCAAACAGCTCCTTGCGCTCTGGGTTGTCAGCAGCCCACGCATCGAAGCTTTCCTGCCACTCAGCGCGCGCAGCAGCAGCACGCTCTGCCAGCGCACGAGTGTGCTTAATGACGTCGTCGGCAACGAAGAAGGTTTCAGCTGGATCGAAGCCGAGGCCTTCCTTGGCGCGGGCTACTTCATCCTCACCCAGCGCAGCGCCGTGCGATGCACCGGTGTTGGCCATGGTTGGTGCTGGCCATGCGATAACGGTGCGCAGACGAATGAACGTTGGGCGAGTCGGGTCAGCCTTCGCCTCTTCAATAGCCTTCTCAATGGCGACAATGTCTTCGCCACCTTCAATTTCGATGACCTGCCAGCCGTAGGCACGGTAGCGGGCAGCAACATCTTCATTGAAGGCAATGTCCGTGTGGTCCTCAATGGAGATGCGGTTGTCATCCCAGAACACAATCAGGTTGCCCAGCTGCTGGGTACCCGCCAGGGATGCAGCTTCAGCGGTGATGCCTTCTTGGACGTCGCCGTCAGAAGCGATGACGTAAATGAAGTGGTCGAATGGCGACTTGCCTGGGCCTGGTTCTGGGTCAAACAGGCCGCGTTCGCGACGCGCTGCCATCGCCATGCCGGTGGCGGTGGCGAGGCCCTGGCCGAGTGGGCCGGTGGTCATTTCGACGTGATCAGTGTGACCATATTCTGGGTGACCTGGGGTAAGGGAACCCCAGGTACGCAGTGCCTTCAGGTCGTCTAGTTCCAGACCGAAACCGCCAAGGTACAGCTGGATGTACTGGGTGAGGGAGGTGTGTCCGCAGGAGAGAATGAATCGGTCCCGGCCAACCCATTTCTGGTCGGTTGGGTCCAGACGCATTGCACGCTGATACAGGGTGTAGGCCAGTGGCGCGAGGGACATTGCGGTGCCTGGGTGGCCGGAGCCGCACTTTTGCACTGCATCTGCCGCCAGGAAGCGGGCAGTGTTTACAGCTTGGGTGTCTAGGTCAGTCCAATCAGCTGGGTGGTTCGGCTTTGTCAGCGCCTCAAGCTCTGGGGTCAGATGCACTGTCTGTTCTCCTTATCAACAGCGGACATTTCGTTTCCTAGTTTAGGCCACGGCATGGCGAGGTTTGTAACCCCTTGTCCGACCGCTAACATAAACAAGACCTAAAAATAGGATGTTGGAATTCTTTGGGAACTTTTCGCCCACGCCATCCGACTACCTACTTAGGCTTATTAACCGAATTGGGAGGACTGTTGCTAGATACGGTCAAGGCATACATTGCGTTGACAAAGCCGCGAGTGATTGAACTGCTGCTTGTCGCAGCCATTCCGGCGATGCTCCAGGCCGACCGCCAGGACCTCAACGCAATGCTGATCCTGCTGACACTTGTCGGCGGGTGGATGGGCGCAGCATCCGCAAACGTGTACAACATGGTGGCGGACTCAGATATTGACAAGAAGATGCGCCGCACTCGGCGTCGACCGTTGGCCCGCGAAAGTGTCTCCAACCGGGCTGCAATGATCTTTGCAACCGTGCTGATGGTGGCCAGCTTCCTGTGGCTCTGGTTGCTCTGCAACTCGCTGCTCGCCGGCATTTTCATCCTGATCACCATTGCCTTCTACGTCTTCGTGTACACCATGTGGCTCAAGCGCCGCACGGACCAGAACGTGGTGTGGGGTGGCGCTGCTGGCTGCATGCCAGTACTGGTCGGTTGGGCCGTCATCACGGATGCGAACCCGGGCGAGCCGGCACACTGGTGGCAGGCGATTGTGCTGTTCCTGGTCATTTTCTTCTGGACTCCACCACACACTTGGGCGCTGGGTCTGCGGTACAAGGAAGACTACAAAGCCGCTGGTGTGCCAATGATGCCAGTGGTGAAGAAGGCCCCAGAGGTCACCATTCGCATTATTTGGTACACCTTGGCCACCGTTGTCACCACCTTCTTGCTCATTCCTGCTGCCGGCTGGCTCTACGCCCTGATTTCGGTGCTCACTGGCGCTTGGTTCCTCTGGCGCGCCATTGAGCTGCACCTTAACGTGACAAAGGGCGCCCCAATTAAGCCAATGAAGCTGTTCATGCTGTCCAACAACTACTTGGCCCTGTGGTGCGTGGGCTTGTCGGTCGACGCGTTTATCGGCCTGGAACAGCTCGGTAACTTCATCGGTTTCCCAGCTTCCCTGTTCTAGACGGTGTTCTAGACGGCGCGTTTAAGACTTCCGGTTCCGGTAACCGTCATAACGCCCAATAAAATACCCCTCGAGCAGTCAGCTTCGCGCTGGCTACCTCGAGGGGTTCGTTGTTTTTGGGCCGCTAGTTGGTGTGTCCTGCGAGCTCGGCGTCAGCGGCAACCGAGCCGGTTTGGGTAGCGGTACCGCCTTGGCGCTGCACACCGTAGGCGAAGAGGATGCCAGCCAGCGCGGTAATCACGCCGGCGGCGGCGATGTGCACTGGTACCAAGGCGCGTGGGGTGCCGTTGAAGTACTGGATGTAGCCAATTGCGGCCTGTACACCAATCGACACTGCCAACGCCCACGCCACCGTCTTTGCGCGCTTATCCAGTTCCACGCGCAGCAGGAAGGCAATAATCGCCGCAACGGAAATCAGGAACAGCCACATAGAGATGCCGTGCAGTCGGGCTATCGCATCAATATCGACTTGGAGACGCTGGTCAGCGGTCACCGTGTCGTCACCGGCGTGTGGACCGGCGGAAGTCACCAACGTTCCGGTGACCAAAACGAAGGCCAGCAGGGCAGTGGACGCCGCGATGAGCAAATTGAGCTGCTGCGGGAACACTTTCACATCGTGGCCGTCATCAGGTTCTGCCACGCGCACATACAAAATCGCGGCCAGGAACGTCAGCAGGGAAGACGGCAGGAAGTGTGCCATCACCAGTGTCCAGTGCAGACCCACCAGCACGGTGATACCACCGAGAACAGCCTGCACAATCACGCCAATAATCATGATCCACGACAGCACCTTAATTTCGGTGCGACGCTGCGCTCGGTACACGGCCAGCACAATGACAATTGCGGCGGCGGCCAGCACAAAGGTCAGCAGGCGGTTACCAAATTCGACGACCTGCTGCAGAATCGGGTTGGCACCTGCCACCGGTACAAACGAACCTTCGTGGCATTGCGGCCAAGTTTCACAGCCCAGCCCAGATCCGGTCACGCGCACGGTGGCGCCGGTGACGGTAATCGCAGCCTGGGAAATCAGCACCAGCAACGCATACAGACGCTGCCGCGCAATCGTTGGGAGCGGGAAGAAGCGAAAAGCCCCGGTGTAGGCAGGGTTTCCGTCAATTTTAGGTGTTGCAGTCACACTCGTAACCCTAGTCACCGCCGGTTTTATAAGCTATTTCCACGCGGCTGCCGCTGCCCAAAAAACCGAGCTTTTTGACGGTTATCCGCCGCCCTAAAGCTCCCCGATGAGTTCAAGATCATTTGGATCGCCGCCGATGAGCAGCACATCATCCGGTTTTGCTACCGCGCCGTCGGTCATCGGCTGCCATCCGTGTTGTGGGGAATAACACGCCACTACATGCACATGGTGCTGCTTCCACAGCGCTTGGTTATCGAGCGGCTTACCAACCATAAATGCTGGCGGAGCTAACTTCACCATGGCGTAGGTTTTGGCGAAGGCCGCATAATCCTGGATGCGTCCGCCCAGCAGGTGCGCCACCCGTTTACCGGTATCGAACTCTGGTCGCACCACTTGAGTAACACCGATTTTCCGCAGGATACGGGCGTGCGAATCCGAATCAGCTTTCGCCCACACTTCCCGCACATTCAGGTCCACCACATTGGCTGCGGTCAGGATGCTGGTCTCGAGGTTTGTACCAATCCCCACCACCACGCGGTCAAACTCCGCGATGCCCAGCTGGCGCAGTGCCTGCGGATCTGTGGTGTCGGCGACCACTGCCTGCGTCAGTGTTTCCGCCATGTCTTGGACCTGGCGGGGATTGGAGTCAACCCCCAAAACTTCGACACCGTGGTCAATGAGCTCATGGGCAAGGGAGGTGCCAAAACGCCCCAGACCGAGCACTGCTACCGGTGGAATATTGATCTTCCGAGGGGAGCGGAACATATTCTGGAAACGACTAGCCAATGAACGGCCTTTCCTTCGGGTATTGGAAGCGGGCAGCGACCTTACGAGTGCCGAGTGCTGTGACCAATGTTATCGGCCCAACGCGGCCGAAGTACATGATGAAACAAAGAATCAGCTTGGACGGTGTACTTAATTCGGCGGTGATGCCCGTGGATAATCCCGAAGTCGCAAAGGCAGAAATCACCTCGAAGACGATGAAGTCGCCGTTGATTGCTGGTTCTAAAATCCGCAGCGCCCCGATGCCAATAATGACGACGGTGATCCCGGCAAACGCCACCGCCAGTGCCTGCCGAACCACAGACGGGTCAATGCTGCGTTGATTAATAGTGCATACTTCGCGGCTGCGGAATTCAGCCACAATCGCCGCGACTAATACCGCGAACGTCGTAATCTTCAGGCCACCAGCAGTACCAGCTGAACCGCCACCAATGAACATGAGGATGTCAGTGCCCATCAACGTCGTGGGGTGAAAGTCTGCGTAATCCACGGAGTTAAAACCGGCGGTGCGCGGTGTCACACCTTGGAAAAACGCACCAAAGACTTTCTCTTTGGTACTCAGTTCAGCCAGCGCCCAATTCCACTCCAATACTGCGACCATGGCAATGCCGGCGGTCAGCAAAATGGCGGTACCGATCAGAGTGACTTTTGCGGTCACCGACAGTCGTTCCGTTTTGCGGTCTTCCACCACTTCGCCGCGGCGCAGCCAATTGCGGGCCCGACCGAGTAGTTCCGACAACACTGGGAAGCCTAAGCCGCCAATAACCAGTGATGCGGAAATCGGCAAGATGATCCACGCGTCGCCGACGTACGGAATCAGATTGTCACTGCGCAACCCGAAACCGGCATTATTGAACGCAGAAATGGAATGGAATATGCCCTCATAGATGGCGCGGCCGACGGACATGTCGTATCCGAGTGCGAACCTGAACGTCAAAAAGCATGCAACCGCAACCTCCATCACAGCGGTGAGGACCAATGTGGCGATGATGGTGCGGCGAACGTCGGCGGGGCTCAGGGTGCGGCCTTCTGCGGAAGCGTTGAGGCGGGAGCGCAACCCAATGCGGCCGGTGAGCAACATGCCGGCGAGAGATGTCAGGCTCATAATGCCGAAGCCGCCGAGTTGGATCAGGCTGAGGACCACGATTTGGCCGAAGGCTGACCAGTGTGTCGCGGTGTCCACCACGATGAGGCCGGTCAGACAGGTAGCGGAGGTTGCGGTGAACAGGGCAGAGACGACATCAGTGGCGTCGCCAGAGCTTGCCGAAATCGGCAACATGAGCAGGGCAGTGCCCAGGACAATCAGGGTCAGGAAGGCCAACGCCACAATGCGCGTCGGACCTAAGTTGACCTCCGACTTAGATAATTCACGCCTCACATGCTACTCAGTCGCGCTTGGATTGGAAGTCGAATAGCTTCACTGCAAAAAATGCCGCAATCGCCGACCACACCAGCAACACCAGCACGCTATGCCAGGCAAAACTGCCGGCAAACGCGTCAATCAGACCCGAGGCAATCGCCACCGACGGTATCCACGCCAGCACAGCTTCCACCGCCGGATTGAGGTCGGCAGTCATTACTGCGATAAAGGCTGCACCGAGCAAAACAAACCACACAATATTGGCGACAGCCAGAATGACATGTGCCGACAGCGTGCCGCCCAGCAGCATGCCGAGCGAGGTGAAACACACCGCACCAAGCAGCAAAATAATGCCGGCAAACAGCAGCTCAGCTGGGGTTGCGCGCCAACCAAGGGATAGGGCAACAGCAGTGAAAATCGCGGTCTGCACAATAACCGTGGCAATGACTGCACCAATTTTGCCGCCGATGATTGCCCACTTCGGAATGCCGGACGCGCCCATGCGCTTGAGTGCACCATAGCGACGATCAAACCCGACGCTGATGGACTGAGCGGTGAAGCCAGCGGACATCACACCAATGGCGAGGATGAGCGGGAAGACTTGGTCAACTCCGCCTTCTGGTTTGGCGAACAGCGTCAGTCCAACAAGCATGAGCAGCGGGATGATGAGGTTCAACAGGGCCTGTTCCCCGTGGCGCATCACCAGCTTCGTTTCCATCTTGGACTGCGTCCATAGGATTTTGCCGAGGCTTGCGCGTTTCGGCGCTGGGGTGAAGGTCCCTGGCGGGAACTGGGTGGCAGCTACTTGTTCATTGCTCATTTGCGCATCTCCCGTCCGGTGAGCTCAAGGAAAACGTCCTCCAAATGCCTCGTCGCCACATCAATGCTGGTAGCGAGGATATCCTGCTCCGCTAGGACCGAAGCAACCTGCGCAACCACCGCCGGGGTGGCCGCCGCATCAATCTTGAATCGCAGCGCGCCGGTCTGGTGCACCGGGGTGGAGGTAACCCCAGCCGCCTGCAACGCGCCGCTGAGCGCGTCGAAGTCCGGTGCGACGGTGGTGGTCACCGAAATGCCTTGCGCGTGAGTGGCGCGGGTCAGTTCAGCCATCGTGCCTTCGGCTACCAGCTGGCCATGGTCGATGATGATGACCCGGTCAGCGAGCGCTTCCGCTTCATCAAGCAGGTGGGTGGTTAAAACAATGGTGACCCCGTCACGGCGCATGGACTTGACTAAATCCCACACTGCCATCCGGGACTGCGTGTCTAGCCCCGCGGTCGGTTCGTCAAGAAACACCAGCTCCGGCCGGTTCACTAGGGCGCAAGCCAGCGACAGGCGCTGCTGTTGGCCACCGGACAGCTGCCGGAAGGAGGTCTTTTGGTGCTGGGCTAGTCCCACGGTTTCCAGTAGCCACAACGGGTCAAGCGGATTGTCGGCATAACTGGCAACAAGGTTCATCATTTCGCCGACTTTGATACCGGGGTAGGCGCCCCCACCCTGCAACATAATGCCGATGCGGGACCGGAGCTGATCGGGGTGGGTAGCTGGATTCATGCCAAGCACTTCCACGCTGCCGGCATCCGGCTTCTGGAAGCCCTCGCACATTTCAATGGTGGTGGTTTTACCAGCACCGTTGGGTCCAAGCAGAGCAATGATCTGGCCTTGTTCACAGGTGAAGGACAGGTCGTTAACCGCCTTTGTGGCACCAAAGTGTTTGGATACGTTGTCAAGGCGCAGCGCCGGGATAGCTTGGGAAGTCACAATCGAAGAGTCTAGCCCGTCGCACATGGGGGGCAGATTCGGCCGGTGACTAGCGGCTTATTTCGGGTGAAGAGGTAGAGCAGCCCCAGCAGCAAAACGATGAAAATGAGCGCCGCGGAAACGTAAATAATGATGATGGCGCTGGGCGGCAGCGCCAGACCGCGGGGCAGCACTGTAAAAGAGAAGAAGGTCGAGTAGGCGATAACCGACAGGCGGAAGCCCCGACGGTCTGCCCAAGCGGCCAGTGGAACGATGGCCCAGAGCAGGTACCACGGGTGCACGACGGGAAAGAGCAGCACGAGTACCAGCACCGATGAGCCGTAGCCGCCGAGGGGATGAATGCGTCCCTGCAGCACTGCGAACAGCATTCGGAGCATCCACGCCATGGCGACGAGCACACCGAGTCCACGCGAAAGCGTCAGGATTGCCTCGGTGTGGTCACCAAGTCCGAGTAGGTTGCCGAGAAATCCGGATACAACTCCCACGTCGGTGGTGATGGACATCCAGCTGCGGATAGTGGCGGCGCCGCCCTGCGCTGAAATCCACCCCAGCCCCATGCCGGAGCCAATGGAGACTGCGACGACAGTGATGGCGGCGACTACCGCTTGAAATGCTGCTGCGAGGGCAACGTGCAACCAGCTGCCGCCGAGTCGACGGGCAATGGCCATACCGACGAATCCGAGTGCGATGAACCCGGTGACTTTCACCATTCCCGCCAAGGCGATGAGCACCGTGCCGACGATGCACCATCCCCAGGCCCGCGCCGATAGGGAAAAGACAATGGGCTTTATGACGGTTACAGCCGCAGTCGCGGCATGGCCGCCGGCACTGAGACTATCTGGCGAACCTGGTGTCGGGCGGCCGCATAAGCCGAGAAGGGTGAGCTCGAGTCCGACGAGGATGAGTGCCAGCATGATGGACTCATTATGTATGCCGGCGACGAGGTGAAGCAGTGCCAGCGGGTTCAAAATGCCAAGCCAAATCGCAGCCTGTGGGCGCACCCCGCAGCGCAGGGACAGGCGCACCAACGCCCAGCCAACAATAAAAAGGGCAATAGTACTGACAAACCGGTGCGCGATGACGCCAGCTGCGATGTGGTCGCCGGTGATCTGTGAAATAGCGGCGGCGATGCCGAGAGCAACTGGGCCGTAAGGACTCGGGGAGTGGGACCAGATAAGTGGCACCGACCGAGCGAGTTCATTCGATGTGCCGAGCAGGTCAACTGGCCCAGCGATATAGGGGTCCATTCCTTGGCGAACGATGGATCCTTGCGCCAGGTAGGAGTAGATGTCCTGGGTAAATAGTGGGGCCGTGAGCAACAGCGGGATGACCCAAGCGGCGTAGGTGCGCACCAGCATTCCGGTGGCCACGACACCGTAGCGGGCGCGTTTGGGGCCTACAACGAAAAAGCCCATCATCAGCCAGGCCACCATGAGCAGACCAATGCCGATGAGCACCAGGACGGTGGAGGAGTACAGCATGCGACTGAGCAGGTTGGCCAGCGGGAATGCGTGGAATGGGTTACCGACTACGGGAAGCGCGCCGGCTCCGAGACCGCCGATGGCCATCAGGAGGGTGCCGATAGTGCCAAGCAGGCGCAGTTGGGCGAATCGTTCCAGCTCACGGTAGGTGATGGCGCGCGTGTTTGGTTTGGCGGTGGCATCAGCGCCGCTGTGGAGTTCGGCGGTTCGGGTACCGGCACGACCGAATCGTGGCAACTGTTCGACGATGCTGCGCAGCCATTGTGGCTGCCGGCCTTGCTTTTGGGCTGCGTCGTCGCTTGTAGTCGTTGCCTTCACGCCTGCACATATTACTCACGTGGGTTCGGCAGCGTCGTAATCGAATAGTGGACAAACCAACTGAATTAAGGAACACTGGTGTAGTCCAATTCGTTAGGAGTGGTGCCTGCCACTTTTAACTATGGAGCTGGAATGGAGGTGAAGTCGAAGTGGTATCTACAGAAAAGGTTACCGAGGGCGCTGCGCTCAAGCCGGTCAACCAAGACGGTGATACTCGGCAGAACATTCTGCGGCTTTTGCTGGCCAGCGGCCCGATTAGCGCCACTGAGATTAGTTCCGAATTGGGGCTAACTGCAGCTGGTGTCCGTCGCCACTTGGACAATTTACAGAAGGATGGCTTGGCAGAAGTCATCGAAAACCGGACGCGGAACCGGGGCCGGGGTCGTCCGGCTAAAGATTTCCGCCTAACCGATGCGGGTCGTGCGGAATTCGGCCATGAATACGATTCGCTTGCTGCCGCAGCGTTGCATGCTTTGCGACGAGCCGGTGGCGATGCTGCCGTGGCGGCATTTGCCAAGCAGCGCATCGTAGACATTCTGAAAGACGTGCAACCAGCCGAAGATGATTCGGAATCGCTTGCCCGAACCGCGAAAGAAGTTGCTGACGCACTATCCCAACATGGATATGCCGCATCAGTGACGGACTCTGGTCGCGGTGTCCAAATCTGTCAACACCATTGCCCAATCAGCCATGTGGCTGAGGATTTCCCGGAACTGTGTGCAGCGGAACATGAAGTTGTGTCGAACCTGATGGGTCAGCACATCCAATCGCTCGCCACAATTGCCGATGGCAATGGCATTTGCACTACCTACATTCCAATTACCCCAGTTACTCATGAGCCCGAAGGAAGGAGCGGATCGTGACTCTCGCACAGGACAAGCACAACATACCGGCGAAACCACAGACCGATGAGGAGATTATTGACTCTATCGGTGCATACCAGTACGGCTGGCATGACTCTGACGCCGCTGGTGCCGCCGCACAACGTGGTCTGAATGAAGCCGTCGTTCGCGATATTTCCGCGAAGAAGAACGAGTCCGAGTGGATGCTGAACCAGCGGCTCAAGGCTCTGCAGATTTTCGACAAGAAGCCAATGCCAAAATGGGGCGCGGACTTGTCGGATATCGACTTCGACAACATCAAGTACTTCGTCCGCTCCACCGAGAAGCAGGCCACCACTTGGGAAGACCTGCCGGAAGACATTAAGGAAACCTACGACAAGCTGGGTATTCCGGAGGCGGAAAAGCAGCGTCTGGTTGCCGGTGTGGCAGCTCAGTACGAGTCTGAGGTTGTTTACCACCAGATTCGCGAAGACCTGGAACAGCAGGGCGTTATCTTCCTTGATACCGACACTGCACTGCGTGAGCACGAGGACCTCTTCCACGAGTACTTTGGCACCGTCATCCCAGCCGGTGACAATAAGTTCTCCGCTTTGAACACCGCTGTGTGGTCCGGTGGCTCCTTCATCTACGTGCCAAAGGGTGTCCACGTCGACATTCCACTGCAGGCATACTTCCGCATTAACACCGAGAACATGGGTCAGTTCGAGCGCACCCTCATCATCGTTGACGAAGGTGCCTACGTGCACTACGTCGAGGGCTGTACCGCACCGATCTACAAGTCCGACTCGCTGCACTCGGCAGTTGTGGAGATCATCGTGAAGAAGGGTGGCCGCTGCCGCTACACCACCATTCAGAACTGGTCCAACAACGTCTACAACTTGGTCACCAAGCGTGCCAAGGCTGAAGAGGGCGCCATCATGGAATGGGTCGACGGCAACATCGGCTCCAAGGTCACAATGAAGTACCCAGCGGTGTGGATGACCGGCGAGCACGCTCGCGGTGAAGTGCTGTCTGTCGCTTTCGCTGGCGAAGGCCAGTTCCAGGACACCGGCGCGAAGATGGTGCACATGGCACCAAACACTTCCTCCTCGGTGGTGTCGAAGTCGGTGGCCCGTGGTGGCGGCCGCTCCGCATACCGTGGTCTGGTTCAGGTCAACAAGGATGCGGTCAACTCCGTGTCCAACGTTGAATGTGACGCGCTGCTGGTGGACAACATTTCCCGTTCGGACACGTACCCGTACGTGGATATCCGCAACGACAAGGTCACCATGGGACACGAAGCAACCGTGTCCAAGGTCTCTGACGACCAGCTGTTCTACCTGATGAGCCGCGGTATCGAAGAGGAAGACGCCATGGCAATGATTGTTCGCGGCTTCGTGGAACCAATTGCAAAGGAGCTCCCGATGGAATACGCCCTCGAGCTCAACCGCCTCATTGAACTGCAGATGGAAGGGTCGGTCGGCTAACCAAAATGACAACCGTCGAAAACACCGCACGCGTGCACAACACCAAGGGCGACATTTTCGCTTCCTACGATGTAGCCGACTTCGCCGTCCCACGCGGCAAAGATGAAGTCTGGCGTTTCGTTTCCCTGCGACGTCTCCGTGGCCTCCACGACGGCTCGGCCCCAGCGCCAGTCGCCGCTACCACGGACGTTGTTATCCCAGACGGTGGAGACGCCACCGCTGAAACCGTTGGCCGCGACGACAGCCGCATCGGGCTGGCAGGCAAGCCAGTCGACCGCATTGCTGCCCAAGCATGGTCCTCTTTCACCAGCGCAACGGTGGTAACCGTCAATAAGCACGCTGTTATTGAACAGCCAATTGACATCACTATCACTGGCCCTGGTGAAGACAATGTGGCATACGGCCACACCATCATCGATGTTCAAGATGGGGCAGAGGCCACCATCACCTTGACCTACCAGGGCTCCGGCACCTACGCCGACAACCTGGAAATCAAGGTCGGCGACAACGCCCGCCTGAACATCATCATTGACACCGACTGGGCACGTGACGCTGTACACCTGGCCGGCCACCACGCACGCCTCGGCCGCGATGCCACCTTGCGTCACGCGCTGGCCTGCTTCGCTGGTGACCTGGTTCGTGTGGTGCCACGAGTGCGCTACGACGGTCCAGGCGGCGACGCTGAGCTGACCGGTGTGTACTTCGCCGACGCTGGCCAGTACTTCGAACAGCGCCTGTTGGTTGACCACGCGCAGCCAAACTGCCGCTCCAACGTCATGTACAAGGGCGCACTGCAGGGCGACCCAGAATCTGGCCTGCCAGAAGCACGCACCGCATGGGTCGGCGATGTCCTGATCCGCGCAGAAGCGCAAGGCACCGACACCTACGAGCTGAACCGTAACCTGATTATCGGTGACGGCGCCCGCGCAGACTCCGTGCCAAACCTGGAAATCGAAACCGGTGAAATCGCAGGCGCCGGTCACGCATCGACCACCGGTCACTTCGACGACGAGCACCTGTTCTACCTGATGAGCCGCGGTATCCCAGAAAAGGCTGCCCGCAGCCTGATCATCCACGGCTTCTTCAATGAAGTCATCAACCGCATCCCAGTCGAATCTGTCCGCGAACGCCTCCAGGCACGCGTAGCCGAAGAACTCACCATCGCCGGATTGGCGTAACGCGCACTGGCGTACATACGGACACAGCGAAACGAAAGAGACCACTGCACATGAGCACCCTTGAAATCAAAGACCTGCACGCACAGGTCCTGCCAACTAACGAAGACGAAGCGCCAACCGAAATTCTGAAGGGCGTTAACCTGACCATTAAGTCCGGTGAAACCCACGCCATCATGGGACCGAATGGTTCCGGCAAGTCGACTCTGTCATACACCATCGCCGGCCACCCACGTTACGAAATCACCTCCGGTGACATCCTCCTCGACGGCGAATCCGTCCTCGAGATGAGCGTTGATGAACGTGCCCGCGCCGGCCTGTTCCTGGCTATGCAGTACCCAGTGGAGATTCCGGGCGTATCCATGTCCAACTTCCTGCGTACCTCTGCCTCCGCAGTCCGCGGCGAAGCACCAAAGCTGCGTACCTGGGTCAAGGAAGTCCGCGAAGCGATGGACGACCTGAAGATTGACTCGAAGTTCTCCGAGCGTTCGGTCAACGAAGGTTTCTCCGGTGGTGAGAAGAAGCGCCACGAAATCCTGCAGCTAGACCTGCTGCAGCCAAAGTTCGCGGTGCTGGATGAAACTGACTCCGGCCTGGACGTCGACGCGCTGCGCATCGTGTCGGAAGGCATCAACCGCTACCAGGAAGAATCCAACGGCGGCATCCTGATGGTTACCCACTACAAGCGCATCCTGAACTACGTCAAGCCTGACTTCGTCCACGTTTTTGCCGACGGCAAGATTGTCACCTCCGGTGGCCCAGAGCTCGCCGACAAGCTGGAAACTGAAGGCTACGAACCATTCCTTGGGGCGAACGCTTAATGACTGACGAAGCAACTGGCGCAGGAACGGGCTTCCTGCTGGACCCAAAGCTGCGGGAGGATTTCCCAATCCTGTCGCGGCGGGTGCGCAACGACAGCCCGCTGACTTACCTGGACTCCGGAGCCACATCGCAACGGCCAAAACAGGTGGTAGAAGCTGAAACTGACTTCATCTACCAGTCGAATGCGCCGGTGCACCGTGGTGCCTACTCCCTGACGGAGGACGCCACCGCGGCGTATGAAAACGCTCGTGCAGATATCGCCGAGTTCGTCGGCGCTGAGTACGACGAGCTGGTGTTCACGAAGAATGCCACCGAGGCGCTGAACACTGTCGCTTTTGCGTTGGGCGACCCACGCTCCGGCGATTTGGCCGTTGGTGAAGGCGACGAGGTTGTCATCTCTGAGCTGGAACACCACGCCAACTTGGTGCCATGGCAGGAACTGTGTGCCCGCACGGGTGCCACCCTGCGTTGGTACAGCCTGACTGATGACGGCCGCATTGACCTGGACTCGCTGGAGCTCAGTGAGAACACCAAGGTTGTCGCCGTGACTCATCAGTCGAATGTCACCGGCGCTGTAACTGATGTGCCGGTAGTGGTGCGTCGTGCCCGCGCTGTTGGTGCGTTGGTGGTGCTGGATGCCTGCCAGTCCGTGCCACATATGCCGGTGGACTTTAAGGCGTTGGACGTGGACTTCGCCGCGTTTTCCGGACACAAGATGTGCGGTCCGACCGGCGTTGGTGTGTTGTACGGCAAAATGAGCGTATTGACGAAATTGCCTCCGTTCTTAACCGGTGGCTCCATGATTGCGACCGTGACCATGGAGAAGACGACTTTCGCTGAGGTGCCGCAACGCTTTGAAGCAGGCACCATGATGAACACGCAGGTCGTGGGACTCGGGGCGGCAGTTCGGTACCTACGCGACATTGGCATGGACAAGATTGCAGCGCATGAGCGCACGTTGACTGCGTTGGCGCTGGAGAAGCTGCAGGAGATCGAAGGTCTGCGGATTATCGGCCCAACGAACACGGTGATGCGCGGCGGCGCAGTGTCCTTCGACGTGGACGGTGTCCACCCGCACGACTTGAGCCAGGTGCTTGATGACGATGGCGTAGCTATTCGCGTGGGGCACCACTGCGCGTGGCCGCTGCACCGGGCGATGAAGGCGCAGTCGACTGCTCGAGCATCGTTCTATCTGTACAACACGCCGGAAGAGATTGATGCGCTGGTGGCGGGTATCCGTCGGGCGCAGGAATTTTTCGGACTGTAGAAACTATGAAGAAAGGTTGGTGAAGCGGCGGTGAGACTCGAAGCGATGTACCAGGAAGTGATCCTGGATCACTACCGCAATCCCCAGCACAGCGGACTGCGGGAGGACTTTGACGCGGAAGTGCACCATGTCAATCCGACTTGCGGCGACGAGCTGACGCTGCGGATCCACTTGTCGGAAGACGGCAAGACCGTTGACGATATTTCATATGACGCACACGGTTGCTCTATTTCGCAAGCTTCGACGTCGGTGATGGCGGAGGAGATTGTTGGGCAGCCGCTGGACGTTGCGATGCAGAAGCTGGCCGAGTTTGAGAAGATGATTACTTCTCGCGGCAAAGAAACTGGTGATGAGGACATCATCGGCGATGGCGTCGCCTTTTCGGGCGTGTCGCAGTACCCAGCACGCGTCAAGTGTGCGCTGCTGGGATGGAAGGCGTTTCAAGCTGCGAGCTCGGAAGCGTTGACGAAGAAGGAGAATGGTTCCGATGACTGAGCCAAACGAAACCACTGACAAGAGCACTACCGAAGCCACCACTGGGCCTGTTGACGAGATTTTGGAGGGCGCGAAGGACAACGCTGATGAGCCGCGTGAACGTCCTGAGCAGTCTCCAGAAGATGAGCAGAAGGCCATCCAGGTTGAAGACCGGCTTTTCGACGTTATCGACCCAGAGCTGGGTATTAACGTCGTGGACTTGGGTCTGATTTACGACATCTGGATTGAAAACGCGAATCACGTGGTCATTAACATGACCTTGACGTCGCCAGCGTGTCCGCTGACCGACATGCTGGAAGACCAGATTCAGTCGGTCATTGCTGACTTGGACTGGTACCAGGACCACGAGCTGAACTGGGTCTGGATCCCGCCTTGGGGCCCACACATGATTAGCGAAGAAGGCCGCGAGCAGCTGCGCGCTATCGGCTTCAACGTGTAGGCATCACACACTGATCTGCACGCAAAAGCGGGAGGAATCGTCATGATTCCTCCCGCTTTTCTATGCACTGTTATGGATGGCACGCGCTGCAGCAGCGCGTGGATCTTAGTCGACGACCCGGGATAGGTCAGCGTGTGCTGGGTCAACTCCCTTAGTCTTCTTCACCATCTTGTGGCCGAACCACAGGGCCAAGAACACTGGGATGCCCAGGTAAGGGGACAAAATCGCAAACATGTTTTCTTGGTTCACGATTGGGCCGTAAGCCTGACCGATGACAACACCGAAGCAGAGCACCAGCGCAATGACTGCACCAAGTGGGAAGAATTTCGCCCGGTATGGCAGCTCATCCAAGCTCTTATTCTGAGCTTTCAGCGCGGCACGGAACTTATAGTGCGACCAGGAGATACCCATCCAGGTAATGAAGCCCGCCAATGCAGACAGCGTCAGCAGGAAGGTGTAGGCAGCGCCATCACCAACCAGGGAGGTGATGAAGCCCGCCATACCGACAGCAGTGGTGGCGTAGAGCGCGTTCATTGGCACATGGTGCTTGGATAGCTTGCCCAAGAACTTCGGTGCGTCACCGTTGTTGGCTAGCGAGTACAGCATACGAGTCGACGCGAATAGACCAGAGTTACCGGCCGACAACACAGAGGTCAAAATGACGGCGTTCATCAGTCCAGCAGCAAGGGCAATGCCTGCGCGGTCGAAGACCAAGGTAAATGGCGAGACTGCAATGTTCTCTTCAGAAGCGCGCAGCAGGTTCGGGTCGGTGTATGGAATGAGGAAGCCGATGATGGCGATTGCGCCGATGTAGAAGAGCATGATGCGCCAGAAAATGGTGCGGATCGCGCGCGGCAGGGTCTTCTCTGGGTTCTCTGCTTCACCTGCGGCAATACCCACCAGCTCGGTACCTTGGAAGGAGTACCCCGCCACAATGAACACCGCGAGGATACCCATACCGCCGCCAACGAATGGAGCGTCGCCGGTAGTCCAGTTCTCGCCGGAGGTCATTTCGCCGCCCATGATGCCGAAGATCATGGCGACACCGAGGATGAGGAACACTACGACGGTAATTACCTTGATGGCGGCGAACCAGAATTCACCTTCACCGAAGGCACGCACCGACAGTGCGTTGATGGTGAACAAGATCGCTAGGAACCCTGCGGACCAAACAATGGAATCTACTTCTGGGAACCAATACTTCATCACCAAGGCGGCGGCAACCAGCTCGGCGGCGACGGTAATTGCCCAGTTGAACCAGTAGTTCCAGCCCATCGCGAAACCGAAGGACGGGGAGACGAAGCGAGTACCGTACTCCTGAAAGGACCCCGCCACTGGTAGGTAGGCGGACATTTCGCCAAGTGACTGCATAACTAGCCACACCATGATGCCGATGAGGGCGTAGGCGGTCAGTGCGCCACCTGGTCCTGCTTCAGCGATGGTTTCACCGGAGGCGACGAAGAGGCCGGTACCAATGGCACCGCCAATAGCGATCATGTTGAGGTGGCGCGCCTTGAGGTTACGGCGCAGTTTTCTGGTGCCCTCCGCACCTGTGGCAGTCGTAGTTGCCATTGAATTGAACTCCTTGGTGAGGTCAAAAAGTAAAAGTTGCGCTATTAAATGACCGTCACGGGTTGGATGTGTCCGCTTCGGTTGCACTTAAAAGCTCAACAGTATTGTCGGCGTGGCAAGGGATGAAAATCTGGGTTTACCAGGCGTTTCTCAATGTCCTGAGGCGCATGTGACGCACCGCCATCACTCAATAACTGTTGGTGAACCCCACTATCTTAACCCGATAACATGCGTTTTCCTAGAATCCACACGCCGCGCGTACACATTTCCACGCCAGTTCTGGATGTTTCATCAACAACCGCAGCCACAGCCGGAACATCAGTTTCGCCGTCATAGTTGGGTCGGTAGTAATCATATAATTGCGGACAACATCTGGCCCTAACGCAAAGAAGCACTCAAAGAATTGGCGCGTTTGAACAGGGGAGAGGGACAACAGCAGCGCCAACCCAATCCGATGCAATCGTTCCGTCAGCACTCGGGACAGTGGGCGCAGTCCTTTGCGACGTGTCTGGCCTCGTGCGCCATTGACCGCAACTCCGCCCAGCCGACCGATGAACTCATCGAGCATTCGGTCCACATCTTCAGCAAGCGCACCAAAGGAGTATCCGGTCGCTGGGTGCATCCAACCATGCTGGGAACTGAACACCGCCGCCGAATTGACTACGTGTTCCGGTCCAAGCGGAAAGTCGACAACTTCTCGCGGCCAGGGTTGCTGCGCACCGTCAACGTCGAGCTTCTGCAGGCGTGCGGCTAACTGTGCTTCTAAGTACGGCAAAACTTCAGCCCAAGGCTTTTCCGTCGCTAACACTGTCTCTTGAATAAGCCATTGCCCATTGCCCACCGGAATGCGGTAGCTAAACGTTGCAGCCACTTCATCGTCGGAAGCAGCAGCATCGGCGAATTCGGGTGCTGTCCAGTCCATCATCACTGGGTAGCGATGCTTCCTCGGCAGCGCATCTTCTGGAATGATGACACCAATCGCGAACTGGCGCGCCGTCATCGGCTTCGTTCGGGGCATGCAACACAGCACTGGCGTGTCCACTGTTTCCCCATCAGGCGCATCAGGCCATCGCTCCTGCCGTACTTCGTAGCCTCCGAGCAACTGCGACAGCTGCGGTGAGATCACCAGGTAATCGTCATCAAGCACCAACCGCCCGGAATCAAACTCAACGCTAACTGTGCAGCGCTGAGCGATGGCGGCGTCGGGAAACCACGTTGGCAGCTGCCTCTGAAAGCAGCAGAGCGTGCCTTTGAGGTTGGGCCCCTCCGGATCCCAGCCAACGATATGCAGGTCGCTCATTGAGGGGCGAGATGCAGCACGGTGGGCTGCGAGGATTCCTGCCGGACCTAAGCCAACGATGTGCAACTGTCTGCGCATTCTGCACCACCTTCCGGTTGGAGTTCGGCTTGAAGTTCGGATATCGGCGCGGCTGTTTCCATTCGAACAACCCGCTGCATTCCTGTTTACTTCATGTCTTGCGACACTGGTAGCATCGCTTTCCGTGATTGTTACCCAAGACCTTGAAGTCCGCGTCGGCGCCCGCACCCTGCTTTCCGCTCCCGGGGAGCATCTGCGCGTGCAGCCCGGCGACCGAATTGGTCTAGTTGGGCGCAATGGTGCCGGTAAAACCACCACCATGCGTATTTTGTCCGGGGAGACCGAACCATACGGCGGCAAAGTGGTCCGCAGCGGTGAAATTGGTTACCTGCCACAGGACTCCAAAGAAGGCGACATCCATCAAACTGCGCGTGACCGCGTGCTGTCAGCTCGTGGCCTGGACCAGATTCGCTCGTCCATGGAACGGCAACAGGAACTGATGGAGTCCGGCACTCCGGCCCAAATGGAGTCGGCGGTGAAGAAATATGCGCGACTGGAGGAGCGATACCACAGCCTCGGCGGGTATGAAGCAGACTCGGAGGCTGCGCGGATTTGCGACAGTCTGGGGTTGCCGGAGCGGATCCTTGATCAGACCCTGGACACGCTTTCCGGTGGTCAGCGCCGCCGTGTCGAACTGGCACAAATTCTCTTTGCTGCCACCGCCGGATCCGGCAAGTCGGCCACCACCTTGCTGTTGGACGAGCCAACCAACCATCTGGATGCCGATTCGATTTCATGGCTGCGCACCTTCCTGTCTAAGCACGAAGGCGGCCTCATCATGATTAGCCACGACGTGGAGCTGCTCGAAGCGGTCTGTAATAAAGTCTGGTTCCTTGACGCGGTGCGCGCTGAAGCTGACGTCTACAACATGACGTGGAAGAAGTACCTCGATGCCCGCGCTACCGACGAGGCCCGCCGCCGCTCCGAACGTGCCAACGCCGAGAAGAAGGCAAGCGCACTGAAACAGCAGGCCGCCAAGTTCGGCGCCAAGGCAAACAAGGCGAAAGCCGCCAAACAGATGCTCGCGCGCGCCGACCGATTGATGGACAACCTCGATGAGGTGCGTATTGACGATAAGGTTGCCCACATCTCCTTCCCAGAGCCCGCGCCATGCGGAAAGACGCCACTTTTCGCCAAGGGACTGACGAAGATGTACGGCTCACTCGAAGTGTTCGCGGGTGTGGACCTAGCAATTGACAAGGGATCGCGGGTGGTGGTGCTCGGGTTCAACGGTGCAGGTAAGACAACGCTGCTCAAACTCTTGGCTGGGGTAGAGCGCACCGATGGTGAAGGCGGCATTGTCACCGGACACGGCCTGCGCATCGGCTACTTTGCCCAGGAACATGACACCATCGACCCAGATGCAACGGTCTGGGAAAACACGATCAGTGCCTGCCAAGACGCAGACCAGCAGGATCTGCGGAGTCTGCTCGGCGCGTTCATGTTCTCTGGAGACAAGCTGGAGCAACCAGCCGGCACGCTATCCGGTGGTGAAAAAACCAGGTTGGCGCTTGCTACGCTGGTCTCATCACGAGCAAATGTGCTGCTGCTGGATGAGCCGACGAACAACCTCGACCCGATCTCGCGGGAACAGGTGCTCGGTGCGCTGCGCACCTACACTGGTGCTGTGGTTCTCGTGACGCACGACCCTGGAGCCGTGCAGGCACTGGAACCAGAACGCGTCATCATTCTGCCTGACGGCACAGAAGACCACTGGTCTGACGACTACATGGAGATTGTGGAGCTGGCATGAGTTTTCGGGGTCGCACGGAGCGGCACAAGGCTCGGAGAAAATTCGCTGTTATCGGTGTCTTGATCGCAGTGGTCGGCCTGATTGGCGGCTTCTTCGCGCTACGCCCTGACTCTGCCCCCATCGCTGATGTCAACGTTGCACCAAGCAACGACAACTGTGTCCGCACCGTCGCGATTTTTGCCCGCGGCAGCAACGAAGGCGCTGTTCGCGCCGCTGATGTCATTAACTCCGATGACCTCTACGGCCGCTGGAAAGAAGTGCAAACCGAGCTGCGCGCTGAGCTGGACAAAAACCCTAAAGTCGGCTCGAAAGTGAAAATCGAAGCGCTGGAGTACACCGCGACCGACGCCATTGGCCTGCTGGATGAAGCATTTGCGCAGCGCGAAAAGCAGCATCCGCTCTACGAAGCTCTATCCGGGATCCAAAACTCCGCGAATAAAGGCACGTTAGAGCTCATTCGTTCCGTCAAAAAGCACCGAAAAGAAGCCGCAGACCAACAATGCCCATCACCGCGGTTTCTGCTCAGTGGCTACTCGCAAGGCGCGATGGCCGTGACGCCAGTGGCGATGTCGCTGCATCGAACGGGGCTGCTCGCCGGAACGATGATGGTGGGGTATCCGTACCAGGACGGCGGTCTGCAGACTCTGGGTACCGGTGACCGTGGGCGTGGCTTGTACACCGCTGCGGGCATGCACCCAGGTACGCCGACGGAGCTGTTGGGCGCCAACACACTGTCCCTGTGCCGCAAAAACGACATGTTCTGCGATTTCTCCGGAACCGCATTGGTGGATTCCGTGCTGGGTGGTGGGCCAAACCCGCACACGGAATACTTCAAAGACACCGACGAAGGTAGGAAAGAGCGCGCCGAAACGGTGCAGCAGCTGGTGTCCTGGATTATCGACAGCGCCGAAAATCCGGTACCGGAGGAGCCGACCTGGCCGACGATGGTGATGCCGGAATCGGTGAATCAGGGCGGAACAATCACCATCGAATGTGACCTGCTCGGTACCGCTGGGCCAGTGCAGGTCACCTCAGATAGCGGCGACATTATCGCACCGACCTGCAACAATGGGCAGACTGATGCAGTATTTCGAGACCGTGGATTCTATTCAGTGACCGTGACACCGGATAGTGGCGCGCTGCGCAGTGTCGGCACGATCATGGTGACCGATTCGCGGAGTATGTCGTTGCGGATTCAGCGGCACTTACAACAGGTGGAAGGCACCCCAGCGCCGGTGCCTGGGAACTAGGGCAGACTACGCCACCGGAGCCGGACTAGGCCACCGGCGTGCGGTAAATCTCCACGAAGTTCTGCAGCACCCGCTGCGCCTGATCGGAATTGCGCTCCCGCGCCACTGCCACCAGCTCTAGTTCATCGCCCGGCTCGTGGTAGGTGCCGCCATAGGCGACAACTCGGCGGTGGAAACCGTCCAAATCCAGCTCTGGGTGGAACTGTGTGGCGTAGGCGCATGTGCCATAGCGGTACATCTGCACCCGGCAGTTTTCGCCGGTAACCAGCAGCGTTGCCTCTTTCGGCAGCACTTCGCAGGCCTCCAAATGCCCAACATGGCCGCCGAAGCGCTCTGGCAGACCGTTCAAGATCGGGTCCTGCGCACCGTCGGGGGTTTTCGTCAGGTAAATCCCGCCCGCTGGCTCCCCATACTTCCGGGAGGTCACACCGCGGCCCACGTACCCGAGTAGCCCCACCCCGTAGCAGGCCCCCAGGAAAGGGAAGTCTGCTTCTAGGCAGCGTCCGACCAGCTCCAGCAGCCACCCTTCAATCTGCAGCTGAGTTTGCGACTTGTCAGGGTCGGAGAAGTTGTATGGACTGCCGCCGACGATAATGCCGGAGTATTTGTGAATATCCGGCTGTTCTGGCAGTTCCAGGTCGAGTCGCAGATGGTGGAGTGCCACTGCGGGCAGCTGACTTGCCCGCAGGAAAGATAGGTATTCCTCATACGCAATGTCGCCCTCGGGGCGGGTGGTCAGCAGGAGGAACGGCTTATGTTCGGTAATTGGAGCACTCCCTTGCACGCGTGCGGTAATCACCTGAATTTACCGCATGCGCTGCATAGGAGCTAAATCCGCGCGAGCAGCTCTTGTGCGTTAGCAATCTTGATGTCCTCATAGCCGCGGACATCATCGGCCATCCGGGCAAATGCCACCACATCATCGAAGCTGTCCGCATCCATGCGACGAACCTGGTTCAGCAGTTCGGAGCGGTAGCCGGTGGCCAAGGTGCGCTCCAGGCGACGGACTTTCCCCATCCCGAAGATGTCGAACTTGGTGCCGCGCAGTCGTTTCATTTTCGCTAGTGCCTGCAGCACCGGCCGAGCCTTTGGACCAAGGCCAATCTTGCGGTCCATTCCCAGGGCGCGCAACATCGGTGGGTGCAGTTGGAATTTCACCTCAGCACCGGCGCCGAAGTCACTGCGGACAGAATCGTCGAACTCGCTGGCCAGCGCTAGTCGGGCAACCTCATATTCGTCCTTGTAGGCCGTGAGTTTGTACAGCCCGAAGGACGCAGCCTCCAACAGTTCGGTCGACCGCGGACGCAGCAGCTGCTCCGCCGACGCAATCACCGCGACATCGCCCAGGTAGCGCGCCGCATCTTCCATGTCGCCCCATTCGGCAAGCTCGGAAATGCGCAGCGCAATCGACCGTTGCTGTGGCTCCGGCACGCCGACCAGTTCCGCAGTGCCGGTCACCATGTCCAGCGCCCAAGTCGGGGCAGTAGGTTGGTCACCGTTTTCGGACTTATTGACGAGTACGGTCAGCGCATGTTCATCCGCAACTAGCAGTCGACCAGCGCGCAGCGCAGCGATGTTTCGATCCACTGCCACACCGTTTGCGGTCAGGGCTAGCTCGAGGGATTCAGGGGAGATTGGTAGCGCGCCAGCTTGGGCAGCAGCCCCCAGCAGCACCATCGTTTGGTACGTCGCATCGCCGAAGAGACTCCGGGAAATGTCGGCAGCATCCATGGTGACGGCGCGGCGGGCGCTGCGACCAATAGCTCCGGCAAGTGCCACACCATTCGGCCGGCTTGCCTTGACGTCTGTGCACATCACGCCGGTTGGACTGTCGGCAGAAGAAATCACCGCGGTCGTGCGGTCAGCTGCAATGACAGCAAGGTTCTTCGGGTCGGCGGTGGTGAGCCCATCGCAGGCCAGCAGGAGATCGGCTTGCCCTGGTGAGACGGTATTCGGTTCGTCAATAAGCTCCGTGGAAATGCGGACATCCGACACCACGGCGCCGCCCTTTTGGGCCAGACCAGTCATATCGAGTCCGCGAACGAAGCGCCCATCCAGACGTGCGGCGGTGGCAATGACAGCCGAGAGCGTGACCACGCCTGTGCCGCCGACACCGGTGACGCGGACGTTCCAGCTGGTGTCGTCGGTGAGGTCGGCAGGTTCCGGTGCTGGGATGTCGAGGTCGGCGAGCTCGGCGATGGCGCGTTCACTGAGCTGACGCTTCAGTGCCTTGGCGCCTTCAACATCCGGAGTGACCAGAGTGAACGCTGGGCAGTCGCCCTTCAGGCAGGAGTAGTCCAGGTTGCAGGACGTCTGGTCAATACGCGTCTTGCGGCCGAATTCGGTATCGACGGGCTGGACGGACAGGCAACCAGACTTCTCACCGCAGTCGCCGCAACCTTCACAGATTCGTTCGTTGATGACGACTTTGGCTTCTGGCGTTGGTGCCTTGCCGCGTTTGCGGGCGCGGCGCAGTTCGGTGGCGCAGGCCTGGTCGTGCACCAAGATGGTGACACCGGGTACCTTCGCTAGTTCTTCTTGAACGGCGCCGAGTTCGCTACGGTCACGGACCTCAACGCCGCGCAGGCTACTGCTGCCGCGAAGTGTGTTGGCGCCTCGGGTGAGTTCGCGTTTGGTGCGGCGCACGTCGTCAGTGGTGACGACAATGCGGGCGACGTTTTCAGCCTGCAGAATTCGAATGAGACCAGCAAGTGGCTGGCCACCGACTGGGTCTTGGCCACCGGTCATCGCGACGGTGCCGTTGTGCAGCAGTTTGACGGTGATGTTGGCATCTGCCGCGACGAGTGCGCGGATAGCGAGGGAACCGGAGTGCAGGAAGGTACCGTCACCCAGGTTTTGAATCAAGTGTCCTTCCTTGACAAACTGGTTCATTCCGATCCAATGGCCACCTTCGCCGCCCATCTGCGCGACGCCGGTAACCGAACCGACACGGTCGGTATCCATCATCAGAACCATGGCGTGGCAGCCGATACCGCCGCTGACCAAGCTGTCTGACGAAGCACGGGTGGAAGCATTGTGCGGACAACCGGAGCAAAAATGTGGGGTGCGCGCTGAAACGTTGAGGGTCAACGGACGTGGCCCGCGCGCAACCTTCGCCGGAAGTTCATGCGCGATGTCATTGCTAGTGAGGAACTTCGCGATGCCTTCCTGCGGTTTGGCAGCAAGGGTGACTTCTGGGCGGTGCGCAGCTTGATAGAAGGCGTCGTAGAGGGCAGCGCGCACGCTGTCGTAGATGAAGGTACCTTTTTCTTCCACCACAAGGATGGCATCGAGACCTTCGGCAAACTCGGCAACCAGTTCGGCATCAAGCGGCCAAATCATCCCCAGGCGCAGCACTCGTACTTGTTCGTCACCTTCGGCGCCGACGTTGGCGGTACGCAGAGCTTGTTCGACATGCAGCGCCGGCGCGCCGGAGACAATAATGCCGACTTTGTTGGCTGGGGATTCGTGCAGCACCCGGTTAATTCCGTGGTCGCGACAGTAGTCAAGGGCACGCTGGCGGCGGATACCAACGCGGCTAGCTTCTAGCTTGTGCAGTGTCGGACCGAGTGTTCGGGAATCTGGTTGATGTGCCTGGTCTGACGACAGTGGCGCGGGAGCCACCGGCGAACCGTCGAGGTACACCGTGGAGTTGCCGTCGGCGACTTCAGCGGTGACTCGAAGCGCTGTCCACAGCCCGCAGTGGCGGGACATCCATGCTGCATGGATGCCCATTTTCAGGGTTTCGGCAGAGTCCGCTGGCACTAGAGTCGGCATGCCGAGGTCTGCAAGCAGGCCTTCTGATGAGCAGGGGACGGAGGAGGACTTTGCGGTCGGGTCGTCCCCGACGATCGCTACTGCGCCGCCGGTGCCGTGGGTGCCAGCGAGGTTTGCGTGGCGAAAAGCATCGGCTGCACGGTCAAGTCCAGGTGCTTTTCCGTACCAGTAGCCGACGACGCCATCGATGCCGTCGCGCAAGGTTGCGGTGGCAGCTGCCAGTTGGCTGCCCTGTACCGCGGTTGTTGCCAGTTCCTCATTGACTGCCGGTTCGTGGCGGATGTGCAGAGATTCCAAGAGAGCTTTTCGACGAGCAAGTTCGAGGTCGTAGCCAGCCAATGGCGAGCCCTCGTATCCGGATACGTAGCTGGCGGTATTCAGGCCGCGGGCTCGATCGGAGAGGGCACGGTCTCGGATCATGCGAACCAAGGCTTGGATGCCGGTGAGCTGGACTGCACCACGGTCGTCGGTGAGCCGTTCCTCGATGAGGTTGGTGGCAGCGGGCTTTGTAGCGCGGGTGGTTGCGCGATTTTCTTCCCGGCTGCTCGGGTTCAGCATGGTGGTCATGGTGGTCACCTCATTGACTCGTAGTTAGCGAAGTACGCAGTGAAACCTGTGGTGCAGCTTTCACAACACACTTCATGTGCGGTGCATCACACTGTAGAGTATGAGGAAACTCACGAATAGTATGGTCAGCAAAAATAACACCAGCTGTGCAGCGTGATGGCGCAAACGACCGTCAGACTGTACCGATGGACCGCCACCACCAGGCAGCGACGGTGCAGTGGAATTCGAGATGAAAGGACATCCGGTGGACAAACTAGACATTGACCTGTTGACGTTGCTCGTAACCGAACCGAAAGCTGGGGTACGAGAATACTCTCGTCGGTTGGGCGTAGCTCGCGGAACGACGCAGAGCCGACTGGACAAACTCGTCGAGCGGGGAGTGGTCACCAACTTTGCCCCGGAGCTTGACCCTGCCGAGCTCGGGTTCCCGCTCAATGCCAATGTGCATCTGACTTTGCGGCAGACCGATCTTAATCGGGTCACAGCGCGGCTAGCTGAAATCCCCTTCGTCATCCGCGCTGATTCGGTTGCAGGCGCTGATGACATGTCGTGCCGCATCGTCGCTAAGGACCACACCCACTTGGAAGACATTTGCCAGGCCATTCTGGCAATCGAAGGCGTGGCTCGCATGCGAACGGAAATTGTGCTGCGTCACCGCATCCCGAATCGTACCTTGCCGTTGCTGCGGCATGTGCGTGGGGAAGTCTAGGCCGGTTAAGTCGAGCCATACGAAAAAGCGCCCTACCTGGGGAGGTAGAGCGCTCAATCGGTGCTAGGCGAAGGCTAAGCTCAGTGCTCAGCCAGCGACTAGCGCAGCCGACCTAGTGGTCGGGCGTGGCTTACTTTTCGCCAGCGAGCATGTTGCGCAGCACGTACTGCAGGATGCCGCCGTGGCGGTAGTAGTCAGCCTCACCTGGGGTGTCGATACGGGTGACAGCGTCGAATTCGATCTTCGAGCCGTCAGCCTTGGTAGCGGTCACCTTAACGGTCTTAGGGGTAGAGCCGTTGTTCAGTTCCTCGATGCCTTCGAAGTCGAAGGTCTCGGAGCCGTCGATGCCCAGGGACTTCCAGGACTCACCTTCTGGGAACTGCAGTGGGATAACGCCCATGCCGATGAGGTTCGAACGGTGAATACGCTCGAAGGACTCAGCGATAACAGCCTTGACGCCCAGCAGCAGGGTGCCCTTTGCAGCCCAGTCACGGGAAGAACCGGTGCCGTATTCCTTACCACCCAGGACGACCAGTGGGGTACCGGCAGCCTTGTAGTTCTGAGCAGCGTCGTAGATGAAGGCCTGTGGTGCACCTTCCTGGGTGAAGTCACGGGTGTAGCCACCGGTGATGCCGTCCAGGAGCTGGTTCTGCAGGCGGATGTTCGCGAAGGTACCGCGAACCATCACTTCGTGGTTACCACGACGTGCACCCAGGGAGTTGTAGTCCTTGCGCTCAACGCCCATCGAGTCCAGGTACTGAGCAGCTGGGGTGCCCGGCTTGATGGAGGAAGCAGGGGAGATGTGGTCAGTGGTGACCGAGTCGCCCAGCAGCGCCAGAACGCGTGCGCCGTCAATGTCCTTGACCGGTGCTGGTTCCATTTCCATCTCGTCAAAGTAAGGAGCCTTACGGATGTAGGAAGACTTCTCGTCCCACGCGAAGGTCTTGCCTTCTGGGGTCGGCAGGGACTGCCAGCGGGAGTCGCCAGCGAAGACGTCCTTGTAGTCCTCTTCGTACAGTTCCGCGGTGATAGCGGACTCGATGGTCTGCTGGATCTCCTCGGTGGATGGCCAGATGTCCTTCAGGAAGACATCGTTGCCGTTCTGGTCCTGGCCCAGTGGCTGGGTTTCGAAGTCGAAGTCCATGGTACCGGCGATTGCGTATGCAATAACCAGCATTGGAGACGCCAAGTAGTTCATCTTGATGTCTGGGTTAATGCGGCCTTCGAAGTTACGGTTACCGGACAGAACTGCGGTTGCAGCCAGGTCAGCTTCGTTGATGCCTGCGGAGATTTCCTCTGGCAGTGGGCCGGAGTTGCCGATACAGGTGGTGCAGCCGTAGCCGACGAGGTAGAAGCCCAGTGCCTCCAGGTCTTCCCACAGGCCAGCAGCGTTGTAGTAGCCGGTGACGACCTGGGAACCTGGAGCCATAGAGGTCTTCACCCATGGTTTGGACTTCAGACCCAGCTTGTTGGCGTTGCGTGCCAGCAGGCCGGCACCCAGCATCACAGATGGGTTCGAGGTGTTGGTGCAAGAGGTAATGGAAGCGATGGCAACCATACCGTGGTCAAGGATCATGTCCTGACCCTTGTAGTTGACCTTCACTGGGGAGGTTGGGCGGCCAGCAGCGCCTTCTGCCAGGGAAGGGACACCGTTCGCATCTTCAACCGCAGGGGTAACCAGGGAGCCTGGGTTGCCGCCTTCAGCGACGAAGTCCTGCAGGTCTGCGTTGTTGCCCTTGGCGTAGTTGTGCAGGTCCTTGCGGAAGGTTTCCTTGGAGTCGGACAGCTCGATGCGGTCCTGTGGACGCTTTGGACCAGCGATGGAAGGAACCACGGTGGACAGGTCCAGCTCGAGGTACTCGGAGAACTCTGGCTCTGCAGGGTTCTCTGGATCCAGCCACATGCCCTGTTCCTTGGCGTATGCCTCGACCAGTGCCAGCTTCTCTTCGTCGCGGCCAGTCAGACGCAGGTACTTGATGGTCTCTTCGTCGATTGGGAACATCGCAGCGGTGGAACCGAATTCTGGCGACATGTTACCGATGGTTGCACGGTTAGCCAGTGGCAGCTTGGCAACGCCAGCGCCGTAGAATTCGACGAACTTGCCGACAACGCCGTGCTTACGCAGCATGTCGGTAATGGTCAGCACCACGTCGGTTGCGGTGACGCCAGCTGGGATGTCGCCGGTCAGCTTGAAGCCAACAACGCGTGGGATGAGCATGGAGATCGGCTGGCCCAGCATTGCTGCTTCAGCTTCAATACCGCCAACGCCCCAGCCCAGGATGCCCAGGCCGTTCTGCATGGTGGTGTGGGAGTCGGTACCGACACAGGTGTCTGGGTATGCGACGCCGTCGTTGTCGAAGACGGTGCGAGCCAGGTATTCGATGTTGACCTGGTGGACGATCCCGGTTCCTGGAGGCACAACGCGGAAGTTGGAGAATGCACCAGTGCCCCAACGCAGGAAGCGGTAACGCTCGTCGTTGCGCTGGTACTCGATTTCGACGTTCTTCTCGAATGCTTCGGAATCACCGAATGCTTCAATGATGACCGAGTGGTCAATAACCATTTCAGCTGGGTTCAGTGGGTTCACGCGGTCTGGGTTGCCGCCCAGGGTCTTCACTGCCTCACGCATGGTTGCAAGGTCAACGACACAAGCAACACCGGTGAAGTCCTGCATAATCACGCGGGCTGGGGTGAACTGAATCTCGATAGAAGGATCAGCGGAAGCATCCCAGTTGGCGATGGCGTTGATGTGGTCGGCGGTGATGTTCGCGCCGTCCTCGTTACGCAGGAGGTTCTCGCCGAGAACCTTCAAGGAATATGGCAGCTTCTCCATGCCCGGAACAGCGTCAAGGCGGAAGATGGTGTATTCCTTATCTCCGACCTTGAGGGTGTTCTTTGCATTGAAGGAGTTCTTGCTTTCAGTCACAGTCAGCTCCGTAAAAGTTGATACCTGGGGTTTATCAGCGCGAGACACAGACGTGCCCACACACCGTCACGCACCTGCACAGTCAGCGCATGGCGTTCCTATAAGATGCTACCAGTCCCCAAGGGACACCAAAGTAACGGCTGTCACGGAATTCCCGTTGATAATCGCAGAACACACCCGGATGGGGCAGGCCACAGGCATCACTCCAACGTAAGTGCAGTTAACTTCGTAGAGATTTGAATACCACCTGACCCCACCCCCGCGCAGTGGAATCACAGAGGAACTAGGCACATGATCCCTTCAGAGATTGACATCGCTTCTCTTTCAGCAGAAGTGAATGAAGATGGTGTAGCCACCACCGACCCCGCCCTCGATTCCGCGATTCAGAAGGTGCTTGGTGACGCATCGGAAAGCGGCGTCACGAATGTTGGCGTGGTTGTGCTCGATACGGCTCCGCGCATTAGGGCCGATACTCGCGACATCGCCACCGCAGTGGCAGAAGAAACCGGCAAGACAATTGTCATCCGGACACCAGGCGGAGCGGGGACCCATTCAATGGAGTACTCCCGCGCTGAACTTGAAGTTGCCCAGTCGCGAATGCTGAAGCACCCGGACTATGTCACCGGCTTTGAAACGTATGTAAAGAACCTTGAAGCGCATTCCAATGTGCCATGGAACGCGCTGAACGTCGGGGCGTTGGTACTGGTCGCGGCAATTATCGCAGTGTGCGCCGCCGCTATTCGTCGACAAGCCCACAAGGTCCGGTAGCGAGCCAACCGCAACATTAAAACTTTACGTCAAGGTTTAATCCTTGACCCTGCCGCAAAATAGTTATGCGGCCGTTATGCAATCGGGGTAACACTGTCATAAATGTGACGCAATTCACACATGTCGTTACGGGGAAGTAAAAGCGCAGGCAGATAACGGATTTATTTCGATACCCGGAAACGTTTCTGTTGTTACGCATGTGACTCTTGTGGTGTTCGGTGTTCCAGTGTCGTACGGTGCTGTTGTCAGCTAAAGAGGCTTGACTATCCACTTGGGCGCCCTGAGCCCAAAGCGATAGAAATCAACCCGTGATGTGAGTGTGAGTTCTGGGGAAGGAGTTCACGCTCGTTTGCGCTACCTATCGCCGTGGAAGTCCTGTCTCAGAAATGAGGAGCATCGGTGGAACCGCACGTTAAGTACCGCCGCCCACGGTGGAAGAAGGTTTCGGGTCACCTAGCCGCGGCAATCGGAACTGTCCTGATCGCCACATCCACTCCACTCGCGCATGCGGCACCGGCCAACGGGGAAGTGGCCGGAAGCAGCGAATCCACGCTTAGCCAACTGGTGAAGGCCGCGACCGCCAAGGAAAACCAAGCATCGGAACTGGAACTGAACCTCGGCACGCTCCGAGAAGCGGTCAACCGGGCCCTAGTCGACCTCAAAGACGCACAAGTTGCTGCGGAGAAGGCTCGCCTGACCGCCAAAGAGGCGCGGAAGGCACTGACCACTGCAGACGAAGATGTACTCAGCGCCCAGTCTGAGTTCTCGAAGATCGCACAGTCCGCGTTCAAAAATGGCGCAACGGCCGGCCAACCAATGTATGCCGGCGCAGACAATGTTGGCGATGCTTTGGACCGCGCCAGCTTCCTGCGAGGCGACGCTGAAAAGCAGGCGAAGGTCATCGATGAACTTGACCAAAAGCGCACCGAGCAAGCCAACAAGGAATCTCAGCTGCGCGTCGCCCGCACCGACGCCGAAATGGCAGAAGGCAAAGCTAAGGACGCCCAGACCACTGCCGAAACCGCACTCACCACCGCGGAAAAGGACCTAGAAACGGTCATCGCGGAACGCGACAAAGCGATCGCCGACCGTGACCTAGCGCAGGCAAAGCTCAAGGCAGCACGTGAAGCCATCGCGAAGATTGAGTCGGAGCCGAACGCCTCGCCTGCGGCTCAGCAGCAACGCGAGAATGACGTTGCGCAGGAGGCAGCCGACTCGGTAGTTACTGCCGAGAAGAAGTCAGAAGAAAAGTCGGAACCAGCAGCGGAACCTGCAGCACCTGCGCCAGCAGACGAACCCGCAGCTCAAGCTCCGGCACCAGCACCAGCTCCGGCGCAAGAACCAGCGCCAGCGCCAGCAGAGCAGGGCAGCCAGGGTGCCCAAGACACCCAAGGCACTGATGCCGCTGTGGGAGACGCGCTGACCGACGCGCTGAACACTGCGCTTGATGTCGCTAACCAGCTGGCTGAAGGTCAGCTCGACCACACCGACCTGGAAAACCCATTCCCAGCTGCCAACGATATTGAGGCCGACACTCCAGATGGCATCACCATCCCTGAGCAGCCATCTACAGACACTGACGCCCCAACCAGCGGTGACTCGGATGCAGAAGCAACCCCGGAAGCCACCGTGGAACAGGCAACGGACACCACCTCCGTGCCAGCCACCCCAGAGTCGGACTCTGGCACTTCTGTGGCGCCAAGTGTGGCAGGCATGTCCCGCGCCGAGCAGATTGAAGTTGTCATCAGCCGCGCAATGGGGCAGATCGGCCAGCCATACGCATGGGGCGGCGGCAACGCTTCTGGCCCAACGAAGGGTATTCGAGACGGCGGTGTTGCTGACCGCCACGGCGACTTCAACAAGATTGGTTTCGACTGCTCTGGCTTGACGCTCTATGCCTACGCCGGACTGGGTATCGACTTGCCGCACTTTACTGGCTACCAGTACCAGCGCGGAACTCAAGTGCCAGCGTCTCAGATGCAGCGCGGTGACCTCATTTTCTACGGCCCGAATGGTCACGGTCACGTTGCGATTGCTCTTGGTGACGGCACCATGATTGAGGCGCCGCAGTCTGGCGGTCACGTCCAGGTTGTGCCTGTTCGTTGGAACGGCATGACTCCGAACGTTGTTCGCCTCGTGTAATTCTCCGGTATTCTGCGCTGTAGCAAACTAACGCTTTGCTGCAGCGTTTTCTATTTCCACCGAAAGGACTTGCCTGTGACTGACAACCTCCCAGTACAACGCGCTGTTGTGGAGATGAAGAAAGTCATTGTGGGGCAAGACCGCTTGGTCGAACGCATGATGGTGGGCATGCTGGCCGGTGGCCACGTGTTGTTGGAGGGTGTACCAGGTGTGGCGAAGTCGCTGGCGGTGTCCACCTTCGCAAAAGTCATCGGCGGTAGCTTCTCCCGCATTCAGTTCACCCCGGATTTGGTGCCGTCGGACATCCTCGGTACCCGCATTTACCGCGCGTCTGATGAGAGTTTTGATGTTGAGCTCGGCCCAGTGATGGCGAATGTGCTGCTTGCCGACGAGATTAACCGCGCCCCGGCGAAAGTGCAGTCGGCGCTGCTGGAAGTGATGGCGGAGCAGCAGGTTTCGCTTGGCGGCACAACCTACCCGGTGCCGCGTCCATATATGGTTCTTGCGACGCAAAACCCGATTGAAAATGCGGGTGTGTATCCACTGCCGGAAGCTCAGCGTGACCGTTTCCTGTTCAAGCTGGTGGTGGATTATCCGACGGCGTCGGAGGAACGCGAAATCATTTACCGGATGGGGTCAACCCCGCCGGAGGCCGCCCAAATTTTGGATACCGACACAGTGTTGGCGTTGCAGGCGCAAACAAAGAATGTGTTTGTGCACCACTCGCTGGTCGATTACGTGGTCGCGCTAATTGACTTGTCCCGTAAGCCAATGATTGCGCAGCTCAATGACGTGAACCGGTGGCTGTCGTATGGTGCTTCACCACGCGCGTCACTCGGCATTATTTCCGCGGCCAGGGCGTTGGCCTTAATGTCCGGCCGTGATTACGTCACCCCCGAAGACGTGGTTCAGGTAGTGCCGGATGTGCTGCGTCACCGGTTGGTGCTGTCCTATGAGGCGCTTGCTGACGAAATCAGCCCTGACGTGATTATTGAGCAGCTGTTGCGGACGGTCCGGCTGCCGAACGTCACGCAGTAACGGGTATCGCACAGTAATATGTCGGAATCCTCGATGGCGGACTTATCCGGTGAGAAGAATTTTGCCCATACGCTCCGCGAGCTAGAGCTGACGGTCACTCGCCGTCTTGATGGACTACTGCGCGGCAATTTCTTGTCGAATGCAGTGGGGGTGGGCAGTGAGTTTGGTACTGCTCGCGAGTATGAAATCGGCGACGATGTCCGCCGCATGGACTGGTCGGTGACGGCCCGGACAAACACCCCGCATGTGCGCGACACAGTCGCGGAGCGAGAGCTTGAAGTGCAGATTATCGTCGACACGGGCGCCCGGTTTGGTACTGGCCAGGCCGCTGTCACCAAAGCTGATTTGGCTACTGCGGCGTGTGCGGCAGTGGCGTATCTCAGCGATGTCCCTGGCACGGGTAACCGGGTGGGGCTGATAACGGGGTCAACGGTGGTGCCATTGGGCAGCGGCCGGAACCATATTCGCCGGTTAATAGCAGCGCAGGCTGCTACTTCGGGCGAGTCGGATTTGTCTGTGCCAATTACTCGGCTGGCCCGCACCGCTCACCGCACGGGGATGACTGTGGTCATCAGTGACTTCCTCGGGGATATTACGTGGGTCGATGCACTGAATACGCTGCACCAGCGCTGTGATGTGCTCGCCATCGAGTTAATTGACCCAGCAGATGAACAGCTGCCAGGTGATGGCCCAGTCCGGCTGCAGGATCCGGCGACCGGAGAAGTTGTCGATATCATCGTCACGGATGAGGCTCGGGCGAACTACGCCCAGACTGCCGCCCGTCATCGCGCCGACGTGCATTCAGCTCTCCGTGCTGCCGGCGCCCGAGTAGTTACGCTCCGCACTGACCGCGATTGGGTCGTGGACTTCGCCCATCAGATTGCCCGCAATTCGATTCGACAGTAGGAGCATCCATGGATTTCGCTTATCCCAACTGGCTTTTTCTGCTGGTCATTCCGATTGCCGGTCTGATTGGCTACCTCATTGTGGATCGTAGTTCTCAGCAGCGCGCGGTGGTCTTCTCCAACTTCAAGGTCGCCGGCAAGGCCGCGCGAAATCTTCCGCGTTGGACGCGGCATATCGCCCCGATTGCCGCCATTGTGGCGTTGACGTTGATGTCGGTGGCGCTTGCTGGTCCGCAGGTGGAGAAGAATGTTGCCCGCAATCGTGCCACCGTCATTTTGGTGGTGGATGTGTCGTATTCCATGGAAGCGACCGATGTGGAGCCGTCGCGGATCGATGCTGCTCAAAAGGCCGGTGCGGAGTTCGCGGAGGGCCTTCCTGAAGGCATTAACTTAGGTTTGGTGTCTTTTTCAGGTAATGCCAAGAACCTGGTTGCGCCCACGCAGGACCATCAGTCGGTGTCTCGGGCGTTGGCCAATGTGAAGTTGGGACCTGCGACCGCTACCGGCGATGCATTGTTTACTGCGTTGGATTCGATTGAGCAGTTCGGCAACTCCTTAGCTGGTGTCGAAGGGGCGCCGCCAGCCCAGATTGTGCTGCTTAGTGACGGTAAACAGACGTTGCCGCCGTCATTGGATGATCCACGCGGGGCATATACCGCAGCTGACAGTGCCAAGGAAGTCGGGGTACCGATTAATACGATTTCTTTCGGCACCCAGACGGGTTTTGTCGACATCGACGGCGAGCGGATCCCAGTTCCGGTTGATGATGAATCCTTGGCGGAGATTGCGAAACGTTCCGATGGTGCAGCGTTTACGGCTGACAGTTTGGCCAAGCTTCGTGATGTGTACTCGGAATTGGATGATCAGATTGGCTATGAGCGGAAGAAGATGGAAAATCCGCGTCCGTGGATGATGGGTAGCGCGGCAGCATTGTTTGTTGCAGTTGCTGGGCTGCTGGCTCGCAGTCAGGTGGTGACGGGGGCAATCGGCGGCCGTCGAATGATTCCGACCAAGTAGCATGTTGCTATGACTTACGACGCTTTGTTACTGCTGTCTTTTGGTGGCCCGGAAAAATCCGAGGATATTCGGCCGTTTTTGGAGAACGTCACTCGCGGCCGTGGCATCCCGCCGGAGCGGCTCGATGAGGTCGGGGAGCACTACTACAAGTTGGGTGGCCGCTCGCCGATCAATGATCAGAACCGAGAGATTATCCGAAATGTCGAGCAGGAGCTAGTTGCCCGCGGCCTGGAGTTGCCGGTGTACTTCGGGAACCGCAACTGGCATCCGATGCTGGAGGACACGGTGGCGCAGATGTCCCGCGACGGCGTGCGCAATGCGTTGGTGTTTGCCACTTCCGCGTGGGGCGGTTACTCGGGTTGCCGCCAGTATCACGAGGATGTGCTGCGTGGTTTGACGCATTTGCAGGAGTCGGGTTTGCCGCCGGTGCAGCTGCAGAAGCTGCGTGGTTTTCATGATCATCCGTTGCTGGTGACGGAGTTCGCGGCCGCAGTGACTGCTGCACGCCAGTCCTTGCCGGATGAGCTGCAAGCCGAGGCGCGGTTGGTGTTTACCGCACATTCAGTGCCTAACAGCGCCGATGATGCTTCCGGTCCAGCCGAGCTCGGTGGCAATCTGTATTCCCGCCAGGTCCATGAGACAGCTGCGTTAGTGGCAGCGGCTGCGAATACTGCCGAGTTTGATGTGGTGTGGCAATCACGGTCGGGTTCGCCGCATATCCCGTGGTTGGAGCCAGATATTGTCGACCATGTTCAGGACTTGGCAAGCCAAGGCACCAAGGCCGTCATCGTCTGTCCGATTGGCTTCATCACCGATCACATCGAAGTGGTCTGGGACCTCGACACCGAACTCGTCGAGGAAGTAGCACCGCTGGGAGTCACCGTCGCCCGCGCCGCCACCCCAGGATTAACCGCCAGCTTCGCCAAGATGATTGTGGAGCTTATTGACGAACAGACCGAAGGTGCGCCCGCGCGCCGGTTAGGTCAAGCACCCCAGTTCGGCGCTGGCGTGAACGGTGCACTATGTGGCACGGACTGTTGCGTTCCAGCCCGCCGCCGAAGCTAACTCAGTTGCCGAACAGCTAGGCGGTGGCGGCCTGCCGGATCCATTCCCGCTGCGTGTAATCCACCCCGACGATTCTGGCGGCCCGAACGGTGCGCCGCAGTGGCAATAGCTCTGGGTCAAGGGCGTGGGAATGGCTACCAGCGTTAGCCGCTACCTCCAAGATCGCGTCGACTTGGTCAGCGCGTGCGAAGAGCCGTTGCGCGCGAATTGGGACATCGTCCGGCATCCCTGGGATAGCCAGCACATCCGATAGCGCCCCAACAGTCAAGCGAGGAGACCTGACTCCCCGCAGCGAAACCGGGTGCCGTTGTTGTACCAACTTCGCGGCGCTGCGGACAGCATCAGAAAGCGCAAGGTCAGCTTCCCCAGGAGATAGGTGCGGCAACGCAGGCAGTGGGCCGTCTACTTCATACCGATGCCACCGCGTGCCTGAATCCAAACTTTGCGGCGCCAACACTTGGTACAGGCCGGGCTCAGCGGCATCAGTCAGGACAATGGCAGCGCCAGATCGCGCGGCAGCACCAGCCGCGTAACTGCCAGCGGGAAGTGCGGGAGCATCACCTGGCCCCGACATCACTAACCGGAGGATTGGCTCAGCTTCCGGATTTGCCACAGCGCCTGGTCCGGACAGCGGGATTGAGACCTGCTTCCGAAGAAAGCGAAGAAACTCCGCGCCTTCGACAGTGTCGCCCCACTCAAGCGTTGTCGTATGTGGCCCTCCGAGGTCGGCCATTGCGTCAATAAGCTCATCGTAACTGCACCTGCCATAAAGCCATGCAGCAAGCCACAACGACATGCCCTGGGCGGGTGACCGAACAGATGTGACGGACGTGCGTTCCATAATTGCTCTAGTTTAGCGGCTAACGTGGACAGCCATGAGTATGGATGATCGCTACGGTTACGACATTTTAGGCGGGCATAAACGAAAGGCGCCCAAGACCTATCCAACGCTGCCAGCGGAGCCCGGAATGGTGGTGGAAGATATCGCCACTGGTTGGGTGGGCGCGATTATCGGTCAGGAAAAGACCTACGATGGCGATTTCATCCGGCTGGAAGACCGTCGCGGCCGCAACCGGCTGTTCAAACTACGGCCCGGCGGATTCTTGGTGGAAGGCGTGCCAACGACGCTGACGAAATATGCGCCGCCGAAATCGACGGCATCGAAACGGTCGCGATCGGGGTCTCGTTATGTCGAAGGTGTCGAAGCGAAAGTGGCCCTGCCATCGCGCATCTGGGTGGAAGGTATTCACGACGCCGCGATCGTGGAGAAGATTTGGGGTCATGACCTGCGGGTCGATGGGGTAGTCGTGGAATACCTCGAAGGGCTGGACAACCTTCCCGAACGGCTCGCAGAGTTCGGACCGGGGCCAAAACGTCGGGTGGGAGTGTTGGCCGACCACTTGGTCGAAGGCACCAAGGAAATGAAGCTAACGCAATCATTAGGTCCGCATGTGATGGTCACCGGACACCCATATATCGACATTTGGGAAGCGGTTAAACCGAAAGCCGTGCACATTCGGCAGTGGCCAACGATTCCGTATGGCACCGACTGGAAAACCGGTGTGTGCGAGGAGCTGGGGTGGGGTGACCCCTCCGATGGTTGGATGCGAGTGTATTCAGCAGTGAACAGTTTCCGCGACTTGGACTCCTCCCTGATTGGGGCTGTAGAACGGCTGATCGACTTTGTCACTGAACCCCACCTGAATTTCGACTAAGTTGGGTTTTATGGGTGCACTTTTATGGTTTATCGGAGCAGTTGTACTCGCCCTAGCTGAGCTTTTGGCGCTAGGCGACTTCTCTCTTTTGATGCTTGGACTAGCAGCGGCGATTACCGCGACGTTGGCTCTGGTCGGTGTCCCATTGTGGGTCGAAGTTGCGGTATTTGTTGTGTCTTCGATCGCGTTGTTAGTTGGCCTGCGCCCATTTCTCAAACGGGCAATGGATAGGCACACTCCGACTTTTGAGACTGGGCCACAAGCCTTAGAGGGCAAAACCGCGCTGGTACTGGAGCCGGTGGACGATCACTCTGGGCTCATCCGCCTCGGCGGAGACGTGTGGTCCGCTCGCGCACTGACCGCCGGTGCGCCATTGTCTGTAGACGAAGTGGTACGGGTCATCCGTATTGAAGGTAATACTGCAATTGTTTGGAAAGAGAGGTAAACCGTGTCGCCATTTCTGATCTTCCTGATCTTGCTCGCAGTCCTGGCCATCGTGATCGTGTCTCGTTCGATCATCGTGGTATCGCAGGGTTCGGCAGCGGTGATTGAACGACTGGGTAAGCACACCCACGACATCAGCGCCGGCATTGGCTTCCTGATCCCATTTATCGACCGGGTTCGGGAAAAAGTGGACATCCGTGAACGGCTAGTGAGCTTCCCGCCACAGGCTGTCATTACGCAAGACAACTTGACTGTCGCGATTGATACCGTTGTGACTTTCCAGGTCAACGACCCAGCTCGTGCGGTCTATGGTGTGGAAAACTACATCTTCGGTGTCGAGCAGATCACCACTGCAACGCTGCGTGACGTTGTCGGTGGCATGACCTTGGAACAGACGTTGACTTCCCGTGAGTTCATTAACCGTCGCCTGCGCGGTGAGTTGGATGAAGCGACCTCGCGCTGGGGTCTGCGCATTGCCCGCGTTGAGCTGAAGGCTATTGATCCGCCACCATCCATTCAGCAGGCAATGGAAAAGCAGATGAAGGCAGACCGAGAAAAGCGCGCCATGATTCTGACTGCGGAAGGTCAGCGTGAAGCAGACATTCGCACCGCTGAAGGCCGCAAGCAGTCGCAGATTCTGGCTGCTGAAGGTGATAAGCATGCTGCGATTTTGGCTGCTGAAGGTTCACGTCAGTCCATGATGCTGACCGCCGAAGGTGAACGTGCCGCAACCTACTTGCGTGCGCAAGGTGAAGCGCGTGCCATTCAAAAAGTCAACGCTGCTATCCGCTCCGCGAAGCTGACCCCAGAGGTACTGGCCTACCAGTACCTGGAGAAACTGCCGAAGATGGCTGAAGGCGGCGCCATGTGGGTTGTCCCATCGCAGTTCGGTGACTCCCTTGAGCAGTTCGTGCGTTCCTACGCGAACAAGGGTGACGACGGCGTGTTCCGCTACGAGCCACCGCAGGTGGACGAAGAAGTCAAGGAACAGGCTGACACTGACGAGTCGGATTGGTTCGATACCGCCCGCAACCCAGAAGTGGCCGCCGCGGTGCAGGCTGCATCGGAGGTCGCCAACCGGCCAGTCGACGAAGATGATTTGTTGAAGTCGAAGCCGTCCAAGAAGGAAGAGAAGTCATCTGCTGCTGAGCTGGAGCAAAAGTCTGCGTTGTCGGCGCAGAAAATCCAAGCCGCGCAAGCTGCGCAGCCAGTGCAACCGATGCAACCGCAAACCAAGCAGCAAGCTCGACAGACTCCTCAGGATCCGCAGTCTCCGCAAGGTCAGCCATTCCAGCAGGGCGACTCGGTTCAGCCGCCACAGTTTGGTCAACCTAACCCAGACCCAAATAGCAGGGGTTGGGAATACCCACAGTCCTAAACGTGGTGGAGCGCCGCTGGGTTAACCAGCAGCTCGCTCCAACACATTAACCGCAAGACGCCAGCCAGCTTCTTCCGCGTGCCAACCCGCCGCGGCAAGACGCTGGCTCATTGCTTGTTTGGTGATGCCTAGTTCCGCAGCTGCTTCAATCTGGGACCAGCCATCGCGCATCAATGCGGTCGCTTCACGCCCCTGTGGCGACCGGCGAGCCAACACATGCTGCAGCAGCGCAAACACCGCCATAATGTCCTTTGCACGGCTTTGCGCATCCGGTCGGGCGCCCAACACAGCCGCGCGGATGGACCCGGCCCGCGGAACACCCGTCAGTTGTTCCTTAGCGGCGGCTTCCAGGGATTCCGCGTCCGGCATCGAAGCCGGGTTCGCTACCGAAATCCCGATCGCCCAATGCTTGGCGGAAATTAAGGCCATCAGCAAAGCTGTGGTCGAAATCGGGGAATCCATCGTCCCGACGATGCTGTCCACATCGACAACGCGAATATTCTCGCAGCCAGCCATCCCGCTCAGCGCGGCAGCTGAAGCCGAGACAAGTTCTGCGCGGCGCCGACCTGGCCCCCGATAGCGTGCGTAAACCGCGTACATACGCCCTCCATTAAACAGAGAATCAATACCGTAAGTCTACGCTGTACCCTTGACTGGGCCGCGAAGGCGCGCCAGTTGTGCAGCACTCGTCGGCGAGAATACCGGCTATCCCGCCAGTTACGGCAACTTCGAATCTATGTACAGCCCCAAGCCACCGAAGGCGAATAGTACGACGGTGACAATGAGATTTTCTGGGCGTACGTCGCCGGTCAAAGCGTCACCAAGCAAAACGGTCGCTGCTGTACCGGGCAATGACCCAATGGCTGTGGCGATGGCAAACGGCACCACCCGAATCGATGTCAGCGCCGCGGCGTAGTTCAGTACCGAAAAGGGCACGGCCGCAATCATTCGCAACGAACCGACGGCAAGCCAACCACGTCGCTCCAAGCGCTCATTCAGACCGGAAATCGCGGGGTGGTTCAGATGCGGGGCAAACCAGCCGCCGCTGAGGCGACGAACCACCACTAACGCCACAACAGCCGATACCGTGGTTGCGGTCATCGCTACCGCAATGCCGAGGGCTGGGCCGAAGAGGAATCCGGAAAGCAGCGTCAGGACGGTACGAGGGATTGGAAACAGCACAATGGTGGCATACGTCAACATAAACAGGGCGGGGAAGGCCCAGCCGAGTGTGTCAGCCCAAGCCCGAATCTGGATTGCGGAAGGGAAGTCCCAAAACAGTAGCGCCGCAACGACCGTGAGAAGGGCAGTGATGGCGGCAAGCCGTTTCCATACCGGCCAGCCGAGGAAAGTAGCCCACAGGTCAGCACTGACGGTGGCGACGAAATCGCCGAACCTGCTGTGCACTACCCGTTTGAACATTTACCCAATCCTACTTCCCGGAAAGTCCGTATGCTCGGAGGTACGTCCCGCAAGTTGAAAAGGAGTATGCGATGTCTGACATCTACAAGGACCTTGGTCCAGCACCATTTACTACCAACATTGAAGACGAAACCCTCGAGAACGAGAACTTCCGCACCACGCGGTGGACTGGCAAGCAACTTCAGCTCACCTTGATGAACATTCCAGTCGGCGGAGACGTCGGAGCTGAAGTGCACTCAGACACCGACCAGTTCCTGCGCGTGGAGTCCGGCAAGGGCCGCGCAATGATTGGTGCTTCGGAAGACGACCTCACTTTGGACCAAGAAGTCAGCGACGATGACATCGTGTTGGTTCCGGCAGGTCACTGGCACAACATCGTCAACATTGGCGATGAACCGCTGAAGCTGTACTCCCTTTATGGCCCAGTCGACCACGTCCACGGCACCATGCACAAGACGCAAGAAGACGCCAAAAATGATCCAAATGAGCAGCACTAGCCGCGAGCTCACTAGTCTGAAGTAATGCTTCAGTTTTTCGGGGACCTCACGGCCTGGCAACTAACGCTGTTCATCATCGACTACAGCATTAAGATTGTCGCGGTCGGTGTGGTCCCCGAAAACCGTCATCCCTCTTCATCAACGGCGTGGCTGCTGGTTATTCTGCTGCTGCCGTTCGTCGGCCTGCCACTGTTTTTGGCTTTTGGTTCGCAAACCATCACTGGTCGGCGGCACCGAGTGCAGGCGATGGCCAATAAGGAAATTGTCGCCCGAAACCGCGACCTGCCGGACACTCCACCTGATGCCAGCGTCGACCCGGAACTGGCCAACACAATTTCCATGGCTCGAAAACTAATTGGAATGCCTGCGGTCTCCGGCGACGTGCAAGCGCTGCACACTTCATATGCGAGCATTATTTCGGCGATGACGACCGCGGTTGACCGCGCGGAGTTCACGGTGTACTGCCAGATGTATATCTTCGCGCTCGACGAGACCACCAAACCCTTTATTGACGCGCTCGGCCGCGCGAAAGCCCGCGGGGTGCATGTTCGTGTCTTGGTCGACCCGATTGGCTCGCGAAAGTACCCCGGGTACCGCAAGCTCAAGCGATTCCTCCGCGACCATGAGATCGATTGGCATGCCATGCTGCCCATCAACTTGTTCCGCCTCCGTTGGCGCCGTTTCGACCTGCGTAACCACCGTAAAATGTTGCTTATTGACGGTCATACCGCGTTCATGGGCAGCCTCAACATGATTGAACCGGAATATCAGCAGCGCGAGAACCATAAGACTGGTCGGCAGTGGATCGACATCATGGTGGAGCTGCAAGGCGATATTGTGCCGCAGCTGGAGGCTGTCTTTGCCACGGACTGGGCTAGTGAATCCGTTGATGTGCCCGCTATTCAGATGCGCCAAGAAGTCGTTGGCGATGAGTCGCCTGGCCGCAGTTCCGCGCCGAGTAACCGCAGTTTGATGCAGATTCTGCCGTCGGGGCCGGGCTACACCACGGAGCCAAACCTGCGGGTATTTAACGACCTGCTGTACATGGGCACTGAACGCGTATCCATTTGCAGCCCGTACTTTGTACCCGACGAGTCTTTCCTCATGTCGATGACGTCAGCTGCGTACGCCGGGGTAGAGGTGGAGCTTTTTGTTAACGAGAAGTCGGACCACTTCATGGTTGGGCATGCGCAGTGTTCCTACTACTACGCGCTGCTGGAAGCGGGAGTGAAGATTTACCTTTATCCGGCGCCGATGATTCTGCATTCAAAGTTCATGGTGGTCGACAACAAAGTTGCCGTCATGGGCTCATCCAATATGGATATGCGTTCCTTCGGTTTGAACTATGAGGTTACGTTGCTCAGTTCCTGCGGCGACTTGGTGCCGAAACTCCGGACCTGCGCCGACGAGTACCGCGCGGCATCTCGGCTACTGACGCTGGAGGAGTGGAAGCAGCGAAATTGGGGGCTGCGTTACCTCGACAATGTGCTCCGGATGACTTCCGCACTGCAGTAGCGGTGGCGCTAGCGGTTGGATCGAAAAAACCGGGCGTCGCGTTCTCTTTCGAGTTTGCGACTCCCGGTTGCTGCGGCTCGGAGCCGCTATTGTGCCCGGAGGGGGACTTGAACCCCCACGTCCGTTAATAGGACACTAGCACCTCAAGCTAGCGCGTCTGCCATTCCGCCACCCGGGCAGGGTGTTTGTGACAGTGTAACTGCCAAGGCACTTGAACAGGTTAGCCCGACGAAGCAGGTTTATCCAAATATATACCGTGACCTGCCGATATCAGAGTTACACTGTCGTTGTTTAATGACTGTTCAGCCACCGAACCGCTAGAAAGACCCCGAACTGGTCGGCACGGCCGGTAATTGTGGTGGCGCGGGGATCGTCACACCGGGCAAAAACGCCCCTAGGACGTCGTCGGTCAGCTGCTGTGCGGTTCCATTGGTGGCGGCTGCGACTGTGTAGTCGTCACCGTAGGTCGCGGTGGCGTGAAAGCTGCGTCGGTCATCCGACCACCCAAATTTGGTGCCTTTAGCGCCCGGTAGCCGTGCGGTGCCGAAGTTCTGCCGGTATCCGTCGGCCGCCACGGGCGTTGCGGTAGCGAGGGCGCGCAGCACTGGATCTTTCGGATTTTTCCGCTTCTTCGCCTCTAGGTATTTCACGGAGTCATAGGTGGAGGTGCGGGAGTTGCCCCAGTGGGCTGCGCCAAATGTTGCACGAAGGCCGTAGGCCCGAGCGGTGGCGTTAATGGAGTTGGGGTATTTGCCATAGAGCCAGCTAGCGGTGTTGTCGTTTGAGGTTCGCAGCATGTCGTAGGCCGCACCCTTTTCGCTTTTAGTGCCATGCAGGAACACGTAGTCCGCGATGTACATTTTGACGATTGAGAGCCCTGGCCTGGATTGATGCTCGTTGGCAGTGTCGGCGTGGATGCCGGTTGGGGAGTGTTGGAAGCTGATTTGGGTGCGCCCAGGAGCATTGATGACGAGGTCCCCGCCGACTTTGGGGATCGGAGCCGCGCTGACTGCTGGAGCGCCGGTCAGCAGTAGGGCCGATGCGATAGTTACGGCAAACATGCTGATGGTTGCGGTTTGTTTGTGGGGTTTTCGAGCTTTGTGACGAATTGGCATAGGCGGGCTCCTACCGATAACTACTGTCCACCGAGCGTGGCAAGTTACTAAACTGACATAATCCTAGCATTGGCTGACACATCTGCAGTCCAACATGGCAGGAATGGGGCAGTAGTCTCAGGAACAAAACAAAATTCTCAAATGGTGGCGAAACTGGGCCGACAGTGGGCACACTGAAGATATGACTACTGACAAGACCGCTTCTGTAAGCGACATCAACTTCCCAGGCCCAGATCCGTACGCACCCTTGAAAGATCTTCCAGCTTTTACGCTGACTTCCACGGACATCACCGATGGGCAGCGTCTGCCAGAATCAGTCACTGAACCTGGCGGCGGTGATTCACCGCAGTTGGCATGGTCCGATCTTCCGGAAGGCACCAAGTCGATTGCCATCACTTGTTTTGACCCGGATGCACCTACTGCCTCGGGCTACTGGCACTGGGGCGTATTCAACATTCCAGTCTCGGTCACAGAGCTACCTACCGGTGCTGGTGCGGAAAACAGCACGGCGCTGCCAGCAGAGGCTATCCAGCTGCCTGGCGATTCCCTGCGCCGCGGCCACTACGGCGCAAATCCACCAGAGGGCCATGGCCCGCACCGCTATATGTATGCGGTTCATGCCGTGGACGTCGACAAGCTCGACATCCCAGAAGACATGCCAGTGACGGTGCTCGGATTCAATCTCTATTTCCACTCGCTTGGCCGGAGCATTATTACCGGCTGGTTTGAGCAGTAACGGAAGCACCCGAGCCCGAGAGCTGTACCCCTCGAGGGCTTTCGCCCGCGAACGCTACGGGGCAATCCACGGCAAATGCTCGCCCACGGCTTCGGACAGATTGTTCAGGCCGTGGGCTTTAACCTGCGCGGCCAGACCCAAATGAATATCCCGAATCCAGTCTGGGCCGCCGTAAATCAGTGGCGTGTAGCCCTGGAGCAGGCTCGCACCGGCACCAATGCGCTCCCATGCTTGTGCCGGGGTTTCAATACCACCGACCGACACCAACACCAGTTCCGTGCCGACTACAGCGTTCAGCAGTTCCAGCACTTCCAAGCTTCGAGCCGCAACTGGTGCGCCCGACAGCCCACCGGCACCAATGTCCGCAATCGTCTGCGCTGGGGTTTTCAGCCCGGCGCGGCTAATGGTGGTGTTCGTGGCGACAATGCCAGCTAGGCCCACTTCGCCGGCCAGCTCCGCCACGGAAATGACGTCATCGTCCGAGAGATCTGGGGCGATCTTCACCAGCACCGGCTTATCCGTTTCTTCACGAACCCCAGCCAGAATTGGTCGCAGCGACTCTACCGCCTGCAGATCGCGCAGCCCTGGCGTGTTCGGCGAAGACACATTCACAACGAGGAAGTCAGCCAGTGGTGCTAGGCGCTGCGCGGAGTAGCGGTAGTCAGCTTCGGCTTCTGCCAGCGGCGTAACTTTCGTTTTGCCAATGTTGATGCCAATAACGTCGCCGGTGCGTTTCCGGTTGGCTAGGTGCTTTTTGACGACATCGGCGCCTGGGTTGTTAAAGCCCATCCGGTTAATGATGCCGCGGTCTGCTGGCACTCGGAATAGTCGCGGCTGCGGGTTACCTGGCTGTGCTTTTGCGGTGACGGTACCAAGTTCGGCGTAGCCAAATCCCAGTGGCGACCACGCATCTGCCGCGTGCGCAGTTTTATCAAAGCCAGCGGCCAGACCCAGTGGTCGCGGGAACTTCACCCCAAATACCTCTTGTTCCAGCACTGGGTCAGTCACTGGCAAGGTACCCGCGAGGGCGGTGATAGCGCCCGGAGCTTTCTGGAGAACGTCTAGACCGGTGTTGAGCCAGTCATGGATCCGTTCTGGGGACACTTGGAACATGACTTTGAGGGCGGCGGCATAGGCTGCGTCGCGAAGTGGGTGCGCGGTCACGAAGTCCTCTTATTCCTCTTACTTAATTGTCCGGATTAGTTGTCCTGGGGAGTGCTTGCCGGTTCAGCATCTGAGCCTACTTCGGGACGCTCTTTTTGCATGTCGGCTTCGAAAGCTTTCTTGCCTGATTCCACGGCTTTATCCACGTCTGCTGCGGAAATATGCTGAATGCCAGCGCCAGTTGCCGAAGCAACAATCATGCCGCCATCGCCATCGGAGACCAGTGTCTGTCCGTCAGCAAGCAAATCCAATGAGGCCGCTTTGATTGGAACGCCGGTGGAAATATTCCACGCGGTGAGCACCGAACCTTCGGTAGAGGCGACCCAAGCCAGGTTGCGGGTGTCGTCCCACAGCACGGCCCACGGGCCAGCAGGAACTTCGCGGGACATGTTCAGCCGCAAAATGTCGTAGGTGGTGTAGACCAGCAGCTGGCTACCAATCGTGTCGGTGGCCAAAGCTGTGCCTGGGCCAGCCGGGACGAGTTGACCGAGCCCGGACCCGGCACGCAGCGCCGCACCGGCTTTGCTGTCTGGCAGCACCATGCCGTGAATCGAAGAATTCGGACGGTTCGCCTCTAGAACACGTTCGCCGCCGTCAGCCAATGGGATGCGCACCAGCTGGTTAGCGTGTTCGGATACTTTGAAGTTGTCCTCGAGGCTGTTGTCTGGGGAGAAAACCCGACGCACCCGGGAGTCAGCCACTGCTGCGAGGACATTGCCGTTTGCCAACATCGTCGCGGCGGAATATTCTTCGCCATCTTCGCCGACTGACAAGGTGTTATCGACTTTGCCTTCGGTGGAAATAATCTGCACAGCACCAGGGCAGGCCAGCACGAAACTGTCAATGCCAGCTTCCAAGTCCTGGCAGTTTTCTTGGATGGTCATGCGTTCGCCGTTTCCGGCTGCGACATCCTTCGCGGGGCCGACCAACAGCGTATCGCCAGCGCGCAGCGCGACGGTGTCATTAACAAATGCCGCGTCGGTGACCTTCAGATCCGTTTCGGTCACAGTGCCAGCAGGTTCGGTTTGAGTAGGGGCGGCGGGCACTGGGGTGGCATTACCCAACCCCGGTCCGCCTTCGGCTGGTTCCGAATTGGAGGAACAACCCGCAATCAGTGCGGTCGCTGCAACAGCTGCCAGCGCAGGAATCGGGGAGCGGCGCAAATTCATCACGCTCTAAACGCTACTACACGGGTCAGACAGGCCAGTTATCGCGATAGTTGGCTAGTGCAACCGCAGCGCGGACACATCGGCGAGCGCTTCACCGATTGCTTTCGGCAGCCGCACATCGGCAGTGGCGAGCGCTTCATCTAACTGCTGTTCATTGCGCACACTAATAATTGCGGCCGTCACCCCAGGCTGTTCCTGCACCCAGGACAGGGCCGCAGTACTCGGGGCAATGCCCAGCCCGTCGGCAGCCAGCTGCAACGCATCTAGAACAGTGTCCGAGCGGTGGTCCAGCCGATCGAGCACCTCCGCGCCACCAACGGGGTCAGCGCCCCGCGAATCGGTGGGCACTTGCTCCCGGTATTTGCCGGACAAGACGCCTTGGGCCAGTGCGCGTCCAGCCAAAAACCCCAGACCAAGGTGGGCTGCCGCAGGTAGGACCTCATCTTCCACGTCGCGGTTCAATAGGCTGTAGCTTGCCGACGCCGCGACGAGGCCCTCTGTGACCGCGAGCTGCCATCCGCGATAGCCGCGCGCCCCGACATACCGGACTTTTCCAGCTCGCACCGCGCCGACCAGCGTGTCTGCAACTTCCTCGGGCGGGGTGCGCATATCCCACCAGGCAACCGACCACAGGTCGAGATAGTCAGTTCCCAGTGCCCGCAGGCGCTCGTCAAGCTGCCGAATTAAATTCCGGCGAGAACAATCCACTCGGCGCCCAACAGGTTTGCGTGGGTCGACGCCGGACACTGCGGACAGGCAAATTTCGTCGCGGGGCAGTTGACTGAGCACTGTTGCCAGCATGTCGTCAGCAACCCCATAGGTGTCGGGTTGGGACGCTTCCAGCAAACTTCCCCCAGCATCCAGGAATTGTCGGGCAATGTTCTCAGCTGTTTCTAGTGAGACATCGACGCCCCAGCGGTCGGCCCCGAGCCCTAACCGTGAGACCCGCAAACCGCTGCGACCTACTTGCCTGTGTTCCATAGCAATTCAATGTACCGGGCTTGGGGTACCGCACCAACGGGGACTTCCGGAGTAGTGTCAAGCCTCGTGATTACCTCCGCTTCTGTCGCGGCCACCGAATCCATGTCTTGGCTGCAAGTTATTGTGCTGTCCATCGTCCAAGGTCTGACCGAGTTTTTGCCGGTCAGTTCCTCCGGCCACCTCCGGATTGTGTCACAGCTGTTCTGGGGCACCGATGCCGGTGCTTCGTTTACCGCTGTGGTGCAGTTGGGCACTGAGCTGGCGGTGCTGGTGTTCTTCGCCAAAGACATCTGGTCGATTGCGGTGGGTTGGCTCAAAGGCCTCGTCAATAAGGCTGAGCGGGGCGACCATTGGCGAATGGGCTGGATGGTCATTGTCGGTACCTTGCCGATTGGCATTATCGGTTTCCTCTTTCAGGACTATATTCGCGACGCGCTCCGCAACCTGTGGATCACCGCGACGGTGCTGGTGCTGTTTTCATTCGTCTTCATTTGGGCGGAGAAGGTCGGTAAGAAGCAGCGCACTTACGACAAGCTGAATATGGCCGACGCCATCTGGATGGGTTTTGCCCAGTGCTTGGCGCTGATCCCAGGTGTGTCGCGCTCGGGCGGCACAGTGTCGGCTGGTTTGTTCCGCAATTTGGACCGCGAGGTCGCTACCCGGTTTTCCTTCCTGCTGGCTATCCCAGCGGTGCTGGCGTCCGGGCTGTTTTCACTTCCAGACGCCTTCGACCCCGCCAATGGTCAGGCAGCCTCGGCCGCGCAGCTTGGTGTTGGCGTAGTTATTTGTTTTGTGCTCGGTTACGCCTCTATTGCCTGGCTGCTGCGTTTCGTCGCACATCATTCCTTCTCCTGGTTCGCGGCGTACCGTATCCCAGCTGGCTTGTTGGTGATGCTGCTGCTGGCTACCGGGGTCATCTCGGCGTAATCCGCGGCACTGCCTACACTGTTACTCATGCGTTCATGGCCACGTCCACAAGTTCCCGTCATTCCCGGCACGTTCCCGACCTTGTCGCTGTTCGATACGTCGGCAGGCAAGGTACGGCCCGTCAATTTGCTTGTTGACGAACCGGCCCGGATGTATGTCTGCGGAATCACCCCGTACGACGCAACTCACTTGGGGCATGCAGCAACGTACTTAACTTTCGACCTGATTTACCGCCTCTTCCTTGATGCTGGCCACAAGGTCGAGTACGTCCAAAACATCACAGACGTAGATGACCCGCTGTTTGAACGAGCACAGCGCGATGGGGTGGACTGGCAAGAGCTGGGTGACAGCCAAATCGACCTCTTCCGCAGTGACATGGAAGCGCTGTCGGTTATTCCGCCGCAGCACTACATTGGTGCAATTGAATCGGTCGATGAAGTCATTGAGATGGTCGGCAAACTGTTGGATATCGGCGCTGCGTACGTCGTGGATGCCGACGAGTACCGAGACATCTATTTCGACCGGAACTTCACCCCGGATTTCGGCTATGAGTCGAACTACGATGCCGAAACCATGGCGGAGTTTTTCGCCGAACGAGGCGGCGACCCCGACCGCCCAGGCAAACGTGACCCCCTCGACGCTCTGCTGTGGCGCGCAGCTCGCGACGGCGAACCTTCCTGGGACGCACCGTTTGGTGCAGGTCGGCCTGGTTGGCATATCGAGTGCTCTGCCATTGCCGTTAATCGCTTGGGTATGGGCTTTACCGTCCAGGGCGGCGGCTCGGACCTGATTTTCCCACACCACGAGTACTCAGCTGCGCATGCAGAAGCTGTGCACGGTGGTAGGATGGCTGATTTCTATGTCCACTCGGCGATGATTCAACTCGATGGCGTGAAAATGTCCAAGTCCCTTGGCAACCTGGTTTTCGTCAGCAAGCTCACGGCAGCGGGCACAGATCCTTCGGCGATTCGCCTTGGGGTGTTTGCTGGCCACTACCGCGAAGACCGGTCCTGGTCGGATGAGGTGCTGCGTACCGCTACGCAGCGGCTAGCTACCTGGCGGGCAGCGGTAGCGAGCCCGCAACGGCCAGCCGCCCCGGCAATCACCGAGCTACGTGCCGCTTTGGCCAACGACTTGGACACCCCAACGGCTCTCACTGTGGTGGACCAGTGGGCGGCCCCAGACAGCGAGCAGGTAAGCGGGGCAGAGGGTGCCGCCGCGGCAGATAGTCCCGCTGCGCCAGAGGTCACGGCCGCCGATGGGGAGGCGATGCGCGCGGCGGTCGACGCGCTGCTTGGCGTGAAGTTGTAGAACTTTCGCTTGGAGGCTGCGCGCGGTGACTATCTGCGCCATACTGTGGATATGAGTATTCGATCTCGTTTCCAGCCCGAGCTAGATGAGTTCATCGACAACCTCAATACTTACGCAACCGGCTCTTACCTGCGTGAAGATGAGCGCGAGTTGTGGGATGAGCCTTTTGACCCAGCTGCTGTCCCACAGGTAGCCGAAGTTCTGACGAACTACCTAGACGCGCTGGATAAACTCGGCGAGTCCGGCACCGAAGAAACTGTGCTTGCCGTGATGGATTCCTTCACGGAAAAACTCAATGAGGTCAACGCACGTTTCGAAGATGCCGTCATCGACGATGATGAGCGCGCTGACATTGTCGCGCTCATGACGTCCGCCGCGCATGCGGCTGGTCTGTCATCCGAACACACCGACCTGAAAAACCGCGAATTCTAGCTAGCGCTATTTCGGCTGAGGCCGCACGAGCAGGGCTTGTGCGGCCCGACCGACAGCGCCCTTTTCGTCATAAAGCACGGTCCCGGTCATACCCACGCCATCCGGACCGATATTTCCGCGCGCCCTAATGCCCAACCAGCCGAATTCTGGTTCCCGGTGGAAATGCACCGTCAAATCCACATTCATAAACGCCCAGTCTTTCGGGTTGAGCACCGCACCAATGCCATTGGCGGTGTCAACCACACTCATTGCATGCTCAATGGCGGTCGGTTCTTCAGCTGCCACGACCTGGTGCTCCGTATTCACCCAGTGCATCTGCGGTTCGGTTTCCAGGCCAGGTTCATGTGCGGACCGGGCCACAATCGACTGGATGTAACCGCCTTCCCAATCCTTCAGCGGCACATTGTCTTCGGTGCATTCGGCGAGGGAAGGTACTGCGGCTTCGCGGGTGTGTTCAATCTCGGAGGTATCAAAGGTGGCAAGTCGCCATGAGGTCGCTACGACGCAGGGCCGCCATTCGCCACGAGATTCGGCGAGGATTTCGGTTTCGAGCTTTTTGATCTGCTTGCCAGGTCGAACAATGCGGGTGCGGGCGCGCAGCTCCGTGTAGGGGACTGGTCCGAGCAGGTTAACGGTAATCCGTGCGGTGCGCATACCGTCGTCGGGGCTGAAGCGCTCTAGTTCGCGGCTGGCGAGCGCTGCTGGTGGGGAACCGTGTTGGAAGGCGCCCCATGCGCCGTGGGTGTGTTCGGTGGGCAGGTAGCGGTTAAGGCCGTCATCTGTGGTGCCTAGGAACTCGTAGTAAGCCATGCCTTGAAGATAATGGTGGTCCGCGTCACAAGTTGCGCATTGGAAAAATTCGCAACCATAACAATCTGGACGGGGGCGGTACGGTAGGGAACTATGCGCGCAATTTTGTGGGACATGGATGGCACTTTGATCAACACTGAACCGTTGTGGGAGCAGGCCACTTACGAACTGTCGGAGCGACTTGGGCGTCGGTTGACCCCGGAGCGACGCGAGGCCACCATCGGCTGCGCACTGCGCGACACCATGGCTATCCTTGCGGCTTGGACTGGCCGCGAGCTCACCGAAGAGCTCATTCGCGACGGCAACACCTTCTTCCACGCCCGCATGACCGACCTATTGTCCGGTGGTATTTCTTTCCGCCCCGGCATAAAAACTTTGCTTAATGACGGATTGGCCGCTGGCATTCCGATGGTCGTGGTGACAAATACCCAACGCGTGCTCGCTGATATCTGCATCGCAGCCATGGGTCCCGAATTTTTCGTTGCGTCCGTAGCCGGGAATGAGGTGGAGCACCCGAAGCCGGGCGCCGACCCATATATCAAGGGGGCGTTCCTGGCGGGGGTACCGCCGGAGCAGGCATTGGTCATTGAGGACTCAAAGACTGGGGCAACAGCGGGGCTCGCTGCGGGATGCCGCACCTTGTACTTGCCGATGGATGACGCCAATGTGCCACCGGCTACCAGCAGCTCAAAGCCTGCCGGTTCGATAATTATGGATGAGGCCTTCCCAGGGCAGCAGCGCACCAATTTGGGGAGTACTTCGTTGTCAGATCTGCAGCAGGTGTTTGATTTCGGGGGTCAAGTGCCCACCATCGGGTAGAACGTGAAACAATGGCCGACGTGAAGAACTTTGACTCCCTCTACGCAGAACTGCTGGATCGTGCCCAGAATCGCCCGGAAGGTTCCGGCACCGTAGCGGCATTGGATGCCGGCGTGCATGCGCAAGGCAAGAAAATCGTAGAGGAAGCTGGCGAAGTATGGCTCGCAGCTGAGTACCAGTCTGATGATGAGCTGGCAGAGGAAATTTCCCAGCTTATCTACTGGCTGCAGGTGGTCATGGTCGGTCGCGGCCTGACCCCAGAAGACATCTACCGCAAGCTCTAACCCAACACTTTCACCCACAATCGGAGATACCGACCTAATGCTGCGCGTTGCTGTACCAAATAAGGGTTCCTTGTCAGAAGCCGCCATGGAGATCCTGAAGGAAGCAGGCTACCCAAGCCGAGGCGATTCCAAGGCCCTCACCATCATGGATGAGACCAACCAGGTGGAGTTTTTCTTCCTGCGGCCAAAAGACATCGCCATCTATGTAGCTAAAGGCCATCTAGACCTTGGTATCACCGGCCGCGACCTTGCCGGCGATTCGCAGTCGGCAGTCCAGGAAGTGTTGGAGCTTGGTTTCGGCGGTTCGACTTTCCGCTACGCCGCACCAGCGGAGCAGTCGTGGACCGTGGACATGCTCGACGGCAAGCGCATTGCTACGTCGTACCCGAACCTGGTACGCGAAGACTTGGCACGTCGCGGTTTGAACGCAACCGTTATCCGGTTGGATGGCGCCGTGGAAATTTCCATCAAGCTGGGCGTGGCCGATGCGATTGCCGATGTGGTGTCGACCGGCCGGACACTGCGTCAGCAGGGGTTGGCACCGTTTGGTGAGCCAATCGTCGAATCCGAAGCGGTGGTCATTGTCCGCGAAGGCCGGGATGTCACCCCAGAGATGGAAGTCCTACTGCACCGCATCCGCGGTATTTTGCAGGCACAGGCCTACCTGATGCTGGACTACAACGTGCCTGCCCAGCTGTTGGATGAGGCCATTAAGCTGACTCCTGGTCTGTCGTCGCCGACGGTGTCGCCACTGGCGGATGAGAACTGGGTTGCGGTGCGGGCGATGGTGCCGCGTAAGAGCGCAAACCACTTGATGGACCAGCTGTACAGCGTGGGGGCGCGTGCTATTTTGGCGTCCGATTTGCGCATTGTTCGTACTTAATAAGAAAGGCCAATGGTCAATGACTGAGCCGGTAGTGTCAGAAGGTTCGCAGCGGACTGAAGAGGACCTACTTGGTCCCATGACGGTGCCCAATACCGCTTTCTACGGTGTGCATGCACAGCGCGCTATGAGTAACTTCCAGATTTCGGGCACCACGGTCTCCGATATTCCGGAGTTTGTGCGCGGGATGGTGCTGGTAAAGAAGGCTGCGGCGCTGGCTAACGGCCGCATTGGTACGTTGCCGCAGGATGTCGCTGATGTCATTGTGTGGGCTTGCGACCAGGTGTTGCTACAGGGCCGGTGCATGGATCAGTTCCCGATTGATCTCTTCCAGGGTGGTGCGGGCACCAGTCTGAATATGAACACCAATGAGGTCATTGCGAACCTGGCGCTCGAGCACCTTGGCTACGAGAAGGGCCGCTACGACATCATCAATCCCAATGACGATGTTAATAAGTGCCAGTCCACAAATGATGCTTATCCAACCGGCCTGCGCCTGGCTGTAGTGGAATCCATTGAGGACCTCAAGCAGACAATCGCTGACCTAGTCGCTGCGCTGCATGTCAAGGGCGAAGAGTTCGCGGACATTATCACGATGGGTCGCACTCAGCTGCAGGACGCAGTGCCAATGTCGCTGGGGCGCGAGTTCGCAGCGTTTGCCAATAACCTTGATGAAGAGCTCAATGTCATCACCAGCGCTGCGGTTGATTTGCTGTCCATTAACTTGGGCGCCACCGCAATCGGTACCGGTGTGAACACTCCGGGTAATTACCGCGACGCTGTTGTGCAGGCACTTCGGGAAGTCACTGGCTTAGAGGTGCTGTCATCCACGGACCTCATCGAAGCTACTTCGGATACTGGCGACTACGTGCGGGTGCATTCGGCGCTCAAGCGTGTGGCGATGAAGTTGTCGAAGATGTGCAATGACTTGCGGTTGCTGTCATCGGGTCCACGTGCTGGTCTCAATGAGATTAACCTGCCGGTCCGTCAGGCAGGCTCGTCGATTATGCCGGCCAAGGTCAATCCGGTTATCCCCGAAGTGGTTAACCAGGTGTGCTTTAAGGTGTTCGGCAATGATGTCACCTTGACGATGGCTGCGGAGGCCGGTCAGCTGCAGCTCAACGTCATGGAGCCAGTGATTGCGCAGTGCTTGTTCGAGTCAATTAGCTTGCTGCGCAATGCTGCGACGACACTGCACGAGCTGTGCATTGAGGGCATCACCGCCAACCCGGATGTCTGCCGCGCCTATGTGGAGAATTCGATTGGCATCGTGACGTACCTGAACCCTCTGATTGGCCACCACATGGGCGATCTGTTGGGTAAAGAGGCCGCAGCTACCGGCCGGAGTGTGCGTGACCTAGTGTTGGAACGGGGCTTGTTGACGCAAACCCAGATCGACGAGGCGCTGAGCCCAGAAAACCTGATGAATCCAACGTATCTGGGCAGGGTCTACGCCGCGGATGAGACCCGTTTCACGGAGCTACCGACTAAGTAGCTGGCGGCTCTGCGCTCTTGGAATGCGGCCGCTTCGCGCTAGCGTTCGCGGCAAATCACGGTGAGCGCTTGGTCCGCGGCCGTGACAAAGTTTTCGTCGGCGCCGAGCAGCCCGAGCTGCGACCACGTCAGCACGGCGCCGACCGCTGCAATAACAGCGTCAATGAGCACTTGGGCTTCCATTTCGGAAAGCTCATCGCCGTTCCGGCTGACCATTGCGGCTCGCAATGGTGCGTAGAGCTCGTATGCGCGGCGCCGGTTTTCGGCTCCACTGACATGGGCGAGATGTTCACCAAGCAGCGTGAGGTTAGCAGGGTAGCGCGGGTCATTTTCTGGCTGGTTGAACATATTCATGGTGGCCACGTGCATGGCTTTCCGGGCGCCTAGTTGTGCCGGTACCGATTCAATCTGGGCGGTCCAAGCGGCGACGACTTCGGCGACGAAATGGAAGAGGGCTTCTTCCCGGCACGTGAAATAGTTGTGGAAGGTCCGGGTGGACACTCCAGCGTGTTCAGAGATTGCTCGGACGGTGGCACCATCTGGCTCCCCGGCGAGAATTAACTCTGCAGCTGCCGCAGCCAGTCGGCTGCGGGTTTCAGCTTTCTTGCGCTCACGCACACTATCCATGGCTTTCACCACTGTTCTTGATCAGTCAACAATAATTCTTACTACCCAGATAGTAAATCCCTTTACTTTAATGTGTTAGACGTGTTCGTTCGCAGCTCCTGGCCAGCCGGGGTACGCCGGAGTGGTACCCCCGAACTCAGGGCATAGTTCCTGAAACGAACACCAACCGCACAACTTGCCCTTCTTTGTGGCAAATTCACCGGATTTGCCCGAGGCTTCAATTTGCCGCCACAAGTGCCGGACCTGCACCTCAAATTGCTCCAGGTCCGCTTCAGTTGGCGTGTACACCAAGTCGTCATAGACCTTCAGGTACATCAGCCGGGCCTGGGTGGGCATGTTTCCGGTCAGTCGCCACCACACCAGAGAGTAAAAGCGCATTTGAAACAGTGCGCTGTCTTGGTAGCGCGGATGCGGTTTCTTACCGGTTTTATAGTCGACAATCCGGATTTCACCAGTTGGTGCTACATCGACTCGGTCAATGAAGCCGCGCACTGGAACGTCGCCGCCGATGACGCCGCCGATGAATTTCTCCATTGCCTCGGCATCAAATCGGGTGGGGTCTTCCATGATGAAGTAGCCCTTGAGCAGTCCGCGGCAGTCCACCAGAAAGTCCATTAACTCAGTTTCGGGAACTAATTCCGACAGCTCCGGATCGTCAATAAGCATCTTTTCCCACTGGGGTTTGAGCATTTTGACGGCGGTCGGGTACGTGCGTTCGGCGCGGCTGAGCCCATGCATGTTCTCAAGGACCGCGTGGACGAGGGTGCCTTTGACCTGGTGGATGGTCGAAGGCTCTGGGATGCGGTCGATGGCGCGCAGGCGGTACAGCAGGGGGCATTGCTGGAAATCTGCGGCGCGGGAAGGGGATAAAGCGAGTGGGCGAGGGGTCATGTCCACAAGTGTAGTTCCCGGGTCAGACAGCCCGGCGCGAACCCTTTTCGCAACACTTTACTTACTTAACCCAGCCCTTTATTGATATTCATTGTCAGTAACCGCTAGGGTTTTTCCCATGCAATCGCATTTCTCCCGCGCATACCGCGCCTCACTCGTATCCGTAATCGCCCTATCCGCCGGACTGACCGCCTGCTCCAGCAGCGACGATGCCGCCACCACCGACACCAGCAGCAGCGCCACCACCAGCGCTAAAGAAGTTGCACAACCAAAGGAAGTGCGCGGCGAACAAACCCGCCTGGCTATCTCCACCGACGGCGGAGTCATGGTCGTCGACGCCACCGACGCAGCCGATGGCACCGAGCCAAAGGTCCTCTCCGAATTCGACGCGGACGGCTACCTGCGCCTGAACCCATCCGGCGACGGCCGCCACGTCATCGTCTCCACCGACAATGCCTTCAAACCACTCGACCTCGGCGCCTACAAGCAAGGCCACGGCGACCACTTCCACTACTACGCAGGCGACGCCACCTGGTCCGAGCTTGCCGTCGACGCCGAAAAGCCTGGCCACGTTGTTGGCACACCAGAAGCCACCGTGCTTTTTGACGATGCCACCGGCAAGGTGACCGAAGTTGTGCTGAAGGACCTCGTGGCTGGTAAGCCAGAAGCTGCCATCAAAGACACCTTCTCCATCCCAGCCCACCACGGCATCGCCCTGAAGCTGGAGGATGGCAAGTACCTGACCACCAAGCCTGACGGCGAAAAAGCCGGCGGCCTGATGATTGTGGACAAGGACGGCAAAGAACAGCAGGACTTCATGGACTGCCCAGGCACCCATGGTGTCGGTGAAGCTGCCGACGGCGCCGTGCTGGCTGGTTGCACCGACGGTGTCATCATCTTCCAGGACGGCAAGGTGAAGAAGGCTAAGGCTGAAGACGCATACGGCCGCACCGGTACCGAGGCCGCCAACCTGAACAGCGAATGGGTCATCGGCGACTACAAGGTCAAGGAAGGCGACAAGTCCGAAAAGCCAACCCGCATCGTCGCAGTGAATACCGCAACTGCCGAGCGCAAGCTTATCGAACTCGGCACGTCCTACACCTTCCGCTCCCTAAAGATGACTGACGAAGGCCAAGGCGTGGTTCTGGGTACCGACGGCAAACTGCATGTCATTGACCCAGCAGCCGGGAAGGTCACTCAGAGCATCGACGTGATTGACAAGTGGGAAGCGCCAGAAGAATGGCAGCAGCCACGCCCAGCAGTCACCGTGAAGGGTGACGTTGCCTACGTCACCAACCCAGCGGACAACACCCTGCATGTGGTCGACTTGGCTTCCGGAAAAGTCACCGCGAAGACCACGTTGCCTAAGCAGCCAGACGAAATCGCCACCGCTGGTTAACTCGCTGGCCCGCGCCGCCTAAACTGGACAGTCACATCCCCTGACTGAAGGAGTTTAGCCGTGGCAGCAAGCGGGCCATTTCAAGTTGGCGACCGAGTCCAACTCAGCGACGGGAAGAACCGCAAGTTCACCATCACCCTGACCCCAGGGGAGCGGTTCTTCACCCACCGCGGGCCCATCGCCCACGATGACCTCATCGGCAAAGACGAAGGCACCACCGTGCTGTCCGGCGAAGGCACCGTATACCTCGCTCAGCGCCACACCTTGATGGACTATGTCCTATCCATGCCACGCGGCGCACAAGTCATCTACCCGAAGGACGCCTCCCAAATTCTGGTGGAAGGCGACATTTTCCCTGGGGCGCGCGTCTTGGAAGCTGGTGCCGGCTCCGGCGCACTATCGCTCTACCTACTGCGGGCGATTGGTAACGACGGCCAGCTGATTTCCTACGAAATCCGCGAAGACCACCTAGAAACCGCCGAAAAGAACGTTGTTGGGTTCCTCGGCGAGCACCCAGAGAACTGGGACCTGCGCCTTGGCGATTTGAACGAAGCCACTGTGGAAGAGCTCGGCGGCAAAGTCGACCGCGTCATCCTGGATATGCTGCAGCCATGGGAATGCCTTGACACCGTCAAAACCGTGTTGCAGCCCGGCGGCATGTTCATCTGCTACGTCGCGACCGTCACCCAGCTGATGAAAGTCATGGAAGGTATCCGCGCCCAAGGCTGCTTCACGGAGCCACGCGCCTGGGAAACCATTGTTCGTGACTGGCATGTCGTGGACCTCGCCGTTCGCCCCGTTCACCGGATGCAGGCACACACCGCATTCCTCATCACCGCTCGGCGCTTGGCCGACGGCACCGTCGCACCGCGTCCGCAACGCCGAAACCGCCGCTAAAACTAATCAACCTCGACCCTTGTAGGCTGGAGCCATGACAACGCCGGAAAATCTACAGCAGCAAGTCAACGACCTCGAGTCGAAAAACCGGACCTTAGGCACCCGTAACGCCAAATTGGTGCAGCTGCTGCGCGAAACCCGCAACCAACTGCAGGCACTGCGGGAAGATTTCGCCGAGATGACCGAACCCCCATCGACGTACGGAACTTTCCTGGAGGTATCCGAAGGGTCGAATGGCCGCTTCGCCGAGGTGTACACCGGCAATCGCCGCATGCGCCTGAACGTGCATAAGAAGCTACCACTGAAGAACATTCCGCCAGGTGCGCTAGTGCGCATCGCCGAAGGCAATCTCGTGGTGGAGGACTGTGGGTTCACCGACTCCGGTGACCTAGCGGAAGTCAAGGACGTGTTGTTCGACGGCAAGCGCGCCCTCGTGGTGGACCGCACCGGCGAGGAGTTCATCATTCGCCTTGCTGGCAAAGTGTTGGAGCAGGGCATTAAGCCAGGTCAAACCTTGCTGATTGACCGCAAGTCTGGCCATGCCTTCGAAGTAATTCCGAAGGCTGAAGTTGAGCAGCTGGTGCTGGAGGAAATCCCTGACGTCGAGTACGCCGACATTGGCGGCCTAGAGAAGCAGATTTCCGAGATCCACGACGCAGTGGAACTGCCGTTTCTTCACCCAGAGCTCTACGCTGCCTACAACCTGCGCCCACCAAAAGGCGTGTTGCTATACGGCCCACCGGGTAACGGCAAAACCCTGATTGCCAAGGCAGTTGCCAATTCCTTGGCAACCAAGATGGCGGAAGCCCGCGGTGAGTCCGAGGAGGTAGCGCGCAATGCCCGCAGCTACTTCTTAAATGTCAAGGGCCCGGAGCTGCTGAATAAATATGTGGGTGAAACTGAGCGCCAGATTCGGCTGATTTTTGAACGCGCCCGCGAAATTGCCGAGGCCGGCAAGCCAGTCATTGTCTTCTTCGACGAGATGGATTCCATTTTCCGTACCCGTGGCTCTGGCATCAGCTCCGATATGGAAAACACGGTGGTGCCGCAGCTGCTGGCGGAAATTGACGGTGTCGAAGGTCTGGAAAACGTCATTGTCATTGGCGCATCGAACCGCGAAGAGATGATTGACCCAGCGATTCTGCGGCCAGGTCGTCTGGACATCAAGATTCGCATCGATCGGCCAAATGCGGTCGCAGCCCGCGAAATCTTCTCGAAGTATCTGACAGACAAGCTGCCGTATGCTCCTGCGGCTATCGAAGCTGCCGGTTCTGTTGACGCTCTGGTCAATTCGCTTATTGACGAAGTGGTCGACGCAATTTACACCGATTCTCCGGACAATGAATACGTCGAATTGACTTATGCCGACGGTTCGAAGGAAATGCTCTACCACTCAGATTTGAACTCTGGTGCCATGATTTCCAACATTGTGGACCGCGCGAAGAAGTTCGCGATTAAGGACGTTATTGCTGGCCGCGGCGAGGGCGTCACTTTGGCACATCTGCTTGAGGCAGTGGCCAAGGAATTCGCCGAAGGTGAAGATCTACCGAATACCTCTAACCCAGATGAGTGGGCAAAGATTTCCGGCCGTACCTTTGGCCGAGTCACTGATGTTCGGGTGGTGCAGCACTAATGGCTCAGCGTTTTATTGGTACCGAAGTCGAGTACGGCATTTCTACGCCGGAAGATCCCACCGTCAGCCCTATTTTGACCTCCACCCAGGTCATTATTGCTTATGCCAGTGAATACGGCGGTGGGGAAGACCGCCGCACCCGCTGGGACTATTCACCTGAATCACCGCTACGTGATTCCCGCGGTTTTGATTTGCGCCGGTACCGCTCCGACAATGCGCCGTCGTTGGATCCGAATGCGGTCGGCGCGGCCAACGTGGTGCTCAACAATGGCGCTCGGTTCTATGTGGACCATGCCCACCCCGAGTATTCCGCACCAGAAGTCACTGATGCCTACCAAGCGGTTGTCTATGACAAAGCTGGGGAGCGGATTATGCATGAGGCAGCGAAGATTTCTAGCGCCACTGAAGGCCACCCGCAGCTGAAGATTTACAAGAATAATGTGGACGGCAAAGGGGCCTCTTACGGCACCCACGAGAACTATCTCTTCCGTCGCGACACTGATTTCGATGCCATTATTTCTGGGCTCATCCCATTCTTCGTCACTCGCCAGGTATTCACCGGTTCGGGTCGCGTAGGCATTGGCACCACGGGGCAAAAGGCGGGCTTCCAGATTTCGCAGCGCGCCGACTATATCGAAACGGAAGTGTCACTCGAAACGACGCTCAACCGCGGCATTATTAATACCCGCGATGAGCCGCATGCTGAGACTGATGTGTGGCGTCGCCTCCATGTCATCATTGGCGATGCCAACCTGTCGGAGTACTCGACCTTCCTCAAACTCGGCACCACCTGCCTGGTGCTCGATGCCATCGAAGCCGGAGTAGACTTTTCCGACCTACAGCTGCGCGACCCAGTCAAGGATGTGCAGCGCGTCAGCCAAGACCTGTCCTGCACGGAGAAGCTGGAACACTCCGACTTCCGCACGCTCCGCACCGCAATTGAGATTCAGCGAATCTACCACCAGCGTGTCACCGAAGCGCTCGGAGACAGGTTCTCCGCAGTCGACCAGCAGGTTGCCGACCTGTGGATGGAAGTACTGGACATGCTGGACACTGACCCAATGTCCACCGCTCATCTGCTGGACTGGACCGCGAAGCTCAAGCTGATGGAAGGGTTGCGTAACCGCGCTGGTCTGGGATGGGATCACCCGAAGTTGCGTCTGATTGACCTGCAGTACTCCGATATTGATCCAAACAAGGGACTGTATAACGCCTTGGTGGCCCGCGGCGCCATTAAACGTTTGGTCACAGAGGACGAGGTCACTGCGGCAATTGACGAGCCACCAGCGGATACTCGCGCCTATTTCCGCGGCATGATGATGGCAAAGTTCGCGCATGATATTGCGGCAGTGGGCTGGGAATCAATGATCCTTGACACCGACAATGGACTTGAGCGGCTCGTCTTTTCCGACCCATGGGCAATGAATCGATCCGAAACAGAAGAGATCATTGCTACATCCGCGAATGTGACCCAAGTCGTCGATAAGCTCAAACAAACTAACAACTAACCGAAAAGGGATTACACCATGGCTGATATTCGTGGCACTCAAATCAGTGGCGGCGGCAACAATGATGGCGACGATGCTATCGACGAGGTTGCTGGTTCCGGCCAGGCCCAGCAGCAGTTGCAGCACACGGACGATTTGCTTGATGAGATTGATGATCTGCTCGAATCGAATGCAGAAGAGTTCGTTCGTTCCTACGTGCAGAAGGGTGGCCAGTAGGCCGTGGAAGCCCCTCAAGGCCCGTTGACTCGGCGGATTACTGGCATTGAAACCGAATACGGCATTACCTGCACTGTTGATGGCTCGCAGCGGCTATCGCCAGATGACATTGCGCGGTATCTATTCCGTCCGGTGATTGAAGAGTTCGGTTCGACGAATATCTTCACGAATAATGCTGCGCGGCTGTATTTGGATGTTGGTTCCCACCCGGAATATGCGACCGCGGAATGCGATAGTTTGTCGCAGCTCATTGCCCATGACCGCGCTGGCGATGTCATGCTTAATCGGCTTGCCGAGCAGGCAGAGGAATCCCTAGCGAATGAGGGAATCGCCGGGAAAGTCTACCTATTCCGCAATAATGTCGACTCGGTCGGCAATTCCTATGGTTGCCACGAGAACTATTTAATTAGTCGCGCCACCTCGCTGAAAAAGTTCGGGGTGTCCTTGCTGCCGTTCATGGTTACTCGGCAGTTGCTGTGCGGCGCCGGCATGGTGAATAAGCCGTTGCCGGGCAGTCTTTATGATGGCCAGCCAACCTCCTACACGTTCGCGCAGCGCGCTGACCACGTATGGGAAGGCGTCAGCTCCGCCACAACACGGTCCCGCCCGATTATTAATACCCGCGATGAACCGCACGCCGATTCCAATGCTTTTCGACGCATGCATGTCATCGTCGGTGATTCCAACATGTCCGAATGCACCACAGCACTGAAGGTGGGGTCGACTCATCTGGTGTTGGAAATGATGGAAGCGAATTGGCCACTACCGGACCTTGAAGTGGCGAATGAAATTAAATCCATTCGCGCCGTTGCCCGCGACCTGACGGGCGGGGCAGAAGTGGTGCTGCGTGATGACCGCACAATGAGCGCACTGGATATTCAACGAATCTACTTTGACGCGGCCACTGAATATGTGGCGCAGCGCAATGACGACTCCGGCACCTCTAATGCCGAAATGCGCCGCGTCCTCGACCTGTGGGGCCGAGTTATTTCGGCGCTGGAAACCGGTGACCTCTCCGGAATTGACACCGAAGTGGACTGGGCAATTAAGAAAAAGCTGCTGGATGGTTTTATGCGCCGCGGCAATTTCGACTTGGACCATCCGCGCATTGCTCAACTGGACCTGTCCTACCACGATATCCGTCCAGGTCGGGGCATTTTCCAGGTGCTGGAAGCCAAGGGACTTGCTCAGCGTTGGGTGGATCCGGTGGCAGTGGCAGAAGCGGAACACACCGCGCCGCAGACCACTCGGGCGGCGCTGCGTGGACAGTTCTTGCAGGCAGCCCGCTCGGCAGGCGCCGACATTACGGTGGATTGGACGCACCTGAAGGTCAATCGTCCCGAACCGCGGATGGTTGTGTGCGAAGATCCATTCCAGAGTGAAAACGCAGCAGTTGCGGAGTTAATTGCGTCGATGGGCTAGACCAGATTGGAGTTGACCGTGGATTTCGACTCGGAAGAGTTTGCCCCGTTTGATAGTGTGCCGCCGCGCCTCATGCAGCTTATTACTGCGCTGCGCGGGGCCGGCCATGAAGGCCGAACTGCGTCCTATCTCAAACGCTCTGCAAATGGTTATGGCCAGTACACCGTTCCGGAGAGTTTCCAACGAACGCTGGATCGCGATATCCGAGATTTAGCTGCCGTCGGGGTTTTCGTCGAAAAGGTGAATTTTCCCGATGGGGTGCGCTACCGGCTGAAAGGCAATAGTGCCGGCCATAATATTCGGTTTACTGCCGAGGAGTGGGCGCTCATTCAGGTTGCGACGTCGATGCTTTTGCAGCCCGATTTGCGGGCGCAGGTAGCGAATATGAGTATGAAACTCGCCCCGGCTGCGGTTGGTTCCGATCAATTCCACGCTATTCGTAATGCGTCCTATTTAATTCCGGATTCCATTTTGTTGTCTGCCGATGAGCACGCCAACTTGTTTGATGCGGTCGGCAAACATCCGGTGCAGTTTTTGTATCAGCCGAATTCGGCGACGGATTGGACTGAGCGGCAAATGGAGCCGTGGGGTTGGGAAGTCAAAGATGGCCGCACATACCTCATTGGTTGGGACACCGATCGCGATGCGGTCCGCGCTTTTCGCGCGCCGCATATCGATGACCTCCAGGTACGTACCGATCTGACGGTGACGCAGCCAGTGCCGTCTTCGCATGAGTTAGCCGCATTGGTCACCGAGTCACTGCGTCGCAATACCGTCGACCACGAGGACGCCGAGCTGTCCGTACCGTTGCGGTTAGTGTCGGCGTTCGCCAAGTGGCTTAGTGACGATAATCTGCCAACACATGCCGACATTGTCGCTGATGGGGAACGGTTGGTGCCGTTGAAGGTGTCCGGCGCTAACCCAGATGAGCTGCTGCGCACGATTTGTGAGTTTCAACCAGATGTCACGGTTCAGTCGCCCGAGTCGCTGAAGGACCAGGTGCGACAACGCTTCACGGGTATCCTTGGCGACTTGGATAAGGAAACTCCCATTGGTGGCGGTGAGGTAGTCACCGGTCAGATGGTGCGTAGCTACTTAGCGAATGTGATGGAGGACAGCGCGCCCCAGTCAGCGGAAGTCGCACCGAACGAGGTGCTGCAGTTATGGGCCCTGATTGAGATCCTGGAGAACGAAGCAACCGAGGAACCTATTGCATTCACGGAGCTCACGAGACGACTGGGCGTGACCCGCAGTGAACTGACGAAACTGCTGGAGATGATGGACCAAGTCGGGTCCGCGGAAGGCACCGGCATCGGAGTCAAGGCAGGGGACTTGCTTCTTGACGCTCACACCTACTCATACGTAGAAAGCGCGGAGGGGGTCCGTCTCACCCAGTCACTCCATGGCTTCTGGCGGCCGCTTGCAGCAGGTGAAGGCACCTGGGAAACCTCGCGGCAGGGATTCCGGGAGCTTTCCCACCTGCGGCCAGATGAGATCGGACTGACGCTCATCGCATTGAAGCACCTACGGTCGGCTCCAGCGTTGTACGGCGACGTGCAGTCCTTAGGCTCAGCGATAAGCAAACTGGAGTCGCTCGTTGGTATCGAGCCTTCCGACACAGCTGTCGCAGCGCCCGCGGCATCGAATCCGATTCATCACGCGATTGACCAAGCGCTGCAGCAGAATAAAGCCTTGCGGTTTACCTACCATGGCGAAACACGCAACACAGTCACCGAACGACTCGTCGATCCAGTGCGCGCCATTTTGAAGGATGGTCGTCCGTTCCTCGTGGCTATTGACCGGAAGGTCCACGACCAGACCCAGGACGTAGCTCAGTCCCGAAGGACGTTTTTCCTGGATCGGATGAGTGATATTGAAGTCAGTAGTGCCCGTCGGCGTCGATATGAGGACATTGATGTCGATGTCAATGATCCGGGCAATATCCGCGACGTTGAGCAGTGGGCTGAATTGCTGGTTGTTAAAGACCTGTGGTGGGTGGCTGACTACACCGATATCGAGTTGGTTTTCGACGACTCGGAACGGGCGTGGGGGTACTTGCCGCTTTTTGACGTTGCCTGGGCGGCACGTTTTATTCAGGCCTATGGGCCGGGAATTCAGGTTGTGGGACCCCATGAGCTGCGGGAAGTTTTGCGAAATCAGGTAGCAAAAACGTTGTCTCAGTTGGAATGTGACCCGGCGGACACAGCCCCGTCTAGCGGGGATAATTAGTCGGCGTTAAGCTGTGTGGAGCTATTAAGGAAAGGTAACGGAACATGCCTATTGGTTGGCCAGAACTTCTGATTATTTTGCTGGTTGTTGTTTTGCTCTTCGGGGCTCGGAAGTTGCCGGAAGCTGCGCGCTCTATTGGCCGTTCCGCTCGTATTTTCAAATCTGAAATGAACGAGATGCAGAACGAGAATGCGAAGAAGGAAATCGAAAAGACCCCGGCTTCGCAGCAGGAAACTCAGGCTCAGCAGCCACACGTGCAGCAGCCTACTCAGCAGCCTCAGGTGCAGCAGGACCGCACGCCAGAGCAGGACGCCTAACGGCATCGTCATTTCGCAATGACTTCTTCAGTCCCATCGTCCGAAGCCGACCGCCAACGCCGTCGTCAGCTCCGTGCTGAACGACGCCGCAAGCGGCAACTGAAACGCGAGATCCAAAACCGCCGGAGCAATCCGGAAGGTGCCATGTCAATTGTGCAGCACCTCAATGAGCTCCGCGACCGAGTGATCCAGATTCTGCTGGCCGTCGTGGTCGGCACCATCGTTGGGTTCATTTGGTACCAAACCGCGGTACCCGGTTTCAGTTTCACGATTCCTAAAGTCGGCACGGTGCAATGGGGCGGAATCCCAGCACTCGGTGAAATCCTTCGCGGCCCGTACTGCTCATTGGATCCAGATAAGCGGGTGAGCCTAACCGCTGATGGGGAATGCCGCCTGCTGGCCACAACCCCAATGGACATGTTTATGCTCCGACTTAAGGTCGGCGCATTGGCCGGTGTGGTGTTGTCGTCACCGTGGTGGTTGTACCAAATCTGGGCGTTCATCACCCCAGGACTCAAGCGCAATGAGCGCAAGCACACCCTGACTTTTGTCTCCGCTGCCGTGACCTTGTTTGTTCTTGGCGCAGTGCTGGCCTACTTCGTCGTGTCCTTCGGACTGGAGTTCCTGCTCACCATGGGTCAGGATTTCCAAGCCGCAGCACTGTCGGGTACGAGCTACTTCAACTTCCTGATCACCCTGATTGTGGTGTTTGGTGTCAGCTTTGAGCTACCGCTCATCATCATCATGCTCAACCGTGTGGGTGTTTTGAAGTACGAGCAGATGAAGGAAAAGCGGCACCTCATCATCATCGGCCTGTTCATTTTTGCTGCCTTTATGACGCCGGGTGGCGACCCAATGTCGATGGTTGCGCTGGCATCCACCATGGTGCTGCTGGCGGAAATCGCCATTCAGATTTCCCGCATCCATGACCGCAAACTGGTCGAAAAGCGACCAGAATGGCTGGATCTGGATGATGAAACTGCGTCCTCATTGGATTTGAGCGCCGGTGGAGTAGATGCCCCGCAGGGTCTTGGTTCGCCTAGCGATGTCGGTGCACCAACTGGGTTGGATACGCCATCCGATTTGGGTTCACCGTCGCAGCTCGGTGGAGTTTCACCGGTATCGGCTCCGACCTCAGTGCGTGAAACACGCCGCAACGATGGTGTATCCCGGCCACGTACTCAGCCGTTTGGCGGCGACTACGCCGAAGACTTGGGCGATTTTTCTGCCCGCGACACTGGTTCTTTCGACGACGTTCTGTAAGCTCAAAGCCGGCTCGCCGGGTCATTGCGCCGCAGCTTGCGGCGCGAGCGCGGAAATTGTGACACCCTGGTTATATGCACCCGCGTGAGGAAGACCTTCGGTTCGATATTGACGACGACGTCGAGTTCTTCGACCTCCATGAGGAGGACTACGATGACGACGTCGATGACGCCGACTTTGATGATGACTTCGATGTCGACGAACCCTATCCCGGCGAAGACTACGCCGATGAGTCTGGGACGCCACAGGAAGTCCCACAGCCTATGCCCGGCTCGCGGCTATTCCATTACACCGCCACGGACACAGCCGATAAGCCGATAGTCAAGCCGGGCAGTCTCCTGTCAGAATTCATTTCTGACTTGCCGTTTACCCCAGACGATTTCCAGCTCCGCGGCTGCATCTCCATTGAAGATGGCCGAGAAGTATTGGTCTGTGCACCAACCGGCGCCGGTAAAACCTTCGTTGGTGAGTTCGCAGTGTACGCAGCGAAAGCCACTGGCGGTAAATGCTTCTACACCACACCAATTAAGGCGCTGAGTAACCAGAAGTTCCACGACCTAGTCGATGAATACGGCGAAGATGCCGTCGGCTTGCTCACCGGTGATGTTGCGATTAATGGCGATGCCGACATTGTCGTCATGACCACCGAGGTGCTGCGCAACATGATCTACGCCGGCTCACCGGCGCTGCGCCGCCTCACGCACGTGGTCATGGACGAGATTCACTACCTCGCTGACCAGGAACGTGGCCCTGTTTGGGAAGAAGTGATCCTTAACCTCTCCGAAGACATCCATGTCATTGGACTGTCGGCCACGGTGTCGAACTCGGAGGAGTTTGGCCGCTGGATTTCCACAGTGCGTGGCGGCACCGACATTATTGTCTCGGATCTTCGCCCAGTGCCGCTGAACCAGTGGATGCTGGTGGGCAAGCATATGTTCCCGCTGTTCAAGCCAGGTAGTTTCGCTGTGAACCCAGACTTGCTACAGGCCACTGCCCGTGCAGAACATGGCGCACTGCTAGCGCAACGTGGCGGCCCAGTAGCTGACCGGGAACGGGACCGGTATGAATACCGACGCGGTGGCAATGCGAAATCGCGACGCGCTAAACGCCGGGAAGCTGAGCGTGGCCAGCGCCGCCGCCAATGGAATGATGACACCAGCGAAATTGCTGGCTACCGGCCACTGCGACGACCAGAAACTCTCCGCGTCTTGGGTAGCAATAAGATGCTGCCGGCGATTGTGTTCATTTTCTCCCGCGCTGGATGCGATGGCGCAGTGCGCCAATGCCTTGGCAACCGGCTGGTACTGACCTCCGAGTCCGAAGCGCAACGCATCGCAGAGATCGCCGATGCCGGCGTCGTCGATATTCCAGCAGCCGACCTTGAGGTACTTGACTACGACCGGGTCAAAACTGCGTGGACGCGCGGGGTAGCGGCGCACCATGCCGGTATGCTGCCAGCGTTCCGTCATATCGTCGAAAAGCTCTTTAATGAAGGGCTTGTCAAGGCAGTTTTCGCTACGGAAACGTTGGCGCTGGGCATTAATATGCCGGCCCGATCGGTGCTGCTGGAAAAGCTGGTGAAATTCAACGGTGAGGCACATGTGGACCTCACCCCAGGGCAGTACACGCAGATGACGGGCCGTGCGGGCCGCCGCGGGATTGACGTTGAAGGTAATGCGGTGGTGCAGTGGGCACCAGCGATGGATGCTCGGCAGGTCGCCGGTTTGGCGTCGACGCGTACCTACCCGCTGATTTCTACCTTCCGGCCGGGCTACAACATGTCCATCAACCTGCTGCGCACCATGGATTATGACGATGCGGTGCGACTGCTGGAGAAGTCCTTCGCCCAGTATCAGGCGGACGGCAGTGTGGTTGGTCAGGTCCGCGAACTCGAACGGGTGGAGCAGGACCTCGCTGAGCTGGAGCTGCAGCTACGCACAATGGTCGGCGAGCACTACGACGAGGCAGAGACCGAGTCCTTCCTGGAGTATATGGCGATCCGCGATGAGCTGTCTCGGGAAGAAAAGGCCGCGCGGAAGGCGAATTCGCGGCAGCGGGAGCAGGAAACTCAGGCGGTGTTGCGCAAGCTGAATGCCGGTGAGGTTATTGCTTTGCCGGGTAAGCGGCCGCAGCTCGCGGTGGTCACCCGGGTCGATACCAGCGCGGCGGCGCGGCCGACCGTGATTTCCGAGTCTGGGTGGACCGGACGGATTTACTCCTCAATGTTTGCGGTGGCCCCACCGGTGCTTGGCCGGATTCGGATTCCGGCTGATGCCGGCCGGCACCCGAAGCGGGCAGTTGGTCAGGTCAAGCAGGCACTGCGCCGGTCGCGGATTTCGGCACCAAAGCGCATCCCGACTGCTCCTCGGACTAAGGCTCGCCATTTGGCGCCAATCCGGGCGCGGCTCAAGGCGCATCCGGCGCACAAGTGGCCGCAGCGGGAGGAATTCGCCCGCGTCGGTGAGCAGATTAACCGCGCGCGCCGCAATGAGGCTCGCCTGCGGAAGAAGGTCGGCGGTGCTACCGACACGTTGGGTCGCATGTTTGACCGCATTTTGGCGCTGCTGACAGAGAAGAACTACCTCGAAGTCACCGACGGTCAGCGCACGGTGACGGTGGAAGGCGAGAAGCTGGCCCGCATCCACAACGAGGCGGACTTGCTGGTTGCCCAGTGCCTTTCCCGCGGTATTTGGGAAGGCTTGGACCCGGCAGAGCTCGCTGGTGCGGTCTCCGCTTTGGTGTTCGAAAACCGCCGCGAGATGGGTGTGGCGGGCGCATCCCCAACTGAGCCGTTGGATGGAGCGCTGGCGGCGACTCGTCGGATTTGGCAAGAGCTGGTTGCCGATGAGGTGCGCCATAAGTTGCCAACGACGCGCGAGCCGGATAATTCCTTCGCCACCGCGATGCACCAGTGGACAGCGGGCGCGCCATTGGGTTATTGCTTGGCGGCCGCGGAGGAAAACGGTGCGGAGCTGACCGCCGGTGACTTTGTCCGCTGGTGCCGCCAGGTTGTTGACCTGCTGATTCAGGTCCGCCAGACGGGCTACAGCGATGAGGTCCGCGACAATGCCTCCGATGCGATTACTGCGATTCGCCGCGGCGTGGTCGCGCTGGGTACGTAGCCCGACCAGTACGATTGGGGTTATGTCCACCACCAGCACTCTCGTCATTTTCGGCGGCGCCAGCGAAATCGGCGGTGAGGTCGCCCGACGACTCGCCGCCGGACGTCGAGTCGTTCTCGCTGCCCGCGACGTCAATAAGCTCACTGAACCGACCGCAACCATGCGCACCGCCGGCGCCGTGGAGGTTGTCCAGGTCCCCTTCGACGCTGCAGACATCACCGCGGCCACCGGGCTTGTTGACGAATTGGTCGCCGACTATGGGGCCATTGATATCGCAGTGGTCGCATTCGGGGTGCTCGGGGACCAAGCACGCGCCGAAGCTGATGGAGCGTATGCGGCTGACATCGTGCATGTGGATTACACCGCGCAGGTCGCATTACTAACGGCGCTGGCCAGCCAGATGAAGCGGCAGGGCGGCGGACAGATCGTGGCGTTTTCGTCGATTGCTGGTCATCGGGTGCGGCGCGCGAACTATGTCTATGGCAGCGCGAAAGCGGGCCTAGATGGTTTCATTCAAGGACTGCAGGATGCGTTGGCGGGCACAGGGGTGCAGTTGCTGCTGGCTCGGCCAGGGTTCGTCATTGGGCGGATGACCGAGGGGATGAAACCAGCGCCATTGTCGTCGACCCCGCAGCAGGTCGCCGAAGCGGTAGTTGAGGCGCTGGCGAAAGGTAAAACACGGATCTGGGTGCCCGGCGCGCTGGCGCTGCTCGCTGCGGCGATGTCGGTGACCCCGCGAGCGATCTGGCGGAGGATGCCGCGATGAGAGCGCTAGTAATTGCAGGTACGTCAGTGGCTTTGGAAATGGTGGAGCGGCTGCAGGCCGGCGGATGGCATGTCACATCAGTGGTCGCGCCGCATCATGCGCAGTCGCTGGTGCCACCTGGGGAAGTGCATATCGGTGGGTTCGGTGGGCCAGCGGGCCTGGTGAAGTGGCTGATTGCGCAAGGTGTTGAAGTGATCGTTGACGCTGCCGGTCCGTTTGCTGGAAAGATTTCGGTGTCGGTGTCGGAGGCGGCTCGGGCCACGGGTACACCGTTGATTGCGATTGTGCCGCAGCCGTGGATCCCGCAGCGCGCCGATAATTGGATTGAAGTGTCTGACTTGCGTACCGCGGCTGCGGTGGTGCGGGAACGTTACCGGAAGGTGGGCATGCAGATTTCGCCGGAGGTCGCGGCGAAGCTCAAGCTGGGGCCAAGTGTTTCTACCGTCTTCCCGCGGGGTGGATCAGCTGTTTCTCAGGAAATGATTGAGCAGCGTAGCTTGGACGCGGTTGTGGTGGGCAATACCGGCGATGCCACGGACGAGTTATCGCTGGCAGCGGCCCGGCGCGCCGGGGTACCAGTGGTGATGATTACACCGGAGCCACCGACGGTACGACCAGGTGTGCGGGTGGTCGCTGATGCCTCGGAAGCCTTACTACTTCCGCCGTTTCGTTAAAAATCGCTCAGAAGATAGTTAAATTATAGAAACCATTCCCCAAGAAAACTTTTTCCGAAGGAGTTTCATGGTTTCTACAAAACTTAAGTCCGTGCTGGGGTTGCTCGCCAGCGGCGCCTTGTTACTGAGCAGCGGGGCACATGCCGCCGCACAATCCTCGATGCCGGCCCCGGGGTTGCCGGCCCCAGGTGTGCCGGGGTCGTCCTTACCGGGTTCACTGCAGCCTGGTGGGCAGTCCGGTTCGGCGCAACAAGCCCCCGGTGACGCGGGTGATACCAAGACGCTGCCACAAGGAACGAGCGACTTCACGCCACTGCCGTCGCACCCAGCCCCAGCACCTAACCGGGGCCTGCTAGTGTCGCAGAAGGTGTTCGCGATTGCTGAGGGCAATGGCAGCGGCTCTGCCACGACGCAAGGACTAACTGCGAAGAAGGTCACGTACCGCACCACTGATTCCGTGGGCGGACAGCTCACGACCTCTGGGGTATTGACCGTCCCTAAGCAACCATGGAGAGGGAGGGGGCCGCGGCCGCTAGTGGCGGTGGCACCTGGAACCCAGGGCGTTGGCAAGCACTGTGATGCCTCTAATGCCTTCCGCACCGGTGTGCAGCTACGGATTAACCCAGTTGATGCTGTGATGCCGTATGAAGCGGTTATTGTGGCGCCATTGTTAGCCGCAGGCTACGCGGTGGTGGCTATCGACCATCCGCGTGACCCACACACCGGCTCCCAGAAGTATGTGGACAATATCGCCTCGGGGCAGGCACTTATCGATGCCGCCGCAGCCTCCCTGCAGGCTATGGGCGCACCGAAAGAAACCAAGGTTGGGTTCACCGGTTATTCGCAGGGCGGTGGCGCCGCTGGGTGGGCCGCGGAGAATGTGCACCGATACGCCCCAGAACTGAGCGTGAAGGCCAGCTATGTCGGAGCCCCACCCTCGGACCTGATGCAGGTGATGCGAGCCGTCGACGGGTCGCTTATTGCCGGAGTATTGGCTTACGCCACTAATCAAACCTTGGACAATATCCCGGAGCTGCGAGAAGAGCTAGAGCAGCAGGAGCTGAGCCCCCTGGGCCTGCACACGCTGCGGGTCAATGATTCACTGTGCATTGCAGGTTCGGCGTTCGCCTCTGGATTGGCAGATACCCGTACCATGATGCGCTCGCGGCAGTCGCTGATGCAGGTGGCGCACCGCTATCCGCAGCTGTTGCAGGCGTTGGAGCGGCAAAAGCTAGGCCAAGACCATCCGCGACATCCTGTGCTGCTGGGGTCGGGTCGCCACGATGACATCATTCCGCATGGCCAAGTCACCGATGTATTCCATGCGTGGCGTTCAAAAGGAACCCCTGTGCGTTACCGGGTCGATGAAACACCGCATCTGCCGGGCAAGCTGGGGATTAACCACATGATTCCGTATATGGCGGATTTGCCGCACATTCTGGCGCTATTCAAGCGCCACTTGGGTTAGCTAGTGGACGAGACCTCGTACTCGCCGTCCGCCAGTGCGAGGTACTCAATGAAGTTGCCACGCGGCAAGCCACAACGCATGTCACAGCCGGCAAAGTGCACGCGGCCTGCAGGCAAATCACCGGAATGAACCGCAGTTTCGGCATCACCTTCGGTATTGGATAGCGATAGGTGGCAGTGCGGGCAGGCCGAGACTCGCAACCATGGCGACTCTTGGTCGAAGACAAGGCCCCGGGGCGCCAGCACCCGCAGCACCGACTCCGCTTCATGCTCATCGAGGTCGTGGATGAGTATGGAGCGCCATGGGGTCACCGTCACAGCAGCTTCAGTTGCTGCGAGCAGCTGCACTACCTCCGAGGTCAGCTCACCGAATCGTAGGCCTGCACCAAGCGTAATTTTCCCGTCTTCTTGGGCCAGCCAGCCAACAAGGTCCAGGCCGGGCCGGAGCGCTGAGACTGCCGCGGTGGAATCCACGATCTCCAGTTCGCGTTTGATTGTTGGCGCCGGGCCCGCCAGCCGCTGCTCATATTCGGCGACCATCCGGTCCACCACATCGTCCCACGCCACGTGGTCCGCAGTTGCTTCGCCGTCAAGAATCAGCCGGAACCGGTCTGGCTCGTCCGCAATAACTCCGACCGTTGGTTTCAACGCTGCGATGTCGCCCCTTCCGTCATCAAGCCCAAAGAACGGTGACCACGCGGCAACCGGCAGGCCGGTGGCGCGGCTGGCTAACTCGGTGTAAAGGTCGCGGATATCCGCCCAGCCGCCGCTGCGGCCGGACATGGGGGAGAAGGCGACGACCGGGCCCGGCACAGCGGTATGTACCGGCCAGCCAAGCTCGCGAGCGGCAGCGGTTAACGCTTCTGGGTCGGAGACCTGACCAATTTCGAGGTCGCCATCATCAACGATTTGGACGTCCCCAGAGCCGAATTCAGCGGCAAGCTTCGCAATATGTGCCCAGGTCACGCTACTGACATCCATTGCGTGAAACCGCACGCGCGCGATACCTGCGCGGCCGGGAAAATCAGCAATGTACAACAGTGGAGTTTCTGGGGACAATTTGGTCATGCGTCCATGCTAGTGTGCAACGCGACAAAACCAACGAAGTTGTACCCTAAATGGGTTCATTATTCCCGACTTGTTACCCCCAAGGATGTTCATGGCTGTGGTGTCGAAGCCCGGTGTGGCTCGGATTGGAGCAGCCATTGTTGCTGGTCTGCTCATGTTACCGGCGTTCCAACCAGTGGGCTGGTGGCCGTTAGCGCTGGTAGCGGTAGCGGTACTGACTGCGGCGCTGCTGCCGTGGCGTATGTGGTCGGCGCCGACGTTACGTCAAGCGTTCGGACTTGGCTACCTCTTTGGCGTCGTGTTCCTCTTTGGGCACCTGAACTGGGTGGGGGTGTATGTTGGCGCCTTCGCACCGGCTGCGCTGGCAGCATTCCTTGCGCTGTACTACGGCCTCTTCGCTCTTGGGGCCGCCGCGATAATGCGTACGCCGTGGCCTGCGTGGTTGCAGTGGCCGGCGGTGGCGTTGTGGTTCGTGGCGTCGGAGGCTGCGTATTCGCGTTTCCCCTTCGGCGGTTTCCCGTGGCCGCGGCTGGGTTGGAGCCAGGTTGGTGGGCCGTTACAGCAGTGGGCGGTTGTCGGCGGGCCAGTGTTGGTGTCGGCAATGGCGGCGCTGGCCGGGGTCGGTCTGCTGGGGTTACTGCGTCGGCGCTTTGTGACGTCCGCAGCGATGCTGTTGGTCCCGTTAGTGCTGCCAGCGGTGCTGCTGGTGTGGCCTGGCGTGGGCGGCGCGGATGCTGAGGAATTGGGCGCTGGTGGTGTTGAGGGTGCCGGTGACGCTGGCGCTTCCGAGCAGCTAGAGGTCTTGGCTGTGCAGGGCAATGTGCCCCGATTGGGTCTAGATTTCAATGCGCAGCGCCGGGCTGTGCTGACCAACCACGTGGACCAGACCCTCGATTATGTGGACCGTCAGGTAAAGACCGGTGCGCGGCCGGAACCGCAGCTGGTGCTGTGGCCGGAAAATGCCTCCGACGTCAGTCCGTTTCGGGACCAGGCGGCCGCTGATCTGATTGACCGAGCGGCGGTTGGGGCGCAGGCACCGATTGTGGCGGGCACGTTTACCTATGGGCCGGAACAGCAGGTCTATAACTCGATGGTGGTGTGGGACCCGCAGCAGGGGCCGACCGGGGAGGTGCATGAGAAAATTCATGTGCAACCGTTTGGTGAATATATGCCGTATCGCAGTTTCTTCCGAAAGTTCACCAGTTTGGTGGATCAGGCTGGGTTCATTGAGCCTGGGGCAGGCGATGGTGTGTTGAATGTGGAGGTTGCGGGCCGCGATGCGCCCGTGCAGCTGGGGATCGCAACCTGCTACGAGGTGGCGTTTGACCCGGCGTATCGCCGCGCGGTCGGCAATGGTGCGCAGTTACTGGTGACGCCAACGAATAATGCGACGTTCGGGTTCACGGATATGACCTATCAGCAGTTGGCGATGAGCCGGATGCGGGCCATTGAGATGGACCGGGCGGTTGTAGTGGTGGCCACCAGTGGGGTGAGCGCGTTGGTGCTGCCGGATGGTTCGGTCATTGAACAGTCGGAAATTTTTGAGCCGGCCCAGTTGGCAGCCGCGTTGCCGCTGAAGGATAGCCGCACTATTGCCTCCCGTTTTGGGGCGGAGATCAGCCGGGCAGTGATTACTGTCGGTGCCATCGGCGGGCTTTTGGCGTTGGGCTTGTCGCTCCGACGGCGACGGGGAACTACAGTAGAAGTCAAACACCAACAGCAAGGAGAGATCGTTGACCGCACCAAGTGACAAGACCCTGGTCATTATCCCGACTTTCAACGAACGCGAATCCCTACCGGATGTGGTTCGCCGCACGCTGGAAGCAAACCCAGAGGTCCACATTCTGGTGGTCGACGACAGTTCCCCAGACGGCACTGGTGAAATTGCCGAGGAACTTGCCAAAACTGATATCGCCGAACGTGGTGACGGCAACGGCCGCATTTTCGTCAAGCACCGTGCCACCAAGGACGGCCTGTATGGCGCTTACAAAGCGGGCTTTGAATGGGGCTTGGAGCGCGACTACCAGGTGCTGTGCGAAATGGACGCGGACGGCTCCCACCAGCCAGAGCAGCTGCATTTGCTGCTGGAGGCTGTCGATGCCGGCGCTGACTTGGTCATTGGTTCGCGTTATGTGCCAGGTGGCAAAACCGTCAACTGGCCACTGAGCCGCCTGGTGCTGTCCAAGGGCGGCAACCTGTACATCGGCATGGCACTGGGTACCGGCATTAAGGACATCACTGCGGGCTACCGTGCCTTCCGCCGCGAAGTGCTCGAAACCTTGGACTTGGATGCGGTGACCGGTTCGGCGTACCTGTTCCAGACCGACCTGGGCCGCAAGGCCGTGTACGCGGAATTCGATGTTCGTGAAGTGCCAATTACCTTCATTGAGCGGGAAACTGGCGAGTCGAAGATGAGCGGTTCTTTCGTCACCGAGTCGCTGAGCCAGGTGACCATGTGGGGCTTTGAACATTGGGGCGGCTTGGCAAAGGACATTTCCGGCGAGTTGTTCCGCTTGGGTAAGCATGGCGTGCAGCAGATGCTCAAGCGTCCAGACTGGCGCGTGAAGTAGGGAAGTCGGCGCACCCCGCGCCGGGCTCTTGGCAGCACAAAAAGGGGCGGCTCGCAGTTGGTTGCGGGCCGCCCCTTTTGGTTTTGATGGGCGTCGAGCTAGGTGCTCTGCCTAGTGCTTACTTCTTGTTTTCGGCTTCGTCTTGGCGCTGCATGCGGGCAGCGTTGCGGCGACGCGAGCGCAGCAGTTCCAAGCGTTCTTCCATCAGAATGTCAAGTTCTTCGATGCTGCGGCGTTCGCGGAGCATGTCCCAGTGGGTGCGTGGTGGTTTCGCTGGCTTGGCTTCGAAGCCTTCGCCTTCCATGAGGTAGCCGGTTTCGCCGTTTTTGCACAGCCACTCTGCAGGGATTTCTGCTTCTTCTGCGAATGGGACCTCAAAAACTTGTCCGGTGTCAGTCTTGTATTTGACCATTTGCCGTGGCGCGAGGTCGTGGTCACGGTCGGTTTCGTAGCTGACAGCACCCATGCGACTGCCGCGGAGTACGCGATCTGCCATTGTGGTGTCCCCTTTCCTTTTCCGACCTTCTAATATAGCCCACTTTGTCCGCGTGGTGCCAGCCTGTGGCAGGTTTGCCCAGCTAAGGTCAAGTCTGTGAACAGCGACCCCCAACTTGTTAAAGCCCGGTGTGACTGGTGCGGCCGCAGTTTTGAGTATCCGCTGCGTGGTCGTCGCCGAAAGTATTGCAGCCGGTCCTGCCGTCAGCGTGCGTATGAAAAACGCAATTCCACTGGCTTTGCTGGGGAAAGCGCCGTCCCGGTGGAGCAGATTGTGTCGCGCCGTGAGGCAGTCGTCGACCTCACTTTTCAGCTCCGCTGCGCCGCAGAGGACGTCAGCACCGCTGTTGCGGAGGGTTCGTCCCAGAAGGAAGTGCAGGGGCTTGTTGACGAATTGGTGCGACTTGCAACACAAGTTGAGCGAGCGGTAGGCGAGTGACCGGCATCTTTATCGGTTTTGCTCCTGTTTGGGGTTGACCGTGATACCCGTCGGGGTGTCTCAATAGTGGAATTGGGTGGGGAAGGGCTACCATCAAGCATTATGAAACGGACTGTTATTGGAATCGTCGTTGCTCTGGTTACCGTGTTGACGCTTTTTGCGGTCGGCGTTGTCGCTTACCTCACCATGATGGGGCCCGGTTCAAAGACAGCAACCCTGGATTCCACTGACGCAGAACCTGCTTCCACCGACATGAATGGCCACTGGAATATCATTGATCGCGCTGGTCAGAACACATCTTCGGCTGGTTACACATTCCATGAACTGCTGCCGAATGAGGCGCGCGATACCTCCGGCACCACTGAAGATGTGGACGGTCAGATCACTGTGGAGGACGACAAGATTGTCTCCGGTGATGTGACCGTCAATATGGACACGGTGTCCTCGGACAACAAGAAGCGGGACAACTCAGTTCGGGATCGTATTTTCTTCACCTACAAGTACCCAGAGTCCAAGTTCCGGATTACCGAGCCAGTGGATGTGTCGTCATTGCCAGATGATGGCACCGTCGGCACCGTGAAGCTGACCGGTGACTTGACGATCTTGTCGACCACTCGTGAAGTCTCCGGTGAAGTGCGTGCGCTGCGCACTGGCAATCGGGTGATTGTCGGCGGCGACATTCCGATTAACCGGAAGGACTTCGGTGTGGAAGCTCCTGAGCTGGTTGCGGCGAAAATTGATGAAGAAGGCGAGCTGAATCTGTTGCTGGTCTTCGAAAAGCAGTAGTCACAACCAGCAGTATCGTCACAGTGACGTTTCTAACCCAATTGGCAGCACTGCCAGAAACAGCCACAAGAGGGGCCTGACAAGTGAATAAGCGGCAAACGACCAGCTTTCTGCTCACTGCAGTAGTCACCGCGATCGCCATCGCATGCGCGCGCATCTTTGATTCTGCCAATGCACCGTTCTTCATCGCGATGGCGGCTTTTGCCGTCACATACGGAGCGCTCGACATCTGGCGCGCCCGCACCAACGAAACCGCAGATATCCGCGTGAAGGTTCAGAGCCTGGACGCCGAGCGGTATAAGTCCATTGCCTTTGAGTCTGGCCGCGGCGCAGCCATCCGAGCGATCCAGGAAGACCATGAGGGCATCTCCAAGGCGCATGCACAACGACTGTGGCGGGACATCATCGAGCTGGAACGCGGCAAACCCCAGAGCTAAGCACCTACTGAACTAAGCACCACCTCGACAATAACCCCTGTTAGCCGATAATCTACATTATGTCATTTTGCAGATATCTGGAGCTGCCCCGTCGACAGCTCACTAACTAGGAACAGCTATCGCTGCACCCACAGCACGACGCGGATTCGTCCCCAGCAAACGCCCGCCCTGTTGACGTCGCGCAGCCATCGCCGACCCAAGCCTCCCGGCCCTCATGCACAGCAATCATGGCAATCACAAGCGCCGCAATTGGGTCAGCCTGCCACCAGCCGAACGCCGCGTTAAGCACCAGACCAATCAGCACCGCCGCCGACAGGTACGCACACACCAACAGCTGCTTGGAATCCGCCACCGCGGTCGCCGATCCCAGCGCCTGACCAGTCCGGCGCTCCACAACGGAAATCGCCGGCATCAACACCACGCTGACTGCCGCCAGAATAATGCCGACTGTGCTGTGTTCCGGCTGTTCACCGGTCCAGAGGGTCTGCACCGCATCTATCGTCACAAAGGCGGCCAGGGCGAAAAATGCCAACGCAATAATCTTTAGCGTCGGACCTTCCCACTTCTTCGGATCCTGGCGCGTGAACTGCCATGCAACTGCCAGTGCGGATGTCACCTCAATCGTCGAGTCCAGACCAAAACCGAGCAACGCCCCAGAATCAGCGACGCTACCTGCAGAAATAGCAATAACCGCTTCGATGACATTGTAGGCAATGGTGAACGCCACAATGAAGCGAATGCGCCGCTGCAGTTTGTTCGCATTGGGTGTGAGATTGATTTGTTTCGCAGTTGAAGTCACGCCTGCCGAGTCTACTCGCCTACTCAACTTCACTACACTGAACGGTGTGCATGCTCTTGTCTACCCACCCACAATGCTGCGCGGCGATGGCCTGACCCCGGACTATCCGCTCGACGCACCACTAGCCCATCGGCGCTGGTGGCAACACCCAATGGCGCGGTTCGCAGCCTTCCTCGTCCTGCTATTCGTGACAGCGACCCTGTTGCAAATACCGGCACTGTTCGCGCCCGACAATGACAACATCTTCGTCACCATGTACCTGGCCGTCGCCATCATTGCAGCGGCTGTACTGTCCTACTGGGTAACCGTCCGCTTCATCGAACGACGCCCTATGTTCGAGTTGTCACCTCGCCGCGCCGGTGGCCTATTGGTTGGCCTGCTCGTTGGCATCGTCTGCTTCACTGTTGTGCTGCTCGCGGTGTGGGCATTCGGCGGTATCTTCTTCCTCGGTACTGGCTTTCCAACAGCCAGCTCGCTGGTCACCCTGCTGTTTTCCGCCGGATTTACTGCCGGTATCGTCGAGGAAATCCTCATGCGTGGCATGCTGCTGCGCCTGCTCGAGGAGTTTCTTGGCACGTGGTGGGCGATTATCGGCTCTGGCTTTATCTTCGGCATGATGCACATGGGCAACACCAACGCCACTTGGCTCAGCGCCACCTCCATTGCGCTGCAAGCCGGTCTACTGTTCGGAGCCCTCTATTGCCTCACCCGCAACTTGTGGCTCTGCATCGGACTGCATTTCGCGTGGAACATGTTGCAGGGCTTGTTCGGGATCGCAGTGTCCGGCAATGCCGTAGCTGGTTTCATCCGCACGGAAGCGGTCGGAAATGACCTCATTTCCGGTGGCGCATTTGGTTTGGAAGGCTCCCTCATCACGACGGTGCTACTCGGTGCATTCGCCATCGCAGTGATGTGGCAGATTCACCGCCGTGACTTGGTGATTTCCCCAATGTGGTCCCGCGCCGCTGCCACCGCAGACCGCGCCGACGGCCCAACCCCCGCCAAGGTTGCCGACCCTAAACCACACCAGTTGCCATAGCCCACCAGGTAAAGCCCAGGGTGCTGCGGCGTTTTTTGCTTAATGACGCCACGAAGATGCGTTGATTCGGGACGGTAGCCAGTACACCAAATCAGATAGTCCGCAGCTACCTCATCCAGGCTATGAAACATCGGTGTTGCGGTGAGTTTTCCGGCGTCTCGGGCTGCGAGCACCGGCGGCACCATCACAATGTCCCCGATGGGATTGCGATCGGGCACGTCCACCGGTTCGGTATCCGGATTGCCTTCTTGCTCTCGGCGAAATTTATCAAAGTTCTGGAATAGCACTCGCCCATCGACCTCATCGGGCATCCACCGCGGCGGCTCCTTGGTGTACCACGTCACATCAGCCACGTTGACTAGGTCTGCGGCAACCTGCGCCGCAGAATTCGCGCCGCCGACCACTGCTACGCGGGTTCCGGCGTATTTCTCCGGCCCGCGGTACTGCTCATTATGCAGCTGCACCCCAGAAAACGCACCAGGATACCGAGGCACAAAAGGCCTGCTGCGAGTGCCGGTCGCTGAAATGACCGCCAGCGCACGGCAGCGCTGACCACCGATATGCAACACAAAATGGGCGCGCTGTTCCCCTGCGTCCTGTCCCCCTTCGCCCTCGGCCTTGCCGCCAGGCTGCCATGTCACGCGGTCTACGTGCGCGGGCCGAACCACTGGCACGTCAAACCGCCGCTCAAACTCTGTCAGATAGTCAATGACATGTGTATATGGCGGAAAACCGTCATACTTCGGCATCGGCATGCCCGGCAGGTTGGAGAACTCATGGGTCGAAAACAGCGTGAGGTTCGACCAAGAGTTCTGCCACGCGCCGCCAGCTGCTTCCCTATCGTCAAAAAGCACAAAGCTCAGCCCACTGCGGTGCAGGTAGTATGCGCAGGCTAACGCCGACTGCCCACCTCCAATGACAGCAACGTCAACGGAAATGGGCAGGTCAGGTGTATTGATGGCGGACACAGGGCCTGGAACTGGGTTCTTAGTTCAGGGCAGCCAGTGCTTCGTCGTAGTTCGGCTCTTCGCCGATTTCGTCGTTGACCTTGGTGTAGAGCACCTTGCTGTTTTCGTCAGCAACGATGACAGCGCGACCCAGCAGGCCAGCCAGTGGGCCGTCCTCCTGCACCAAGCCGAAGGCCCCACCGAAGTTGTGGCGGAAGTCAGAAGCTGCCTGCACGTTGTCAATACCTTCTGCTGCGCAGAAACGATCCAAGGCAAATGGCAGGTCGCGGGAAACGTTCAGCACCACGGTGTTGTCCAGGGATGCAGCACGCTCGTTGAACTCGCGAACCGACGCAGCGCACACGCCAGTATCAACAGACGGGAAAACCGAAATAACTACGCGCTTACCAGCGAAGTTCGCTGGAGTGATGTCAGCCAAGTCAGTGCCGACAACGGTGAATTCTGGCAGGGAATCTCCCACGGCTGGCAGGTTGCCGGAGAGCTGGACAGGGGTTCCTTTGAATGCGGTGTTCGTCATGCCTCCGTGTATACCAAAGAAAAAGCTCCGACATGGACGTTTATCAACGGCGCTGGTCAGCGGGTTGCGACATGTGCGACATAGCCGACATGTGCGACATGGACGACCCGGCTGCCGGGGCTAGTGCGGGACCAGTGCGGGACGGGCGGGACATGGTGACGGAATAACCACGTCGCCGGAACGTGTCGAAGAAGCGGGAAAACGTCGACAGGTCGCCCACCCATGTGAGTTGCGTCACCTATGCAGTTTTTAACTTGCATTGCAGTCTAGACACTGTAGACTGGTGTTAGAACGAAGGAGCAGAACAATGACCTACTTCCGAATCCAGCCAGCAGACCGCCCCGACATCCTCGACCCAGAATTCCAGACCAGCACCAGCTGGAACGACCTCGGCGACGACGACCGCATCCGCCGCGGCGTCTCCGTCTGCGATACCCGCGAAGAGCTCGCCGAGTACCTCGCCCAGTCTGGCATGCCGTTCGACGAAACCTGGGAGCTGCTCGAGGTCGAGGGCGCTCGCTCCGACGACCAAGACGAGGATGCACACCTAGGCTGCACCCTCATAATCCCGACCGCCATCATCGCTCGCGAGTCCATCGCCGACAGCTTCATGGTCGAAATCTTCGACGCCTACGACGCACTCGCCGCCTAATCTCCAGCTACCCCGCCATCACAGAAAAGGAACAGGGCGATGACCATCAAGTCCCAAATCTTCACCGCCGAGCATCTCGACGGCCTGTCATACCTCACCCCATACGAAAAGGAGCAGCGCGCACTGCCTGCCACGCCTGCACAAATCAAATACATCATGATCTTGCTGTGGAACAAGGGCATTCACACGAACGAATTTTTGCTCCCAGCCAGCACCTACATCGGCATCCCAACCGCCGACGACCTCGAGCAATACAACCGCTCGCTAGCAAGCGGCGCCATCGAATGGCTCAAAGAGTGCAGCAGGGAAAACTATGGCCTGCACAGCATGCGCAAGAGCGCCGCTAGTGAGGACTATGGATGGAGCCGCTACCTCGGCAACATCAGCGACCACACCGCCGACCTATAACCCGCCATCAGTAAAAGGAGGCCACAATGAACGCCACACTCGCAGCCCTAGAAAAAGCCCGCTACACCCCCCACACCAAATCCCGCGTCTTCATCGAGTCGCTCAAGGCGCAGTGGTGCAGCATCCCAAAAGTGGAGCAGGCGCAAATGCTCGCCAGCCTCGACTGGTCGAACGGCGTCACCCGCGCTCACCTGAAAAAATACGGCAGCGGCCGCAAATCGCACCCAGACCTAGACCAGGATATCACCGGCGAAACACTGCTGGACATCTGGGAGGAAGCCCGCCAGTGGATGAAAGACAACATGGACATGGAGGCGCTGCAGATGCACGCCCGCAAGTCCTGGGAATGGTAAAACCCCACCGTCACCAGTGGGGTTAAGCCCCGCAGCGCGGGGAAAGTAGGGCCTCCAACAACTAGGACGGCTCACCCCCGCAACGCGGGGAAGATGCTCCAAGCGCATCTAAAGCCATAGTACACGAAAGGACGGGCTGTGCAATTCAGAATCATCGACCAGGATGGTCGCGAGTGCTGGACTTCAAAGCAATGTGCAGAGTTTATCGACGTCGCGCTAGGCACTTGGCAAGCCTATGTGTCGCGCGGGCGCGCCCCGGAATCTGCCGGCACCATTGACCGCATGCGCTTGTGGCGTGCCGATGATGTCCGGACGTGGGATGCGTCGCGTCCTGGTCCACCGGGCGCACGCCGCTAAGATGCGCTAAGTTCACACTTGCCAGCACCCCCCCCTGCTGGCACTCCCCCAATAAAAAAAGAGCCCCGCGCCGGGCCACTGAGGACACCGTGCGCGGGGCATGGGGCATGGGGTTTCACAATTCACTGCGGATAGATTCGGGCGGATTCGCGGACAAGCTGTCAATGGGATATTTTCTGCGCCACTCCCGAATATGGTCAATCGCGGCGTAGAAACCGCTGCGCCACTTGTCCACCTCCGCGCGCAGCTCCCGAACATCTTCCTCCAGGGCATCAATCCGCAGCTCCAATTTCTCGGTGAAGGCAATCCAGTTCGGGGCGGTCGCCTTCGCCTCCTCCGCCTGCAATTGTCCACGGGCTGATGTGCGTGCTGCGAGCCACGCGAATGCACCGGTCACGAGGGCGACGATAGCGCCGCCTAAGATGTTCTCCATCACAATTCGGTGACCTCCCGATTCTGCCGTGCGAGCCCCCAGAAAATGAGTGCCACAATGGTGAAATACGACAGCGCACTCACCCACGCGCGACCCTGATAGAGCACCCAGTTCATGGCGAAGCTCATCATCCACGCGGCATGGAGCACCATGACCAGCCCCCACGCGGTAGACCTCAGGCGGCGCTTCGGAATAGCGACGAAGCACAAAAGACCGATGGCGAGCCACGCGAAGCCGATGACAGGCATCTCAATAAAGTGCTCCAGCCAGTGGCTAGGCGCCCGCGTCGGCTCTTTCAAAGGCGGGAAATAGGAGACGCCCTTAAGGGCAGTGGCGAAGCCGACGGCAGCAAGCCCGAAGCTCATGGAGCCGAGCACCCTCTGGCTACGCGTGGCCTCAATCATTCGTCGAATCCAGGTCGTAGGCAGGCAGGTCTGCAGCTGCTGGCTCCGTCTCCTGCGGCGCTGGAATGTCGATGATGCTGACCGCCGCCTCCCGCTCAGCAGCGCGGCCCTGCTCAATCCCGGTAGCCAGGGCGGCGTCCACATCTGCGGCGGTGGTCGGGTCGTCAGAGCCGCGATTAGTCTTTTTCGCCGCGACTGTCAGCGCGATCGTCGCCGCGAGTGGTGCGATGATGTCAATGAGCTTTTCACCGATGGCTAGCCAGCTGTCTGCCTGCGCCCCGGTGATGACGCCAATGGCGGTCAGCACTGCCATGATGGCGGCGATGACGGCATAGGCGGCACGGCGGTATTGGGTTGCTTTTTCGGCGTTCACTTTAGGCCCTCTTTCAGGTCGTCAATCTTTTTGGTCAGTGCAGCGATGTCGGCGCGACATGCTGCCACGCCGTCGACTAGTGACAGGTTCTGACCTTTCGCGTTCTTTCCGAGCTGCAGCCATCCTTTGCCGCCTGGCCCTCGGAGCTGCGTCCAGATTTCTTTGAGCAGGTTCATGGCGTGTGGTGTCCAATCTATGGTTGTTGTTTTTGCCTTGTGTGCTGCGACTATGCCGTGCGCGTATGCGTAGCTGCGCGGCGGAATCAGCGATGCGGTTTGGTCAAATGTGACCCAGCTGCCGAATGGCGCGAAGCCCGAGTCTGCCCACCACACATGGCGGGTGCCATTGCTGTCGACGGCGTAGCCCATGAGCGCGACGTAGTGCCGCACGAAGCCGCCGCTGTAGCGCAGGTTTTGCGTCGACGTGTAGGAGGCGCGCGGGTAGTTGTTGACTGGTGCCCAGATGTTCGCGGCGATGCCGACCCCCGCGTCAATGGACTGCGTGAGGTGCTCCCATAGCAAATCCTTTTGGGCCTTGGATGGTGGGTCGTTTGGCATGTCCACCACTGTCCACCCCGCGCCAGGCATCCGCTGATTCAGCACGCGGGCAATCTGGCCGACGCCGTTGGTGCCGTTGATGGTGGTGCCCATCTCGCTAGCCAGCGTCGACTCCGGCACCACTTTTCCGGTGCGTGCCGCCATGAGCATCTGCCCGGTGGCGGGGCCGCACCAATAGGATGTGTCTTGTTTGACGATGGCGCGCGGGTAGTCGAGCCGTTTTTCTATCTTTGCCACTGCCCCTCCTGGGAGTAGTCGTGTGCCCAGCGTGAGGGCGCGGTTGTAGCGGGCGCGCCGGTCACTGAGGCCGTTCAGCCCACCGTTAATGGCGCGGGTGCAGCCCTCCAGGTCGCCGCGCTCAGCCATGGCCATGAAGCCCGGCCGCGCGGCGGTGAGGTACCAGGCGGGGCCAATCCAGCAATACTGGTCACTGCCTAATGCTTTTGGGTTGCGGACGAAATAGTCCGCCACGGGCACGATGCCGCGCTGATGTGCCCACTTCGACACCGCCGTGTGATTGTGCCGCCCGGTGATTTGAATCCAGCCGTGGCCTTTGAAGCGGCGGCCATCGCCGGGCTGAGTGTTGCCCAGGTCGGCGCGCCATTCATAGGCGCTACCGTCGGCAATCTCCTCTTGGTATTTCAGCCCTACCGACTCGTGACCGAGCTGCGCGGCGACCATGGCGCACTTGCGCACGGTGTCCGCCCCGATGATGCGCAGCATCTTTTCATAGGCTGGCAGGAGCTCCTTGTAGCGCGCGAGCGACAGGCTGCCGCCCATCGCCTCGGATAGGGTGCGTGCGTCCATTTGCCCCCCTTTCTGTGGGTATGAGAAAAGCCACCTCGGTGTGAGGTGGCTATTTTTCGATTGTGACAGTGCCAGCAGCAGGGCCGTCGAGCTTCCCCACGGCCTGGCCGGTGACCGCAGAAGCTCGTCGGCGCTCCCATCCTGCGGCGATCTGTGCGGACAGGTCCATGCGTGTCTCCTATGTGGTGGTGAACGTGAACGTGACGCCCCAGTCATTTGGGGAGATGTCCGACCCTGCGGCGATCACTGTGCCCGGGGCGACGGTCCGCATCGCTGCGGTCACCGGCCGGTTGCATGTCACGTCTTCGCTCAGGCGGACGTGGCGCTCGGAAAAGTGCACAATCAGGTCAGTCGCCCCTGATTGAGTGCCCGAGGTCCACAAATTGTTCGGCGAGGCGTAGTGGGTGCGGATGGATAGGGTGCGTTGAGTCGGCCAAATCTTTTTCCCGCCGACGTACACGGCTTTCACCGGCGTCGAGCCGACGTACACCTGCTTCACCGGCGAATTGCCGACATTCAAGTCCACATCATCACCCCGTGACCAGGTAGACGGTTTCAGCATCTGGCTCCCCAGGCAGAGCAGATACCACCACAATCTTCGGTGTGCGCCCTTCCAGGCTGACCAACTGCGATTTATCCGCCTTCCCCTCCATCGAGGACTGGATAGCGGCCCGCTGAGCATCTACATATTTCCGCGTCGCGGCATCATCATCCGCAGCCGGTGCCCCCACCTTCACCTGACCACCAGACGTGCGCTTGACCAAAGACCCACTGGTCACCGACTCGGAGACAAGCTGCTTGTCCATCTTCCCAGCCAGACCCTCTTCCAGCTGGGTAACCGTCGCCTTGTCTGCAATCATCGACTGCACCGTCTGCGATGTCGGCAGGCTATCGACCTTGTCCAGCTGGGTCTGCACGTTGATGTGCAGCTGCGCTTTCGTCCAGCCACCCTCCGGCGCACCAGTCTGCGCCTGCTCCGCTGACGCGGCAGCCTGGCGTGCTGACTCTGCAGCCGCACCCGCCTGACTGCCTGCAGTCGTCGCATGCCGCTCCGCATCAGTACGGGCAGCCTCCGCACGTCCAGCGTCCACATCAGCCCGCTCCGCGAGGGTGCGCACATCAATGAGCGCCTGGTCACTGGCTTGCCGCGCCACATCAGCCGCAGTAGCCGACTGCGCTGCAGCACCAGCAGACACACCAGCCCGCTCTGCTTGCTCCGCTGCTGCACCCCGGTGCGCTTCCGCATCGGTGGCGGTCTGCTTCGCCTCCTTCGCTGCATTCGCCGCATCACCAGCAAAGTCCTTCGCCTGCAGCACAGACATGTCGATCTTCGCCTGCCCAGTGACAAAGGCAGCGTCGACCCCGGCTTGTGCGTCCGAGGCCGCAGCGCCAGCCGCAGCCTGCGCACTATCCCGCGCCTGCGTTGCAAGCTCGGCCGCCGCCTCGGTAGCGCGCCGGTCAGCACTGACAAGCCCCTGGTCGGTGGCCACCTGCTCAGCCGCCGCCTCAGCCGCCTGGCGCGCCTCCAGCACCGCCTCAGCACTGCCCACACGGTCAGCTGACTCGGCCGCCTGCCGAGCAGACTCCGCAGCCTCCGACGCTGCAGCCTGAGCACGCCCCACCACCGGCGGAGACCACTCAAACGAGGCATCAATCAACTCGTGAAACTCCACAGGCCCAGACTCCGGCACATCCAGCCGAAACTCTTCCACCGTCGTGCCGGACATGACAATGAATTTCGCCGGGCCTGGATCCAAATCCGGTGTCGTGAACTTCCCCTTCACAATTGGGATGTCCCGCCACGAGTCTGTCACCAGACCCGCGCGCCGCACCCCAGGCCGCGACGTCGTTGCTGCAGCCCGCAGCACACCATCACCCCGCACGCCACAAATATCGGACACATCACCATGAATGACCGTCATTGCTTCCTCCCTTCAGAAGGCATAAAAAATGCACCCCGTAGGGTGCTAAGTGATTGGCTCTGGCTCTGGCTCTGGCTCTGGAGGAACTTCTGTCGTGTCGTCGATGACATTGCCACGACCGCCAGCGACAGTGCGGTTCTGGTGCTGAACCCATACGAAAGTTCTGTCATCCCCGCCACCGACTGACCCTCCCGCATTCATCCTGGCCCAAAGCTCGACGCGATATCCGGGCTGGTCGACGACGACGTCGCGCGACATGACCGCAGTGCCAGTGGTGTCGACAGTCGCCGACCACTTGACCTTCGAAAACGGTGTCCCCATTGGCGAGAAGATGCGCAATTCAGCATTCGAACCCCTAGTAAGAAGCCCTCCCGCAAAAAGCGTGGCCTGGCCGTGAATATTCCACACGCCAGCCTCGTCAAGCACCCACCCGCCATCAACTAGCCGACACCCCTGGTGCGGGCCAATGGTGCGCCCCATCGAAACCTTTGTCCACGTCCCGCCGATCGACACTGCCGCAGGAAGCGACGCGCAGCCGCGGTTAAAAAAGACCTCATATTCGCCGAGCTTTGTGTTCAGCAGGTCGGTGCGGTCATTGAGGGCGGTTTGGCCGTCCAGCCACTCCTTGACCGCCGCCGCTATCTGCTTTTGCGCAGACTCAGCCTTAGCGTCAATCGCAGCCAGACCCTCACCCGCTGTCGCGCCGACGCCATCCATGTCAGTAATGAAGCCCTGGTAACGACCAGATACATCGTCTGTGGGTGGTGGGGCCCAGCCAGACTGTGCCCCTTTTGGAAAAATGGCCACGTCAATCCCCCCTCATCTCAGCGAGCTTCGCTGCCTGCACTTCGCGCATCTGCACAATCAAATCCTCCAGCTCCGCCGGGCTGAGGTCGTCCGTCGACGTCGGCACCGCCACTGGCTCTGGCTGATACCGATTCGCCTCCCACGGAATCCACTCGCCAGGTGAGTCAGGCGACCCGTCCCCGCCGAGGGGGTCATACTTTGCCCCCGTCCCCACACGGAAGGTCGACTCATACAGCCCCGGGGTCGCGAAGGTGCCTGAAAGGCGGCCGTTGTGCTTGAGCAGTCGGATGCCTGGCGGCAAGTGACCGCCGATGTGGCGCACCGCCGTGACATCTCCATCCCCTACGCGCACATCCAAGATGTCGCCTACGTCGACCGACTCAAACCCAGCAGGCACAATCTGCTGCGACACCGCATAGCGGAATGCGACATCAACCGGCTCTTTCTCCTGAAACCGCACGCCGACCACATCAAAAAGATGGCGACACAGCACATTGATAACTCGCACATCTAGCCCAAATCCGAGAAACAAAAAAGCCAGAGGATGTGCATCCTCTGGCACCTGAAATGGGTATATCTTCATCGACCCTCCTTTAGGATGTGACATATGTGGACCATCGATTCAAGACGCCCATAACGCGCTCATAATTCAGCGCAAAGACCTGGTCCGGGTTAGCCAGCGACGCCAGGTCGCCAAGCTTGACATGCCACGACATCGGCTTTCCGGGCTCTGAGACCCACGTCAGCTCAGCGACATAGGCAGCCCACACCGCACCCCACGCAGCGACGCCCACCGTGTCGCCCAGATGGAAGTCACGGCCAGGGGCGTAGGGGTGTACATCCTCAACTAAAAACTCGATGGCTAAACCGCCCTCGGTCTCCTGCTTTGCCTGCCACGCTTTTTGCAGCGACTCCAAGGTGTTCGCCTGCCCCGCCTTGGAGAGCGACACGTACCCACTGCGGCCGTGATAGTGCCGGCGCACCTTGTCGGTGAATTCATTGAGGTTGAGGAACCGGTTTGCTGACATTTTTGCCAGCAGCTCACCGCCGCCCTTAATAATCTCGGCCAAGCCAGGTCCGATGAATGGAATCGATGCAACGAGAGCCGCGACGGCAGACTTAATGCCCACCTCGATAATGTCGTTGACAATCTTCGGCGACTGACCTCCGACAAGAAACCTAGAGTCAGTGGACTTCTTGACGTGGATAGTCGGAGCATCATCAAAATCAAAGACAACCCACGGGTCGCGCCCATCGTAGTTTTTGACCGCCGCGTCCTTGAACGCCATCACTGACGAAATATTGTCATCCGAGTTGATGACCCGGTCAATATGCCCGATCGCCTGCCCAATCATGGTGCGAGCGCCGGTCACCACGGACCGCGGAACGAAGTTCAGCACAACCGTGGGCAGATTTAATGTTGCGTGACTCGGGAACGGCTGCCGGTCGCCAGGCAGCCACAGGTCAGCGAGCGGCATGACACCAGCGGCATCCCATGTCGGCTTCATCAAATCCCACGCGTTATCCCACCTCGCCTCAACGACCGTCCACTCCGACCGCATCCCCGATTTGATTGGGGAAACAATGATGGGGTGCATATCCGGCTGGAATGCCGACCAGCGCTCGACGGCCTCATAGTCGCCAGTCCATGACGCTGACGAACGCAGAAGAGACGGCTGGAAGTAACCAAGCAAGTTTCGCCCCAAAAGCTTTCGAGAGACATGCTCAGCCTCACCTGACTGAATGTCAGAAAATTGCAGCTGCACCACCTTTGAACGGTTGGACGGATTCGCCCAGCACGGCAAATGCTTCATGTGCTCGACCAAGTCAACGCCGCGAATCGTCAGCTGCCGAGGATATTCATCCCCGCCCTCGGCGACCAGCTCGGTCACCTTATAGCACCGCCGACGCTCCCCCAGGCGCTCGACGACAATATTGATGCCGGAGTGGAACAGGTCATCGAGCTTTTCCGGATTATTGAGCGTCGTTAAGTCCAGTCCTAGCAGGTAGGAGATGACAGGATTCTGTACCCCCGGGGACACCTCACCAGGAATCACCATCTCCATGCTGCCCGTGTCGCCAAACTGCTGGGTCCAGGTCGCGCTAATCCAGTCCTCGACATCCATCACAAAGTCGTAATTCCTGTCGAGAATCCACACACCCTGGCCGCGCACCTTCAAAACACTCTGGCGGTGTTTTCGAAACGCTAGCCAATCAGTAGCCACCACTCACCACCTCCATGGGGACGTGTATCGCGATGAGACCTCTAGAGTCGCGCCGGGTCCGACCTTCCAGCGTGTGACGCTATTCGGCTCAATCTCGACTCCGAAGACTGTGCCACGCAGCTGAGACCACAGCTCAGATACCGTCTGCCCGTCGGAGTCAGTCACATGCCCCATCAGTCCACGGTCAAGATTGACGGTCATCACGCCGCCGTTGGGGTGTGATGGCAGCTGTACCGTGCGGCCATCGGGCAGCGTCATTGATGACGTGCTGGCCGAATCCCACCGCACTTTCACTAGTGGCGGCAAGTCGCCATCCGATGGCACCTCGGCATCGCCGGTGAATTCTTTAACCTGCCCACGCCACGCCCCGTCGAGGCTGCGCCACTCCACCCTCTCTTCCACAAGAGATTCCATAGACACATCAGACGTGACATCGCTGAAGCCACGAAGCGCTACTGAGGTGGAGAACATCTCCCCCTCCGGGGAGATGACCTGGAGAACGCCCGGATTGCTGTGGCTCCACCCGCGTCGCCACTGTCGCCACACCGTGGATAGCGGCTTGCCCATCCCGCGCACGACCACATCTAGCGCACCGTCAAAAGGTGGATATTTTTGACCCACCACGCGGGCGCCAAATCGGTTTACCGTCTCCTGCTCTGTCAGCACTACAGTTGCGTCTCCGCCAGCCCATCCATTTTCTGCAAGAAAAACTGGAGAACGCTCAAGCTCAGACTCTCGCCTTGAATGCAGCAGCCACAGCAGGCCGTGCGTGTCATGGTAAATGATTTTGTGCCCATCATGCGCGATAGAACTGCTGCCCACCGCACTGCTGGTCGCCGGGAATCGAACCGGAGCCACCATCACAGAACACCTCCTCGGGTTGAGGCTGCAGCAACAAGTTTGCGGCCCTTCAGCTTCTCAATGTCGGTTTCATTAATCTCCACACGCCCCTCAATGGCATTAACCTGCTTGCGCAGCACCTCCTCGCCGTCGAGGTTGACAACCAGAGTCACGCCACCCTGTCGCGCGCCGTCCTTCTTGATGTCCTGCCACTGATTGTGGCTAAAGACTGGCTCCGGCTTGTCGCTCAAGTTCACAGCGAACTCGCCCGGCTTCAGCCAGCCGCCCTGGTCGTAAACTCGCGTGCTGTTCAGCAGCTTTTCCGCAGCGGACATCTGCTTGCCGTAGCGGTCAGGGAATGCGGACACCTGGACCTTCTGCGCAGCTGCGCCGGGGTCCATCGACTTGTAATCGAAACTCTTGAGCTTGTTAAAGAACATGCCCGCCGAGTCGAACGGAGTCATGCGCTCCTTGACCGTGCCCCACGCTCCGTTATCGCGCTGCTGGAACAGGCCAACGCTGTCGTGGTCGGAACCGATGGCGTCATGGCGGAACTTCAGCGACTCCGGAACACGCCGGTTAGCCCACATTTTCAGCGGGTTACCAGACTCCACCAGCGCAGTGGCGATGCCAATCTTCGCCGCCAGCTCATCCAGCCCCATCGACTTAGCCTTGCGGGCAATCTCGCGGGCAAAGAACTCCGGACCCCACTTCGGAAGGTCGACGTTCTCGGTCGCTGCAATCTTCAGCTGCGGGTCGCGCGGGTCGACACTGCCAGACTTCAGTGCCGCGTCCTGAATCTCGTTCGCGTGTTTCTCGGCGACATTGGTCTTAGGCTGCTCCACCACCTTGGTTGTGATAATGGAATCGCCAGACGGGAACAGGTCGCTACCCTTGGTGGTCAGCAGCTTCTCTGTCAGTGAGCCGCTCAATCCGAGGATTTCGAACATCCCACCCGCCACCACGTCAAGAATCGAGCGATTGCCCAGCCAATTGGCTGCAGTGCGGCCAGCCGCCTCTTCTGGCGACAGCTTGACCAGCTCCTTGGTCGACTCGCCAGAGGTCGACACTGCCACGGCGCCACTATCATCAATGCCCGTTATGAGGGTCGCATCAGCGCCGGTCGCCGCCATTTTCGTCATCGACGTGTCGATAGGAATTTCCGGCTTGACAGTCTTGTAGAAAAACTCGTTGTAGTACGAGTCCCACGCGCCAGCCGCACGGCCACCAATTTGACCGTTGCCGCGAGCGCCACCCATCTCGAAGTTGGTGCCATCGGGCAGAGTGCCCGAGGTGTGACCACCCGCCGGGCCGCCGTTTCGCATTCCGATGCGCAGGTCGCCAGCCTTACCCTTGCCACGCTTGAAGCCGTGGCTCGACATCCATGCAGCTTGAGAGCCCGTGGCAAAATGTCGGCCAGACGTATTAATCCCAGCCGCCAGGGCGGCGACCTTGCCCACAGTATACGAACAATCCCCCCACGCATTTGGGTCACGCGGGAAGTTCTCATACGTCCAGCCCTCAAGAGAGCCAGAAGCCTTTTGACCGCTAACGCGCCCTCCGCGCACGAACTTGTCAAAATCACCTGCCGTTACGCCGCCGTCAGCAAAGTATGCCGTCGACTTCGGAGCGACCGATGCCAGGCTAGGCGCGCTGATAGGCAGGCCGCCCTTGTCTAGCAACGTCAACCCAAACATTTCCGCCGTTTTCGCCAGAATCTGCGTGCTGCGTCGGCGCTTCGACTTCGCATGTGGGATATAGGACTCGCCTTGCGTTTCAGGCTCAGCCCACACGCGCCACTCGCCGCCGCGAGCAATCTGCGCGACGTGGTTCTCGCCACCATTGGCGAAGAACTTCACCGCGCCGTCAGCCATGACGGAGCCGTCAGCATTACCGACGCCTGGAATGATCGAACCAATGTCGTTAAAGACGCCGGTAATCTTGTCTCGAATGCCGCCAATCCAGTCCGACACGCTCGACCAGGCCGACTTCATGCCGTTCCATAGTCCGTTGATGATGTTCTTGCCGGCACCTTTGAGCCACTCGCCAGCATTGGAAAAGGCGCTCTTGACTTTGCCGGGCAGCTCATTCAGGTAGGAGATGACCTTATTAATCATCTCGCGCACCTTGGATGTGACGCCGCTGTACCACTCCTGCGCCTTCTGCTTCGCAATCGAAACGACTCGCGATAGCGGCGCCGACACCTTTCCTGGAAGCTCGGTGATTTTTGCGACCACAAGAGTGACCATCGCCGTCGTCTTCTCGATGAAAGTGTTCTTCCACTCCTCGACCTTGGCCACGACATCGGTGACCATCTCGACGATTTTCGCCTTGATGGCCTCTACGCCGTCGTGGAACTTGGTCTTCGCCGAATCCCACATGCCGCCGAAACGCGCCAGGGCGTCAGTGGCCCATGTCGAGATGTTCTCGGTCACCTTGCCGAACGTGTCGGAAATGATGGACTTGATTTTGTCCATACCGCCAGACACAATGCCGCCGATATCCGACCAGCGGCCGGTAAAAATCGCCTTGACCACCTCAAATGCGGTGCCGAAGTAGGTTTTCACAACCTCAATCGCACCGCTGACGATGGCCTTAATATTCTCCATCGCCGTAGTGAAGGTAGACTTCCACGGCTCGATGATTGGCTCCAGGAAGTTGGTGAGCGGCTCCAGCTTTTCCTTGAACTTGTCTTTGAGCTCCCCGGCCTTGTCGGTCAAGAAGCTAGACGCCCTGCCCCACTTCTCCTTGGTCGAGTCTGTAAAGCCAGACCACTTTTCCTTGGCGTCGTCGGTGAAGTTGGCCCACTTTTCCTTGGCCTTATCAACGCCCTTAGAAAAGCCCTCCTTGAGCCAGTCCATCGACCAGAAAGACTTGAAGCTTTCCCAGGCCGACTTCAAGTCGTCGGTCAGGCCGTTCCACCACTCCTTGATGGATTCAACCCCTTCGCCGAACGCTTCCTTGAAGTCGTCCCAGCCTTTCTTGAGCTTGTGGGTGAACTTCTCCCAGATGCGCTTGCCAGTCTCCGTCTGGGTGAAAAAGTAGACCAGGCCAGCGACAACAGCAGCGATGGCAATGCCGAGCAGCACGAACTGGTTGGCAGCAGTGACAACGTTCAGCGCGGCCTGCGCGGCGGCCTGCAGCTTCGTGACAACCGTCAGCGACTTGAAAGCCTTAATGATGCCGCCAGCCGCGACAATCTTCTGCTGCAACGCCAGCGCCGCATAGCCGCCAGCTAGAATCCCGACCGAAACAGCAAGCGGCTCGATAACGTCCCGGTTGTCCTTGATGAAGCCAGCCAGCTTGTCGAACTTCTCGCCGACGTCCTTGACGATATCGACAGCCTTCTCTAGCGCCGGCACCATAGCGTCGAACACTTTCGTCGCGATAGGCTCCAGCGCCAGCAGCGCCTGCTGCTTCACCAACTGCCACTGCTCGGCAAAGTCTGCCGTCTCTTCGGCTATGCCGACGATGGTGTCATCGGTCGCGCCGATGGAGTCCAGGAAGTCGTCGTAGGCGAACGCGCCAGACTCGACCGCAGCGACGAATCCTGCGCCACCCTTGGCGCCAAAGAGCTTGTTCGCCAAGTCGATGGCTTCCATGTTCTTGCCGGACTTAGACAGCTTGTCAATCTCGACAATCGTCCCCCAGAGCGCCTTTTGCGGGTCTTCGCCAGACTTAGCGAACTCTCCCAGCGCCTTAGTTATGGAGCCGAGGGTTTTCTCCGAGTCCAGACCGGCCTTGTCGAGCGCGCCCAGCAGACCTGCCGACTCATCCAGCCCAAATCCGAACTTCTGCAGCGCCGGGCCGGACTTCGACAAGTTGTCAGTCAGCTCAGTGATGGTGCGGCCGGTTGCCTGCGAAATGCGGAAGAGGTTATCCAGAGCTTCCGGCGCTTGCTCAGCTTCAACGCCGAACTGCTGGAACGCACCGGCGACGGTATTGATATCCGCATCGATTCCCATGTTCTGCAGCTGCAAAAACTGCTCCGTCAGAGCTTCCAACGGCTCGCCGGTGTAGCCCAGGCGGGTGTTCAGGTCGGCAAGTGTCGAGCCAATCTGCGCTAAGCCGCCATCCATGGCCGGCACGTTATTAGCCAGCTTCTGTGCCGACTCGGAAAGCTCATCGAACGCGGCGCCAGACGCACCCGTTCCGACACGAATCGTGTCGTACATGTCGTCAAAGCCTGCGCCGATGTCGTACAGCCCCTTGAGGGCCGCGCCAGCTGCAGCGCCAATAGCCGCGATTCCGACAGCGAACTTGTCGAAAGACAGGCCAGCCTCGTCAGACTTATCGCCAGCATCGCCAACAGCGTCGCCAAGCTCGGAAGTCGACTCGGTAGCGCCGTCAGTCGCCTTAGCTAGCTCGTCCTGGCGCTGCGCCAGAGACTCCGACGCGCGAGCCGACTCGGTCATAGCCTTTTCGACGCCGCGCTCTGCCTTCTCGACACTCATTGCAGCGGTCTCGACACCGGCGCGCTTCTTCAGAACGTCAGCCTCGGCCTTAGCTAGCTGCTCGGCGGTCGCGCCGCCACTGCTGCGCAGCGTCTCCAGCTTCGATTCGGCAGCTTCGAGCTGCTTAGACGCGGCAGCGGCCTTACCCTGCTGAATTGATAGCCTACCCTGCGCGTCATGCAGCTCTTCGGAAGATTTGGTGACACGGTACTGCGCCTTTTCGACAGCCTGCAGCGCCTTATCGGAGCCGGTAGACATGCCCTTCTGCATGGCGGCGCCAGCCTGCTTGGCAGCCTTTTCCGCCGGGGCGACCAGCTTAGACTTTAACTCCGAGTTGATGCCAGAAAGCGACACCGTCACCGGCAAAATTGCCGCGCCTCCGCTCGCCATGCCTACCTCCCGATAGCGTTGAACCTCCGCGCCTTAGCGCGGGCAATCTCCATAATTTTTTGACGCTCAATCGCGTCACGGCGGCGCTCTAACTCCGTCCATCGCGGGTGCGAGCGCTGCGCAGATAGCTCCCACAGATCAAGCAGCAAAGAGCCAATCTCACTGATGGGCACACGGCCGCTAATCGCCGACTGAAACGCAGACTCCGGCGGCAAATGCGTCACCAGAACGAACAATCTGCGCAACGTAAAACGCGACGCGCCGCCATGGGGGCGGAACACGTCGCGATAGTCCTGCGAGTAATACCGCTGCAGGTCGGCCTCTATCTCGTCCTCATGGTCAAAAATGAGAGCGAGTAGCCCTATTTTTTTTCGATATCTCGGTGCTCGGCCCATGCGGTAATTGCGTCGCCAAGCTCTCCAGAAGTCGCGCCAGCAAGAATGAGCTTCTCCACCTGGTCCTGGCCGAGCAGCGCCTCAATCGCTGCCAGTGCGTACTTTTCCGGGTATTTCGACGCCATCATCAGCGCAGCTGGTGTCGCACCCTCGCGAAAACGGTCTTCAACCTCAATCCCTTCGCCGTTCACCTCGACGGTGAACTTTGGGAATTCGGTTTCGTCAGCCGATTCTGCGGCCACCTCCTTAACGACTTCGGAGGTGGTCTTTACGTCTTCCAGCTCTTCGCTAGCTGGGTTCTTCTTCGTGGTCATGGCGGGTCCTTTCAGGCATAAGTGAAGTTTGTACTGGCGGGTCTTTGGATAGGGCTAGGGGCGACCCGCCAGGAACTCCCCTAGCCCATTCACCTACTAAACTTCTGGGTCGGTAGGTGTGTCGCCGGTCTCATCCGGAACGTCATCACCGTTAGCGTCAACAGCCGCCCCAAAACGAATAACCTCAGGCATCTCAGCCACCTGGTCGCCGCCCTGCAGACGCAGGTAGTCATACAAGCCGCCCTTATCGTCCTTGCGCACGTCAGCCTGGAACGTCGTCACGGTCGCACCGTCATCGTTGCGGTCGCGTGCGCCAGCTGGGTAAATCAGCGCCTTACGTCGAGAAACGTCAATCCAGACGTCACCGAAACTGTTGGTGGTCTTGAATGCGATGAACTGCTCCGCTGGGTTTTCCGGGGTGACCAGAACGCCAGCTTCGTCGCGCTTGAACTCGGAGCCTGGCCACATGAAGCCAAAGGTCACCTCGTTCTCTTCCAGAGCGTCGAAAGTGCGGGAGTCCTTGTTGAACTTGTTGTTCATCAGCTGGAGGACGCCGCCGAAGGACTTGATTTCAGTGCGGTCAACTTCCGGCTCTTGGCCGATGGCAGAGCCCTCGTTTAGAAGGCCGACGAACTTCCACACCTCTGGGTCGAAGCTGCCGTCCATGCCTACCTTCGGGTCAGCATCGTCGGAAATGTAAACCTCGGCATTCTTCCAAATGTCGATGTAGCGGGCGCGCTCAGTTTCGAGCGTCTGGTCTTTAATTGGGCTAGACATAGCTACCTTTCATGTTTGGTTGATTCGGCCACGACCGTGACCGCGGCTACCCAGCCCTTAGTGGCTGCGTCTCGCGCGCACACCAAGCCAGGGCCGGGGGATATGCGAAAACCTCGCACATTGGCGGGGTTCAGAAGCCAGGCATCAATCTGCGTGGCCATGTTTCTGACTGTCGGCTCGTGCCGCGCATACACGGCAACTCGGACGTTCTCTGTCGATGTGGCGCGGCCGTGGTGGGGCGTGCCGTCTCCGGTCACCGTCACTGCAGCCACGCCACTGTCTGCTGTCCAGCCGTCAGGAAGTTCAGAGCGAACAGCCTGGCCGTTCGCCATCACTTCCCGAAGCTGAGCGCGGATAGCCTTTGGCGCGTCGCGCTGAATGAAGTGGCTAGTTAGCATAGCGTCGCACGTCCAATCCGGCTGCAGCAGCCGCGCGGGTCAGCGAACCGCGCTTAGCCTGCGTAGCCATCGCCTTCGGGTGCGCCATGACAACCATGGCCACTGGGCGGCCGTTGCGGTCCAGCTTGTCGTGCACGTTCACTGGAATGTCCGGCTCGTTGATGTTGCCGGCCACCTTGCGACCTGCGGCGGCAACCTCCGGAGCGAGCTGCTGAAGCAAGCCCTTGTACCACTCGTCAGGCAGGTCAAGCTGCATAGCCATCAGCCCTCGCCCCTCACACAGTCGAACACCATGCTTGGCCGGTGTGAACGCAGCGCAGGACGCCGGTTCTTCGACCAGTCCCACGCCGTCAGGCGCACCTGGTAGCGCTCGCCGCGCACCGTCACGTCGTCGCCGTCCTCCACCTGCGTTCCAGCTGGTGCCCACACGCGCAGCACGTCGATGGTGCCCTGCTTGTCCTCGTCAGACATCTCTGACATGGCTAGCGGCTGCACCGTCTTCACCGCGACTGTGCGGTCGGCAGCGCCAGGCAGTGGGTTGCCATCGTCGTCGACGCCAGCAGCCTTGCCGTGAATGATGATGCTCTCCATCACGCACCACCTGGCCGCTCGGAAAACTCGGCACCAAACCAGCGCTCGCGCGAACCGAACGGGATAACCCGCCCACCGCGTCCGCGTGGCCTTGTCCAGCCGTGGAGCCCAAGCAACTCCAGCACGGCGTCGTCGATGCCAACGCCGCCCCAGTGGAATCCAATCCCCTGGGAAAAAGTGATGGAGTCAGACTCTTGACCCGTCGTCGATGCGACCGACATGCGGCCAACGTTCTCACCGACAAGCACCGCCTGCGACACCATGATGCGCACCGCCTGGCGCACAGCCATCGGCAGCCACGGCACATGCTGCAGCTCGGCAGCAAAGTCGCGGCCACGGCGGGCGAACTCCAGGGTGATGAGCTCTAGCGACTGACTGATGAGCGCGCTCATTCGCTCGCGCTCTTCGTCGAGCAGAGGGCGCGGAAAGACGCTCTCCACGTCAGATGCGGTGACCTCCATACCCTCCCCTCTCCGGCCGCTAGTCGGCCTGAACAGTCTTCGTGATGAAGCCCATAATCTCGTTGCGCTTGGTCAGTCCGGTCAGCTTGATGCCATTGGACCGCGCATACTCTTTCCAGATGGCAACCGGGGCGGTCTTGGCAGGCAGTGGGCCGTAGGCCGTGCTCACCTGCTCCGGCTCCGGTTCCTTCTCCGGCTCTGGCTCTGGTTTGCCCGCTTCCGGTTCAGGTGCCGGTCCTGGCTCCGACTCTTCAGCGATAAGACTGCGCTCAAGCAGAGCCTTAGCGTCCGCGTCAGACACGTCGAGCACAGTTCCAGACGGATGAACCTGACGGGAGCCAAGTGGAAAGCGAGCTGCCTTCAGTAATGTCACTTTTGGCATTGTGCACCGCCGCCTAAATAGCGCCGACCAGCTTCACAATCGCCTTTGGCGCGCGCACTGCCAGGTGACGGAAGTGGACGTAGTCAGAGCGGAACGCCATGGTCGCACCGCCCAGCTCGGACTGGCCGCGCTCAGAGTACCAGTCGGTGAAGCGCGGGCCACCAATCTGGAAGCGGGTGCCGACCTTGCCGTACTCTTCGCCAGCGAAGACGTAGACGACACCATCGGGTAGCGCCTGGTCTGCGACCAGCTGGAACTGCTCGGCGATGAGCGGCTGGTTGGCGACGTCAGCAAACAGCGGATTCTTCGATGCCATGTCACCGGTGTACATCTTGACGACCTGATCGTTGCGCTTCAGGCCGTTCAAGGTGCGGCGGTTGCCCCACACGAAGCCAGCAGAATAGTTGAACTTGTTGCCGTTCGCGTCTACAGCGCTTGCGAGCAGGTCGTCAGCAGCAAAGAGATCGTCAGCGGCCTTTGCGGCTTCGTCAGTCCACTTGGCGTCGACGGTCAGCTCTTCAATGCCGGCAGCTTCGAGGGCCGCGACAGCGTCGGCGGAGTTGCGACGTCGAATTTCAGCCAGGCGGGAAACCAGCTCGCGCTGAATAACAGTGCCGGATGCAGCGCCAATATTGCGCTGCTCCCACGATACGCGCAGACCCAAGGCGAGCTTGCTGAGCTCGGCAGTCTTTCGCGGGCCACGGCTAGGGTCGCCAACCGGAATCTCGCCGAATTCAGCCACCTGCTGAACGGCCTCGTCAAGCGCTGGGGCGACATCCAGATTATAGGCAACAGCCATGCTGTCCACATCCTCTGGCGAGAAAAGCAGGTCGTAGGCCTGGGTGCCGATGAGCTGCTCTGCGGCAGCAGCTTCAAGCAGCTCCGAAGAGGTCAGGATGTCGCTGACAGTCAGGTCAGCGAGCGAGTCAAAAACAGAGTTTTCAACAGACATAGGTTTGCCTCCTAGGCGGTTGCGGCCACAGGAAGGCCGTTGATGATGGTCAGGGTCTTGCCGTCCTCGGTCGGGCAAATTGCGACGCCGACAGTGACGTCGCCGGTGGCGGACACCTTGCCGTCGGCGGCTGCGCACACCTTCGCGCCAGCCTTGATATCGCCGGAGGTTTCGAGCTTCACAGCAGCAGTGCCGTAGTGAACTGCGACAGTCTTAGCGCCGCCGTCGAGTGGGTTCAGTCGGCCGTTCTCGGTGATAACTCCGAGCACTTCGCCGGTTTCGGCTGCGTAGGTGAGCTTGCCGTCCTCGTCCAGCTTGACCAGACGGAACTTGTCGAGGTCCTTAGCAATCTCAAACGAGATAGGACCCTGCGTGAAAGTTGGGTTAGACATTTAAGCGCCTTTCTTGTGGGTGCGATTAGCGCGCGCCTTAGCTAGCAGCTCTTCAACACGCGACTGTGGTTCTCCCGCGTTGCCCATCTCGACAACCGGAATAGTGTTCTTCGGCATGCGACCCCACGACTCGTCGTAAGCGGACGGGTTGCGAGTCAGCGTGTCGAGTGCGACCTGGCGGTTAGCTGCGGCGAAGCGTCCGTCCTTGATGTCCTGGTCCACACGCTCGGCGCGCACCTTGGCTTCGAGTTCGGACTGCGCCTTGCCGAAGTTCGCTGCAATCTCGTTCAAGTAGTCGAAGTGTGCGCGTGGCACCTGCACGATGTCCGCACCTGCAGTTGGTGCTGGCGCGGCCGGCGCTTCTGAATCCTCGGAAGTTGCAGGCTCTTCAGACAGGGAGCGCACAGTCACAGTCAGCGGCACTGCTGCGCCGTTGACCAGAACGGTGAACTCGGCGGTTGCGCCAACCTCTGCGCCAGATGGTGCGGTGATGGTGACCTTGCCGTCGGCGTCGCACTCGGCGGTGAAGCCTTCGGCAATCTCGCCCATCTCGAACTGCAGGCTGGCGGCCAGCGCTGGCGCCGCCAAGTTCTGCGGCTCGCTCGACTGCTCTGCGTCTGGCGCCTGCTCGGCAATGACCGGCTCGACGACAATGCGCTCGGTTGGCACGATGGTCAGCCCCTCCGGGTAGGTCACTTCGACCTCACCAGAGACTTCCACCGCTTCATTGAAAAAGCCGGAAAGCGCATCTCGCACTTCCTCCGGCTTCTTACCCAGCTCCTGGGCAAGCTGATTCAAGACATTCATCTTGTCTCCATTCTGCCCATCGCTGGGCTTCGTTGGTGTTGCTGCCGATTCCGACCGGCTAGCTACAGGCTGCGACGGCGCCGTAGCCCGCGGGGCAATCGTTGGCACGCCACTACCGAACCGGCGGCGCTTCTGGCCGTCGCCACTGGCGAGCACCTGCTGACGCTGCGCAGCGAACGCGGACTTTTCCAGCGTCGCCACCTCGTCAGCTAGGCCAGCCTCGACAGCTTCGTCGGCGCTGTAAGTGGTGTCTTTCTCCATGACGGCTAGCCAGTACTCGCTGGACTGGCCGGACTTCTCGCCATAGATTCCGGCGATGTTCTCGGTAATCTTCGCCAGGTCGTCAGCCACCTCCGACAGCTTCGTTGCGTTTCCGTCGGCGAAAGTCCAGGCGCCGTGCACCATCATCGAGCTATTAGGCGACATGACCACGCGGTCACCGCCGCCTACCGCAATGAAGCTTGCGGCAGATGCGGCCATGCCGTCTACGACGACGGTGACGGTGTCGGCGTGGCGGCGCAGCGCGTTCATGATGGCAATGCCTGCGTAGACGTCGCCGCCGTAAGAGTCGATGCGGACAGTGACGGGTCCGTCGGTGCCGTTCAGCTGCTCGACAACCGCCTTAGGCGTGACATCCCAGCCAATCTCGCCGTAGATAAGAATCTCGGTCATTGTTCAACCTCCTGAACTTCTTCGCCGGACAGTGTGATGCCGGTCTGCTCCTCCGCGTCTTTGAGGTGCTTCTTCGCACGCAGCGCCTCGATGAGCGTGCGCGGCGGTGGGATGCGGAACGTCGAGCGAACCCAGCCCTCAAGCACTGGTTCCTTAGTGAGCACACCTTGCGCGGCTAGCTGCGAAATGTCGCCCGGGGTCAAGTCTTTTTGAACCTGAATGCGGGTAGACGTGACCAGCGGGATAGGTCCGCTGTAATCCGGAAACGCTAGGCGCACTAGGTCTTCGACAATGTGCTGTGACGCCACGTCGGCAATCCATTCGGCGTTGGCCTGCAAGCCTTGAATGAACTCGCCCAGCTGCACATTCGCCAGCGCATAAGAGCCGCCGGAGCCGGTCAAGTTCAGGTGTGTCGCGTTGACACTGATAGCAATCTGATTGGCGTGATACTCCATCGCAGCGCCAATATCCGGCAGCGAGCCGGTCACGCCCTCCACGGGCATGTCAGCGCCAGGCGGCAGCGAGTAGGCGGCAACTTCTCCGGCGGCGTAGGACTCTGCGAGTGCTTGGCCGTGGTCCAGCTCTTCCTGTACATGCGCTCGCTCGGTGAGCTGCGACGCCTTGTATTTTGGAATTCCCATGCCGTTGCGCTGCATGACCATCGAGTTGAGCTTCTGCATCTTCATCAGCTCGACCCAGTTGTCGCGCGCGGCAGCAAACACGCTCACACCTCGCCAACCTGCGTCTAGCGCGCCGTGGCGGTAGACAACTAGCCGGTCAACCGGAATGAACACGTCGCGCGCCTGCGAGCCGCCGAACTGTGTAATGCCTTCAAGGCCGCCGTCAGCGGCAACGTGAATCTTCTTAATCGACAAGTTCGGACGCGGCGCCAGCTTGCGCAGGTGGTTTCGGCCGTCTCCACCGACGTAGTAGACCTGCTCGAAGAATGCGACGCCCATGAAGATAGCGCCAATCGCCATCTCTAGGTGCTCAGCCCACGAGACGCGGTCAGCTCGTCGCGCCACCTGCCCATCTTCGCCCTTGATGGGCAGGCGCAGGTCAGTGCAGACCAGCTCGACGATGTCGGCCGGAGCGCCGTTAGGCTCGATGGACCAGGACGCCTGCATGAGTGGCTTGCGGATAGCATTCTCGACCTGGGCAACCTTGGCGGTCATGCGCATCTCAGCCAGCTCGCGCTGCTGCTGCTCCCAAGTGCGCTTGCCTGCACTTGCCAGCGTTGCACGCCAGCCCGGCGTGACCGCGTGGCCAATCTCGGCGGCGGGTGTTGTATCAGGCATAGAGCTTGCCTCCCCTCATGTGCGTCGTGCTGAACCGTGGCAGCGCCCCGGCTGGGTTGGTTTTCTTCGGCTCGACCTGCTTGGCGACAGAGCCGAACTCGGCTAGGAATTTCGTCAGCGCCCACAGCGCGAACGTGCCGGCAATCAGTCCGGAGACGTTGCCACTGAATCGGTCGACTGCCGGATACTTGCCGTCTTTAGACTTGCGCTCCCTGGCGACAGCCAAGGCGTCAGCCCAACTGTGATGCCCGTCGTGCGTGACAGTGCCATCAGCGACCGCCTGGCGGAACTCTCGGTAGGCGCCAGCGACCCAGCCGCCGTTAAGCTGCACCGGCTCGATGCCAACAGCCAGCAGCCGGTCAACGAGCACTCCCGCAGGCGAATCTTTGTCGAGCGCGACGGCTGCCGGGTCTGGGTTTGCCTTGATGAACTGCGCAATGATGTCGACCGCCTTGTCGGCGTGAAACTCGCCGCTATGTGGGCTGTGCATGAGGTGCACGCCGCGCGAAGTCTGCCCGGCTGCGACGAACGCGACCGAGTCAGCATCCGGCGCCACCTCGACCGCCAGGACGCGGTGGCCAATGTCGACCTGCTCGGCAACCGCTAGCGAGTTCCAGCGGTCAAGAGGAACGATGGGTTCGATATCGTCGACAGCCTTTGTGTCGCCGACGTCGAACCAACGGCCGTAGCCCAGCATCTCCACCTCGAAGCCGACGTCGGTGAGCTTTGAGCGCATGGAGCGCATCTTCTTGTCGTTGACGAGGCTCTTGAACCCGAACGACGGGTTAGCTAGTCGCCAGCACACCGGGTCATCGCGGTCCATGCCGTCAGGCGCGCGGAACTCGGCAAACATCATGCCGTCAGCGTTTCCGCTCAGTGCACGGTGTCGCACGCGCGAGAGCTCTTCACCCTTCGGGTGCTTCGTCTCATTGACCGCCGACGAGCTGTAAAACGTCTGTGGGTCGCCTGCTGCAAGCTGTGTTGGCGCGACCGCGTCGAGCTCGCCGGACTCCAAGTTGTACGCCTCGTCGAGTAGCAGCAGGTCGATGCAGTCGAAGCCGCGACCCATGTCATTCGAGCGAGTCGTGAACTGCAGCTTGCCGCCCTCGGCGGTCTCCATCTCAGCCTCGCCCGCCGACGCGGTGTTGCGCACGATACGTTTTTCAGCCCAGCGCTTGGACTTGATTCGGCGCCACAATCGGTTGCGAATCGACTTCGCCGTGCGCCATTGGTGCGCCGAGAACACAATCTGGTGGCCGAGTACGAAGAGTCGATACAGGATGATGACTTCGAGAATCAAGCTCTTGCCGTTCTGCCGTGGGCAGATAAGCGCCACGTCAGTGTGTAGCCAGCGGTCATCCATGTCAGTTGCCAACGCCAGTAGCACCTGGTCGCGCTGCCACGGCATGAGCGTCACGCCGAATCGCCGGGCAAGCTCGATAGCTTTGTAGCCATGCTCGAAGTTGCCGCCTGCGCGATAGATGAAGTCCTGCGGAGTCTGCCGGCCAGTCAGCCCCGGAAACTCGGCGTCGATGAGGTCTTGAAATTCCGCGTTGTAGTCGCGAGGGTCAGAGGTCTTTAAGCCCGTCTTCTTCGTCGCTGGATACGAAGTCACCTTGCCTCCTTTGAATCTCGGCCAGCAGTTGCCGGAACACTGTGGACAGCTGACGTTGCTCCGACACGGCAGTGTCCAACTTGAGCACGAGTTCACCTTCCCCGGTGAACACGCGCGTCCATACATCCTCGTCGCCACTAGTAATCCGATTCAGGCGGTCTAGACGGTCCTTGGTGCGTGCTGCTTCGATGATTAACGCGCTGGTCGCAGCGTCATCAGTGCCTTGTGCCAGGTCTGCATGTAGCAGCCTGCCGCCGGGGCCGAACTCTTCCGGCATGACGAACTGTGCAGTCGAAGCCATTTCTCCACCCTTCCTGGCACAATTTGGGAGAAGTTCAATAGTTTGAACCCGTAACTTTTGGCACCCTGAAGAAATCGTTGCCTAAGCAGGTCGGACGGGGCACAGGCAACTGCGATGACCTCGAATAATTTGGCCACCCCGTCGATTTTCACAACTCACCACACGATCGGAGAGCCGCTTGCGACTCCGAGCCCCTGCTCGGCGACCTGGTGCTTGAGCCGCCATTCCGGGCCGTGCTTCACCCATCGCGACTTCCGGTTCATCTTCCGGTTGCACTGCGCGTGAATCAGGCGACCTGGCGGGCGTGACTTGTCCGCCTCGATATGGTCGGCGTGCAGTGATTCGCCGTCGAAGTTCTTGGTTCCGTCGCGGAACATTGGGCGCCCGCAGTATTCGCACTCACTGCCGTCTATGTGGTTGTACAGCAGGTTGCGGCGCGGCACCATGTGGCGATGCCAGCCATATCCGCGCTCGTTGGTGGACTTCACTGGCTGCTCACCTCCGGAAAATGGCATGAAAAAACCCCGCCAGCCCGAAGGCCGCGGGGCATTCATATCTCTAGATAGAACTCGCTTATGCGTAAGCATACACCATGGCGTGACACTTCGGTCTACTTAAGACGTTCCTGCACGTCAGGCCACCAATAGCACTGGCTATCAGCAAAGCGCCTATGCCGAATCAGTCGCCGCTGTTTCCACTTGCGCACTCGATTGGCGCTGACCTTGTGCCCCTCGCGCGCTGCACGCTCGGTCACTTGTGACGCGTCCAGCCAGTTCGATGCGTACCCCTTTGGCACCTCGCGGTTCCACCTGCGATACAAGCTAAGCTCCAGCGTCTTGATGTCCTCGACGACCTGCTCCGGGTCATCACAGTCAGCGATGCACTCCGAGATGTCAGCCAGCCACCGACAGCAAGCGGCTGCGCCCTGCCTGCGCTTAGCGGCGGGCAGCATGCCGCTAGCCGCCCTGTCCACCACGTCGATGACCTCATCAGTCAGGTCTATCCACTCATCCAGCGGAACAAGCGGGCACGGCGCTGGCCTGCCAACAGTGGTTGACCTCACGCCAGTCTGGCTGGTGCGTGCTGCATGCAGCGGCGCGTCACGCAGGTCGCCCTGCATCTCGTCGAGCCACGTTGCCAGGCGAAGCAGCACCGGGCTCACATCTGCATGCTGGTCTGCCCTACCCATCGCTTCCAACCTTGACCACAGTCAGGGGGAGGAATAGGGCCATGCCTAGATGCGCCAGCGCGCATTCGCTGCCGACCTTCAACCAGCGGTTGTTGTTGACTAGCTGCGCTGCTCTAATGTGGTCATTTTCGACGATGGTGCCTATCGGTAGTGCCTTCAGTTCTTCCACTGTTTCGATTTGCCGCGGCAGAGCTTTTGTATCTGGAGCGTGGAACGTTAGCTCGTTGAGGGGTGGGTAAAACCAATCAGATCCATATTCGCGGTCTTTGGCATCGATCATTGCGGCCCGAACATCCCCTTCTTTATCTGCATGGGCTGATATGACCAGCACCCGCCCATGCTCCGGGTGTGTTGCTTGTGCGCCGAATAGTTGTTCCGGATGGTATGGCAGCATCGCGGTGATTTTGTTCCGTAGGTCGCCAGCGGGCAGTGCTTCGGCGATTTGGCGTAAAAGTTTGGTGGACAGTTCAGGCATCGGTATCTCCAATAGTTCGGTATCCGCTTGCACGGTAGGCAAGCCGGAGGATTACGTCATTTGGCAAGGGTTCGGGATATTTGTTCACCTTCGCTTTCCGCTTCACTTCGACTGTGCCGTCTGGGTGGACTACCCAGTGTCCACAGGCCCAGTTCGCGCCACCGCTTGGTGTGCTTCTGTCTCCGATGTCACTGAAGCTGATGTCGGGCGTGGTGACGTAGATGAAGCGGTGGCAGACGTTGCGCCACGGTGCTGTCTTGTGCCATGTCTCCCGCTTCGCATCTGCCTTACTCACTTTGATTTCCAGGGCTGTGCGCTGCCCGCCATCAAACATCAGCGCGTCAATGCGGCGTCTGTAGATGTTCGCTAGGTCGGGTTGCTCACGGTGCCACATGTCATTGATAGTCAGCTCCGGAACAACAGCGAGGCGCGGGTGCTTATGGCGGATAGCGTCGAGGATTTGGGAGGCTGTGCTCATTGCTTGCTCTCGTCCCCCTGCAGCTACCCCAGTTTCTGTTCGAGGTCTTTCTGTCGTGTAATCAGGCTCAAGCATCGCTAACACCTGCCTGTTTTTTTGTGTTCTGCGAGTTTCTTACGCGCGGCTTGCTGCAACGCAGCTCGTGCTTCAAACAGTTTTTGTTCTGCACGACTGACGTTTTGTTCGAGGCGCTTTAGCTCCGGGTCATCAAACCTGCGTAGCGAATAGTCGGGTTGGTGTGTGAGTAGTTTGTTCACCTTGTGCAAATCGTGTTCGCTAAGCATTGTTATCCTCCTTGTGCTTTTCCCAGCGTGCGTGTGCTTGGCGCGCGGCATCCAGGGCGCTGGGGTGTGCTGCCATGTGTGCTTCGATCATGGTGAGTGCCGCTTCGAGTAGGGGGCGGCGGTGGAGGATTTCATCGCCTTCTGCTTCCGGCCAACCGGTGTCCTGCGCGATGAGGGTGCGGAGTTCGGCGGGGGTGCCGTTCCAGCATCCGATGTTGATGTTCCAGCCGTCGCGCTCTGGCGTGACGATGATTTGGCGCGGGTGGAGGCCGGTGATTTGGAGGATGTCTCCCGCTTGGGTGTTGTGCATGTTCGCGCCAACCAGGCTCGCGCCGGTTAGGTTCGCGTGGCTCAGGTCGGCGTAGCTCAGGTCCGCGTGGCCCAGGTTCGCGTGGCTCAGGTCGGCGTAGCTCAGGTCTGCGCCGCGCAGGTTCCCACCAGCCAGGTTCGCGTGGCTCAGGTTCGCGTCGGTCAGGTCCGCGTGGACCAGGTTCGCGTCGTACAGGTTCGCGTCGTACAGGTTCGCGTCGTACAGGTTCGCGTCGAACAGGTCTGAGTAGCTCAGGTCTACGTAGCTTAGGTCTGTGCCGTGCAGGTCTGCGTGGCGCAGGTTCTCGCCGATCAGGTTCGGGTATTCGCCTTTGGTTCGCTTGGCACTCACAAGTTCGATGACATGCTGACGGTCCATTTCAGTGGTCATTCCCTGCCTCCTTCGATGATGGTGAATTGTGTGCGGCGGGTAAGCGCTTGTCGTTCTGCGGTTTTTCGGTCGTGCTCAAGGTCAACTCTCGCGTGATCCATAGCGCGCTCTAGGTCATCGACCATGCAGTTCATGCACGCAATCCGGTAATCGTCGGTCATTCCTCCCCCTTTAAAATGCGGGCGATATGTTCGGCCATTGTGTCACCATGTCCCCGTAACCGGCCTTATTTTTGCCGTTGAGCCACTTTTGGGCGCTACTGCACCACACGTATACCCCAACAGGTTCTAACGGCTCTGCGGTGCGTTTGTGGGCGTTTATCGCAACGACTTGAGAATCGTCCACGAAGCACGACCCCGTGAGCGCATCGAGCACGGCACGGGTGAGCTTGTCGACGTCTGGTCGCTTCACGTGCCACGGCGTCGGCATGCGCATGCTCATCGCCTTAGGGCGGGGCATGACGAATTCAAGCTCAACGACCACTGGACCGATGAGTTCTCCATCCTGGGCGTGGGCAGCGGCGGCAGCGGCAACCCGTTCCCGCCATGGGGCGAGGTGTTTCGACACTTCGACGAGCACCACCCGGCCTTTGCGGACGAATCCGCGCTTGGAGCCTTGGGGGCGCGGGATGCCTTCGACAAAAAATTGCAATGAAAACCTCCATGCAAAATGGGCGCGCCTAAAACGCGCACAAAGTTTGGTTCATAATTCGTGGGTCTGTGGCGCAATGGCGAATGAGCCTTTGCGGGAAGTTACCGGTTCGGGCCCGGCGGCGTAGCCCCGGTTACAGCAGACGCGTGGGAAGCGAAAGAGATTGAGCGGCTGCGGGGTTTATTACTGGTTGACTTACTGTCTTTATGGTGCACCCGTGCACCCTTGCAAAGGTGCACCCATGCACCCTTGAAGGTGGCACCCATGCACCCTTGCTGTGTGGTCGAAAGGTGCACCCGTGCACCCTTGCGGGCGGTAAAACAGGTCATGTTTTGATGTTCAATCGCCACACGACCGGGGCGCGCCCACCGCCTCTCGCGGCGGTTAATTCTTGATTCCCGCGCTTAATAAACTCACGTTCTTCAAGAACTTTCAACGCCCTTTTTACCGTGCTTTTGTTCACTCCAAGACGGTCAGCCATAAACACAGCCGACGGCCACGCCTGCTGACTGCCGCCGTGCTCCCTTGCCTTATCGGCTAGGAAATACAGCACAGCCCTCTCTGTCGGTGTGACCCCATCAACCTCATCACTCACCCACGCGACGGCACGAATGCTCACTAAATATCGCCCTCCCGCGGGTTAGGTAGATGATTGATTAGATTGGTGTTGTGTGCATATCTTTCGAATGCAGCCGCGCCGCAGCCTGCCTTGCATCGCCCTTGACTCCGACGAGCAGGTATTGATGCACTCGCGTCGGCTTTCTGGATGTGCCAAGCAGCTTCCAGCCTGTGAGGTACTTGCGCCCCACTGGGTCGAGGACGACCATGTCGGCGAGCATGCCGAAGCCTGCATCGCTCATCGCCTGCCACCACATCGCAGGAAGTCCCGCATAGAGGCCATCCCTGCCTCTGGCATCTGAGATGACCACACCGATGTAGCGATTCTCGGCGAGCGCGCCATAGCTGGCCGCGGCAATCTCATTGACCGCCTGGCGATACTGGGCAAGCGTCATGGCTGACATATCATCCGACTGGTCTGAGTACCGCTCAAGCCGCCAATATGGCGGACAGGTAAACACTGCATCGACACCGGACATATGACCCACTCGACCATCCCCGACGCGCCACATGTCGCCATATGCTGAGTTGGCCGCAACTTGCTCGCTACGCACGTCGACTCCGACATAGCGCCGCCTCATCGCACTGGCGACGAGCCCACGTGTGACTCCCCCACAGCAGGGGTCGAAGACCAAGTCGCCTGATGCCGTCCACCATCGATAAAAAACCTCAGCTAGCGTAGGGTCAAACCGACTGACGCCATCACCGATGGACATAATGCCGCCACTAGCGTTGCATGCCACATCCCGCCCGTCAGCATCGTCCGGGAGCTGCTCGCGCCACCACTGAGTGCGTTTGCGCCACTCACCCTTACGTCTATCTAGGACGCTGAATGGCGGCTGAATGTAGTGTCCTACAATGCTCGGCTGCATAGGGTCATCGACGTGCACGGCGCGCCAACTCCTCCCCGAGGGTGTCACCGTAGTAATGGTCCTCCCACTCGACGATGCGTGGCCAGAATGATGAGCCATGCAGTGTCGCAGTACCCAGCGCGTGGACACGGATGTCACTCAATGACAGACGGCCACCAAGGGACTGTCGGTATGCCGCATGGATGGGCAGACCTTCCGAGTCCAGGTATGCAAAAACTGTCATATCTGGCCAGTCGATGATGGGTCGGCACGTCTTGGCGGTCATGACCCCATGTACGCGGGCTGACATTGCCCGCTGTCTCGACTCGGCAGCTCGAATCCCCGTAATCGTGCGACCAGTATTCGAGCCGGCAAGATAATCGACACTAACCCCCGGAAAGCCCGGCTCGCCGCGCATGATGGGCAGGTCAACTGCAATCTCCTGGTAGGCGACGTGCGGATGCATTTCCAGGAACGCATCTCTCACGGCTAGGGTGCCTGGCATCTCTAACCCGCTGACCCGCACCCATCGAATCGGAATCTTAGGGTCAACGCTTGCGGTCAGGTGGGCAGTTGTGACAGAGTCCTTGCCCCACGACACAGATACAGTCGCATCTCCGTCAGAGAGGAACTCTTCAATCCTCTTCCTCGCCATCGCGGCACGTTTTGCAGGGTCGTCGTGAAAGGCCTTGAAGAGCCGTGACCGCTGCCGCCAGACGTGCTGATCTAGGTCGGCAAAACTTCGCATTGCGTCCTCTCTGTCGGGTGCCAGTAGGGTGCGCGGGTGCGCATCATCCGTCCAGACGTTGACGGCATAGGCCGCTGCTGCCACATGCCTGGCAGCGCATCAGAGACTTCCCAGCGCGTTACATGTCCGAATCCATTTCGATGACGAGCCCCTAGATGAGTGATGATGCCGAGTAGTTCTCGGAGCAGGTCGAGGTCAGTCACCTCCGCGTAGTAGTCCACATGGGCAGCGTGCGTTGTGCCGATGGTGACATTCCGGGCCTTGAGCTGCCCGAGTCCGTGATGATGCTCCCTGACGGTGGTGAATGCGGCCATAGGTCCGGTCGCTGGCCTGCGACGTATTTCGGTCGCGCCGTAGTGGCCCGGGGTGTAGATAGCGTCCGAGACGCACCAGCCCCAGTAGTCACCGCGCTGCCAGGTCTCAAATGGCAGGTCAAAGTCGGGACACCCCTCTGGCGTTATGTCTGTAAGTGGAAGGTTATCGCGCACTGACTTTTGCCAGAAGGCCCAAGATGTCGGGCCATCTAGCGGACTAAGTTCGCCGATGATTGGCGTGTCGAGGTGGGCGCGGATACGGTGGCTGCTCATTTGGTCAACTCTTCGATGAGGTTTCTGATGTCCATCGCTCGATCTGTGACGTGCTCGGTCCACCGCCGCAGCTTTGCGTTAGCGTCTGCGTGGTCAATGCCGTCGATGGTGGCCGCGCCATAGCCTTGGGCAGTCTTAGCGCCAAGGGTCACCTTGCCCTCTGGGGCCCATAGTGCAAGTGCGGCACCTAGGGTGACATCATGTGCGTCGGTGGCGGCCGGTGTGAGCGACAGGGTGCCGTGCAGCTTCGCGCCAGTGATGAGCACCTGTGTATCCCAAATCATTTGTGCGGTACTCATCTCGCCGTCAACGGTGGCGAGGTAGCGGGCCGCAGGCCCAGCCCCCTGGTCGTGGCGGGTGCCGAACTCTTCACCGCGGAATGCGGCTGCCTGCCGGTCCGTATGCAGACTCTCTGGCAGTCGCCAGCTGTTTTCCCGACAGACCAGAATCATGTCGCTGGCCCGCAAGGTTCCGGTGACAATGTCTGATGCGGCGGCGTAGCCGAGCATGCTCAGCATCGGCAGGGTCTGCTCAATGCGGCGCATCATCTCAAGGTTGGTGCGGGACCCAGTCGATGTCACCGACCCGCCGGTCCACAGTAGGTCGACTGCAGTTTTGGAGAGTGAGCCCGGCTCAATTCCGACATTCTCGACCAGATGCCATGCGAGGGCGTCTCGGAGTCCGTGGCGGATGCTTGCTGCAGAGAGGAAGGGGGTGCGGGCTACGGTGCCGTCCGGCAGGACGCTGTCCTGAGTGCGCAGCAGGCTAGTGTTTCCAGAGGTGCCCGCCCCGTGATGGAAGGGGCTGGCCAGTGTGGCCGTCAGTCGAATCTCGGTGTGTGGCTGTGGGGTGATGGTAGTCATTAGAATCCTGGCTTTCCTAGATCGGCGACAACGGCCTGTGTGGCCTTTTTTGATTTGCGGTTATCGCGGTCGAGTCGGGCAAGCATGACGATGTAGGGCATTGTCTGGCTGACGTGGCTCGACCAGGCTTGGAAGTCCTGGCTGATAATGTCGGTCGCTCGCTTTGCGGTGTCGACCGCGCTGGGCTTGATGGTGTGAATTTGCAGCTTCCGGCAGGCGATGGATAGCGCTTGTGGTGCATTGTCCGCTCCGGCTGCGGCGGTTTCGATAGCGGTTGCAGCCCGTTCGTTCCAGAAGTCGATGAGGCTGGGGCTAGCGTCGGTCAGACTGTCGCGCAGCGCGAAGATAAGGCCGACGGTCGCGCTGTCGAGCTGGTCAGTCGTTGGGGTAGGCATTGGTGTCCTCCATGATTGGTTTTGTGATGCACCACAGTGCGAGCTGTGTGATTGGTGCAGACTGGTAGGGGGCGAGCGTGGCGGCCAGGTGTCGCCACCGACTGAGCTCGTCATGAGTTTTGAAGTTTCCAGGCATTCCGGCGGTGATGTTGTCGGCATGGACTCCCATGCGGCGTAGTGCGAGGGTCGTGAAAAACACCTCGTGCCACACGCTGCTCGTGGATGTGATGTCCTGGTCCTCCATGCGCACTGTCCATGCCCGGTCGCCAATGTTGGTCCTGGCGTAGGGAAGTGCGTGCTTCTGCCCGCTCACTGCGACGCAGACCGTCCACTCGCCCATTGGGGGCTTCATGAGAGTGTCGATGACTGGCCGAGTGTTGGCTCGGTTTGTCAGGCAGAGTCCAGGTGCTCGATGGGCGGCCTTCTCATGCGAATCTGGCAGATGTTCGCCAGGTGCGCAGACCCAAGTCCACATTCGCGGTGACTCTTTGCCTTTCCCTGAGCAGCACCACAGTGCGGCCTGCCCGACACGGCCCGACCCAGAGTTCCATAGGGATTGGTCGGTGAAATTGTCGCCGAGTGCTTTCTTGGCGTCAGCCGTAACGGCCTCCTGGTCGCCGGTGATGCAGCAGACTGCTGGGCGCTCCTGTAGCAGCTTTGCCTTCGCTCCAGGGACTGGCTTTTTGCCAGCTGCCTGCCAGATGAGTCTCTGCGCTGATGTCACGTTTCCTCCTTTTGTGTGATGAGCAGTCCGCATCCGTAGGCTTTTCCTCTACCGACGCCGTTAGCTTTCAGGGTGTGGAGGCGTGCAGCGTCCTTGACGGTTGCCATGCCCAGGTACATCACCCGCAGGTGTGTCGTGCGGCGGGCATGGTAGCGCCCTGTGGCTGTCGACATGCTGGTGGTGTCGATGGTGTGGAGGTCGAGGATTTCACCCATGCGACGCTCTAGCCATTCGTTCCACCTTTCTGGCGGCAAGGGTTTGCGTTTGCCACGTTTGCCGCGTTCGAATTTCTGGAATGTGGGGTTTCCGATGAGGGCGAATGTGATTTCGTCACCGTCTGCATGCTGCGGGATTTCGGTGGTGAATGAGCTTTTGATGAGGTCGTCATGTGCAAGCCAGTCAATGGGGCGCCCATGCTGGATGACGATGGTGTCAGGCTGCGGTTGTGCCCACAGTCCGCGCTCTCCGAGGAAGGTGTAGATGATGGCGTGGGCGTGGTGCGCGTCCCTGAATTGCCGCGCTGCGCCCCTGTGCAATCTGATGGTCGTGATGTGCATTAGAACGGCGGCTGGTCCTCGTCCGGGAATGGCTGCGCCTTAGGGGTGCTGCCCCAGGCGTTGGTTGCTTGCTGGTGGCCTTGCGCTTGCCAGCCGCCCTGACCCTGGCCTTGTGGGGTAAAGTCGGGGGCGAGGTCTACGCGGTCGGCCACAACATCGACAGATAGACGTTGCTGCCCGTCATCTGTTGTCCACGGCCTGACCTGCAGCCTGCCTACAACTGTGACTAGCTGACCTTTGGTGAGCTGCCTGGCCAGGTTCTGCGCGTCCCTATCCCACGCAGTGACACGCACCCAACTGGTGAATAGCGTCTCCCATTCGCCCTGCTGGTTCTTGCGGCGCTCGTCCTGCGCAATGCTGAACGTGACCAGCTCTTTACCATTGGGGTTTACGCGGGCTTCAGCGTCTTTGCCGAGCCTGCCACTGAATACCAGTATGTTGGCGGGTTTCACTATGCCCACCCTTCGCTGCGCGCCTTGCGGTTAGCTGCATCGCGGATAGCGTCAATCTCGACCGCAGGCATATCGTCAGGCCGCGCCCATCCCATTACTTCGGTCAGCTCATCCATTGTGGACACGGACTCGATGGCAGCAAGCGACTCTGTGGCGAACTCGGACATGGCCTGAGCTGGCTCATCCTGCTGCTGTGCTGGCTGCTGCTTCTGCGCCAGGGCTTCACGCACTGCACCCATGCCGTGGTCGGTGCGTGTCGCGGTCGCCTTAATCCGTTCGAGCTGCAGTTCCTCCGTGGAGTACGCGATGCCAGATAGGACGTGTGGCGCGATTTTGCGGGCAGCTTCCATCGCAGCCTTGGCATACAGCATCTGCTGCGGAATCGTTTTGTACAGCTTGTTGGAGAGGTATCCAGCCTTGGTGGCGCGTTCAATATCCCACGACGCGATTTCGTGGTTGCCGCGTGGTGCCGTGATTTTCACGGTGACGCACTGGTCTGACGTTTCCAGTGTCTCCACCACATAGCCCTGCTTGATGAGCAGCGCCATCGCGGTGCGTGTCTCGATGCCAGGCTTGCCGTTGATGACCATGACCTGCTGCAGGGATTGAGTGGCGTTTAGGCCAAGCTCAGCGCCGTATAGGATGGCGGCTGCACCGTCAGCGGGCTTGCCCTTGAAGTGCTTCGGCACCATCTCGGTGGCGCACATCGCTTCGGCGATTTGCATGGCGTTGCGCATAGCGTTGGCCTGCATCTGCAGGTTCTGCAGGGCTTGCGTGCCGACAGTTTGCGGCGCGCTAGGTGGTGTCGCTGGCGCATCGCTGTGGTCGATATTGGCCGGTAGGTTACTCATTGTGCCCTCCTCGAGGCATAAAAAATGCGCCCTCATGGCGCGTCAGATTGGGTTGATGTTGCTGCGACTAGGTGATGTCGCGGAAGCGGTAGGAGTCGTCGCCTATTGCAGCGGCATATATGTCCGGGTACTTTTGCTTGAATAGCTTGCCGCTGAAGGCGGTTTTCGTCTCCATGCAGTCCGCGTCCTGCAGCAGGTGGCGGTACTGCTTTAGGCCGTCATCCTTATCAAATCGCGTCTTGGAGAAGCGGCCCTTGACTGGCGACATGAACGCCTTGCCGCCCACGGTGACCTTTCGGCCTGCCGCCCACTCTTCGAGCCTCTTTTCCTCGCTGGCGACCATCTCGTTGACTTGAGCCTGCTTGCGCCTCAGGGTGAGGTAGCTGGCGAGCCTGCCATCATCTTCCTCGAGGTCAACGTCGTCGTCGAAGCTCACTAAGAGCTTGCGCTGTCGGTTGATTTCGTCGAGCAGGTCAGCGGGCGGCATTGGCGGCTCATGCTCGCCCAGTGATTTCACAAATTCGGCGATGTGGTCGACAGTGCCGTCCCATAGCTCCTGGTCATGCTGCACCTCATGGACTTCAGGGAGCGTCGACCAGAGTTGTGCCACGACGTAGCCGGTATGAATGCCGCTGATTGCAGCTTGTGCCATCGCCTGCCCGGCGACATGCGCCGGCAGTTCACCGCTACCCCACGCTTCCTTCGAGTCTGACGTTTTGCACTCGATGAAAAGGTAGCGACCTTGTGCCTTAGTGCGCTTGCGATTCAGTGCACGCCGGTCGAGTGTCGCTAGGTTTGGGAACGGCAGCGATTCGTCCGTGTAGGCCACCTCGCCGGGCGATAGCTGCCACATCTCACCCGTGTCTAGCAGGCGTTTTTCTTGCCAGAATTCGGCTAGTGACCGCTCAGCGCAGTGACCCCAGATGAAGCGGTCTTGCATATCGTCGACCGGCTCCGGCTCAGCCAGGCCGGACATTTCCATCCATGTTTCGCCCGCTGTTTTCCACGGCGACAGGCCGAGGATTGCGGGCACCTTTGACGCGGTGACTACGCGCAGCCATTCTGAACTGCCCGGTCGTGGTGGGTTATTGACTACCTTGTTTGGCATTCCTTAGCCCTTACCTTCCTTGCTGATAGCCCTCACGTCGGCAAGAATCTCTTCGAGCCGCCTGATTAGGTCGTCACGCTTCACCGGAGCGCGGCGCTTAGCTCTCTCCAGCCTGCGCAGCCGTCTTTCCAGCTTGTGCACATTGGTAGATAGCGCGAATGTATGCGACTTGTCCTTTAAGTAGAACTCATGCTGTAGGTCGACATCTGACCGAAGGCGCCTGATGGACCGCTCTATGGCGTCCATGTCGATGCGAGCTTTTCGCACCTCAAAGCAGAGAGCTGCGAAAACTGCGGATGTCACGACGGTGGCAACTGCCAGTGCAATGGTCGACGTGATGCTCACTTCACGCCCTCCCACTTTCCGACCTCGCGCCGGACAACCTCGCACGGAATGCCTGCGTCCAGGTTGCGCTGCACGATGAATTTTGCGTGACCCTTAGATGGGCAGGTCACATAGCGATGTGTGCCCGTGTAATGGGCGCCGTATTCGTACTTAGTCATTCTTGGTTCTTTCGCTTGCCGTCGGGCTTTGATGTCTCATGCCGTTGCCCTTTCGAGTAGTTGTGTGATTGCGTGGCGGAAGGTTTCAGCCATCTTCGACCCATTCCCCGTCTTGTAGTCGTGTTTTGCGGTGGCATTCTGACCATGTGATCGCCGGGCTATCTTCGTCTGCCCAGTAGTCGCCGGTGGGTTTCCAGTCCCCGTCCCCGTTGTGGGCTTCTTGCCGGTAAACTGTCATGGCATCAGTTCCTTTTGCCGCAGGCGTATTACTTCGGCCAGCAAGGCGGGGGCGAGTGCAGCCACTTCAAGGTCTCCGGGTTGATACGACGACCCGGAACCGATCGGGGTTAGACTTAAGCACATCTGCCCCGCCCCGTCGTAGATGTAGGTCATGTCAATATCGTATAAGTCACTGATGCTAAACCACGGCCCCGGTGTGATGCGTTGCTGCAGTTCTTTGAGCTGGTCAAGTGGTGGCAGGTCACTCATATTCATCTCCCTCGCACAGGTATTCGTCCATATCCTCCGGGCGGTCGATGCCGCATACTTCCTGCCAGTCGGTCGCGTAGTCACCCGGGGCGTAGTCGCGCGCGAAGTCGTCGTCGAGCCGTGGCTCTTTAGGGTGCATGGTGCAACTCCTCCCCTGCATTGCGCAGCCGCTTCTCGATCGTGGCGACCGGCATGCAGTAGGCGTCGGCGAGCCTGTGCAGCGCAGCGTTGGTGCTGCCGAGGATGTGCTTCATGTGCTTAAATTCATGCCGCACTGCCTGATTATCTTCTGGCAACGTCGGAAACGGTCGCTTCTGGTCAGGCGTCACGGCCAAAATGCGTCGGTGAGTGTGCAGGCTAGGGTAGTTTTCCGAGCGCCGCCAGCGGCTAATCAGGCTGGCGTCAAACCCGGCCATCTGCGCAATCCAGGCCATGTTTTTACCAGCGGCGCGTAACTGGTCGATGTGCGCTAGCGCCTGGACCCGAAGGCGCTCTTTAGTTTCGGCGGTGGCGGCCACGGCGCTGCCCCTCCTTATCTAGCCTCAGGTTGGATAGGAATTCCCGATGCTCACGCATGCCGCGCACGTCGGACAGCAGTTGCCAGCCGAAGGCGATTACCAGGACGGTGACAGTCAAAAATAAAATGACATCTAGCATTTTTGCTCCTTCACAATTTCTTCAATTTCCAGTGGCGCGCGCCCGAACAGGGTGGCGCAGTGTCCGATGGCTCCGGCGCGACTTAGTCGACTGCACTGCAGTCTGAACGCCCAGCGAATCCGGTCGCGCTTAAGAGCTTCGCTAAAGGAGGTCATGACGCCGCCTTTCTGTTCCTCTTTCGACCTGGGTCGACAATCTCTCGCACCTCATCGACAGGCCGCGAAAACGCATCGGCGAGCCGCCTTGCCGCATCGTCAAAGTTGCCGAACATGTACCGCATGAACGGGTATTCTTGCTTGATTTTCGCTACCTCAATTTCGGGGCCGAATTCGTCCAGGTCGTCGAGGCTGACTGCTAGCACTTTTGCGGCGACGGGGATGGATGGCGTGACCTTGCCCCTCTGCCATAGCCTGATTGTCGCCCTGGTAACCTTGGTGACCTTGGCGACAAGCTCAATCGACAGCCCCGCGTCGAGCAGTTCGTCGATGCGCCCCAGTACCGCATCAGTCCTCAGCTCGCTGTCGCGCGGGACTGGCGTGCCGTCGATATTGATGTTCGGCTGAAAGTTGTCTAGGCCAACGCTCATAATCTTGACGGCGGCCTCTGCGCCCGGCACTTCAAACCCGTAGGCGAAGTTGCTGACCGAGGTGTGGCCCATCTTTGCGAGCTTGCCAATCTCGACAAACGTCACCCCACGGTCTCGCAACTGCTGGATGTGCTCCTGCGTGGCGAGCTGGCGCATGCGGGCAATGTACTCTCGTGTGTCGCTCATAGCAGCCCCACGATGAGATTCACTGCGACGATGGAGGCGAGCAGCACGAGCAGCGCCATCATCGCGCCGAAGAATGCCACGTCTGCCGGGCTGTCTTGGTGAGCTAGTTCATCTAGGTCTAGGTCTTGCAGTCCAGCCAGTAGCGCCAGGGCGAGCGGGTCATCTTTGTCTGGCTTCATCGTTCACCCCTTGCTGCCGACTCGAACTCGGCTAGGTCGTCTCTGTGCACGCGCTTGACGCCGCCAAGGTTGCTGCAGCGCAGCTGTCCTCTGGCCATAAGTCGGTACACATGTCTTTCTGTTGTCTCCCACCTCTCGGCCACCATGGCGGCGGTGAGGTAGGTGTTAGTCTTGGTTTGCGGCATTTTCCTTAGTCCTTGCTGCAACTGCCCCGGCTAGTCCGTCACGACTTGCCGGGGTTTCGTGTTGGCTGACCACACCAGGTGCCGGGGGTGGCACGGCGGTCTTGCCGATGACAATCCACCCCAGATGGGAAGGTGCGCCCGGCGCGGTCAGCAGAGCCTGCGGCCGGAATCGAACCGGCAACCTTCGCGTTAGGAGCGCGATGCTCTATCCATTGAGCTACGCAGGCGTGCGTGCTTGTGTTCTTCCGTGCGCTCGTTCCCACTGAGTGCAAATCAGGTGTAGGGGCGTCATGGCGTATCTGTGCACCAACGCTCGACCCCCGTATCTTCCACACGGCAAGCTATGAACTTTTCAAAAATCAGTGTCAAGCCCCGCGTGCTCGGGCTGACGTCGTGACCAGGGGCGCGTTGCACTGCCCCGGCGGCTTAAACCGACCTGGTCTAAACGTCACATGAAACGTCACACCGCCGTTCCGGCCTATACCTAGGTATGGGCCAAAACATGGCTGTGACAAAAGGTGTGACGATTTATTTAGGCTGCTGGAAGCTCTGGGTCAATCCGCTTGAGTCCAAGCTTCTTGCGAATGAAGTCCACGCCAGACGGCTGAACGCGCGTCGTGTATGAGCAGCCAGTAGTTCCGTCGCTGCGCTCATACTCGTGAGCTTTGACGGTGAAGTGCTTCATGTACTGCTGGTATGGCGTATTGCGCATATGGCCCTTGGAAATGAGTACACCTACGTTGCGCAGTTCTGCGAACAGCTTGTTTTGCGACTTGCCAAGCATCTTCGCCACATTGCCAACGCTGTAGGTGCCGTCTGTTTCTAGGAAGCTGTCGTAAGCGTCCGCCTTCGGCTCGAGCTCCTTGTTCTTCTGCTCGAGCTCCAGGCGCTCAGTTTCGGCGTTCATCGCAATCTGAATCAGCTCAAGGCGTGTCAATTCGTTTCCGTCGATGCGCGGCTGGCGCGCGCGGCGTTCGCACTCAAGGAAGTACTGGCGCGCTTGCTTGCCCTTGTCGGTGCGCTGAATCATGGAAATCTCTTTCGCCATGTCCAGGCTGATGATGTGGTTCACGGTTGGTCGGCCACGTCCATTTGATTCGGAATTTCGAATAAAGTCTTGACCCTCCGAAAAGCCGTACTCTTCCATTCGGCCAAGCCACTCTGTGTAATTGGACTTCACTTCCAAAAACTCGTGCAGGTCGCGGCCTAGGACAGCCTGCGCACCGTCATTGTCCTGGATTGGAATTAGGTCAGACATGCTGTAACCCCTATCTTGATAACTGTTTATTTGCCTGGCGTTCTCCCGCCGGGCATTTTTATGCGCTCTTGCGGCCTGGCTCGGACTTGATGATGAGCATCGTCCCGTATGGCCGACCCGTAAGGAATTGAAGCTTCACCAGGTCAGGCGAATTTGGAACGGTTTGGCCGTGATACCACTTGCGCACCGTGTGGCTTGTGCGACCGAGCTTCTGGCCTACCTGCTCGAAGTTTTTCAGCCCATGCTGCTCACGAAGCTGGTCAATGACAGATGGATCTAGCTTGACGGACACTGTGCCCCCTTTCGACTCGCTTACATCATTTTGATGCGGTGATATCATCTTGACGCACTTTATAGAATTACGCAAGTCGCCACGCTGTAACCACCCATTTCCCCAGCGTGTGGGGCACGTCATCTTGACGCAGCGCGTGCGACAGCGTACGGTTATAGCCATGAGACACACTCACCTCGAATGGCTAGAACGGGTCGCTAAAGGCGACTCAAACCGACAGATTGCAGACGCCGCCGGAGTGTCAGACGCGACGCTAGGGCGGCAAGTTAGGGCGGGCGAACTCAAGCCGGAAATGATTATCAAAATTGCCGAAGCTTACGAAGAGTCACCAGCCATAGCCCTTGTTGACCTTGGCTTCATGAGCGCACGATGGATTACCGAGCCTGGCGTCACTACAGCCCTTAGTCGCGCCACCGACGAACAGCTCACCGATGAATTACTGCGCCGCCTGAAACTACTCGATACTGCGCCAGTCGACGAGCTTGCCGAACGCCGTTCGAGCACTGCCGCGACGCTGTCTGAGCCGTCTGATATGCCTTTTGGTGTCGTCGCAGATAGCAGTCCGGAAGAGGACTGGGATGGAGCGGAATTTGATTGATTGACCTAGACCACCTGGCCGTGCAGCTCGGCGTGACAGTCGTCGAGCATGACGGCGGCACCAAGGGGTATTACGACCACAGCGCGCGGACTATCTCGCTTAGACGCGACCTGCTCGACGTGCCCCGGCGCTGCACGCTGGCACACGAGCTGGGCCATGCCGTCCACGGCGACACACTCACCGGCATCACACATCTCGATAGGGCGATGGAGCGGCGCGCCGACCGCTTCGCCGCCAACCTGCTCATCGACCCCGCCGCCTACCGCGCCGCCGAAGCGCAGTGCTCACACCCTGGCCATATCGCCCGTGAGCTAGGCGTCACGCTGCACCTGCTCGAGGTGTGGCAGACCATGCACCAAAGGATTAAGGAACATGAATATCAACACTCGTAAAGCAACTGCAGGCACTCTCGCCCTGGTGGCCGCCGCGCTACTGACCGGCTGCAGCACTGACGATGGCCGTATGAGCGAATCTGAAGCGGTCGTAGCGTGCCAGAAGCACCTGGCGGACAGTAGCGGCGGTAAGTACTCCATTTCGGATTTCAAGACGGTCAGCCCTGGAAATATCCGCGAGATTAATGTCTCTGGTGTCATGAAATACGACATCAAGGGCAAGACTAAAGATGGGCGCACCTATGGCTGCGTTGTCGAACCTAAGGACGATGGCACCGCCGAAGTTAAGGGCAGCTTTGCATTGAAATAAAAATAAGCCCCCACCTGCCGCGTTGAGGAACGGCAAGCGGGGGCTTAATGGCAGCGCATGAGGGAATGCATGCGCTAGCAGGAATGACCAGACAGGTATCGAACGCTGGCAATAAGGAGCGTATCAATGGGTGTCCAAAAACGCATAAGGGGCGGCAAGACACGATGGGTGGCGCGCTATCGCGACCCGGGCGGCAAAGAGCGTTCTAAGACTTTTGACCGCGAGAAAGACGGCAAGACCTGGCTAGCGCAGCAGTTGGCGGCGATGGAGGGCGGCACATGGCAAGACCCAGCCAACACGAAGGTGACCGTGGGGCAACTATTCGACAATTGGGTCGCGTCAGAATTTCGTACCGCAAACACGTATAAGACCTACCTATACACCCGGCGCACGATGCTAGAGCCTCTAGCCCATCTTCCCGCATCGTCAGTCACTGCCGTACAGGTCAGGCAATGGTATGACCGCATGCGAGCTGGTCGAGACTGGATAAGCGGCCAAGATGAAGGGGTGTCACACTCGACGGCCGCAGCAAGCTTGTCGCACCTGCGTAACGCCTTTGCCTATGGCGTTGAGATTGGCATCGTGCCGCGCAATCCGGTTCGCTCTACACCGCCGCGTCGCGTCGGAGTCCGGGTGGAGATTCCGACCAAGGCAGAAGTCGAGCGGGTCATTTACGACGTACGGCATGGCGGATACGAGTATCCCGTTGTGCGCGATGGCAAGAAGGCCACATCGACCGCTAGACCAGCGCCTATCTATGCAGATTTGATGGAGGTTGGAAAGCTGTCCGGCATGCGGGCAAGTGAAGTCCTGGCGCTCGATGATGCCGACCTTGATTTCGCGGCGAAAGTCATCGAGGTGACAACGCAGGCAAACAGGAGTGGCGAGCGGGTTCAGCTTAAGACTCCGGCCGCACGTCGCGTTATCCCGATGGTGCCAGAGCTTGAGGAAGTTCTAGCCCGATATGCAGGCAGTGGCCGTCTGTTCAAGGCACGCACTGGCGGCGTGGTGTCCTACGCCGCACTGTCTCATGCAATCGCGATTGGGCGGCAGGAGCTTGACCATGTCAACTTTCACTCCCTGCGACACCACTTCGCGTCGCAGCTCCTAGCTAGCGGACTGCCGGTACAGGACGTCTCGGCGCTGCTAGGTCACGCCAGTCCGGCGGTGACACTCGGCGTGTACGCGCATGTCGTGGAGGGCGCGCAGGATAGGGCTAGGGACGCAATCGTCGCGACGCTGTCACGTGGGACAGCTGCGGGACGGGGTCATCTGCGAGCGGTGTAGAAACGTCATTTATGCAGGCTAAATGAGAGATCCGGCAGATTACACCGCATACCTCCGTGTATACCAAAGAATCCCGACCTGCCGGGGCCGGTACTATGAAAAGAACTGTAACGATTCTTGCGCCAGGAGGCCTGATGCTCACCGCATTCGTCATGATCAACGCCGACGCTGATTCCATCCCCGAAGCGGCCAGCGCCATCGTCGAAATCGAAGGGGTCACCGAGGTGTACTCCGTCACCGGCGACTGGGACCTCATCGCCATGGTGCGGGTGCGTGACCATGACAAACTCGCCGAAATCATCCCGAATCAGCTGTCCAAAGTGCCCGGTGTCGTCGGCACGCAAACGCAACTCGCATTCCGCGCCTACTCCAAGCACGACTTGGAAGCTGCCTTCTCCCTGGGGCTGGACTAAATAACTGAGATGACCAACCACACAGACGACGTTGTGGTGCTGGTAGACGATTCCGGCAATCCAACCGGAACGGCACCCCGCGCCACAGTTCACACCACTGATACCCCACTACACCTGGCGTTTTCCACCTTCCTATTCGGTCCAGACAACCGCCTACTCATGACTCGCCGCGCATTGTCGAAAGTCACCTGGCCCGGCGTCTGGACGAACTCCGCGTGTGGTCACCGTCGGCCGCAGGAATCCCCCGTGGACGCCGCCATGCGACGGCTTATTGACGAATTGGGCTGCGCACCAAGCGGCCTGAAAGTCGTAGTACCGGACTTCCGCTATCGAGCTGTGGACGCCTCTGGGATTGTGGAGAACGAATTCTGCCCCGTCATGGTTGGCCGTATTGATCCGGCGGCGCTGCGTCCAAATCCGGAGGAGATTGCGGAGCTCACCTGGCTGCCGTGGGAAACGGTAGTGCAGATCGCGGAAACCGCCCCAGAACTAATTAGTCCGTGGGCGGTTTCAGAGATTGCCGAAATTATTCAGCTGGGGATTCATCCGCTGGATCTGCTGGATTAGCAGCGTCTTCAGCGTCTTCTGCGGCTTTCCGGGTCTGCTTTGCGGCGCCATCTGGGCCGATTGGGAAATCGTTTGAGTACATTTTTCCTGGTCGGTCCGCTGGCAGCTCGCCGAGGAAGCGGCCTGCCTTCATGCCAGTGAACACGCACCCGCCGAGGAAGGTGCCCTCGAGGGCGCTGTTGCCGTGGACACCACCGCCGCCGAAGCCAGCGGCTTCACCGACCGCGAACAGTCCTGGGAACACCGAACCGTCTGCGCGCAACGCCCGGGAATGCAGGTCAGTTTGCACGCCGCCGAGAGTTTTCCGGGTGAGCATCCGCAGGCGGACCGCAATGAGCGGGCCGGTCGCTGGGTCCAAAATGCGCTGCGGTTTCGCCGTTCGCACCAGCTTATCGCCGAGGAATCGGCGCGCATTGTGGATGCTCTGTACCTGGGCGTCCTTCGTGAATGGGTTGGTGATCTGGCGGTCACGGGCATAAATCTGCTCCGCAATTTTCGCAGCATCCAGCTGCGGTGCATCCGGGCCGGCCAGCGCGTTCATGTCCTTGACTAGGTCAAAGATATTCTCCCGCTGAATCCAGTCTTCGCCCTTATCAATGAACTTTTGCACTGGCCCAGGGATACCGCCACCGGTGCGGGAGGCAACCTTTCGCCAGTCTTTATCCGTCAGGTCAGGGTTTTGCTCGGAGCCGGAGAACATGATCTCTTTTTCCGCGATTGGCTGGTTGAAGATGAACCAGCTGTAGCTGTGCCCCGTGGACAAAACACGCTGCAAGCTGCGGTTCGTGTCAGCCCCTGGGAAGTTTGGTGGCTCTAGGCGTTCGCCCGTGGCGTCAAACCACATGGCGCTTGGCCCCGGAATCAGCCGGATACCGTGATTCGGCCAGATGGAATCCCAGTTGGCCATGCCCTCGGTGTAGTGCCACATCCGAGACTTATTCACCACATTGGCGCCGGAGGCTTCCGCAATTTTCAGCCCAGAACCATCAACATAGGCTGGGACACCTGTCACGGCGTCGTCAGGCATCGGCCCGAACTTCTCCGTCGGCCAGTTTTCCCGTACCAAGTCGAGGTTGCCGCCGATACCGCCCGTGGCGATGACAACGTTCGGAGAGCGGATTTCAAAGTCAGACAGTTCCCGCTCGTTGGATTTCGCGCCGCGTCCCATATAGGCGCAATCTTCGAGCACTTTACCGCGGACGCCAACAACTTTGCCGTCCTCCTGGACAATCTCGTCAACTCGGTGGCGCCACGCCCACTGCACGCGGCCCAGCTTTTCTTGCTCCCGTAGCTGCTCTTCAAAGATTCGGACAATTTCCGGCCCAGTGCCCCACGCCAAGTGGAACCGTGGCACGGAGTTGCCATGCCCATCGGCGCGCCCGTCACCGCGTTCAGCCCATCCGACTGTGGGCACGACTCGCAGCCCCAGGCCGCGTAGATAGTCGCGCTTTTCGTAGGTCGCGAAGTTGATGTATTCGCGGGCCCACTTCTTGCCCCAGGCATCATTGTCACCTTCAGGGTCGAAGTCAGCGGAGCCGAGCCAGTCTTGCCACGCCAGTTCAGCGGAGTCACTGACGCCGAGGCGGCGCTGCTCTGGGGAATCAACCAGGAAGAGACCGCCAAGGGACCAGAAAGCCTGGCCACCCAAGTTCGGCGAATCTTCTCGGTCAAGAATCATTACGCGACGACCTGCTTTGGCCGCTTCATATGCCGTCACCAGTCCGGACAGACCTGAGCCGATGATGATCGCATCTGGTTTGAAGATGGATTCAGAGACGCTCGTCATGATTGCTCCTTCACTAGCATCGCCTTTGATTTACTTACAAAACTAGCGATGCTTTCGGGTAGCCGAAGCGAAACTCCAAAAATGCACAAAATAGTTACAACTTGTATGCCGCCGTCACCAAGTGGACTATCGCCGACCCAATTGTCGGACTCGGCGCCGCAACACCGTTTGCGCCACGTCAATCCGCTCTGACTGCAGTAACGCTAGGAGCAGCGCGAAATACCACGTCCACAATCGGCGGTACACACGGTCGAATCCGAGGCCTGCGGCTTCGCGTTGGCGCGCTTCAAACAATCCCTGCCACTGCTCAATGGTCTGCACGTAGTGCCCAGGAAATGACGCCTCTTCACAGACCCGCAAGCCAGTGTGCTTATCGGCAGCCTGCCGAATCTCCTCAGCCGTTGGCAGCCACAATTTCGGCCACAAATAGGCCCGCAACGTGTCGAGAGCCCAACCAGCTTCCGAATCGAATCCGGCAGTTGCCCGCAGGTTCTGCATCACAATGACGCCATCTTCTGCCAGCAACCGGTCCGCCGCGTGGAGGTACCGCACCAGGCCACCGCGCCCTAAGGTTTCCACACGTTCGACCGAAAATATGCAATCAAACATGCCAGAAAATTCCCGAGGATTGGGAATAGCAGTGGGCGTTTCGACGATACGAATTGCCCCAAGCAGACCGGCTTCCTCAAAGCGCTCCGCCACAGCATCGGCTTCGTCTAGGTCAGAGGTCATGACGGTCACGCTGGCGCCGCGCTCAGCTGCCCGGATCGCTAGTTCCCCACCCGACGATGGCCATTCCAGTACTCGGTCACCCGCTCGCACCTGCGCTGAATCAAGCATCCGATCGATACGACGGGCTTGAGCATCAACTAGGTCTGCACGATCAATCGGATCCGGGGCAGCAATATCAACGAGATCGATGACGTTGGACTGTGGGATACCGCGACGTCCCGCGCCGGGCACAAATGATTCCACTGGCGTGCGCACGGTGGTTCGCACTCCGGTGGCGAATAATGCGGAGGCTGCGGTGAGTTTATCGCCGGTATACAACGCTACGAGGTCACTTGGTAGTTGTCCGCCGTCCCCATCGCCTTGGTGCTGCGTCAATAGCCCATGGGAGCCGGCGAGTTTGCGCCATTGCCGAGTAACCGGTGAATCCAACCCAGCCGTAAGCAACGCAGTGATGGTCTCGGTGAGGTCTGCGCTGGTCCATTCTTTGGCCAAGAAACTCTCCAGCAGTCCGACCCAGCCAAACTCGGCGATCCGGGCGTATGTCGCGGAGTCGGAGATAGTCAGAGCGTGGTCGTTGAGAGCGCCGTGGTGTTCGGCTAACTTAGCTATCCGGCGGCGCATCAAAATGGTGCGCATCCCTACGGCATGACTTGCTGTCGAAGGGATAGCCGCAACACCTGGCCATAACTCAGCATCGACATGCGGAACCATGGGTTCATGCTTCATAAAAGTTGCCCCCTAGCTCCTCGTCATTTGGGTCACCCCTTTGAGGATACCGACCGAACTACCTGCACCTTGGTAGCCTAGTTCTGTGTGTTGCACCCTATAGGCCTATCATGTCCCCGGTAACCATTTATTAAATTTTGATGGAGGACCCCATCCATGGCTGATAAGCCTTACCACCCAGAGAGCGGCCGAGCACACGTAGTGATCATCGGCTCCGGATTCGGTGGTCTTTTCGCAGCGAAGAAGCTGAAAGACGCAGACGTCGATGTCACGCTCATCGACCGCACTAACCACCACCTGTTCCAGCCATTGCTGTACCAGGTAGCAACCGGCATGCTCTCTTCCGGCGAAATCGCACCGTCGACCCGTCTGATCCTGGACAACCAGCCAAACACCACGGTCATCCAAGGTGACGTCACCAACATTGACGTGGACAACAAGATTGTCACCGCCAAGCTGGCCGATATCACCGGCGAGTTTGCCTACGACTACCTCATCGTCGCGGCGGGCGCTGGCCAGTCGTACTTCGGTAACGACCACTTCTCCGAGTTCGCCCCAGGCATGAAGACCATCGACGATGCCCTGGAGCTGCGTGCCCGCATCATCGCTGCCTTCGAGCAGGCTGAACTGACCACCGACCCAGTTGAGCGCGAACGTCTGCTGACCTTCACCATTGTCGGCGCCGGCCCAACTGGTGTGGAGCTGGCTGGTCAGGTCGCTGAGCTGGCGAACCGTACCCTGAAGTCTTCTTACTCCAACTACGACCCACACGCTGCGCGCGTCATCCTGCTGGACGGCGCGCCACAGGTCCTGCCACCATTCGGCAAGCGTCTGGGCCGAAACGCACAGCGCACCCTGGAAAAGCTCGGTGTCTCGGTCCGCCTGAACTGCCTGGTGACCAACGTCACCGAAGAAGGCGTGACCTACAAGAACGCCAAGGATGGCTCGGAAACCTTCATCCCATCCTTCTGCAAGATCTGGTCCGCGGGTGTCGCTGCATCCCCACTTGGCAAGATGATTGCTGAACAGACTGGCGCAGAGCTCGACCGCGCTGGTCGCGTCCAGGTCAACAAGGACCTGTCGGTTGCAGACCACCCAGAAATTTTCGTGATTGGCGACATGATGCACCTTGCTGGCGAGTCCGGTGCCCCACTGCCAGGCGTGGCTCAGGTCGCTATGCAGGGTGGCGAATACGCCGCTGACCAGATCGGTGCCGAGGTCTTTGGCCGCCTAGAAGGCCAGCGCGAAGACTTCACCTACTTCGACAAGGGTTCGATGGCCACTGTCTCCCGCTTCTCCGCTGTGGTGAAGATGGGCAAGGTCGAGGTCACCGGCTTCATCGGCTGGATGCTGTGGCTCGTTGTCCACCTGATGTTCTTGGTGGGCTTCCGTAACCGCTTCGTCTCCGCGTTCGCGTGGGGTCTGAACGTCCTGACCCGCGACCGCTACCAGATGGTGTCGACCCGTCAGCAGATGTACGCCCGTCGTGCGCTGGACCAACTCAAGGATCTGTCCGGTGACGAACTCCTTGAAGTTCGTGACACCGGCCGCCGCTAACCAAGCACTGCAAGCCGCAAGTTCGTCCGAGCCAATGGCTTGCCGGTGTCGGCATCGACGTGGTTAATCAACCACAAATGATGGGTACGACCTTTATGCACCAACGTCGCAGTTGAGTGAATGGTCGTACCCACTTTTGATGAGCGAATAAAGTCCGTGTTGTTGGCCGTACCAACAACCGGTGTGCTCAAGTCAGCCCCCGCAGCAATGAACGCGGCAATCGAGCCAGCGGTTTCACCCAACGCCGCGTATACCCCACCGTGGGTTATGCCCCATGGCTGGCAATGCTCCGGCCCGACGGTCAGCTCCACCGTGATGCCCTCTGGCCCCGCCGCCAGGTACCGGTCCCCGATGAGTTTGTCGAAATTTTCTGGGGCCCCAGGACCCGCCATTCCATTGTTGAGCTGCTCAATTTCAGCTGTCGTTAGTTCCCGCTGCGTCGCGGTGCGGATCAACTCGGTGAAAATTTCAGCGCTCAAGGCCGTACCCTTTCGTCAAAAAGCCCAATGGTGTGGATGCAGCTAACCGTAACGGAAATTACCAACCGAAACTGCTCTGTTTGCATAATTAGTGCGCGCGGCGTTCGAATCCGACGGGTGGACAGGTAGAGTGGTGCAGGTGACTAATGACAATGCCGTAGCAACCGCACAGTCCGCAGATTCGACCAAACTCGCACCCATCGGTGTCGTCGGTTTGGGCGTCATGGGTTCCAACATCGCCCGTAACTTCGCCTCCAAAGGCCACACCGTAGCCGTGTTCAACCGCACCTTCGCCCGCACCGAAGGTTTCATGGACAACTACGGTGCCGAAGGTGACTTCTTGGCTGCCGAAACCATGGATGAATTCGTCGCGTCCCTGGAAAAGCCACGTCGCGCCCTGATTATGGTGCAGGCTGGCGCTGCCACCGACGCCACCATTGCCGAATTGGCTCGCCGGATGGACGGAGGTGACATCATTATCGATGGCGGTAACTCCCTGTTCACCGACACCATCCGCCGCGAAAAGGAAATCCGCGCGCAAGGCCTACACTATGTCGGCGCTGGTATTTCCGGTGGTGAAGAAGGCGCACTGCTCGGCCCATCCATCATGCCTGGCGGCCCAGCCGAGTCCTACAAGTCGCTCGGTCCGCTGCTGGAATCGGTGTCCGCCCACGTCGACGGCGTGCCATGCTGCCGCCACATCGGTACCGATGGTGCCGGCCACTTCGTCAAAATGGTGCACAACGGCATCGAATACGCCGACATGCAGGTCATTGGCGAAGCCTACTACCTGCTGCGCCACGTCGCAGGCATGGAACCGGCAGAAATCGCTGACGTATTCGCCGAGTGGAACAAGGGCCCACTGGAAAGCTACCTCGTCGAAATCACCGCTGAGGTGCTGCGCCAGGTTGACGCGAAAACCGGAAAGCCACTAGTCGACGTCATTGTCGACGCCGCTGGCCAAAAAGGCACCGGCCGCTGGACCGTCAAGGCCGCCCTCGACCTTGGTATCCCAGTCACCGGCATCGGCGAAGCTGTCTTCGCCCGCGCCCTGTCGTCGGCGCTTGCGCAGCGTAAGGCCGCACACGGTCAGCTGCCTTCCGGACAGTTGCTTAATGACGAAGTGGAACGCGCTGAGTTCATTGAAGACGTGCGCCGCGCGCTATACGCCTCGAAGCTGGTGGCATACGCACAAGGCTTCGATGAGATTAAAGCCGGTGCCAAGGAATACGGCTGGTCCATCAAGCCTGGTGATTTGGCAACTATCTGGCGTGGCGGCTGCATCATCCGGGCGAAGTTCTTGAACCGCATCGCCGACGCCTACGCCAACGACCCAGACCTGCCATCGCTGCTGCTTGACCCATTCTTCAAGCTGGAGCTGAAGGACCTCGTTGACCCTTGGCGCCGCGTAGTGGTGGCCGCAACTCAGCGTGGCCTGCCGATTCCAGTGTTTGCCTCGTCCCTGTCCTACTACGACGGACTGCGTGCTAAGCGTCTGCCAGCTGACTTGATTCAGGGCCAGCGTGACTTCTTTGGTGCGCACACCTACCAGCGTGTGGATTTGCCTGGTGCTTTCCACACCCTGTGGTCTGGCGACCGCAGCGAAGTTGAAAGTTAACCCGAAGGAAAACCACCCAGAGTGATGGCTGAACCAGAAAGTCCGAGTCGAAGTTTTACCGACCTCGGCATCAATGTTGAGGTCGCTAAAGCCCTACGCAGCTGCGGCATTACCGAGCCGTTTCCGATCCAGGAAGCGGCAATCCCCGATGCCCTAGCCGGCCGAGATGTCCTAGGCCGCGGACCGACTGGCTCCGGCAAAACCCTCAGTTTCGGGCTGCCCATGGTGCAGCGGCTATCGGGCCGCTCCTCCAAAGCCGGTACCCCACGAGGTCTGGTGCTGGTGCCGACCCGAGAACTAGCCGAACAAGTCAGCGCAGACTTGGCGCTGCCGGCTGCGGCGCTTGGCCAACGCGTGGTCTCTGTCATTGGTGGAGTGTCCATCAATGTGCAGAAAAAGGCTTTGCTCACCCCCGTGGACATTGTGGTTGCTACACCTGGCCGAGCTAAAGACCTGATTGGCCAAGGTGCGCTGAACCTGTCGCAGGTGGAAATCACGGCGCTAGATGAAGCCGACCACATGGCAGATATGGGCTTTTTGCCGCAGGTCGTGGATTTGCTGGCTCGCACTCCTGCCAATGGTCAGAGGTTGCTGTTTTCCGCCACCTTGGATGGTGATGTGGCAAAACTCGTTGATCGGTTTATGAACGACCCAGTTGAACACGCCACCGCCCCATCCGAGGCTGCGGTAACCACCATGGAGCACTACGTGTTCCGCGTGGAATCGCGGGAAGAAAAGAACCTCATCGCGGCTGAAATCGCGCTGCGGCCTGGTAAAACCATTATGTTTGTCCGCACTCGATACGGCGTGGACAAGCAGGTGAAGAAGCTGACCCGCGCTGGGGTGCGCTGCGCTGGGCTGCACGGCGATAAAGGCCAAACCACGCGGGCAAAAGCACTGGCTGGTTTTGCTGATGGGTCGATTCCAGTGTTGGTGGCCACCGACCTTGTGGCCCGCGGAATCGATGTCGCTGCCGTTTCTTTGGTGGTGCATGTCGACCCGCCAGCGGAGCACAAAGCCTATGTGCACCGTGCTGGTCGTACCGCCCGTGCGGGTGAATCCGGCACTGTTGTGACGTTGGTGTTGCCGCCGCAGGTCGACGATGTCGAAAAGATGTTTGCTCGCGCTGGCGTATCGCCGACGGAGCTGCCGGTGACTCCGGGCTGCCCAGAGTTGGTGCAGATTACTGGGGCTCGGCCAGAACTGGTCAAGCAGGTCGCCGCGCCGCAGCAGGCTGCGACGAAGCCAGCGGGTAAGTCTGGGAAGAAGCCTGCCGGTAAGGCAGCGCAGAAATCTTCGGGTGGTTCTTCTGGCTCTCGGTCGGCGCGGGGCCGCGTGCAACCGTCTCGCCCGCACCGTAAGAAGCGTCCGCGGCCAAAGAAGAGCTGACAATAGCCATGGATGTTTTGTATAGCTTGCTGGCATTGCTGGGGTTTGTGGCTTTGACTGCCTCTACCGGCGTGTTCGTTGCCATTGAGTTTGCACTGACCGGCATGGAGCGCTCCACCATTGAAACCGCGGCTCGCACTCGCGGCGATACGCCAGCCCGCGCTGTGCTGAAGGCGCACAACACGCTGTCCTTTCAGCTGTCGGGCGCGCAGCTGGGCATCACGCTGACTACTCTGGCAACCGGTTTTCTGGCAGAGCCAGTGTTGGCCCGGTTCTTCACTCCCCTGCTCGAATTATTCGGCATGTCCGATACCAGCGCCACTGCGGTGGCGTTGGTGTTGGCGCTGATAATCGCCACCATCCTGTCGATGGTGTACGGCGAGTTGGTGCCGAAGAATATGGCCATTTCTAGGCCGATGGCGACCGCCCGATATGTGGTGTTGCCCGTCATGGCGTTCAACCGAGTCTTCGCATTGTTTATCCGCGGCATGAATAACTCCGCGAATTTCCTAGTCCGCAAACTGGGCATTGAACCCGCGGATGAATTGGCTTCCGCCCGGTCACCACAAGAATTGGCTGCGCTGGTACGCAACTCCGCTCAGCACGGCTCCCTCAAGTCCGCCGATGCGCTGCTACTCGACCGTTCGTTAAAGTTCGGCGAAACATCAGCCGAAGATTTAATGACCCCGCGGTCCACCGTGGAGTTCCTGCAGGCAACCGACACGGTCATCGACCTGCTGAAGGTGGCCTCTGAAACTGGGCACTCCCGATTCCCAGTCGCTGACGGAGACCTAGATGACACCATTGGTGTGGTGCACGTCAAGGACGCGTTTTCGGTTCCGGCGGCCCGCCGCTACACCACGACGGTGGGGTCACTGGCCAAGCCGGTGCCAGTACTGCCAACCAGTTTGGATGGCGATGCTGTGCTGAACCGAGTTCGCGCTGCCGGTTCACAGGTCGCGCTTATCGCTGATGAATACGGTGGCACCGCAGGCATTGTCACGATTGAAGATGTCGTGGAGGAAATCCTCGGTGAGGTCTATGACGAATATGACGATGCCGAGGCGGAACGGGAAATCCGCCGGACTGGTTCACATTCATGGAACTGCTCTGGTTTGGTGCGGGTCGACGAGCTTGCTCATCGGATCGGCTATTTCCCGCCGGAAGGGCCATATGAATCCTTGGGTGGGTTGCTTATGACGGTTTTGGGCCGGATCCCGCAGGAAGGTGACCGGGTGTTGCTGCCGGAAACTGAGCGGGATGCGCTCGATGAGTTTGAGTCCGGTATTCCAGGCCGGTGGTATGCCCGTGTTGCGCAGATGGATGGCCGCCGCATCGACCGTGCGGTATTAACGCCAATTACGGCAGAGCAGGCGAAGGAGATGTTCCATGAGTGATCTCGTTGGTGTCAGTCTGACGGTCCTGCTCCTAGCCATTAACGCATTTTTTGTGGGTGCGGAGTTTGCGTTGATTTCGGCGCGCCGCGACCGGTTGGAAACCTTGATTTCGCAGGGTAATCGCCGGGCGCGGGTGGTGTTGGATGCAACTGAGCATTTGTCGCTGATGTTGGCCGCCGCCCAGCTCGGCATCACAATTGCCTCTTTGCTGCTGGGTAAAGTCTCCGAACCAGCGATCGCGCATCTGTTGGACCGGCCATTTCAGGCCATTGGTGTGCCGGAGTCGCTGCAAAGCCCGCTGTCGTTTGCGATTGCTCTGCTGTTGGTGACCATTTTGCACATTATTTTGGGTGAGATGGTGCCGAAGAATATCGCGCTGGCCGGGCCGGAAACCATGGCAATGTGGCTGGTTCCAGCCCATATGGTGTTCTTCAAGCTGACCAAGCCATTCCTGTTGGCGTTGAACTGGGTGGCGCGCATGACGCTGCGCCTATTCGGAATTGAGCAGAAAGATGAGCTGGATTCTGCGGTGAATTCCGTGGAGTTGGCGTCGATGATTTCTGAGTCCCGCCAGGAAGGCTTGCTCGATGCGGAAGAACACGCCCGGTTGTCGAAAGCGCTGCGCACGTCTAAGCGCCGTCTCGATGAGGTGCTTATCCCTTACGACAAGGTTGTCACTTTGCCGTATCGGGATTCCGGCCCGACGGTCGGCGATTTGGAAGATGCCGTCGCCGAAACTGGTTTTTCCCGCTTCCCGGTGTGCACGAGTACGGGCACATATGTGGGTTATGTGCACGTCAAGGACATGTTGGATCAGATGCTGCAGCCTAATACGGGCCGCGACACGGTCATTGATGCGGAGGATATCCGGCCACTGCTCAATGTGAACCCCGATGGCGCGATGGATGAAACGTTGCGATTGTTGCGCCGTCAGCAGGCGCATATGGCGCAGGTGCACCGAGGCGTTAAGCTTTTGGGCATCATCACCCTCGAAGATCTGATTGAAGAGTATGTCGGACAAGTGCACGACTGGACCCATGACGACGCCTAACCGGCTTCCGTCGACGTGGACACCGCTGCCCCAAGCGGTGTGGCGCGCCCGTCAGCAGGCCCACCAAGATCGCGTCGATCGGCTCACCGCCGCACATTTGGCTCGCCGCACCCGCGGTGAACGCCACCCGGTCTGGGACTTCATGTTCAATTATTACCCGGTCAATCCGGGACAGTTACGGCGGTGGCACCCCGGCGTTGGATTTGAGCTTATTGACGGGTATGGCAGCGAAGCAGCCACTTTTCGCGACTACCGCTGCAACGAAGAGGGCCGCGTCGCCGCGGATCTTGCGGCACTGTGGGCGCGTCGCGGGAAGACCTACCGCTATATTCAGCAGCTGCTGCGCCGTACCGCGGCTAACGAGTCCAGTTTTTCCTGCTTCGGGTTGCACGAATGGGCAATGGTGTACCGCTCCCCTCGCCCGCGTCATCCGGAGCCACTGCGGCTGGGGCAACGTGGGACGGACGCTGTCGTCGAAAAGCACGATATTAAGTGTTCCCACTACGACGCCTACCGGTTCTTTACGGCCGCGGCACGGCCATTGAATGCGCTTGCACCAACGCGTGAGCAGCAGGAAGAATTTGAGCGTCCGAGCTGTTTGCACGCGAATATGGACTTGTACAAGTGGGCGACGAAGCTGGGGCCATTGGTGCCTGGCGAATTGTGGCTGGACTGTTTTGAGCATGCGTGCCGGGTGCGGCTGCTGGATATGGCATCGTCGCCGTATGACTTGCGGGAGTGGGATGTCCAGCCGGTGCGGATTGAGACTCCGGAGGGCAAAACTGAGTTTGTGGCGCGGCAGCGGCAGCTGGCTGCGGAAGCGGCGGCGCTCCGAGCAGAGCTTCTTACCGTGCTTGAACTGGCCGATTCGCTAAGCTGAGGGAAATCTTTATGCGGCGAAAGGGGCTAACGCGGCTATGGGCAGGCATTCGAACGGGAAGCAGAACTATCGGATTGCGCGCGGGCCGCTGTTAGTGCTGCTGGCGCTGATCATTGTGGTGGCGCTGGTGCTGGGTTGGTGGCAGCTACGTTCCGATACCGCTGCCAACCGCGCCGATGACACCGCTTGTGCCGCAGGCGATATGACGCTCCCGATTAGCGTTGACCCCGCGTTGGAACAGCAGGTGCGCGAGCTGGTAACCAAGTATAAAGAATCCAATCCGGTTGTGCAGGATCATTGCGTCAAGCCTCAGGTGACAACGCAAGCGTCAGCAACCACGTTGGAAACACTGACCGGTGATGACAGTGGCGCCACTAACTCCGCCGTGTGGGTGCCAGCGGGTGCTGCTTTCGCCGCCGATGCTCAGGCCGGTGGCGTTGCCATGGACACCAAGACCCCTAACGCTGGCGAGGTGCCGGTAGGTTTCGCGATCGCCCCGGACCGGGAAGCTGAGCTGAAGGACAAGTCGTGGTCAGACCTGGGCAAACTGAAAATCGCTGCCGCCGGCGGTGACCAAGCAGCAGTCAGTGCCACCGTGCTTGCCGCGGTGGGTCTGGATGACAAGGCAGCGGAGGCTGCCGCACGCCGCGCTGGCGGCAAGAGTCTGACCGACTTGTTGGCGGGAATCGGTGACCAATATGACGCCGTGCCTGCCACGCAAGAGCAGGCCTCCGCATCAGGACAGGCCTTCGTCTCCCCCGAGGATCTCACTGCACCAGGCCCGGTGGTGGCCATGACTCCAAGTGACAAGACCCCCGAACTTGCCGCACGCGCTGCGAAGGACTTCCAAGGTTTTGCGGAAAAGTCCGGGCTTGGTGACGTTGATTTAGCCAATCCACCACATAATGGCGGCCGAGTCGCGCAGCTGGCTGCTACCGTCACAAAGCACAATGCGGCCGGTACCTCAGACAAGCCGAAGGACGCAGACAACCGCAAGGTCGTGTCCACCCTATTTCTCATGGACACTTCTGGGTCGATGGGTTTGGTTGAGGGCGGAAAAACCCGCATGGACCGGGCACAAGAGTTGGCGGCAGCAGGTCTGACTGATGCCGGAGCCGATGGCGCGCGGGTCGGGTTGTGGAATTACTCGTCGCCGCAGTCGGCCGGTGTGACGAAGGGGTGGCGGGATAATGTGCCGCTCGGCCAGAACGATGATGGGCACCAGAGTGCGCAGGCAGTTCAGGCACTGGGATTCGGCGGCGCTACGTGGACGTACCAGGCGGTGCTCGCTGCCCTGGCACATGCGACGGAAGCTTATGACGACGGCGGTGTGAACCGGATTGTGTTGCTGACGGATGGGCCGGATGATTCTGGTGCGACTGCGGAGCAGTTCCTATCCGAGTTGCAGCAGGCGATGGATCCGAAGCGGCCGGTGCAGATTGATGTGGTGCTGCTGGGCGACAAGATTGACGCCGAGGTATACGAAAAGCTCACCGCGGAAACTGGCGGTGAGCTTTACAGCGCGCAAACTTCAGACTCGCCTGAGTTTGCAGAAGCTATGCAACAAGCGTTTGCGAAGTAACGAAAGTTAGGAAATCTTCCGGCGGCGACGGGCAGCAAGCTCGTCGACTGGTTCGGAGCTGAGGTCTACGCGCTCCGCTTCGAACTGGGCAATGGTGCCGGTCAGTTCCTTCATGATGCCTGGCACTGCGATACCGAAGACGCCCTGGCCGCCGGCCAGCAGGTCAATGACCTCTTCATTCGAGCGGCACTGGTAGACGGTGTGTCCGTCGGAGACCAAGGTGATGCCAGCGAGGTCGTCGACGCCCATGACTTCGAGCTGTTCGACAGCAAGGCGGATGTTCTGCAGCGAGATGCCGGTGTCCAGCAGGCCCTTCACAATCTTTAGGACGAGGATGTCCTTGAAGCTGTAGAGACGCTGGGAGCCGGAGCCCTGTGCAGTGCGGATGGATGGCTTGACTAGGTCGGTGCGCGCCCAGTAGTCGAGCTGCCGGTAGGTGATGCCAGCAACCTGGCATGCAATTGGGACACGGTAGCCGACTTCTTCGTCAGGCCCCATGTCGAAGAGAGATTCTTGGAAACCGTAGTTGTCTTCGCTCACTGGCATAACCCCTTTGGAACTTCACGCTTGTTGTTTATCTTTCGCCAAGCGTATGCCCATGTCAACACCAAAAGTGGATAACACGCCCTAAACCTTAACTTTAAGGTTAGATTGAGGGATATTGTTACCAGGCCGTGATCTAACTGTGCTGGTTTTCGCTGCGACTACGGGTTTTCCTTCGGAATATCGTCCCCACCGGAACCAGATTCGAAGTCTTCCGCATCGATGCTCTCCAAGAACTTTCGGAATTCATCGACACGTTCGTCTTCGCGAACCAAACCGGCATCTTCTTCTTCGCCTTCATCGACAAAGAAAGAGTCCGGCAGCACAATCGCCGCGGCATCCAGAACCGCTTCATCGACCAAAATCGGCACGTCAGCAATCTGCGCGACATTGAGCGCATCAGATGGCCGTGCATCGATGCTCAGCTGACTTTCGGTAACAATTGCCGCTACAAATACGCCCATGTGGTAGCTGACCAGTTCAATATGGTCAACGGGGTCGGACTTTTGCTCCAAGATATCGACCATCACGTCGTGCGCACTTGGCCGGTCCGGCACCAGACCGCGGTCACGCAGCACCAGTTCGGATGCTTCGCCAGCGCCGATCCACAACGCCAGGTACTTGTCCTTCTCCTGCCAGTGCAGCAAGATGACGGGATCACCTTCAGGACCGAAGAGCTGGACGCCCATATATTCGACTTCGATGAGGCTCATCTAGCCACCCAATTCGTCGTAGACCTGATCCTTAACCAGCAGCGCATGCAATGAAACAACCAGCGCAGTCAATTCGCGGGACCGCTCGCGGGCACGTTCACGAGCGGAATCGTCACCCTTCGAGGTTGGAACCACACCGGAAGCTTGCGTAATAATGTCCGCCTCGCGCATTGCGGCGGTCCGCAGCTGCCGCAGCAACCGCTCATCAATACCAGCAGCCACCAATTGCGCACAGGTTTGCACAATCGCGACATCTTCATTGGTGAAGAAACCGGATGCGTCCGCGGACACAAGCTTGGCTTTCTTCAATGTCGTGACAAAGCTTGTCTCAACATCTGCCTGCTCTGCCAGCTCCTCCGGGGTAATCCGAGTAGCTGGTGGGCGACGGAACTGTTCTGGCGTCACCACTGGCGCCAGCCCAGATGTGCCGTTTGCCGGCACGACACCAACGGTCATGGCTGCAGTGACGGCAGCGTCATCAAGCTCATCTAACTGCTCTTTGATGACCTTCAGCGGCAGGTAGTTATCCCGCTGGGTCGTCAGCACATAGCGTAACCGGTCAACGTCGGCGCTAGAAAAGCGCCGGTAGCCGGAGGAGGTACGCGCTGGCGAAACGAGTCCTTCAGACTCCAGGAAGCGAATCTTGGAAACGGTGACTTCAGGGAACTCCTTATGGAGTTCATCCAAGACCGCACCAATAGACATTTTTGCCTTGGTGCTTGCCCGCTGGGCTGAGGCGGTGGAAATTCGACGGACTGCAGCCACGAATACTGACTAGGCGTTCTTCATGCCGGTCAGGAACACGAGGCGGAACTTACCGATCTGGACTTCGTCACCGTTCGACAGCACAGCGGAGTTCTTAGGCTCGCGATTAACGTAGGTGCCGTTCAGAGATCCGACATCCACAACCTCGAATTCATTCGCGTTAAGGCGGAATTCTGCGTGACGACGGGACACAGTCACGTCATCCAGGAAAATGTCGGAATCTGGGTGGCGGCCAGCGGAAGTCACTGGCTGGTCCAGCAAGAAGCGGGAGCCTGCGTTAGGGCCGCGCTTGACGACCAGCAATGCGGAGCCTTCCGGAAGGCCTTCAACTCCCGAGACCGTCGGAGCGGTGCTTTCCGCTTCCATCTCCTTGAGCAGATCCGCACGGAAAACAGAAGTCGTTTCCACGGAAACCTCAGGGATCCCGGTGTTTTCACTCATGGTCCATTCCTCCGGTTCTGAACTAACAGGTATTTGACTGTCATCATAGCCGGTTACTTCTGCCCGCGGATCAAGTAATCGATTGTGATTTCGGAGATTTTGAAGTTTATGCCGGTCAGAGCCGTCGCAGACCTATCGAAACCGTCGAAACAGAACGGGGGTAATTACGCCGCTGGGATTCGCCGCTGCACCAGCAGGGCTTTCCAGATGTACAGCACACCCGTCCATAGATATAGCGCAATTCCCCACCACATCAGTGCCTGCGCCCATGGTTCGAACCAGCCACTAAATGACCAGCCAGCCCGCGCTGCAAGATACAGCGGGAAGGCCCACAGCAGCGCGAACGTCGCGGCTTTACCGAGGTACATGACGTGACTGTCGAGGTTCCGACGGCGATAGATAAGCAATGTCGGCGCCAGCAGCACATCTCGCAGTACCAGCGCTACGGCTGCCCACAGTGGCAGAATGCCCACAACAACGAACACAATTGGCGTGACCAGCACCAGCAGGCGGTCCGCCGCTGGGTCTAGATACTGCCCCAGTTTGGTCTGCAGATTGAACATCCGCGCGATTTTTCCGTCCACCCAGTCCGTGACGGAGGAAAACGCGAGCAGCGCCAGTGCCCACCCATATTCGCCAGGGCCAACAAGCAGCCATGCAAAGACTGGCACAAGCAAAATCCGCAGGAAGGACAACATATTCGGCACGGTCCACACGCGGTTAAAGCGTGCTGCCGAAATGTCAGCTTCCGGCAATCCGGGTGGGATTGCGCGGGCGCTGTGCCCCGACCGAGGGTTTTTGATTGTGCGACGTTCCATTAACGGAAGAGCCCTTCCACTGCCCCAATGACGCTGCCCGAACCAGACAACGGATTGTCGTTGACCATATACGTCCAGGTCGAACTTGGCCGGGCAAGGTCTTCCGCAGCTAGGTCCACACCCGAATCCGTAATCTCGGCGTTCTTAAACGTCGTGACTGCCTCTGCAACTGCATCCGTGGCAATGGTCTTAAACGCTGCGATGGACTGTCGGTGGTATTCATCGATCGGGCTTTCCTTGGCGATGGCCCGCAAGTGAATGGATTCGCGCAGGTCATCAAGCATGGCCAAGTGATCCGACCACGCATTGTCCAGGTGCGCCAGCATAATCTCCCGCGCTGCCTGTTCCCGTGTCTGCTTATTGACGGTTTCCGCCACACTCTTAGCCTTTTCCGGTGCGGCTTCAGCTAGTTCTTTCCAAGCAATATCAGTATCCAGGAGCTGGTCCCGACGCTTGGCAATAATGCGGTGCTGGTCCACAATCAGCTGGTTGTATTTCCAGGTCGTGCCGTGGATCTGCAACATCGTCGCTTCTGTGACGCGCTGCGCACGGTCAATGAATTCAGCAACCTTCGGCTCAACCAGTCGCCCATCTTCTTCTGGAATAGCCGTGAGCTCTTCCCCGGCGCCACCTTCAGTGACCATTGGGTCATCCAAGCTGACAAAGAACACGGAGCTGCCTGGGTCACCTTGGCGACCGGCACGGCCACGCAACTGATTGTCCAGCCGTCGAGTGCGGTGTCGGCCAGTGCCGACCACGCACAAGCCGCCTAAGTCGACGACCTCTTTGTGGGCACTTTCATCTTTGCCGCCTAGGCGAATGTCGGTACCACGGCCCGCCATCTGAGTGGAGACGGTGACTCGGCCCGGAGCGCCGGCTTCCGCCACAATGGCTGCTTCCAGTTCATCATTCTTCGCATTAAGTACAGCTACGTCGATACCGTCTTGCTTCAGAGCTTCGGCAATGCGTTCAGACTCCGCGATGTCTTGGGTACCAACCAAAATTGGCCGGTTCGTACGGTGCACTTCTTCGATGTAGTCCAGCACCGCATTGAACTTTTCGTTTTCGGTCGCGTAAATCCGGTCACCATAGTCGTCACGGATACACGTCTCATTCGGTTCAATCACCGACACCATGAGCCCATAGAACTGTCGGAACTGGTCGCCAGCAGCTACTGCGGTACCAGTCATGCCGCATACCCGCGGGTAGGAGCCGATGAGCTCTTGCACTGTCATGGTGTCCAAGATGCGGCCGCCATCAGATACCTCAAGGCCTTCTTTTGCCTCCACCGCAGCCTGCAGCCCATCCGGCCAGCGCTGCAGGTCCGCCACTCGGCCACGGGAAGCGTTGACCAAGGCAACCGATCCGTCGCGGACAATATAATCCACATCGCGCTTAAGCAGCTCTTGGGCATGCAAAGCCAAGTTCACTTGAACCAGGGTTGTGCCCACATGCTCGTCATCGTAGAGGTTGTTGATCCGAAGTTTGCGCTCTACTCGACGGGCACCTTTGTCCGTCAAGAAGACATTACGACGGCCTGGGTCAATCTCGAAGTCAATATCTGATGCCAATTCCCGAACTACTTCAGTAATAGCGGCAGCTGGGGGCACTCCTTCTGCGCTACCGGCCAAGACCAACGGCACCAAAGCTTCGTCAACAAGCGCGGAGTCGGCCTCGTCCACAATCGCAACGTCGGCGCCGTGCTGTACCGCCTGGTCGCGGTGCAAAATCAGGTTATCGCGCAGGACATCAAAGCCCAGCTCGTTGACTGGGGCGAATAGGACATCTGCCTTGTACGCTTCGCGTCGGGCTGCTGCGTCCATCGATTCAGTAATAGCTGCGGTGCGCAAGCCGAAGAACTCAACAAACGGACCCATCCAGTCGCGGTCGCGGCCCGCCAAATAGGAGTTCACCGTGATGACATGCACAGACTTTCCGGCCAGTGCATAGCCGACAGCGGCCATCGCACCGGAGAGCGTTTTACCTTCACCGGTAGCCATCTCCACGACATCGCCTTCGAGCAGGCGCAAACAGCCCTGTACCTGAACATCGAATGGGCGCATGCCCAGTGTCTTCTCCGCGGCAATGCGCAGCACCGCAAGGAACTCGGCGCGGCGGGCGTCATCGGTGGCGGTCTCTTTCGCCAGTGTCACCAGCTCAGCGTCGCTGAGTGTGGCCAGTTGTGCTTCCACATCGTTGGCTTCGGATACCAACGCTCGGCTCTTCTTTTGGTTGGTGCTTTGTTCGGCACCAAGCATTTTCCAGAACCAGCCGAATCGGGCCATGACGTGCCTCCTACTCAGGACAATCGTTCACCCCACAATAACGGAATTACTACCCCACCCCGCTCGCGGGTCCGGTTGCGTGGCACAATCTGACCTGTATTGACCTGTAACCCATATTTCATAAAGGAGCCCACCGTGACCCAGTTCATTAATACCGCGGATCTTGTAGACGAAATTGGCCCAGATGTCCGCAGCTGCGACCTGCAACTGCGCAATATTGGGGGCAAGAAAGAGTTCTATGGCCGCATCACCACGGTTCGCTGCTTCCAGGACAATGCGCTGCTGAAGTCGGTACTTCAGGAAGAATCCGACGGCGGTGTCCTCGTTATTGATGGCGCGGGCTCCGTCCACACGGCACTAGTCGGCGACATTATCGCCGGTTTGGGCAAGGATCACGGCTGGGCCGGCGTGGTCGTCAATGGCGCTGTTCGCGACTCCCACATCATTGGGGATATGGATTTTGGCTGTAAAGCGCTGGGCACCAACCCACGCAAGTCCACCAAAACAGGTGCCGGAGAGCGGGACGTGACGGTGGCTTTCGGCGGCATCGAATTTAAGCCAGGCGAAATGCTTTACTCTGATGCCGACGGCATCGTGGTGCGCGCTGAAGACTAATCTTCCGCGTTAGTTGCGCTGCACGTGCGCCGCGGAGAGTAGCTCTTCTAGGGCATCAGTGTTGAAAATCCCCGAATACACATGGGTTTCAATGCTGGTGCCCACAATCATTTGGTCGACGATGCCCTCAAAAAGATGCAGGTTCGACGCGGATAGACCGGAAGCCACAGCTAGGGGCTTGGAAATGACCGACTTCATCGCGTGAATCTTTTCGGCATCTGGTGCAGTGCCCGTGCCACGCCCAGAGGTGGTCACAACATCAACGTAGGGTTCCAGTTCCTTCGCTTCGGCAGCGGCGCGGTCTGGGTCCGAGGTGTAGTTCGGCGTGTATTTGAAGGCAATGCCGCCCATCAGCGTGATATTCGCCAGTTCTGGTTCGCTGCGACGGAACTCATCGAGTTCAGCTAGGTCCGCAGTGCCACTATCGCGGATATCGTCACACCACAGCGCATTGGGCATCCGCGGAATCAGCCCGTTGTTGAGCGATTCGAGCAAAATGTCATATGCCTGCTTGACAGTGCTGCCCAAGAGATTGACTCCGACGAATACGTCTGGGGTATTCGTCAATAAGCCCCCATACGCCCGCAAGACCGTGTCGCGCGGATCACGGTCTTGGTGATCAATGAAGTAAACACCATCGGAACCCATATCCAAGGCGAGTTGAGCCTGGGAGATGGCGGTTTCTACCTCATTGATATGCACTACGGGGAAAGCTTTCATGGCCGCTAGTTTGCCATGAGTTCATAACGGGGGCACACACTGGGGGTTAGGCGCGGTGGGCGTCCAGCTTCAGACCTCGGCCAAGTGCCATCAAGAACAAGATGAAGCCAACGGTGATAATCATGTGGCCCAAGCCAGAAATACCGGCAATCGCGGGACTCTCGAAAGCCTCATTGCCCAGTACTTGCAGGGTGCCCTTGACAACTTGCATGCCGCCGGTCAGCAGAACACCGATTGCCCACAGCCAGATCGCTGGGATGAGTTTGTTGGAGCGGGAAAGGTCGAAGACGCGGACCAGGGCTAGCATGGCGAATCCCAAGAGCAGACCCAAAGCCAAAAAGTGGGTGTGGACGGTGCTGAGCTGCGTGAAGTGACCGATGGTGTCGAAGTCCTTCAGCTTGGTCAGTTCTCGGTAGTACAAGCCGCCGAGGAGACCCAGGGTGGTAAAGATGGCGACAAAGGTGAAAAGCAGGCGTTCGGCTGCAGCGCCTTTAGCAGTGACTTTTGTGGTGGACAGTGAGGTGTCAGTCATGATTCCTCCAATTTGATGGCGCGGTCTGGTAACACGCTTTAGTGACGGGGTGTCTCTATCATTTCTAAGCTTAGGTCTACCTGGGCAATCCGTCAAAGTTAGATGTACCGCAGCTATGCTGGAATGCCTACCCCACCTACCGTGATGTCGACAACTAAAGGACGTTCCACATGGCCACGATGATCTTTTCGGAAAGCACCGGCGATAACGCGCTGCCGAAAGACATCACTAGCCAACTCGATAACCTGCACGGAAAAATGCGCCGCGGCGACGACCTCGGCGACCATGCCCTGGTCACAGTGCCCGGCGCGACCGACGAACAGATCCGACTCAGTCATATCAATGCCGACTATGCCTCGATCTTTTTCGAAATCCGCGGCGCAAGCAACACCAATCCGCATGACGACGCCAACCCGCACGTCGACGCTAACCCGCACGATGTCACCTATCTCTATGTTGGCACTTTCGAGGCTGAAGAAGCGCAGCGCCAAGCACAGGGCATGAGCCTGAGCTATGACGCGGCCAGCGGCATCACCTCCATTCGGCACGAGCCAGCCCTCCCCCAGCTTCCCTGGGAACCGACAGCCCAACTAGGCGGTGGTGACGATAATCCGTGGGCCAATCCGTTTAGTGACGGTCAAGCAGCGGGCGACCCAGCCGTCGACTACGGAGAGAACCCTTATGCCCAAGAACTCAACCCGGCCAAGGAGCTGGGAAGCTTTAATGCGGATGATGTGCAGCGGGAACTCGGAATCTCTCCAGACACCTTTGACCTTGCCCGCAACGCAACCTCTGAATCGCAGCTGGACTTTCTGCTGCACAATGCGCCGGTCTTTGAAGCGCAGGCGCTCAAAGCCCTGGTTAGCGGGCGAACGATTGCGCAGGTTAAAGAATACCAAGCTCTAGCACTGCCGGGAAGCGTTGATGCCTCCGACGGCCCCGACCAGCAGCAGCCTACTGCCGAACAGCTCGTGTCCGGTTTGGTGCACCCAGCTAACAGTGGTGAATTCACTATTGTCGACAGCGATAAAAGTGACATTGGCAAAGTCATCTCCGGCGGCGACTTCCAGAAATGGCGAGTTTTCCTACACCCATCACAGCAGCAGTTTGTTACCAAGGATTTCAACGGCCCGGCGCGCATCAAAGGTGGCGCTGGCACCGGCAAAACGGTGGTGCTTGTGCACCGGACAAACCACTTGCTGCAGCAGCAGAAGCAGGGCAAGCCGCCGCGGCTGATGTTGACCACGCGAACTTCGGAGCTAGCGGCCGCGATTAAAGACCAGCTTCTGCTGCTCAACCCCGACGCGCCAATTGCAGAGCACCCTGGGGAGCCAGGCGCTTGGGTGGCGGGCATCGACACGTTGGCGCAATGGATTTTGGAGCGCGCCACCCCAGCTGAGATTACCGCCGCCAGCAACGCTGTCCTCGGTTTCCCCTTCATCGGTGGGCTCAAGGAATTCAATACCGGCCAAGACCTAGAAGTCTGGCAGGAAGCCATTGCGCTTGTTGACGAAGACATGCCTGATCCAATGGACTCAATGCACTTTATGAGTTTTGAGTACAACGGTGTGATTTTGTCGCAGGAGGTCAGCACCGAGAAGCACTATCTGAAGGTGCCGCGGAAAGCGCGTGGCACCCAGCTTCCGAAAAAGAAGCGCGAAATTGTGTGGCAGATTGTCACCAAATTCCATGAGCTGTGCCAACACCATGGCCGGCTCACTGGCCCAGCGATTGCGGCTATCGCTGCGGAGGTGCTCCGCTCTCAGTTGCTTAGTGGCACTGGCCGAATGTTTGACCACGCCATGGTCGATGAAGGTCAGGATTTAAATGCTGGCCATTGGCGAATGCTGCGCGCTGCGGTCCAGGCTGGCGCCAATGACATCTTCATTACGGCCGATGTGCATCAGCACACGTCGGGCCCGGAGTTGACGCTGTCGAAGTTCCAGATTTCTACTCGCGGCCGCGCCCGGGAATTGGTGGTGAACTATCGCACTACTCGGCAGAACCTGAAGTTTGCCAAGGCTTTGCTTGGTGACGAGGAATGGGAAGACCTCGATGGTGTCGAAGAAGAAGGCGACACCCTCTCTGGCTACCATTCGCTGCGTTCTGGTCCGCAACCGGTCGTGCAGTCGTGTGCTGATTTCCACGGTGAGATCGAGTGGGTGTCTCAGATGATTCAGGACTGGCAGCGCATTGGCGAGGAAGCGGGCACTCCGCCACGCATAGCGGTCTTTGCTCGCACCACTGCCCTACAAGGCACAGTCGCCCGTGCCCTGAAGAAGCTCGGCGTGGCTACTGTACAAACCCCGAATGCAAAGTCGGCTGGCGAAAAAGTGTGCGTGACTACTTTTGCGCAGGCAAAGGGGCACGAGTACACGCATGTTGCCCTCGTGGGCGTGGGGGCCGACACAGTGCCTAACCAGTTCTCGCTACTGGGACTGACCGGCCAGGAACGGGAAGATCAGCTGCGGCGAGAACGATCGATGTTGTACGTCGGAGCGTCGCGGGCACGCGACCAGCTGGTGGTGTCTTATTCTGGGGCGCCGTCGAAATTGCTCCCAAAAGCAGTTCTAAATATGTGATAAGAAAAACAGTGATTTCCCGAAAGTGACCTATGCAACTTGCTATGTTTTAAGTTGTATTAACCCCAACAATCGGGAAAGGGCTGTTTAGCAATGACCAACAGCAACTCCAGCAGCCGGAATCGTCGCCGGCAAACGCCAATCGGAGCTGCCATGCGCTTCCTCACCACGCTGAGTGGCTCTAATTTCGTCACTAAGCGTGAACTGCAACCAGTGGTGGACCGGGTGGTTTTCCAGTCCACCAAATCCGGTGTGCGCACCATGGGTCAGGTCTCTCGCAGTTTCCGGAAAGTAAGCAAAGCAACCAAGCCAATCCGCTTGGGCTCGCACGACAAGGCCGCCGCCGAGGCAGCTGCAGACACCACGAGCGCGGCTCCAGAAAAGCGCAGCTACAACTTCGATCTCAACCCGAGCGAAGACCAGCAGATGTTCATTGAAACTATCGCTGAGTTCCGCGGCACTCGACTGCGCGATGTTGCCGCAGAGGCAAACAACACCGCCACGGTGCCCGAAGGCTTGGTACAGGAAGTCGCGGAACTAGGTGTTGTCGCTATTAACGTGCCTGAGGAGTTTGAGGGCATCGCCACCGGCGAAGATACCGTCACCAATGCACTGGTCGCCGAGGCCCTTGCCTACGGGGACCTGTCCCTCGCCGTTGCGGCGCTCGCGCCAGCAGGTGTTGCCAATGTACTCACCGCTTTTGGTACCGCGCAGCAGCAGGAAACCTACCTGCCTGCGTTTGGTTCCGAGAACCCACCTGCAGCAGCGGTGGCACTAGTCGAACCGCAGCCGCTGGCGGACCCAATGGCACCGGTCACCACTGCCCGCCGCAAAGGTGACCAGCTGGTTATTGAAGGTGCCAAAGCACTGGTGCCCAATGCCATCAACGCGGAACTGTTCATCATTTCCGCAGACTTTGAAGGCATGCCACTGCTCGTCATCGTCGAAGCTGACGCCAAAGGCCTGACCATCGAAGCTGACCCGTCCATGGGTTTGCGTCCAGCTGGCATTGCCCGCGTCATCCTCGATGATGTCACCGTGCCAGTCGACAATGTCCTTGGCGGGCTCAGCCGCCCAGCCGAAGATCGCGCCCAGGAACTGGCTGAAATCATTGCCCGCGGCCGCATTGGTTGGGCAGCGTTGGCAGCGGGAACCGCCCACGCCGTCCTGGACTATGTCGTGCCTTATGTCAATGAGCGTGAAGCTTTCGGCGAGCCAATTAGTCACCGCCAAGCTGTGGCGTTCAAAGTAGCTGATATCGCTACTGAACTCGATGGCCTCAAGCTGGTTGTTGCTCGAGCCGCAGCCCGCGCCGACCAAGGAAAATCCTTCTTCCGGGAAGCCGCTCTCGCCAAAGCAATTGCCACCGATAAGGGCATGCAGATCGGTTCCGATGGTGTGCAGTTGCTCGGTGGCCACGGCTATGTCAAAGAACATCCAGTGGAGCGCTGGTACCGCGATCTGCGGGCCATCGGTATCGCTGAAGGCGTCATCATTCTTTAAGGCAGGAGTTTTCTCATGATTAACCTCGAACTACCGAATAAACTGCGCCTGTCCCGGCGCCTTGCCCACGAAGCCGCCGAGAATGTTCTGCGCCCGATCAGCCGCAAATACGATCTCGCCGAGCACGAATACCCGAAGGAACTCGATACCTTCACCTCAGCGATCGAAGGTATGAGTGAAGGTGGCATGGCCATGGCCGGTGCCACCGGCGACCGGAAGAAGTCCGGTGACAAGCCGAAGAAGACCTCCAGCGGTGTGAAAAACGGTGGCAACATGGCCGCGGTGCTCAACGTGATGGAAATGTCGTGGGGCGATGTCGCCCTGGCACTGTCGCTGCCTTACCAGGGTCTGGGCAATAGCGCGATCGCCGCCGTGGCCACCGAAGAGCAGCTGGAGCGCTTCGGCAAAGTGTGGGCCTCGATGGCGATTACCGAACCGTCCTTTGGCTCTGACTCCGCTGCGGTCGCTACGACCGCGGTGGAAGATGGCGACGACTACATCATCAACGGCACCAAGATTTTCGTGACTTCTGGTGACCGCTCCGACCATGTTGTCGTGTGGGCAACCTTGGATAAGTCGAAGGGCCGCGCTGCGATTAAGTCTTTCGTGGTGCCCAAGTCCGCCGAAGGCCTTAAGGTGGTGCGCTTGGAGGAAAAGCTCGGCATCCGTGGTTCGGATACCGCGCAGATTAACTTCGATAACGTCCGTGTGCCGAAGGAAAACCTGCTGGGTTCCCCAGATATTGATGTGAAGAAGTCCTTCGCCGGTGCGATGGCCACTTTCGACAACACTCGCCCAATTGTCGCGGCGATGGCGTTGGGTGTGTCCAAGGCTGCGCTCGAGGCGCTGCGTGAGCTGCTGGAGAAGGCTGGTCAGAAGATTGACTACACCGCCCCAGTGATGAACCAGTCCGCAGCTGTTGCCGACTTCATCAAACTGGAAAGCGACTGGGAGTCCGCCTACCTGCTCACACTCAAGGCTGCGTGGATGGCCGACAATGGGATGCCGAACAATAAGGAAGCGTCCATGAGTAAGGCGAAGGCTGGCCGCACCGCCACTGCGATCACTTTGAAGGCCGTGGAACTGTCCGGCGCCTTGGGCTACTCTGAGCGCACCCTGGTGGAGAAGTGGACCCGCGACTCGAAGATCCTGGACATTTTCGAAGGCACCCAGGAAATCCAGCGCCTCGTTATTGCCCGGCGCGTGCTCGGCCTGAGCTCGAAGGAACTGAAGTAACCCTCCCGGATTGTCGGCACCAATACGTCGACAAGCCCAAATGTCCCCCAGGTCGTCAGAATGGTTCTGATTGGCCTGGGGGACGCTGCTTTGGGGCTTATTGACGAATTGGGGGAACGCTAATTCGCCGCAGTGGCGGCACCCCCGGCAGCAGCATTCGCCGCAGCCTCCGTCGCGCGTTCCTTCCTATTTTTCGGTGCGTAGTAGAACAGACCCACCGCAACCGAAATGATGAACAAGACCAGCATGATGCCGAATAGTGGCCAAATACCGGAAATGTAAATACCCGGGATAGCAAGCGCGGTAATCAGACCACCGCCGAAGAATGGCTCAAACACCAACTGCTTGTAACCGAAGGCCTCATATGCTGGGGTTTCGGCCTGCGGGTCGGTGACCCGCATCAGAATCAGACCGGTGGCGGTCACACCCATCGACTGGCCGAAGTCAGCGATGCCACGTTCAAACCAGTACTTGCCAATCACCCGCGGTGCCAGCCACAGGAAGAGGAGGACGTTAATCGCGATACCGGCAACAGCCAGGATGAGGAAGGCACCGAAATTATCGCCAATCGCCTTCAGCGACAGCGTAGCGATAGCCGCAACCACCAGCATGTCCAGTGCGAAACCCTGGATACGGAGCATCAGGCCATGGTCAATGAGGTGTTCGATTTTGAAGGCAGTGGCAATCATCTGAACGATGACGCCACCAATCAGAGCGATTGGGAACAGCGGCACGTAGGAGAAAATCTCCAGGTTCGTGCTGTCGTCGATCATGATCTTGCCGTAAGTCATGCTTTCGACCCAGCGCAGGAACTCCAGGATGCACCAACCAATCAGCACAGCTACCGCCATGATGGCCATGTGCAGCGACAATGGCTCCACCGACGATGGGCGGCTGGTCAGCTTACCTGCCGGGTAGTGCTCATCCTCACGGAACAGACCCTGCTGCTCCTGGATGGACATCGAAGCGTTGGACTTGAGCACCTCAGTCTTACCGGTGCGCACGCCCCAGTTAATCAGACCGATACCGACCACAATGCCGGCGACAATACCGACCGTGGCCAAACCAACAGCGAGGTCACCACCTTCAGCGAAGCCGACCGATTCCATCACTTCGCGCATACCGGCGGCGGTACCGTGGCCACCTTCGAACGCGATTTCAATCAGTGCGCCGGTCATTGGGGAGGAGCCGAGCACTGGCACCAGAATCAGGGCAGCCAGCAGCAAGCCGACCACATACTGGGCGGAACCAAACGCCACACCTAGGGACAGCTGCGGACCGACCAACTTGGCAGCACGCTTTGGCGACGGCAGTGGCTGACCCAAGAACATCGTGGCGAAGACCACGGAAATCAGCAGACCCGGCAGCTTCGACCAGGTGGTCACAATACCTTCAGTGAACAGGCCGTATTCGCCCCATGGGCCGTCGAATTTACCGAGTACCTGTGGGCCCAGCAGAAGCAACAGGAAACCTGCCACGATGGAGCTCGGCAGGAACAGTGCCTGCACCCACTTGGCTTTAACACGGATGATTTTACCGATCAGCAGAGCTAATCCGAGGATCAGCAATGCAAAACCGACCACATTAGCAGTCATAAATACCTCAAGTCGTTGAGAGCCCGACATGTTTCGTCGACCTCACGGTCAACCGCCGTTGAGACGACGGTCACTTGTTTGCAAGTAAGGTGAATCTATCGCACTTAGGGAATAAATATGAAACTTTAGGGAGAAAATCAGCAGGCTTTGTGCTAGGCCCTGTGCAGCAATCGTCGGCAGCGCTGCGAACCGTAGCGCAGGCCACATTTTTCTTGCCCCCAGCACGGCCCCGTCCTGGCCTACCCTTGAAAGAGCTATTCATCCTTTAGTTCCGAGAGGACACCATGCTCGACTTCTTGGCTAATGACCTACTGCTTGCCTTGGCGGTCATCCTCACCGTTGGGTTAGCAATCGGGAAAATCAAAATCGGCGGGATTAGCCTTGGCGCTGCCGCCGTCCTTTTTGTTGCGGTCGGCTTATCCGCCGCGAACCCCGACATTCTGATGCCAGCGCTGATTTACCAATTCGGCCTCGCCATCTTCGTGTACACCATCGGCCTGTCAGCGGGCCCCACCTTCATGCAAACCATGAAATCGCGCGGCTTCGCGATGAATATCGCCGCGGTGGTCGTGCTCATCGTGCTCATCGGCCTCGGCATGGTCGTCATTTTGCTGCCGGGACTCGACCGCATCACCGGCGCCGGCATGTTTGCCGGTGCCCTCTCCTCCACCCCAGGTATGGCCACCATTGTGGAATCGGTACCGCATTTGCTTGGTGACGGAAGAAGCCCCGACGCTGGCGCCCCAGCAGTGATCGGATACTCGCTGGCTTACCCCGGCGGAATCCTCGGCGCGATCTTGGTCGGTGCTATTGGCGCGAAACTGCTGAAAGTCGACCACATTGCCGATGCGCAAAAGGAAGGCGTGCTCGCTTCCCCGCTGCAGTATCGCACCATTCGCATTGACCGACTCCCCAACTGTGATTCCTGCACTGTCGCGGACCTGTCCGGGCTCATCGAAGCAGATGTTATCGCTACCCGGCTGGTGAAATCTCAGGGACAGCAGTTCTTGTTGGAGCCGACCTCGCGACTGTCGGTGGGGTCCATCATTATGGTCAACGGCACTGATGAAGAACTTGATAAAGCGGTCGCCGCGCTCGGCGAGGAAGTAGATTACACCGCGGACGGCACGGACTTGGAGTATGTCCGCATGGTGGTGTCTAACCCTGATGTCATTGGCAGCCGAATCCGCGATCTGCACACCATGCGCGACCACGGATTCCTCATTTCCCGACTGCGCCGCGGCGACCAAGACGTTGTCCCGCACCCTGACGATGTGCTGCAGCCATCCGACCGGATCCGTGTGGTGACGTCAAAAAGCAATATCAATAACGTCCGAGAGTTCATCGGGGATTCGGAAAAGTCGCTCGCCTCGCCGGATTTGCTGCCGTTTGCGCTTGGTCTGCTGCTGGGTATTGCGCTTGGTGCGATTCCGATTCCGCTGCCCGGCGGCATCACTGTGTCCCTGGGGTTTGGTGGCGGCCCCATCATTATGGGCCTGATTTTAGGGGCTTTGGGACGGACCGGGCCGATTCGTTGGCAACTGCCGTATCACTCGAATAAGACCATTGAGACGCTCGGTATGGCGATTTTCATGGCCGGTGTTGGCACCAAAGCGGGCGGCGGTTTCCGGGAAGCACTCCAGGACCCGACCAGCTTCATGTACATCCTCATGGGTTTGGTGCTCACCGTCGCCAGCGCAGTTTTGGTGATCGCCGTATTGATGAGCTGGCGCAAACTCACCTTCGATGAATCGATGGGTGTGGCAGCCGGTATCACCACCAACCCGGCGATTATTGCCTACTTGAATACCGCGACGAAGACGGAACTGTCCGCACGCGGATACACCGCGGTGTACCCGGTGATGATGATCGGCAAGATCCTTGCGTCGCAGGCACTGATTGTGCTGCTGCTGTAGCTGATGTAGCTGCAAACCGCAGCTACATTCGGCAGCTACTTGCGAGAGCGGCGTTCGCGCACCCGCACCGCGATCCGCACCGGAGAGCCTGGGAAACCGAAGGTTTCCCGCAGGCGGCGTTCCAGGAATCGGCGGTAGCCATGCTCCAAGAAGCCGGTGGTAAACAGCACAATCACCGGTGGGCAGCTCGACGCCTGGGTGGCGAAAAGCACCCGCGGGGTGCGGCCACCACGCGTCGGAGGCGGAACCTCTTGAATGACGGTGCGCAGCCAGTTATTCAGCTTGCCCGTCGAGACACGCTTGTCCCAGCTGTCCAACGCCTCAATCAGCGCCGACTCCAGCTTGTGCACCGCACGGCCAGTCTTAGCGGAAATGTTCACGCGCCGGGCCCATGGAATATGCGCCAGCTGCAGTTCGATTTCTCGCTCCAGCATGTCGCGGCGGTCTTCGTCGACCAAGTCCCACTTGTTGTACGCCACCACAAGGGCTTTACCGGCATCGAGGATCATTCGCAGCACCCGCTGGTCCTGCTCAGTGATCGGCTCGGAAGCATCCACCAGGAAGATGCATACTTCCGCGGCATCAATCGCCGATTGGGTGCGCAGCCCCGCGTAGTACTCATGGCCAGACGCAGTCTTGGTCTTCTTACGGATACCGGCAGTATCCACGATCTGCCACAACTGCTGGTCCATCTGAACCAGCGAGTCGACCGGGTCGACAGTGGTGCCGGCAACATTGTCCACCACTGCGCGTTCTTCACCGGTGAGCTGGTTCAGCAGCGAAGACTTACCAACATTTGGTTTGCCCACCAAGGCAACGCGACGCGGGCCGGTTGGGAGCGCAGCAGCTTTCGGCACCTCTGGGAAAGACTTCAGCACCAGTTCCAGCACGTCCGCGGCGCCGCGACCATGCTGCGCCGATACTGGGTAAGGATTGTCCAGCCCCAGCCCCCAGAACTCGGCGACATCCGCAAGTTGGTTATCGCCGTCGGCCTTATTGGCCACCAAAATCACTGGGGAATCCGAGCGCTGCAGCATCCGCGCGACCACTTCGTCCGTGGCGGTGATGCCCACGCGTGTGTCCACCACGAACACGATGACATCTGCAGTGCGCATCGCCACTTCAGCTTGGCGTGCAATCGCGCCGTGAATGCCTTTGGCGTCTGGGTCCCAGCCACCGGTGTCCTGCACCCAGAAGCGGCGACCGCCCCAGTCAGCAAGGTAACTAATCCGGTCGCGGGTCACGCCTGGGAAGTCTTCGACAACAGCTTCGCGTCGACCAATGAAGCGGTTGACCAGTGTGGATTTACCCACGTTTGGTCGACCCACGATCGCCACGGTCGGCAGTGCTTCCGCTTCGTCGTCGGCTTCGTCAAAAACGCCGAAGGCGGCTTCAATTTCATCCCAGTCGGTTTCGCTGTCCAACAAAATCGCCCCGGACTCCAGGTCAGCGACGGTGTGGTCAATGAGCCCTTCGTGGGAATCGAGCAGCTGGTCCAGTTCCTGGTCTGCAGCGGGGGTCGCCGACTGCGGCTGGACATCGTCGTGTGGGGTCTCAGTCATGTACTGCAGCTCCTTCTGGTTGGTCGTTGCGAACAAGGTCAATAATCCGTGCGATGACTTCTTCGATAGCCAGCGCCGAGGTGTCTACCACCGTGGCATCGTCGGCTGGTCGCAGCGGGGAGGTTTTCCGGGAGGAATCCGCCTGGTCGCGGCGTTGCACGTCAGCCAGAATGTAGTCAAAGTCAGCGTCTCGACCGGCCGCTTTGTCTTGGTCGAATCGTCGCTGCGCGCGAATTTCCGCGGATGCGGTCATAAAGATCTTGGTGGGAGCGTCAACAAGCACAACCGTGCCAATATCGCGGCCTTCCACCACCACGCGTCCGGCCTCGGCGGCAAGCCGGCGCTGAATAGCCACTAGGTTATCGCGCACCGCAGGCACCGCCGCCACCGCGGACACGTGCGCGGTCACTTCGGCGCCCCGGATTTCCGCGGACACGTCTTCACCAGCCAGCAACACTTCCTTAGTGTCTGGGTCCGAGGACACACCCACCGGCAGGTCGGCAGTGGCCGCGGCAACTGCCTCAGCGTCATTCGGGTCGATGCCTTGGCGCAGCACCCATAAAGTCGCGACGCGGTACATAGCACCGGTGTCCAGGTAGGAGGCCTGCAACTGCTTAGCGACTGCGCGGGACACCGTCGACTTGCCGGTCCCGGATGGCCCGTCAATGGCCACAATCAAAGGGGCGGTCATTACATTCCCACCGCCTTGTACAGCGAAGCCAACTCCGAGCGGTTCAGCGCGCGCATAGCGCCTGGGGACTGCTCGCCCAGCGACACCGTGTGAATCTTCGTGCGAACGAGGCGCTGCACTGGGAAGCCAGCCGTTTTCAGCATACGGCGCACAATGTGCTTGCGGCCTTCGTGAATATCCAGACGCACGATGGAACGGCCCTGGATGGATTCGAGGGTTTCGGCGTAGTTGGCACGGGCAATACCGTCGTCCAGCTCAATGCCGTTTTTCAGGGCGCGCAGGTCCTTGCGGGTGACTTCACCGAGGACTTCGGCCAGGTAGGTTTTGTTGATTTCGTAACGCGGGTGCATCAGGCGGTTCGCCAGTTCCCCGTCGTTGGTCAGCAAAATGAGGCCTTCGGTGTCGGCGTCGAGGCGACCGACGTGGAAGAGGCGCTGACCGGCGGCAATCTGTTCGCCGACAATGTCGCCGAGGCAAGCGCGTCCCATGTCATCGTGCATGGTCGAGAGCATGCCGCGCGGTTTATTCAGTGCGAAGTACTGGGTGTCTTCGTTGACCAGTACGCGGTCGCCATCAACGCGGATGACGGAGGTGTTTGGGTCCACGCGCATGCCCTGGACGCGGACGACTTCCCCGTCCACTTCGACGCGGCCCTGGTCGATGAGAATTTCAGCGTGGCGGCGTGATGCGACACCAGCTTGGGCGAGGACTTTTTGCAGGCGGATTCCTTCACCGGGTTTTCCGGCGGCGGAGCGGTCTGGTTGGACGTTTTGTTTCCGGGCTGGTTTAGCGTGGGAAACAATCATATTTTCGGAGGACGGTGTAGTCCTGTTTCCTGGTTCCGGTGTGCCTTCTCGGCGAGCGGTATCTGACACGGTGGTCCTTTTCTGTTGTGTCAATGTATTCGGTAGCTACTCTACCGCCCAGTTTCCTGGAAATTGAAACCTACCGTGGTGCGCCGTCGGCAAATGCTCCTTGATTGTTGATGACGCTGCCTGCTGGAACCTCGAACCAGCTGGCCGCCGATTCCTGGAATTGCTGTGGCGACAGTGCGCCGGCGCCTTCCGGTATCACGGCCAGCAGCGGCACTCCGGTCACTGCGGGTAGGTCCTGCTGGTTTTCTTGCATGGCTAGGTCCGGCTCGGCGGGCATGGATCCGCCAATGAGGCCGACGACTTGCAGGCCACGTCGCTTTGCCGCTTCGACAGTCAGCTCGGCCATATTCAGACTGCCCAGCCCCATGGAGGTGACCACGACCATGCGGGAGCGTGGGACGCGTGCGGCAAGGTCAGCTAGGTTCCAGTTGTCGCCGATGCGTACAAGCAGTCCGCCCGCGCCTTCGACCAGCACCACTCGTCCGGGTTTGTCGAGCCTGCGGATGTAGCCCGCCACGGTTTCTAGGTCGAGTAGTTCCATTTTGGCGCGCCGGGCTGCGGTTGCTGGGGCCAATGGGTCTGGGTAGCGAGCGAATTCGTGAACCGATTCCACTCCGGTCAGTCGCTGAATAGTGGCGAGGTCGCCGTGGCCTGGGGATTCGCCGGTTTGGGCGGGTTTGACTACGGACACGCTGACGCCGCGGCTTTTCAGTGTGCTGGCGATAGCTGCGGTCGCAATGGTTTTGCCGACGTCCGTGCCGGTTCCGGTGACAAATAGGACGCTCATTGCGCACCTTCCCGTCGTTGTTCTTCGCCGTGCACAATCGCTTCGATGGCCTGGCAGATTTCGGCCACATGCTGGTCCGTCGCGATGTACGGCGGCATCGTATAGACCAGTGTGCCAAATGGGCGCAGCCAAACACCATGGTTTAGGCAAATTTCCGTTGCCAACGCCATATCTACTGGTCGATGCAGTTCCACGACGCCGATTGCGCCAAGCACCCGCACCTGCGACACCGCCGGCGAGCCACCGAGGTGAGTCAGACCCGCGAGCAGTCCGGATTCAATCCGGGGGACGTCCTCACGCCACGCCCCTTCCGCAACAATGTCCAGGTTTGCACTGGCCACCGCGCAGGCCAGTGGGTTCGCCATGAATGTTGGCCCGTGCATCAGCCCGCCACCAGCGCCGCCGGAGATGGTTTCGGCAATAGTGCGCTTTGTGACGGTAGCAGCCAGCGACATGAAACCGCCGGTCAAAGCCTTGCCGACGCAGATGATGTCTGGTGTGATGCCCGCGGCTGCTGTGGCGAAGAGATCCCCGGTGCGGCCAAAGCCGGTAGCGATCTCATCAGCAATGAGCAGCAGACCATGGCGGTCGGCGATGTCTCTCAGACCAACGAGCAGTTCGTGGTCATGGAAGTTCATGCCCCCGGCGCCCTGCACCACTGGTTCAACAATGATGGCGGCGGTGTGCTCGTCGATGCAGGACTCAAAATGCGCCAGGTAAGTGTTGCGGGTCAGCGGACCGGAGCCGCGTGGCGGTGGCGCGGGTGCGAACTGTTGTGGTGTTAAAGTGCCTTTCCACAGGCTATGCATGCCACCGTCGGGGTCGCAGACGCTCATTGGGGCTTGGGTGTCGCCGTGGTAGCCGCCGCGCCAGGTCAAAATGCGGTTCTTTTCTGGTCGGCCTAACGCATGTTGGTACTGCAGTGCCATTTTGATGGCCACTTCCACACTGACGGATCCGGAATCGCTGTAGAAAACGACGTCCAATTCGTCATTAAGCAAATGTAACAGCTTCCGGGTCAGGTCGGCGGCGGGCTGGTGCGTTAGGCCGCCGAACATCACGTGGCTCATGGTGTCGATTTGTTGGTGGGCGGCGTCGCGCAGGCGCGGGTGGCCGTGTCCGTGGCAGGCGGCCCACCAGCTGCTCATGCCGTCGATGACGCGTCGACCGTCGGCCAAAGTGAGGTAAACCCCGCGCGCGGCGTGCACGGGGTGGGCGGGGATGGCAGCGGGCATCGGCGCGTAGGGGTGCCAGATATGTTCGGCGTCGTATGCCGCCAGTGCGCTGCTGTCAGTGTGATGAGGGGAAGGCAGTACCGCAGTCATAACTCCCCACCCTAACTTGAACAGCGTTCATTCGGGTAATTTTGGCGAAGAAAGTTAATGAATATTAACTCGGCTGGGGTTAGCTTGGCTCATCAATAATGTCGACATCCGGCAGTAGCGGCGCCAAATCTGGGAGTTGCTCCAGCGAGTCCAACCCCATGAGCTCCAAGAACAGCTGCGTCGTCACATACAGATGCGCGCCAGTAGTTTCCTCGGAGCCCGCCTCCGCGATCAGTCCACGAGCAAGCAAAGTGCGCACCACACCATCGACGTTGACGCCGCGCACCGCCGACACCCGCGCCCGAGTAACTGGCTGACGATACGCAATTACCGCCAACGTCTCCAACGCTGCCCTAGTCAACTTGGTCTGGGCGCCATCGAGAACAAACTTCTCCACATATTCGGACTGCGCCGCAGCAGTATAAAACCGCCAGCCACCGTCATGATGACGCAGTTCAATACCACTGCCCCGCGCCTGCAGCTCACGCTGCAGCTGCGCGAGTGCTTCGCGAATATCCGGGGTGTCGCAGCCAACCGCTCTGGCCAGCGTCGGTTCGTCGACCGGTACGTCCACCACCAGTAAAATTGCTTCTACAGCAGCGCGAACCGGGGAAATATCCGGCATCGATTCCATAGCTGCTCCATCCATTTCATCCATCTCGTCGCCACCCCAACTCGGTTCACTCATGTCCAATTGTCCGCCGCAACCACAGACGGATCGACCTCCAACCCCGACCAGGACACATTGAGCTCACCGAGCGGCTCAGCTTGCTCCACTTCGGCGGCGTGCGCTTTATACAGCTCCAACAGCGCCAAAAAGCGGCCCACCACTTCCAGTGATAGCTCACAATCGCCGGTCAGCTGGGAAAAACTCAACCACTGACCCTGCCCAGCCGCATACAGTTGCTGCAATACATATCCAGCTTGCTCCGGAACCGACACATGGGTCTGATGGATATGGTCCACACCCACAGTTTCCGGTGGCTTGGGGCGTAATGCCACTGCCGCCAGGGCCGCGAACTCTTCGCTCGTTGTGCCGAGCTGTACTGGTGGCAGCAGATCCACAAACTGAGCTTCCAGCCCAACTGCTCGTGGATACCGGCGTTTGGCAGTGGCCTGCCAGTGTGCCATCTGGTCTGCCACTTTTTGGTACGCCTGGTACTGCAGTAGCCGAGCAAATAGCAGGTCGCGGGCTTCAAGCACCGCGAGGTCATCTTCATTCTCGACATCGCCACGAGGCAGCAGCCGGGCGGTTTTCAGGTCCAAAAGCGTTGCCGCAACCACCAAGAATTCCGTGACTTGGTCTAGCTCTGCGATCGCATCTAGGCCACGGGTCCAGGCAATGAACTCATCGGTCACCGCGGCGAGCGCTACCTCTGTCACATCGAGCTTTTTCTGCCCAATCAGCTTCAGCAGCAGGTCAAACGGACCCGTGAAGTTTTCCAGCGCAACCGCAAACCCCGGGATCTCTTCCTGAATCGGGGCACCCAAATGCTACCCCTCGACCCGCTGGACCAGCTCGCGTGCCAGCTGACGATAAGCATCAGCGCCAGGCGAAGTCGGAGCCCATGACGTAATTGGCTCACCGGCAACCGAAGTTTCTGGGAAGCGCACCGTGCGGGTAATCACACTGTCAAACACCTTGTCCCCGAACACTTCCACGAGCTGTTCCATCACTTCGCGGGCGTGCCGGGTGCGGCGGTCAAACATCGTCACCAAAATGCCCACGACCTCCAATTCAAAGTTCAGACGATCCCGAACCTTCTCCACGGTGTCAGTGAGCAAAGCCAAGCCACGGAGTGAGAAGTATGCGCACTCCATCGGAATGATCACGCCGCTGGCAACAGTTAGGGCGTTAACCGTCAATAAGCCCAAGGACGGCTGGCAGTCGATAATGATGTAGTCGTAATCTCGCATGACTGGGCGCAATGCTCGGCCCAAAGCCTGCTCGCGGCCAACTTCATTGACCAGCTGAATTTCGGCGGCCGACAGGTCAATATTTGCCGGGACGATATCCAAACCGTCGGTGCTAGTTGGATGGATGGCATCGCGGATATCTTCCTGCGAGTCCACCAGCAGGTTGTAGACCGTCACATCGAGCTCTTCGTGCGGCACACCCAAACCTGCCGACAATGCACCCTGCGGGTCAAGGTCAACCAAGAGCACTTTACGGCCGTAACCCGCCAAGGAGGCACCCAAGTTAATGGTGGACGTGGTTTTGCCGACGCCACCTTTCTGGTTACACATCGCCAGCACTTTGGCTGGGCGTGGTCGGGTGCGGTCGATTGGTTGCGGCTCAGGGTAGTCGCGCAGGGGCCGACCAGTGAGACCTACTCCGCTCTCCGGAGCGTCGAAAAGCCCATCACCAGCCATAGTCAACCCCTTATCCTTGACTTCCTGTATGGCGGCGGGTTGAGGTCAACCCTTCGCCGTTGATTCCTCTCTACAGGATAGCCCCTACTAGCGTGCGCGCGGGTGAGCCCCCGCCCAAACCTCCCGAAGATTCTCCGCAGTCACCTCGGTATAAATCTGAGTCGTCGTCACCGACGAGTGTCCAAGCAGCTCCTGCACCACCCGAACATCAGCGCCACCTTCCAGCAGATGTGTTGCAAAACTATGCCGCAACGTGTGCGGACCAATCCCCTCCGGAAGACCAGCCCGCTGCGCCGTCACCGTCAACACCTGCCACGCCGACTGCCGCGACAACCTTCGTCCCAAGGTATTCAAAAACAACGCCGACGTCGTGCGACGCATCCCCGTCGCCAACAGTGGCCGCGCCCGCACCAAATACGCTTCCACCGCAGCAATCGCGGGGCCGCCCACCGGCACCACTCGGTCTTTGCCACCTTTGCCGTGCAGCAAAATCAGTTTGTCCTCGAAATTGACGTCCTCAATATTGAGCCCCAGCACTTCACTAATCCGAGCGCCGGAGGAATACAGCAACTCCAACAACGCCCGGTCGCGGATATCCGTCACTGATGCCTCCGTGCCCTGCGGCACCGAATCCAACAGCTGCAGCACTTCATCGACCCGCAGTGCTTTCGGCAGCGACTTCGCTGGCCGTGGCGGATGCACATCCGCCGACACATCCGCATTCGCCAACCCCTCTTGCACCGCAAACCGATGCAGTCCGCGCACCGCGACCAGGGCCCGACCAGCGGAACTTGCTGCCAACGGCGGAATCGCTTCCTCGGGATCGCCAGTGCGCAGGTAGGCAACAAAGTTCTCAATGTCTGCCTGGGTCACATCGGCAATGTCAGTGCGGTCAATGGTGTCGAGGTAGCGCAGGTACCGCCGCATGTCGCGTCGGTAGTTCGACAGGGTGTTTTCGCTGGAACCTTTTTCCACGGTCAGGAAGTCCAGCCACGCTTCTGCCGCAGCAAGTGGTTTTGTCAATGTCTCGTCTTCGTTGTCGTCAGCGCTTGTCTGCTCTATTCTGCCGTCAAATCTAGTCCGGCCGCATTTCATTCAGTTCATTGGCCTGCGCCAACGGCAACGATTGCTTCAAGTTACCGGCACCTAGTGCCGCCGACCGCCGCCGCGCCAACCGCATTGGTCGCAGCGGAAACGGCGCATCAACTGGCCGTAGCTTCGTGCCGGTGCGCATGTGATGAGCGGCAGCTAGCACGCCAGCCACGGCAATGCTGTTGGACAATTCACCGGAAAACACCATGGCGACGGCATCGTCAATGTCGACCCACCGTGCGGTCATATCGGCTTCTTCATCTTCTGGCGCCGGACGTGGCACCTCATGCAGGTCGGTCACCAGAAAGATCCGGCAGACTTCCTCGGAAATCCCCGGCGAGGACACAACATCAGTCAGCGTCCACCAGTGCGCTCCAGCTAGTCCCACTTCTTCCTGAAGTTCCCGCGCCGCAGCTGCCGCCGGCTCTTCTCCGGCTTCATCAAAAATCCCAGCAGGAAGCTCCCATAGGTAGCGTTGCACCGCGTGTCGGTATTGCCGCACCAGCTGTACTTGCTGGCGCTCATTGATGGCGACAATGGCTGCGGCACCAAAGTGCTCAATGATTTCGCGGTTGGCGCTGTGTCCACCAGGCATCGTCACTGTGTCGCTTCGCACCGCCATAATCGGCGATTCCAAGAGAATTTCCGACGCCGTCACTTCGTACATTTCCGCAGCCTTTCTGGTGGACAAGGCCCGCGGGTCCACGAGCCTTCAGCTACTGCGCTGGTTTGTCGGCATTGTCCGCCGCGCCGAACGCTGTCGCTTTGTTCTTCAGCTGTTCGGCTGCCGCCTGTACGGTTGCCACGCGGCCAGCTGCAGTATCTACATCATCCACCGTAGACACGTGCTTGCGCGCCTGCTCATCGTTACGGATTTTACCTACCGCACCGCTTTCGCTTGCTGACGCAAACCGCCCAGCCACAACAACTCCGTTGCCCAAGTCGTCCAGCGCGGTGGCGAAAGCCGCGATGGCTGCCCCGTGGTAGCCAGGATCGGACAGCGTGGTGCCATCACCGGTGACGATGACCGCCAGTTGTGCTGGCACCACAGTGCCGTCCTTGTAATCAATGAACTTTGCTTCCCGGAGCGACTTCAGCACAAGCGCACGGTCGGCATCATTGGTCTGCGGCTTGCCACTGTCTTTGTGCAGCAGCAGCGCCGGTGCCATTGCTTGACCGGCGTGGGTGCCGGGGTCACGTTTTTCTTCGGACAGCTGCGCACCTTCCGGCAGGACGTTGGCCACGATGGATTTCAGCTCGTCACCGCCTTCTGGCTTAACGAACTTGTCCAGCAGGGTAATCCGACCAGCTTCCTTCGCCCCGGCGGCCTTCAACAGCTTCGCTACCTCATCGACATCAGCTTGGTCAGCATCTGCAGTGTGCAGCAGCATCACTGGCCGGTCGGTCAACTGATCCTTGACCATCGCGTCCGCGTGTTGCGCAATGAATTCATCGGCCGCATCCGCTTGTGCCTGCACAGCTGGATCCGGTGCTGCGCCCTTGTCGCCATCTTTCTTGGCGGGTGAGGAACTGCTGGCTTCCTGCCCAGTGTGCAATCGATTCTCCGACGCTGGGCCTAGGAAATAGGTTCCCAACAATAGGCCCGCTGCCACCCCAATGGTGGTGCCGGCAAAGACATAGGACTTACTTACTCGACGGCTACGCCCCATAGTTCTATTCCATGTCCTTACTTAAATAGGCCCTGGAACCACAGTGCAATGCTGTTCCAAGTATCAATGAGGTTTTCCATGACCGAACCGTCGCCGTTCATCCCGGCAATCAGAATGATGGCAGCCAACAGCACGAAGATTCCGAGGATCGCCCACGCCACTCCGAAGCCAGAGCTCTTCACTTCATACAGCTCGGCAATCATCCGGGCGTCCACTAGTTTGTTTCCGGCTTTCAGCCGTGCCAACAACGTCGATGGGGTGTCCGGCTTCTCGGCGTGCTCAAAGAGGTCGTCGAGGTCGAAGCGGTCTCCTGCCAACACGATCATCGCGGCGCGGTGGTATTCCGCCAACAGCAGTGCGAGGTCCGTGGCATCGGAGGTCAGCGCCGGGAAGGTCATCGCACCAATGCCAAGGTCTTGGATGCGTTCTAGGCCTACGGCGGTGCCATCAGGTTCGGCCGACAGAATCACTTTGGCGCCGGAGCGCAGAGTGTCTTCCCGGATGCCTTCTGGGTCACCGACAATCAGGTGCGGGGTGTAACCGGCTTCGGACAGTACATCAGCGCCACCGTCAACACCCACCAGAATCGGCTCATATTCGCGAATGAAAAACCGCAGTTCTTTCAGCTGAGCTTTTCGGTTGTGCCCTGGGGTAACAATCAGTACTTTTTCCCCGCGCAGGTTCACTGGCAGGTCCGGCACACCCAGCCCGTCGATGTAGAGCGGTGCTTCGTGTCGGGTGAATTCGACGAGGTTGCCGCTGAACGCTTCCATCCGGTCAGCTAGGCCGGTGCGTGCTTCATCGAAGGCGGTTGCTAGGCCTGCTTCGGTGACGAGGTTACCTTCCGCGATGCGGCGGTCGCCGTAGAAAAGTTTGGTGTCGTCTAGGCGGCCTTGTCGGCCGTCTTTCAGCTTTTCGAAAACATAGTTGGAGACACCTTCGACGAGTACGATGCCGGCGTCGAGCAGCATCTGCGGGCCGAAGTTTGGTACGGCACCGGTCGTGAACTGGGAGGTGTTCAGGACTGCCGCAACTTTGGCGTCGATTAATGCTTGCGCGGTGGCGCGGTCAATATCTGGTGCGTCCAGCACCACGATGTCTCCCTCGCGCAGCTTTTTGGCTAGGCGGTCGGGCCGGGAACCATCACGCGTCGCGCCGATGATGCCTGGCAGTTCAGTGGTGGTTTGGCGGGAGAACAGACTCATGAGCCTTATTGTGCAAAACCTGTCCGCTTATCCAGGTAAGGCGCGCCGACGCATCCTCGCAGTCAGGCCGCCACTACCGCCAAGCCGCACTATTTCCAGTCCGCGCTACTTCCAGCCCGCTCGGTCAGCAGCTGCCCGTTCCAATAGCTCCGCGGCATGCGCGCGCCCAGAATCACTCTCATCAAGCCCAGCCATCATGCGCGCTAATTCCTCCACGCGCGCCTCTCCCGCCAGCGTCGTCACCGCTGACGCAGCAGGACCATGGCCGACGTCTTTAGCCACGTGCAGATGATGGTCGGCGTAGGCCGCCACTTGCGGCAGGTGCGTGACGACGATTACTTGGTGACGTAATGCCAGCCGGGCAAGCCGGCGCCCGATTTCCACGGCAGCTCGGCCACCAACACCGGCATCAACTTCGTCGAATACCAACGTGCCGCCGTGGCTTTCCGCAGCCAACACCACTTCCAGCGCCAACATAATGCGGGAGAGCTCACCGCCCGATGCCGACGTCGACAGCGGCCGCGGATTCGTCCCATCCTTTTCCGCTAATGCGAACGCCACGTTGTCCTGACCGTCGGGACCAAATTTGCCGAGCGCCGATACATCCACGCTCAAGGCGGCATGGCCCATTGCCAGTCCGGCTAATTCCGACGTCACCGCGGTGCTCAATTTCTTCGCGGCTTTTGTTCGAGCAGCAGTCAACTTTTTCGCTGCGGCTGCGACCTGTTGTTCCAATTTGGCAACGTCAGCTCGCAGCTGCTCCAACGCTTCGGTTGAGTCATCCAGCTGCGCCAGCGCGGCTTCGGCTTTCTCCCGCCACTGCACCACTCCGGCAATATCGGGCGCATACTTCCGGGTCAGGGTTCGCAGATCCGCCTGCCGGTTCATCAGCTCGTCGACGCTGACGTCATCAGCAGGTAAGTTCTCCAGGTACGAGCCCAGCTCCGCGGAAATGTCCGCAAGCGTCGTTGTTACTTCATCAAGCCGAGTCCCAATGCCCTGCAGCTCTTTGTCGGTTGCGCCGCGCAGTTCTTGGGCGGCAGTGCCCAATAGTTCGGCAGCAGCTTCCTCATCATCGGCATCACCAGCGCCACCGACCAAGCCAGCAACCGCGCCGGGCCCATCAATGGCCGCTAATGCGCCAGCTGCTGCGGTCCGCAGCGCATCCGCGTCGTGCAGCCGACGAATTGTTGCGGCCAATTCGGTTTCTTCGCCAGCAACTGGGTCAATGGCGTTGATTTCTTCAATCGCAAACCTCAACTGGTCGGCCCGTTGGGCACGCTCCATCCGCTTTTCAGTGCGCTGCTGCAGGTCCGTCGCCGCGGTTTTCCATGCGCCGCGTATGCTGCGGTAATGCGCTGCCAGTTTCAGCACGGCAGTGCCGCCAAATTCATCTAACGCTCGTAGTTGTTGTTCCGCTGCCAGCAGACGCAGCTGATCATTTTGACCATGCAAGGTCAACAACGGTTCGGTGGCAGCAGCCAGCGTGCCCGCCGGAACAGACCTGCCACCGACGTGAGCTTTGCTGCGGCCCTTCGCCGAGACCTGCCGAGCCACCAGCAGATCCCCATTTTCGTCCAATTCACCGCCAGCTTCCTGCACAGTCTCGGAGATGCGCGACGCCACCTCCGCTACGTCGTCAAGCAAAAACCTACCTTCCACCGTGGCGCGTTCAGCTCCGGTGCGGACTCGGCCAGCGTCGGCGCGGCCGCCGGTGAGCAGTCGCAACCCGGTGACCACCATGGTTTTACCGGCGCCAGTCTCACCGGTCAGCACAGTTAAACCGGGAGAAAACTCCGCAGTAGCGTCCGGAATGGCACCTAAGTCGGTGATGCGAATATCAGCGAGCATATGTGTCAGGTTAGCGCGCGACTACCGCTTGGGGCCGCGCCACCCAGTAACTGGCAACCGGAATTTCGAAACCAGCCGGTCGGTAAACGGTGCCAAATCCAGCCGCACCCAGCGCACTGGCTGGCTGCCACGCACCACTTCTACTCGCGCGCCCGGCGGCATCGGAATCGGACGGAACCCATCGAGCACCGCCACCGCCGCCGACGTATGCGGATTCGACTCAACAGCTACCTCAGAGTCGGGGCTGACCACCAGCGGACGGGAAAACAAGGCGTGCGCATTATTTGGCACCACCAAAATGGCATCCAATTCTGGCCACAGCACCGGGCCGCCAGCGGAAAAGGCGTAAGCAGTCGAGCCAGTAGGAGTGGACACCAGCACACCATCGCAGCCATAAGAGCTCACTGGGCGCTCATCGACTTCCAAAATGGCGTCCAACACACCGCGGCGGTTCAGGTTCTCCACGGATACCTCATTAAGCGCCCAACCAGTGCCAATCTCATGGCCATTGGCGTCAAAGACTTTCACGTCCAACGTCATCCGGTCCTCCACGCGGTATGTGCGTTCGACCACGCGGTTAATCGCTTCCGCCAACGATTCCTGTTCCCATTCGGCGAGGAAGCCAACGTGGCCAAGGTTAATGCCCAGCACCGGCAAATCCACCGCATGGGCCAGGTCGGCCGCACGCAGGAAGGTACCGTCGCCGCCCAGAACAAGGACTAGCTCACAGCCCACCGCGGCATGCGGCGAGTGACCATAGCGCGGGAACTGGGATAAAATTGGGTGTTCAATGATGGGTGTTGGGTTCGATGACCCCAGCACCCGGACGTTAATCCCTGCTTCCTGCAGCAGCTTCGCCGCTTCCGCCGCGGTTTCCATATTCGAGCTGCGCCCAGGGTGTGCCACCAGAAGAATTTCACGGTGCTTCGGCGCTGGCCCCGGCAGCACACCAGGGGCTGGCAGTTCTGCGGCAGGGATCGGCTCCGGCAGAATTGGGTAGTGGTCTTGATCGGAACTCATTGCGGTCCTTCCTCCACAGCGCGGGTCACCATTGCATGCAGCTCGTCGTCTGTCGGGGCGCTGGCGCCGCCATCTTTGACCAACCACAGGAAATACTCCACGTTACCGCTGGGCCCGGGCAGGGGCGACGCGGCCACTGCGCGGGTCGATAGTCCCAGCTCACGGGCAAATTGTGCGACATCTTCGGTAACTTCAGCGCGCAGCTCCGCTGAGCGCACTACCCCGCCGCTACCCAGTCGGTCCTTGCCGACTTCGAATTGCGGTTTGACCATCGGCAGCAGGTCAGCGCCTTCACGCAAGGATTCGGCGATGGCTGGCAAGGTAAGCCGCAGCGAAATGAAGGACAAGTCGCCCACCATCATGTCCGCAGGCCCGCCCATTGCTTCCGCAGTAAGGGTGCGCACGTTGGTTCGGTCCATCACCTGGACTCGGTCATCATTTTGCAGTCGCCAGATGAGCTGACCGTATCCGACGTCGACAGCCACAACCTCGCGGGCCCCGCGGCGCAACAGCACGTCCGTAAACCCTCCGGTCGATGCCCCGGCGTCGAGAACTCGTTTGCCTTTGACGTCGAGTCCGGCTGGTTCGAATGCGGCCAAGGCCCCAAGGAGCTTATGTGCCCCGCGTGATGCCCAATTGTCGTCATTATCGCTGTCCAGGACTTTAATTGACGCGGTCGGCTCGACTTGTGCAGCGGGTTTTTGGGCTTCGAATCCGTCAACAAGCACTCGGCGGTCGCGGATCAACTCCACAGCGGCATCCCGCGACCGCGCCAATTTGCGGCGCACCAATTCAGCGTCGAGGCGGCGTCGTGCCGGTTTCATTTAACTATTCCTTTCCGACAAAGCATCCTGCAGGAGGGTGTGCGCCTGTTCGAGCTTTTCGACGAAAATCGCAGCATCTTGTTCCGAACCTGCGGCAGTCACTTCGTCAATAAGCTCGGTGTATTCATCGCGCAGCTGCTCGGCCGTCAAGGGCTGCGTGCTGGCGGCGAGGTCTGCGGGGGAAGGAGCTCGGCTCATACTAGGTCCACCACGTGTCCGGTTAGCGCCACTGGTCGAGCGCTGCTTGCGCAGCATCCGACGAAGCCCGAATTTCCGTGATGGCGTTCGGGTTGGTGTCATCGTTGGTGGCCCACACGACTTCGGCGGCCGTCAGCAGCAGGTTCGCCGCGGCGTGTTCACCGGAAGCGATGCTGCCATCACCAGAGACCACCACTGCGGCGCCATCACGATGGGCAAGGAAACCGCCCTGTGGCCCTGGGGTAACGCTGGATACTGGTTGCGTGAGGCCAGCCATGGTGGCGCCGAGGTACTTCGGGCGGTGCGCTGGCGGGGCAAACAAGGTGTCAAAGTGGCCGGACACCCCGGAAATGACCATGTAGGTATCCATATTGGCGGCGACGCCACCGGCGATATCAGTATCCAACCGGTCGCCAACGGCAAGCGGCGACGTCGAGTTCAGCTTCGCGGCCGCGCTGAAGAACATCGGCGGCAGTGGCTTACCAGCGCTAATCGGTTCTACGCCGGTCGCGGAAACCACTGCAGCGACCATCGAACCGTTGCCAACATAGCGGCCCCGCTCCATCGGAAGTGTGGTGTCCAAGTTTGATGCCAGATACAGCGCGCCATTGGCAATGGCGAGCGCGGCTTCCGAAAGTTGCGCCCAGCCGGTGTTCGGGTTGTGTCCCTGGAACACTGCGGCGGGTTTATCGTCGGCACTGTCGACGACGGCGTACCCGGCAGCACGGGCAAGATCCTTGAAGGAGTCTGTGCCCAGTACGAGCACGGCGGAGCCAGCAGGCACGTGCGCTGCGGCCAGTTCGATAGCCGCTTGGGCTGACGTCATGACATCATCCGCGGTGGCGTTATACCCGATGCCCTGCAGCTGCTCCGCAACTTTGTGTGGCGCGCGGGACGCATTATTGGTGACGAACTGCATCGGCAGGCTGGTCGCCGTCAATACTTCCAGCACCCCGGCAATCGGGCGGCCGCCTTCATAAACGGTGCCGTCGAGATCCAGCAGCAATGCGTCGTGGGTGGTTGCCAACGTCGGTGTCGATGTCATGGTCAGTTAGTCCTCCGTTGCTGGCTTGTTCAGCTCGGCTAGCCGGTCTTCGGTGTCCAACATTTCTTCGGTGTCGGCAGCGAGTGCGTAGCCGAACCATTCCTTCGCGGCAGCGACATCATCGACGGCCAACAGCGCGTCAGCGTAGGCGTAGGCCAATCGGGCACCGGCCATGGACTTGTCTTCGGAGCTTGGGCTCATGCGTTCCAGTTCGACCAAAGCAGCTTCCGGCTGGTCGAGGTCCTGGCGGGCGCCGGCCAACACAATGGCCAACTCGATCGCCTCTGGGCGTGCCAAGTCGTGGGCCTCATCGGACCGGCCCAATTCGATGGCCTTGTCTGGTCGACCCAAACCACGTTCGCAGTCAGCCATCACAGCGAGCAGGCCTGGTCCGCCGTACATCCGACGGGCCGCGCGGAGCTCCGACAGGGCTTCCTTCCACTCGCCAGCGTGGTATGCCGCGATGCCGTTAGTTTCGCGGACCACAGCCACACGACCAGCACGGTTCTTCGCCGCGCGAGCGTGCTCAAGGGCGCGTTGTGGATCTTCTGCCATGAACGCGGCCGCAGCAATCATGTGACGAGCCACGGTATCGGCGTTGTCTTTCGCCAAGGAACGCAGGTCCCGCAGCACTGCTGGTTCGAGTTCGTCTGCGCGGATGTCCTCTGGGATCTTTGGTTCGTTTTCGCGCATCGCCATGCGCTCTTCGCGGTAGCCAGCGCGCTGTGGTCCAGTCCGGTTTTCGTCGCGGTCCTGGCCAGCACGGTTGGAGTGGCGACGAGGGCCGCTTTGGCCATCCCGTGGTCGGAATCCACCTTGGCCACCACGGCCACGACCTCGACCGCCTGGGCCACCGTGACCGCCATGACCACCGCGGCCACGGCCACCGCCGCCACCACGGCCGCCGCGGAAACCTTCCCGCTTACCGCCACCGCCACCACCTGGCCCGCTACGGCGAGCAGAGTTCGAGCGCTGTGGACGGTCAGATCGGCGGTCGCCGCCTTGGGATTCGGACATAGGTGGTCCCTTCGTGTTTCCAGATAAGTCAGTGCAACCGACGGGATATCACGTCGGCTAGATACCTTCCACGCTACCAGCCCTAAGCCTGAAGACTTGCCTTCGCTGCGTCTAGTGCAACGCCGATTCGTGGTGCGAAATCAGCTGAGCGTCACTCGAGCCCGCGACGCGCTGCCACACCATCGACGCCACCACGTGTTCCGCCCGCACCACAGCCACTTCTGTGCTGTCCGAAATCCGCTGCACAGTAATATCCGCGGACTGGGCACGTGCGAGCGCTCCCGCAAAAAGCTTCTTCCCAGCTGCAGAAACTGCAGTTCGGCGAGTGTACGCGGTGCCGCCAACGTCAATAAGCACTGCGCTTGGGGCAATCAACTGCCGCAACCGCACCGTGCTGGCGCCACCCAACAGGGCGCGGACGAGGGTTTCGGTGTCAACCGTGGTGGGTTCCGGCAAGTCAAAGAGCGCATCTGCGCCGTCGTCGGCAGGTTCTACCGGGGCGGTAACAGTATCGGCGGGCACAATGGTGAACCCCGGCCCCACTTGCGGAGGCTGCTTACTGGCAAACGCGGTCGCCGCGGCGCGGGCGAGCTGATCGGCCTGCTCATTGAGCTCATGTCCAGCGTGGCCACGAACCCATTCAAAGGTCACCTTCCGGCCCGACATCGCCCGGTCCAGCTGCTGCATCAACTCGACGTTCTGAACCGGCTTGCCATCGGCTTTCTTCCAGCCTTTACGCTTCCAGCCGGGCATCCACTTCGTAATGGAGTTGATGACGTACTGCGAATCACACACCACATGCAGAGGCTCAGTGACATGTGCAGTCTTCTGCAGCAGATCCAGCACTGCGGTGAGCTCACCTTTGTTATTGGTGCCGCTTGGCCACCCACCGGCCGCCCAATTGTCGGCATCAATAACCCACGCCCAGCCAGCGGGGCCGGGATTTCCGAGAGAGGAACCATCTGCTGCAGCAACGATCGTCATGAGTGCTAATTGTAGCTAGTGCCGAGCGCCGTGGATTTGGGGATCCCGGTATCTTTGGCTACTCATTAGTACAGAGACAAAATGTTGAATTACGCAGGGACTTTTCACTGCGGATAAAGAATATAGTTGCGGTGATGCGAAATTACTAGGAATTCGGGGTCCGGGCAGCGTAACCGGCGTTCAGAGCGCACGGGCGGCGGCCGGACGTTAGCGGCGCAAACTATCACGATCCCGGATTCGCATGCGGATCGCCGGCTGGATAAGTATCTTCGCGCCCATTTGAAGGGTGTGCCGGCCAATCTCATTTTCCGGCTGCTGCGGGAAGGGAAAATCCGCGTTGACGGCGGGCGTGTCAAGCAGAATTACCGCATTGTCGGTGGTGAAGAACTGAAGCTGCCTGCTATTACTGTCGCGGCGCAGCAGAAGGTTAATGTGCCGGCGGCGTTCGCTGAGCAAATTGCCAAATCAATTATCCATGAAGATGACGACCTGCTGGTCCTCAATAAGGCTTCGGGGCATGCCGTTCATGGCGGCACTGATGTCCAGGTCGGGGTCATTGAGGCGCTGCGCCACCTATTTCCGGAGCTGCCGGATATCGAACTTGTCCACCGCATTGACCGCGAAACCTCCGGGTTGCTGCTGGTTGCGAAGAATCCAGCAACGCTGCGGCATTTGCAGGAGGTTTTGCGTGACCGCGAGGCCGATATTAAACGGCGCTACCTTGCGCTTGTTGACGGATATTGGCCCGAAGATCTGACGGTGAGCCACACGCCTCTGCGGCGGACGTCGCGGGCGACTTTGGCGCGTCCGGATGGGGATCGAGCGGAAACACGATTCCGGGTGGTGCAGCGGTTTGGCCAAGAGGCGACGTTGGTGGAAGCGCGCTTGTTGACTGGTCGTAAGCACCAGATTCGGGTGCATTGTCAGGATGCAGGGCATCCAATCGGTGGTGACGCCCGCTATGGCAATCCAGGTTTCAACCAAGTGGTGGCTGGGCTCGGGGTGCGTGGGATGATGCTGCATGCCTACCAGCTGGAGGTGCCGCTTCCGGACGGCCAGGTGTTGGAGTTCGAGGCAGCTCCGCCCAAAGGTTGGGCGAAATATCCGGGGCTGAAGTCTTTTAGTTAGTGATAAAGCCAGGGCTATGAATATGGCTCCTGGCGTTCACTTCTTTTGGGATCGCGAAAAGAGGCGGGGCCCCAGCCGCCACACAAAGTGACAACCAGAACCCCGCCTAAAAAATAATGTCGGCAGTGACTTACTCTCCCACACACTCCCGTGTGCAGTACCATCAGCGCAGGTAAGCTTAGCTACCGGGTTCGGAATGGGACCGGGCGTGACCTCACCGCTATAACCACCGACAAAAACACGAAACAACAAACACAACCATAGTTGTG